>CAJIYR010000001.1 GCA_905181735.1 uncultured Hyphomicrobiales bacterium
TATGAAATTTATAATTTTAGTATTATAACTTATAACATATTTTTTACATTTTTTATTATATATTACTGAAGTTAAAAATACATTAGCTAAATAATTTAAATCAAACTAAAGGGAGAATCCAAATGCCACCATTAAAGATGCCACTACAACCTTATGTATCGTCAACAGCAAGAGAACATTTAGGAGAATTTGAACGTTCTTCAGCACTGACTGTTGATATTCACGGTCATATGGGTGTGCAAGAAGCTGCAGACCTAGTTAGTAAACATTTACCACCAGACGGACATGCTGGTCATAAATATGCACCAGAAAAAACAAGAAAATTAAATGCAAAACAAACAGATGAAAGAAATGGTTGTCTTTTTGGACTAGACGAAAGAATTGCTGAAATGGATAAGATGCTAGTTGATGTGATGGCTGTATCACCTTGGCCACCGCAGTTGTATCCACCTGTTGAACCTACATTAGGTGCAGAAGTTGCTGAGATTGTTAATAATGGTATAGCTAAAAAAATAGCAGAACACCCTAAAAGACTAGTTGGATTAGGTACGGTTCCATTGCAAGACACAGACAATGCTATCAAAGAGCTTGACCGTTTAATGAATACTCTGAATTTTAAAGGCATAGAAATAGCTGCTAAAATGGGTGCAGAAGAATTAGATGTAAGAAGATTAGATCCATTTTGGGCACGATGTGAACATTATGATATACCAATATTCATTCATCCTACTTCCTTTGCAAGCGAACGACTATCAGCGCATTATCTAACTAATGTTATAGGCAATCCTTTAGATACATCTGTTGCCGTTCATTACTTAATTTTTGGTGGTGTGTTAGAAAGATTCCCAAATCTTAAATTTGTATTATCACATGGTGGAGCATTTGCCGCAGCTTATGCTGGTAGAATGGATCATGCTTATGGATCACGACCTGATTGCAGAGAAAATATTTCAATGCCACCAAGTCATTATTTAGCAAAATTCTACCCAGATTCATTAGTGTTTACAGTTGATCAATTGCAATTCTTGATTAATAAATTTGGACCTGATCATGTTCTTATCGGAACTGATTATCCTTTCGATATGGGTGAATACGATCCAGTTGAACATGTTTATCAAGTCCCCGGCTTAAGCTCTGATAACAGAGACTTAATCTGTGGCGGCAATGCACTAAGATTAATGCATATGACAGAAGAAGACTTTAAATAAGAAAAAAACAATATCAGCAAAGAATATTATAATAATCTTTGCTGATATATTGTCTTAATATTATTTATTAACATACTGAAAAAAAACAACTATTCGAGGTTACAATGACTAATAATTTTAATGACGGATATGATCATGGTTTTTTAGCAATTCATGATTCTGATATTGAATGGGAAGAAGGTATTGCTAACGAATTACTAACTCTACCAAAAGGCGTTAAAGCAAAGATCTTTGCTCATGATAAAAAAATGGGTAGGATTGACATGAAAGTAAAATTTCCGCCTGGGTATGTAGAACCAGAGCATATGCACAAAAGCTGGCACTCTATTTTGGTATTAAAAGGTAGAATGTGTGTTGCTGGCAAAGATTTAAGGCCCGGTGATTATATATTTGGTTGGGACGCGCTGCATGGACCTTACGAATATCCGGATGGAGCAGAAGCATTCGTAGTATTCTATGGTGAAGGTACCGAACATATTTGGAACGAAGAGAAACATAATTCTCACGAAAAAATCTGGGAACCAGAAACAGAAATTGGAAAACAGTCAAAAAAATAATCTATTCTGGAATAATGGGTAACATTATTGATGACGGGTATTTCTTTCCTGTATAGACAGTAATGTTGCCATTATAAATATCTGCAGGTCTATCAGTTTTATCGCCATGTTTAAATGGACCTACTCCAGTAAATATATCATCTAAATTTCCAAGACCTTTGACGCTACCTCCAGGCCACTCGTAATCCTTTCCTCTCACAGACAGTGCAATACGATGATTTTTAGGAACAACAATTGAAGTTGCCCATATCTCAATATCAAGCTCATAGATAGTCTCTGGAGTTAAGTACATAATTTCATCATGCGTATGGTAAGGTTGATAAGGCTTACTCTTAACTGAATCCAATTTTCTATGTGATGCTCTCAACCAGCCTTGTGATACTGGTGTATGAGGATCAATAGCACCCTGAAATGTAACCTCTTTCATTTCCTCATCAAAAACTCTTAAAACTAGAAATATATCCGCATCTTTCGTTGATGAAGATACAAATAACTTACAAGATAAAGGTCCTGTAATTTCTTGCTGATCGTTTAGAGGATTTGTCATAAACGTAATGCCGTTTGAAAATCCTTCGTAAGAATTTGTTGTGTCAATTTCAGGAAGAGCACTATCGAGAGTGCAATAATTGTTATTAAGATATAGATTTTTCCATTCTGTATTTTCTAAAGGCCATTCTGAGTGGAAGCGCTCTTTAAAAACTTCATTTGGGTGCCTTACTAATAAACTTACCTTTGGCTGATCTTTCCAACCGTTATCTATGCCTTTTAGATAATAATCGAAGAATTTTTTCTGTATTTTTACACCATAATCTGTGTAGAATTCTGTCCAATGCTCAATACCGTGAACTTCAAGCCATTTTTCTTTTGATGCTACTTTTTGAAAACCATCGAAGTTACCACGACTATGCAGACCTTGCCCACCCCAGTTAGATGACGATAACAGTGGAACGGTGATTTTATCCCAATCGGGCATTTTAGAAGCCCAGAATTCATCTGTTGCCAATTTAGATTCCAAAGCTCTTTTAGGAAAATCAATTCTATTTGCTTCAAGTTCATCCTCTGATAGTGTTTCTGGGCCAGACACCCAATTATTTGATATGGAACCCTTTATTCCATTTTCCCCTTTGCCATGCTGAACTGTTAAAATTTGCTTTTTAAACCAAGCTTCTGGAAAAGAACAATAAATTCCTCCATGGTATCCAAGTTCACGGTAATAATCAGAGGCGCCTTCCCATATACACATTGCTGTTAAATGCTTGGGTTGCAGTGAAGCGACTTGCCATTGATTCATAGCGTAGTAGGATATTCCATTAATACCAACCTTACCGTTTGAAAAATCTAGTGATGCCGCCCAGTCTATACAAAAAGAAAAATCTTCAGCTTCTGTCTTTGACCATAGATCCATTACACCTTCAGATCTTCCGGCGCCTCTAGAATCAACTCTTATGATCGCATATCCATCAGGAACCCATTTTTCAGGATCAACAAGTTCCCAGTTTTGATAAAAATTAGTCGAACCATCAGGTACATCAGGATGATCATTGCACATTCTTTCCCATTGTTCACTATATAATTGAGAGAAATGTAACCATTTACCATAAGGCCCATACGTGATGATAATAGGAAAAGATTCTCCTTCAATAGGCTTGAAGATATCGCAACGTAGTGTCACTCCATCTGGCATTTCTATCGGATGATCCCAAATAATTTCCATATTTTTATCATTAATTAATTCAGAAACAGGATACTCAAGATCATTCATATTAGATACTCCCTATTATTTTCTTTTTAATAAAAATGCTTGCACAGCGTCTTGTACCATTTCATCTCTTTGATTAAAAACTTTTAAACTTCTTTTCATAACACCTCTGTCAGGCCTTGAAGTTTCTCTCTTTTCAATAACATTGATTTTTGCTGTTATTGTGTCACCAGCTACAACATGTTTTGTAAATTTCAAACTATCGAAACCCAAAAAGGCTATCAATGTATCGTCATATAGATGAAGTTGAAATAAAAGCCCTGCAGCAATAGAGTAAACTAGAGGACCATGTGCAATTCTCGTTCCAAATTGTGTTTTTTTACAATATTCTTCATCCATGTGAAGCGGATTATAATCACCAGAAACTCCAGCAAAATTGATGATATCAGTTTCGGTAACCGTTCTACTTGGCGAAATATATTCATTTCCTATTTCCCATTCTTCCCAATATAAACCTCTCATAGTATGCTTCCTTTATTTTATTATATTATTATCTTTTAATTTTTTAATTTCATCGTTATTCAATTTCAAAATTGAACTTAGAATCTCATCAGTATGCTCTCCTAGCATGGGAGCTGGTGTTGATATTGAAGGACCCATATCAGCAAATTTAATTGGATTTCCTGGCAGCCTTACTTTACCTGCTTCAGGATGATCGTATTCGACAATCATCTCTCTCTCCGCAACAGGTGGTTCAGAAAAAGCTGAATCTAAATTATTTACAGGGGCAGATGGCACCTCGTTATCTCTGAGTATTTTTATCCAATCTTCAACAGATTTCTTTGCAAATAGTTCTTCAAGTATCGGGACAAGAGTGTCACGATTCTCGACCCTAAGCGGATTATCTTTAAATCTATCATCTTTTGTTAGATATTCTGCATCCAATGCGGTACACAAACGCTCCCAGAACACCTCTTGACGCGTCGCGACAACGACGTAACCATCTGTACACTGAAAAGCTTGCCATGGAACTGAGTACATATGTGCGGAACCTGGTTTTTCTGGCAATTCACCTTTAGTTAACCAAACTGTACCAAGATAATTTAATAAACTTAACATACCATCAAACATAGATAAGCTTATAGACGAGCCTTCGCCAGTTTTTTCTCTTTTGTATAGAGCAGCCAATATTCCCTTACACGAGAAAATTCCACCTGATAAATCAGCCAATGGGATACCAGTTCTTACTGGTGGCCTTCCAGGTTCTCCGGTAATAGCCATATAACCAGATATTGATTGTATTATAATATCTAAAGCCGGCAAGTTTGCATATTCACCCTCTTCACCATAACCTGTAATCGAACATTGTATTATCTTGTTATTAAGCTTTTTTAAAACAGGGTAATCAATTTTAAGTCTTTTTAAAACACCAGGTCTAAAATTATCTACAACAACATCGGATGTTTTAACAAGGCTATAAAATATATTCAGACCTTCTTCAGTCTTAAGGTCAATAGATATGCTTTTTTTATTTCTGTTTAATGTTAAAAAAAGACCACTTAAACCATTTATTGGTGCAACAGAGGGTATTCTTCCTAAGTCACCAATTGGAGTTTCAATTTTAATAACTTCAGCCCCCAAATCAGATAGAACCTGAGATCCATATGTACCTGCTATTATCTGTCCTAGTTCTAATATTCTTACGCCATCTAATGGATAACTCATAATACCTATAATCCTAAACTTTTTGCTATTATATTTCTCTGAATTTCCGATGTACCAGCACCTATTACAGATAATCTTGCGTCACGATAATATCTTTGGACTGGATATTCCATGCAATAACCATAACCACCAAAAACTTGAAGAGACATATCAGCAATGCTTTTATAAGATTCACTGGAATATAGTTTTAATATCGCAGCCTCATGCCTACTTGCAGTTCCTTGATCTATTGACCATGCGAACTTATAAAATAACATACGTGATAATTCTAGCATAACTTTCATATCAGCTATTTTATGAGAAATTCCTTGAAATTTACCTATAGGTCTACCAAATTGCTCACGGTTTTTTGCATAATCTACAGCCAGATCAAAACATGCTGTTGCTGCACCAGTTCTTGCGGCCGACAGACACAATCTCTCGTACCATAGACATGAATCGCACACTTTCCAACCATTTCCAATGCCACCAATGATCGAATCTTCTGATACTTCAACGTCATTATAAAAGACTTGAGTTGTTCCAATTGACCTGTGACCAAGTGTTTCTATTTTATGAATCTCTATCCCTTTTGATTTAGTATCAACCATAAGAGTAGTTATTCCTTTTTGTTTTATATCCTCCTTAGATGTTCTTAAAACAACCAAACAGTAGTCACTTATGTCCATTCCTGATGAAAAAACTTTTTGACCATTGATGATGTATTTACCATCAACTAAATCTGCCTTAGTTGTTAACGCAGCCGCGTCAGAACCTGACTCAGGTTCTGTTAAACCAAACGCAAAAGACAATTGGCCTTTTGCTATCAATGGAAGGAATTTATTTTTTTGCTCGCTAGTTCCGTGTTCCATTATAGCAAAAGCACCCCATGTCATTGTCCTAAATACCCACATAGCAAGCTCTTCGAATTTATTTCCTATTTCTTCAAGTAGAATAGCAAGGTCCGTTGCACTACCTCCTGCACCGCCAAACTCTTCTGGTATAATTAAACCAATCCAACCTGCGTCACACAAAGCTTTATAAGCTTCGTATGGTGGCACCCCATCTTTATCGCATTTTTCAACGTATTCTGGAGGGCATACTTTTTCTAGTAAGTCTCTTATGTGTGATCTCATTTCATCTTGATCTTGTGTAAATGAAAAATCCATTATTAATCTTCCTCTTTGTTATTATTTTTTTTAAGTTTACTTAATTCTTTATCATTCATCCATTCTTGATAATTTAACCTCTTTAGTTGGAATATATCAGAAATACTTGCATACATGTTACCAAATAATCTAGCAATAGGCTGATATTTTTCAATGTTAATATAATTCTTATCAACGTCAACTACATCAGATGTTGTTGATATATTGATAACTTCTCCAAGAGTTATATTTCTATCAATACCCAAT
The DNA here is from genome assembly GCA_905181735.1 of uncultured Hyphomicrobiales bacterium. Classification (GTDB taxonomy): domain Bacteria; phylum Pseudomonadota; class Alphaproteobacteria; order Rhizobiales; family TMED25; genus CAJIYR01. The sequence continues at coordinate 6,584 of CAJIYR010000001.1, forward strand.
GGAATAATTGAATGTAATTTACATTCCAAAGCTACAAGACTTTCTTTAATTGACGGAGTATTAACTGCATAAGACTTTTTAAGAGTAAAGTTTGCTTCTTCAATCTCACTAATATCTGGAGGGAAGTTTACACAAGATACATTCATTTTCTCAGCAATATCCTTGGTAACCATATGAACAACAAATTCTTTTGTGTAGTTAATATTTGTAGCTGTATCTTTCATGCCACCATCTGGCCTAGAATTAACTCCTAAAGCAACAATTGTAGGTTGGTCAGAAAAGGCATTAAAAAAGGAAAAAGGAGCAGCATTTACTACCCCGTTTTCTGATACGGTCGTAACAAGAGCGATTGGACGCGGTATAACTAAACCACATATTAATTTATATCTATCTGGCCTACTCAAATCATCAGGATTTATATTTATTAAAGTCATTTATATCTAACCCTTAAAGTTTTATCGGCACGCCTTCTTTAGCAGAACGATCAGCAGCCATTGTTAACGCTAATATCTGTCTAGCTTCTTTGCCAGTTGTTAGCCCAACGCCACCGATACCTAAGGTATGACGAACAAATGCGTCAGTTTCTTCTTTCATTGGACCAAAAAATTCACCTAATATAAAGTCACCAGGCATTGCTGATCCTAAAAAAGCAACACCAACTTCATGTTGAGGTGTATATGGACATGGAATTGGTTCGTTTGGAACAAGTATAACATCTCTATGAGCATCATCTATGCTTAGACAGCCTGTTGTACCCTGAAGATCAACTTCCATTGTTGCCGTGTATGCTGGCCAATGCCTTGGTTGCAACCAACTAGTACCCAAAGAAGCAACAGAGCCATCATCAAAGGTTACCAACATCCATTGAAAATCATCCCGATTATATGGTTTAAAAACATTGCTACCAGATTTTGCATAAACTTCGACTGGAGTTTTTCCTTCCATGTACCATAACATTAGGTCAACTAAATATGTGCCTGTATTTATTGAAGGGGTAGTATTAGGAGATCTAGCTGCAACCGCTTCACCTACGGCCCTGGTTACATAAATTTTACCCATTGCAAATACGATATCACCTAATTGGCCTCTTCGGACCGCCTCTTTTGCTAATAAAAATTTTCTACGAAACCTTTGCGTGTATCCAACAAATATTTCAGCGCCAGTTTCTTTAGCTTTATTTAAAATCCTATCAGCTTCATCAAGATCCAGAACAAATGGTTTTTCAATTAAAACTGATTTACCTAATTCTGCAGCTAGCATTGCAGCTTCATAATGGTTTTCTTCATCTGTTGATATAATTACAGCACCTACTCTATCATCAAGAATAGCTTTTTTATAATCATTGGTTGCAATATCAGCTTTTACAGAATCAGCAACAGTATTTAATTTTTTACTGTCAATGTCACACATAGCAATGTAGTCAACTTGAGATATTTGCTGACATGAATGGGCTCTTAGATTTCCTATGCCCCCAGCTCCAATAACCGCTATACCAATTTCTTTTCTGTTTGATTTCATATCACACCCTTATAATTATTTGTTACTGAATATTTTCGAAATTTCACCAAATTTATTAGAAAAAGTGAATTCAGATATTAAATTTCTTTTTCTTGCTTCGAGTTCTCTCTCAGCAAGTTCATCAGGAAGACTTTCAGCTTCACCTTGGTAACCAAGACCAAATCCACATACTACATCAACATTATCTGGAATAGAATAATCTGCAGTAATTTTATCAATTAAAATACCACCTGCCTGATGTAAATATAGATTATGCTCAAGAGCTTGTAATGATAATTGTGCCATTGCCATACCTGTATCATAAAAATATGTTCTGTTAGGATTTTCATTAGGCATTAGTTTGTATGCACAAACAAAACCAATTACAGGTGCATTTTTTACCCACCTTTGATTTCTTTCGTTGAAACATGATACCGCCTTATCGTGTGCATCTTTATCTTCACTCTTCGAAATAATAAATCTCCATGGTTGTGAGTTGTTGCATGATGCAGCCCACCTCGCGGCTTCCAACAAACTCATAAGCTTACTATTCTCAACAGTTTTGCTATCAAATGCTCTCGGACTCCATCTGTCATTAATTAGTGTATTTATAGGATATTCTGATAAAGCTGGTTTCTGTATTGGCATTTTTACTACCTTCTATTAATATAGGTTTCATTTATATGTTGTATATTGATAGATCTAAATTTAATATATGACAATACCGAAGATAAAAAAATTATAACTATGGGAATGAGGGAAATGGAAAAGTCAAAGAATTTTGATTTTATTATTGTTGGTGCAGGAAGCGCTGGATGTACGCTTGCAGCAAGACTAACTGAGAATAATAAATATAATGTGTGTTTGTTAGAGGCAGGTGGAAGAGACTCAAATCCATGGATACATGTCCCTATTGGATATGCAAAGCTATTCACTAATCCTAAAGTTAATTGGATGTACAAAACAAAAGAAGATGATGGTTGGGTTAAAAGAAGTATGGCTGCACCGAGAGGCAAAGTACTCGGTGGATCTAGCTCAATCAATGGGATGATCTATATTAGAGGGCAGAAGGAAGATTATAACCACTGGAGACAATTGGGTAACACAGGTTGGAGTTATGATGATATCTTACCTTATTTTAAAAAAGCTGAAAAACAAGAAAGAGGTGAGAGCGATTATCACGGTACTGCCGGAGACCTTAATGTTTCTGATCATAAAGACAATCATCCTCTTAGCGAAGCATTTCTTAGCGCAGCTGTATCTCAAGGGCACAAGAGAAACGATGATTTTAACGGAGAAGAGCAAGAAGGCTTTGGCCCATACCAATGGACTACAGAAAAAGGTAGGCGATGTAGTGCAGCTGTTGCTTATTTAAAAAAAGCAAAACAAAGATCGAATTTAACAATTATATCAAATGCACACGCAACAAAGATTATCTTTGATGGAAAAACAGCAATAGGTGTAGAATATATTAATCGTGGAACAAAGAGTGAGGTCTATGCTAACAAAGAAGTGATATTATCGCTTGGAGCTTTTAACTCGCCACAACTATTGCAACTTTCAGGAATTGGCCCTGCTGATTTGTTAAAAAAGCATAGCATTAATATAATCGCAGACTTACCTGGTGTTGGATCAAATTTACAAGACCATATTAATGCACCGGTTATTTACAAACTAAACAAACCTTTTACAGTTAATGATGTGTATAATAATTTACACAGAAGAATTGGTGTTGGAATTGATTATATCTTAAATAGAAAAGGTATGCTGTCAATGGGAGTTGCTTATGTAGGGGGTTTTTTTAAAACAAACGATAAAGTTGCATCACCAGATATACAAAGCCTTGTATTGATGTTTTCAACTACTGCAATTGGTGGAGCGCCGCATAAATACCCAGGAGTAACAGTAGTATGTACTCTATTAAGACCTCAAAGTCGTGGTTATGTTCACATAAAGTCTGCCAACCCATTAGACCCTCCAGAAATTGCTCCTAATTATCTATCGGAAGAAAGTGATAGGCTAACTCTCCTAGATGCTATTAAAAAAATTCGTCTAGTGTGTGAAGATAAAAACTTTTCAAAGTATGTCGTCGAAGAGAAATATCCAGGTAAAGATATTAATACGGATGAATCATTGTTAGAATATTTAAAAACAATGTCTAGAACCAGTTACCATCCTGTTGGTACATGTAAAATGGGTCAAGATGATTTATCTGTAGTAGACGAAACACTGAAAGTAAAAAATATTCGTGGCTTAAGAGTTGTTGATGCCTCAATAATGCCCACATTAGTATCAGGGAACACGAATGCACCGACGATAATGATTGCAGAGAAGGCCTCTGACATGATATTAGATAAATATAAATAATTTTTATAAAGGTAAACATTATGGATGATTTGAACGAATACTCATTTACTAAATTTGCGGTAGGACAATCTGTATCGAGATTTGAGGACCCCGTTCTGTTAAAAGGTGAAAGTACTTTTACAGATGATTATAAAAGTGAAGATTTTTATAATAGTTTTATGTTTAGATCACCATATGCACATGCTAAGATTCTTAATATTGACATTGAAGATGCGAAGAGTTCTGAAGGTGTTATAAGGATACTTACCTATACTGACCTTGAGAAAGAAAATGTTGGACCAATTCCATGCGTTACAGCGGATAAATTAAAAAGTAAAGATGGCACACCTATTAATGTTCCACCACTGATGGCGCTTGCAAAAGAGAAAATTGCTTATGTAGGACAACCAATTGCGTTTGTGATTGCAGATACCATCAATAATGCAAAAAATGCTGCAGAAAAAATCATCTTAGATATAGAAGAATTAGATGTGGTGACAGATCCACGTGAAGCTATAAAAGAAAATAATACAACAATCCATCCCGAAGCAAAAAATAATGTTGCAGTTGATTGGGAATATGGAGATGAAGCTAAAATCGATAAAATTATTGAAAATGCTTACCATAGAACAACATTAGACCTAAGAAACAGTAGGCTTATCGTTGCTCCAATGGAACCGAGAGCATGCTTTGCGAAGTATGACACCGAAAAAGATGAATACGAGCTTCATGCCCCTTCACAAGGTTTATTTGGCTTCAGTAATATATTAGCGGGACCTATATTAAACATACCAAAAGAAAAATTACATGTTCTGACTCATAGCGTTGGTGGGTCTTTTGGTATGAAATCCAGCCCTTATCCAGAATATATAGCCGCTTTAATTGGCTCTAAATTAACTGGAAAGAGTATAAAATGGAAAGACACTCGTACGGATTCCTTTATTTCAGATACCCATGGTAGAGATTCTTGGGCAACAGCGACACTAGCCTTTAATGAAAAAAAAGAAATGATTGCCGGAAAAATTAATGTAGTTGCAAACTGTGGAGCATTCTTAGGCTTAATGGGACCAATGGCGCAATCAGCTAATATTAAAAACAATTTTCCAGGTGCGTATAACTTACCAGAATTATATGTCAATACAGTTGCAGCCTTTACAAACACAACTCCTATCGGTGCGTACCGTGGAGCAGGAAGACCTGAAGGTGTATATATAATGGAACGCTTGATTCAAAAGGCATCAACAGAAATGAATGTAGATCCAGTTGAATTAAGAAGAATAAACCTAATTAAAAAAGAAATGTTCCCATACAATGCCGTATCAGGTTTAACCTACGACAGCGGTGATTTCAACAGTGTTCTTGATGATGCCCTTAAAACATCTGAATGGGATACCTATGATAAAAGAGCTACTGAATCTAAGAAAAACGGATTACTAAGAGGTCGTGCGTTGACTTATTATTTAGAAGTTACAGCTCCAAGCGCAAAAGAAATGGGACGAGTAAGATTCGACGACAATAACCAAGTCACATTGGTAAGCGGTAATTTAGATTATGGACAAGGTCATTTAACCTCATTCGCTCAAATCGTATCCGATAATCTTGGTATTCCTATGGAAAATTTTAAATTAATACAGGGTGATAGCCGAGAATTAACCGCTGGTGCTGGAACAGGTGGATCTAGAACAGCTATCGGTGGCGGTACTTTATTGTTAAAAGCTAGCAATATTGTCATAGAGAATGGCAAAAAAATTATGGCACATCTGTATAATACTGGAAGCGATAATGTAGAATTTAACGATGGTGATTTTGAAATACCAGGAACAAATCATAAAATAAGTATTTTAGATTTAAGTAATGAAGTAAAAAAATTATCTAAAAACAATCAAATACCGGAAGGCCTCCCCCAATCATTAGACGGAGAGTTAGCAGAAGACACACCTCCACAGTCATTTCCAAACGGATGCCATGTATCTGAAATTGAAATTAACCCAAATACTGGAGTTGTTAAATTAGTTAGACATATTGCGGTTAATGATTTTGGAAATTTAATTAATCCTATGCTTGTTGAAGGCCAAGTTCTTGGTGGAGTTATCCAAGCTCAAGGACAGATAATGATGGAAAACACTACCTACGATGATTATGGGCAACTATTGTCAGGATCATTTATGGATTATACTATGCCCAGAGCCTCACATATACCCCTTGATTTTAAATTTAAATCACATCCTGTGCCAGCTAAAACTAATCCTCTAGGTTTAAAGGGTTGTGGTGAAGCTGGAATATCAGGTGCGTTGCCAACAATAATGAATGCTATACTAGATGCACTTGAAAAAAATGGTTATGATACAAATATAAATATGCCAATAACAACCGAAAAACTATGGTCTGTTATTAATAAAAGTTAATTGTCTAGAATATAAAAATATAAGAAGCTATATAAAAAGATTACTTGTTATATTTTCAATACAAAGGTATGTATAATAATAATAACAATAGCCAATTCATTGGAGAAATTAAATGAAACAATCAAGTCAAATTATTTTAATGTGCATTATCATAGGGATTATCGGTGGTACTGCGTTTTATATATGGAAAACAACCCCACCTGCAGAACCAATGGATAACTCAGTAGTTGGTTTTACAGCAGAGGATGTTGACTATTATTCACAATAATAAATAAACATTTTTCAAATAAAGATTGGTAAACATATGACTGATTACAGAAAAAAAGCCAGAGAACATAACGGTGCTCAAATTATTGCAATGTCTGTAATCATAGGAATAATGTCAACAGTATCTTTATGGATTTGGTATACAAGCCCACCAAAAGTAGAAGTGTCGAATGAGTATATACCATTTACAGCTGAAGATGTTGAATACTTTACAGGACGTTTCACTGATAACGGTGATAGCTTGGCTTTAAAATATCAATAAAATACAGTTGATCAACAATTTAAATAATGTACATATATTATAAAAAGGTCTGTAATTTATTACAGACCTTTTTATATATTTAGTATTATTGCATACACACCAATTAAGGATATAAATATTCCTAGTATTGTTTGCAAATTTATAATTTCATGTTTTCGATTTATGAGCCAACTAAATAATATTCTGAATATCACTGTTGTTCTTTGAATAGGTTCAACTATTGTAATCGGCGCCAATGCCAAGGCCATATATTTTAAAAGTTGAGATAAAAAAACCAAAAAACCAGTTACCAGAAATAATCGAAAAGAGTTTTTATTCATTTTGTAATTATTAAGCAATGGCTCCTTTTTTATTAACAATACAATGTAGACAAGTATTGTTGCATTCAAATAAGACACAAAGCATCCAACTATATTTTCTTTTAAGCCACCATCATTAAGACCGAGCTTTATAAGAAAGGGGCTTAGGCCAAAGCAAATAGCGCACATTAACCCCCATAGATAACCTTCTTTATACTTAATTTTAATACCAGATTTTGTAACGACTGAATCTTTATTAGATGTTCCTATAAGTATCACTAAAGGACCGGCCAAAATTAATAGAATGCCAATTATTAAAGTAATGTTCACAGTTTCTTGTAAGAAGAAAAAAGCAGAAAACACGGAAATTAACAAACCTAATTGTGTAACAGGCCCAGCCTGTGTAGCGCCCAATGCTTTCGTGGCTTGGTAATTACAATATCTTCCGACAACAAAGTGCGTTATACCTGCAAGACCGTAATAAATCCAAGAGGACATAGTTATATCAAGCAAAATATCATAACAATCAAATACCAATAAAATTATAAGGAAGAAAGGAACTCCAATTGGAACAGTGATAGCGATTGCTTGAAGAACTGATGCTTTTAAGACACCTCTTCTCAACACCGTTACATTCATGGCGAAACAAGCCGATGAGAATAATGCTAATAGTGCGCCTAACATTTAATCTTTAATCCTAATATATTAAATTTAATTTCAACGGAACATTATGCTTCAATTCAACAATGGTTTCCAGATAAATAGGTTTAGATTTTGGTATATAATTATTACTGTAAGCAAATCCTTCAAGATTTTTCCAGAGAAAACCTTGGTTAAATTTAGAATCTTCATTTTGATCATGAAAAACAAAAATAGACACTTTGCCTTCATGTAAATTTGAAAGAGGTATTGAAGTTAGTCCTTTTGTTGCAATTTTCTTTATTCTTACTATTGGGTCAGATTTACCATAAAACGCAACTTCATTATCATAAATTGACAAATCAATATAACCAATGTCATTCTTTACATTAGTTATATTGATAGTGCCATGTGAGTATGAATTATCGATGCTGATAATAAGAAAAATAAATACCAATAATCTCATAATAAAAAAATATTAAAGATCTGGATTTGGCGCAGCAATAGATTTCTGAGTAACCTTCATCATCCAGCAATAGAATTCAAGTCTATTTCCATCAGGGTCACATATATAGAAAGCGTGACTGCCGCTACCACCTACAAAACCCATTCCGTTATCATCTGCCTCGTAGTAGTCCGCCTCATGTCCGTGAACATAAGGTCCCGATACAAATGGGATACCTTTTGCCTTAACGCTTTCAAGAGCTAACAACCAATCCTCTCTTTCTGGGAACTCAAAGGCAATATGATGCAAACCAGGCTTTTGTCTTTTAGCGGTATCTGTTGTATCAAGCCCTGCTCTATCAACAGTTTCATCTATTTCAAAAAAAACAATATTATGATGCATATTGTCAATTCTAACGAAACATTGTCTATTCTTTCTGTAAGGCTTGCCCCATAGACCAGTTAATTTCAGTCCTACAACATCTCTATAAAACTCTAAAGATTTTTCTATATTTGTAACAGCAATCCCTACGTGACCTACGCCACTTATACCATTCATCATAAAAGTTACTCCTTTAATTAAATATCCTTTTATATTAATTAATTAAATAAATAAAACAATAAGTATTTAACATAAATACGTATACTATAATTTTAATTAAGCTGTCTCTAGAAGAGCTTTTTTAATTGATAATTTTAACTTTTCAACTATTTCATTTATATGATCGTCATTTATAATATATGGTGGTGCTAATAAGACATGATCTCCATTTATGCCATCTATAGTGCCTCCCATAGGGTACACCATCAAGCCTAAATCAAAAGCATTTTTCTTAATTTTTGCATATATTTTATGCTTTGGATCAAATGATTCTTTAGTCATATTATTCCTTACAATCTCTAATCCAATAAATAGCCCTCTACCTCTAATGTCACCAATATTAGAGAAGTCTTTAAATTCTTCAATTAATCTATTGCGCAATACCTCACCTAGTCTCTTTACGTTATTTAACGTAGACGTCTTAGAAATTTCTTTTAAAACCGCAACTCCAGCTGCACAAGCAACCGGATGAGCAGAGTATGTATGACTGTGTTGGAAATAACCCGATAAATTATTTATATTATCGTAAATCTTATCATTGCATATCATTGCGCCAATCGGTTGATAACCTGCACCCAGACCCTTTGCAATACAAACAATATCAGGAACAATAGAATGACATTCAAAAGCATAAAGCTGACCTACTCTGCCCATACCACACATCACTTCGTCAAGTATCATTATAACATCGTACTTATTGCATATAGCCCTAATTCTTTTGAAGTAATTATTTACTGCGGGCACCGCACCCATAGTCGCTCCAACAATTGTTTCTGCAATAAATGTAGATACGTTATCAGCACCTAATTCCATAATTTTTTCTTCAAGTTCATTGGCTACCCTAAGCCCATAATCATCCTCTGTTTCACCGTCTTCTCCCCATCTCCAATAATGGCATGGAGATATATGATGAACAGAGTTAGATAATATTAGTTCATATGGTTTTTTTCTCGGAATATTCTCACCTGCAGCTAATGCACCTAAAGTATTACCATGATAAGATTGTTTTCTAGCTATTATATGAGATTTTTTATTATGCCCCCTGTCATAGTGATACTGTCGTGCAATTTTTAATCCAGACTCAACAGCTTCCGATCCGCCTGAAACCAGATAAACCCAATTCAATGGATTTGGCGTTAACGCGCTTAACATTGAAGCTAACTCTTCTGCGGGCTCAGTTGTAAAAAAACCACTATGAGCATAAGGCAATAATTCTAATTGATTTGATATAGATTTCTTTACAATTATATTATTGTGACCTAAACAAGATACGGCTGCACCGCCGCATGCATCAAGGTACCTTTTTCCAACTTTATCGTATATATATGGACCATCTCCTCTAACAGCAATTGGCAAAATTTGATCAAACTGCCTTTGAATTAAATCTGTCATGATATACCTTTTGTTATTCTTGAACGAACCGTTTGCATATAATACACTCCAATAAAAATAACCAGACCAGGTATATAGAACCAATATTTAGAGATTCTATCCAAATGGGTACTTACAGACAAAATATTCATACCATTTTGTAAACCCGACTGATAACCGATCCCATTAAATTTAGATATGCTTACTTGTATGGCATCTTGATATAAAAACGAAGGCATCGCCTTAATACCAAGATTATCCCAATTAAATTCCATGGTATTCTCGTTAGGAGAATTAATTATTATTGTTTGTTCGTTGTCAAGAAGATCAATAGTTTTGATGCTTATTTTATTTGAATTTATACCATTCGACATTTCGTTTATATTTATCCCTACAAATTCGTCTTGATAAAAATTATCTAGCAAAAAACCAGGTCTAAATAATATACAACATGCAATCAAAAGCAATAAAGACTCGTAGAATTTTAGTTTTATTTTAAACCAATTTAAAGTAACTGCTGTAAAAGAAATAATGGCAATTAAGCTCATCAGAAAGATTAAAATTCCCTCAATCCATGAATTTACATTTATTAGTAATAATTCTGGATTAAACATGAAAACAAATGGCAATATAGCCGTTCTGCCTGAATATAAAAACGCCTGTACCCCCGTCTTAATTGGATCAGCTCTGCTAATAGATGCAGCAGCATACGAGGCTAATCCAACGGGCGGAGTAACATCTGCCATCAAACCAAAATAAAAACAAAACATATGTATGGCTATAATTGGAAAATCGTAACCCGCTTGACGTCCCAATGTAGAAACTATTCCAACCATTAGAGTTGATACAATTAGATAATTTGCAGTAGTTGGTAAACCCATACCTAATATTATTGATAAAATAGCAGTGGCAAAAAGTATAGGAATAATTGCATCCCCTGCAACTGCAGTTAACACTTCTTGAATTGCATTTGATAACCCAGAGGCACCAATTGATCCCATAACTAAACCTGCTGCTGCAACTGCAATTGATACTGTTACCATATTTTGTGCGCCATATTTTAATCCTGACGCAACTATCTTTGTCGTATTTGCCAATGAATTTCTTATTATTGAGATATTATTTTCTTTGTATTTTTTAATCAATTCTTCAACAAAAAAAACAATTATCAGAGTGATAATACAATATAAAGCAGACCTATCAGCTGAGAACCTAAAAACCGTAAGCATTAAAACAAGAACAATAATTGGTATTAAATACTGCCAACCTCTAGAAAGAACAGCTTTAACATTTTCTAAAATAGGCACTGGTTTTAATCCTAACTTCAATGCCTCCAAATGAACTATATAAAATAAAGCTATATATGAAATGAAGGCAGGTATAAAAGCATGTTTAATAATATCAAAATAAGGAATCCCTATAACCTCAGCCATTACAAATGCAGCAGCGCCCATTATTGGAGGCATTAATTGACCATTTACGGATGATGCAACTTCAATAGCACCTGCCTTAACAGCAGGATAACCATTTTTTTTCATTATTGGAATCGTAAAAGTTCCAGTTGTAACGGTATTAGCAATAGAAGAGCCCGATATCATACCTGTAAGACCAGATGCTAGAACAGCAGATTTAGCTGGCCCACCACGCATGTGGCCAACAGATGCAAATGCAAGGTCTATAAACCATTTCCCAGCTCCACCTTTATTTAAAAGAGCGCCAAACAAAACAAATAGAAAAATTGTCTTTGTAGAAACACCTAAGGGTATTCCAAATATACCCTCTTGACCAAACCATTGGGTAGTTACATAACGAGTAAAGCTTACCGAAGATAAGCCAAAGGGTTCAGGTAAGTATTGATTAAAGAGTGTATAAATTACAAAAGTAAAACCTATTATCGCTAGAGGCAATCCCACAGATCTTCTAGCTGCCTCTAAAACAACAAATATAGATATCCAGCCTAAAATAAATTCAAAATGAATATTTAAGCCAAATATTATGAAACTTCGAGTCTGCCCATTTAAACCTATAATATCTGCAAAAAAAAATGCTTGCCAGAGACATCCTGCTGCTATTATTAAAGCTAGGATTATATCATATAGAGGTACGGATCTTTCTTTTAGATTATTTTTATTGAATGGAAAAATTAGAAAGCATAGAACACCGCCAAAAAATAAGTGTATTGATCTGGCATATATATCATTTATTAAACCAAAACCAGCATAATAATAAATAGTAGAACCTAAACTAGAGGAGATATACAGTTGGAACAGAGACCATGATATTAATAATATAGATATTGGCTTGTTCCAAAAACCGATAATATTAATATCAGAAGTTTCTCGTGAAACAAGATCTTCTGCTACTGTTAGGCTCGCATCAAGAGAATAAGTTTTTTTCATTATTAACTAATTTTATAATATTGCATTAATTAAAAAATTCATTAACGGGGTATATAAAATACCCCGTTAATTAAACCGAATTACATCCAGCCTTTTTCTTTGTAATACTTAATAGCCCCTTCATGCAATGGTGCAGAATTACCTTCACTCATCATTTGAAGCGGAGATAAATTTGCAAAAGCAGGATGAAGTGATTTAAATGCATCAAAGTTTTCAAAAACAGCCCTAACGACTTCATAAACCATATCAGCATCAACTTTCGCAGATGTAACGAACGATGCTTTAACACCAAAAGTTGTTACATTACTTTCAATCGTAGAATAGGTTCCTGTAGGAATAGTAGCAAATGCATAAAAAGGATTATCATTAACTAAACCCGCAACAGCATCATTGTTTAAACTAATAATAGTTGCGCCACAGCCATCAGCAGCTTGGGATACACCAGCATTTGGCACACCAACTGTATAGCCATAGGCATCAATATCACCATTACATAGAGCAGATGATTGTTCAGACGAAGTTAGTTCTGTAGCAGAGCCAAAATAGTCAGTCCCAACACCGTTTGCATCTAATAAAACTTCAAATGTTCCACGTTGACCAGAACCGGGATTTCCTATGTTAACAGTCTTCCCTTCTAAGTCTTCCCAAGTCTTGATCCCAGTGTTACCACCTACAAGAATTTGAAATGGCTCAGGGTGAACAGAAAAAACAGACCTTAGATCAGGTACCTGAGCACCCTCAAATTTAGAGGTTCCATTTGTTGCATGATATTGCCAATCTGATTGAGCAACGCCAAATTGTAGTTCTCCAGATTCAATATTTTTTATATTATAAATTGATCCCGCAGTTGAAGGGGCGGAACATCTATAACCATGTTGCCTACCATCTTTTCTACCCTCTCCTGCATTTCTATGAACCATTTGACAAACAGCGTTACCAACTTGAAAATATACACCAGTTGGCCCACCAGTACCTATAGACATAAATTCTGTTGCATTAGCCGTACCAAGTGACAAAGCACCTGCTAGTAACGATGCAGATAATATTTTAAATTTCATTTTAAAGTCTCCCTTTAATTATAATTAATTCAAAACATGCAAATTACAAACATTCACAGCGTTGCATTAAGCAAAAGCTTTGTCAAAGAAATAAAAATAAGGGCATGAAAGTGTTCTAGTTAAATTATTAAGATGGTGGGCCCTGTAGGAATCGAACCTACGACAAATTGATTAAAAGTCAACTGCTCTACCAACTGAGCTAAGGGCCCTAAGAATTCTTAGATATTTAAGTTACTTATAAATGTATATGCATCTAAATACTATATATAATAATATAAAATCTATATTGCTAGATATTATTTTTTTTTATCCAATTATCATGCATATTGTTAACAGTTTCAATCAAATTACCCTCATTTATAGCAAGTCTTAGGTCTTGCATTAAACGTTGATAATAAGAAATATTAGACCAACTTAATAACATTGATCCCAAGATTTCTTTTGATTTGAACAAATGATGCAAATAAGACCTAGAATATGTATTGCTTGCTTCACAATCACTCTCTTCATCTAGAGGTCTATTATCTTCGGCATATTTTGCATTTCTAATATTAATCCTTCCGTTTTTGGTAAATGCCTGACCATGCCTCCCTGCTCTAGTTGGCATAACGCAATCGAACATATCAACTCCCCTTACAACAGATTCAACTATATCTTGAGGGGTTCCAACACCCATCAGATATCTCGGTTTATCTTTTGGTAAAAAAGGAAGCGTACAATCTAGTGTTGCAAGCATTAATTCTTGTCCCTCTCCAACAGCTAAACCACCAACGGCATAACCATTAAAATTAATATCTACTAGTTCTTTAGCTGAAAACTCTCTCAATTTTGGATCAACCCCACCTTGAACTATACCGAACAATCCTCTTCCTTTCTTTTTAAAAAAATATCTTTTCGACAACTCAGCCCATTTTAATGATAACTCCATTGCAGCTTTAACGTCATCATTAGTAGATGGATATTGAATGCATTGGTCAAATATCATATGTATATCAGAGCCAATAGAATTTTGTATTTCCATTGATAATTTTGCATCTAGAAAAAATTCAGATCCATCGATATGGGATTGGAATCTTACACCATCATCAGATATTTTGCATAATTTTGATAAAGACATAATTTGGAAACCACCTGAATCCGTTAATATAGGTCCTTCCCAATTCATAAAACTATTCAATCCTCCAGCCTTTTCTATAACGGACATTCCTGGTCGTAGCATTAAATGATAAGTATTTCCTAAAATAACCTCTGAACCAGTTTTTTTTACGGTATCAGTTGACATAGCTTTTACTGTTCCAGCGGTACCCACAGGCATGAAAGCTGGAGTATTAACAACTCCATGCTCTAGTGTTATCTGCCCCTTACGTGCATTATTATCGACTTTATCTATCTTAAATTGCATATTAGTAATTCTTTTCTATAAAACAGACATCACCATAGGAATAGAATCGGTAAAAGTTGTTAATAGCATGATTATAAGCATGCTTAATATCCTTAAGACCATACAACGAAGCAACTAAAACAAACAAAGAGGATTTTGGAAGATGGAAATTTGTAATTAAAACATCAATTGCTTTGAATTGATAACCGGGGGTTATATAGATGTTAGTTTCACCTTCGTAGGGCGAAAAGAAACCACTGTCATCACAGGCTGTTTCTAATAGCCTAAGTGAAGTTGTTCCGACTGCTATGATTTTTTTTCCATTTTTTTTTGTGTTATTTAAAATATCCACATTATCAGAGCTCAATAAACCCCATTCAGAATGCATTTTATGCGATAATATATTATCTGTTTTAATGGGAAGAAAAGTTCCAATACCAACGTGTAGCGTTAATTTACAAATATTAACACCCTTTGTGATTAGCTTACTCATTACATTATCTGTAAAATGCAAACCAGCTGTAGGTGCTGCAACTGAACCACTATTCTTTGCATATATTGTTTGATAAGAATCAACATCATTATCGCCTATAGGTCTTTTTGATTTTATATATGGAGGCAGAGGAACATTACCAATACACTGTATCCACTCATCTAATGATGTTGAAATATTATTAAATTGTATTCTAACTATACTATCGCTATCAACACTTATAACCTTTGCATAAACCTCAGGAAATCCTGTAATTTTTTTAAATTGAATAGTCTCATTAACCTTTATTTTCCTTAAAGGTTTTAGCAATACATCCCAACTATAAGGATCTATTTTTTTTATTAGATTAAAACTAATATTTGCTTTGTTTTCACCCCTATAACGATACCCTTCCAAAAATGTTGGTATTACTTTAGTTTCATTGATAACTAGAGTGTCACCTTCATCAAGTAAATTTGGTAAATTATAAAAGTAGGAATCAACTAATATTCCGCCTGATTTAAGGCAAAGTAACTTTGAATTATCTCTAGGTTCAGCTGGATACAAAGCAATTAAATTATCATCTAATAAAAAATTAAAATCTTCTATATTCAATTTACATTACTTATTTTAATTTTATCAATCATCTGAACTAATTATAGACATTTTAATGATTTTATCCGGGTACTCAGGAGGCTCGCCTTTTGCAATATTATCAACGTGCTCCATACCCTCAACAACGTTACCCCATACAGTATATTGGTTATCTAAAAAACGTGCAGCCTTAAAGCAAATAAAAAATTGACTATTAGCGCTATTAGGGCTTTGCGAACGTGCCATTCCTATAGCACCACGTTCAAAGGGTTCTTTTGTGAATTCCGCTGGTAAATCAGGATATTCAGATCCACCCATGCCGGTGCCAGTAGGATCACCAGTTTGAGCCATAAATCCATCAATAACTCTGTGAAAGATTATGTTATCGTAAAAACCTTCGTTTGTTAGCTTCTTTATTCTCTCGACATGTTTGGGAGCAAGATCTTCTCTAAGATCAATTACAACATTCCCATCTTTTAACTCAATTACTAATTTTTCTTTTGTATTACTCATGGCACTCGCTTTGCTAATTATTATTAAACTAAATACTGTTACTAAAAAAAATTTAAAAAATAATTTAGTATAATTCACTTTGTATAATAGAAAATTATTCATTACTAGGTCTCATTTAAAAAGTTAATAACATTTTTGGGCACAAAGTTAGATACATCTCCACCTAAATTATATATTTGCTTAACTATTGTAGAGGATATATAGCTATATTTATTACCTGTCGGCATAAATACTGTCTTAACATCTTTAGATAACATATTGTTCATATGTGACATTTTTAACTCATAATTAAGATCAGATGAGTCTCTAACACCTCTTACTATAATATTGCAGTTATGTTTTTTTAATACATCTACTAACAACCCGTTAAATATAATGATATCAATATTATCTAGATTAATATCAAACTCATTTAATGATTCTTTTATTAGCAATAATCGATTATCAATTTTAATAAGAGAAGATTTATTGTGATGCTCTCCAATTCCAATAATCAAATGATCAAATATGCTCATAGAATTTTTTATAATATCTAAATGTCCAAAAGTGATTGGATCAAATGTACCAGAAAAGAACGCTGATTTGCCCATAACTATTCATCCTCTTCGTTTGAATCGTCATCTAAATCTCCAACTCTTTCAACGGAAACTACTTTTTCATCATTATCTATGTCAAATATTGTTACACCCTGAGTTGAACGTGATGCTATCCGAATACCATTAATAGGGCATCTTATTAATTGCCCGCCATCAGTTACTAAAATTATCTGATTGTCTTCATCTACTGGGAATGTAGTTGCTACGTTTCCATTTCGTTCATTCACAGTCATCGCAATAATGCCTTTACCACCTCTGCCGGAAACTCTGTATTCATATGAAGATGTTCTTTTTCCATAACCTTTTTCTGAAACTGATAATATAAATTGTTCAGAGGCTCCCATGGCAGCATATTTCTCTTCAGTAATTTCTGATAAAACGCTACCTTCCTCATCAGGAGTAACATTTATAACATTCTCATTATCAACATCTCCGCGAACAGCACGACTCATCTTTAAGTATGACAATCTCTCTGAAGGTGTTGCATCATAACCTTTAATGATAGAAGAATTAATAACAATATCATCTTTTGAAAGTCGAATACCTCTAACTCCAGTTGAAGCTCTGCCAACAAATACTCTTACATCTTGAATCTTAAATCTTATACATTGTCCTAGAAGAGTTGTAATCATCAGATCGTCATCTTTTTCGCAAGTCTCAACAGCAATTATTGAATCACCTAAGTCAAGTTTCATTGCAATCTTTCCATTAGACCTTACGTCAACGAAATCACTTAATTTATTTCTACGTACATTTCCAGAAGATGTGGTGAACATTAAAGATAGGTTTTCCCATGATGATTCGTCTTCTGGGAGAGGCATTATTGTTGTAATATTTTCATCTTGCTTTAGAGGCAAGATATTAATCATCGCCTTGCCTTTTGATATTGGTGTTCCAACAGGAAGTTTCCACACTTTCATCTTATAAACCATGCCAGTAGAAGAAAAGAAAAGAATTGGTGTATGTGTATTTTCAACGAAAATTTTTGTTACAAAATCTTCATCTCTAGTAGCCATCCCAGAACGACCTTTTCCGCCTCTTTTTTGTGACCTGTAAGTTGAGAGAGGAACTCTTTTAATGTAACCCTTATGACTAACTGTTATCACTACATCTTCTTTTTGTATAAGATCTTCATCCTCTACATCTAATTCTATATCAGAAATTTTTGTTAAACGAGGAGAAGCATGGTTTTTCTTAACTTCATCAAGTTCATCAATTATAATATTTTCTAATATCCCACGACTACCTAATATATCCAAATATTTTTGAATATCTGCACCAATAGTATTAAGCTCATCTGAAATTTCATTTCTTCCTAAGCCTGTTAATCTTTGCAATCTTAAGTCTAATATTGCTTGGGTTTGTTCTTTCGATAACACATAAAAACCATCTTCATCTACATTATGCCTTGGGTCAGCTATTAATAAAACTAATTCCTCAACACCTTTTGCAGACCATTTTCTATCCATAAGAGACGCCCTTGCGCTGGCGGGATCAGGTGCGGATCTAACAACCTTTATAACCTCATCAATATTTGCTACCGCTATAGCAAGGCCAACTAAAACATGAGCTCTATCTCTTGCTTTGTTCAAAAGAAATAAACTTCTTTTTGTTATTATTTCAACTCTAAATTCTAAGAAAGCAACTAGGATTTTTCTTAACGACAGAAGTTCAGGTTTTCCACCGTTTAGTGTTACCATGTTGCAACCAAAAGATGATTGCAAAGGTGTAAATTTATACAACTGATTTAAAATAACATCAGCTTCAGAATCTCTTTTTAACTCTATAACAACTCTAATACCATGCCTATCGGAAACATCTCTAATATCGGAAATTCCTTCGACTCTTTTGTCACGAACTAAATCGGCAATTTTTTCAATTAAATTAGATTTATTGACTTGATAAGGAATCTCAGTAATCACAATAGCGCTTTTATTATTTTTAACCTCTTCAACAGAAGCTACGCCCCGCATAACAACGGAACCTCTACCTGTTGCTTGAGCGCTTCTTATACCCGATCTGCCAATAATAATGCCACCAGTTGGAAAATCAGGTCCTGGAATCAACTCTTCCAGGTCATTATCCGATAAATTGCTATCCTTTAACAGGGCTTTTGCTGCATCAATTACTTCACCAAGATTATGTGGAGGAATATTTGTAGCCATACCAACAGCGATGCCTCCGGCTCCATTTACTAATAAATTAGGATATTTCGCAGGCAATACGACCGGCTCACTCTCCGAGCCGTCATAGTTATCCTGGAAGGTTACACAATTTTTATCAATGTCTTGCAATAAATGAGAAGAAATCTTCTGTAATTTACACTCGGTATATCTCATAGCAGCAGGTCTATCGCCATCTATTGAACCAAAATTACCTTGACCATCTACGAGCATTTCTCTCATGGAAAATGGTTGAGCCATACGAACCATAGCTTCGTAAACAGCAGAATCACCATGTGGATGATATCGACCTATAACATCACCAACAACACGTGCTGATTTACGGTAAGATTTACTTGATTCTAAGCCCATCTGATGCATTGAATATAAAATTCGCCTATGAACTGGTTTTAAACCATCTCTAACATCAGGAATAGCACGAGATACGATTACGCTCATAGCGTAATCAAGGTATGACCTACTCATCTCTTTTTCTATTGATATAGGGACAATACCAAATGGATTATTTTTTATTTCAGTATCGTTATTATCTTCTGACAATTTATTACCGCTTCTAATATTTAAATTATAAATATATTAATATAAACGAATCATTTTTTATAATTATATATTATCAAAAAAATAAAGAAACTTATAATCAATAAGCATATATTATATTGATTTATTAATATCAGCTGTTAAAAAACAAAATTTTATTTGATTAAAATGGGATTTCGTCATCAAACTCATTATTTTCTTCAATTTTTGGCGAGGTATCATTAAAATTATTCTTATTGTCAGAAATTTGAGAATTTTGAGAATTATCACTACGGGAATCTAAAAGAGTTAAGTTACCGCTATAGTTTTGAATTACAACTTCAGTAGTATATTTTTCCTGACCTGACTTGTCTTCCCATTTTCTTGTTTGCAATTGACCTTCAAGATAAACTTTAGATCCTTTGTTCAAATATTGCTGTGCAATTTTACCAAGACCTTCGTTAAATATTACAACTCTATGCCATTCAGTTTTCTCTCTTTTTTCTCCTGAATTTTTATCTTTCCATGTTTCTGAAGTGGCAACACTAAAGCTGACAATACTTCTGCCATCCTGAGTCGACCTAACATCTGGATCACCACCAAGATTACCAATCAATGTAACTTTATTAATACTTCCAGCCATAAAAAAACCTTTCTATGTAAAAAAATAAATTAAAAAAAATAAAAAACTAATATTAAAAACATACACATAAATTAATTAAAATGAAATAAAAAATAACTTTTAACAATTGAATAGGATAGTAATATTACTATATATTATATATATAAAATTTATATTGGACAGTACTATTCAAAAATACATAAAAATCAAAGGTGCAAACGAACACAATCTCAAAAATATAGATTTAAATATACCTAAAGATAAAATCATAGTGTTTACTGGATTGTCAGGTTCAGGTAAGTCAAGCTTAGCTTTTGATACAATCTACGCCGAAGGTCAAAGAAGGTACGTTGAAAGTTTATCCTCTTATGCCAGGCAGTTTCTTGAAATGATGGAAAAACCAAATGTTGAACAAATAGATGGGTTATCACCGGCAATTTCCATAGAACAAAAAACTACATCAAAGAACCCTCGGTCAACAGTTGGCACTGCAACTGAAATATATGATTATATGAGGGTACTATTCGCACGTATAGGTATTCCTCATTCACCAAAAACAGGGCTGCCGATCACCAGCCAATCTATAACAGAAATGATTGATCGAATACTAAAAATTGAAAACAATACTAAGTATTTAATACTTGCTCCATTAGTAAATAATAGAAAAGGAGAATTTCTAAAAGAAATTCAAACGATCAAGAAAAATGGTTTTCAGAGAGTAAAAATTGACGGTACTATTTATCTGTTAAACGAATTACCAATACTTAATAAAAATATAAATCACGATATTGATATAGTAATAGATAGACTTATTGGGGGTAGTGCTGACAAATCGAGAATTGAAGATTCCTTAGAAACAGCATTGAGTATATCTAAAGATAATATTATTATTGAATTTCCAGAAGAAGAAATCAATAGGAACGAAATTAAATCATTAGGTTACTCAAAGAATCATACACATAAGAGGATCGTTTTTTCAACTAAATTTGCATGTCCTGTATCCGGTTTTACCCTTACGGAGATTGAACCAAGATTGTTTTCCTTTAATAGCCCGCATGGCGCCTGCAAAGGATGCGATGGCTTGGGATATATTTATTCAATTGACTCCCTAAAAATTATTCCTGATGAGGATTTAACCATAAATGATGGAGCAATTTTACCTTGGAGAAGCTATTCATCTCCTTTATATTTAGAAACATTAAAATCTCTAAGCATCGCTTATAAATTTAAATTAGATACACCTTGGAGAGGATTGTCAGAGACAGTTAAGGATATTATCTTATACGGAACGGGTAATGAAAAAATTAAATTTGAATATTCGAATAGTGCAGAGAATTTAAATGATAAGAAAATTATTCTTGATAAAAGTTTTGAAGGTATCATTAATAATTTAAATAAAAAAATTAAACTATATAGAGGAAAGAAGTCATTTAATGAATTTGCTAAATATCAATCTCTAAGCCCGTGTAAAAAATGCAACGGCAAAAGGCTAAATGAAGAATCTATATGCGTTAAAATTGAAGGAAAAGATATCAGTCAAGTAACTGATCTATCCATCAACGAGGCATTATATTGGCACACATCGATACAGAAAAACATGTCTGTTAATAACAAGATTATTGCAGCACCATTATTAAAAGAAATAATAGATAGATTAAATTTTCTAAATGAGGTTGGGTTAGAATACCTAACGTTATCAAGATCATCAACAACCTTATCAGGAGGAGAAGCCCAAAGAATAAGACTAGCAAGTCAAATTGGGTCAGGTCTATGTGGAGTTCTTTATGTTCTAGATGAACCTTCGATAGGATTGCATCAAAGGGACAATTCACGACTTATAGGAACCTTAAAAAAATTAAAAGACCTTGGAAATACAGTTATTATCGTTGAGCATGATGAGGATTCAATAAGAAGTGCTGATTACATAGTTGATATAGGTATAGAAGCTGGAGTTAACGGAGGTTACATTGTTGCGCAAGGTAATGTTAATGACATAATGAAAAATAGAAATTCAATAACAGGAAAGTACCTAAGTAAAAAATTAAAAATATCTGTGCCATTGCCAAGAAAAATTGATCGCGACAACACGATAGTAATAAAAGGTGCTTCAGGAAATAATTTAAAAAATTTAGATATAACGTTCCCACTGAATAAATTTATTTGTGTTACAGGTGTTTCTGGTTCAGGAAAGTCAACATTAATTAATGGAACATTATACAAAGCGCTAGCAAAGAAAATAAACAAAAGCTCAGATATTCCAGAAAAATACACCTCAATCGAAGGATCTGAGCATATAGACAAAATAATTGAAATAAACCAATCGCCAATAGGAAGAACACCAAGATCAAATCCGGCAACATACACTGGAACATTTACTCCAATTAGAGATTGGTATGCATCTTTACCTGAATCAAAAACGCGTGGTTACAAGTCCGGTAGATTCTCATTTAACGTAAAAGGTGGAAGATGCCATAAATGTGAAGGGGATGGGGTTATTAAAATTGAGATGCATTTCTTATCAGATGTCTATATTACATGCGATAGCTGTAAGGGGAAAAGATATAACAGAGAAACTCTTGAGATAAAATACAAGGAAAAAAATATCTCGGATATCTTAAATCTAAGTGTTTCTGAGGGAATAGATTTTTTTAAGGCTATTCCCTCCATTAGAGACAAATTATTGATGCTCGACAGAGTTGGTCTGGGTTACATTAAAATAGGGCAACAAGCGACTACTATTTCTGGCGGTGAAGCACAAAGAATAAAATTATCAAAAGAATTAGCAAAACGTTCTACAGGAAAAACTATATATATATTAGATGAACCAACAACTGGACTGCATTTCCATGATGTTTCAAAACTTCTAGATATACTTCACGAACTTGTAGACCAGGGTAATACTGTAATTACAATAGAACATAACCTTGAGGTAATAAAAACAGCGGATTGGCTAATAGATTTAGGGCCAGAAGGCGGAGAGAAAGGCGGAGAACTTATTGGATGCGGTACGCCAAAAGAATTGTCTTGCAATAAAAAAAGCTATACAGGGCTATATCTTAAAGATTATTTATAGCCATAAATTTAGATTTAATTTCTGACGATTTTGTCCAATCAAAAACCCAATCCTTTAACGGCATTATTACAGGAGGTTCGCCATTATCTAGATACCAAGAGTCAATTGCAAATTGCTCACTAGTTTTTTTGTCTCTAACAACAGCAGTAAAATGAGGCCAACGACCATCAATTAGTGCACCTCTAGATTGTGGAATTTCAATGTAATGATAGTAAATCAATTCTAAATCAACCAAGTATTTTAAATAATTTGTTGTAGTTGAAGATTCGTCCACGCAATCTTGTCTTGTAATATCTCCAATATATTCATTTTCTAGAACCCCACCCTTATCAACATTTGTACCAACTATTAATCCAGTTATTTGCTCCATCTTTCCAATAGCTTTAGAGATCATGTCTCTTTCTTGTTTCGCAGTTCTCAAGCCAGACGGAAATAGATTAATAATCTCTCGGCGATCTCGATCGGTAAATTTTATATTTGTTATGAAATTACAGTTATATCCAGAGCAGACAGTTAGATCAAAGCCATTAATCGGGCTTAGATTGTTTTGGTCAATATAACTATCAAGCGTAACGTATTTAGAATTCATTGGAGAATACTTACCAGTGCATGCTGATAGTAATATAAATAATGGTAATAATTTTATAAAATTTAGAATTTTCATAACTATATATATAGTGTATAAATCATTTAAATATAATTAAATAAAATAAGATAATCAGTAATCATGAATGACAATATAGTGCATATAATTGGTGGTGGCCTTGCTGGATCTGAAGCGGCATGGCAATTAGTCAACAATAATATAAAAGTAATACTCCATGAAATGAGGCCGGTTATAGAAACACCCGTGCACAAAACAGATCTATTAGCAGAACTTGTTTGCTCTAATTCATTTAGATCCGATGATTATGAATCTAATGCAGTTGGATTATTACACCAAGAAATGAGAGTTTGCAATTCATTGATAATGTCTGCAGCAGATCAAAACAAGGTGCCAGCTGGCTCTGCTCTTGCTGTCGATAGAGAAAAATTTTCATTTAGTGTTAGCAAAGCGCTTTATGACCACCCTCTTTTAGAAATTAAAAACGAAGAAGTAAAAAAAATTCCAGATGAGTGGAAAAATATTATTATATCCTCTGGTCCCCTAACATCAGAACATCTATCAAACTATATACTAAGTCAGACTGACTCTGAATCATTAGCCTTCTTTGATGCCATAGCGCCAATTGTTTACAAAGAATCAATTAATATGGATGTGTGCTGGTATCAATCTAGGTATGATAAAGTTGGTCCTGGGGGAAACGGACTAGATTACATTAACTGCCCAATGAACGAAAAACAATACTTTCAATTTATCGAAGACCTTATAGCAGGGGAATCTACTGAGTTTCATCACTGGGAATTATCTACGCCATATTTTGAAGGCTGCCTTCCAATTGAAGTGATGGCTAAAAGAGGTAAAGAAACATTAAGATTTGGACCAATGAAACCTGTTGGTTTAACAAATAAACACAACGTAAATGTTAAGCCCTATGCCGTTGTTCAATTAAGGCAAGATAATCAAGAAGGCACACTTTATAATATCGTTGGGTTTCAAACAAAATTAAAATACAACGAACAGACCAAAGTTCTAAGAAATATTCCCGGACTAGAGGATGCTAAATTTGCAAGGCTCGGTGGAATGCATAGAAATACTTACATTAAAAGCCCTATTTTACTTGATAAGGATTTAAGTTTATCTACAGATAGGAGGATAAAGTTTGCAGGACAGATAACTGGAGTTGAAGGTTATGTCGAATCTGCATCTATCGGTCTATTAGCAGGAAAATTTATGACTTCAAAAATTTTAAATAAAAAAATAATTATACCGCCTAAAACAACGGCCTTAGGATCTTTGCTTAATTATATAACAACTGAATTAAAAGATAAAAAAGATAATGCTAAATATTTTCAACCAATGAACATTAACTATGGCTTGATAGAAACAATAACGAACGAACCAATACCAAAACTATCCAAAAAGGAAAAGTCTGCGTATACAAAAAAATTAATATCGAAACGAGCTTTACTAAATATCCAAGAATGGCTTAACAAGCAGTGATAAAATAATTAGAATTAGCTAACTTCGGACCAATCTCTTTTAACGTTCAAATATAGCAATACTGGAGCTGCTATAAATATTGATGAGTATGTTCCTATGATAACCCCCCAAATCATTGCAAACGTAAATCCTCGTATAACTTCACCTCCAAATATATAAAGAGACAATAATGCCAATAACGTTGTTACTGAAGTAATTGTAGTTCTTGACAATGTGCTATTGACAGCTAGATTCAGCAAATCTAGAAAATTCATTGTTTTATATTTCCTTAGTTCTTCACGTATCCTGTCGTAAACAACAACAGTATCATTTAATGAATAACCAACAATTGTTAATATAGCAGCGATTATTGAAAGATTAAATTCTAGCTGTAGAATTGAAAATAAACCTATAGTTATCATAATGTCATGCATTAATGCCAACATAGCACCAATACTAAATTGCCACTCAAATCTGAACCAAATGTAGAATACTACAGCTGCTATAGCTAGAGTTATAGCTATTATACCTTTGTAAACTAATTCAGAAGAAACTTTTGGGCCAACAACTTCAACGCGTCTAAATTCGTACTGACTGCCTATTACCTCTTTAACAAGCTTAATAACATTTTGTTGTGCGGAATCGCCTCCATTTTGCTGCTCTACACGGATCAATACATCTGAACTCGAACCGAACTCCTGTATTT
Organism: uncultured Hyphomicrobiales bacterium; assembly: GCA_905181735.1. GTDB lineage: Bacteria > Pseudomonadota > Alphaproteobacteria > Rhizobiales > TMED25 > CAJIYR01. The sequence goes on from CAJIYR010000001.1 coordinate 32,911, forward strand.
GCACATCACCAATATCTATATTTTTCATTAACTCTCTTATGTTACTGACATCCGCATCGCCATTTATCTTTTGAATTTCAATTAATGTACCGCCCCTAAAATCAATTCCAAAGTTAAGACCTTTTATAAACAAAAAAGATATTGAAATTGCTATTAACAAAGATGATGCAATAAAACAAATTTTTCTATTTGATAGAAAATTTATCTTGGTATTATCATTAATTAATTTTATTGGGAACTTCATAATAAACTGCCTTTATATCGGTAAAACTTTTGGTCTATATTTTTTTAACCATATAGATACAATCAATCTTGTTAGTGTAAATGCTGTAAATAAAGATGTTATTATTCCTATCGCCAAAGTAACAGCAAAACCTTTTACTGGACCAGAACCCATTTGAAATAATATAATCGCAGCAATAAAAGTTGTAATATTTGCATCAAGAATTGTTGAAAGAGCTCTTTTATAACCATTGTCTAATGCATTTATCGGAAGTTTGCCATTCTTAACTTCTTCTCTAACACGTTCGTATATCAGTACATTAGCGTCTACCGCCATACCAATTGTTAATATAATACCAGCAATTCCAGGAAGAGTTAAAGTGGCTTGCAAAAGAGACAAGACACCTACTATAAATACAATATTTAACAATAAAGCAATATTAGAAAAAATTCCAAACAACCCATAGGACAACATCATAAAAACAAGTACAGCCAACAAACCTAATGCAGCAGCAAACTTACCAGCATTTATTGAATCCGCACCCAAACCAGGACCAACAGTTCTTTCCTCAAGTATAATTAAAGGTACAGGCAAGGCACCAGCTCGTAACAATATAGACAGATCATTTGCTTCTTCGACTGTAAAACTACCAGATATCTGGCCTGATCCACCTAATATAGGTTCGTTTATAACAGGCGATGAAATAACAATATTATCTAAAACGATAGCAAAGGGTTTCCCAACGTTCTCTGTAGTAACTTTACCAAATGACTTTGCGCCAGCTGTATCAAATCTAAAATTTACGATTGGCTGGTTTGTCTGGCTATCGAAACCAGGTTGAGAATCAATTAAATTTTCACCACTAATAATTGCCCTTCTTTTAACAACAAAACTTAGCTTCGGATCATCGTTATTATACATTAGTTGTGATCCAGAAGGAATATTGGTTTCAGAAGCATTCATATTTACTATATGAAATGATAATTTAGCTGTCTGACCTAACAAAGCCTTTAATCTCTCAGGATCATCTAGACCAGGAACTTGAATTAATATTCTATCTCTGCCTTGCCTTTGAATTGTAGGTTCTTTGGTTCCCAGTTCATCTATACGCCTTCGAACAATCTCTATCGACTGATCGACTGCTGTTGAAAGATAGTTATCAATAGCAGTTTCTGTTAATGATATACTGTATAAATTGTTATCTTTTCTTAAAACAACCAAAAAAGACTTACCAGTATTAGCACTACCTGAAATATCCGCACTAAGTTCAGCTATTATCTCTTTAATTTGATCGGATTGGGATTCTATTAATGAGATAAAGCTTAAAGTACTATCTTTTACAGAAAGATTCTTATACTTTATATTCGATTTCCTTAATGACAATCTTGTTTCATCAAGTAAATATTCCAGCTTCTCATTCACTATATAACCAGCATCTACTTCGAGTAATAAATGCGATCCCCCTCTTAAATCCAAACCAAGATTAATCTTGTTAGAAGGCAATAGATTTGAAAAATTACTAATTTTACCGTCATCAAATAAATTAGGCAACGCTAACAGAATACCGATAGCGCATATCATTGAAATGTAAGTAATTTTAAATTTTGAGAAATAAAGCATGAACGTGTCCTAAAAAATTATACTATTTACCTCTAACTTCAGCAATCATACTTCTTACAATTTTAACTTTAACACCATCCGCTATTTCAATTTGAACTTCATTGGCATCAATAACTTTAGTTACTTTTCCTAATATACCGCCTTGAGTGACCACTGTGTCACCTTTCTGAACTGAATGAACCATGTCACGATGAGCTTTAACCCTTTTCTGTTGGGGTCTCAGTATTAAAAAATAAATAATAACAAAAATTAAGAGAAACGGTAAAAGTTGAAGAAAAATATCTGATCCACCAGCCGTTTGTGTAGCTGCATATGCTTTACTAATAAACATTTAAACCCCTTTTAATTAGATAATTTTAAAATATAAACTAAAGAAACATTTTAAAAAAAATTAATTACAAATTATAAATTAAGAATACTATTATAGAATTATGTATAGTTTAAAATTATATGATAATAAAGGGTAATTAAATTAATATTTTTAAAATATACTATTATTCTTAATTAGAATGTTGTAAATATCTTTTGATATTTATTTTTTAGAGATAAAAATGGAAAAAGAATTATTAAATCAAGTTACGTCTGAGCTTAAGTTAATAAGACAAGCGTTAGAAAAATTAACACCAAAAGAGTCCGTTGAACCAATATGGAGCAACTCAAATGCTTACTTATGGAATTCAGAAATTAAATCATTTTCTGAAATTAGTGAAGTAAATAGAATTCCTATAAAGCTTCTAAAAGGTATTGATTTAAATATTAAAATTCTACATGACAATACAAAACAGTTTTCCAAAAAATTACCAGCTAACAATGCTTTGTTATGGGGTTCTCGTGGAATGGGAAAAAGCTCAATAATCAAAGCAATACACCATGAGATAAATACAACAGAAACAAATAACCTAAAGCTTATTGAGGTGCATAGAGAAGATATTGAAGATTTACCTATAATCCTGGGTTACTTAAAAAAATACTTACATTATAGTTTTATCGTATTTTGTGATGATTTATCATTCGATGGCGATGACACAACATACAAATCACTTAAAGCAGCTCTTGAGGGTGGTTTAGAAGGCAAGCCTAAAAATGTAATATTTTACGCAACATCTAATAGAAGACATTTAATGCCAAGAGATATGATAGAAAACGAAAGCTCAACAGCAATCAATCCAAATGAATCGGTAGAAGAAAAGGTTTCTTTATCAGACAGATTTGGCTTGTGGATCGGTTTCCATAATTGTTCGCAATCAGATTATCTTGATATGATTGAATCATATGCGAAGCATTATAAAATAAACATAGAAAAAAAAGACCTCAGCAAACTTGCTATTTCATGGGCTGCAGGAAGAGGATCCAGGTCAGGAAGGGTTGCTTGGCAATTTATAAATAATCTTGCAGGGCAAAATTCTATAGATCTTGACTAGATCCTTTAGTTTGGCAAATGATCTTCTGGATTTACGTTAACAGAATCTTTCTTAACAGAAAAGTATAATTGTGGCGTATCGAGATCGTCACTCTTACCTGATTTTGCTATAACCTGCCCCCTACTTATAATGTCACCTCTTTTAACCAAGTATTCGCTAAGATGCCTGTAACTAGTAATCCAGCCATAAGAATGTTTAACTAAAATAACATTCCCCAATCCATCCTCTATACCAGAAAAAAGAACAACACCGTCTTCAGCGGCTTTAATAGATGACCCTACTGGAACAGATATACTTATACCTTTATTGATTTCACCATTAACTAAGTCCGAAAAACCATAAATAACTCTTCCTTTAACTGGCCATCTAAAGTTAATATCCTGCTCAATAGATTGACGGTTATCTGATATTTTTAGATCTTGAGTTTCTTTTGGTAAAGCGATTGTAGTAGATTCTTTTTTTCCTGAATCATAAAATTTATTCTCTTTAGGTATAGTTAACTTCTGCCCAACATAGATCCTGCTTGGATCTGTTATATTATTCAAAACCGACAATGACTTTATATTAATATTGTACTTACTTGAAATTAACGACAGACTATCTCCACTTTTTACTACGTACACATCATCGATAGTCGCTATTGTTTCTTCTTTACCCCTAACAACAGATGAGTTTAAATTATCATTATTAGTCGTAAAGGTTATTTTTTGACCAGTCCTTAGCTCATAAGGATAATTAATGAAATTTTGCCTAGCAATGGCTTCTACAGATACACCGTACTCTCTTGAGATGGAGTATATATCCTCACCTTGCTTGGCTATTATAGTTATATTCTCTGGAATTAATTTAACCTGAGAAGTAATATTATTAGATTTGATTTGATTTTCTTTATAAGAATTTTTACCTTTGTAAGAACTTGGCGTATTTGTTACATTCTTATAAAGAAATCTCTCCGAGTCACCAAGACGCTTAACATCACCGCTACAGGCAACAAATAAAAGTGCCATAGAAATTGTAATAACAAGGCAGAGATATTTATTAATTTTTGATAACGATTTATTGTTCATCTTTACATCCTTTAGTGTAAAGCTAAAATTATCATATTTTAGTTAACAACACGTTTCACATTAGGATATTTTATTTAAAAGACTGTAATCAGTTCTATTGGGCTGCACTGGTGTAATGGAAATTTTACCATCATGAATGGCTTTTAAGTCGGAACCCTCTAAAGTACCACCTTCGGCTCTTTCAAAGCCAACCCAATAGTATATATTACCCCTAGGATCAGTTCTTTCCTCAAGAAGATGGGCTGGGACATCTCTTTTTCCTTGAAAGGTATAACTTATATCCAAATTAGATTCAGGAATATCTGGAAAATTCACATTCATAACAATATTGTTATTATATTTGGTATTTAGTAATCTATCTATAACCACTTCAATGTTTTTCTTTGCCGGTTCGAATGAATAAATACCCGGATTATGTATATTAAATACCTGGCTAAATGCAATTGATTTAATGTTATGCATGGCACCTTCCATTGCGGATCCAACTGTTCCTGAATAATTAAGGTCATCACCAAGGTTTTGACCCCTATTAACACCGGATAATATTAACGTTGGTTTTTGATCAAACATGATTTTTCTAAGAGCGACCATGACACAATCAGCTGGCGTGCCAGATATAGTATATTCTCTGTCTTTAATATTATTTAACCTAATTATATTTGACAGTGTCAAGGCTTGCGATTTACCACTTTGCTCGTCGGCTGGAGCAATTATTGTTACGTCATCAGAAAAAACCTTTGCGGCGTCCTGCAATAATTTAATACCTTCTGAAGCATAGCCATCATCATTGGTAATTAATATTCTGTACTTTTCAGTATTCATTTAATGTTCCTTAATTAGATACGTCAATACTATTTATATTATTCATGTATTTCCTTAATGACCTTGGGATTTCAATGGATCCAGTTGAAGTTTGGTAGTTTTCAAGAATTGCTACCAAAGCTCTTCCAACAGCAATACCAGAACCATTTAATGTATTAACAAAGGTTAATTGACCATTTTCGTTTCTATAGCGCGAATTCATTCGCCTTGCTTGAAAATCACCACAATTTGAACAACTAGAAATTTCACGATATTTTTTTTGGCCAGGAAGCCAAACTTCTATGTCGTATGTTTTTTTAGAAGAAAAACCTAGATCACCTGTTGATAACAACATTACGCGGTATGGTAAATCTAATTTCTTTAATATATTCTCAGCACAATTTAACATACGATCATGCTCAACGGCAGACTGATCTGGTTTTATTATTGAAACTAATTCAACTTTATTAAATTGATGCTGCCTGATCATGCCTCTAGTGTCTTTTCCCGCTGCTCCAGCCTCAGCCCTAAAGCAAGGTGTTAATGCTGTAAAACGTAATGGCAACTGATCTAAATCTAGGATTTGCTCTCTAACAATATTTGTTAATGGAACTTCACCTGTTGGTATTAGCCATTTTTTAGTATCTTCGTTAGCTAAAGCATCACTATCAACTTGAATTTCATCGGCGTTAATCATCACTTGAAATTGATCGTCCTTAAATTTAGGTAATTGCGCTGTTCCGAACATAACATTATTATTGACTATTAGAGGAACAGAAACTTCAGTGTATCCGTGTTCTTCGATATGGGTATCAAGCATAAATTGTCCAAGGGCTCTTTCGAGACGCGCTACTGGACCTTTTAACAGAACGAATCTTGATCCTGACAATTTCGATGCAGTTTCAAAATCTATAAATTCTTCAAAACCTTTTATTTCAAAATGCTGCTGAACAACAAAGTCTTGTTTCTTAAGTTCACCAAACCTCTTGTTTTTAATTTCTATATTATCATTTTCATTGGAACCAATAGGGACTTCGTCAAATGGATTGTTTGGCAACCTATACAATATATCATTCAGTTTTTTTGTAATTTCTTTCACAATTAAATCATGAGATAAAATGTTATCTTTAAGTTTATTAACGTCCTCGATTAACAAATCTGCCTGTTCTTTGCTCCCAGAAGATTTGATCTTTCCAATTTTCTTTGAAAGCAGATTCCTATTATTTTGAAACTCTTGCAATTCAGTTAACAATAGTCTTTTCTCTTTATCTAAAGAAATAATCTGTGAGCTCACTGGCGGTAAATTTCTCTTCAATAAACCTTTATCGAAATCTGCTGGATTATCTCTTATTAATTGTAAATCATGCATCTAAATTACCATTTTAATTATTTCTACAGAAACATTCCTATTAATCAACTAACAATCACCAAGTTAAACTAATCTACTTTGCTCCAAAGCCGCCAATACAAATGAAACAAATAAAGGGTGAGGATCAAACGGTCTTGATTTCAATTCAGGATGATACTGGACCCCAATAAACCAAGGATGGTCATTAATTTCAACAATTTCAGGCAACTTGTTATCAGGGGACATTCCAGAAAAAGATACACCGACTTTTTTAAATTGATCGCAATATTTGCTATTTACCTCAAAACGATGACGATGCCTCTCGGAAATGACTTCTTTTTTATAAATTTTTTCTACCTTACTACCTATTACCAAATAAGCATTATATGCTCCTAACCTCATTGTGCCCCCAAGATCGTTATCTTGAACTCTTTTTTCAATTTTGGTATCTTTAGCCCACTCATACATTAGGTCGACTACCGGTTCATCCGTTTTACCAAATTCCGTTGAATTTGCATTTTCTAAGTTTAATAAATTTCTAGCCATTTCAACGACAGCCATTTGCATTCCAAAACAAATTCCAAAAAATGGAATATTTTTAGTTCTAGCGAAATTAATAGCTTTAATCTTTCCTTCCACTCCTCTTTTACCGAAACCACCTGGAACAAGAATTGCATGAGCATTTAATAGGTATTCACTTGGATCATTGTTCTCTAAGACTTCAGAATCTAACCATTTTATATTAACCTTAATCTTATTAATCAAACCACCATGATACAAAGCTTCAGCTAAAGACTTATAGGCATCTTGCAGTTGAACATATTTTCCAACAATCACTATGTTTACAGAATCTTCTAAAGATTTTGCATTTTCAGATATTTTATACCATTTATCAATATTTGGTTTTTTTTGAGAATCTAAATTAAAGGCACTTAAAACCTCTCTATCAAGACCTTCTTTGTGTAATAAAATTGGAACATTATATATATTAGAAGTGTCTATGGCTTGAATGACGCGTGATTCTTTCACATTACAAAATAATGCGATTTTTTTTCTCTCATCAAGAGGGACTTCCCTATCACACCTTACTAGCAAAATGTCTGGTTGTACGCCAATTGACCGAAGCTCTTTAACTGAATGTTGGGTTGGTTTGGTTTTAAGCTCACCTGATGCAGCTATAAAAGGAAGGAGAGTTAAGTGAATAAAAATTGACTGATAGGGATCGAGTTCGTATTTTAACTGCCTGATAGCCTCAAAGAAAGGCAAGGCTTCGATATCCCCTACCGTACCTCCAATTTCACATAACACAAAATCACATTCTTCGGTGTTATTTGTAATAAATTTTTTTATCGCATCAGTAACATGGGGTATTACTTGTACGGTTGCACCCAAATAATCGCCCCTTCTCTCTTTATGAATAATATTTTGGTATATCTTTCCACTAGTAATATTATCATTTTTTGTTGCAGAAACAGCTGTAAATCTTTCATAATGACCAAGATCTAGATCTGTTTCAGCACCGTCGTCTGTTACAAAAACCTCACCATGCTGAGTAGGATTCATAGTTCCAGGATCTATATTAAGATAAGGGTCTAATTTTCTTAGGGTTACCTTATAACCATGGCCTTGCAGCAAAGATGCAAGAGAAGCTGAAGATAGACCTTTGCCTAATGATGATACCACGCCACCCGTTATGAATATATAATGTGCCATGGTATTGTATATTACCAAAATTTATGTAAATGCAAAACATTTAAATAGGATAATGAAAAAAAATTTGTATTATTGAGAAATCGGTACGGAAGGTGATAAATTTTTAACAAGATTATCTATGGTAATATCATCTTCAATAGTATTGTTGATAACGATATTATTTGTCTCTACTTCCGTAAGCCCGTCCACTATAGACTTGTTACCTAGTGTATTTATAACAGTTAATGAAATAGAAGTTGCAAAAAATATTGCACCTAATATTACAGTAAATTTTACAATACTACCACCTGAACTTCTTCCTTTTAACAATCCACCGAAGCCGCCGCCGCCGCCGGAACCACCACCACCGATACCTAGGGCACCACCCTCTGACCTTTGCATTAAAATTGCTACAATCATAATTACAGCAACAATTAAATGGATTATAAGAAGAATAGATTGCATAATAATTCCTAATTAATTAATAACAGATTTTTACTACAAATTAAAAAAATAAACAATTCAAAATAAATAAATAATTTATATCGCATCAATAATACCGAAAAAACTATCCGCTTTTAAAGACGCTCCACCAACTAATAGGCCATTTACGTAATCAATGTTTATAATTTCTTTAGCATTAAATTGTGTAACTGATCCACCGTATATTATAGGTAAAGAGTAATTTTCCTTTGAATATTTTAACAGGAATGAAGCTATAAATTTATGCATCTGGTTTATTTCTTCCTTTGACGCACTATTATTAGATCCAATTGCCCATATTGGCTCATAAGCTACTATTGTATTTTTATTAGTAAAACCATTTGGTAAAGAATCAGCTAACTGTCGGCCAATAACTTCTTTATGATTCCCGTTACTCCTATCTTCCAGGCTTTCGCCAACACAGATAATAGTATTTAATTTCAGTAATTGTGCTGCATGAGCTTTTTTCGATACAAGTTCATTGGTTTCTTTGTGTTGTATTCTTCTTTCAGAATGCCCCAGTATAACATATTGAGCGTTAGAATCTTTAATCATTTCACCTGACACAGAGCCCGTGTGAGAACCGGATGCAATATGATGGCAATCTTGAGCTCCAAGCTTTAAAAGTGATTCATTTTTTTTTATGAGATCGTTAAAGCTATGCAATAGTGTATAAGGTGGAGCTATAACGACATCAAATTTTGTATTTTTAGAACATAAATCAATTAATTTAACCAATTCATCAATTGAAGATTTCAGACCGTTCATCTTCCAATTACCCACAATAATCGGTTTAATAAATTTATTTGGCATTTTTTTATCTCCAATTAAAATAATATATCTATAACATAACGTAACATTATACAATTATCATTGGCTATTTATTATCATATAATTTATATTTGGCTTTTATTAGAAATTAGGAATTTTTTAAAATGTTAAACATACTCAGAAAATCTATAGCCGGTCCATTAGCTAAAATTTTTATTGGACTTCTAGTTTTAAGCTTTGCTGTTTGGGGAATTCAAGATATTTTCGGTAATTACGGCAATAGAGTAATAGCAACAATAGATAAGATTGAATTAACTGTTGAAAATTATATTAAAGAATACAATAAACAACTATCCTTAATTTCTAGATCTATGGGAAGACAATTATCTCAAGAAGAAGCCTTGTCAATAGGTGTTGACAGAGAAGTTTTGCAAAATTTAATAGTAGAGGGACTACTAAGAGTTGAGACCGAAAACTTAAGACTTGGAGTTTCTGAAAGCTATATCGCTAATAAACTAATATCTGACAACACGTTTTTCAGAGATGGTAAATTTAACAAAGACATCTATCTTCAAAGAATTTCTTTAGCAGGCTATAATGAAGAAACATTTTTAGAAGAGTTAATTAAAACAGAAAAAAAACTCCAACTTTACAACATTATAAGCAGTGGAATTAAAGCACCAAATATTATGGTGGAAGCTAAAAATAGTTACGATAATAACGAACGAATAGTCGAATACATTGTATTGCCTAACAAACAATTCGATATAAAGTATCCTTCGGAAAATGAACTAAAAGAATATTACGAGAATTTTCAAAATAATTTTATAGAGAACGAAACAAGAGATTTTGAAATCCTTACATTGAATCAAAAATCTGTTAAGGAGCTTATTAAGGTCAATGATAAAGAGATTAACGACTATTACAAAGAAAATATAAATGATTACTTTAGCAATGAAAAAAGGGAAGTTTATCAATTTCTTTTTGATAATTTAACAGAAGCAGAATTGGCTTATAAAAATTCATACAAAAAAGATATTAGCAACTTAATATCAGAATTAAATTATGAAACCGATGATATATTCATTGGTAATATTACAAAAGATAAGATAGCCGACCCTGTAATTGCTAATTTAGCCTTTTCAATTGAACAAAATTCATACAGCCAGCCAACAAAGGGAGCCTTAGGATTCGCCATAATATATATCAATAATATTACTAAAGAACAAACGCTTCCTATTGAAAAAGTTAAAATAGATATTGAGGAAATAATCTTAACAAATAAATCAGATGATAAAATCATTGAATTGTTTGATAAAATTGAAGATGCGAGAGCAGCAGGAGAAAACCTAACTTCAATAGCAAGCGAACTTTCGCTAAACGTTAACACCTACTCTGCTGTTAATTCATCTGGCTTGGACAACAAAGGCAATCCAATTGATGAGATTAAAGATAGCAAATTAATAGAATCTATCTTCTCAAACGAAATTGACACAGAAGTTGATGCTATAGAAAGTGAAGTTGCCAATTCTTTTGCATGGTTACATATAACGGAGATCAACGCACCTTATATTAAGGCATTTAATTTAGTTAAGAAAGACTTAGCTGAATTGATAATTAACGAAGAAAAAATGAAACAAGAAAAATTACATATAAAAAGTATATTAGACAAAATACAAGCTACAAATAATATCAATACTGTTGCAAATGAATTAGGTGTTGATGTAAACGCTAGTCAGCCGTTTTCTAGGAAAAATCCGTCTAAGATATTCTCAAATGATTTTATAAAAATAATTTTTAACTCTAGAATCAATTCAACTATTGCTGGGAAATCTCCTGTTAATAATCAAAACATAATACTAACCATAAAGAAAGATATAAAATCAATCGATAAGCTTGATGATAACAGTAAATTAACAATAGAAACGTTCGAGCAGCAGTTAAATAATGATATATTTGATAATTATATAAACGGTTTACAAAATAAATACGATATAACGGTAAATCAAGATAATCTAAACCAATTGTTTGCAAATAGTGATGAATAATAAGTATAAAGAAAATGAATCCGGCTAAACATAATTACGAAGAAGGTGAAGAAAAATACACCAAGGGTATATCTCAGGTTGTGTGGGAAAAGATTGTATCCGACACAGAAACGCCCGTATCAAGTATGATGAAACTTTCCGATTCCTTTAAGAACTCATTGCTACTTGAATCTGTAGAGGGAGGGTCTGTTAAAGGAAGATATTCTGTTATTGGCCTTGAACCAGATTTAATATGGAAAGCAGAAGGAAATACAGCTTATATAAAAGATAACGAACAGGATTCAGGTTCCTATATTAAACAGGACAATGGTACATTCGAATCTTTATCCAATTTAGTTAACGACTCTAAAATCGACCTACCAAATGAATTGCCGCCAATGTCAGCTGGTATATTTGGCTACATAGGATATGATGCTATAAGACTTATAGAGAATATTAAAGATTCATTGCCAGAACAGAATGAATTTCCTGACGCCATGTTTATGAGACCATCGGCTATGGTAGTCTTTGATAATATTAAAGATGAAATTACCATAATTATTCCAATAAGGTTTAAAAAAAATATAGATTATATTGATGCAGTGATGGAATCTAAAAAAAAGATACTAGAAATAATAGATAAAATTAATTCTGATCAAAAGAAGCAGGTAAAAATAAAAACTAATCAAAAAGAAACATCGATCACATCAAACGTAGAAAAAGAAGAATATATATCCATTGTAAAAAAAGCTAAAGATTACATCAAAGATGGTGATATTTTTCAAGTGGTTTTAAGTCAAAAGTTTAAATCACCATTCAAATTACATTCATTCTCACTATACAGGTCGCTTAGAAGAATAAACCCATCTCCGTTTCTCTTTTTCCTTAACTTTGAAGATTTTTCGGTCGTGGGGTCAAGTCCAGAAATATTAATAAAACTATCTGACGACGACATAACTTTAAGACCTATAGCAGGAACAAGACCCAGAGGAAACACGGAAGAAGAAGATAAAGAAAATTCGAATTCACTACTAAACGACCCCAAGGAATTAGCGGAACATTTAATGTTACTTGATCTTGGTAGGAATGATATAGGAAAGGTCTCTAAAATTGGCTCCATCAAGGTTACGGATAAGTTTTTCATAGAGTACTACAGTCATGTTATGCATATCGTATCTAATATTGTAGGGAAAATAAAAGAAAAGCTAACAGCGATAGATGTACTGAAGTCAGGCTTCCCTGCAGGAACTGTATCCGGTGCCCCCAAGATACGAGCTATGCAAATAATCGAAGAATTAGAGAAAGAAAGAAGATCTATCTACGCTGGATGTGTTGGTTATTTTTCAGCAAACGGAAATATGGATACATGTATTATCCTTAGAACGGCGATAATTAAGGATGACCAAATGTACGTACAGGCTGGAGCTGGCATAGTTGCCGATTCAAATCCTCAAAGCGAATATAACGAGTGCATTGCTAAAGCTAAGGCTTTATTTAATGCAGCTGACGATGCTTTGTCTATTAATACAAAATTAAAGTAAACCGATACAAAATGGAATTTAATTTATGATAGTCATTATTGATAATTATGATAGCTTTACATATAACATAGTTCATTATGTAGGCGACATTGGTTACGAATCAATTGTTATTAGAAACGACGAAACAAGTGTCAGTAAAATAAAAGAAATTGCTTCTTCAATTATTATTTCACCAGGACCTTGCACACCAAATGAAGCAGGCATATCTCTGGATATAGTTAAAGAATTAGCTGATACTATACCTATTTTAGGAATTTGCTTAGGCCACCAATCAATTGCTCAGTCTTACGGGGCAAAAATAATAAAATCCGAATTATTAATGCATGGTAAGGTAGATAAAATTATACACAATAGCCATAGTCTATTTGACAATATTCCGAACAATTTTAATGCAACAAGATATCATTCACTTACGGTCAAAGAAGAAACTATTCCAGAATGTCTTAATATTATTGCGAGATCAGAAAAGGATAATAGTATAATGGCAATATCGCACAAAAATTTACCTGTATTTGGCTTGCAGTTTCATCCAGAAAGCATATCATCTGAATACGGCCATCAAATATTAAAAAATTTTTTTAAAAAAATTGTTAAATAAATAATATAAAGCTCTAGTTAAATGACAAGTATATCAGAATATATTGAATTAATAACAAACAAAAAAACCCTAACATTCCAAGAATCAAAAGATGCTTTTAATACTATAATGTCAGGTGATGTTTCTGAAAATCAAATTGCAGGATTTCTTATAGCGCTAAAATCAAAAGGAGAAAGCGTTGATGAAATTTCAGGGGCTGTTTCTGCTATTAGAGAAAAGATGGTGAAAATAGTCATACCAGAGAACTCAATAGATATAGTAGGGACAGGTGGAGATGGTTTTGGAACTTATAACATATCAACTACCGTAGCTTTTGTCTTGGCAGGATGTGGTGTCAATGTAGCCAAACACGGGAATAGATCAGTCTCTTCTCTATCCGGGTCTTCGGATATTTTAACAGAGTTGTCAGTTAACATAAACTTATCTCCGAGCAGTTTAACAAAATGTATAAATGAAACTAACATATGTTTCATGTTTGCACCAACGCATCACCAAAGCTTTAAATATGTTGCAAATACAAGAAAAGAACTTGGTGTTAGAACTATCTTCAATCTACTGGGCCCCCTATGCAATCCAGGTAATGTTAAGAATCACTTAATAGGTGTCTATGACAAAAAATGGATGAACCCCATTGCAAGAACTTTGCATCAATTAGGTTCAAAAAAAGCATGGGTTGTTCATGGGAAAGATGGATTAGACGAATTGACTACAACTAACAAAAACTATGTCACAGAACTGAGCAACGGAGAATGCAAAGAATTTGAAATAAGCTGCACTGACTATAGTATAAATAAAACAAATATCAGTAAACTTAAGGGCGGACATCCAAAAGAAAACGCTCGTGAACTTATAAAGGTTTTAAACGGAGAAAAAAATGAATATCGAGACATAGTCTTGTTAAATTCCTCGGCTGGACTGTTGGTATTAAATAAATGTAAGAATATATTTGAGGGAATAGAAATTGCAAAAGAATCAATTGATAGTGGCAATGCTATTAATTCACTAAACAAGTTAATTAAAACAACTAATAAGTTAAAATAATGACAAGCATCCTAAAAAAAATCTATAGATACAAGCTAGAAGAAATACAGGAGAGAAAAAATATAATCTCCTTTAAAGATCTTGTTTCTAATTTAAAGAATTCTAATTTGATTGAACGTGGTTTTTTAGAATCTTTAAAGAAAAGTGTAAAAAAAGAAGTTACTCCAGTAATAGCAGAGATTAAAAAAGCAAGCCCATCTCAAGGCGTAATCCGCAAAAACTTTGATGTAGCTGAAATAGCTAAAAGCTATGAAGAAGGTGGTGCAACTTGTCTTTCTGTATTGACTGACTCCCCCTCTTTTCAAGGAAAAGATGAATATATAGCTGTAGCAAAAAATAATTGTAATTTACCAATACTAAGAAAAGATTTTTTTATCGACCCCTATCAAGTGGTTGAATCAAAATTATTAGGCGCAGATTGCATATTAATAATACTTGCCATGCTTGACAGAGAAAAAGCAAAGGAACTCTACGATACCTCTATCCTGTATAATATGGATGCAATATTTGAAGTGCACAATGAAGAGGAATATGATATTGCAGAAAAACTGAATGCTAGAATAATAGGAATAAACAATAGAAATCTGCATAATTTTGAAACATCTATAGAAACCACAACAAAGTTGTCTCATAAGTTTAATAAAGATATATTTGTATTATCGGAAAGCGGTATAAAAGATAGGACTGACATAGAAAAACTTAACAATTTTGGGGTAAATGGGTATCTTATAGGGCAAAGTTTTATGGCAGAAAAAAATATAAAAAAAGCTATTGAAAAATTGGTTAAATAACGGATTAGATATGAATATTAAAAAATTATCTCACTTAAATGACAACGGTGACGCTAATATGGTAAATATTTCACCAAAGAATATCACTCAAAGAACAGCCGTAGCTAAAGGTAAGATTTATCTTGAAAAGGATACTATTGATTTGATAGCAAGTAATCTCATAAAAAAAGGAGATGTTATATCCATAGCACGCATTGCAGGTATTATGGGCGCTAAGAATACATCTACAATTATTCCCCTTTGTCACCAAGTTCCCTTAGATTCAATAGAAATTGATATAAAGGTAATGAAGAATAACAAAGGGATAGAGGTTTCTAGTACATGCATCTGTAATGGAAAAACCGGGGTAGAAATGGAAGCTTTGGTATCCGTCTCTATTTCATGTTTAACTATATATGACATGGTTAAGTCGGTTGATAGATCTGCAATTATTAGCGATATTAAGTTGATTGAAAAATCAGGTGGCAAATCTGGTCATTATAAAATAAAATGAGTTTATTGAATCTAAATAAAGCGATTAAAAAAGCTTTATCTAATATAGCGCCCTTAGATATACAAAATGTTAGCCTACTTGAAGCAAATAATAGAGTATTGTCTAACAACTTAAAGGCACTTAAATCACATCCGCCATATGATAATTCATCAATGGATGGCTATGCTATTTCATTTGAATCAATAAAAAAAATACCTATAAAAATTGAAGTAATTGGCGAAGTGCCTGCTGGACATCCTTTTTTAAAAAAGGTGCCTAAAGATAAAGCTGTTAGAATTTTTACGGGCGGGATAATTCCAACTGGAACCGATACTGTAATTATACAAGAAAATGTTACAATATTTGGTAAATACATAACAATAAAAAACACAGAGAAGCAATTTCAGCACATAAGAAAAAAGGGTCAAGATTTCAAAAAAGGCCAAGTTTTACTTAACAAAGGACAACTCTTAAAACCAAAAGACATAGCTCTAGCAGCTTCAATGAATTATGTGTCATTGCCGGTCTACAAAAAACCAAAAATAGCTGTGATTTCAACGGGAGATGAAATAGTTTTACCTGGGTCTAAAGACGCTGAATATAAAATAATTACCTCTAATTCATATGGTATACTGAGCTATATAAAAAACCTTGGTGGAGAAGGCATTGATTGCGGAATAGCAAAAGATACAATCAAATCAATTAAAGATAAATTAACATTAGCTAAAGACGCCGATATAATAGTAACACTAGGTGGGGCAAGTGTTGGTGATTACGATTTGATTCAAAAAAGCTTAAAAGACGATTTAAAGATTGGTTTTTGGAAAATAGCAATGCGACCTGGCAAGCCTTTAATTTACGGTACTATGAATAAATCAAAATTTTTAGGCCTACCCGGAAATCCTGTGTCTTCTATGGTTTGTAGTCAATTATTTTTAAAACCTATGATAGAAAAATTTTTAGGCCTAAAGAATAAAAATGAATATCCAAAAATTTCACATGCTGAACTTGGGCAAGACTTACCTAAAAATGATATTAGAGAAGACTACATTAGAGCTAAGCTCGACAATAATATTGTTTATCCATTTAAAAAACAAGATTCCTCAATGTTAGCTAATTTTCAGCGATCTAACGTATATATAATTCGCCCGCCACACGCAAAATCTATAAAAAAAGGGAATCAAGTCCCTATTCTATTCATCGACCTGTAGCTGATTAATTAAATATTAAATAAATACTTGTAGAACATAGAAAGAACATGTATAAATGTTCTTGTTTTGTACATTCATTTTTATAAGGTATTGATATGTTAACCGGAAGACAAAGAGAATTATTAAAGTATATAAACGAAAAAATGAAAGAAACAGGAGTATCTCCTTCTTATGATGAAATGAGAATTGCTGTTAATTTATCTTCAAAATCTGGAATCCATAGACTAATAAATGCACTAGAAGAAAGAGGGTTTATCAGAAGACTTGCCAATAGAGCCCGAGCTATTGAAATCATAAAATTTCCAGAAGAATTACTCGCCTCTTACAACGGATCTAAGTTTGAACCAAAAATTATCAGTAGTAACAGCAATATTGAAATAGAAGACAACCTAAAAACAAATACAATAAATATTCCATTAATGGGTAATATTGCTGCAGGAACACCAATAACAGCAATCCAAAATTTAACTGATAATATTCCTTACCCCGCCAATCTCTTGTCAAACCACGAACATTATGCTTTGAAAATAAAAGGAGATTCCATGGTTAACGCAGGAATTCTTGATGGGGACACAGTTATAATTAAAAAGACAGAAACAGCAATATCTGGTGATATTATTGTCGCTTTAATTGACAATGAGGAAGCTACATTGAAAAGATTTAGGAAACGTGGAGATTCAATTGCATTAGAGGCGGCAAACCCAAATTTTGAAACCAAGATATTTGGTCCAGATAGAATAAAAGTACAGGGTTGTATGGTCGGTTTAATGAGGAGTTATTAAAAGTATAACAATTATTCACTGTTAAATTAAACGTTAAGATGCTAAATAAATAGTCATTAACGTATAACTATTTATTTAAAAAATTGTGATCCTATGAATTCTGAAATCATTACTAGATTTGCACCCTCACCTACAGGTTATTTGCATATAGGAGGTGCCCGTACAGCACTATTCAATTGGCTCTTTTCAAAAAACCAAAATGGAAAAATGCTTTTGAGAATAGAAGATACAGATAAAACAAGGTCTACAAAAGAAGCAATAGATGCAATATTATTTGGCATGGAATGGCTAGGCTTAAATTGGGACGATGATGTAATTTTTCAAAGCCAACAAATAGATAGGCACAAAGAAGTTGCTTATAAATTATTAGATAGCAATAATGCCTACTATTGTTATTGCACACAAATTGAACTAGACGAGATGCGTAAAAAAGCTGCATCCGAAGGAAAATCTCCAAAATATAACGGAAAATGGAGAGACAAGACTCCAAATGAATCAGATAAAACCGTTAAACCGGTTTTAAGGATTAAAACCTCAGAGACTGGAAGCACTCTACTAGATGACTTAGTGCAAGGCCAGGTGCATTTTAAAAACGACCAATTGGATGATTTTGTTCTTTTGAGAAGCGATGGTTCACCAACATATATGTTGGCGTCAGTTGTAGATGACTTTGATATGGGTGTTACGGATATTATTAGAGGTGATGATCACCTCACAAATGCCGCAAGACAATCACAAATATATGATGCTATGCAATGGAGAAAACCAAGAACATCTCATATACCTCTTATTTATGGTATTGACGGAAACAAGCTATCAAAAAGACATGGTGCAATGGCTATTGGTGATTACAAGAACATGGGTTATTTACCAGAAACAATAATCAATTATTTAGTAAGGCTAGGATGGAGTCATGGTAATCAAGAATTCTTTACAGTAGGAGAAATGATAGATTTGTTTAAAATTGAAAAAGTTAATAAATCACCTTCTAGATTAGATTTTAAAAAACTAACAAATATGAACAGCAATTATATAAAAAGCAAGGATAACAATGATATTTTAACAATAATTAAAGATCACCATCAAAACTTGAACATCAAAATAAAAGATGGAGATATTTACAATCAAATACTAACCATAATTCCATCTCTTAAAGAAAAATCTAAGACGATTAATGACCTAATTGAACTAAGTTCCTATCTTACAAGAGATGATGACGAGATCACTGTTAAAAATGAATTATTAGATATCAACAACCAAGCTACAAACAAGCATTTAACAGGTATAGTAAATATAATAAAAAATATTAAAAATTGGAATATTATTGAGATAGAGAATTCGATTAAATCTTATATCGATGACAACGATATAAAACTCTTCGAATTAGCTCAACCATTAAGAATAGTATTAACAGGTTCAACCGTATCTATTGGTATTTATGATATAATAACATCACTTGGAAAGAACGCTGTTATAAATAGGGTTAACAAATATTTAAAAAATTAACTTTATAATTGATTAAACTCTAATATATATATAAAAATGTAAATACATTAAGATAACACCACAGTGTGAGGGAAAAAGAATGAGTAATAATAGAAAAAGTAATAACGGCCCAGCTTTCATAGAGCACGAAAAAAAAACATACGAACTCCCTGTTTACGAACCTTCAATAGGTCCAAAAGTTATAGATATATCTAAATTATACGCACAGGCAAACGTGTTTACTTATGATCCAGGTTTTACCTCAACTGCTAACTGCGCATCTTCTATAACTTATGTAGATGGAGATAATGGTATTCTATTGTATAGAGGCTATAAAATAGAAGATCTTGTAGAAAATGCAGACTTTCTTGAAGTATCCTATCTATTGTTAAATGGAAAATTACCTAATAATAAAGAAAAAAAACAATTTGATGCATCTGTAACAAACCACACAATGCTTCACGAGCAAATGAGCAAGTTTTATTCAGGATTTCGTAGAGATGCTCACCCAATGGCAATTACATGTGGAGTAATAGGTGCTTTATCAGCTTTTTACCATGATTCAACAGATATAAATGATCCAGTACAAAGAATGATAGCAAGTAGACGATTGATTGCAAAAATGCCGACTATTGCTGCTATGGCTTATAAATACTCAACAGGGCAACCGTTTGTATATCCAAGAAATGACTTAGACTATGCATCTAATTTTATGCATATGTGTTTTTCAGTTCCCTGCGAAGACTACCATGTTAACGAACTACTAGCAAAAGCAATGCATAAAATATTTATTTTACACGCAGATCATGAACAAAACGCTTCTACCTCCACGGTACGCTTAGCTGGTTCATCCGGCGCCAATCCATTTGCATGTATTGCTGCTGGAGTGGCGTGTTTATGGGGACCTGCTCACGGCGGAGCAAATGAAGCTGCCTTAAATATGCTAGAGGAAATACAAACAGTTGATAGAATTCCTGAATACGTGAACAAGGCTAAAGATCCTAATGATCCTTTTAGGCTAATGGGATTTGGTCACAGAGTTTACAAGAGCTATGACCCGAGAGCAAGAATAATGCAAAAAACTTGTCATGAGGTATTAGATGCACTAAAGCTTAAAGATGAACCACTATTGCAAGTGGCAATGGAATTAGAAAAGATTGCCCTAGAAGACCCGTATTTTATTGATAAAAAACTATACCCAAATGTAGATTTTTACTCAGGTTTAACGCTTCGTGCCCTTGGCTTTCCTAAAGACATGTTTACAGTATTATTTGCTGTAGCAAGAACTGTTGGGTGGATATCTCAGTGGAACGAAATGATTGAAGATCCTGAGCAAAGAATAGGAAGACCTAGGCAATTATATACAGGTGATATAGATAAAAAATACGTTGATATAGATAATAGATAATTTCTATCTTACTTTACAACCTTAAGATATTTTTCTAAAAAGAAGCAATGAGGAATCTTTGTTTTGTATTAACTTATTTGCAGTTCTGTCTAACCTGACCAAACATTCACCTGATGCAGTTAAAAGATGAACAGATTAAAAATTGATGCTCATAAATTAATCACACCAAATAACTAACAATAATATTTGCAGCTTCTTTGCTTGGGTTATTTGATTTAGTATACATTTTATCAGCAATTTCATCCAAAGCTTTTAACTGCCTAACTCTTTGGTGGGTATCTTCTAGTAGCGGTATAATTTCATTTGCTATTTTTTTCCCTGTGCAGTTTATTTGGAATAATTCTTTAATTGGTAACATTCCGTGAATAATATTTGCTAGTACAATAGATTTTATTGGAATAAAAAATCTAACAAGCGAAATTAACAATTGCGTTTTATATGCAACAACCATCGGAATCTTTGCCAAAGATACTTCTAATGTAGCGGTTCCAGAGCATACAATTGCTACACGTGCATTCAGCATTTCATATTTTTTTTTCTTATTATTTGTAATAACAAGAGGTTTAAAAACCCAATCATTTGTATTTTTTTCAATGTAATCTTTTAAATTCTCCAAGGTTGGTATAACAATTTCTATTTCAGGATATAATTTTGATAAATGAAACAATGAATTACCAAAGGGTCTAAGTAATTTTTTTACTTCACTGATTCTACTTCCTGGCATTATTATTATTTTTATATTATCTTGAGAAAAAGATTTTGTACTCACAGACTTTTGAACGATATCAACTATAGGAAAGTCTTCAATCAACGGGTGTCCAACGTAAGTGCATTTCGGACCATTTAATTTATCGTACATTTCCTTCTCAAAGGGTAAAATAGATAAAACATGATCAATATACCTATTCATTTTAGTCGCCCTACTTTTCCTCCAAGCCCAAATACTTGGTGAAACATAATTAATTATCAAAATATCGGGTAAAGATTTCTTAACTTTAGCTGCGACTCTATGGCTGAATTCTGGACAGTCAATAATAATTAGAATATTAGGATTATTTTTTACAATAAAATTTTTTGTATAGTTTATTTTTCTTAACAACGAGCGTATGTTAAACAAAATTCCAAGAGGACCAATTATAGAAATATCTTGCATGGAAAATATGGAATCAAAGCCTTCTTTAATCATATTTTCTCCACCTACACCAAAATATGATTTAACATTTATACAATTATTAATTTCTTTTATAAGCTTAGCACCTAAAAAATCACCCGATGCTTCTCCTGCAATAATGGCGATTTTAATTTGATTTTTAATATTCATACCAAAATTCTTTAAGAACAATTAAGTGGTCTTGCAACTAAAAAAATATTGTATTTATTTAATAGTCGGCATACTTCTATATAATCACAAACAATTACACCGTCAGATGATATTGCTATACCGCTTAACCCAGCTTCATATACTTTTTGTATTGTAATAGGGCCAATCGTAGGCATGTCAATTCTACCGTCCTGTATCTCCTGTAAACATTTGATAAAAACTCCATTATTAGATATTTTTTTACCACATCTTAATGCCCTTACTCTATCTAACATAACATCTGTACCTTCCGCAGCCTCAATTGCTAGCACCCTCTTATTTTCTACAACAATACCTTGACCTATATCTAAATTACCAATCTCCCTTGCTATAGAAAATCCATACTCTATGTCGATTTCATTCTTTTTATTTGGAGGCGTGTTCGAAAAAATACCTTCTTGTAAAACTAGTTCATTTGCTATTTCATGTGTTCCATGAACTATAAAATCTTTTTTCTCTAAAAAATCTATTACCTTATTAAGCATAGATGCATCACCTCGTCTGAAGAAATCTCTATTTTTTATAGACCAAAGTATCAAACTTAATCCGATATCTCTTCTCCAATTAGTAGGCCTATCCACATAGCCTACCATAAGAATATCTTTAATATTCTTATTTTTTAAAGTATTAATAATTTTTGTTACTTTTGTAAGATTGATTTTAATATTAGGATATTTATCTAAAGCTTTATCGGTATCACCGTTAAGAGATATAACAAATACCTTCCAACCATTTTTTTGAGCTATATCAGCTACTTTTACAGGTATGGTTCCTCTCCCTGCTAAAATAGCCAATTGTTTATCTTTATTCATATTAGAAATATTATTTTA
Source organism: uncultured Hyphomicrobiales bacterium (assembly GCA_905181735.1). Taxonomy (GTDB): domain Bacteria; phylum Pseudomonadota; class Alphaproteobacteria; order Rhizobiales; family TMED25; genus CAJIYR01. Next base: position 55,883 of record CAJIYR010000001.1, read on the forward strand.
TTATATTTTTATCTGATGGAAGGCATAAATTACGTTCTGGCTTGTCAAGAATGAAAGATGCTAAATCCTGAACCTCCACTATATTTGGGTATTCATTTAAAACCATAGTAGTTCTATCTATAATTTCGCTATTGTGCCCGTTGAATATAGTTTTATAACAAGCTCTTAATAGTGAAATAGTTTCTTTTGAAAAACCTCTTCTTTTTAGTCCTATTAAATTTAGCCCTGATAATTGACAACGTCTTAAGACACCCTTAGCTATACCAAATGGGATTAAATCCTGCTCAACACCTGTCATTCCAGCTACAAAAGCATGCTTACCTATTCGAACATGTTGATGTAATGCTGACAATCCGCCTATTATAGCATAATCTCCAATTTCAGTGTGGCCAGCAAGGGTTGCTTGGTTGATCAACACAACATTATTACCAATAATACAATCATGTGCCACGTGAGAGGACACCATAAAAAAACAATCATTTCCTATTCTTGTTGTAGAATTGCCGTTAATAGTTCCTGAATGAATCGTAACATTTTCTCTAATAATGCATCTTTCTCCTATAATAAGGTAAGTTATATCATTTTTGTATTTTAAATCTTGAGGCTGATAACCTATAGATGCGAAAGAATAAATATTACTATCTTTTCCTATTGAAGTATAACCTGCAATAACAACGTGAGGGTGTACAATTACATGATCTGCCAATATTACATTTGGTCCAATTATGGAGTATGCTCCAATTGAAACATCATTTCCAATAACAGCACCATCGTGAATAATACTAGTAGGGTGTATAAGTGCCATAATTATCTTTTCTCTGTAACCATGGCACTTATCTCAGCCTCTGCCACTAAACTTCCTAAAACCAACCCCTCGCCTTTGTATTTCCAAACATTATTTCTTTGTCTTATTTTTTTTAAATGGTAATAGACTATGTCACCTGGAATAACAGGCTTGCGAAACTTAGCTTTATCAATTGTCATAAAATAGACTGAAGGTGTTGGGCCAATATTACCCGAGGCCATCATACATAAAACGGCAGCCGTTTGAGCCATTCCTTCTATTTGCAAAACTCCAGGCATTATTGGGTTGCCTGGAAAATGCCCTTGAAAATAAGGTTCATTAATTGTTACATTCTTAACGCCAATTGCATAATCATCACCTCGCATTTCAATTATCTTATCTATAAGTAAAAAAGGGTATGCGTGAGGTAATAATTTAGAAATTTGATTAATATCTGCAGTTTGAATTTTATTATTTGATATAGAGTTACTCATTTAATTTTTACACTTCCCAAAAATAGATATGATTAATTATACCTAATATAGTAAAAGATATAATAAAAATATATAATTATTTTCTAGCTATTCTAGCGAGAGCTTTAACCTCTCTTAAATATTTATCGATAGACCTATGGGGTCTTCCAGCAACTCTTTCAGCATCATTAACGTTATGCATAACTCCAGAACCAGCTGCTATCTGTGCATTATTGCCAATTGATAAGTGAGGAATTACTCCAGCCTGTCCACCAAACAAAACGCCGTCACCAATTTTAACACTACCTGATATACCAACTTGCCCAGCTAAACCACAATTACGCCCGATGGATACATTATGAGCTACATGAACCAAGTTATCTAACTTACTTCCCTCGCCAATAACAGTATCTTCGAGAGCCCCGCGATCCACGGTAGAGTTTGATCCAATTTCAACGTTATCTTGAATTATAACTTTTCCTATTTGAGGAAACTTAACGAAACCACTTTTAGAAGCAACGTAACCAAAACCATCCTGACCAATTCTAACACCTGGATGGATTACCACACTATCGCCTATAATTGCACACATTATTGAAGAATTCGAACCGATGAAACAGTTTCTTCCAATCTTTACATTGTTTTCAATTACTACATTTGATGAAATAACAGATGAAGAACCAATTTCAACTCCTGATTTAATTACTGCACCAGACTCAATGGTAACACCCTCTTCGATTAAGACACCTTCTTCTATAAGTGCATCTTTACTAATTTTACCAGATCCTATGTTTGCTGGGGCATCTGGATAAAATAAAGCTAAAATCTTTGCAAATGAGAGTTCAGGGTTGTTAGTTATTATAGGGATAACAGAATTTGGCAGTTTTTGCAGAAGATCAGATGTAATAAAACATGCTTTCGCATTTAGTGCACCTATATTTTTAATATTACCATTCCCAGACAGGAAAGTTAAATCATTTTCAGTAGCATTGTGAGAAGAAGATACACTATAAATTAGAATGTCATTGTCAATTGACTCTATAGTTGAAGAATCCGTTTCTTCTAAAATTAACGACAATGCAATTGCTTCAGAAACTTTAAAAAAATCATTTACAGTCATAATAAGCTTTCTAATAAAAACACAATTTATTAATATCTTATATATTTAATTGCATTAATTATATTAATTAAAATTGTGTTCCACCAGAAAATTGAAAAAATTCATCTTTGTCATACAATTCTTTGTTAATAACTTCAGTAAAATCAAACCTCAAAGGTCCAACAGGAGAATCCCAAAAAATTGTTGCACCAGCTGAACTTCGCAAAGAGTTTGATTCACTTACAGTGACACCAGAAATATTAACATCACTTCCATAAAGAGTTCCAGCATTTACACTAACCCCACCAGAGATACCTAGTGATGGAGGGATTCCTGGTAGCGGAAAGGTAACTTCAGCACTTGTTGAAAAATAAGTATTACCTCCAAAAGCATCTTTAGTTGAACTATCTCTTGGGCTAATTCCACCAACAGCAAAACCTCTCAAAAGTTTACCAGGATCTTTATATGCTTTAGTTACCGATATACCGTCATTACCAAGATCAGCAATGTGCCCAGCATTGAATTGTAAATTTCCAACTAAATCATCTGTTATTTTTTGAAAGTATATAGCTGAGAATTCTGTACTTAAAAATTTAACATCACCACCTATTCCAGCTAAATCCTGATTAAAGGATATTTTCATACCATCAGTCGGGTCTAAATAATTATTCAAAGTATTGTAAGTTAAACCATAGCCAGCTTTCGATTCAATTTTATGACCGGCCAATGCTTTTGTAGCATTAGACGCAGTTGAAGAAATTCCATATACATCTGATTTTATAAGAGAATAACTGGTGTTTAAGTTTAGTTTTTTACTTAACGGTAAGCCGAAATTAAATCCTCCACCTACGATACTCTGCGTGTAACCAGAAACACCTGAAACATCGTCCTCCTGGCCATAGACATCAAAGCCAAAAAGAACCGGTGAATTATTTAAACTGGGTTCAACAAACTTTATATTCACTAAGTTTTTATCTGCACTAATATTTGTATTAATCGCTACATAATGCCCTCGGCCAAGAAAATTTGCTTCCGAAAGAGATACAGTACCAGCAACTCCAAATGTAGATGAAAAACCAGCTCCAAAAGATAAAGAACCCGTTGATTTTTCTGACACCCTCACAACAACAATTTTTCTATCCTGATCGGACCCTGGTATTGTCGTAAATACAACCGAGCTAAAAATACCTAAATTTTGTATATTACGCTTTGAAGCATTCAAATAAGTTTTGTTTAATGCATCTCCTTCAGCTATTGCCATTTCCCTGCGAACAACATAGTCATAAGTTCTTTGATTGCCGAATATATCAATTCTCTCAACGTACACCCTAGGACCATCGTATATATTGTATGTTAAATCTATTGTATTATTAGCGTTATTTTGAACGACATTTGGTTGGATATCAACAAAAGCGTAGCCAATTTCTCCTAATTTACTTGTGGCCATTTCAATGGATGTATCTATTTCAGAAGCATTATATACATCACCGCTTATTGTTGTAATTGACTCAGCTAAAGCAGATAGAGGAAGGTCATCTATATCGTTTTGTATATTGACTTCACCAAATCTATATTTATCTCCTTCATTAACAGTAAATGTAATGAAAAAATTCTCAGCATTCTTGTCTAGCTCTGCTACAGCATTAATGACTTCAAAATTTATATACCCGTTATTATTATAAAACTTTTTTAACAACTCTTTGTCAAATGACATTATGTCATTGTCATACGATCTACCTGTAGAAAATATTTTATCTATAAAATTAGATTTTTTAGTAGCAAGAACAGCCGTGAGCGCCTTATCAGAAAATATTTCGTTACCTATAAAATTTATATTTGATATTTTTGTAGTAGGACCTTCAGTTATCTCGAATATCAGATCAATACGATTATAGTCTAAAATTATAATCTTAGGATCAATTCTTACCGAAAAACGACCAGCATCTCTGTATGATTTAATAATTTTTTCTATATTATCCTGAATCTTTCTTCTTGAATATGTGCTTCTAGCCTTTACCGAAACTAATGCAGCTAAGGTTTCATCGTCTAAAGCCTTATTGCCTTCAAAAGCAATTCTATTTATTACGTAATTTTCTTTAACATTTATGGTTAAAACAGAATTGTAATATTCAATATTTACATCAGAAAACAACTCAGTCTCATACAAATTTCTTAACGATTCATCAGCTAAAAGTGAACTGTATGCATCATTTGTATTAATATTAGAGTAAGTGATTATAGTGTTTGAATCGACTCGATTATTTCCGGTTACCTGAATCTCCAATATCAAATGCTCGTCTGCAAATAGCTCTGATGGAGAATACGATAAGAATATTAGGAAAATAAAAAACGAACCAAAATGTCTTATTAAATTATTTTTCATATCACTTCTCAATTAATTAAACTTCTAAATATATATTTCTGTTAATAAATCAAAATTGTTCACAATTAGTAAACTTTTTTAAAAAGAATCAAAAATATTCAATTGTATTAAATCATTCCAGGTGGCATAAATCATTAAGAAAATAACAAATCCAAGACCTATACGGAAAAATATTCCCTGAATTTTTTCACTTAATGGCTTCTTTCTTATAGCTTCAATAGCATAGAAGAACAAATGACCGCCATCTAACATAGGTACTGGGAATAAATTTATCAAACCAATACTAACGGAAAGAAGTGCAGTTAGGCTTATTAAGGGTGAAAAACCCATTGACGCGACTTGGCCAGATATTTGAGCTATACGTATCGGCCCACCAAGTTGATCGGCAGATTCTTTTCCTATAATTATTCCGCCCACATAATTCAGTGTAACTTTGATAATGTTATAAGTGTCAGAAATTCCCATAACGAATGATTTGTGAATTGGGTATTTTTTTATTTCAACGTTTCCTTGAGATAACCCCCCTGATATACCCAAAACTCCTATTCCTGTTGTGTTTTCAGGCATGTTCTTAGATTCTAAGTTACCAGGTGTTGCAAAAAGAATTATCTCTTGATTCTTTCTATGAATTGTAAAGGTTAATTCTACCCCTGAATTAACAGCTACTATGTTTGGTATATCGCTAAAATTATGAATGTCTTTATCGTTGATTCTAACAATCTTATCACCAACATTAAAGCCGGCTACATCAGCGGCGCTATACTCTTTTATACTTTCCACTATAGGTAGGACTGTAGGCTTTCCTATAAATGTATATAGAAAAGAAAAAAGAATTATAGCTAAAATAAAATTAGCAATTGGACCCGCAGCAACAATTGAAGACCTTGCTAGCAAAGATTTACCATGAAAACCATTAATATCTTCACTTTTATCCACACTGTTATTTATTGAACTTGTAGGGTCTTCGTCGTCTATAAATTTAACATAGCCACCAAGCGGAATCCAACAAAACTTCCATCTCGTATTTTTGTTATCAACAAACCCAAATAATTCTCTTCCAAATCCCACAGAAAAACTTTCTATATCCACTTTATTGTAACGTGCAACAAGAAAGTGACCTAACTCATGAAAGAAAACGACAACAGTAAGAACAAACAAAAAAGGGATTGTGTAAAGAAATGCATTTGACGCATATTGAGATAACAATTGAATATCCATTTACATAACTCTCCCAATAATTTTATCTATACATTTCAGAGCATATTTTTCTGATAAGGCGACTGTTTCAAATATATTATCAAGCGTAACGATCTTGTTGCTTGTTAATTCATAATCATTTAATGACATTTCTACTACCTTAAATATATCTAAAAATTTAATTTTTTTTAATAAAAATGCATTTACGGCAATCTCGTTAGCCTTACTATATACAATAGGAGCTCCACATCCAACATCTATGACGTAACGTGCCAAAGAAAGAGATGGAAATCTTTTTAAGTCAGGGCTACTGAACGATAAGTTTTTAATTTCTGAAAAATTTATCGTTTTAATGGCGTTAGGCATGTAATTAGGCCAAAATATAGCTGATGATATAGGTAGCCTCATGTCTGGATCACCTAACTGTGCTATCGTAGATCCGTCTTTTAAATTTACCATTGAATGTACAATTGATTGAGGATGTATAATTACATCAATGTCTTGGTGTTTTAAATCAAACAAATAGCAAGCTTCAATAATCTCAAGACCTTTATTCATCATTGAAGCGGAGTCTATTGTAATTTTCTTTCCCATTGTCCAGGTGGGATGCTTTAGCGCTTCAGAGGGAGTTATATTCTCCATGTCTTTTTTACTGTAATTAAGAAATGGCCCACCAGATGCAGTAATAATTATATTTTCAATATCTTTTTTATCAAATTTTTCAAGTATATTAAATATTGCACTATGCTCAGAATCAACAGGTATTATCTTTGTGTTATGTTTTTTAGCTAAGTTGAAAAGAATTTGACCTCCACATACAATGCTTTCTTTATTAGCTAACGCTAATATACCAGTATTCCCTATACACGAGAAGGTTGATGAAATGCCCTCGTTACCTGAAATAGCACATACAGTAATGTCAGACTTCATCTTTGCAATAGACAATATAGAATCATAACCAGATTCGACAATAATCGATGTTTTTTCTAATAAATATTTTAATTTTTTATAATGAATTTTGTTCCCAATAATAACGTATTTAGGATTGAATTTTAGCGCCTGCTTTGCTAATAATCGATAATTATTATTTCCAGTAATCGCAAGCACATCAAACAATGAATTTCTTTCAATAACATTTAACGTATTGGAACCAACAGAACCTGTTGAACCTAATATAATAATTTTCTTTAAAGCGTTATCGGTATTCATATTAAAAAACTTTCGGATAGGTTTTTATAATCATCGAAAAATACTACTAATAGAAATAATAAAATTGCCATACCCAATGCTACACCTATCAAGCTATCTGCACGATCAATAAATCCGCCGTGCCCTGGTATCAAATTACTAGATTCATCACTTTTAAAATACCTTTTCAAGAAAGAAGCAAAAAGGTCTCCAATGATTGATAAAAAAGATAACAAAGAAAAAAAGATGACCATCATCAGAGTATAGCTTGCAAAAAAATCATAAAAAAGTACACTAAGAACAGCGGTACTAATCAAGATACCAAAAAAAGCTCCTGAAATAGTTTTATTAGGAGATATTCTGGGAGCAAGCTTTGGACCACCAATTAATTTTCCCATAAAATATGCAGAAGTATCTGATATCCATGTTACAAGGAATACCATTAAGACCATCTCAAAACCATAAATTTTATTTTGCCTAAGAACGATGAGAATAACGGATGGAAGCAATGAATACAAAAAAGCAAATAAATACCACTGGTTTTTGGAATTAAATAAAATATTGGATAACGCGATTACTAAAATAAAAACTAAAGAAAGTACAAGTAATTCATAAAAATGCTGGATAAAGGCATAATAATTTATAAAAACAGAGAATAGAGACAGTAACAGAAATATTTTATACCGTTTCTCTATCTTTTTTTGAATTAAATTATTAAATTCATACAAAATTAAAATTGACAACAAACTTAAAATTATAAAAAATAAATATCCCCCAATCCATATCGATATTAACAACAAAGGGATCAAAAAAAGTGAAGATAATATTCTTAGCATTAAATTATTATTCATATCAATTGCACAACATTAATTTTCACTCAGAAAACATCTGAGCCAAAACGCCTTTCTCTATCTTGATATTGAGATATTGCTTTTCTAAAAGAAATCTCATTAAAATCTGGCCAGAGCGTATCAACAAATACAAATTCGGAATAAGCGCATTGCCATAGCAAGAAATTACTTATTCTCTTTTCGCCGCTAGTTCTTATTATTAAATCAGGATCAGGTATATTTGCGGTATCCAAGTACGTAGAAATTGTGTCTTCGTTTATTTCAGTACTATCAAGAACACCACCGCTTATATCAACTATGATTTTATTTAAAGCTCTAGTTATCTCGTTCCTACCACTGTAATTAAATGCAGCAATTAAATTTAATCCCGTATTTTTGGATGTAGCTGCCTCAGCTCTTTTAATTAAATTAAAAATATCCTGATCTAATCCAGTTGAATTTCCAATAACCCTGATTCTAACATTGAGATCTTTTATTAAAGATAAATCATTTACAACGAAAGCTTTTAAAAGATTCATTAAGTTTTTTACTTCATTAACAGGTCTTTTCCAATTTTCAATGCTAAAGCTATATAACGTTAAGTGCTTAATATTAAGATCCGATGCGACTCGAACAATTTTAAGCAATGCTTTGGCACCGCTTTTGTGTCCTTCTGAAACGTCTTTATTATTATTTTCAGCCCACCTTCTATTACCATCCATAATTATAGCAATATGATCTGGAAAATTATGAATTTGAGTAGACTCCATTGATATTAAAACCTCTATTAAAACAATGCTATTCTATACATTCATTATTTCACTGACTTTTTGGCTATACAGATCATCAACTTCTTTTATAAGATTATCCGTTATTACCTGTATCTCGTTACCCCAAGATTTATTTTCATCTTTACTAATATCACTATTTTTCTCTAATTTCTTTAATTTATCCATACCATCTCTTCTAACATTTCTAATGGATATTTTTGTATTTTCAGCATATTTTGCTGCAATTTTTGATAGATCCTGGCGCCTTTCAGTGTTTAACTCTGGAAGAGGTATTCTGATTAACATCCCGTCAACCATAGGGTTAAGACCCAAATCTGATGTTCTAATAGCTTTTTCTATTTGATCTAACTGGGATTTATCCCAAACCTGAACTGAAATTGATCTTGGCTCAGGAACGCTTATGGTAGACAATTGATTAATCGGTAACTTTGACCCATATGCATCTATAGTAATAGGATCAAGTAATGATGCACTAGCTCGTCCAGTTCTAAGTCCAGCAAAATCATTTTTTAAAGAAGTTATCCCACCTGTCATCCTTCTTTTTAAGTCATCAATATCTATTTTGTTGATCTCTGTCATAATAATCTCCTTAATAATCTTAACTAACTATAGTAAAGCTGCCATTTCCATGCAAAACATTATTTAATTGATTCTTCTTTTTTATAGAAAAAACCAAAATAGGCAAATTGTTTTCATCGGCTAATGAAATAGCCGTCATGTCCATAACCAACAATTTTTTTTCAAGAACGTCTCGGTAAGATAACTTGTCAAATTTAATTGCATCATTATATCTATGGGGATCTTTATCATAAATGCCATCTACTTTAGTTGCTTTAAGAATTATATCACAATCCATTTCAAGGCCCCTAATTACAGCTGTAGTATCAGTTGTAAAAAAAGGATTCCCCGTACCTGCAACAAATATTAAAATATTATTTTCTTCAAATAATTTTTTTGCTTCTTCAATATTGTAGGAATTACATACATTTTCAATTTTTAACGCAGAATACAAAACAACAGGTAATTTTAATTTTTTTAATGAATTTTTTAAAGTAATACCGTTAATGATAGTTGATATCATTCCAACATAGTCGGCATCAGTTCGTTCCATTGAAAATTCTTTATTGTTAACTCCCCTAAAGATATTTCCACCACCAATGACAATTGATAATTTTATATCATCATCATATGCGTTCTTTATCTCGCTTGAAATAGAATTGAGTATATCAAAATCAATACCAAAAGATTTTTTACCCATTAAAACTTCACCAGAAAGTTTTAACAAGACCTTTTTATACAAAGGTTTATCCATACGACCTCTTGAAAATTTCTGAAATGAAAAATTTAAAAAAAATTATGATTTTGCCATAGTCGCAGCAACTTCATCTGCAAAGTTTTCTTCTTTCTTTTCCAAACCTTCACCCAACTCCATTCTAATAAAACTTGACAAGTTTATTGGATGACCGATCTCTTTAGATTTGATTGCTATTAAATCATTAATCTTTGTTTCGTTGTCTATAACAAAAGTTTGTGACAATAGAACATTTTCTTCCAGGAATTTATTAATTTTCCCTTCTACCATTTTTTCAATTATATTTTGAGGTCTTCCAGTTTCGTTTGCCTGCTCTGTTATAATTGCTCTTTCTTTATTTAGTGTGTCTTTATCAACATCTTCTATATTCAAAGAAATTGGATTTAGAGCAGCTATGTGCATAGCAAGTTGTTTCCCTAAATCTAAAACTAAGCCACTCTCCGCCGTTGTTTCAATCGAAAGCAATACACCAATTTTTCCAAGATTATTTGCTACGGAATTATGTATGTAACTTACAATTACACCTTTTTCTACATTAAGAGACTTAAACCTTCTTAAATTTAAATTCTCACCTATTGTAGTTATTTTCTCCTTAATTTCCTCGGCAACAGTAATTTTACTATTTGGGTACATTTCATTCAGGGGATCAACTGAGTTTATAGAAACAGATAAAATGTTTGTAACAAGATTTTGGAACTCAACATTCCTTGCAACAAAATCTGTTTCAGAATTTAATTCAATTATTGCAGATGTATTGCCATTTACAATTGTACCTATCAATCCTTCTGTAGCAATCCTATCAGCTTTTTTTGCTGCCTTTGATATCCCCTTAGCTCTAAGCCAGTCGATTGCTTCTGAAATATTCCCTCCTGTTTCAGTTAGAGCATTCTTGCAATCCATCATACCAACGCCAGTCTTTTCTCTTAAATCTTTAACCATTTGAGCAGTAATATTCGCCATCATCGTTTCACTTATCTTAAAATTGAAATTTAAAAATTATTAATATTAATTTATACTATTATTTGCTATCTAATTCGCCTGTAGCAGCTAAAATTGAAGGCTCCACAGTGCCATTAGAAGGAACTTCTTTATCACTCGATATAACTAGAGGATCAATGACTTTTTCCACAGTACCCTTGTCTTTAGACTGCTCGTCTAATATAGCTTTATCTTCAATTGATAAACTTGGTTCAACACTCTCACCGATATCAACTCCGGATTTTACAACAGATTCCGAAATACCGTCTAATATAGCCTTCTCTACAAGCCCACAATATAATTCAATAGCTCTTGACGCATCATCATTCCCAGGAATTGGGTAATCAATACCGTCAGGATTAGAGTTAGTGTCTAAAATAGCAACAACAGGTATATTAAGTTTTTTTGCCTCTTGAATTGCAATTGCTTCTTTATTTGAATCTATAACAAATAATATAGAAGGAACGCCACCCATGTCTTTAATTCCACCAATAGCACGATTAAGTTTATTGTATTGACGAGTCATCTTAAGAACTTCTTTTTTTGTTAAGCCCTGATTCTCGTCTTTCAATGATTCTTCTAATTCTTTAAAACGTTTAATTGAATTTGATACCGTTTTCCAGTTAGTTAAAGTGCCACCCATCCATACGTGGTTTATATAATATTGAGCAGATCTTTTGGCTGCTTCAGAGATATGATCTGATGCTTGTCTTTTTGTTCCAACAAACAAAATACGACCGCCTGATGCAGCAACATTTCTTATCGCAAGCAATGCTTGGTGTAACAAAGGCACTGTTTGTGATAAATCTATTATATGAACACCGTTTCTTTTTCCAAAGATAAACGGTTCCATCTTAGGATTCCATCTTTGTTTTTTGTGACCAAAGTGAATACCTGCTTCTAATAACTCGCGCATTGAAAATTCTGGTAATGACATTTCTTTCTCCTGAACCGGTTTTGTCCCCACAAAGCTATGATTTTATAAATAAAACACCGGGTCATGCTCTGTGTATGTGATTATTTTCTTATATGATGTATATGACGTAATAAAAAAAAATACAAGAAAGATTTAAAATAATAATACTAAATATATCTAACTTACACTATCTACAGAAACAATACCCGGTACGGAGATTATATCTGTTTGTATCTCTTGATTAAATAAAAAATAATCTCCGAGTTTTAGTTCAATCTGTTTTTTTAATGTTTTGTCATAAAAAGCTATGTAAACAATACTGTTACCACCGTCTTCAACTAACTTTGAAACAACTTCCTCTATAGATGCATCTCCACTTAGAACTATTCTGAAAACCTTCTTTGCAACTTCTTTCGATTGAGTTATTTTTGGTATATTTGATTTGAGTTGCATGCTATTGCTAATATCATCTTCATTCGAATTCTTACAAAGCTCACTGTCGATTATTTGAACGTCATTTATTTTCAAACGAATTCTCTCTGATTCTAATTCTGCGTCAACTTTCACAATTACAGAGTTTCCAGCCACAAGTATGTCATTATATTTACTCAAAATATCTGAGAAAACTATTGTTTCATATTCATCGCTAGAATCAGAAAATCTAATAAATGAATAATTCCTTCCAGTCTTTCCCCTTCTGTCCATTCTATTTGTAATTATACCAGCGAGCCTTGCTTCTTTATGTGATTTAGTTAGAACATTCTCTTTAAAATCAACCCAACTTGAAACTCTTTGCTTTTTAAAATAAGCACTGTAACTATCTAGAGGGTGACCAGAGATATAAGTTCCTATTGAATTAAATTCATTATTCAATCTTGTGATCTCATCCCAATTTTTTGTTTCGACAAGTGTAAATTGGTTTTCAGATGAATCTCCTAGACTACCAAATATATCAGTTTGTCCGTCTTGTTTTTTATTAAAAAGCCGATGAGCTTCAGAGAGTAATAATTCAATGTACTTGAATAACTTAGCTCTATTTGTCTCAATAACATCGAATGCTCCTCCGCATATTAAACTTTCAAATGATCTTTTATTAACAAAATGTGGGTCAATTCTTGATATAAAATCTGTTACCGATTTAAATTCTCCATTTTCATGTCTTTCATTACAAATATAATCAACACATTGATTACCAACATTTTTTAAAGCGGCTAGCGAGAATCTTATTGCCTTACCTTCAATTCTAAAATCAACATTAGAACTATTGATAGAAGGAGGAAGTATCTTTATAGTCATTCTTTTAGCTTCTGAAATAAAATTAGCTAATTTATCAGCATTTCCAATATCAAGGGTCAATAATGCAGACATAAATGCCAAAGGGTAATTTGCTTTTAAAAATGCAGTTTGGTATGCAATAAGAGCATAAGCAGCTGAATGAGCCTTGTTAAAGCCATAGCCAGCAAATTTATCAACTAAATCGAATATATATTCAGATTTTTTTCTATTTACTCCATTTTCTTCAGCTCCAATTATAAACTTATCTCTTTGTGCGTCCATCTCTGATTTTATCTTTTTTCCCATTGCGCGTCTTAATAAATCCGCTTCGCCAGCAGAAAATCCAGATAATTTTTGAGCAATTTGTATTACCTGCTCTTGATAGATTATAACACCATAAGTATCGGCTATTATTGGCTCTATAAGTTCATGTAGCTTTTCTGGTTCCTCTTTGCCATGTTTAGAAGCTAGATACTTTGGAATGTTTTCCATTGGTCCTGGTCTAAATAATGCAACAAGAGCAATTAAATCATCAAAATTTTCTGGCTGCGCTCTTACCAACAAATCCTTCATACCCGGACTCTCAAACTGAAAAACACCAGACGTCTCTCCGTCACTAAAAAGCTTAAGCGTAGTAACATCATCAAGAGGTATTGTTTGTATATCAATATTAACATCTATTGAGGCAAGTTGCTTTACGCATTCGCTAATTAAGGTTAAAGTTTTCAATCCCAATATATCAAACTTAACCAACCCAGCCTGCTCTACCCATTTCATACTGAACTGAGTGACGGGTATTTCTGTCCGCGGATCTCGGTATAACGGCACAAGCTCAACAAGAGGCCTATCTCCAATCACAACTCCCGCAGCATGCGTAGAGGCATGCCTATTTAACCCCTCTAAAGATACGCCTATTTTTAATAACTTATCAACCGCCTCATCTTCTTCTCTTGCAATTTGCAAGCTCTTCTCTTGTTCTATTGCTTCAGACAAAGTCATCGGGTTTGCCGGATTACTTGGCACCAATTTACACAATCTATCAACTTGACTATAAGGCATTTGCAATACCCTACCAACGTCCCTCAGAACAGCTCTAGCTTGCAACTTTCCAAATGTAATAATCTGCGCAACTTTATCGTGACCATAATAATCTCTTATATGATTAATTACCTCATCCCTTCTAACGGGACAAAAATCAATATCAAAATCAGGCATTGAAACACGATAAGGGTTTAAAAACCTTTCAAAGACTAAGCCAAATTTTATTGGATCTAAATCTGTTATGCTCAATGACCACGCAACCAAAGATCCAGCACCTGACCCCCTACCAGGACCTACCGGTATTTTATTATCCTTAGACCAAGTTATAATCTCTGAAACTATCAAGAAATAACCAGGATAATCCATATCTATGATTATTTTTAACTCGTTTGTTAATCTTTCTTCGTAATCAGATATGGAATAGTTATCCGACACACCGAATTGTTTAATTCTATTAGACAACCCAATTTTAGCAAGCTCAGTCAGACGATCTGACTCATTGTCAGATTCCTTATTATTATCGCTTTTCTTTGTCTTATCATTAAATTTAGGAAGAATTGGATTACGTATCATTGGTCTTTCGATACACCTAGTAGCTATTTCTATTGTGTTGTCGATAGCTTCAGGTAAATCAGAAAAAAGTTCTCTCATTGCAAGCGGTGATTTAAAATAATTTTCAGGTGTTAAGCGATGCCTATTCTCATTGGCAACATAATCTGATTCAGCTATACACTTTAAAACATCATTTGATTCGAAGTCGTCTTTAGTTTTAAAAAAAATATTATTAGTCGCAACAATTGGAATGTCCATATCATATGCAAAATTTAATTGTTGATCCTCAATTAAACTTTCCCCAACAGCTAAATGTCTTTGTATTTCTATATAAACTCTATCGTTAAAAGTATTTTTAATTAATTTTAACTTCTCAAAAGCATCGTCACGTTTATTTGCTATCAAATCTTTTCCAACAAAACCTTCAAGGCCACCAGTTAAGAGGATTAAATCCTCATTATTTTTAACAAGATAATCAATATTTACAAAAGGTACAGTTGAATTCTGATAATCATAGGAATGACTTGAAATCTTCATTAAATTTTTGTAACCATTATTATTTTTTGCTAACAAACACACCTTAGATAAATCTGTTGCAGCAATAGATTTACCACCAACATTGTCATCATTAAAACTTAGATTAACAGTACTTCCTACAATAGGTTGTATTCCAGAATTTGCCATATATTCAGAAAACTCTAAAGCGCCAAATAAATTATTTGAATCAGTTAACCCTATAGCTGGAATACCATATTCATGACAAAGATCTATTATTTGCTTAAAGTGTAAAGACCCTTCAAGTAATGAATATGTTGATCTTGTTCTTAAATGTATAAAATCGGGATTTTTCACCAATTAATGCTCCAAAAATTTATATCATTTTGCATGAACATTTTGACAAAGTCACTGTTATGTGGAAGATTATTAAAATATGGATTAATTCAGCTGTGGACAATAATAGAATTAAAATGAAAGCAAAATTTCTGACCATTTAACTAACATAATAAAAAAAACTAACATTGAACTTAGAGCCACAAAATCTTTAAGGTAAATTTTACTTATATTAAATAAATTCATAGTATATTCCTTTTTTGTTTATGTTATGTTCTAATTTTGTTCTTTTGTCAAGTGTAATAAAACTAATGAAAAAAAATAAATACAAAGACGCAACTATAATAAC
Source organism: uncultured Hyphomicrobiales bacterium (assembly GCA_905181735.1). Classification (GTDB taxonomy): domain Bacteria; phylum Pseudomonadota; class Alphaproteobacteria; order Rhizobiales; family TMED25; genus CAJIYR01. The sequence goes on from CAJIYR010000001.1 coordinate 71,882, forward strand.
CCACTCAGGCAGAAAACCTGATGATCACTTTGGATTTGTCAATACACCTGTATATCGAGGGTCCACTATATTATCTAAAAATGTTAAAGAATTTAAAGATAAATCAGGGAAATACCAATACGGTAGCCTCGGAACACCCTCATCTGATAGCTTGGAGAATAATATAAAAGATCTCGAACAAGCTGATGGATGTAAATTAACTAGCTCTGGCAGAAGTGCAATCTTATTAGCGCTAATGAGCGTCTTGGAGAAAAACGACCATATTTTGCTATCAGATAATGTTTATCATCCAACAAAAATAATAGTAAACAACTTCTTGTCAAAAATGGGCATTAGCTCTTCTTATTTTTCTCCAGAAAATACTATGGATATTGAAACATTTTTACAGAGTAATACCAAAGCAATATTTCTAGAGTCACCAGGATCATTAACATTTGAAGTTTTGGATATTCCTTCTATTACTAAAATTGCAAAAAAAAATAAAGTCCTAACTATTATCGATAATACGTGGGCAACTCCATTGTATTTTAAACCTTACAACCATGGAATTGATATATCTGTTCATGCCGCAACAAAATATATAGTAGGTCACTCCGACGCTATGCTTGGAGCTGTTACAGCAATTGGAAAGTCATGGGAATTAGTAAAAAATACCTATGACATGTTAAGATTAAATGCAGGAACTGACGATGTTTACCTGGGTGATAGGGGTATAAAAACCATGAAGGTTAGAATGGACCACCAATTACAAAGCGCAATAGAAATAGCTAGCTACTTATCTAATAATAACAAAATAGAAAAAGTCCTCTATCCGCCTTTAGAGCATGACGATGGCCATAGCCTGTGGAAAAGAGATTTTACCGGAGGAGCCAGCCTATTTACCTTTATTACCAAAGATAAAATAAATACTTCTGTTGAAAATTTTATAGATAACTTAGAGCTTTTTGGAATCGGCGCTTCTTGGGGAGGTTACGAAAGTTTAATTATGCCAATACAACCTTCTAGATCAAAAACGAATAAATGGGGAAAATATGAAAATTCAATGATAAGGATGTATATTGGGCTTGAGGATACTAGTGATTTGATAAAAGATATCGAATTAAGCTTAAATCTACTCTCTGTTTAATTTTTTCAAACGTAATTCACTAATATAATCATTCCATATATTATCTCTATTTTTATACAGTTCATCCAAATAGTTCCATGTGTATATTCCAGTAGAGTGATTGTCGTCAAAAAATATTCTTATAGCATAATTACCGACCAATTCTAATTTGGAGATTAGTACATTTTTTTTACCATATACTGTAATGGCGTCATCAGGCCCATGTCCCCTAACTTCAGCGCTTGGACTTTTTACTCTTAGCAATTCAGCATCCAATAAAACCTGGTTTTGATCATTAAAAATAAGTTTTATCTTATTTTTATCTTTTGATAAAATTATATCTTTCGGTAACTTCATAAATATATTATTCACTGTCATTACTCTTCATAAACGATATTGGGTACTATTTGTAATTTTTCTGAGCTATTGATTTTTAACCATATATCATTAGCAATTCTATTGTAAGACTGAGAACATACTGACCCTGGATTGAATTCAACGATTGGCTTACCTAAATCCGAACCTATTCGAATATCCATTTCAAGGGGAATGTCACCTAAATAAGGAACACCTGATTTTTTTGCCTCTTTCATAGCCCCTTCTTTTCCGAATATATGCGAAACTTCTCCACATTTTGGGCAAACAAACGTACTCATATTTTCAATTATTCCCAATACAGGTATATTCACCTTTTGGAACATTGATATCCCTTTTCTCGCATCTATTAATGCTAAATCCTGAGGAGTCGAAACAATAACAGAACCTATAATTGGTACGTTTTGTGCCATAGTCAATTGAACGTCACCAGTACCAGGAGGCATATCAACGACAAGAAGGTCGATATCACCCCAATCAACTTCTCTTAGCATTTGTGTAATAGCCGATATAACCATTGGACCACGCCATATCATTGGCGTTTCTTCGTCAACCAAAAACCCCATTGACATTGCTGTAATGCTATAAGCAGTTAAAGGTTGTATTTTTTTTCCAGCTCCAGGATTTGGGCGACCTTTTATTCCCAACAATTTAGGGACTGATGGTCCGTATATATCGGCATCCAATATACCGACAGATAAACCCAAGTTCCTAAACGAAAGAGCAAGGTTAACAGCAGTTGTTGATTTACCTACGCCTCCTTTTCCAGAAGCAACAGCAATTATATGTTTAATACCATCAACAGATTGTTTATTATTTACTTTCTTGGCCTGGTTATTTCGATTTAAATCAACGGGTCTTTTGTCATGAGATGTAAGCGAAACTCTTACAACATTGACACCGGAAATAGATTTAACAACTTCTTCAGCTTTTTTTCTAACTATTTCAAATTTATCTACATCTTCTTTGTTAGTGCTAATGGCGAAGAAAACTCTATCGTTAGCAATAACAATCTCTGAAACAAGACCAGCTTCTACGATATTTGACGAATCTTTCGATTCATCAGTTAATACGCTTGATAATTTTTTAAGCACAAGTTCTTTTGTAACAGACATATTATTATTTTCACAATTCCTGAATATCTTTAACGACACGGTTGATTAGAGCAACAGTGTCGTTAAATTAAAGTAATAGGCACAATTAATTTGGCAACATTCCGTCTATACCTTCAACATAGAATGCCATTCCCAATAAGTCACCGTCACTAGCAACCTCACCTTCTACTAACCATACAGATCCATCCTGCTTGTTAATAGGACCTGTAAATGGGTGAAGGGTGCCATTAACTATTCCTTCGTTTGCTTGCTCGACAAGATTTTTTATAACAGTTGGAACTTTATCAGAAATTTTAGCTAACTCTACCATACCGCTATCAATTCCACCCCATGTGTCAGTAGATTTCCATGTACCGTCTATTATATCCTTTGTTCTTAAAATATAATAAGGAGCCCAGTTATCGATGATTGAGGTTAATTGAGCATTTGGCCCATAAGCTATCATATCCGATGCTTGCCCAAATGCATAAACACCTTCTTGCTCAGCTACAGTCATTGCTGCAGGAGAATCTGTGTGTTGCATGATTACATCGGCACCTTGATCGATTAACGCTTTAGCGGCATCAGCTTCCTTACCTGGATCAAACCAGGTATTCAACCATATAACTTTAAATTCTACAGTAGGATTTACAGATATCGCAGCAAGATAAGCAGCATTTATTCCCCTTACAACCTCAGGAATTGGAAAAGATGCGATATATCCAATTGTATTTGTTTTTGTCATACCACCGGCAATTAAACCTATCAAATGCCTGCCTTCATAAAATCTAGCAGAGTAAATTGATGTGTTGTCATTTCTTTTGTAGCCAGTTGCATGTTCAAATTTAACATTTGGAAAAGCCTCTGCTACCTTTAAAGTAGGATTCATATAGCCAAATGAAGTTGTAAAAATTAAATCATGATCTTGAGCTAATTCTGTAATTACTCTCTCTGCATCTTGGCTTTCAGGAACGCTTTCGACGTAAGTTGTTTCAACTTGGTCTCCAAATTCAGCTTCTACAGCCAATCTAGCTTTATCATGCTCATAACTCCACCCCATATCACCTATAGGGCCAATATAAATAAAGCCAACTTTTGTGACGCCATCGTCAATTACAACATCTTCACCTTTTATTGCTTGATAATAAAAAGCAAGTCCTACAAGAATAGCAAGCAATAAGCCTCCAATAAATTTCTTTGACATTAAAATCTCCATAAATAGTTAGTTAAAAAATTAAAAATAGTTAGTTAAAAATTAATTTCATAAATCAGCATTGAATATTTTATTTAAACAGGCTGGTGAATTATTTGTCAACCTACGCTTATTTGTAGATATAAAAACTAAAACGAAAATTGTTACAATATAAGGTAACATAGATAAGTATTGTGATTCTATATTAATACCAATCCCTTGAATATGAAGCTGTATTATTGTTATTCCACCGAATATATAAGCGCCAACTAAAATCCACAAGGGTCTCCAGACAGAAAACACAACTATCACCAATGCTATCCAACCCCTTCCAGAAGTCATGTTTTCGACCCAAAAAGGTGTCTGCACCAGCGATAAATAGCATCCCCCTAGACCCGCACAAGCCCCGCCAAATAAAATAGCAAAAAATCTTATACGCTTAACCGAATAACCGAGAGAGTATGCGGCATCATGATTATCACCAACAGCCTTAAGTATTAAACCAAATTTTGACTTATTTAAAAAATAATAAACAGCAAACACCAAAAAGATAGAGACGTAGACCAAATAATCATAAGAAAAAAGTATATTATTTAAAATTGGGATATTATTTAAAGTTAGGATATTTAATTCAGGAAACTCAGTTAAACTAAGGCCTGTGTAGGACTGTCCGATTAGAGCCGCCATACCAAGACCAAAAATTGTCAATGAAAGTCCTGAGGCAACTTGGTTTGACAGAAAATATTGAGTAACAAAACCAAATAGAGATGCGGCTATCGATCCTGATATTATTGCCGCAATAACACCATAAACATAGCTTCCCGTCTCTATTGTAACAACAAAACTACAAACTGCCCCAATTATCATCATACCTTCAACGCCTAGATTTAAAACACCAGATTTTTCAACAACCAGTTCACCGATTGCAGCAAACACTAGTGGCGTAGAAGCTATAATTATACCATGAAAAACCGCTTCAAATAAATCCATTGATCCATACCTTTGTTAAAAAAATTACTTTATTTAAAAAATCTTTTTAGCTTAATCTTATAGTTTACTAGTACATCGGTTGCTAAAAGAAAAAATAATAACATACCTTGGAAAACACCTGTAATTGCACTTGGTAGTGACATTTTTATTTGAGCGGCTTCACCACCAATATATGTTAATGCCAATAAAATTCCTGAAAATAAAATTCCAACAGGGTTTAATCGCCCAAGAAATGCAACAATAATTCCTGTAAAACCATAACCAACAGGAATAGATGGAACCAATTGACCAACAGGACCAGTAATATCAATAGCACCGGCAATGCCAGCCAATGCACCAGATGTTAAAAAACAAATCCAAATAATAGTCTTTTTTGAGTACCCTGAAAAACTCAATGCTTTCGACGATTCTCCTGAGACCCTTATCTGATATCCAATGACATGTTTTCCCATTATAACATAAGCACCAAAGACAATAATAAGAGCAAATATTGTGCCTATGTGAGCTCTTGTTCCTTCGATAAGGATTGGCAATAAAGCAGAATAATGAAATAATCTGCTTTCAGGAAAATTAAACCCGTCTGGATCCCTAAGTGGACCATGAACCATGACACTCAATAGAAGGATCGCAACATACGTCAGCATTAAGCTCACAAGAATTTCATGTGTGTTAAATTTTGTTTTTAATAATGCAGGGATAGCCGCCCAAATAGACCCACCAATTATTCCAGCAATCAGTACTAATGGCAAAACCCAAAACCCTGATATAGGATACAAAGCTAAGGCCAAGGATCCTGAACATAGCGCGCCAATAGTATACTGACCTTCAGCACCAATATTCCAAACGCCAGCTTTAAATCCTAAAGATAGTCCGATAGCTATAATTATTAGTGGAGTAGCTTTAACCATAAGCTCGGATAACCCAAAAAGTGACTTTAATGGGTTGATAAAAATTATTTTCATAGCCTCGACAGGGTTTTCGCCTAAAACCATAAACATAACTGCACCAGCGAAAATCGACATGATAACCGAGATAAATGGAGAAAAATAGACAAAAAATAACGATTGTTCATTTCTAGGCTCTAATTTAAACATAAATATATCATACTAAGAATTCCTAGCCCCCCCCATTTCCATGCCAAGGATTTCTGAAGTTACATCTTCCGTGTTATAAGACTCTGATAGTTGGCCGTTTGATAATACGGCAATTCGTGAAGTAATTTTAATTAACTCATCAATATCTTGTGATACCACCAAAATACCTGAACTCGTATACGAATGCTCAATTAATAATCTGTGAATCATTTCCGCAGATCCCGCATCGACACCCCAAGTGGGCTGATCGGCAATAAGAAGATTTGGCTTTTGTAATAATTCTCTCCCAACAACAAATTTTTGTAAATTACCCCCTGATAAACTAGATGCTTTTTTAAACTCACCAAGAGTCTTTACATCAAACTTTTCTATTATTTCCTTTGCAAAAGATACACATTCCTCTTCATCAATGAAGCCGTTTTTTATAAATCTATCACTCCATAATCCAGTGAGTATGGAATTTTCAGATAATGTAAAGTTAGGAATCGCACTATGCCCCATTCTTTCTTCAGGTATAACGGCAATTCCCAACTTACGTCTTTCATTGATATCTACATTATGCAAATCCTTGCCTAAATAAATAATCTTATTACTTTTTCTTAAGGATATTTCTCCTGAAAGTAAGTCTACTAATTCTTTTTGACCGTTACCAGCTATACCAGCTATACCGAATATTTCATTTTCTCTTATTTCAAAAGATATATTTTTAAGGGAACATCCATGAGAATCTGAATTTACATAGGAAAGATTTGAGATGTTAATAATTTTCTTATCGCTTCTGGTTGTATTTTTTCTTGTTTTTACCAAGCTCTTACCGATCATCATCTTAGCTAAAGTTTCAACAGTTTCCTTCCTGGGATCACATCGACTAACAACAATTCCATCTTTTAAGATAGTAGCTTCGCTGCACAAAAGTTTAATTTCTTCTAATTTATGTGATATGTAAAGTATTGACCTTCCTTCGGAAGCTAATTGCCTTAGGATTAAAAATAAAGATTTTATTTCTTGGGGGCTTAATACAGATGTAGGCTCATCCATTATTATTAATTTAGGATCTTGCAACAAACACCTAATTATTTCTACTCTTTGTTTTTCACCAACGGATAATGTTCCTAGCAATCTATCGGAATCGACATACAAACCATACTCAGCAGATACCTTCTTGATACGTTTGTTTAGTTCTGATTTTGTTATACCATAATCAATGCCCAGCATTATATTTTCTAAAACAGAAAGATTCGGGAATAAAGAAAAGTGTTGAAAAACCATTCCAATTCCATTTGATCTTGCTGAACTTGGGTTTCTGGGAGAAAACTCAATCCCATTAATTTCCATTATTCCGCTATCAGCCTTTAAAATACCGTATATTATTTTTACTAATGTTGATTTTCCGGCGCCATTTTCACCTAAGAGAGCATGTATTTTACCTTCGGATAATTCAATAGAAATTGAATTATTAGCCATTAAACTCGCGTAAGCTTTAGATATGTTGTTAAGTTTTAAATTGAAGCTCATAATAAATAGATATCATATTTTTATATATTCAAATATTTGAATATAGACTTATGCAATAAAAAATTAAAATGGTGACCCCGGGAGGACTTGAACCTCCGACCTTCAGATTAGAAATCTGCTGCTCTATCCAGCTGAGCTACGGGGCCAATAAACTAATATTAGATTATCAATGAGTCCATAGATTTAATCTATTAAAACTAAAATTATCAGAATACGCTTTTGGCTTATACCTTTTGACGTTACTCTTAGTGACCTCAAATTTTATATTATTTTTTTTAGCATAAATAATTGCGTCGTCAAGCGATGAAAAACTTAGCTTAATCTGTTCTCTCGTATCAAGAGAACTAGTCCAACCCATTAACGGTTCGATAGTTTTTGGTTTCTCTGAATTAAATTCCAAAATCCACTTTTTTGTTTGAGCTAGACCTGATTGCATTGATGTTTTTGATGGTTTGTAAATTTTTGCAAACATATATCACCTTTTACAGATTATAACTAAAATATTATCCAAATGGTCGGGGCGGAGAGATTCGAACTCCCGACCCTCTGGTCCCAAACCAGATGCGCTACCGGGCTGCGCTACGCCCCGAATAATTGAATAAATAACTTATATACATAAATAGAATTCTATTCTAGAAAAAAATAACAAGAAAACTATTTATATTCAAAAAATAAAACAGGTCCGCCGCAATGTAAGGTCCGATTCAATAATTAAAAATAACACTGATTCTAGTTAATCAAATAACCTTTGTATGCTTTGGGTAAAATATATAAAAGTTTCATGTGCAAAAGTAATGTTATATATGGTGCGCCCTAGGGGAATCGAACCCCTCTTTCCAGGTTGAAAACCTGGCGTCCTAACCGATAGACGAAGGGCGCTCTAAGAAAATCTTATAACTATACCAACCTTTTCAAGCAAGCTTTAATTTTAAAATTATAACTTTAATTATAGAAATTAAGGATATGCAATATCTTCAATTATTAATTGAACTGCTTTTCTGCCATTCCATTCGTTAATATTTAACTTTCCAATTAAATGTATTTTTTTATATTCACTAGACAATAAAGCGTCACCTAAGGGGGTTGCTACAGCTCTGAAAGCCATAGCTTCTATAGTTTTTTCATCAAAAGAGCTTATAGTTAATTTAAGATGACCGTCACCAACAATTTTAATGAACGAGATTTTATGTGAAAGAAAAATAAATTTTGGTGACCGAAAGGAATTACCGTATGGCTCTAATTTATTAATCCACTCAACAAGAGATACGCTTGCTCCAGAAGCAACTAAAATAGAATCAATTGCAGTAGATTTATTCTTTTCTTTAATTTCATTAATATCATTATAAATCAATTCATTAAAAAAATTCTCTAACTTAGATAACTTATCTTCTTCAACAGTAAAACCAGCTGCCATCTCATGGCCACCACCCTTTACTAACAAATTATTTTCATACGCCTCTTTAACAGCCTTACCTAGATCAAATCCTTTAATTGACCTTCCTGATCCAGTATATGCCTTAGAGGCAGTAGAATAGGTCATAACTAAGGCCGGTTTATTGTATTTTTCAACTAACCGTGATGCGATAATACCAATAACCCCAGGATGCCAATTCTTTGAAAAAACAAAAACAATACCTGTATCATTGTCGCTGTCTTTTGATTCATAACAAACAATCGCCTCATTCAAATATTCTCTTTCAAGTTTTTGTCTTTCTAAATTCAACTCATTTAACTTAAATGCTATACTACAAGCATCGTCAGGATTATCCGCATTTAATAAGTTTAAACCTAGGTCTGATTTACCTATCCTTCCTCCAGCATTTATTCTAGGGCCGAATATATATCCAAAATGATACGCACTAATATCACCATAAATACTTGAGTTATCTACAATAGCCTTTAGGCCTTCATTCATATTTTTATTAATTAACTTTAACCCTTGATAAACAAAGGCCCTATTTAATCCCACCAATGGAACAACATCAGTTATTGTCGCCATTGCAATTAATTGAAGACAGTTTAAAAGGTCTGGTTCTTTAATTTTATTAAAATATTTATCTTCTCGTAAAATTCTATTCAAAGCAACTAATGTTAGAAAAACAACCCCAGAAGCACATAAAAAACCTAGCCCACTAGAATCATCTAGTCTATTCGGGTTAACTACAGCATAGACATCTGGCAAAGACTCTGACGGCTGATGGTGATCCAATACAATAATATCAATATTACTTTCAACGGATTCAAAGATATCATTGGAACTTGTTCCACAATCAACGCTTATCAATAAAGTTACTCCTTTTTCAATAAACATATTTATAGAGTCTACACTAGGCCCATAACCTTCTTTAATTCTGTCTGGTATATGCGTCAATACAACGTTATTTAATGAATTTAAATACTTATATAACACCGATGTTGAAACAGCGCCATCAACATCATAATCACCAATAATGCCAATTTTTTCATTATTAACAATAGCTTGCTTTATTCTCTTGCAAGCTTTATTCATATCAATTAACACATAGGGATCAGGCATTGAATGTTTTAATGTAGGGTTCAAAAAATATTCAATATTATCAGAATGAACGCCTCTGTTCATCAAAATTCTAACTATAAGATCGGGAATCTTATATTTATCCTTTATAGAAATTATTTGATTTTCATCATGAGGTTTAATAACCCAAGATTTTTTAAGGACAGATTCTTTTATATCTAAAATATTCTTTGAATTTTCCATACATAATGTGTCAAATATTATTCAAATTTATCTAACAGTGAGTGTTGCGCCTTTATCCATCTAACTGTACCTGTGGTTGATCTCATTATTACAGTTTCAGTTGTAATGTAATTATCTCTAAATCTTACGCCCTCTAACATCGACCCCTCAGTAACACCTGTTGCGGCAAAAAAAACATCACCAGAAGCCAATTCAAATAAATCGTATTTTTTATTCAAATCATTATTACCCATTTTTAAAGCTCTAGATTCTTCATCTTTATTACTAATAACCAATCTACCTTGCATCTGCCCACCGATACATCTTAAGGCAGCTGCAGCAAGAACACCTTCTGGAGCTCCACCTATACCCATATAAATATCAATATTTGTCTTTGATGGATTTGTTGTGGCTATAATACCCGCAACATCTCCAGCAGTTATAAGATGTACAGTGGCACCAGCATTTCTTGCACCTTCAATATGCTTAGAATGCCTGGGCCGATCTAATATGCAGACAGTTATTTCACTAGCAGGAACACCTTTTGCCTTAGCTAAAGAAATAATATTTTCTTCAGGTGACGCATCAAGATCTATAACATTATTATTGTAACCCGGTCCTATTGCTATCTTATCCATATACGTATCTGGAGCATGCAGCATCCCACCGCGAACCGACATCGCCAAAACAGCCAATGAATTTGGCATTCCCTTTGCGCATAATGTGGTTCCTTCTAACGGGTCAAGTGCAATATCAACTTCGGGACCATTACCTGTTCCGACTTCTTCCCCAATATATAACATTGGAGCCTCATCCCTTTCGCCTTCTCCAATAACTACAGTTCCTTTGATATCCAATGCATTCAATTCACTTCTCATAGCATCGACGGCAGCCTGATCTGCTGCTTTTTCATCACCTCTACCTGTATGCCTTGCCGCTGCAACTGCAGCACGCTCAGTTACACGAGCCAGTTCTGTTGAAAAAATTCTATTAAGATTCATCTTTATGTTATTCATTTTTTACTCTCAAGGCCTTCTATGTTTGTTGAATTTTAATAATTGTCGGTAATCCTTTAACTTGTCCATTCTTAGCAATTTGGTCAAGAACTTTATTAACGCTAATATTTGTAGTGACATCCGTAACAATGGTTACCGAAGCATAATCGTTCGTATTATTTTTACCATCACTTCTTTGGTTAATAGCGCTCAAAGATATATTATGATCAGCCATAGATTTTGTAACATTAGCTATTGATCCGGCAATATTTGGCAGGAGCATTCTTATATAATATTGATTATTATCAATAACTTCTTCTGTTATCTTAAAATCTTTCATTCTATGGATAGGCATACCTAAATTTGATACAGTTGAATTATTTGCTACATCAAATATATCAGCAACAACTGAAGATGCCGTTGGATTACTGCCAGCGCCAAGGCCTGATATTGTAATCTCTCCAACAAAATTACCATCCACAACTATTGCGTTATTTACACCGTCAATGGAGCTAATTAATGATTTGTCAGATACAAGGCAAGGCTCAACGTACTGCCTTATTCCTGATAATTTTTTTTCAGATATGCCAAGCAACCTTATCTTATAACCATTTTCTTTTGCTGCCTGTATGTCGTCTAAAGAAATTTTTTCAATCCCTTCTATGTGAATTGAACTAAAATCAATAGTTGTACCAAAAGCTAAGCTTGATAATATAGAAAGCTTATGAGCGGCGTCGAAGCCGCCGACATCAAAAGATGGGTCAGCCTCTGCATAACCAAGTCTTTGAGCTTCCTTCAAAGACGCGTCAAACCCAATGGAATTATTTTCCATAGACGATAATATATAATTACAGGTACCGTTTAATATGCCATATATTTTAGTTATGGAGTTTGAAGAAAGGCTTTCCTTCAATAATTTTACTATAGGAATTCCACCTGCAACTGCAGCTTCAAATAAAAGAAGGGTTTTATTTTTTTCCGCTAATTCTATCAAAAAATTACCGTGATTTGCTATCATGGCTTTGTTTGCTGTAATAACATGCTTTCCTGATTCTATAGCGGTTTGTGTAACTTCTAAAGCAATCCCATCTTCACCTCCAATAAGCTCTATGAATACATCTATTTCCTTTGATCTTGCGAGCTCTAAAGGGTTTTCATACCAAGTATAAGAATCAATATTACAATTTCTTTGCTTTCCTTTGTTCTTTGCAGATATCCCTTTTATTGTAATTTTTTTTTGTAATTTTTTTTCTATTAATTCTGAGTTTTCTTGCAGTAGATTTATTACACCTTCACCAACATTGCCTAAGCCCGCTATCCCAATATTCAAATCTTTAGTTACGTTGTTATCGTGGTTCATTTTCTAATATATTTTCTATGTTCTACTTATTTAATAAAAATTTTTTGATATTTTTAGCAGCTTGTCTTATCCTATGTTCATTCTCAACAAGTGCAATTCTGACAAAACCTTCTCCGTCTGCACCAAAGCCAATACCTGGTGCGACAGCTACTTTGGTTTTTTGCAACAGAAGCTTAGAATACTCTAAAGAACCCAATTTTTTATACTTATCAGGTATTGGCGCCCAAGCAAACATTGTAGAATCCGGAGATGGTATAGACCACCCAGCTCTACCAAATGATGATACAAGTACATCTCGCCTCTTCTTATAAGACTGCCTAATTTCTTCAATACACTCTTGAGGTCCATTAAGTGCAGCTGCAGAAGCCACTTGTATTGGTGCAAAAGCGCCATAATCTAAGTAAGACTTTACTCTAGTTAAAGCTGAAATTATTCTTTCATTACCAACAGCAAAGCCCATTCTCCATCCTGGCATAGAATAAGTTTTAGATAGAGATGTAAATTCAACCGCAATATTCTTTGCTCCAGATACTTCTAGTATCGATGGCGGAGGATTATTCTCAAAATAAATTTCTGCATAAGCTAAATCTGAAAGAACTATTAGTTCATTTTTTTTTGAAAAAGAGACAACGTCTTTATAGAAGTCTAATGTTGCGCTTATACAAGTTGGATTAGATGGGTAGTTTAATACCAATACCTTTGGCTTGGGATATGTATTGTTAACTTCATTTTCTAAAGATCTCATAAAATTCTCATCCGGAGATGCCGGCATATTTCGTATAATTCCACCAGACATTATAAAACCAAATTGATGTATTGGGTAAGTAGGATTTGGAGCAAGAATTATATCTCCCGGCTTCGTGATTGCTTGGGCGATATTTGCAAACCCTTCCTTAGAACCTAATGTAGCAACGATTTCTGTTTCAGGATTAAGTTTTACCCCAAACCGTCTTTCATAATAAGAAGCCTGAGCTTTTCTTAGCCCTATGATACCTTTTGAAGCGGAGTATCTATTTGTTTTTGGCTTTTTTACCGTTTCAATTAATTTTTCAGTGATATGTTCAGGAGTTGGCATATCAGGATTACCCATACCCAAATCAATGATATCATCACCTTTTGAACGATATTTTGCTTTTAGCTGATTAACTCCCTCAAACACATAGGGAGGTAATTGTTTAATTCTATAGAATTCTTCTTCCATTTTTTAGTTCTCATAGGTCGATAATATAAGTATATGATATTGAATATTATAGATAAATATAAAATATATTCAAAGGAATAAATAGCTTCTAAGCAGTTATTAAAAAATATCAAGGGAACAGTGCAATTTGATTCAAACCCATCATTTCGTTCCATCCCATTCTGATATTCATATTCTGCAAAGCTTGACCACTTGAACCTTTTACTAAATTATCTATAGCTCCAATAATAGTGACTGAATTATACATACGATCTTTATACAACGCAATATGACACATATTAGATCCTCTAACACTCAATGTATCTGGATTAATACCACTATCTAATATTTTTACAAACGGAGTCTCTTTGTAGATATCTTTGTAAAGATCAAACAATGAATTAAAATCACTGCCATCATTAAGCTTTGTGTGAATGGTAACAATTTCTCCCCTGCTCATAGGGACTAAATGAGGAGTAAAATTTATTTTAATATCACTAATATTCGATAACTTGGATAACTCTTGTTCAATTTCAGGAATATGCCTATGATTTACAACAGAATAAGGTTTAGCACCTTCTCCAACCTCACAAAATAATAACTCTTTTTTAGCAGAACGTCCTGCTCCAGAAATACCTGACTTGGCATCAATAACAATGCTGTTGACGTCAAGCATTCCCGATTTAACTCCTGGCGTAAGACACAACAAGGAAGCGGTTGGATAACAACCAGGGCAAGCAATTAAATTACTTGATTTAATATCATCTCTATACCATTCAGAAAGCCCGTAAACAGATGATTGCAATAGATTCATTAACTTTTTATCATTTACCGATTCGTGATCCCGACCATACCAAGCCTTGTAGACTTCAGGATCCTTTAGTCGAAAATCGGCAGAAAGATCTATTATAACCTTATTATCAGGCATATTTTTAATAATATCCTGAGAACTTCCGTGCGGTAGACAGCTAAAAATAACATCAACGCTATCCCAGTTACAATCTTCCCACTTTTTAAAAGTATCTATATTTGATTGGTTTAAATGTGGAAAAAAATATGACAACTTTTCACCGGCATTTGTATTTGCAGAGGCATATTTAATATTAACATTTGCATGTAACGATGATAGGCGAATTAAATCAAACCCTGTATAACCAGAGGCACCTAGTATTCCTATATTTATTGTGTTGGACATTCAAAAAACCTCATTAATTATATTAACATAGCACAAAGGTTAGTGTTAATATAATGATGCTATAATCTTAAAGCTAAAATAAGATTAATTTCTTTACACTTTTATATAATTTAAAGTTTTCATATAATGTATCGATAAAGAGATTTCTTCAAAAAATTTAAATCTAACGTTTAGAGAACTGGAAACTCTTACGTGCTTTTGCACGACCGTATTTCTTTCTTTCAACAACCCTTGAATCTCTTGTAAGAAAACCACCGCTTTTAAGTATTTTTCTATTATCAGGATCATAATTAAGTAACGCCTTTGAGATACCGTGTCTAATTGCTCCAGATTGTCCCGACAAGCCTCCACCTGAAACAGTACAAATAATATCAAATTGACCTTTTTTTTCTAACGCAACAAGCGGTTGCTCAAGTACCATTCTTAATACAGGTCTAGCAAAAAACTTATCACAATCTCTTCCGTTAACTGTTATAGATCCTTTGCCTGCTTTAATCCAAACGCGAGCTATAGCGTTTTTTCTTTTTCCTGTGGCGTACGACCTACCAAAAGAATCAATTTTTTTTACATAAACAATCTTTTCCTCTACAGGATCAGATATAAGATTTGATAAATTTAAATTAGATTCTAGGTTTTCTAAATTAATATCCATAACTTCTTCGTTAGACATTATGAAACCCTCCGTTTATTTTTTACATTAAGTGAACCAAAATCAAGCACTTGAGGTTGTTGAGCGTCATGTGGGTGATCGCTACCAGCGTATATTTTTAGATTTTTTAGCTGTTTTCTTGATAGAGGGCCACCAGGCATCATCCTTTGAACCGCTTTTTCCAATACCCTTTCAGGGAATTTTCCATCAAGTATTTCATTGGCTGTGTTGCTTTTTATCCCACCCGGATAACCTGTATGGCGATAATATATTTTATTTTCTCTTTTATTACCGGTTAGAAGAACTTTTTCAGCATTTATAACAATTATGTTATCACCACAATCCATATGAGGTGTAAAGATAACTTTATTTTTACCTCGTAGATTTGAAGCGATAACTGATGCTAAGCGACCAAGAACAATCCCGTCAGCATCAATTAAAATCCATTTCTTTTCTATATCTGACTCTTTAGCTGAATATGTTGCCATTTTATTATCTCTGTTGTTTTAATAATTATATATGATTAATTTTGTGAAATTAATATGTAAATTACTCTTAATTAATAAGTTACTCTATTAAACATGTAATAAATAAATGTCAACACAAGTTTTATAAAAAATATCATTATTTTTACATACAAAACAATGGATTAAACTATCGGTATTATAATACCGTTTAATTACTAAAACAAATATATAATCAAGAAAACAGGGAGTTAGATACAAATAACAATATTAAATACGAGAGCAACATTAGAGACAAGCTAGATAACAAAGATAGGTAGAAATTATAATTTTTAAGAAGCATAAAGCTTAACAATAGAAACATTGGTATAGTCGGAATAACTAAAAATACAATTTCTTTGGAGAGGCTAGCTATAAGCTGTGTATTCTTGGTGTCTACATAAAGCCAGATAAAAGTTATTATCGACACAAAAGGGATGGAGATCAAAATAGCTGCTAAAAAAATGTTATTAGTTTTTTTACTAATCTCAGTTGCAATGTAAATAATAATTGCTGATATTAATATTTTAATTAGTCCCATTTTACCCGATAGTTAAATTATTTTAGTTACTATAGTGATTGTTAGTAATAATAATAAAAATTGTAAGAATAGGATTATTACACTAATAATTGATAAGTTACAGTAAATATATGCTAAGGACGTAAATAAATAAGTAAAATATGAATTATGTGTATGTGCTATAAAAGATTATTTATTTAACATCAAAAGATCAGGAGAAATTTTATGTCAGAAAATATTAAAGGTTTTAACACCAATGCAATTCATGCGGGAGCAAAACCTGACCCAACAACAGGAGCTAGGGCAACTCCCATTTATCAAACAGCTTCATATGTATTTGAAGATACAGACCATGCTGCAAATCTATTTGCCGGTAAGGCATTTGGAAATATATATACAAGAATAATGAATCCTACTCAAGCGGTGCTTGAAGAAAGAATTGCTGCATTAGAAGGAGGTACAGCTGCCTTAGCAGTTGCTTCTGGCCACGCAGCGCAATTAATAGCCCTTCACCCTCTTCTAAGCGCTGGCAATGAATTTATTGCTTCCGATAAACTTTATGGAGGGTCAATAAATCAGTTTACACATTCATTCAAAAAATTTGATTGGAATGTTAAATGGGCAAATGGCAATAATACAGATAGCTATAAAGCTCTTATAAATGAAAAAACTCGCGCAATATTTGTTGAATCTATAGCTAACCCAGGCGGAATTATTACAGATATTGAGCCGATCGCAAGAATTGCTGAAGACGCAGGAATTCCATTAATTGTCGACAATACAATGGCAACACCATACTTATGCAAACCATTTAACTTTGGAGCTAACATAATTGTTCACTCTCTAACAAAGTTTTTAGGTGGCCAAGGGAATTCAGTCGGAGGCATAATTGTCGATGGTGGTAATTTCGACTGGTCAAAAAATGATAAATTTCCAGACTTGAGTGAACCTCATCCATCTTATCATGGCTATAAATTTCATGAAACATTTGGTGAAATGGGAATATCCTATGCAGTTGTATGCAGGTTTCTTGCTCTAAGAGATTTAGGTCCTGCAATTTCACCTTTCAATGCATTTCTTATATTAAACGGAATAGAGACCGTTGCCCTTCGCATGAAACAACACTCAGAAAATGCTCTGAAAGTTGCAGAGTATCTAAAGGATCATGAAAAAGTTGATTGGGTAAGTTACGCTGGCTTAAGCGATAGTGACTATAAGAATCTTGCAAAAAAATATTGCCCAAATGGCACTGGTGCAGTTTTCACGTTCGGCTTAAAAGGCGGATTTGATGCCGGAGTAAAATTAGTGAACGGAGTAAAAATGTTTAGCCATTTAGCTAATATAGGCGATGCAAAAAGCTTAATAATCCATCCATCATCAACTACACATAGCCAATTAACTGATGAACAACAAGAAGCTGCAGGTGCAGGAAAAGATGTTGTTAGACTATCTGTTGGAATTGAGGATGTTGATGATATTATCAGTGATCTAGAGCAGGCTTTAGATGCAATTTAATATATAATCTTAATAAGATGACATCAAATAAGCGTGGCGCAATGAAATTATAAAAATAATTATTGCGCCACATTGATGTAATGAAGCTAACATTATAGGTACATTAAAAAGTAAAACAAATACTCCGATGATTACCTGTAACGTGATGAATGATAGCAATAATAACGCCGACCTCTCTATTATTGTTCTTCTGTAACGTAAAAATAGATAACACCAATTTAAAAAAACAATAAAAAATATACCATATGCTAACATTCTATGGTCAAATTGAACTGTTAGAGGGTTTTCAAAAAAATTTAAATACCATTTTTCAATGATAAACAAACCGTTTGGAATAAATTTACCAGACATTAAAGGCCAGGTATTGTATGACAAGCCAGCCTTTAAACCCGAAACAAACGCACCTAGAATTATTTGTAAGTAAATTAGAATAAGAATCAAAAAACCAATTAATTTAAGGTGCCTTTGATTCGATTGTTTTTTTATTGAAACATCATTTAGGTGTAGTATAAAAAAAATAAGAATTCCCATAATCAAAAAAGGTATCGCTAAATGCAAAGCCAATCTATATTGACTTACATCAACACCTTGTGTCAATCCGCTTTGAACCATATACCACCCAACAAAAGCCTGAAGAATTCCAAGAAACAAAGCAAATGATAATGATAATAGTTGTTTGTAGTTAAATTTACGTTTTATTGCAAAATAAATGAACGGAAACAAAAAAATAAATCCAACTAACCTTGCTAAAAATCTATGGCCCCACTCCCACATATAAATTATTTTAAAGTCAGCTAATTCCATAGTTGAATTAACAATGGTAAACTCTGGTATCCCTTTGTATTTTAAAAATTCTAATTCCCATGCATCGCGGCCAAATGGTAAAAGGAAACCGCTTATTGGCTTCCATTCCGTAATAGAAAGACCAGAGTCCGTGAGGCGCGTTAATCCACCAATTAAAATAAGCAAGATTAACGAGCTTATAACACAAGAAATCCAAATGTTTATATAGTAATGTTCATTATATTTATTTAATATCTTTACATACATAGCGCACCGAAGTTTAATAATTATATATATAATATAGGTATAAATTTTATGAAAAAAAGAAGTAAAAAACTTATTGGAACAATTATAATCGTATTATATCTTATTATATATGCGTTATTAGCTATGAAAATTGCCACTGGAATCTTAAGTCAAACTCCAATAATAATCCAAACAATATATTATAGTGTCTGCGGTATTATCTGGATCATTCCAGTTATGATAATAATAAAAAAAATAGAAAAATAACTATAATTCATATCTATTGGGACGCGGTTACTAGTATATCCCTAATATCTCTAAGTTCTTTTATTGCTTTTACTACATCTATCTTATTATTAACTTTATCTGTATTTGAATTACTTTTTTCAGTTTCTTTTTGACTTTGATTAATTTTATGATCTATTAAACTAGTATGAGCATCATCAAATAGATCATCTTTAAAAATAATAGCTTGATTATTTTTTATTTTATCTTTTTCAATTTCAATTACAGAATTGTAATTTTTATTTATACTATCAAATAACGATATCACATGAGATACACCGTTCTCCTTAAATAGCTTTTGAACACCTTTAATTGTATATGAATCTACATATAATAATTTATTTATTGTTCTTAGTAATTTAATATCACTAGGCCTATAATATCTTCTTCCTCCAGCTCTTGTCATAGGCTTTATCTGGGGAAACCTTTTTTCCCAAAAGCGTAATATATGCTGGGGAATACCTAGATCTGAAGAAACTTCACTTATTGTTTTAAATGCAAGTATGCTTTTCAATTTTTATACTCCAAATATTTAATATCTATAATAAACAGGTTTACTTCAAAAAAAATAATATCAGAATATAGATTTATTGATTTTTTTTCTAAGAATGCCGCTTGGCCGAAACACAACAACTTTCCGCGAACTAATTACAGCCTCAATACCAGTCTTTGGATTTCTTCCAACCCTTTGTTTTTTTACTCTTAGCAGGAACGATCCAAATGAAGAAATCTTGATATTTTCACCATTCGCTAAACTTAAAATATTTTTTTGTATAATATTTTCAACAATCTCAAGAGATTCTTTACGAGAAAGACCTACCTCACGATAAACGGCATTTCCGATATCATTTCTTGTTAGCGTTTTGGTATTCATAAATTAATCTCCGATTAAATAAACTTAATATTCATTTGAAATACAAAGTAAGTCAATAGATTCTTTATTAATATCTTAGAACTGTAGCACCCCAAGTAAATCCCGACCCAAACGACACAAGCATAACTATATCCCCTCTTTTAATTTTTCCGCTATTAATAGCAGAATCCATTGCAATAGGAATCGATGCGGAAGAGGTGTTTGCATGCTTTTCAACTGTAATAATTATTTTTTCTGACGGAATATCTAATCTTTTTGCTGTAGCTTCAAGTATTCTAAGGTTAGCTTGATGTGGAACGAGCCAATCAATTTTATCAACAGTCAAACCTGCTGACAACAAAACACTATTTACTATTGATGTCTGTTTCTCGACCGCATGTTTATAAACCTCTCTTCCGTTCATCTGAATATATTGACCACCTTTGCTGTTAGATGAAGGTCCACCATTACAATATAATTTATCACTGTATTTCCCATCCGATTTAATACTAGATTCTAATATACCTGTACCCGAGATATCATCAGAACTATGGATTCCTTCTAAGACAAATGCGCCCGCGCCGTCACCAAATAAAATACAAGTTGACCTATCTGACCAATCAATAATTCTAGAGTAGGTCTCTGCACCAATAACTAAAATTTTTTTATACTCACCTGTCTTTATAAAAGCATTTGCAGTTGTAAGCCCATAAACAAAACCGCTACATACCGCATGCAAGTCAAACGCAGCTGATTCTTTGGCGCCAATCATATGCTGAACCTTAACTGCTGTAGATGGGAATACTTGGTCGGGAGTTGATGTGGCTAACAGGATTAGATCTAATTCGTTAGCATCTATTCCGGCACTCTCAATAGCTTTTATTGAAGCTTCATATGCTAAATCTGAAGTAAGCTGATCATTCGAAGCTATATGTCTTTGCGTTATTCCTGTCCTCTCAAATATCCATTGATCACTTGTATCAACCATTTTTGCTATATCATCATTTGTTAATACTTTACTAGGAAGATAAGAGCCGCTACCCTTTATTGTTGATTTAATCAAATTTAATACTCACTTTCCTATGTTGTTGTAACAAACGAAAATCATTTATATTATTTCTTATTTTATCCAAAACGCTAGACCTTGACATGTCAATCCCTAGGTCAACTGCAGAAGCAAATCCTATAGAATCAGTTGAACCATGACTTTTTATAACAATTCCATTGAGACCTAAAAAAACACCTCCATTAACTTTACTTGGATTCATTTTGTCTTTCAATGCCCTAAAAGCAGAACCGGCAATAAAATAACCTATTTTAGATAAAATTGATCTATTTATTGCGGATTTAAAATATTCAGAGATTTGTTTTGCTGTTCCTTCAGCTGTTTTAAGTGCTATATTACCGTTAAAACCTTCCATGACAACAACATCTACCTCACCTTTTCCAATATCATTTCCTTCTACAAATCCTTTGTAATTAAAAAATAAATCATTACTGGATAATATACTGCTTGCCTCACGTATCTGCTCTAAGCCCTTAACCTCTTCAACGCCTATATTTAATAACGAAACCGATGGTCTTGAGATATTAAATATTGACTGCGCCATTGATGCGCCAAGTATTGAAAAATCTGCCAACTGATTAGCGTCAGCTCCAATAGTTGCGCCGACATCTAAAACAATAGATTCACCTTTTATTGTCGGCCAAATAGCTGCAATAGCTGGCCGTTGTATATTTGACATGGTTTTTAAAATTAACTTTGACATTACCATCAATGCGCCTGTATTACCTGCAGAAACAATAAAGTCAGCTTCACCTATCTTAACGGAATTAATTGATTGCCACATGCTAGAATGATTTCTTCCACGCTTTAATGCAAGACTCGGTTTTTCTGCCATACCAATTGAAACTGTAGAATTTACAATAGAAGAAACTTTACTTAATTTCTTGTATTTTAGAATATTTTTATGAATTTTTTTTTCGTCACCAAAAAGTATAAACCTTACGTCAGGATTCCTGACATTTGACAGGGCTAATCCTGGAAGTATAAACGAACCATCGTTATCTCCGCCCATAGTGTCAATAGCTATTGTTATTGGTCTTACCATATTGAACATAACTTATTTAAATAATAAAAAATATTTATTTAACAGTATATTATATAAACAACAAGTAGTAATAAAAAACAATTTATACAAAGACTATTAGAAAAACTTATTGCAATAAGCTTCTAATTCTTTGTCCATATACTATCTGGGAATACATAATCATTTCTGATGATCTTATCAACGCTTAAAGAATCTAAAAAATTAATCATATTTATCATATATTCAGAAAGCCCTTCGCACTCTTTTATATGCGTATTAGAATTGGAAAAGATATTACGTTGAAAATAACCAATTAATTCCTTATGCAAGTGTTTTGATTGCAATATTTGATCAAGAATTGATATTCTTCCATAGAAAGCTTCTCCAATTTTTTTCATACGCTTTGGAACCGATAGATCTCCAACACCAGATTCTCTTAAAGCTTGGTCTATATCGGAAAACATTAGATCAAGTATAAGCTGTGCAAGGTCATCGTTCTTATCTTTTTTCAATCTTCTTATAATCAGGATGATATTTACCATAAGCATTTCATACCTTCCATCTATTGTATCCGGAACCTTAAATTTTATATATAATTTTTCGTTACGAGATAAAGAAGAAAATTTAGTATACATGGAATAATGAGAATTATTTTTTTTAAAAAAATTGAACATTTTATGTTATCTATCGTATTAATATAATTATATTCTTATATGCTTTTACAGTAATTACATATTATATATAATATGTATAATATTAATTTTAAATATAGAGCTCAAAAAAGAAATGCATTTAAAAAAACTTACAATTCTATTAATTATATCTTTATCTAGTTCTTGCGCATCTACGATTGTTAACAGAGGTTACGTAGCAGATAAAGGTATCTTTGAGCAAATAAATATCGGAATGAGAAAAAATAGTGTTGAAAATATAATGGGTTCTCCGTCATATATATCGGCTATCAACGGAGAGACATATTATTATCTTTCAAGCAAATTCGAATCAAACGGATTCTTAAAACCAAAAGAAATCGAAAGAAGTATTTTTAGCGTTCAGTTTGATGACAATGAAATTATTAAAAATATCTCTAATTACGGCCTTAGCGACGGAAAGGTATTTGATTATATAAATAGAAGAACTATATCAAGGGGAACAGAGCTAACTTTACTTCAAGATCTATTTGATGATGTGGGAAGATATACTAATGCACAATCGGTTGGTAAAACAGCATTTTAATTCTGCGTCACATAAATATTGTGACGCAGAATTAAATTTAATGAAAAAGATTAGTGAGCCAGTATTGCCAATAGAAGCAAGGCAACAATATTGGTAATTTTTATCATAGGATTAATAGCTGGTCCAGCTGTATCCTTGTATGGATCCCCTACTGTATCACCAGTAATTGAAGCTTTATGAGCTTCCGATCCTTTGCCACCAAACTTACCGTCTTCAATTAGTTTCTTAGCATTATCCCAAGCTCCACCTCCTGCAGTCATTGATATGGCAAGAAATAGTCCAGTTACAATGGTTCCTAGTAACATAGCTCCTAAAGTTGAAAAAGCAGCAGCCTTTCCATCTATAGCATTAATTATAAAGAAACATAAGATCGGAGTTAAGACAGGAAGCATTGAAGGAATAACCATTTCTTTAATAGCAGATTTTGTAAGCATATCAACAGCTCTTGCGTAATCCGGTTTAGAAGTTCCTTTTAATATTCCTGGGTCAGCTTTAAATTGTCTTCTTACTTCTTCAACAACAGATCCCGCTGCTCTACCTACCGCAGTCATACCCATAGAAGCAAATAAATAAGGCATTAATCCACCCAGCAAAAGACCAACAACAACATATGGATTGGATAAAGCAAAATCAACTTGAACGCCCTCAAAGTAAGGGTATTTATCTGAATTGGTTATAAAGAAATTTAAGTCTTCGGTATAAGCTGCAAATAAAACTAAAGCTCCAAGTCCTGCTGATCCGATAGCATAACCTTTTGTAACCGCTTTTGTTGTGTTACCTACCGCATCAAGTGCATCGGTAGTATCCCTAACTTCCTGCGGTAAATCTGCCATTTCAGCAATACCTCCAGCATTATCTGTAACTGGACCAAAAGCATCAAGAGCAACAACAACACCGGCAACGGCTAACATTGTTGTAACAGCTATTGCAATTCCAAATAAACCAGCAAGAGAGTATGTAACTATTATTCCAGCCATTATAACTAACGAAGGCAATGCTGTTGCTTCTAGTGACATAGCAAGCCCTTGTATGACATTTGTACCGTGACCGGTTTGAGATGCGGCAGCAACAGATTGAACTGGTCTATAATTTGTGCCTGTATAATATTCAGTAATAACTATAATTAAGGTTGTTACTATTAGACCACTTACACCACAAAGAAATAAACTCAATCCGTTAAAAGAACCACTCGGGGTTGATATAGCTGTTTCCATGCCTATCATATATTCTGTAATAGGATAAAGAACTATAAGAGATAAAATACCAGTAACAAAGAAACCTTTATACAGGGCTCCCATTATTGATTGACTTTTACCCAATTTAACAAAGAACGTTCCTATTACGGATGTTAAAATACAACCAGCACCAATTGTTAATGGATATAACATTATAGCTTCACCGTACGTAGCGGTTGAAAAATAAATAGAAGCCAAAACCATTGTTGCAACCACTGATACAGCGTATGTTTCAAATAAATCAGCCGCCATTCCAGCGCAATCACCAACATTATCACCCACGTTATCAGCAATAGTAGCTGGATTTCTAGGATCATCTTCAGGAATTCCCGCTTCTACTTTACCAACCAAATCTCCACCAACATCTGCACCTTTTGTGAATATTCCACCACCAAGACGGGCAAATATAGATATCAAAGAAGCACCAAAACCTAGCGCAACCAATGCATCGACAATAATTCTATCGTCAAAAGAAAAACCCATAAATTTTGTTAAAAAAGCATAATATAAGCTAACGGATAATAAAGCTAATCCAGCAACTAACATTCCTGTCACAGAACCAGATTTAAAAGCGATAGAAAGACCGTCGCCCAAGCTAATGCTTGCGGCATGAGCTGTTCTAACATTAGCTCTAACAGAAACCAACATTCCAATAAAACCTGCTATCCCTGATAAAATAGCTCCTATTGCAAATCCTATTGCCACAGTTATCCCCAGAAGGTAGGCAAGAAGTACAAAAATCACTACACCAACAATTGCTATTGTGGAGTATTGTCTTTTTAAGTAAGCACCCGCACCTTCTTGAATTGCTTTTGCAATTTCTTGCATTTTATCATTACCTGCACTAGCTGCCATTATAGACTTACTAGCCCACGCTCCATAGAGTATACCAAATACTCCGCATAATATTACTATCCAAATTACTGAGCTCATTTTATTTTTCCTATTTTTAAAAAAATTACGGTAAACGTAAAAATTAATCTAAAAAATAAAAATTTTCTAGATTTTAAATACATTATTTAGAACAATTGACAAAATATTGCACTAATTTAATTACATTTTAACAAGAATTAATTTTACACTAACTATACAAAAACTATTAAACAAATATTAATTCAAAAAAATAATATAATAAGAGCTTGCTTAAGGTTAGAAATGCTTAAATCTTTCTTTGCTATCAATTATTATTTTACCAAACTGATTGCACAGTTCATTTTCACCAATTGTTTTGATTATAGAACCAATCTTGGTAACAATTAGATCGTAATTACAACAATAAGATTCTAATTCCTTAATTTTATTTACAGGTACGGTAAACAAAACCTGGTAATCATCCCCTGCATTAATCGCCTTTTCAAATAAAAATGGATGATCGTTGATTAATTCGTTGGCAGGAAGAGAAACTGGTATCGTTTTAAGGTTAATTTCTGCAGATACAGAAGATGATTTTATTAGAAGCTTTATATCCCCCAACAAACCATCAGAGATGTCCATAGAACTTGTAGCAAAATCATTTATAATATTAATCATATTTATTGGAGGATCCGGAAGATAATATCTGTCAATTAAGTAATCTTTTGAAATTTTGCTCAAATTAGAAGCTAGGGACCTATCATCTAAAATCGATAGACCTAGCGCACTATCTCCAATATAACCTGTTACATACAGGGTGTCGTTAATATTTGCACCAGACCTTCTAACCATCTTATTTTTTGGCACGAGCCCAACCATGTTAATAGTTATGTGTATGTCATTTGGAGAAGAGACAGTATCTCCGCCTAATAGGGATATACTATATTTTTCCTGATCATCTTTTAAACCAGAGGCAAATAATTCTAACCAATGTGTATTAATGTTTTTTGGAATGCCGATAGATAAGAAATATACATAAGGGGTTGCTCCTTTTGCTATCAAATCAGATACATTAACTCTTATAGCTTTCTTGGCAATATTATATGGTGAATCATGTGAGTGGAAATGCACATCACTGATTAAAGTATCTTGAGTAATAATAAAATCTTTATTTTTGTCAGCCGCCAATAAAGCAGCATCGTCATCCAAATTCAGAGCTCCTGGATTTGTTGCAAGATTAACGAATAAATTTTTTATTATCTCTCTCTCATCCATTATAATGTCTTTGGCTAATTCTAAATTACTCTTTTAAATTTATTAGCTATGCTATCCAAGACACCATTAACTAAATCCGGCTCTTTCTGATCGTAAAAAGAATTTGTAATCTCTATATATTCATTGATTATGACTTTAAACGGTACGTCTAGTCTATACATAAGCTCAAATGTAGCTGCCCTAAATATAGCCCTTAAAGTTATATCTATTCTAGAAAGCTTCCAATCTTCAGGTAGATTGCTATCAATTTCTGGATCTATCTTTTGTTGGGTTCTAACGACCCCTTCTATCAAGTCGTTAAAGAATACTTTATCCGCTGATTTTAATAAATTATTTTTTATATCATCTAAAACAACTCTGTCCGAAAAGCTATCTATTATTATCTTCTTATCAGTTCCAGCAATATCCATTTGATATAAAGATTGCACTACAATTAATCTCGTTACAGTTCTTGATCTAATCGTGTTTTCTTTATTCATAATATAGCTTTTAGACTTATCAAATTTAAACATGCCCGAGCAGCGTCTCCACCTTTATTGCGACCCATATGGTCTGCCCTAACTTTTGCTTGCTCGATAGAATCTACCGTGAGTATTGCGTTTCCTATTGGAACATTATTATCAATCGCCAAGCTCATAAGAGATCTAGCGGATTCAACGCTTACGATATCATAATGTGAAGTTTCACCTCTGATAACACAACCTAAAGCAATAACGCCATCGAATTTCATTTTACTTTTTATTGCCAACGCAATAGCTTGTGGAATTTCTAAGGCACCCGAAACAAAAACATGTTTGTATTGAACCTTTTTTTCTTCTAATTCTTTTTTTACACCTAACAACAATTCACCCGAAATAGATTTGTAGTATGGCGATTCAACGATTAAAACATAACTCATTATTTTCCCAGTTTAATTAATTGTTTTCTTATATATCTAGCGTACATATCTACTTCTATATTTACAAAGTCATTTATACATTTCTCATTCCATGTGGTAACATCTTTAGTATACGGTATAATACTAACACCAAATTCTTTTTCACTAACCTCATTAACAGTCAAAGATGTTCCGTCTAAAGAAACGGATCCCTTTGGGACAATAAAATTATCCAAGTAATCACTTAATTCAAAATAAAACCTTGTTGATTCGAAGTCTTGAGTAACTTTAGTTATCTTAACCTTAGTATCAACATGGCCCTGAACCATATGCCCTGAAATTTCATCTCCCATACACAAAGATCTTTCTAGGTTAATTCTAGAACCATTTCTATATGTTTTTAAAGTTGTTTTTGATAAAGTTTCAGGAGAAACATAAACATCAAATATAAAACCGTCCGAAACTTTGTTAATATCAGTAGCTGTTAGGCATACGCCTGCGCAGGAAATAGATGATCCAATAACAATATCAGTTATATTTTTTGTAAAAATACTCATTTTTTGTTGGTGATTTTCAGAAAAAATATCTTTAATTACACCTGCTTCATTCACTATTCCACTAAACATAGCTAAACTTTCAATTTATTGTAGTAATAAACCTTATCGTTTCCAAAACACTTTGCAGAAAATTTTTGGAATAAATTATTTACAATTTTATTATCAATTTTAGTAATACTATCTAGACTAATACCACTATCTCCAATTACTTTATCACTTTTAAACAAGTACATATCATCAACTAGATTCAATTTAAACATACTATCTACTAAGGATGCTCCGCCTTCTACAAGAATATTATTTATACCGAAACTCGCTAATTTATTAAAAATTTCATCTAAATCAAATTGATGATTTTGATTTGTAATCATTTTTATAACTTTTGCACCCTTTTTATTAAGATTATTAAAAGTTTTATTTTCTATCTGATTGCTAACAAAAACCCACAAAGGAGCTCTTTCAATCTCTTTAAATAATCCTGATGAGTTTATAATATCACCTCTCGATGAGAGGACAATTCTTATTGGAGAATAATCACTTAACCCAGATAATCTTACAGTTAAATTAGGGTTATCATTCCTGTAGGTATTACTGCCGATTAATATTGCGTCATATTTTGATCTTAATACATGCGTATATACATCGGATTCTGCGTTAGTAATCTTTACTCTTTTCGCTTTATGTTTTCCTATTTTCATATCAGAGGAGAAAGCTAATTTAATTGAAATCCATGGCCTAGAATTTTGCATATTTGTTATAAAGCCTTTGTGTATCTCTTCAGCTTCACTTTCCAAGCAACCATGAACAACCTCTATCCCATTTTCCTTTAATATCTCGTATCCGCTTCCATTAACTTTAGGGTTAGGATCCTTCATTGCAGAAACAACTTTTTTTACATTAGAGGAGATTAAACTTTTAACACATGGACCAGTAACGCCAAAATGAGAACAAGGCTCCAAGGTTACATAAACAGTTGAACCAACGGATAACGCACCTGCTTGCTTCAATGCAACAATCTCTGCGTGAGGACGACCACCCATTTGAGTCCATCCTGTACCGACGATAATAGGATTACCAGTGGCCCCTGTCCCATTCGTTATTACACAGCCAACAAATGGGTTTGGCCATACTTTTCCTTCATTTCTTTTCGATAAAGATAACGCAATTCGCATATATTTTTCATCTATCAAATTGTTTGGCATTATCTTAGGTTCCTAATTTAACAAATATTACATATTTTATATTATGAACACAGAGCTTATATTCAAGGAAATAAATTAGTCGGAAGAATTGTCAGAAAATTCTTCAATAAATTCTTCAAAATCTTTTACTTCACGAAAATTCTTATATACAGATGCAAATCTCACATAAGCGATATCATCAAGTTGTCTTAGGCCTTCCATTACAAGTCGCCCAATTACATCCGAATGGACATCTGATTCTCCTGCATTCTCCAATTGTCTAACTATACCGGTTACCATTTTCTCAAGATGATCATTCCCAACAGGCCTTTTTCTAACAGCAACTTGAATTGACCTAATTAATTTATCTCTATCAAACGGAATTGTTCTACCGTTTCTTTTTATTACCGATAATTCTCTTAGTTGAATACGTTCAAATGTTGTGAATCTCCCCCCACATCCAGGGCAAGATCTTCTTCTACGAATGGATGAATTATCTTCTGTAGGCCTTGAATCCTTTACCTGGGTATCTATATTAGTACAATAAGGACAACGCATTTTTTTACCTATTATAAAATTAAGTTATATATATCGGAAATAATTTACATAACTCTCTAACTTCTTCAGAAACTTCATTTTCTACTTTGTGATTATTCTCTCCATTTTCAGCCAAACCATCTAATACATCACCGATCATATGGCCAACCTTCTCAAACTCACCTGCGCCAAATCCCCTAGTGGTTGCAGCGGGCGTCCCTAGTCTAATGCCAGAAGTTACAAAAGGTGTCTCTGGATCAAAAGGAATACCGTTTTTATTACAAGTAATACCAGCTCTCTCTAATGCCTTTTCCGCTACTTTTCCTGTTAATTTTTTTGGCCTCAAATCTATTAAAGAAAGATGAGTATCAGTTCCTCCCGAAACAATATCATAGCCTCTTTCTTTTATTGTTTTTGCTAATACAACTGAATTTTTAACAACAGAACTTGCATAATCCTTAAATTCAGGCTGCAAGGCCTCTAAAAAAGCAATAGCTTTAGCTGCTATAACGTGACACAAAGGCCCCCCTTGCAAACCAGGAAAAATAGCAGAGTTAATCTTTTTTGATATTTCTTCGCTGTTAGTAAGTATAGCTCCACCTCTCGGCCCCCTGAGGACCTTATGCGTCGTTGTAGTTACAATATCAGCATAAGGGAATGGACTTGGATAAGCTCCGCCTGCAACCAATCCTGAAAAATGCGCCATATCAACCAATAAATATGCGCCAACACTATCTGCTATTTGACGGAATCTTGCAAAA
Organism: uncultured Hyphomicrobiales bacterium; assembly: GCA_905181735.1. Classification (GTDB taxonomy): domain Bacteria; phylum Pseudomonadota; class Alphaproteobacteria; order Rhizobiales; family TMED25; genus CAJIYR01. Next base: position 102,648 of record CAJIYR010000001.1, read on the forward strand.
TCAATAATTCTTGGATAAGCAGATCCTCCTGCAATTATAATTTTTGGTTTTTTTTCATAAGCTAAATTTTGAATTTCATCAAAATCAATTAGATGGTCATCTGCTCTGACCCCGTATTGAACCGATTCAAACCACTTGCCAGATAAATTAGGCTTCGCTCCATGAGTAAGATGACCTCCTGCAGCTAGACTCATACCCATAACAACATCACCCGGGTAAAGCAATGCAAGCATTACAGCCTGATTAGCCTGAGATCCGGAATGTGGTTGAACATTAGCAAAATCACAATTAAATAATTCTTTCGCTCTTTCGATTGCAAGTGTTTCTGACTGATCAACATACACACAACCACCATAATATCTTCTGTTAGGGTAACCTTCTGCATATTTATTTGTCAAAACGGACCCTTGAGCTTCAAGAACAGCTTTTGAAACAATATTCTCAGATGCAATGAGTTCGATGCCGTCTTGCTGTCTACGCAATTCCATATTAATTATTTTTGATAATTCAGGATCTGTATCGTTTACTGTATTATTAAAAAAACTATTATACGCTTCTATCTTATCGGTCATCAAAACTCCTTTATTTATGATAAATTAAAATTTTACAACTGTTAAGCGATATATTAAAAAAATATAAAAAATTAATTCTATGCCGCTCGTGATAAATCCATTAAATTCCACAAAGAATTAAGAGATTCAACAAGAAAATCCATATCTTCTTTTGTATGAGAAGGATTGGGAGTTATTCTTAATCTTTCTGTTCCCTTTAGCACGGTTGGGTAGTTAATAGGCTGAACATAGATAGAATACAATTCTAACAATTGATCTGTAACTTTTTTAGTTAAAATAGGATCGCCAATTAATAATGGTATGATATGGCTATTATTTTTAATAAGTGGCAATTCATTGGAAATTAAAGATTGTTTTAAATAAGAAGCATTTGCATGCATTGCTTCTCTCTCTATTTTACTATGTTTTAAATGCCTAACGCTCTCTATTGCACCTGCAATTATAGATGGCGGGAGAGAAGTTGTAAAAATAAAACCAGGTGCGTAAGAGCGGATAGCATCAACAATGTTGGCTTTTGCAGATATATAACCTCCAACTAATCCATAGCCTTTTGCTAGAGTTCCTTCTATGATATCCAATCGAGACATTTGACCTTCTTGCTCAGCTATACCGCCACCATGATTTCCATATAAGCCTACCGCATGCACTTCATCAATGTAAGTAAGCGCATTATATTTATCAGCTAAATCACATATTTCTTTAATAGGTGCAATATCCCCATCCATAGAATAAACAGATTCAAAAACAATAACTTTTGGAATATTCTTTCCTAATTCTGATAATTTTAATTCAAGGTCAATCAAATCATTGTGCTTAAATACAACTTTTCTTGCTCTACCGTTTCTAATACCCGCTATCATTGATGCATGATTATTTTCATCAGAAAATATAACTAGACCTGGTATTAACTTTGAAAGCGTCGACAATGCAGCCTCATTAGCAACGTATCCAGATGTAAAAAGCAATGAAGATTCTTTCTGATGAAGTGAAGATAATTCCCTCTCTAATTCAACATGATAATGTGTCGTGCCAGATATATTTCTAGTCCCACCAGATCCTGCCCCCACTGATTTTAGAGCTTTCTCAATTTCTTTAATTACCTTTAAATTTTGTCCCATACCAAGATAATCATTAGAGCACCATACGGTGATTTCTTTTTTATCTTCATTGTTATGCAAAGTAGCTTTTGGAAAATTACCAGCTAAACGTGTAATATCGGCAAAAGTCCTGTATCTTCCTTCGGCTTTTATTGAAGAGAGCGCTAATTCTATAGCAGAATTATAATTGATAGCCATGATGTAAAATCCAATTAATGTATAATTAATACAGTTAATGTCTCCTAAACAAAATTACAAACATTTTAATTGTATTTAACAGATTTTCATCTTAGTAAATCATTAAATATTAAGAAGCATCCGAACTAATTGCATCCTTTTTATAAACATCCCTCCTAAAGTGCACTAAACCATCTCTTTCAGCCCAAGCTGTTATGTAGGTTATGCGTATCTGTATCTTTTCTTGAAGGTTAACGTTTATTGTATTTTGTTTTTGTATAATGCTATCTAATTTTTGCATATCCCAATTATCCTGCTCACCTAATATCCAGATTATTAAATCATCAATATTCTGAATTCTAACGCAACCCGAGCTATTTGCTCTCAAGTCGTTATTGAATAATGATTTTTTTGGAGTATCGTGCAAATATACAGAATGTTTATTCTTAAAATTTATTTTAACAAAACCCATGGAATTATTAATCCCAGGGTCTTGTCTAAACTTATATGCCGTTGCCTCTTCTGATTTCCAATCTAAGTACCTAGGGTTAACTTCTTTTTGGTAAGTGTAATCTTGAAAAATATGTATATTATTGTTTTGTAGATAATTAGAGTCGGCTAAAACAGCTTTAATTATATCTTTTTTTACAATACTTTTTGGAACATGCCAGTAAGGATAGAAATTAAACTCATAAATATCGCTATTAATCAATGGAGTTTGTCTATCAATCTTTCCTACAATAACTTTTAACGATAAATCGACGTTTCCATTTTTTATTGCGAATAGTTCAGCACTTGGGATATTTACAATTACATGTTTATCTTTAAGACCAGATGTAGCATTTAAGATTCTTACCTTATTTCTCCCCAGCTGCGAAAGCCTTTTGTTAACAGAAACATTCATTTCATTGATAGTTTCCTTATTAAGCTCACCGTTAACAATCAGCCCATGTCTTTTCTGAAAATTAATTAAACCGTATTTTAAGAATACATCAAAAATTGAATCCAAGCCAATTCCCTGAACCATATCTCCAGTTATGGCCAACCTTTTTTTTATATCAGCTATATTTTTATTATTATCACCAATCTCAAATGTTAACTTTGGATCAATACGTGACCATCCTCCATTATTTTTTATAGATTGATATTTTTTTATTGCTTCAACTACAGATAAATAATTGTCATACGATACGAGGGGGGTAAAATAATTAGAAGAGAAGGAATTACCAGAATCATAACCACCTTCCTCTGATATATCATAATTATAAATAAAATTACTATAAACAAGATCTTGCGATAGAAGGCTGTTAAAATCTAAATCAGAATTAGGATTAGGATTATCATTTTGACTGGTAATAGAGTTAATAAAACCAGTAATTAAACCTTCTTTTTCCAATGCTAGCGATGGATTTACAAAAGAATTTAAAAGCAAATACATTGAACAAAAGGCTAGTAAGATACTTAAAATATTTATTTTTTTTTTACTATTATTTATAAACATGTTTTCACAAAAAAAATTTAGGTACGAGTGCAATATTGATATTATAATATAATATATTGTATTAACAAAATTTAATTATAATGATATATAGTAATTAAATACTACTATAATTAAAAAGATTAAAGAACGGGTTAATAGAATTTTTATTCACTCTCTAACCAGAAAGATACAATTACTATAAGATGAATGTTATCAACCCAGCAAACAACCTAAACAATTATCCTCTTATTAGACTCAGAAGAAACCGTCAGCAGGCGTGGTCTAGGAATCTCATAAGCGAAAATAATCTTACCGTTAATGATTTAATATTACCTGTATTTATAAAAGAAGGTAGCAATGAGAGCGAGGAAATTACATCAATGCCAAGGGTCTTTAGGCATACTATAGACAAAGCAGTGATATTAATTGATCAAGCTTATGAATTAGGAGTACCAGCCGTTGCTATATTTCCTGTAATTGAAAATAGATTAAAAACTGCGGATGGAAAAGAATCTTATAACGAAGATAGCCTTATGTGCCGATCAATTTCAGAGATAAAAGATAAAGTCCCGAATATTGGAATTATAGCAGATGTCGCCTTAGACCCCTTTACCACACATGGTCATGACGGTCTATTAATTAAAGGTAAGATTGATAATGACAAAACAATTGATATCCTTATCAAACAATCATTAGCGCAGGCTAAAGCGGGATGCGATATTATAGCCCCATCAGATATGATGGATGGTAGAATAGTATGCATTAGAAATGCCCTTGAAAGCGAAGGCTTTAAGGATACACAAATAATGTCATACGCAGCTAAATATGCATCGAATTTCTACGGACCATTCAGAGATGCTATACAATCATCTCAAAAACTAGTAGGTAACAAAAAATCATACCAAATGGATCCATCAAATTCAAGGGAAGCAATTCAAGAGGCAGCCCTAGATATTTCTGAAGGGGCTGATATGATAATGGTCAAACCTGGCATGCCTTACCTTGACATAATCACAAAAATAAAGAGTAAATTTAATATCCCAATTTTTGCTTATCAAGTCTCGGGAGAATACTCTATGATGCGTGCAGCTTCTGAAAACGGATGGCTAGACTTTAGTGAAATCATGGAAGAATCATTAATTTCTTTTAAAAGAGCTGGGGCAGATGGAATCTTAACATATTCCGCTATAGAAATGGCAATCAAATTAAATAATTCATAGAGAGAAAAAATGCAGAATTTAATTGAAGAAATTTTATTTAGTAATATTATCGATGAGGCGGCTGTATTCTTAATTTTTTTATTAGTTTCTTTTTCTGTGTTCATAGCTTCTAGATACCTTAAAAACTATGCGCTTAAAAAAGTTGCCACTAAAGATACAAGTTTAGATAATATTGTTAGGGTAATATTTTCTCGAATAAAAAATCAATTTATCTTTGTTATTTCCTTTTTATACCCATTATCATTATTTTATACAAACGACAGCGTAACAGATTTAACAAGCTTATTAATACCTATTCTTGCCTTCATGCAAATTGCTTATGTGCTCGATGGCCTAAGTAATCTAATTATTGATAAAAAAAATAATCTAAATCTAATTGATAAAGATCAAGTAAAGAACGCTGTTTCTCTAATTCATTTTGTATCAAAATCAATAATATGGTCTATAGCAACTCTATTATGTATTGATAATTTAGGGATTGATATAACGGCTTTAATAGCTGGTTTAGGTATAGGTGGCATAGCAATAGCTTTAGCCGCTCAAAATATACTAGGCGATTTATTTGCATCTCTTGCAATTGTTTTGGACAAGCCTTTTGTCATTGGAGACTATATTGTTGTCGATGATGTTAAGGGTACCGTTGAACACATCGGTATAAAGACAACGAGAATAAGGGGGCTATCTGGACAAGAGCTTATATGTTCTAATGCAGATTTACTATCCTCACGGGTTAGTAATTATAAAAGAATGAAAGAAAGAAGGATATTATTTACTATAGGAATAATATATGAAACTAAACACGAAACATTATTAAAAATACCTAAGATGCTTGAAGAAATAATTACCGATATTAAAAATGCAAAATTTGATCGAGCTCATTTTATAAACTTTGGCGATTCATCTCTAGATTTTGAAATTGTCTATTACGTTCAAATACCAGATTACGAAGAATACATGAATATTCAACAGGAAATAAATTTAGCAATTTTTAATAAGTTTGAAGCAATGAATATTGGTTTTGCTTATCCAACAAGAACGTTACATATTACAAACCAATGAAAGTTATTTTGTATTTCTCTTAGTGTAAAAACTCATCTTTCCCTTAAAATCTTTTGGCAAAACCTTGCCAGTTCTTGCTCTAGTTGATTTCCAGTTAGTAACATCCTTTATTACAAACTTTTTATTTTTTTCGTTACACATTTGCAACCCATTTTCATCGTAAAAAGAAATACAATCTAAAATAAAACCATCCTTTAATTTTTGAAAAGTAATACCGGCTCCTTTAGTTGAAATCTTTACACTAACAACCGGGAATACTATCAATTTATTATCGTTATTCAAAAGAGCAAAGCAATCACCTTTTACTACTTTTGCAGAAATTAAATGATCGCGTGCCGATAAATCAAATACTTGTTTTCCTTTTCTGGTGAACGATATTAATGATTTTTGATTTACTATCATCCCCTTGCCTAAATACGTAACAAGAAAAATATTCAAATCATTTTTTAAAACAAAAGTATTAACAATAGTTTCCTCTTGTTCAATATCAAACAATAACCTTATTGGCTCACCGGAACCCTTTTCGTTATTGATTTTATTTACAGCAACACTATAAAAGCGTCCACTATCGGAACACATTATAACTTTATCAGAAGAAGTTACCTCTAATACCGATTCAATATGATCATCATTTTTAAGTGTAAAATTATCTTTATCAATACCGTGACCTTTGTAGGATTTTATCCACCCTCTATTAGATAAAACTATAGTTAATTGCTCATTATCAGCATCATTTAAAAAATGTTCAACTTCTACAGCTGACCCAAAAGTGGTCCTTCTCTTTGATAGAGGTATCAATGAATCCTTCGTACTAAAAATACGCTTTATCTCTGATACCTGTTCCCGTAATACACCTAACTGTAGATTCTTTGATTTTAGCAAATTAACTAGTGATGTTTTTTTCTCAAGAAGAGATTTATATTCCGATTGAATTTGATCTTCTTCTAACTTTCTTAATGACCTTAATTTCATGTCTAATATCGCATCAGCTTGATTAGAAGTAAGAGAAAAAATATCTACTAGATTTTTCTTAGGGTTATCCTCTTCTCTAACAATTCTAATAATTTCATCTAAATTTAAGTAAGCTACAATATAACCTTCTAAAAGCTCCATTCTTAAATTAATTTTATTTAATCTGTAATCGCTGTGTCTATTTAACACTAATAATCTATGGTCAAGCCATTGTGAAATAATTGATTTAAGATCGAGAACCTTTGGGATATTACCGCTTTCTCCCTGCAAAACATTCATATTTAGCGAAAAGTTAATCTGCAAATCCGTCAAAGAAAACAACTCTTCCATTATAATATCTACTTCAATATTATTGCTTCTAGGTTCTATAATGATAGACAAATCCTCTGCCGAATTATCTCTAATATCCGTTATAGTAGAAACTTTTTTAGTTTGAATTAACTCAGCTACTTTCTCAATTAATTTAGATTTTTGTATACCGTAGGGTATTTCAATAACCTCTATTAAAAATCTATTTTTATCTTGTATTTTTCTCCATCTTGACCTTAAACGAAATACTCCTTTTCCTCGTTTGTAGAATTCAATAATTTCATCAAAAGAGTTAATAATAATACCACCCGTAGCAAAATCAGGACCTTTAAATACCTTCATAATTTCATCAATTGATATATCTGGCTTTTCTAAAATACCTAATGCCGCATCGCATAATTCTATTATATTATGCGATGGAATATTCGTTGCCATTCCAACGGCTATTCCACTTGAACCGTTTGCCAAAAGATTAGGAAAATTTGACGGCATTACAGCAGGCTCTTTTTCTTCTCCGTCGTAATTTTCTGTAAATTCAACAGTGTCCTCGTGAATAAATTCCATTAACAATTCTGCTGTTACGGTAATCCTTGATTCCGTATATCTCATAGCTGCGGCATTATCACCATCAATATTTCCAAAATTTCCTTGACCTTCAATTAATGGGTAGCGGTGAGAAAAGTCTTGAGCAAGTTTAACCAACGCTTCATAAACAGCCTGTTCGCCATGAGGATGATACTTTCCTATAACATCACCTACTATTCTTGCGCACTTTTTAAAACCATTTTGAGGGTTTAACTTTAATTGTAACATCGCATACAGAAGCCTTCTATGAACAGGCTTTAGTCCGTCCCTTACATCAGGCAGAGCTCTATCTGTTATAGTTGAAATTGCGTAAGCTAAATACCTATCTCTTAACGCTTTTCTAAAATCAATTTTTGATTCGCTAATTACATCTATTGACAATTTATATGGCTTTCTAAATTAAGTAACTATCTCTAACGAGAGATAATATTCTATCACGTGAATTCGGCATTTTTAAACCAAGGGGTTCATAAACATCTTTGTTAAGAAAGAAACCTGTTAATAAAAATCCGTTAATTACATCTTTCTTGTTAGGCTTTTTGTTATCAATTAAAAAACTAGGCAGTTTAAGGAGCTTGTCTTTATAAGGATCGCCAATTTCTTTTGAGACTGCTTTTCCAGACTTTGGAGAAACATATATCAAATTATTAATATCTAAAGAAACAACGCATTTTGATATGTCTATACCAAAGCCAAGTTCAGCTAGGAATCCCATCTCCCATCTAATAAGCAATTCTAACCAATCATTATTATTAGACATAGAATCCAATACAATACATAAAGCATTATAGAGATTTCCTACATTCTCTCTCTCAGGGAGTATATTAGTATAGGCAACCAAGGTCTGCAAACCTACTAAAGCTAGCTTATTATTCATTATTTTTGCTGCACGAGATTCTACGATATCAAAAGTAAAAGAACCAAGATGTTCTGATATTCTAGCCCTCCAATTAAGCTGCAATGTGTTCCCTGCTTGTAACGACCCTTTTCTAAATTGAGATCTTATATCACGAACTATACCTAAATGCCTACCGTGATCAGATGTTAAAACCTCAAGCAACCCAGATCTCTCACCATAATTTTTTAAAGATAGTACGATTCCATTGTCTTGCCACTCCATCTTACGCTCGCATAAATTATTTTTTTTTGTATTCCAAGCCCATCGCATGATATCTTTCAGGGTCACTTAACCAATTTTTTCTTACCTTGATATACAAAAATAAGTGAACCTTTACTCCTAAAAACTTTCCTATTTCATTTCGAGATTGTATCGATATATCCTTTATCTTAGACCCACCTTGACCCAGAAGAATTTTCCTCTGGTTCTCTGTTTCGACAAAAATAACCTGTTCTATTTTTATACTGTTATCTTTTTTTTCTTCCCATGTCTCATTTTCTACAGATAAAGAATAGGGTATTTCTTGGTGTATGTATTTAAATATAACCTCTCTTGTAAACTCAGATGCCAATTGCTTGACAGGAATATCGGTTAATTGATCCTCGGGAAAAAGCCATTCGGAGATAGGTATATTATTAGAAAGCCATTTGACCAAGGGATCAATTCCATTTTTCTTAACTGCAGATACCATAAATATTTCTTTAAAAGAGATTTGATCTTTATATAAATCAATTAAAGTTAAAAGTTTTTCTTTGTTAATTAAATCAATCTTATTAATTACAAGTATTACAGGTAATTTTACGTTTTTTAATTTCTCAATAACAAATAATATTTCATGATTAAGTCCTTTAGTGCAATCAACGATGAACAAAACAACGTCCGCATCCTTTATGCCATTCATAGCCGAAGAAACTATCGCAACTTCTAAATTCTTATTAGCTGGAAAAATTCCTGGAGTATCTATGAATATAATCTGGGATTGATTTTCAATTAATATTCCTTTCACTGATGTTCTTGTGGTTTGTACTTTATGTGTTACTATAGACAGCTTCTGACCGATAATAACATTCAATAGAGTTGACTTACCTGCATTAGGTGCCCCTACAATCGAAACAAAACCACTCCGTTTTTTAATCTCCACTAATAACTCCTTCTCGGATAAGAAAACTTATTGCGGCATTTCTTTTAGCTTCTCTTTTAGAAGGCCCTATACCGGTAGATTTATCAAAATTCTTTACAACGACACTAATAGTAAAAAAGGGATTATGAGAAGGACCAGTTCTATCAACTTCTATATATTCAGGTAAACCAAGAGTTTGAGCCTGACACCATTCCTGTAACCTTGTTTTGGGATCAATGGGCACCTCCTCTTGCGTATCAATTAACTCTTTCCAATGGTTATTTATAAATTTTTTTACTTCACCCAAACCTCCATCAATGTAAATAGCTCCAATTAAGGCCTCACAAGCATCCTCTAATATCGTATCTTTACTTCTGTGACCTAATTTCTCTTCCCCAGGCCCCAATAATAAAAATTTTCCAAGATTTATTTTTTTAGCCACGACTACCAACGCTTCTTTGTTAACTAAATCAGCATACCTTCTCGAGAGCTCACCTTCTGTAGCCAATGGGTACCTTTTATACAAAATATCCGTTATTACAAACCCCAAGACCTTATCACCTAGAAACTCTAACCTTTCATTACTTGGAAATATTGTATTTGAAACACTTGAGTGTGTAAGTGAATTCTTTAAATTATCTTGATCTATGAATGTGTAGTTTATAGAACCACCAATTAATTTATTATCTATTTTTCTTATCATGTTATCTTCATTAGTATTCTATTCCACCTAATCATCGACGTCCATTGCCATATTTTCCAAATAGATTCTTCTTTATCAATAGAAAAGAATAGTATTTCAGCTTTTCCTACAAGGTTTTCATAAGGGACGTAACCAACTTGTGACATAAACCTAGAGTCTAACGAATTATCTCTATTATCGCCCATCATAAAATAATGTCCTTCTGGAACAATGTATAATTGAGTATTGTCACCCTTAGAATTTGGAAGAATATCTATTATATCATGAATATTATTATCTATATACTCTTTATACTTTGGAATAATTGTATTAATCCCCATTCGATTGGTATAATTAAAATTACCACTCTTCTCCAATATGAGCTCTTTACCATTAATTGTTAGCTTTCCATTTATTACCTGAATCTTGTCACCTGGCAAACCAACTATTCTTTTTATATAGTCAACCTTGGTGTTAGAGGGTAATTTAAATACGGCAACATCTCCTCTTTTTGGGTATTTTGAGAAAATTCTTTTTTCAACTATCTGAGGGTTAAATGGAATTGAATAATTGCTATATCCATAAGAATATTTTGATACAAATAAATAATCACCAACCAATAAAGTCGGCAGCATTGAACCAGATGGTATTGTAAATGGTTGAAATAAAATAGTTCGTATTAACATTGCAACCAAAAATGCCCAAAAAATCATTTTTACGTTACCAATTAGTGTATCTTTTTCTTTTATCATTTTACTTGCTTAAAAATTATCATTATCTGGAATAGCATATATAACAACCGTTGCTTGCGCATAAGGATACTCATCTGTTAAACTAATATGCATACTAGGATACATACCATTAGGTGTTATATTTTCAAGTCTTACCGCAGCTCCGCCAGTTAAATTTAAAGTTGGCTTACCTGAATTATCATTAGCAACCTCAATATCAGACCAATAAACACCTTTACGAAATCCTGTTCCTAAAGCTTTTGCGCAGGCTTCTTTTGCGGCATATCTTTTTGAGTAAGACTCTACGCTCAACAATTTTGTCTCGCATTTTATTCTTTCGTTTGCGGTGAAGATCCTATTAATAAACCTATCCCCAAATTTAGATAAAGTAGATTCTATCCTCCTTATATCAATCAGATCAGTTCCGATACCTAAAATCATTTTAAACCTATATTATTTTTATTTATACTCATTAAAACAACTACCGTGAACTATTGATATTAGATTTCATCTTCCTTATAACGGAATCTAAACCTGAAAAAATCGATTCACCAATTATAAAATGACCTATGTTTAATTCTTGCAAGCATTCAATTTTAGCAATCTTTAAGGCACTCTGATAATTTAAACCATGACCAGCGTGTACTTCTAAATTTAATGAATCGGCATAATTAGCAGATTCATTAAGACGCAAATATTCATCGTCTGCCTTGCTGTCATTGCTATTAACTAAACCAGCGAATTCACCTGTATGCAATTCTACAATATCTGCATCTAATTTATTAGCCAAATGAATTTGACTCATATCCGGATCTATAAATAATGAAACTTTAATATTATTATTCTTTAGTTTTTCTATGTATTTGCTTATGAATATAGTATTTTTTTGCAAGTCTAGCCCACCTTCAGTTGTCAGCTCTTGTCTTTTTTCCGGAACTAAGCAGCAAGCATTTGGCCTGTGATTAATTGCTATTGTTACCATCTCTTCTGTAGGTGCCATCTCTAAGTTTAAAGGCAACTCAATAGATTCAATTAAACGTTTAATATCTTTGTCGCTGATATGCCTTCTGTCTTCACGTAAATGAGCTGTAATTCCATCGGCACCAGCTTCATAAGCGTACTTAGCAGCTAGGAGTGGATCTGGATAATTCCCACCACGAGCATTTCTTAAGGTAGCAACATGATCAATATTCACACCCAATCTTAAGTAATTCATCTAATTTTTCTACTTCCTGGCTTTGTGATAGCAATTGCAGAAAGCCAATCTGGCACATTATTAGAATCATAGGTTTCTATGTAAATCTGAGTTAGAGAAGCAATAGGAAAACCAATATCAGCCTTACCCATTGATCTATCTATTAAACAACCGGTTCCAATTACTTCACCACCATGCTCTTTAATAGCCGATATACATTCATTAGATGATAATCCAGTGGTAATTATATCTTCCACCATTAAACACTTAAAACCCTTCTTTATTTCAAATCCACGTCTTAATTCAAATTGACCATTGACCCTCTCAAAAAAAATTGATGGTAAATTTAATTGTCTTGCAACCTCATAACCAACTAATACCCCTCCCATAGCAGGAGAAACAACAATATCAATGGTTGTTTTTATATTAGCCATTATTTTTTTAGCCAGCTCTTTGCATAATTTTTCTGCCCTATAATGATCCATCATAACTTTTGCGCATTGAATATATTTTGCACTATGTAGACCAGAGCTTAACTCAAAATGCCCTTCTAACAACGCTCCAGCTTTTATAAATTCATTTATTATTTCCTCTTTATTCACTTCTCATCTCCTAGTTTTAGTCAATAATTCTTGTAACTCTGTGTATAACTGATAATTTTCTCAAAGCACTAATAATTTTATTTAAATGAGATAAATCCCATACACCAATATCAATATCTAATTTGTAGAAATCTTTCGATCGAGTTGCAAGGATTAGATTTTCTATATTTGCATTATTCGAGCCAATAACTTGTGATATTTTTGCCAATGCCCCCACCTCATTTGCACAATCAACAATTATTCTACCAGAAAATCTTTCTTTTTTTTCTGCATCTACATCCCAAGTAATATCAATCCAATTTTCTAACTGATCATTAAATATTTGAGATTTCTTTGAGTATTTAGAATGTATTGTAATTCCTTCACCAGGAATGAGGATTCCGAAGATACGATCGCCTGGAACAATTCTACTGTTATCAGAAAATTTAACAGGTAAATCATTATCAATGCCCCTTATTGGCAAGGAATGTTTGTATGTGTTTTGTTTTATAATATTTAGTTTATTGGTAATTTTTTCTTTATCTAGATTCAAGGCTTTGAGAAGCAAGTTATTGTCGATTTCACCTCTACCAATCTTGGCGTTTAAATCTTCAATTGAATTCATGCCAAATTTTGAACAAACACTATTCATATCGAGGTTTTTATTATCTATATTATATTTTAACAAAATACGATCTATTATCTGACTGCCTAATTTTGAGTATTGTTTATGAATTTTTTCTTTATTAATTCTTCTAATTGAACTCTTGGCCTTGCCAGTTACAGCAACTCTCTCCCAAGCAGATGGAGGGTGCCGCTTATCATCACATATAATTAGTATTTCATCACCGTTAACAATCTCTGTCGTTAAGGGAGACTGGATTCCGTTTATTCTACACCCCTTACATTTATCTCCAATATCAGTGTGAACCGAATAAGCAAAATCAATTGGAGTCGCGCCCCTTGGTAAAGCAATTATTCTTCCCTTTGGAGTAAAACAAAATACTTGGTCTTCAAATAATTCTAATTTTGTATTTTCAAAAAATTCTTGTGGACTATCTTCATCCTCTAACATTTCTAATAAATTATAAAGCCATTTATAAGCTCTCGTATCCTTTGCCTTCACTACAACAGCGCTAGATTTGCTATCTTTATAAAGAGTATGTGACGCAAGACCTCTCTCAGCTACCTCTTGCATCTCATTACTTCTAACCTGTAATTCTATTCTTTGGTTGTTAGGTCCTATTAGAGTGGTGTGTATAGACCTATAGTCATTTTGCTTTGGAGTTGATATGTAGTCTTTAAATCTCCCCGGGACAGCCCGCCATTCTCTGTGAACAATACCTATTACATTGTAACAATCTTCGATATTATTAGTAACTGCTCTAAAACCATACACATCTGATAGTTGTTCAAGTGATATTGATTTTCTTTCAATTTTTTTCCATATTGAATATGGTTTTTTTTCACGACCTTCAATTTTTACAGAAATTCCTTTATTTTTTATCTTCTCTGTTAGCTCTTGTTCAATCTCCATTAAAATTTTACTGGATTTATCCGAAAGTATAGATAATCTATTTAATATTAAAGATCTGGCTTCTGGATTCATTACCTCAAAACATAAATCTTCTAATTCTTCTCTCATAGACTGTATACCCATTCGACCTGCTAAAGGGGCATAAATATCCATTGTTTCTTTAGCTATTCTATTCTTTTTATCATCAGATAGGTAATTGATAGTCCTCATATTGTGCAGTCTATCTGCAAGCTTGATCATTAAGACCCTTACGTCATCTGATATGGCCAGTATAAGCCTTCTAAAATTCTCAGCTTGTTCAGTTTCTTTGGAAATTAGATTTAATTTTCCAATTTTAGTTAACCCGGAAACTAAACCAGAAATTTCATCTCCAAATATATCCTTTATTTCAGATAGCGTTGCATTTGTATCTTCAACTGTATCATGCAAAAGTGCTGTTGCTATTGTCGCATCATCAAGTTTGAACTCAGTTAAAATTGCAGCCACTTCTAAAGGGTGGGAAAAATAGAGATCACCAGAATCCCTTTTTTGAGACCCGTGAGCTTTCATTGCATAAACATAAGCTTTATTTAGTAGAAGTTCATTTGCGTCAGCGTCATATGAAAGCACTTTTTCAATAAGCTCGTATTGCCGCATCATTATTAATACTCTATTCCAATGGATTTATACAAAATCACCTGAATAAATTATATTATAAATTGTTTTAAATTAATAGTATTAACGTGACTTTGAATTATTTTCTGAGGCCGCAAGTTTTTCAAGCCCTCTTAAAAGCTCTTCTTCTGACATTCTCTCTGATTCAACTGGCTCAACTATAGAAGTATCATCGCTGAAAATTGGATTGATTACCTCAACTATTGGAGCTGTATCATCTTCAGGTTCATCGACTTCAGTGTATTTTTGCAACGAGTGAACTAATTCTTCCCTAAGATCTTCTGGTGATATATTATTATCAGCAATTTCTCTCAGCGCAACAACAGGATTTTTATCATTATCTCTAGCAACTGTAATTTCTGAACCAGTTGATATCATTCTCGATCTATGACTTGCAATTAAAACTAAATCAAATCGATTTGCAACTTTGTCTATACAGTCTTCAACAGTTACTCTAGCCATGGAATTCTCCTAAGGTATGTTATCTATTTGTTTTAATAAAAGTTTTTTACATAAGAATCAATAGGTAATATTATTATATCATAGAATTAAACACAATAATTCTATTTACATAAGATATAATAAGAACTTATCAGGGTTTAGTTTATCGTTAATTTAGAATATAAAAAACTATGAAAACTATTGGACCTACAAAAAACTGCAAATTATGCTCACGTTTATACGACTTCAGATCTGGGAATATAAAAAAATATCCATCTTATTACAATGGATCGATTCCAATTTACGGAGATAAAAATGCAGAATTATTAATCATTGGACTTGCGCCAGGTCTAAACGGTGCAAACAATACCGGAAGACCTTTTACTGGAGATTATGCTGGAGAAATACTTTATCACACCCTTGCAAAGCATAACTATTTATACGGTGAGTATATCGCAAATGACCTGGATAAATTTTCATTAAAGAATTGTGCTATAACAAATGCAGTTAAATGCGTCCCCCCTGACAACAAACCTAATGCGAATGAAATCAACAATTGCCAAAGATTTTTGTTTGATGATTTAGCTAGCTTAAAAAACATTAAAGTTGTTCTTACTTTGGGAAGAATTGCCCATAATAGTTTAATTAAAATTCTAAATTTAAAGATATCAAAATACCCTTTTAAACATAATGCCCACTACGAATTAAGTTCTTTAAACTTATTCAATTCCTATCATTGCTCTAAATATAATATTAATACAAAAAAATTAACTTTAGAGATGTTTGAGGATGTTTTTAAAAATATTGATTATTTTATAAAAAATACTTAATTCAGCTGTTTTAATAACCTCTGTTTATCCCTTTGCCAGCTTCTCTTCTTTTCAGTCTCTCTCTTGTCGTATATTTTCTTACCTTTTGCAGTAGCTAATTCAACTTTAACCAAACCTTTTTCATTGAAATATACCTTTAAAGGAACTAAGGTTAGCCCCTGCTGGTCAGACAAACCTATTAGCTTGGAGATCTCTTTTTTATGTAATAATAATTTTTTCGGCCTTCTTGGACGATGCGTCTCTCTTCCTGCGTTGTCATATTCTTCGATATAAAAATTAAATAAATAAATATCACCATTTTCTTCACTTGCATGAGCTTCGTTAATACTAATCTTCCCTAACCTTAGGGATTTAACTTCAGGGCCAGTTAGCATAATTCCAGCTTCAATTGTTGAGAGTATTTCATAGTTAAACCTCGCTTTCCGGTTTTGCGCTATCAAATTATCTTTAGTAGTTATATTTTTTCGACTTGCCATTAGAATTCTAGCCTATGAGTTCTGCATGCTCCATAGCTTTGCGAACAATTTTTTTTGTCTCTTCAGAAACTTCGACTAAAGGTAACCTAACTTTACTCTCACAACGATCCAATAAACTTAACGCATACTTAATTGGCGATGGACTGGTTTCGATAAATAAGGCTTCATGTAACGGAGTTAATATATCCTGATATTTTAACGCCATTTCATAGTCACCATTAATGCACGATTCTTGGAATTTAGAACACAATGATGGTGCGACATTAGCGGTAACCGAAATGCAACCGTGACCACCATGTGACATAACACCTAAAGCAGTCATATCTTCACCTGAAAATTGCAAGAAATCATTGCCTAAAGCTTTTCTTTGCCTGCTTATTCGTCCAACATCTCCCGTTGCATCCTTTATGCCAATAATATTTTTTAATTTATATAATTTTGAAATTGTTTCTATAGATATGTCTATTACACATCTACCAGGGATATTGTAAATTATTATTGGAATACCAGAAGAATTATTTAAAGCTTTAAAATGTTCATAAAGACCAACTTGATTTGGTTTATTATAATAAGGAGTAACAACTAAACCTGCATCTGCACCAACGTCACTTGCAAACTTTAAAAAATCAATTGCTTCACTAGTATTGTTAGAGCCAGCACCAGCAATAACAGGAACACGTTTTGAGCTTTCCTCAACACAGATACTGACCGCACGTTTGTGCTCTTCGTGACTCAAGGTAGGCGATTCTCCGGTAGTGCCAACAGGTACTAAGCCATGAGTACCTTGCTCGATTTGCCAATTAATTAATTCTCTATAACTATCTTCATCAATTGTATTGTTTTTAAATGGAGTTACTAAAGCAGTAATTGATCCTTTGAACATTGAAATAACCTCATAAATAATATTAAGAATGAATAATAACAATAAAAATCTATATATACAATTTAATATCAACTAATATAAGATAGATTATTATAAAAGCTCATAAATCATTTTTATTAAAACAATAAAATCATGAAAAAATTATACAAATACTCTAAATATTTAATTTTTCTTATATTGATGGTTATATTTCTTAATATCACTACAACAAAATCTAATGAGCTAAATAACCCAATCAAGAAACCAGAAAAATATAATCTAGACATTAAAACAAAATTACCAATCGCAAGACCCAATATCTTAAAAAGCGTATACAACAAAGAGATTGCAGAAAAAACTATTAATTGGCTGTATTTAAGGTCTGAAAATTCTGATCCTTTAATTAATAACATGATCTATTTTATTGAAAATAATACAGATTGGCCAGATGTTGATAAAATACAAAAAAAAATTGAAAAAAAGATATTTAATAAGAAACCTTCCAACGAATTTATAATAGATTATTTTAAAAAATTTCCTCCTTTATCTTCATACGGCTACATTACACTCTCTATAACACATTTTGAACAAGGTAATTATGGGTTAGCAAAAGATCTTTATAAGCACGCATGGCATAAGATGAAAATGTCAAAAGAAGAAGAAGAAGTTTTTTTAAACTATTGTAATATATGCATAAACAAAGAAGATATGATAATCAGATTTGATAGAATGTACTACCTTAATGAACTGAATGGACTTCAGAGAGCAGCCAATAGAATAAATTCTGATTATAATTTATTTGGAAAGTTTATAGACCAAGCTGCCGACAATAAAAACTTAAGTACCGGAATCCTTGATGAAATATCAAATAAATTTAAAGATAATTCAACATTCCATGTGGCGATCGCTAAATACCATGCTCAAAAAAATAACTACAACGATGCATCAAAGCTTATATTATCTAATATGAATTCAGATATTCCAGTAAAAAACCCAGTGCTTTGGGCGGTTCAACAAGAGTTAGTAGCAAAAGAATTTATAAGCCAAAGCAGGTATTCAGAGGCATACTTAATTCTTAGTTTACATCAATTAACATCTGGAAAAATGTATGATAGCATTGAATTCTTGTCTGGTTGGCTTGCTTTAAAAAAACTTAATAAGGCTCAGATTTCGTTAAACCATTTTGAGAATTTAAAAAACAACACACAAGACGATAGCACTATTGCTAAAGCAGAATATTGGATTGGCATGAGCTACAAAGAACTTCAGCTAAATGAAAATTATAGCAAACACATTGAAAATTCTTCTGCCTACCCTTTTACTTTTTATGGCCAGCTATCGATCGACTTACTAAATAAAATAGAAATTTATGAATATCATACAGAAAAAATTAATACCAAATCTTTAAATGAAATTGCTTTAGAAAAAAATGAACTTTTTATTGCAGCAAAATTATTAGTTATCGATAAAAAACCTTATATGGCCAGTAAGTTCTTGTATAAATTATCCGAATTGTACCCAGAACATCGCGACAGATTGGTTCTATCTCGATACGCAAATATAGTCAATCTGCCCCAAACCTCAATAAGGGTAGCAAAGAAACAAAATATACACTCTAACGCTAACCTTACTTTTTTATACCCTATTAATGATTTTCCTGAACTGGAGAAACATCTAACCAACAAAAAAGATAATACAATCGTTTATTCAATTATCAGACAAGAGAGTGAATTTGAAAGCAAGGCTATCAGCTACTCTGGGGCTATAGGGTTAATGCAAATTATGCCAAGCACAGGAAAAATGTTAGCAAAACAAGAAAAAATAAGATATTCATCCAAAAAACTTCAAAGCGATCCTTCTTATAATGTAAATTTAGGATCAAGATATATTTCAGACCTTATAAAAGAGTTCAACGGTTCTTATATTTTAGCAATCTCTGCATATAATGCCGGACCCAATAGAGTTAAAAAATGGATAAAAAAGAATGGTGACCCAAGGAAAGAAAATATAGATAGCATTGACTGGATTGAGATGATTCCATATAAAGAAACAAGATCTTATGTCAAAAAAGTACTGTCAAATATGCAAATTTATAGGATGATTTTAGATAATGAAATTAACGATATTAGGTTGATTAATGATTTAAAAAAATCAACAATTTAAAATTTTTAAGTAGATTTACCTAATTAATATCACACATCAATTGTAAATTTTATTTTTTAGTATTAATAGTATATAAAACTAGTACAAGAATGATTTGGAGAGGTGGCCGAGTGGCTGAAGGCGCTCCCCTGCTAAGGGAGTATACGAGAAATCGTATCGTGGGTTCGAATCCCACCCTCTCCGCCAAAAATAACTACTTTCATTTAATGAAAAGATCATACTCATGCAAAAAAGAGTGTCTAAAAAAGACAGCTTGCTATTTAATACCAATTTCATGAGATATCTCGCAATACGATGGTTTAATAGTTTTGCAGTACAAGCCATTAATCTTACAGTTGGTTGGCAAATATATAATTTAACTGGAAATCCATTAGATTTAGGTTTAATTGGCTTAGCACAATTTGCTCCAATATTCTTATTAATATTACCAGCAGGTTTAATTGCCGACAAATATAATAGAAAATATGTTACAATTTTAACAAATATAATCCATGTTTTTGTTGCGGCATATTTGCTTTATTATTCCTTTTCTGAAATGACTACAATTTATCCGGTTTTATTTATTTTATGCATTCATGGAATTGCAAGAGCTATATATCAACCAAGTATGTCCTCAATTCTCCCAAATATAGTAAGCGTCGATCTTTTTCCGAGGGCTGTGTCATATTATTCATCAGTTTCAAAGCTAGGACATCTTGCAGGACCTGTTATAGCAGGAATTCTAATAGCATATATTGATAATTGGGTTTACTTGGTTGCTTCAATTAGTTTTTTTATATCAGTAATTTTTGGATTTTTATTACAAAATCCAAAAACTGCTACAAATTTAAAAAAAATAACTATCAAAATATTATTTGGTGGTTTTGCATATGTTTGGAAAACTAAAATTGTTTTAGGTACCATCACTATAGATCTAGCTGCAGTTCTGTTTAGTGGAATAATGGGAATGTTACCAGTATTTGCAGTAGATATACTTAAAATTGGACCAGAGGGTCTTGGAATGCTTCGTTCGATGCCAGCTGTTGGTGGTGTTGTTACAGGCATACTTTTAACGCAACTTCCTCCGATCAAAAATGCTGGAAAGGTATTAATATATTCAACTATCGTTTTTGGCGTAGCTACCATAATTTTTTCATTATCAACAATACTTTGGTTATCTTTAATTATGTTAGTAATATATGGTGCAGCAGATATGATAAGTGTTAATATACGAAATTCTATTGTACCTATCATTACACCCGATAACATGAGAGGGAGAGTTGGAGCGGTTCACTCTCTTGCAACGAATGCCTCTAATGAGATTGGTGACTTTAGAGCGGGTCTAACCGCAAGTTTTATTGGAACTGTCCCTGCTATATTTATTGGAGGAGTTGTAACCATAACACTTTCAGCGATGTGGTGGTTTTTATTTCCAGACCTAAAAAATATTAAAAATATAAAAGATCTTGAAAAAAAATAAAACTATTTATTAGAGTGTATGTATGAAACCTAAAATTATCAAAAGTATTCTATTAAATACAAATCTTATTAAATACATATCATTACGCTGGTTTAATTCTTTTGCAATTCAAATAATAACTCTTAGCGTTGGTTGGCAAGTCTATACCGCTACAAAAGATCCACTTGCTCTTGGATTAATCGGGCTTGCTCAATTTGCACCAATATTTTTCTTAATTTTACCAGCAGGTGTAATCGCAGATAAATACAACAGAAAAAATATATTAATAATTTGTAATTTACTTCAGATCATGGTTGCTGGGTTTTTTTTATATTACACAGTATCTGGATTTGATAAAATATCAATTTTTCCTATATACCTACTATTAGTCATCCATGGAGCTGCAAGGGCTTTTTATGAACCAAATATTTTTGCAATATTACCCAATATTGTTAAACCAGAAATGTTTCCAAGGTCAGTTACTTACGTAAATTTTTTTAATGAATTTGGATCATTAATAGGCCCCATTGTCGCCGGTGTTCTGATAGCTATTATTGGTGGATGGGTTTATTTAATTGCCTTATTAAGTTTTTTAATTGCAACAATCAGTGCTTTTTTACTGCCTGTAATAAATAATAGAGACACAAATATAAAAAGAATTACATTAAAAATACTTCTAAGCGGCTTTGTTTATGTTTGGAAAACTAAAATCATTTTAGGAACTATGACCATAGATTTACTCGCGGTTTTATTTAGCACTATTATGGGAATGCTTCCAATTTTTGCGAGCGATATTCTTGAAATTGGTCCTGAGGGGCTAGGATTATTGCGAGCAACACCTTCAATGGGCGGAATTTTAGCGGCCTTACTTTTAACCCAATTACCGCAAATAAAAAATGCAGGAAAAATGTTGATCTATTCAACAATCGTTTTTGGAGTGGCTACAGCAATTTTTGCATATTCAACAATATTATGGCTATCCTTAACTATGTTAATAGTATACGGAGCTGCAGATATGGTTAGCAAAAACATAAGACATATAATGATTCCTACTATTACACCTGACAGCATGAGAGGAAGAGTTATGTCAGTACATTCTGTAACAACCGAAGCATCAGAAGAGGTGGGTGATTTTAGGGCTGGACTCACAGCTAGTTTTATCGAAACAGAGCTTGCAATTTTTATTGGGGGTGTATTTACAGTAGGATTTTCAATTATTTGGTGGTTTTTATTTCCAGACCTAAAAAATATTAAAGATATAAAAGACATCAAGAAAGAATGATCATTTTTAATTTTCTTTTTCTATTTTCAAGACTTCATTTAAAGTGATAATAAATTCTTCTTTATTTAATTTATCTAGATGAAATTGAAAGCCAACCCTGCCTAAAAGAGATTCTTTTGTAGTCTCATTTTCAAAGGTTACCCAAGCTCCTTCATCTAAATCGTTATAAAGCGATAACAATATTACGTCATCATTATTAGTTATTATTTCAACAGTAGTGTCTAGAAGACGCTTATCTTGCAATTCATCTTTTCTAATATCGTCAAAATCTACCCATAGCAATCGCGTAACAACACTTTGCAAACCTATAGATGTTCTTGTTTCAGCTTTTAAATCAAAATCCTGGAGCTCAATAACATTATCATTGCTAGCACTCCTTCCGAAAGTTAATGGAGTTCTTACCCCTCTTTTTACTTGCAGTTTTGTTAGATCTTCAACTTGAATATCAAACAGTCTTGTGTCTATCCAGTCAGCCAAACCATCTGAAATCTTCAAGTCGCTATGCACAAGCCAAGTTTGATTATCACCAACATCTCTAATATAAACCCCATTACGACCCTTAGCTAATACATTAGGTCTAGTTTTACCAATCACAACAGAAAAGATTGAGTAGTTATTGGAATCAAGTAACTCCAATAAATAAGATTTTGATTCAGGTGAATCAGGGTCTTCAAGTCTCAATCTATTAAAAAGATCTGGCCTTTTTGTTTTGGCCTCTACCTTTGTCATATTTGCGATTGCTAGTAAATTATCCTTAACTTTCTTTATATTTGCTTCAAAATTATCATTTTCAGTTAACAGCCAACTGTTATCTTCTTTTTTTAAAATAGTTGATTTACCGCTTTGTCGTATTTTTATCTCACTAACATCATCTAATTTTTTTGACAAGTCTGCAAAATATAGCGCACCATAAACATCGTCTTTAACCCAACGAGATGAAATAGAACTAGTTACCCCAGATATAATTATCAAAAAAATTGCTATTATTGATAATACACCAAAAAATCTTGGCGACATTTTTACACTCCCAATCTTACTTTGCTTTAACAGACTTATATCTGCGTATTATAAAATATAAAAAACCGAATGAACAAAATAATATTGGCACACCAGCGATGTTAATTACTTTTATAATTGAATTAACACGGTTTATATCTTCCCTTAAGGTCAACTTAACGTCCCGAAGTTCTTTTTGAACATCTTTAGCTTTTTGCCTAAAGTTTTTAAACAAATCTAAATCATCCGTGCCCAAAACAACCGTACCACCGGCATTACTTTCCAAGCTTCTCATTCTGTCTTCAAGAACTTTTAGTTCTCCAGCCAATAATCTTTCTTTTTCTCTAAATAATTTCTCTGACTCAAGTTCAAGCTCCTCTATTAACACAAAAGGTTTTTCAACAATACCTCGTGCCCTTAAAGATGCCAAAGAAGAAGCTCCACTAAGATTTTCCATTGCACTTACTACAAAAGCTGCATTATTTGCAAAAGGTGTTAGCAACTCTTCTCCAAAGTATTCTTTAACATTAACCCAAAACTGATCTTCTAAAAAATCAACATCGGCCACTAATATTACATTCACAAGACCGTCTTGGATATGATTGGCATTATTGATACCAAGTTTAACTTTTTTATTTAATTCCTCATAAACAGATTCTGCGTTACCTTCAATACGAACGGCCAAATTATAATTTACACCCGAAGGCTTAAAATCTTGCAATAATTTATTTAAATCAGGACGAGATTTAATGCTTTCTTTATCAACTTTCATTGATTGTTTGCTTGTTGTGAAAAGATTTTTGATATCTAAATTGCTACCAGAAGAGATGTCAATAATACCTGAAGTGGTTAAATTAATAACATCTATACCACCAACGACAACGTCATCAGGATTGATATTATCAGCGGTGAGGCCGAGTAAAACTATATAATTATTATAAACTCTTTCACCTCGATCACCAACTTGCGCAGGTCTTGCTAATTTAATATCACCCGCAACATAATCTTTAGATATCGATACTCCCCATTTTTTTAACAATAAATCAATTTTTTCATCATAACCTATACCTGCTGCAACGGTCGTGGCAGGATCTAACGCCATAAATATCTTACCGCCACCTAATGCATACTGGTCTATGGCATAGATAGTTTCGTCAGTTAAATTTAATGGCTGAACAACAAAGAGTACGTCTATATTATCTGGAATTTTCTCTAGTTTAGCACTATTTTCTCTGTAATCTATAAGAGTTTCGATATCAAAGAATTCTCTTATTTGGCCCATCACTTTCCAAGGAGGAGTTGCTCCGCCCTGAGAATCAATTACGCCATCAATACCTAACCCCGATATAAACCCAACTACAGGTTTATTGTAGTTTGCTAGAGTAAAAATTCTTGAAGTTATATCATATTCTAAAAATTGTTCTCTATCCAAGTCTATAAACGGGATTACTTCAATATCATCAATAATATTATTTGCTATAAGACCAAAGTACCCGTACTCTCCGTGTTCATTTAGAGGAACGCCTCTAATATTGTCTGCAAGAGCTCTTTCTTCCACATCAGAATATGGTTCAGGATTATAAAAAGAAACAATAAGCTTCCCTCCTGAGATTTCCTGATATCTTTTTAATAAAGTTCTTAACCTTTCATAATACAATTTAAAAGGTGGGTAGCTTTCACCTAATTTCTGGGAATAATAAACCTTAATTTTAATCGGCTCATCAATAGATTTTAATGTTTCGATAGTACCATCAGCAATTGTATAGAGTTTTTCTTGCGTTAAATCTATTCTCTGAGAACTTAGGTAGGTTCCTACTAAGGAATTTAAACTTATAACAATAACAATTGCACTAACTATCGAACCCCAAACATAAATTGATTTACTAAACATACTTTTCATAATCTTTGCCAATATCTATTTTGCTTTTTTTAAATTTATTACAACCACATTAATAAATAACCAAAAAACTATTGTAGTAATATAAAAAACAATAGCCCTTGCATCAATTATACCTTTTGTGAATTCTTCAAAATAATCAAGAGAACTCATAGTGTCTACTGCCAATAAAATATAGCTTGGCAACCACCCTTCTAGTGCATGTGTAACTGTCTCTAGCCCACTCATTACAAATACAAAACAAGCTGCTGTACTAACTACAAATGCAATAACTTGATTTTTTGTCATAGCAGACAATGCCGACCCAATAGCTAAGAATTGACCTGCTAGCAACCAACTCCCCAAATAACTTGAAATTACGACACCGTTATCTGGATTTCCTAATATATTGATAGTAATCCATATTGGAAAAGTTAGCGCAAGAGCAACTGCTATCATTAGCCAAGCTGCGATAAATTTTCCGATAACCGCCTCTAAAGAGGTAATGGGTAAGGTCATTAAAAGTTCTATTGATCCAGTTTTTCTCTCTTCCGCCCATAATCTCATGGAAATTGAAGGGACTAACAATACCAATAACCAAGGGTGACTCTCAAAAAAAGGTGCAAGATCTGCCTGTCCTCTTTCAATAAACGCACCCAAATAAAAAGTAAAGGCTGCCGTAAGACCGCAAAAAATAGAGATAAAAATATAAGCAAGAGGTGTGGAAAAATATGCTTTCGCCTCTCTCTTGGCAATTATAACTATATTATTCATTTAAAATTCCAATGTCATTTGTAGTGAGCTTTCTAAAGGCATCGTCAAGCCTTACTTGATCAACCGAAATATCATTGATAGGCAATTTATTGTCTGCAATAACTTTCGCAACATCTGTAATAATTATCATATTTTCCTTTGGCAGGACCTTCAAATTAACATTATGTTGCGTTTCTTCATGAACTTCGATTTTGCTAATCGATGACAGTGTTAATAATAGTCTTTTTGCGCTTTCAAGATTTTCAGGTTTTAGTTTTATATTCACAGCATTATGGTTTGCTAGCTTTGCCCTCAGATCGCTTGCAGAACCATTTAATACAACATTACCTTTGTTGATAAGAAGAACTCCAGAACACACGGCATCGACCTCTTCTAGTATATGTGTAGAAACAATAACAGCAGTATCTCTGGATATTTCAGTTATCAATTGCCTCACATGATGCTTCTGATTTGGGTCAAGTCCGTCAGTAGGCTCATCCAGAATCAATACCTTTGGCTCATGCATTATTGCTTGACAGAGTCCTACTCTTCTTTTGAATCCTTTGGAAAGAGTGTCTATTTGTTGGTTTAATACATATTTAATCTGAGCTCTATCGATTGCTTTATCTATTTTTACCTCCCTTTCTTTACCGCTTAATCTCCTCACATCCGCAATAAAATTTAAAAAACCAATGGTGGTCATTTCACCATACGCAGGAGCTCCTTCAGGCAAATATCCAATCAATTTTTTTGCTTCTTTTGGATTTTTATTCATTGATACACCACAAATATGAGATGTGCCCATATCTGGTGTTAAGAAACCTGTAGCCATCTTCATTGTTGTTGATTTACCGGAGCCATTGGGACCTATAAAGCCTAGAATATCTCCTTTATTTACTGTCATGGATATACCATTCACAGCAACAATATTTCCAAAAGATTTCCTTAAATTATCTAAAACAATAAAATTATCCATACTTACTTCACTTCTATTCTATTTTATTCTGTTCTGTTTATTAAGATTAACAATTTATGTATTTATATCATTAAGATATCATGAATAACTGCTATATAACATAAAATACAATATTTAAAATATTAGATTTGGCTCAATACCCTTTAAAGATAGGTTTTCTTTTTTGCATAAAAGCTTCCCTACCTTCCTTATAATCTTCACTGTCAAAACACTCTTTTACCATGGCGTCTAATTTTATAAGATTTCTTTCCGGATCTTCTTTGCTAATCTGAGCAATCGTTTCTTTTGCTGTCATTATGGTAAGCGGAGCATTTTCAGATATTTTTTGAGCTAACTCTATTGTTGCGTCTTCAAGATCTTTATTTTTAACAACCTTATTAACCAATCCAATTTCTAAAGCTTTTAGCGCATCAAACTTATCGCCTGTAAATAAAATTTGCTTCGCGTAAGCAGGTCCAACTAAATCATAAAGATGTTTCAAATTTTCATAATTATAAGCCAATCCCAGCTTTGCTGCAGGTATAGCAAATTGCGAATCTTCAGAGGCTATACGTATGTCAGCAGCAATTGCAGTAGCAACACCTCCACCAACACAAAAACCTTCTATCATTGCAATAATTGGTTTCCTGAAATTTTCCATAGCTACAGTTGCTTTTGCAGATGCTTCAGCATAGATTTTTTCAGCATCGTGGTTATTACGATTATTTTTAAATTCTGAAATATCTGCACCTGATATAAAAGCTTTTCCTCCGTTTCCTCTCAACACAAGAACTCTTACCTCAGGGTCGGAATCAAACTCATCAAATGCAACTGCCATTGCCTCTCTCATGCTAAGGGACATTGCATTTCTTTTTTCAGGATTATTAATAATTAACCAACCAATTCCATTTTCTTTTTTAGCAATAATTTTATCTGTCTCTAATATCATTAAATTAACCCCTATCCTATCTACGCTATAGCATTATTTATTTTTAATTTATCAATTTCATCACTGTTGTAACCAAACTCCTTTAAAACCTCCTCAAGATGTTCTCCAAGTTCTGGAGCCGGATACCTAAAAGTCTTTGGTTGGTCTGCATTGGATAAATTTATGGGCTGACCAACAACGCTTAAATCTCCTAAGCGTTTATGTTTAACTTTATGTGTCATGTCTAAGTGTTGAACTTGAGGATCATCAAAAACTTGAGCAATATTGTTCACTGGTCCACATGGAACTCCAACTTTATTTAATTTCTCAATCCAGTAATCAGCTTTATTTTTGATAATTATTTTACTTATCTCGTCATTTAAAATATCACGATTTTTTAGCCTAGATTCATCATCTTTGTAACTACTGTTATCCAAAAGATGCTGAGCATCTACGGAATTACAAAATCTAGAAAATAACTTATCTCCAACAGCGGATATATTAATGCTTTTATCAGACGCCTTGAAACATCCTTGTGGAATCCCTGTTGGGTGGTTATTACCTGCTTGTAATGGAATTTCACCTTTTTGCAACCATCTTGATGCTTGAAAATCTAGCATAAAGATAGCGGATTCTAACAATGATGTGTGGACCCATTGACCTTGACCCGTGTTTTCTCTGTTCAAAAGAGCTAGCAATAAACCTTGAGCTAAAAACATTCCAGCACACAAGTCATTTATAGGTATACCAACTCTAACGGGTCCTGTTTCAGGAACTCCAGTAATAGACATTAACCCACCCATTCCTTGGGCGATTTGATCCAAACCAGGTCTATCTTTATAAGGTCCATCCTGACCAAACCCAGATATACTTCCGTATATAATATTCGGGTTAATTTTTTTTATTGTATCATAATCAATCTTAAGTCGATGCTTTACATCCGCTCTGTAATTTTCAATAATTACATCAACCTTTGAAGCAAGGCTCATAAATAGCTTGTAGCCCTCTGGATTCTTAAGGTCTATTGTTATACTTCTTTTATTGCGTTGCAAATTTTGAAAATCGAACCCATCTCTATGACCGGTTATATTTCCACCCTTTTGACCAGGTCTATTTGGAGGGCTAACCTGAATAACATCAGCACCCCAATCAGCCATAACCCTTGCAGCAGTTGGACCTGCTCTTGCTATAGTTAAATCTAAAACTTTATATTTTGATAGTGGTAAGGTATTTTCTGTCAATGTAGCTCTCCCATACATAAATAAAACTGATTATAAAGATATTCAATATAATTACAGTTCTTTATATCTTTTATAGTATTACCAGTAAAGAGATTAGAAATACAAAAAATAAAATATACTATAAAAATATGACCAAAATATGACCAAAATCTAGACTTTTGATTAGATTTTAATCGAATATATAAAATAAAATAAATAAAAAAATATTTTTTTACATAACATATATTCTTTATATATTTAATTTTAATAATTATATATAATTGATTAAACCATTGTATTTAATAGAAAAAATTATTTATACATTTTCAAATAATTTTAATTTAATTAAAAATGTACACATATTTATCTTCTAATAGTTACCAATAGGTTAAAAAATAATTGACAGTTCCTTTTGAATGTTTAATAAATTACTTCTGGCATAATTTCTAATGATGGAAATTCTGTCAAACACTTTAGTGTAAGTTTTTTAAATTTTAACCCTTAGGGAGGATATTAAATATGAAATCCACTACAAAACTTGTGCTTGGCGCTGCATTCGGCGGACTAGCATTATCTGTAGTTTCTGGAACACCTGCGAGTGCTCTTGTTGACCTTAACGTTATTACAGCGAACAATGGCTCATGCTCAATTTATGCACAGCACGTTGCTCGTCTTACAGGCTTAAATGAGCTTAATGGCGTTGACGTAGAGTTACTTAACTCAGAAACTACTATACCTTACGTTGCATTCCTAGATACAGGCGATGCAGAGTATGTTATGCTTGATTCAGCTCAAGTACTACAAATGGCTAACGCTGGCCAACCAGGTTCAGTTATCTATGAAGCATATAACTTTGCTTCAGAAGGTATCGTTGTTCCTGCAGATAGCCCAATTAAAGGCCTAGGAGATCTTCCAGGTACTACAATTGGTTTAGCATCTGACCGTGACCAAATTACTACAATGATTGCTCTTGACTCAGTTGGTTTACCAGCAGATTCAATAACAACTGTTGTTGTTGGTGACGCGGGTCCAGTTATGGTTAACGCATTAACTTCTGGTAAAATCGATGGTTTTGCTGGTGGTTCATCTGACCGTGCTAACATACAAGCTGGTGGCGTTGCGATCCGTAACATTACACCAATGGCTGTGTCTGAAAACCCAGGTAACTCATTCGCTATGTGGAACTCACGTATGGACGAATTAGATACACCTACTAAAGGTTTCCTACGTGCATGGGCAATGGCTCAACACATGGGTGTTCTAGATACTAAATTTGTTATCAGTGTTTGTGCTGTAGCTACACCAGAATTGTTTGAAAACATGAAAACTGGTTCTGGCTTAATTAACTCAGCTGCCTATATTTATCAGCTTCGTCGTACTAATAAATACGGTGAGCCTCGTAATTGGGTTTGGTCAAAAATTCAAGGTCCATATGTTGGCCTAGGTGAAATTGACGGCTACATTGATCCAACAACATTTACTGATCATCGTTTCATCGATGCAGCAAGTGATTGGGAAACATTTGAAGTTATAGAAGTTATCGATGCTTGGAAGGCTGCAAATCCTGACAAAGTATTAGACTAATCTCTACATACTTTTAGTTTAGAAAAACCCGGTAGTTATTTAGCTACCGGGTTTTTTTTATCTAATTTCAATATAATTAATATATATATTTAAGAAAAACTATGACACAAAATAATAAGAATATAGGCCTTGCTATAATAGGTTGTGGAAGAGTTGGGAGAATGCGCGGAAAGATAGCAAGTGAATTTCCAGGTATATCTTGGATTGGTCTTTGTGATACGAATAAAGAAATTGGAGAAAAATTAAAAGAAGATATTTCAGCTGACTATTTTACTACAGATTATTCAGATTTAATCAATAGACCAGAAGTTGATGCGGTAATTATTGCGACATCAACCTGGAGCCATTACGAACCTACGTTGATCGCTATAAATAATAAACAAAAATTGTTTATAGAAAAGCCAATGGCAACTGATGCAATTCAATCCTTGGAGTTATTAAAATTAATACAAGACAATGGTATTGACGCTTGCCTTGGTTACACTCAAAGATTCCGTAGACGATTCATGGTGGTAAGGGAGCGTGTAAAAACAGGGCAAATAGGAGAGATTAGCTGTGCGTTTACAAGAGCTTTTATGAATTCTATGGCTCCTCTTAATGAAACGCGATTAACTCAAGATAGAAGATTTTTAACACCAATGGTTGTCTCGGGCACTCATAGTCTGGATATGGCATTATGGATAATGAATGATACGCCAGTTTCAGTTTACGCAAAATCATCTGATAAAATTTTATTTGATGCGGGAACGAAAGATGCGACATGTGGAATTTTTACACTAGCTAGCGGAGCAATTTGGAGTATGAATATATCATGGGCTTTACCTAAAATATGGCCAGGAGCAAGTTATGGACTAGAAATGGGATTTGTTGGCACTAGAGGTGTTATTGATATTGAAGATACCCATAGAGACGTTATAATTGCAAGTGAATACGATCAAGGAAAAATATATAGACCAGCAGGAAGAGAAGATGAAGTTACAAGAAATGTAGATTTTCTGACAAGCTTTCCACCCGGAGATATATACAACGGAGAATTATGGGGTCCAATGAAAGAAGAAACGTTTTCATGGCTTCAAAGAATATGCTTAGATAAAGCGACACCCCATGCTTCAGCTGAAGATGGTCATAGGAATTTAATGCTAACAATGGCGATGGATCTATCGGCAAAATTAGGGAAAGAGATTAGCTTGCCTATAAGTGCCGACGACCTAATGAGCGGATTAAACGAATAATTACACAGTAAACATAAAAGGAGAAATAATATGAAAATAGCAATTATTGGTACGGGTGCTAATGGCAGTTGTATCGCTGCAGATCTAACGAATGCTGGTTTGGATGTAACTTTAATAGATCAGTGGCCAGAACATGTAAAAAAAATGCAAACTGATGGGCTTAAGATTACCATGCCAAACGAAATTCTTGAAACAAAAGTTAAAGCTATAAATCTATGCAATGTATGTACATTAAACTACAAATTTGATTATATTTTTATAATTGTAAAAGCATATGACACACGATGGGTGTGTTCATTAATAGAACCCTATCTAACAGAAAATGGCCTAGCTGTTGGATTACAGAACGGAATGACAGCAAAAGACATTGAAAGTATAGTAGGCGAAAAGAGAACCCTTGGAGCAGTAGTAGAGTTATCATCAGAAATATTTATACCAGGAGAAGTTAAAAGAAATACAATACCAAGCGGTACCTGGTTTGGTATTGGTAGCATGTCAGATCTTACAAGAGGAAGGGAATCAGAAATTACTGAAATTTTAAAATTTTCTGGAAAAGTTTCAATAACTGAAAATATACTATCTGCAAAGTGGATGAAACTTATTGTAAATGCAATGACGATGGGGCCAAGGTCACTAGTAGGGCTAAAGGCAATGGAGGCAATGGAACTAGAAGGGATGAGAGACTTAGCCTTAAAATGCGGAGAAGAAGCCTTAAATGTTGGGCAAAAACTTGGTTATACAGTTGAACCAATATTTGGATTAAAGAGAGAAGATATAGAGGGATCAAATAGATTATTAGAGACTTTGTTAGACAAAATAGTTAAAGATGTTGGTCCGCATGCAAAGGATGCCGTTCTTCATGACCATCTTAAGGGAAGATATAGTGAGGTCGATTTAATTAACGGCTTAGTAGCTGAGGAAGGTCTTAGATTAAAAGTTAATTGCCCAGCAAATAAATTGGTTGCTGATCTTACAAATAGAATTAAGAGCGGAGAATTAAAACCAAACCCTGGTAATATGGAGTATTTGAAAGCCTAATAAAGTTAAGGCTTTTCAATAATCATTGATATTCCTTGACCAACCCCGACACACATTGTGCATAATGCGTTATTGTAAGATTTCTCTGAAACCTCAATCGCTGCACTAAGAGCAATCCTGGCGCCAGACATTCCAAGAGGGTGACCAAGTGCTATTGCACCACCATTTGGATTTACCTTATCTGAATCAGATTCTACGCCAAGTAGCCGCAAACAAGCTAATGACTGAGCTGCAAAAGCTTCGTTTAACTCAATTAAATCTACATCACAGATGTTCATATTCAATCTCTTTAGAAGTTTATTTGTTGATGATACAGGTCCTATGCCCATAACACGAGGGTCAACACCTCCTGTAGCTCCTCCAGATATTCTAGCAAGAGGGTTTAATGAAAAGTCCTTAACAGCTTGTTCTGATGCAATTATTAATGCAGCAGCTCCATCGTTTACACCAGAAGCATTACCCGCAGTAATTGATCCACCTTTTTTAAAAGGCGTAGGCAAAGAAGAGAGTTTATCAAGGGTAGTCTCTCTCGGGTGTTCGTCGTTAGAAAATATGATATCTTCACCCTTTCTTTGTGGAATAATTACTGGGGTTATTTCAAGTTTAAAGCGTCCATTTTTTTGAGCGATACTCGCTTTTTCTTGACTTCTTAATGCATATTTATCTTGATCTATACGTGATATATTAAACTCTTCCGCAACGTTTTCAGCAGTCTCAGGCATTGATTCGGTTCCGTACATTGCTTGTAGCTTTGCGTTAACAAATCTCCATCCAATTGTTGTGTCCTCAATATTGTTAACCCTACTAAAAGCAGATTGAGCCTTTGGCATAACAAATGGAGCCCTGGTCATGCTTTCAACGCCACCTGCAATAATTAAATCTGATTGACCTGCAATTATTGATCTTGATGCTATTAGTATCGCATCGAGTCCAGACCCGCATAATCTATTAACAGTATTACCCGTAACGGTGGACGGCAAACCTGACAAAAGAACAGCCATTCTTGAAACATTTCTGTTGTCCTCGCCAGCTTGATTTGCGCAGCCAAGCATTACATCGTCAATTTTTTCTGGATCAATATTTTTATTCTTAAGCATTAATTCTCTTATTACATGCGCAGCCAAATCATCTGGCCTTACGGTCGACAGAGCCCCACCAAATCTTCCAATAGGAGTTCTTGTACCCCCGCATATATAAGCATATGTCATCCCATAATTCCTTCTTTACTATTAATTTACTTAAACGTAACTTTACCTTGATTTCTGACCAAATAAAATCTTTTGAGCTTCTTTATCCTTAGATAAATCGTGCCTTTTTTCTTTACCTAAGCTAATTCCTCTTTGGACCGCAGGACGACTCAACATTAATTCAGACCATTCCTTTAAATTAGGAAAATCATCTAGGTTTTGACCTTTACGCTCAGGATTTAATATCCATCCAATACAAGCCATATCTGCTATAGAATATTCACCAGCAATATATTCTCGATCCACTAATCTTTTATTCATAACACCGTAAAGTCTATTAACTTCATTGGTGTAACGTTCTACTGCATAATCTAGTGTATTTGAAGCATAATTTCTAAAATGATGAGCTTGGCCGCCCATTGGACCCAATCCTCCAACCTGCCAAAAAAGCCATTGGTCAACTTCTACTCTTTTTCTTTCATCAGAAGGATAAAATTCACCAGTTTTTCTTCCCATATATTGCAATATTGCTCCAGATTCAAATACCGATATACTAGTGCTATCCAGTCCTTCCGGATCTATAATTGCTGGCATTCTGTTATTTGGAGATATTTTTAAAAAGCTTTCAGTAAATTGCTCTCCTTTCCCTATATTCACATAATTTAAATTATAAGGGTATCCTGTTTCTTCTAAATAAATACTAATTTTAAATCCATTTGAAGTAGGCCAATAATATAATTCTATAGGTTTTTTATCTGAATAATCGGTCATAATACATTTGTCTTTCATTTATATTATTAATAATTATATTATACATTATTAATAATTAATGTTAATCATTTTTAAATTCAGAAATTGATATATTATAAAGATTAGAGATTAGATGAAATCAATAGATTGGCTTAGACTAATATTTCTCTCTCTTCTGTGGGGAGGTTCTTATATATGGACTGAACTGGCTCTAGAAACCACATCCCCTGTATCAATTGTATTCATCAGAATATCTGTTGCAGCTATTTGCCTTGTAATATTCTGTTTGATAACAAAAATTAAATTAAATTTAAACAGAGACTTAATAATAATATTTTTTGTTATGGGCCTATTGAATAATATTATACCTTTCAATTTAATTGCCTGGGGGCAAACTCAAGCAACCGCTAGTGTTAGCTCTATATTAAACGCAACAACTCCGCTTTTTACCGTTATTGTCGCGCATTACTGGCCAAATGGTGAAAAAGCTACCGTATCAAGAATTAGTGGCGTTTTAATAGGTATAATTGGCGTTACAGTATTAATAGGGTTAAATATGAGCGATGTCAGTAATTCTATATTAGGTCAATCAGCCATATTGGCAGCGGCAATTTCGTATGCATTTTCTGCGTTAGTAGGGAAAAAATTGAGATCCATAAATCCAATTTTAGCTGCAGCGGGCATGTTAACTGCTTCAAGTATATTTTTTCTACCGATTGTTTTAATGATTGAAAATCCTTTCCTTATTGAAATAAACCAACAAACTATAATTTCATTGCTTGGACTGTCAATTCTTTCAACTGCTATTGCGTATATAATTTTTTATAAATTAATTGCTAGCATTGGTTCTAACGTTATGCTTGTAACGCTCCTAATGCCTATCAGCGCCATATTAATGGCAATCATATTTTTAAATGAAGAACTACAATATCAACATATATTGGGATTGATACTAGTTTTAATAGGACTTTTACTAGTTGACGGCAGGATTCTAAAAATTTTTAAATCATCCTAAGTTTAACTTATCTTTCAGGATTGTATTTACAGTAGCTGGATTAGCTTTCCCATTAGTCTCTTTCATTATTTGACCAACGAACCATCCAATTAATTTCGGCTTCTCTAATAATTCAGAAACTTTATCAGGGTTTTCTAAGATAACCTTATTAACCACAGCTTCAATTGAATCTATATCTGTTATTTGACTTAAGCCGTTTTCTTCTACTATCTTCTTTGGCATCTCTTTTGTATCTAACATAATTTCAAATACATCTTTAGCCAACCTTCCGGATAATGTTTTATCGCTAATAAGATCTATCAGCTCACCTAAAGATTCAACCGTAATTGGTGAATTTGCAATATCAAGATTTAATCTGTTTAGAGCAGCAAACAATTCACCTGTAATCCAATTTACAACTAATTTAATATCTCTTCCCTTAGCAACGCCTTCAAAAAACTCAGAAGAAACTCTGTCTGCAACTAGTATACTTGCGTCGTAAGGAGTCAAACCATAGTCATTTATAAAACGTGCTTTCTTTTGATCTGGTAATTCAGGTAATTCAATTGCTATTTTTTTTATGAAATCATCATCTAAATATAAAGGCAGAAGATCTGGATCTGGAAAATATCTATAATCATGAGCCTCTTCCTTGCTTCTCATAGCTCTAGTCTCTCCTACAGCAGAATCAAATAAACGGGTCTCTTGACTTATTACACCACCCTCTTCTAAAATTTCAATTTGTCGCCCTGCCTCATAGTCAATAGCTTGTCCAACAAATCTTATTGAATTTACATTCTTTATTTCACATCTTGTACCCAAAGCATCGCCAGGTTTTCTAACAGAAACATTGACGTCTGCACGCAAAGAACCTTGTTCCATATTTCCATCACACGTCCCAAGATAACGAAGAATGGTTCTTAATTTTGTAATAAAAGCCTTAGCTTCTTCTGCGCTCCTAAGATCTGGCTTTGTAACAATTTCCATTAACGCAACACCTGATCTATTTAAATCAATATAAGAGTAATCTTGACTTAGATCATGAATTGATTTTCCAGCATCTTGCTCCAAATGAAGCCTTTCTATATTAACTACAATTGATTCTTTGTCCTTAAAATCCACAGTCACTAACCCTTCTCCAACAATTGGGTATTTGAATTGTGAAATCTGATATCCTTGAGGTAAATCAGGATAAAAATAATTCTTCCTATCAAATACAGAGGTGTTATTAATTTTTGCTTGTAACCCCAAACCTGTTTTTACCGCCTGTCTGACGCACTCTTCGTTAATCACAGGGAGCATACCTGGCATAGCAGCGTCAACAAGGCTTACTTGTGACGTTGGTTTGGATCCAAATAATGTTGAAGATCCTGAAAATAACTTAGAATTTGAAACAATCTGAGCATGGATTTCCAATCCAATGATTATTTCCCATGAATCTGTTCCGCTTTGCACTAGATGCCTTACTTCATTTGTAGTTAT
Organism: uncultured Hyphomicrobiales bacterium; assembly: GCA_905181735.1. Lineage (GTDB taxonomy): Bacteria > Pseudomonadota > Alphaproteobacteria > Rhizobiales > TMED25 > CAJIYR01. Next base: position 140,004 of record CAJIYR010000001.1, read on the forward strand.
TATTTCTGACATATTTCATCCGTTAATTAACATTAGTAGTCTATTTCTCAATCCACCATTGAGTAGGATTTGAAAATGTTCCTCTGCAATCTTCGATAACAGAAGCTAATGAGAAAAGATTGTCCTCACCAAACCGCTTTCCAATTAATTGCAGACCCATCGGCAAACCGTCTTTGTCAAAACCACTTGGAATAGATATAGCAGGCAAACCTGCCATGTTCACAGGTACAGTAAGCATATCATTTAAATACATTGTCACTGGATCATCAAACTTTTTCCCAACATTAAAAGCTGTGGTTGGAGTTGTTGGCGTCAGTATTGCGTCGACGATATTAAATGCGTTATCAAAATCATTTGAGATAAGTTTTCGTATCTTTTGAGCTTTCAAATAATATGCATCATAATAACCCGCAGAGAGAACATAAGTTCCCATCAAAATACGTCTTCTTACTTCTTCGCCAAAACCGTCGGACCGTGAGTCCGAATACATTTGATCTAAATCTTTACGGTGAACCCTCTCTCCATATCTAACGCCATCATATCTAGCAAGATTAGAAGAAGCTTCGGCAGGAGCAATTATATAATAGGCCGGCAAAGCATACTTTGTGTGAGGAAGGGAAATATCAATTATTTCTGCTCCCTCGCTTTTTAACCAGTTTATACCATCCACCCAATTATTTTCTATATCAGAATCTAAACCCTTTATTTTATATTCTTTTGGAATACCAATTCTTTTACCTTTTATATTTTTATTGATATTCGTTTCATAATTTGGAACAGGTAAATCTATACTTGTAGAATCTTTTGAATCAAAACCAGCCATGCTTCTAAGCATAATTGCTGAATCAACAACTGTTTTTGTAATTGGCCCCGCTTGATCTAATGAAGATGCAAATGCAACAACTCCCCACCTTGAACATCTACCATAAGTAGCTTTTATACCTACAGTACCCGTAAAAGAAGCAGGCTGACGAATAGATCCTCCAGTATCAGTAGCGGTAGTTGCGGCACTTAGAGAACCAGAAACAGCAACAGCTGATCCACCTGAAGAACCTCCAGGAACCAACGGCGTATCCTCATTTTTTCTCTTCCAAGGATTAATTGATGGACCAAAATAGCTAGTTTCATTCGACGAACCCATAGCAAATTCATCGTTATTTAATTTACCCAACATCACACAACCATCACTCCACAAATTATTAGTTATTGTTGATTCATATGTTGGAATAAAATTTTTTAATATCTTACTACCGGCTGTTGTTTTTATATTTTTCGTACAATATAAATCTTTTATGGATATAGGTATTCCTTCTAGATCACGAGATTCATTTCTTGATATTCTTTTATCGCTCTCTTTAGCCATAAATATTGCTTTATCAGAAGTAACGGTAATAAAGGCATTTAATTCTTTAGCTTTATCTATTTCGCCAAGATAAGATTCTGTTATCTCTAAAGCTGTAAATGATTTATTTTGAAGGCCGTCTCTAATTTGCTTCAAATTTAGATTTTTAATATCTATCATAATGGTTACTCAATCACCTTAGGTACAAGAAAAAAACCATCCTCAGTCATTGGTGCATTTAATAAAATATCGTCTACTATATTTCCATCGCTAACAACATCTTTTCTTAAATACAATGTATTATTAACACTGCTTGTCATAGGAAGAATTTCAGTAGTGTCTATTTCATTTAGTTGTTCGACCCACTTGATAATAGAATTAAGCTCAGCACTTAATTTAGTGATTTCATTTTCTGATATTGTAATACGAGAAAGAGTAGCTATTTTTTTTACTATCTTTTCATCTATGGGCATAATATTCTCATTTTGTTTGCTACCGACTAATGTTAAATAATTTTAAATTAATAAAGACAAAATATCATTAAACGGCTTAGAGTGCTTTTAATAAAACTTACAATATAAATTGTATATAATATTATCGTATAAAATTAAACGTAAAATTAAAAAAAATGATAATTGAAGCTATAGAAGAAGCAAAAATGCATTTAAAACCCTATAACAGGGTAATTGGATTGGACTTAGGGTCAAAAACCATAGGTATAGCTTTATCTGATCAATCGATGACCATAGCGAGTCCATTAAAGGTAATTAAAAGGTCTAAATTCTCTCAAAATTTGATTGAATTACAAGAGATAATAAATGAATTTAACATTTGTGGAATTGTTTTAGGGTGGCCGCTAAACATGAATTCAACAGAAGGTCCCAGAACCCAGGCAACAAGAGCATTTGCAAGAAATCTAGAGAAATCAATCATAGTGCCAATTATTTTTTGGGACGAAAGACTTTCTACAGTTGCGGCTGAGAAAGTACTTATTGAGGCTGATGTCAGTAGAAAAAGAAGGCAATTGCTGATAGATAAGATGGCTGCAACATATATATTGCAAGGAGCACTTGATAGACTGAACTATTTTCAAAAAAAATAACTTATAAGTCTACCGGGAAATTATGTTCTCTGCTTTTTTCCATAATCATTAAATTTTCAAGTCCATCTTTATAAGTCGATTTTGGCTCTGTATTGCGGCTAATGGAATCAATAAAATCATTAACCTCTTCAAAAAAAGAATCACATGGATTTATATCGACTTTTTTACCATTTCTAAAAATTATTTCATCTGTAACAATTCCAAAAACATTCTCTCCTACAATGCTATCTGTTTCAGAGTATATCTCAATCCTATTAGCTCTTGGTAAAATTGCAGCAGCAGTTATTTCTGCGAGTAATTTATCCTTGTATTCAAAAATAATATTACTGATTTCATCATTTGGCCCTCCATATAATGGTGAGTCACAACTTGCGCATATAGAAGAAGGATTTCCAAAATACCATCTCCATATATCTATCATATGCGTTCCTGTGGCGCTTAAAGCCCAAAAAGCTGATTGTTGTCCCACAGCTCTCCAACCATTGGGATCATTTTGAGGCGTTGTAACAAAAGCTCTAGCGTATCTGATCTGTCCAATTTCATTGTTTTTTATGATATTTTTTATATATTTTAGACCTGCATTAAATCTGTTATTAAAACCCATTGCAAAAATAATTTTAGATTTTTCAATCTCTGCAATCATTTTCAGGCAACTATTTACTGATGTTGACATAGGTTTTTCACACAATACATGTTTTCCGGAACGACAAGCTTTTATAACCTGCGATTCGTGCATCGCGTCAGGGGTACAAATTATAACAGCGTCTACCAAAGGGTCATTTAATAAAAGATCAATGTCAGTATACACGGAATCTATATTATGTTTTTTCGCAAACTCCTTACCTCTAAGTCTATCTCTACTTAAAACAGAGGCAATCTTCACGCCATTGATCTTAGAGATAGCCGGTATAAATCCAACTTCAGCTATTCTTCCAGTGCCAATTATTGCAATACCAATAGACATAATATTATTCATTCTCCCTAAAAGAATTTAGTTAATTAATTAAAAAATTATATAATATAAATATATATAAGGAAAATAAAATAAAATAAAAATGTTGCAGAATTTTCTTAGGATGGTTATAAAATATATTTTTAATGGAAAGTACATTAAAAATAGAATCTATAAAATTTAATTCTCGGCATTTACTTGGCGTTGAGAATCTCTCATTAGATGAAATTCATTATCTCCTAAAATTATCTGAAAAATGGCTTGAGGTTGGCAGAAAGTCTAAGAAAAAACATGATACTCTTAGAGGTCTAACTCAAATAAATCTATTCTTCGAACCATCTACTCGAACGCAGAGCTCGTTTGAACTAGCTGGAAAAAGATTAGGTGCAGATGTCATTAATATGTCAATAAGTCAATCTTCTGTCACAAAAGGTGAAACTTTAATTGATACTGCAATTACATTAAATGCCATGAAGCCAGATATACTTGTTATCAGGCATGCTGCTGCAGGTGCTGCAGAATTATTATCACAAAAAGTTGACTGCTCAGTTATTAACGCAGGTGACGGATCTCATGAACATCCCACACAAGCTCTTCTTGACGCATTAACCATTAAAAGAAATAAAGGAAAAGTAGAAGGTCTAAAAATATCAATTTGCGGTGATATTCTCCATAGTCGAGTTGCAAGATCAAACTTACTTCTTCTCTCGAAATTAGGTGCTGAGGTGAGCTTGGTCGCCCCATTAACGCTTCTTTCGGATTATATGTCATCTTATGGGGCAAAAATATATACAACCATGGAAGAAGGAATTAAGGGTGCTGACGTTATAATGATGCTTAGATTACAGAACGAGAGAATGAGTGGATGTTATTTACCTTCTGCAAGGGAATATTTTAAATACTTTGGGCTCACAAAAGAGAAGCTATCAAATGCCAATAAAAATGCCATTGTTATGCACCCTGGCCCTATGAATAGAGGAGTTGAAATTGACAGTGAGGTTGCTGACAACTCACAAAGTGTAATAATAGATCAAGTTGAAAATGGGGTGGCCGTCAGAATGGCGGTCTTAGAGGCCTTAACCTTATCAAACAACAAGGATTGAAATTATGGATAAAAGATATTCTAATATTGTTTTTCATAATGCTAGGTTGATAGATCCCCTAACAAACCTTGATAAAATGGGAAGCTTGCTCGTTACAGATGGTACAATAAAAGACATAATAATTGGTGAGTTATATCCAAAAACAGATGATGAAACCAAGATCATTGACTGCAAAGGAAATGTCCTTTCCCCAGGTTTAATTGATATGTGGGTATTTGCTGGAGAACCTGGTTATGAACATATCGAAACTCTGGAAGGAGTTAGCAATGCTGCTGCATCAGGTGGAATAACAACATTAGTTTGTAGGCCTGATACTAATCCAATAATTGATGATGTTGCGTTAGTTGATTATATAGAAAGACGAGCAAAAGAAAAATCTCTTGTAAATATCCATCCAATCGCCGCTCTAACAAAAGGTTTCAAAGGCATTGAAATGACAGAGATAGGATTGTTATCGGAAGCTGGTGCTCTTGCCTTTTCAGACGGGTATAACGAAATAACAAATGCAAGGGTTATGAGAAATGCTCTTACCTACGCAAGAAATTTTGACGCCTTAATTATGCAACACAATCAGAATAAAGATTTATCCGATCATGGCGTTATGAATGAAGGGAGAGTGTCTCTAAGATTAGGCTTACCTGGATCGCCTGCTGCTTCGGAAATAATATCACTTGAGCGGGACCTTAGGTTGTTAGAACTAACAAAATCGAGATACCATGCTCTATCGATTTCGACAAGCGGCTCTTTGGACGTAATAATGAGAGCTAAAGAATTGCAACTTGACGTAACAACTGGAATTTCGATTAACAATTTAATGTTAAATGAAAACGATATAGGGGCTTACAGAACCTTCCATAAACTGAGACCACCTCTCAGAACGGAAGATGATAGGATTTCTATGGTTGAAGCGCTATCTAAGAACGACCTTTTAGATGTTATTATTTCAAGCCACGATCCTCAAGATACTGAGACTAAAAGAAGACCATTTATCGAAGCCGGTTACGGAGCTGTTGGCCTTGAAACTTTGTTACCGGCAGCATTATCAATTTACCAAGAAAACCTCATATCCCTGCCGAAGCTATTGGAAAAAATGACAATCAACCCAGCAAAGATACTAAAACTAGAAACAGGCAGGATAGCAAAAGGTTATCCAGCTGATATTATATTATTTAACCCCGATACTCCGTGGATTGTAATAGCTGAAAATCTTATTTCTAAATGTAGAAATACAGCATTTGAGAAAAAGAAAATGCAGGGTAAGGTTGTTATGACTATGGTTAATGGTAAAATAATATACGAAGCTAAATAAATTTTATGTTTGAAAATCTCTTAAACCAAATACTCAATTTACATACTTTATATATTTTTTTATTTTGTTATTTATTGGGATCAATACCATTTGGCTTAATATTAACGAAAATTTTTTTTAACATCGATATTAGATCAATAGGCTCAGGTAACACTGGCGCTACAAATGTTTTAAGAACCGGAAATCGATCTTTAGCTATAATTACATTGATTTTAGATGCAGGAAAAGGTTCTGCTTCTGCATTAATTGGCCTAATATACTTACCTGATTTTGCAATATTTCTTGGTTTTTTAGCTTTTACTGGCCATTTGTTTCCAATTTTGTTAAAATTTAAAGGAGGAAAAGGAGTTGCTACATTCCTAGGGATATTTATTGTACTGAGCCCCTATTCTGCAATAATTTTTATAGCACTATGGATTACTGTCTTTAAGACCTACAGATACTCTTCTCTTTCCAGTATACTTGCATCTTTAAGTATTCCTCTCAGCATCGTCCTAATGCACTTATACAAATTATACTCTTATAAAGAAATTTATGTTTTTATGATATTTTCTATATTCATGGCCATAATTTTAATATATAGGCATTATGATAATATAATTAGATTGCTAAACAAAAAAGAAAATAAATTTAACAAACAATAGAATTTAAAAGTAAAAAAATGATATTAGTAATAGTTGAATCACCCGCTAAAGCCAAGACGATAAGCAAATATCTTGGATCAAAATATAAGGTTATAGCCTCTGTTGGTCACGTTCGTGATCTACCTTCCAAGAATGATTCTGTTGTGCCTACAAATGAATTTGAAATGAAATGGAAAACCGATCCAAAGAAAACAAAAACAATTAATGAAATAAATGAAAACTTAAAAAATGCAGAAAAATTAGTTTTAGCAACCGATCCGGACCGCGAGGGTGAGGCTATTTCATGGCATATTCTTGAAATCTTAAAAAAGAAAAAATCTCTAAAAGATAAGCCCGTAGAACGTGTTGTTTTTAATGCCGTTACAAAGGATTCTGTCTTAAACGCAATGAAAGCTCCGAGGGGAATAGATATTAATCTCGTTGAAGCGTACAAAACAAGATTATCCTTAGATTATTTAGTTGGTTTCACCTTATCTCCTGTCTTATGGAGAAAATTACCAGGAACTAAATCAGCGGGGAGAGTGCAATCAGTTGCACTAAAATTAATCTGTGAACGCGAAATGGAAATTGATATTTTCAAAAAAGAAGAATATTGGACGATTGAAGCCTTTTTAAAAAATAAAAAATCTAAAAATTATATTAAATCAGTTCTAATATCTAGAGACCAAAAAAAACTTGAGAAGTTTGATGTAAAAAATAAGGAAGATGCTGAAAACATAACCAACACTCTAGTTGGCAAAGATTTTACTGTGCATGATATAAAAAAGAAAAAGGTCAAAAGGTACCCTAAGCCACCATTCACAACTTCTACACTTCAACAAGAAGCTTCACGTAAATTAGGGTTTAGCGCAACAAGAACAATGGAGATAGCTCAACGATTATATGAAGGCGTCAGTGGAACAGAAGGTCTTATAACTTATATGAGGACAGATGGCGTTCAAATAGATGTAAATGAAGTATCTAATATAAGAAAAGAAATCGAAGGCAGCTTCGGCAATGAATATATTCCTGAGAAAATTAATATATACAAAACAAAAGCAAAAAATGCTCAAGAAGCACATGAGGCTATAAGGCCTACGGTAATAAATCGAAGCCCAGAATCTGTAAGGCAATACCTTGATTTAGATCAGTACAAGTTATATGAACTTATTTGGAAAAAAACATTAGCAAGTCAAATGCAAAATGCTGACATCGAGCGAACTACTGTAGATATAGAGATTATCGGTAATGATAAAATTAAAAATATTTTTCGTTTAAGCGGTCAAGTTATATTATTCAATGGTTTTCTATCCGTTTATGATGAGAATATAGAAAGCGATGAAGACAGCGACGAAAATATCTTACCAATTTTTAAAAAAGATGAAATCTTAGACTCTAAAGAAATTTTAAGTATTCAACATTATACTGAGCCCCCTGCAAGATATAGTGAAGCTAGTATAATTAAGAATATGGAAGAAATAGGTATAGGACGACCATCCACCTATGCGAGCATTATATCAAAATTGATTGCAAGAAATTACATGACAATTGATAAAAAAAGAATCATACCAGAAAGCAATGGTAGACTTGTTACAGCCTTTCTTGAAAGCTTCTTCAATAAATATGTAGAATATGACTTTACGGCAGAATTAGAAGAAAAGTTAGATTTAATTTCAAATGGTGATTATACAAGATTAGAATTACTTAATGAATTCTGGAATGGATTAGAATCTGACGTCAAAGAGATAGCGGATGTAAGAATAACTGCTGTATTAGATAAATTAAATGATAAATTAGAACCTTATATATTCCCAGCAGACAAACAAAACCCAAGAGCTTGCCCTGCCTGCGGTAATGGTGAACTTGGTTTAAGAACCTCTAAGAACGGAGCTTTTGTAGGTTGCAGCAATTACCCAGAATGCAAACACTTACGACCATTGTCAAATAAAGACGGTGATGAAGGATTGGAAAATAAAATTATCGGAATAGATCCAGGTACCGGTAAAGAGGTAACCTTAGAAAAAGGAAGATATGGGCTATATTTAGAATTAAAAAGCGAAGATGAAGAAAAGAAACCTAAAAGAGCAAGTTTACCAAAAAATGAAGATATCGATAACATTACAATTGAGAGAGCTTTGTTATTATTATCTTTACCAAGAACAGTTGGAATAAATCCCGATACAGGGAATCCAATTTTAGCAGCCATCGGAAAATATGGGCCTTATGTTCAAACAAATAGAACTTTTGCATCGCTAGCTACTGTAGATGATGTTTTTTCTGTTGGTCTAAACCATGCGATCACCTTATTGGCTGAAAAAGAAAAAAAGGGGAGAAAAAATGAAATTAAAAACCTTGGAGAGCATCCTATTAGCAAATCTACTATAACAGTAATGACAGGGAAATATGGCCCTTACATAAAAATTGATAAAACTAATGTAACAATTCCTAAAAGTATAGAACCTGAATTAATTACATTAGAAGAAGCATTGAAATTGATAGAAGAAAAAAAAGCAACAAAAAAGAAAAAATAACCAAATGAATATTGATGTTGCACCAAAAAAATCAGCAAGCCTTATAATAATAAGAAAAAGCTTTAATTCAATAGAAATTCTTATGGGAAAACGTAATGCTTTCCATAAATTTATGCCCAATAAGATAGTATTTCCTGGCGGAAAATTGGATGAAATTGATATCAAGATAAGTAATAAAATAAAAAAATTACCAGAATTCAAAGAATTACTTTCGTTTGACGTTCAATTAAACAAGCACCTAGCTCATTGTTTTTGCGCACTGAGAGAAGCCTACGAAGAGACCGGAGTCATAATAGGTTGTGAAAATTATAATTTTCTTAGAGATGATGCAAATAAATTAACAAAACTATCAGATTACCCTAGTGTTAATAAAATTAAATTAATAGCCAGGGCAATAACCCCACCTCACTCTAAGATACGTTTTGATAATAAATTTTTTCTTGTAAATTCAAAGCATATAACAAATTATAGCTCTATTAACTCTAATGAATTATTGGGTATCGACTGGTATGATTTAGATAAAGCGATGAAACTCGATATTCCACCTATTACAAAAAGGATATTAAAATTACTTAAAATTAATATTAAAATATCAGAAGAAGATAACTACAAAGATATAAGTATCCCATTGTATTATACCAGTAAAAATAAAAAAAAAGTAAAATGGTTAAAGCGTTAGCTTGACATATATAGGCAATCTACTTTATTACATATAGTTAGTTAAATTAAATTTGGATATCAAAATGGCTAAAGCAGCAAGCATTAAAATTAAATTAGAAAGTACCGCAGGAACTGGATACTTTTATGTAACAAAAAAGAATTCAAGAACATTGACTGAAAAGTTTGTCGTAAAAAAATATGATCCAGTTGCAAGAAAGCACGTTGAATTCAAAGAAACAAAAATTAAATAATTTTCTTTAACTCATTACCTTCAATTCATAATTGAAAAGCTGGTTGGTTGCATGCAATCTTCTTATGGAGGAGGCCATGTACAATTACAAACAACCAACCCTAAACCCCACGGACCCAGGAGATGCGGCGGACCTGAGCAACTCCGTAGGGAAACTCATAAAAACAGAAGTTGGTTATTAATTTATAAAAATTATAAATTTCTAAGTGCAATATAATACATAAGGTTTAAAATAAAAACTTTTTATTTAATTAAATATAAAATCCTTAATTCTAAACCAAATATTCATTAACTTTATCTAAGAAAGGTTGCATTGATATAGGTTTTGACATGTAACCTTCACACCCTAGGGCAAGAATTTTATCTTTATCTTCCTGAAGAGCAAAAGCAGTTATTGCTATAATAGGGATATGAGATAAGCTGCTATCTTCTTTAACCCATTTTATAATATCAAGGCCAGATATTTTTGGTAATTGTATATCCATAAGTATTAAATTTGGCATATTAACTTGTATGAGATTTAACGCAGCAAGAGGATCCAAGCATTGTATGACTTCGCAATCTATAGTAATTAGAAGATCGTTAAATAATTTCATATTAAGTTCGTTGTCTTCAACAATAAGAACTTTTCTATTTTTTATAGACATCTAATTTTCATTTAATTTAACTTAACATTTCATCTAATTGGTTATCTAGACTTGTAACATTATACAAATATATATTTAGATATTTGTATAATGTTACAAACAACTATAAAATCTATTTTAAAATACCTATAAAATAATTAATATTTAATAAAATTACCAACAGCAAAGAAAAGAAAAATTTATGCCAAGCAGAATAGCAAAAAATTTAGAAGCAAATAAAATTATATTACCTGTTTCTCAGAAATCTATCGGTCTTTATAGTCCCTATAGAATATCAGGAAATTTATTGTTTATATCAGGGCAACTACCAATTGAAGATGGAAAGATAATGAATAAAAAAATACCTCACAAAACTGAGGAACTAGAAATTATTTCACTTAAATCTGCAGCAAAACTATGCATGCTAAACGTTATATCTCAAGCAAACCATGCATTAGAATTAAATCTAGACAGAGTTGTTTCAATACCGAAAGTAAATATTTATCTAGCATTAGATCAAAATTCTAACTTTGAGAAACATGCTGATATAGCAAATGTAGCCTCTCAGTTACTAAAAGATGTATTTGAAGACAAAGGGTTGCATTCAAGGTCAACTATAGGTTGTTGTTCCCTACCCCTTAACGCTTCAGTTGAAATAGATGCTATAATTGAAATTTTATCCTAAAGAAATTTTCAAAACAATTAAGGAAAAAAAATATTACAAGTAATAAAATTACAATAGAAGAAAGCGCTTCTAATATAGGGATCCATGAGTGGAATAAATTAAAAATTGAAAATCCATTCATGTCATATGAATTCATAAGTTCTTTGGAAATATCAGGTTGTGTATCAGAGAATACAGGTTGGAATGCTCAACACGTAACAATGAAGGATGATGAAAATAAAATTCTAGGAATTATACCTTCTTACATAAAAGAACATTCATATGGTGAATATGTGTTTGATCAATCGTGGGCTGAGTTCTACGATAAACTTGGTCTAAATTATTATCCTAAATTACAGTCTTGCATACCATTTACCCCTGTTACAAGCCGTAAACTATTATTAAGCGAGGGTATTGATGATGTAAATGCAAATACATTGGCCGCTTCAATAAAAGATATTGTAAATGACAAGGGTTTATCGAGTGCTCATTTAACATTCTGTACAAAAGATGAGGTGGATATTTTGCAAAGACATAATTTCTTGCAGAGAACAAGCCAACAATTTAGGTGGGAAAATAATAATTATCAAACATTTGATAATTTTCTAGAAAATTTGACCTCTAGAAAAAGAAAAATGATACGAAAAGAAAGAAAATATGTCGAAAGTAGTGATATTAAAATAGAAATAATCTCAGGAAAAGATATTACAGACGAGCATCTTGATGCATTCTACCGCTTCTATAAAGACACTTGCAGAAGAAAATGGGGGCACGCTTATTTAAACAGAGAATTCTTTGGTTTAATTGCAGAAAAAATGCCTGATAAAATGATACTAATATTAGCTCGTTTTGGACTTAACTATATTGCATCAAGTTTACATATAATTGGCGAAGACAGGCTCTATGGAAGATACTGGGGGGGAGAGACGCATGATAGTTTTCTTCATTTTGAACTATGTTTCTATCAAGCTATTGAATATGCAATATGTAATAAGTTACAATATATTGAAGCCGGGGCTGGTGGATACCATAAAATATCAAGAGGTTATGTGCCTATTTTAACTTATTCAGCTCATTATATGAATATTCCTGAGATACATTCTGTTGTTAAAGATTATTTGACAAAAGAATGCGAGCTAAATAATTCAAATCTTAAAGAATTAGAAAATAATTTACCCTACAAGAAAATATTATAAGGACAAATAATGAAAAAATACGATGAAAAAAATATTTTTTTAAAAATTATTAAAAATGAAATACCTTGTATTAAAGTTTACGAAGACAGCTCTGTCCTCGCAATCATGGACGCATTCCCAACAGCGCCAGGACATATTCTTGTATTACCAAAGGACCAATCAAGGAATATTATTGATATAAATACCGAAGATCTAAAAAAACTTATGTTAGCCGTGCAGAAAATCGCACAAGCTCAAAAGATAGCTTTTAAAGCTGATGGAATAAAAATTCAACATAATTGCGAAGAAGCTGGAGGTCAGGTTATATTCCATACACATGTTCACATTATACCTTTTTACAAAGAAGAAAATGAAAACCTCATGGCCAAAACAGATGCAGGACAACAGGCAGAAATTTTAAAAAAATACCTTAAAAATTAATTTTTATATTAATTAGTTTTTATTTTTTCTGTTTTTCTTAAAGAGTTTTTCTTATCAGAAGAGTTTTTCTTATCTTGCGATTCTCTTTTTGTAACCTCTTTCTGATCTGAAATTTTAACAAATACTTCTGAATTTGATTTTCCAGTAACTTTCAAGCATACCTCAACATTTCCACCTTTTTTTAACTTTCCAAACAGCAGATGGTCTGCAAGCGGTTTCTTTATATGTTTATCTATTAATCTTGCTAAAGGCCTTGCTCCATAACTAGAATCGCAACCATTCAACGCAAACCAATCGTGAGCTTCTTGCTTGAGTGTTATCGTAACACCTTTTTTTTCTAATTGATTTTCAAGGTTTATAATGAATTTATCTACAACACGTCTCATAACATCAATAGATAACTTATTAAATGATATTACAGAGTCTAAACGATTACGAAATTCAGGTGTAAACAGTTTTTTAATCGCTTCATTCTCATCATTTAACTCATTTAATTGTGAGGAAAAACCAATTTTCTCTCGTGTTAAGTCTTCCGCACCCGCATTGGTCGTCATTATCAAAACAACATTTCTAAAATCAATTTTCTTCCCATTGTGATCGGTTAAAGTTCCGTAATCCATTACTTGTAGTAATATATTAAATAAATCAAAATGCGCCTTCTCAATCTCATCAAGCAAGAGGACGCAGTAAGGTGACTTATCTATTCCATCAGTTAATAATCCACCTTGATCATAGCCAACGTATCCTGGTGGTGCTCCAATAAGCCTTGAGACGGTATGTCTTTCCATATACTCAGACATATCAAATCTTAGAAGTTCAACACCTAAAATATCCGCCAATTGTTTTGCTAGTTCTGTTTTACCAACACCAGTGGGTCCGGAGAACAAATATGACCCTATAGGTTTTTGTTCATCCCTTAAACCAGATCTGGATAGCTTAATAGAAGATGCCAACATCTTTATGGCATTGTCTTGTCCAAAAACTTGCTGCTTTAAGTTAGATTCAAGGTTCTTAAGTAAATTGTTATCACTTCTAGATATAGTTCTTGATGGTATTCTAGCCATTACAGCTAAAGTCTTTTCAATCTCTTTTATACCGATTTTTTTAACTCTTTTATTCTTGGGCAAAATCATTTGACTTGCACCCGTTTCATCAATTACATCAATCGCTTTATCTGGAAGTCTTTTTTCATGCATATATTTAGATGATAACTCAACAGCTGTTTCAATAGATTCATCACTAAAATTTATATTGTAAAAATCTTCAAAATACGGCTTAAGGCCCATTAATATTTCTATACTATCTTTTTGGCTTGGCTCTTCGATATCAATTTTTTGAAATCTTCTTACAAGCGCACGGTCCTTTTCGAAGTACTGGTTATATTCTTTGTAAGTAGTAGAGCCTATGCAACTTAATGCTCCTGACTGAAGTGCAGGCTTCAATAAATTTGCAGCGTCCATTGTACTGCCAGATGTAGAGCCAGATCCTATAATTGTATGTATCTCATCTATAAATAGAATTGACTTATCAATAGATTCAATCTCTTGAACAACATCTTTAAGCCTCTCTTCAAAATCTCCCCTGTATCGAGTTCCTGCTAATAAACGTCCCAGATCTAATTGGTATATTTGAGTTCCCAGCAAAGATTCAGAAACTTCTTTTCTAACAATTTTTAAAGCTAGCCCTTCTATAATAGCAGTCTTTCCAACACCAGGGTCCCCTACAAGTAGCGGGTTATTTTTTCTCCTTCTGCACAAAATTTGGCTAATCCTAACTATCTCAGAATCCCTTGCAATAACTGGATCAATTTTACCTTCTGTTGCTTTCTGGTTAAGGCTTGTACAATATTTTAGTATAGCGGAGGATTTGCTCTCACTATCTGAATACTCTCCTAGATCTATTTCTGAATCATCATCTTTTGTAGGGTTTTTAGACAGACCATGACTGAGATAACTAACGGCATCATAGCGAGTCATATTTTGTTGATGCAAAAAATAAGCAGCATAGCTTTCGCTTTCTGCAAATATAGCTATCAATATATTTGCACCGGTCACCTCATCCTTACTTGCAGACTGCACATGTATAACAGCCCTTTGCACAACCCTTTGAAAGCTTGTAGTTGGCTTAGGGTCTTCTAATTCTTCCATTACTAAATCATGAAGATCATTATCTATATAATCTGTTAAAGTTAGGATCAATACGTTAATGTCAACTGAACAAGCTTTCATAAGCTCCTTGCTGTCACTATCGCTCGTTAATGCTAACAAGAGATGTTCAAGTGTTGCGTATTCATGTTTTTTTTCTTTTGCAATCGAGAGGGCTTTATGAAGTGCTGTCTCTAAACCTTTTGAGAATGTTGGCATTTATATTTCCTAACCTTTTTCCATTTTACATTGCAAGGGGTGATTATGCTTAATAGAATAAGCCATAACTTGCGTTACTTTAGTCTCTGCAACATCAAAAGAATAAAACCCACATAACCCAAGACCTTTTTGGTGAATATGAAGCATTATCTTCATCGCTTCTTCTTCACTTTTAGAAAAGAATACGATCAGCACTTCGACAACAAATTCCATTGGAGTGTAATCATCGTTCAAAAGAACCACTTTATACTTACTAGGTTTTTTTGTTTTCTTCTTTGAAGAAACAAGTTCATTAGTATCTGTATTTATATCACTTCTAGAATCATTTATATTTTTACTCATGATATATACTTGGTTACAAAATTTTATAAATCAAATAATTAAAAAAAAAAATACTAATAATTCTGTGGAGTAAGAGTTCATCTTAACTAAAATGTAACTCATTATATTTAAACGTATAATTATAAATTATATAATCTACAAATTGTACAATCTGCAAATATGAAAATATTAAATAAAATAAATCTTATGACTCTAAAAATATTGCTATTAGTTACTGTATTTGCATTTACCAATCTTAGCTGCACTAACAATTCATTTTCAGCTACCAATAGCAATTATTCATCGCTTGTAATGGATGCAAAAACTGGAGAAATAATACATCACGTAAACGGATATAAAAAAAGATACCCCGCGTCTTTAACAAAAATGATGACTTTGTATATATTGTTTGAGGAAATAAAAAAAGGTTCAATAAAAAAAACTGATTTAATATATTTTTCAAGAAACGCATCAAACAAACAACCTTCAAAATTAGGCATTCCTTCTGGAGGATCAATATCAGTAGATACCGCTATAAAATCATTAGCAATAAAATCAGCAAATGATGTAGCTACTGCAGTAGCAGAACATATCTCTAAAACAGAAGTGCTATTCTCAAATAAAATGAGTGTGACTGCAAAAAAACTGGGAATGCAAAATACGGTTTTCAAGAATGCTTCAGGATTACCTAATAGTAAACAAGTAACAACTCCTTACGATATGGTAATATTAGGGTTAAGGATTAAAAATGACTTTCCTAACGAGTATTATGTATTCGGATTAAAGTCCTTCTCATACAATAACAAAAAATATAACAGTCATAATAAATTGCTATTTAGTTATGAGGGAGCCAATGGCATCAAGACCGGTTTTACTAACGCATCAGGTTTTAATGTTGTTACTTCAATAGAAAAAGATAATAAACATGCTATAGCAGTTGTTATGGGCGGAAGTACAGGAACAGTTAGAGATTATAATATGACCAAGGTTTTAAATAAATCATTTCAAAAATTATCAAAGGCAATGAATTTACCAATAAAAAACCCCTATAAAAATAGTAATACAAACTCTCTTCCAGAAATTAAAATAAGATTAAACAATACTTCTTACTTTGATCAAATGAAATTAAAAGTTAACAGGATAATAAACTTAGTTCCGTATAATTAAAAAAATACACTAACATGAATATGGTATTTCATTTATTCCTAAACTTATTCATCAACAAATCATGTGCAGCATTGACTTTTACAGCAAGGTAATTACTACCCCCATTATCGGGATGAATTTTTTTCATCAACTTTCGATAAGCTAACTCAATCTCATCAGCACTTGAATCAACCCTTACTCCAAGTATTTCTGCCGCCTCATCTAATGTATAGACAGAGCTGTTGCTCTTTTTTTGTGTATTTTTTGTCTTATTATTTTTTATAAAAAAAGAGATATTTCGGATCAAAAATGGTAAAAAATAAAATAACGAGCCAAGTACTTTGATTTTTGTAAGAAATAGTAACAAGGGAATAATAATTAAAACAAATAAATAGATCATTTAAACCTTACATTCTTGAACATAGGATACTTCCTATTCCTTATAACAAGCTTAATCTATCAAGCTCTTCTAATACAGTATTGTTAATATCTTGCTTTGCGTAAAGACATATATCATCCGGTGCTTCATTTTGCTTTAGGTATCTCCATCCCTGGAATGGTCTTTTTGGTATTTTCTGTGTTAAAAATATCTTATCTGACAGACCTATGACACAAACCTTTTTCTGGTCTTGTGATTCTAAATTAAAGGAACCAATTATTTTTTGCCTAAGTGAAATCTTGCCAGCAACAACCCAATATAATGAACCAGTATCTGAATCAATAATTTCATTGATCATCTTAGGAGTATTTCTTGTTTTAAAACACCTATTATATAAATGATTTTCTTGAGATAATAGGTGAGCGTTTAAAGTTTGCCTGTCTATAAGCTCATCAATAGCTTTAATGCCAACTGCTAATTTTATAATATTTAAAGATTCGGACATTTTTGTTTTACAAATTATTGTTATCTAAATTCTACAGTAAAAATAAGTTACCATAATACATATTTGAAGTTTAATGGATTAAATGACATATGTAAATAATATCAATGACAATGTGTGTTAGGATTAACACAAGCAGACTATCACATAAAAAATGGTGCGGTCGAGAAGACTCGAACTTCCAAGGAGTTGCCTCCACAGCGACCTCAACGCTGCGCGTCTACCAATTCCGCCACGACCGCATAACATTAAAACAATTATATTAAATAATACAATTAATGCTAATATATATAATATTATCTTATAGTAAATCAGTTTAATAATTACAAAAGCAATTATCAGATGAAAAAAATTATTGAGTGGGCTAGTAGCGCAAATCTTATAGATTATGAAGTTGCCTGTAATATTATGGAAGAAAGGGTTAATAATATAATTAATAAGGATGCGAACGAATTAATTTGGCTAGTAGAGCATCCTTCAATATATACAGCTGGAACAAGTTCTAAGGATAAAGACTTGATTGAGAAAGGCAGGTTCCCTGTTTACAAGACAGGAAGAGGTGGTCAATACACCTACCACGGCCCCGGTCAAAGAGTCATTTATTTTATGCTAAATCTAGAAAATCATGAAAAAAATATAAGAAAATTTATAGATAAACTAGAACTATTAATAATAAATACCCTTCGTGATATTGGTGTAGAAAGCTTTACGAGAAAAGATAGAATTGGTATTTGGGTTTACAATGAAAATAAAGAAGAGGAAAAAATAGCAGCTATAGGGTTAAGAGTAAAAAAATGGATAAGCTACCATGGTATATCTATTAACATATCACCAAATATTAGTCATTTTACCAGCATTGTACCATGCGGGATTTCTGGTTACGGAGTGACGAGTTTGCATGATTTAGGAAAAGAAATATCTATGAGTAATTTTGACGACTATTTGTACAAAAACTTTCTAGATATATTTGCAGCAAAAAACCAAACCATCGAAATAATTACCGAATCTAAATCTTATGAATAAGTTCCATATAAGTTAAAAAGTCTTTTTTTAATAATGTTTGTCGTTTAATCTTTTCGTCATCTTTTCCCCATTTCTCTTCCTGCCAAGTATCATCGATATTTGCAATTTCCCAAGATTTTTCTGGATTGATATAATTATCTTTGCATGCCAATGTTATTAGACATGACCCTAGAATTTTTGTGCAGTTATGTATTAAAATATTCTCAATATCAGAGTAATTATTTAAAATCTTAGTTATACCAGAAATACTACTCTCTGGTTGCAAAACATATTGAATGCTATCTGTTTTGTTAAATTTATAACCATTAATTTTATAATGATAATCGACTATATGGTCCCAGTTTTCTCTCTGTCTTAAGTTCAATTCTTTTGGATGGCTAGCTCTATATAAAATCAGATCAGCCTTAAGAGTATATATTATATTGCTAATAATTTCTTCCAATTCAGATTTATTAATATCTGTTACAGTAAAACTAACTCTTGTAATCGGCATATTATTGTAATCTACGAACTTCTCCTGCGATTCCCATTCAACTAGTATTCTCTTAGCACAATACAGAGAAGGCGAGACTAATATATTTTTCTTTGGTGTAAGAATTTCCCTTCCATCTAATAAAATTGTATATTGTCCATGCGTGTTCTTAATAGAAACGTCTTTGTAGAACCTCTTGATATTACCAGCCAAACCAAACCTCATTGTTATTAAAATATATCTTCTGGTATATAATCATCATAACTCAAACCTAAATATTTAATGGTAGAAACAAAATGCTTTGGAATTGGTGCATCTATAGTCAAAATTTTTCCTGACAGACTAGGTATTAGAATACATTTAGCATGTAAATGCATAAGATTATCTAACTCACTTGGAACAGAATAGTCACTAAGCGAGTATTTTTCATCACCTAAAATAGGATTATTAATAGAAGATAGATGAACTCTTAATTGATGCTTCCTACCAGTAATAGGTTGCAAATGTAACAATGAAAATGATTTTCCTGCAAAGTCTATGACCTTATACTTTGTAATAGCATGTTGTGTTTTATGTTTATCTCCAGGTTCGTTATATTTCTTGGACCTCTCGTTAACCGGCAAATCAATCTTACCCATGCTATTATCAGGAACACCAAATACAATTGCCCAATATATCTTTTTAACAGATCTATCTTTAAAGCAATTTGCATAAAAATTAGCTGATTTTCTATTTTTAGCTACAATTAATACTCCTGTGGTATTTTTATCCAATCTGTGGACTAACTTATACCTATCTTTACCCTCCTTGTCCCAAGTTGACAGTAATCTATCTACATGATTATCAATTCCTTGACCCCCTTGTGTCGCCAAACCATAAGGCTTATTTAAAACCATGATATTACTATCTTCATAGATAACTAATGATTTTATAAAATTCTTTTGATTATCAGGGATTGATCTAACCAGAGATACGGGATTTATATATTCCTCATGCGGGGGTATTCTTATTTTTTGACCCGTCAAAAGCCTAGCGTTTGCCTTTATACGAGAACCGTCTACCCTAACTTGCCCAGATCGAATGAGCTTTTGTGCGTGGACATAGTTTATATCTTTTAAGTTTTCAGAAATCCACCTATCAACCCGCAGACCTTCGTCCTTTGAGCTAACATAAAAAAACTCAACCTCTTTCATAAGATAAAACTTTTCATAATATACATAGCTAAAATTAAAGAGCCGATTGATAATAAGACTGATAAACTTATATAAAGGTAAGATGAAAGGTACTCACCGCGTCCAAATAACGATACTGCATCTAATGAAAATGTGGAAAATGTTGTAAAGCTACCTAAAAAGCCAACGACTAGCAATAACTTTAATTCATGAGAAAAATTGATTTTTTGTGAAAAAGACTCAACTAAAGCACCCATTAAAAAAGATCCCAAAACATTAACCAAGAGAGTACTCCAAGGAAAAGAGGAGCTAACAATTTTTATCATGAAAATATTTATTGCATATCTACTAACGGCACCTAAAAAACCACCAAAACCAACTATTAGTAAACTTTTCATTATCTTTAATCCTTGAAATATATACAAAGTTAAAGATCTAATAAAAGTTAAAGAACTATGCTATAGCGTTCATATTGCTTTCGTCTTCAGCTTCAACTTTCTTTACTTGCACTGGACCTGAATCTTTACCTTTAGCGCTAACATCTCTATCTACAAACTCTATGACTGCCATTGGAGCCGAATCACCAAATCTAAAACCAGCCTTAATAATCCTTGTATATCCACCATTTCTATCGATATATCTCGGCCCAAGTGTATCGAATAACTTGGTTACAACAGTTCTATCACCTTGTAATTTAGAAACAGCCAATCTTCTTGCATGCAAGCTTTCTTTTCTTGATAGAGTAATAAGCTTCTCAACAATCGGCCTTAATTCTTTGGCCTTAGGCAATGTAGTTACAATTTGCTCATGCTTAAGTAAAGCCACAGCCATATTTGCAAACATTGCCTTCCTATGACTTGCCGTTCTATTTAATTTACGTCCTGCTTTTCTATGACGCATTTAACTTCTCCTAATGTGTTTGTATTATTATATATGCTATATCTAAAAATTAAAAATGCTCTTCGTATCTTTTTGCTAATTCGTCTATATTTTCTGGTGGCCAATTTGGTATATGCATACCTAAATGAAGCCCCATTTGAGCGAGAACTTCTTTTATCTCATTCAATGACTTGCGTCCAAAATTAGGTGTTCTTAACATCTCTGATTCTGATTTTAAGATCAGATCACCTATATAAACAATATTATCATTTTTAAGACAATTTGCAGACCTAACAGATAATTCCAATTCATCTACTTTTTTCAACAACGATGGGTTGAAGGTTAATTCTGGAGTTTTATCTTCAACAACAACCGCAACAGGTTCTTCAAAATTAACAAAAATATCTAGCTGATCTTGTAATACGCGTGCTGAAAAAGCTACAGCGTCTTCAGGACGAACTGAGCCATCTGTTTCAACTATTAGGGTTAGTTTATCGTAATCTAACACTTGCCCTTCTCGAGTATTTTCTACATTATATGACACTCTTTTAACAGGAGAAAACAAACTGTCTATAGGAATTAGACCAATTGGCTCATCCTCACCTCTATTCTTCTCTGCAGAAACATAGCCTTTACCTGTTTTTGCAATAAATTCCATATGAATATCAGTGCCTTTATCAAGAGTGCAAATTACTATTTCTGGATTTAAAACTTCTATATCAGCCGATGTTTCTATATCAGCAGCTGTAACAACGCACGGCCCTGACTTGCTAAGTGTCATTTTTACAGAATTTTCAGTATGAACATTTACTGCAATATCTTTTATGTTTAATATTATATCAGTAACATCTTCTCTAACACCAGCAATAGATGAAAACTCATGCAAAACCCCGTCAATTTTAACTGATGTAATGGCGCTACCTTGAAGAGATGACAAGAGAACCCTTCTTAATGCATTGCCCAACGTTAAGGCGAAACCTCGCTCCAATGGTTCTGCAACTAAGTAAACCGTATTTTCATTGCTTTGGTCATCTTTAATTTCAAGCTTATTTGGCTTAATTAATTCCTGCCAGTTTTTTTCAATCACTTGTTACCTCTTGTATTTATTATCTACCAATAAATTAATGGTATAATTTTAAGTAAAAATATTTATTATTAAATATCGTACAAACTTTTAAACTTTTAAACTCTACGCCTTTTTGGAGGACGACATCCATTGTGTGGAATTGGAGTTACATCTTTTATGGATGTAACAGTAAAACCTGTTGTTTGTAATGCTCTTAAAGCAGATTCTCTTCCGGATCCTGGACCCTTGACAAGCACTTCAACCGTTAGCATTCCATGTTCCATTGCTTTCTTTGCAGCATCTTCAGCAGCAACCTGAGCAGCATATGGAGTTGATTTACGTGATCCTTTAAATCCCATGCCACCTGCTGATGACCAAGATATTGCGTTTCCTTGCGCATCAGTAATTGTAACCATAGTATTGTTATATGTTGCATTTACATGTGCAACACCGGATGTAATATTTTTACGTTCTTTTTTACGAACTTTAGTTTTATCTTTAGCCATATTTATTCTTTCAAAATTATCTTATTTCTTTTTGCCTGCAATAGCTTTAGCTGGCCCTTTTCTAGTTCTTGCATTCGTGCTAGTTCTTTGACCTCTTACTGGCAAGCCTCTTCTATGTCTTAAACCCTTATAACAACCTAAATCCATCATACCCTTTATGTTCATAGAAACCTGACGTCTCAAATCACCTTCAACAATATAGTCAGCATCAATAGCTTCACGAATTTGAATAACTTCCGAATCAGACAACTGATTCACTCTTTTTGTATTCTCAATATTTACTTTATTACATATTTCTACAGCCTTAGAGGGACCAATTCCATGAATACTCCTCAAAGCTATTAAAACACGTTTATTAGTTGGTATATTTACACCTGCAATACGAGCCACTAAACACACTCCTCTTTCAATTAACTACAAAAAAAATAAGACCGAATAACGATCGTCTAATTTAATATTTAAATATATATTACATTAACTATTATCATTAACATAAATTGTAAAGAACTTCTGTAAATTAATATTATTAATTTAACCTTTTATTTAAAATACTAATAATATTTTCACTAACTTTATTAATTTCCATCATACCGTCTACTGAAAAAAAATTAGAATGCTTCTTATAGTAATCGATTAATGGACTTGTTTGTTTGCGATAAACAGACAATCTTTTCTTTAAAGCATCTTTGTTATCATCATCTCTTGTATTACCAGAATTTTCTGCAGCTCTAGTTTCAATCCGACTTAATAAAATATTCTCATCCACTGCTAATTCAATAACAAGATCTAACTTCATTTCATAGCTAGATAGAACTTTCAGCAACTCATCGGCTTGCAATATAGTTCTTGGGAATCCATCAAATATGATTCCTTTCTCATTCTTATTATTAGCAATTTTTTGAGAAATTATTTCTAAAATCAATTCATCCGCCACAAGATCTCCTTTTGCAATAATATCCTTAACCTTTAAACCAATACTAGTTTTAGCGTCAACAGCTTCACGTAAAATATCTCCAGTAGAAAATTGAACAAAATCAAATAAATCCGTTATCATTGAAGATTGGGTACCTTTACCAGCTCCTGGCGGACCTAATATAATAATATTCATCTAGTTCTTCCGCTTAAGCGTGATTTTTTTATCAACCCTTCGTATTGATGGGCCAAAAGATGACTTTGAACCTGTGAAACTAAATCTATTGTAACATTAACGATAATTAACAATGATGTTCCACCAAAATAAAATGGCACAGCTGCATAAGACATAAGTATTTCAGGCAGAATGCACACGGCAGCCAAATATAAAGCCCCTATACATGTCACTCTAGTTAAGACATAATCTATGTACTCTGCAGTTTTTTCACCAGGTCGTATTCCAGGTATAAAGCCACCTTGTTTTTTTAAATTATCAGCAGTGTCTGTTGGATTAAATACTATAGCAGTATAGAAAAAAGCAAAAAAGACTATACCTCCGATATACAAACTAAGGTACAGAGGTTGTCCTCTCCCAAGCAATGCTGTTACCGTACCCAGCCAATCTGGCCCCTGCCCCGTACTAAAATTAGCTACAGTCATCGGCAACAGAAGTAAAGAAGAAGCAAATATTGGAGGTATAACGCCTGCAGTATTTAATTTAAGCGGAAGATGAGAGCTATCTCCACCAACCATTTTATTCCCCTGTTGTCTTTTTGGATATTGCACAACCAATCTTCTTTGAGCTCTTTCAATAAAAACAATAAAAGCAATCACGGCTATTGCAAGTATAAAAATAGCAAGAATTAACCAAGTTGATATAGCCCCTTGCCTTCCTAACTCTAGCGTATTAACGATTGCTGACGGGAGCTCTGCAACGATACCGGAGAAAATGATCAATGATATACCATTACCAATTCCCCTTGCTGTTACTTGCTCTCCAATCCACATCAAGAACATAACACCGCCAACAAGAGTAATTACAGCAGAAATTTTGAAGTACATACCAGGATTATCAACAATATTACCTGCGCCTTCTAGACCAACTGATATTCCGTATGCCTGTAAAGCTGCTAAAAATACAGTTCCATACCTTGTGTACTGATTTATTTGCTTCCTTCCACGTTCACCTTCTTTTTTTAATTGTTCAAGATGGGGGGAAACAGCTACCATCAATTGCATGATAATAGCAGCCGATATATATGGCATAATATTTAAAGCGAAAATAGCCATTCTACCAACAGCTCCGCCAGCAAACATGTCAAACATGCCTATTATACCGCTTTGATTCTGTTGAAATAGCTGCGCTAGTGCGTCTGTGTTTATACCAGGCAATGGAATATAGGTACCTAGCCTGTATATTAACAATATACCTAATGTAAATAATATTCTTTGCTTTAGGTCTTTAGCCTTAGCGAACGTTGAAAAATTTAGATTAGAAGCCAATTGTTCGGCGGCTGAAACCATTTAATATCCCCTAATAATATAACAAAGAACTATAATTCATTTTTACAGTTGATTATTTTTTATTATCAATTGTATCTGAACTCAGAGCAGAAGAACCTAACAATTGAATCTTACTGCCACACTTTTCAATTATCTCGATAGCTTTTTTTGATGCTCCAGTAACTTCAAAATTAACTTTAACCTTTAATTCACCCCTACCTAATAAACGTATGCCGTTCTTTTCTTTAGTAATCACACCGGCTTGTAGCAAATTTTCAGAATTAATCGGTTTTGTAATATCTATTTTTCCGCTATCAATGAAATCTTGGATTCTATCTAAATTTATAGCGTTATATTCTTTTCTAAATATGTTAACAAATCCACGCTTTGGTAATCTTCTATGTAAAGGCATTTGACCGCCTTCAAATCCTTTTATAGCTACACCAGAACGAGATTTTTGACCTTTTACTCCTCTGCCAGCTGTTTTACCTTTTCCTGATCCAATACCCCTACCAACACGTTTTTTTGTAGGTCTTGATCCTGGGTTATCTGCTAATTCATTAAGTTTCATTGCCAACCTCAAATTTTATCTTATTTTTCTTCAACTATTTTTACAAGATGCTGAATTTTTCTTATCATTCCTCTAGTAGACAAATTGTCTTCTAAAGTTCTCCTAGATCTTATACCCTTCAAACCTAGACCAATTAGTGTTGCCTTTTGGTCCGCCGGTCTTCTAATTGGGCTACCAGTTTGTTCTACGGTTATCATTAATTTTTCTTTAGACATGTTATTAACCTACTTTATCAATTTCTGTTGATCCGTCCCGTCTTCGAGATACGATATCACTAACCTTTAAACCTCTTCTTGCAGCAACAGTTCTTGGGCTTTGTTCTTTTGACAATGCGTCAAACGTTGCTCTTACCATATTATATGGGTTAGATGTTCCTTGAGATTTTGTTACAACGTCCTGAACACCTAATGTTTCAAAAACAGCTCTCATTGGACCTCCAGCGATAATACCTGTTCCAGAAGGCGCAGCTCGTAAAATTACTTTACCAGCTCCGTGCGTACCTTGAACATCATGATGTAATGTACGACCTTCTCTTAACGGAACTCTTATTATAGAACGTTTTGCATCGTCTGTTGCTTTTTTAATTGCCTCAGGAACCTCTTTGGCTTTACCATGTCCGAATCCAACTCTCCCCTTTTGATCACCTATAACCACTAAAGCAGCAAACCCGAATCTTCTTCCACCTTTAACAACCTTAGCAACACGGTTAATGTGTACTAATCTGTCAATAAATTCACTATCTTTTTCATCTTTTGATTTTACCGGACTACGAGCCATATTTTTTCCTTTTAAAATTCTAAGCCGCTATTACGCGCGGCCTCTGCTAAAGCTTTAACGCGACCATGAAATAAATATGGCCCTCTATCGAATACTACTTTTTCAACTCCAGCTTTTTTACCTCTTTCGGCTATAAGCTTTCCAATATTTTCAGCTGCAGTTTTATCGGAACCTTTTTCAGACTTTAAATCTTTTTCTAATGTTGAAGCAGATGCCAATGTAATACCATTTTTATCGTCAATTATTTGAGCGTATATATTTTTAGAAGACCTAAACACGCTAAGTCTACACTTATCGCCAGATCTTCTTTTAACAGCTCTACGAACTCTTAATTTTCTCTTCAACTCTGTTTTAAATCTTCCACTCATATCAATGCCTTTATTTTTTCTTACCTTCTTTACGGAATACAAATTCACCTTGGTATCGAACCCCTTTTCCTTTATAAGGTTCCGGAGGCCTGTATCTTCTAATTTCAGCAGCAGTTTGACCAACTATTTGTTTGTCAATACCTTCTACAGTAATTTCTGTTGGGCGAGTACAGTTAATTGTTACTTCTTTGGGTATTTTATAATTTACATCATGACTAAACCCAAGTGCTAACTTTAATGTATTCCCTTCAACGGAAGCACGATAACCAACACCCTGAATTTCTAGTGTTTTTTTGTACCCGTCAGATACACCAACGATTAAATTGCTAACGAGAGTTCTTGTTAAACCCCACATAGAACGACTACGTTTACCTAAATCTTTTGGTATAATATGTATCTCGTTATCATTAATTTTTAAATTAACATCATCAACCAATTGAGCGCTGAGAGTGCCCTTTGGTCCAACAACACTAAGCACACTGCCTTCCAAAGTAGCATTTACGCCACTTGGTATTGTAATTTGTTTTTTTCCAATTCTTGACATTAATAAAATTCCTAAATTTATAACTTTAAAATACCTTACAAAGTATCTCACCACCAACGTTTTCTTCTCTAGCACTCACATCAGACATAACGCCTTTTGATGTTGATAATATCGAAATTCCTAAACCGTTAAAAACACGCGGAAGTTCATTTACTGACGAATAAACTCTTCTCCCAGGTTTTGAAACTTTTTCTATATTCTTAATAACAGGTGTACCTTCATGATACTTAAGCTCTATTTCAAATACAGGAAAATCACCCTCTTGTTCAACTCTAGCATACCCTCTAATATAACCTTCTGATTCCAATACGTCTAAAACTCTTTGACGTAATTTGGAAGCTGGAGTTACAACACTAGATTTATTACGCATTAAAGCGTTTCTAATACGTGTTAGCATATCTGCTAATGGATCTGTCATCATAATATAATTACCTTACCAACTTGATTTTACCATTCCTGGAATTTGACCTTGCGCAGTTAAATCACGCAAAGCAATTCTAGAAATACCTAATTTCCTATAAAAACCTCTCGGCCTTCCTGATACAACACAACGATTCCTTACTCTATTCGCAGCTGAATTTCTTGGAAGCTTAGCCAATTTAAGTCTGGCTGAGAATCTTTCTTCCATTGATAATGACTTATCAGAAGCCATATTCTTTAACGTATTTCTTTTAGATGCGTATTTTGCAACTAGTAAGGTACGTTTTTTATTTCTTTCTACTGAGCTAACTTTAGCCATTATTCACCTCTATAATTTAAAAAATCATTTCCTAAAAGGAAAATTTAGTTCTCTAAGCAATGCCTTAGCTTCATCATCAGTCCTTGCTGTAGTGCATATTATAACATCCATGCCTCTGATAGATTCAACTTTATCATAATTAATTTCAGGAAAAATGATATGCTCCTTAATACCTAGTGCATAGTTACCATTACCATCAAAGCTCTTAGCATTCAGACCCCTAAAATCCCTTACCCTCGGCAAAGCAATTGTAATCAATCTGTCTATAAATTCGTACATTCTTACTTTTCTTAACGTTACTTTTGTTCCAACAGCCATGCCTTCACGTAACTTGAAATTAGCTATAGATTTCTTTGCTTTAGTAACAACCGGCTTCTGACCAGCAATAGCTTCCAACTCTTCAATAGCCAAATTAATTTTTTTTGAATCAGCTGCTGCTTCACCAACGCCCATATTTATAACAATTTTATCAAGACGAGGAACCTGCATTGAATTGGTATACTTAAATTCTTCCGTTAGTTTACCGATGATCGTTGAATCGTAAAGCTCTTTCATACGAGGCATGTATATTTTTTTAACCATCGATAACCTCTCCTGATTTTTTTGCATATCTTACTTTTTTGCCATCATCTAAGAATTTAAAACCAATTCTAGTAGGTTTTAAAGTTTCAGAGTCAACGATTGCTACATTTGATACGTGTATACTTAATTCTTTCTGTTTGATACCAGCCTCTTCAGTAGCTGATTGCTTTTGATGTCTTTTTACTAAATTAACACCTTGAACAAGTACACGTTCTCTGTCTGGGATTACAAGTAAAACTTCACCAGTCTTACCCTTATCTTTTCCAGCTAGGATAGTAACTTTATCGCCTTTTTTAATTCTTGCTGCCATTTATAATACCTCTGGAGCCAATGAAACTATTTTCATATGGCTTTTAGCTCTTAGTTCTCTTGTAACAGGACCAAATATTCTTGTACCAATCGGATCGCCTTGTGCATTAATTAATACTGCAGCATTCCCATCAAATCTAATCACAGTTCCGTCATTACGTTGAATATCTTTCGCTGTACGCACTACTACAGCTTTCATAACATCGCCTTTTTTTACCTTACCTCTTGGAATTGCTTCTTTAATAGTTACCACTATAATATCACCAACTCCAGCGTACTTGCGTTTAGAACCACCCAATACCTTAATGCATTGAACCCGTTTAGCTCCAGAATTGTCCGCTACCTCTAAATTTGTTTGCATTTGTATCATTATTTATCTCTTCTATGATTTGTATTAATTTGATGTATTTTCTAGAACAACCCATCTTTTCAATTTAGAAAGAGGTTTGCATTCTTCAATTTTAACATTATCGCCCACTTTATATTGATTACCTTCATCATGTGCATGGTATCTCTTTGATCGTCTGACAGTTTTTTTCAAAAGAGGATCCATAAATCTTCTTTCTACTTTGACTACGATAGTTTTGTCAGACTTATCTGTTAAAACTACACCTGTTAATATTCTTTTTGGCATCTACATTAAGCTCCTATAACAGAATTCTTTTTATTATGTTGAACAGTTTTAATTTGAGCTATCGTTCTTCTTACAAACCTAACCCTAGAAGTATTATCTAATTGGCCGGAAGCAACTTGAAATCTCAGATTTAATTGTTCACGTTTAAATTTAACTAACTCTTGATCCAGCTGATCTTTAGTCATGTCTTTTATTTCTTGAATCTTCATATCAGTTCCTATTATCCATTGTCGCCAGGTCTAACTATAATCTTGCATTTAACTGGTAACTTTGCTGCAGCAAGTTCAAAAGCTTGTCTAGCAACAACTCCAGAAACACCATCAATTTCAAATAAAACTCTACCCGGTTTTACTTTTGCAGCCCAAAATTCTACAGAACCCTTACCTTTACCCATCCTAACTTCAGTAGGCTTTTTTGTAACAGGTACATCTGGAAAAATACGGATCCAAACTCTACCAGCTCTTTTCATATGTCTTGTCATTGCACGCCTGGCAGCCTCTATTTGTCTTGCTGTTACACGTGATGGCTCAAGTGATTTTAATCCGTAAGTACCAAAGTTTAAGAGAGATCCACCCTTAGCAACGCCTTTAATTCGACCTTTGTGTTGCTTTCTAAATTTTGTTCTTTTTGGTTGCAGCATCTTTTTATCCCTTAATTTCCTCGATCACGTCTAGCGCTAGGCCTGTTACCTTCTGGCGATTCTGTCGCCCTTCTTTCATGAGCCATAGGATCATGCTCCATAATCTCACCTTTAGATATCCAGACTTTAATACCGATAGTCCCATATGTAGTATGAGCAGTTGCCACACCATAATCTATGTCCGCACGCAATGTTTGAAGCGGAACCCTTCCTTCACGGTACCATTCAGTACGTGCTATTTCTGCTCCGCCTAGACGACCACCACAATTAATTCTAATTCCTTGTGCGCCTAACCTTATTGCAGATTGAACTGATCTTTTCATTGCACGCCTAAATGCAATTCTTCTCTCCAATTGTTGAGCTATATTTTCTGCAACTAGCGTTGCTTCAATTTCAGGTTTTCTAACTTCAACAATGTTTATAGAAACTTCACTTGCAGTTAATTTTTGTACTTTGTTTTTAACTACCTCAATATCAGCACCCTTTTTACCTATTAATATACCCGGTCTCGCTGAATGAATTGTAACCCTGCATTTTTTATGCGGCCTCTCTATTACAACTTTTGAAATTGCAGCGGTTGGATGCATTTTAATTACAGCTTGTCTTATCAAGCGATCTTCTTGTAATAATTTAGGAAATTCATTCTTGTTAGCAAACCAACGAGAATCCCAGGTTCTATTTACGCCAAGCCTAAAAGATACCGGTGAAACTTTCTGTCCCATTATTGGACCTCCTCAGTTATATCATTTTGTTCAGTTTTATCATTTTCTTTAACAACAATTGTAAGTTGGCTGAATGGTTTTTGTATTTTTCCGACCCTACCACGTGCTCTTGCTCTCCAACGCTTTAAAACAATATTCTTACCAACATATGCTTCTGAAACAAATAACTCATCTACATCTAATTCATGGTTATTTTCCGCATTTGCAATAGCTGATTGTAATGTTTTCATAACATCTAATGCTATTCTTTTCCTAGAGAACTTAAGTTCATTGATTGCCTTTTCTACTTTTTTTCCTCTGATAGTTTCGGCAACAAGATTAAGCTTCTGAGGGCTAACTCTTATCATTTTAGTAATTGCTTTTGCCTGTCCTTCAACAGCGATCTTTTTTGTCATGTTATTTCCTCTTAGCTTTCTTATCAGCTAGATGTCCGTAGTATGTTCTTGTAGGTGAGAATTCACCGAATTTACGTCCTACCATATCTTCAGTAACCATTACAGGGATATGTTTATGACCATTATGTACACCAAAAGTTAATCCAACAAATTGTGGAAGTATAGTTGATCTTCTGGACCAAATTTTAATTACATCATTACGACCAGAAGCACGACTATTTTCAGCTTTTTTTAACATATATCCGTCAACAAACGGACCTTTCCAAACAGATCTTGTCATGAATTACTTCCTTTTCTTCCGTAAATGTCTACTACGTACTATCAGACGATCAGTAACTTTATTTGACCTTGTACGCTTACCTTTAGTTGGTTTACCCCAAGGAGTTACCGGATGACGACCACCTGAAGTCTTACCTTCACCACCACCGTGCGGATGATCAACTGGGTTCATAGCTACACCACGAACTGAAGGACGCTTTCCTAACCATCTTGATCTTCCTGCTTTTGCTAACTTTATATTCTTGTTATCCGGATTTGAAACGGCACCAACTGTTGCCATACATTCCGAACGAGTCATTCTTGTTTCACCTGAATTTAATCTCAATATAGCGTAACCTTGATCTCTTCCAACAAGCTGTACATATGTACCAGCTGATCTTGCAATTTGACCGCCTTTACCAACTTTTAATTCTACATTATGTATTATTGTTCCTATTGGCATTGATGAAAGTGGCATTGCATTACCAGGTTTAATATCAACATTGTTACCAGAGATAACGGTATCTCCAACAGATAACCTTTGTGGAGCAATAATATAATTTAAAGTTCCATCTTCGTATTTAATTAGAGCTATAAAAGCAGATCTATTAGGATCATACTCAATCCTCTCAACTATAGCCGGTATATCAAAGTTACGTCTTTTAAAATCAATCTCTCTATACAAACGCTTATGACCACCACCTCTTCGGCGAGCGGTAACTCTACCATTATTATTTCTACCACCAGTTTTTGTTAAACCAACTGTAAGGGTTTTAACTGGTTTACCTGACCATAACTGATCTCTTGCAACTAATACAAGTCCTCTTTGACTGGGTGTATTCGGTTTATACTTTTTTAATGCCATGTTCTTAACTCAATCCTGTAGTGAAATCTATGGTTTGACCTTCTGCCAACCTTACAAAAGCTCTTTTGGTATCACTTCTTTTACCAACCTTACCTTTAAATGTTTTTACTTTACCTTTTCTTACTAACGTATTAACGGAAAGCACTTTAACTTCAAATAAAGATTCGATTGCTTGTTTTATTTCAAACTTTGTTGCTGTGATAGCAACGTTAAATATAACTTGATCACTTTCTGATACAATGGTAGCTTTTTCTGTTATCACTGGATTACGGATAACATCATATAAATCAACTTCCTTCATTGAAACGTCCTTCAATTTTTTCTAATGCAGCTTTGGTAATAATTAACTTATCACGCCTAAGTATGTCATAAACATTAATACCCTCTACTGACAATACATCTATTTGTGGAATATTTTGTGCAGCTAAGTAAAAATTATCCTGAATGTCATTAACATCAATAATTAGAGCAGATTTTATAGACATTTTTGAAAAAATACCAACTAACATAGAAGTTTTAGGCATTTTTAATTTTGCTTCATCTAATATAATTAAGCTATCATCTTTCAGTTTAGCTGACAATGCATGTCTTAAGGCTAAACTTCTAAATTTTTTAGTTAATTTTATAGAATGATCTCTTGGATGAGGACCGAATGCTCTACCACCACCACGAAATTGAGGTACTTTCTTTGAACCGTGACGTGCACTACCTGTACCTTTTTGATTGTACATTTTTTTAGTAGTAGCATTAATTTCGCTTCTATTTTTAACTTTATGTGTTCCCGCTCTTCTTTTAGCTAATTGATATACAACCATTCTATGAAGAATATCTTTTCTAGGAATTAATCCAAATATACTCTCACCAAGCTCAACAGAACCTGATACCTTTGATGTTAGATCTATAACAGAAGTTTTCATCTATTTATCCTCCTTAACAACAGCGGCTTCAACAACGTTTTCTTCTACAGCAGCTTCAACCACATTTTTATCTACAGAATCAGTAATTATTTCTGGACCATCATGGGTCTTAAAGCTTCCAGGAAGAGGTGCATTATCTGGTACCTTATTGAGTTTTACGGCATCACGTACTGTAACCCATCCACTTTTAGGACCAGGTATAGATCCTTTTATAAGCAATAATCCTCTATCTAAATCGACAGCGTGTAATTCTAAATTTTGAGTGGTAACTCTTGCAGCACCCATATGTCCAGCCATTTTCTTACCTTTAAAAACCCTACCAGGATCTTGACACTGACCAGTTGAACCATGACTCCTGTGACTAACAGATACACCATGAGATGCTCTTAAACCTCTAAAATTATGTCTTTTCATTGCACCAGCAAAACCTTTACCAATACTAGTGGCAGAAACATCAACTTTTTGCCCTGGTGTGAAATGATCTGCTTTAAAAAACAAACCAATGTCAGCAAAATTATCTGCATCAACCCTAAACTCGGTCAATTTTCTTTTTGGTATAATTTTAGTCTTTGCAAAATGACCTCTCATAGGTTTTGTAACATTCTTTATTTTAATGTCACCGGCACCAACTTGAATAGCATTGTAACCATCATTCTCTATTGTTTTATGGCTAACAATTTGGCATTTTTCTAATGACAAAACAGTTACAGGTACATGCACACCTTTATCAGTGAACACTCTCATCATCCCTAATTTTTCTGCTATCAGTCCCGTACGCATCTTTATTCTTTCTATAATTTTATTTCAACATCAACACCAGATGATAAATCTAGCTTCATTAATGCGTCAACTGTTTGAGGAGTCGGATCCACTATATCAAGTAATCTTTTATGTGTTCTAATTTCAAATTGTTCTCTGCTTTTTTTATCAATATGCGGACCGCGTAAAACAGTGTACTTTTCAATTCTTCTAGGCAATGGGATAGGTCCTCTAACACTTGCACCTGTCCTTTTAGCAGTATTAACAATTTCAGCTGTGGAGCTATCAAGCAATCTATGATCGTAGGCCTTAAGTCTAATCCTAATATTTTGACCAATCATTAAATAACCCCTTCAAATTTATTATTAAAAAACAACATCTATACTAACCTTTTATAACTTTAAGCGTACTTTGCTATAACTTCTTGTGAAACAGCTTCCGGTACCTGTTGGTAGTGATCAAACTGCATTGTAAATTGTGCTCTGCCTTGGCTCATTGATCTTAAATGACTAACATAACCAAACATATTTGCTAATGGAACCATTGCTTTGATTACAGTTGCGTTACCTCGTGCTTCTGTTCCTGATATTTGACCTCTTCTAGAATTAAGATCTCCAATGACATCACCCATATAGTCTTCCGGTGTCACAACCTCTACGTCCATAATTGGTTCTAATAATTTTGGTGAAGCAGTTTGCGCTGCTTCTCTAAACGCTGCTCTACCCGCAATTTCGAATGCCATTACAGAAGAATCAACGTCATGATAAGCGCCATCATTCAACACGACATCAATATCAAGCAAAGGGAATCCAGCTAGTATACCATTGTCAAGAACGGAAGCTATACCTTTTTCCACACCAGGTATATATTCTTTCGGAATTGAACCACCAACGATCTTATTTGTAAAAACAAATCCTGTACCTGGTTCACCAGGAGAAACTGTCATCTTAACTCTAGCAAATTGACCTGAACCACCTGATTGCTTTTTATGAGTATAATCAACATCGGAAGCCCTTGTGATAGTCTCACGATAAGCAACTTGCGGGGCACCTATGTTTGCCTCAACTTTAAATTCTCTTTTCATTCGATCTACAATTATATCTAAATGTAACTCACCCATGCCTTTAATAATAGTTTGCCCTGACTCATCATCTGAAGAAACTCTAAAAGAAGGATCCTCTTGAGCAAGCCTTGATAAAGCTGCACCCATTTTCTCTTGGTCAGCTTTAGTTTTTGGTTCAACGGCAATTTCAATAACAGGTTCTGGGAAAATCATTCTTTCTAATATTACTGGGTTAGATGTGTCGCATAAAGTGTCGCCTGTTGTTGACAGCTTAAGTCCAGCTATCGCAACAATATCTCCAGCATACGCTTCTTTAATATCTTCTCTTGAATTTGAGTGCATAAGCAGCATTCTACCTATTCTCTCTTTTTTATTTTTAATAGAATTCAATAACTGGCTACCGCTTTCAACTTTTCCTGCATATACCCTACAGAAAGTTAACGACCCTACGAATGGATCATTCATAACTTTAAATGCAAGTAGAGCGGCAGGTTGATCGTCAGCTGGAAGTACATTAATATCTTCCTCTGTTTTGAAGTCTATGGCTTTTATAGCAGGAACATCAAGTGGGGACGGCAGGTAATCAACAACTGCATCTAACAGTGGCTGAACACCCTTATTTTTAAACGCAGAACCACAAAAGACAGGGAAGAATGTAACTTCACACGTACCTTTTCTTACCAACGATTTCAAGGTCTCATCATTGATATCCTCACCATCGAGATATCTTTCCATTACGGATTCATCTAACTCAACCACAGTCTCTACTAATTGTTTTCTATAATCTTCTGCAGCTTCTTGTAAATCTGAAGGTATTTCCTCATCGTGAAAATTTGCTCCTAGAGCATCGTCATCCCAGACAATAGCTTTCATTCTAATAAGATCAATTACACCTTTTAATTCTGTTTCTGCACCTATTGGCAGTTGCATTACAAGAGACTTGGCTCCGAGACGCTCTTTTACCATCTCAACTGACCTATAGAAATCAGCACCTGTTTTATCCATCTTGTTTACAAATATCATTCTAGGAACATTATACTTGTCAGCCTGTCTCCAAACAGTTTCTGTTTGCGGCTCAACGCCAGCGTTCGCATCTAACAATGCTATCGCACCATCTAAAACACGTAAAGATCTTTCAACTTCAATTGTAAAATCAACGTGTCCTGGGGTATCGATAATATTAATACGCTTACCATTCCAGTATGTCGTTGTTGCCGCAGATGTTATGGTGATACCGCGTTCTTGTTCTTGCTCCATCCAATCCATAGTCGCAGCGCCGTCATGAACTTCACCAATTTTGTGACTCTTTCCAGTATAATAAAGTATACGTTCAGTAGTTGTGGTTTTTCCGGCATCAATATGTGCCATAATACCAATATTTCTATAATCTTGTATTTCTGTATCTCTTGACATCTTT
This sequence comes from uncultured Hyphomicrobiales bacterium, assembly GCA_905181735.1. GTDB lineage: Bacteria > Pseudomonadota > Alphaproteobacteria > Rhizobiales > TMED25 > CAJIYR01. The sequence goes on from CAJIYR010000001.1 coordinate 176,586, forward strand.
GATCCTACTAAATTACCATCTGTAATGAGAAAATGCTCTGTTTGCATCAGCCATTTTATGAGTATCTTCACGTTTTTTTACTGCAGTGCCTTTACTAGCAGAAGCGTCCATTAATTCATTTGAAAGCCTCTCTACCATGGTGTTCTCATTTCTAGAACGCGCAGCATTTATTAACCATCTAATTGCTAGGGCTTGCCTTCTTTCCTGCCTTACTTCTACTGGAACTTGATAGGTAGCACCACCGACTCTTCTTGATCTTACTTCAATATTAGGCATAACATTTGTTAATGCTTGGTGAAATATAGTTAACGGGTCTTGTTTTGACCCAGTTTCTATTAAATCGAAAGCTCCGTATATAATCTTCTCTGAAACAGACTTTTTCCCATGCTGCATTAAGCTGCACATAAATTTAGAAAGTACAAGATCTCCAAATTTAGGATCCGGTGTGACTTCTCTTTTTTCTGCTCGCCTTCTTCTAGACATAAAAAATCCCTCTTATTTTGGTCTCTTGGCGCCGTATTTAGAACGCCTTTGTTTTCTATCTGACACACCTTGCGTATCAAGCACACCTCTAATTATATGATATCTAACTCCTGGTAAATCCTTAACACGACCACCCCTAATTAAAACAACAGAATGCTCTTGAAGATTATGTCCTTCTCCAGGTATGTAGCTTGTAACTTCAAATCCGTTAGAAAGCCTAACTCTTGCAACTTTACGTAATGCTGAGTTTGGCTTTTTAGGTGTAGTTGTATACACCCTTGTGCAAACACCTCTTTTTTGAGGGCAGGCTTCCATAGCGGGAACCTTATTTCTTTTTATTTGAGGTTTCCTAGGTTTTCTTAATAACTGATTTATTGTAGGCATATTTGCCATTCCCTTTTTACAAAAACTTTTTTACATAACCATAACTTTAAGTTATGTAATTTTTTTATTCTTAAAATAATTAATTATAATTTTCTTAGTAGCGTTTAGTAATTTCTACAGCCTACCAATCAAAGATTTTTTGACAATACTGTTACCATAAGCCCTAGTCAAGTCTTAATAATAATAAAATATTTATACATGTAAATATTGATTATATTCAGTATTTTATTACAACAACCCTTGGTATTAGGTATTTGCTTCGGTAACACTTGCCTCTATAGTATCATTCTCAGTTCCTACTTCTTCTTTTGATTCTATTTCTTCTTTTGATTCTAGAAGTATTTTACTTTCACTTCTTTCTTTCATTATCAGCTCATCCCTATGGGTTGAAACTTGCCTCAATAAGTTTATAGCACTTCCTGTTCCAGCTGGAATTAACCTTCCAACAATAACATTCTCTTTCAACCCTTCCAAAGTATCGGACTTACCATTCATTGCGGCTTCTGTAAGAACTCTAGTTGTTTCTTGGAATGACGCAGCGGATATGAAGCTCCTTGTTTGTAGCGCTGCCTTTGTAATACCAAGTAAAATTGGTTTTACTGTTATTCCCTTACTTTTCTTAGAAGACAATTTTTCTATAATTTGGTTGTATTCTATTTTATCAATTTGCTCACCAGGAAGAAGACCGGAATCACCTGGATCAACTATTTCAACCTTTTTAAGCATTTGACTTACTATAACTTCAATATGCTTGTCACTAATTGTAACCCCCTGCAATCTATAAACATCTTGAACCTCCCTAACAAGGTAAGCTGCAAGCTCTTCTACACCCTTAATTGCAAGTATATCATGAGGCGCTGGATTGCCGTCTAGAATATATTCACCTTTTTCAATCATATCTCCATCCTGAACATCAAGATGTAAATTTTTTGGTATCATATATTCAAATGGTTCTATAGTAATATCTTCTGGAATAATCTTAATTCTAATCTTATTCTTAAAATCTCTTCCAAATTCTATTTTTCCGTCAGCCTCAGCAATAATAGCATGATCTTTTGGGCGCCTTGCTTCAAATAATTCGGCAACCCTTGGAAGCCCACCTGTTATATCTTTTGTTTTTGCGCTCTCTGTTGGTATACGAGCTATAACATCACCTGCATTAACTTTACTACCATTTTCAAGAGACAAAATTACATTTGGTGCAAACGAATATCTAGCATCAACACCTCTATCCAATTTTATAATTTTACCGTTTTTATCGTTAATAATACCGGATGGCTTTAAATCAGCGCCCCTTGGAGAGCTTCTCCAATCTAATATCACTCTTTGCGTAATATGTGTTGATTCATCAAGTTTTTCATCAACAGAAAGACCTTCTACCAGATCTTCGAATTGTACAATTCCAGTCGCTTCTGAGATAATCGGTCTTGTGTAAGGATCCCAAACGGCTATTCTTTGTCCACGCTTAACCATATCTCCATCATCAACACTTAGATGAGCTCCATATGGAACTTTATATATAGACTTTTCATTATTATTTTCGTCTATAATTACTATTGAAGAATTTCTTCCCATAACAACAAGTCTCTTCGAAGAATCCTTAGCTACATTACGATTTCTTATCAGAACCTTACCTTCGAAAGCACTTTCAACAAAAGATTGGTCTACAACCTGGGCTGTTCCACCAATATGAAAAGTTCTCATAGTTAATTGCGTTCCTGGCTCTCCTATAGATTGAGCTGCAACAACACCAACAGCTTCACCCACATTAACAGGCGTTCCACGAGCCAAATCTCTACCGTAACAATTTGCACAAGCTCCTATTTTTGATTCACAAGTCAAAACAGATCTAACCTTCATTGTTTCAATGCCAGCTTCTCCGCATTCTATAGCCTTCTGCTCATTTATAATTTCAGAATGTTTTAAGATTAATTTTCCAGTCTTAGGATTAACAATATCCTCACATGCACATCTACCAAGTAATCTTTTACTTAAATGAACAACAACGTCTCCACCGTCCATTACATGTGTCAATGTTATGCCTTTATTAGTGCCACAATCTTTCTCTGTTATAATGCAATCTTGTGCAACGTCCACTAAACGTCGAGTGAGATAACCAGAGTTAGCTGTTTTTAGCGCCGTATCGGCAAGGCCTTTTCTTGCTCCATGTGTAGAGTTAAAGTATTCAAGAACTGACAATCCTTCTTTGAAATTTGAAATTATAGGTGTTTCTATGATTTCTCCAGACGGCTTAGCCATCAACCCCCTCATCCCAGCTAATTGCTTCATTTGAGCCGGTGACCCTCTTGCACCTGAATGTGACATCATATAGACAGAATTTATATCTTTCTGTCTTTTTGTAACGCTATCGTATTCAACTACTTGAATCCTAGACATCATTTCGTCAGCAACTTTATCTGTACATTTGGCCCAAGCATCAACCACCTTATTATACTTCTCACCTTTAGTTATTAGCCCGTCTATATATTGGCTTTCGTATTCTTTAACCAATACATTTGTCTCGTCTATTAATTTAAGCTTTGTATCTGGAATAACCATATCATCTTTACCAAATGATATTCCTGCTTTACATCCATGATGGAAGCCAAGAGCCATTATTCTATCGCAAAAAATGACAGTATCTTTTTGACCGCAATGTCTGTAAACTTCATCAATCATTTTGGAGATATCTTTTTTAGTCATAATCTTGTTGACCAAGCCATAATCGATAGCATTATTTTTAGGCAATAATTCACCCATTATCAACCTACCAGGAGAAGTATCATATATCTTTTTGACTGTATTACCTTCTTCATCCACAGTCGTAAATCTACCCTTGATTTTTGCATGCAATGTAGTTGTTCCATTGTAAATTGCATGATGCAATTCATCAATGTTACCGAACAACATACCCTCACCAGGTTCGTTTTCTTTTATAAGAGAAAGGTAATAAAGACCCAATACCATATCTTGACTTGGAACAATAATCGGAGTGCCATCTGCCGGATGTAATATATTGTTAGTTGACATCATTAATACTCTTGCCTCAAGCTGAGCTTCAAGAGAGAGAGGTACATGAACAGCCATTTGGTCCCCATCGAAATCAGCGTTAAAAGCAGAGCAAACCAATGGATGCAATTGTATTGCCTTTCCTTCAACCAGTATAGGTTCAAATGCTTGAATTCCTAATCTATGTAAAGTTGGCGCCCTATTCAATAGAACGGGATGTTCTCTGATAACTTCTTCCAAAATATCCCAAACTTCTGGCTTTTCTTTCTCAACCAATTTCTTAGCCTGCTTAACTGTGGTAGCAAGCCCTTTGGCATCTAGTTTTGAATATATAAAAGGTTTAAATAGCTCTAATGCCATTCTTTTTGGCAATCCACACTGATGTAATTTTAAAGTAGGACCCGTAACAATCACGGATCTACCAGAATAATCTACCCTTTTTCCTAATAAATTTTGCCTGAATCGACCTTGCTTACCTTTAAGCATATCTGACAATGATTTTAGAGGTCTCTTGTTTGCTCCTGTAATAATTCTACCTCTTCTTCCGTTGTCAAATAAGGCATCAACAGATTCCTGAAGCATTCTTTTCTCATTGCGAATAATAATATCCGGAGCTTTCAACTCCAGGAGTCTTTTTAATCTATTATTCCTATTAATAACTCTTCTGTATAAGTCATTTAAATCAGATGTTGCAAACCTTCCTCCATCCAATGGAACCAAAGGTCTTAACTCAGGGGGAATAACGGGTATTATTGTCATGATCATCCATTCTGGACGATTTCCTGAATTTATAAACGCCTCCACAACCTTTAGTCTCTTTGCTAATTTAATAGGCTTTAATTCTGAAGTTGACTCAGCTATCTCTATCCTTAGGTCGTCAGCTGTTTTAACAAGATCCATTCCAGCCAATAAATCTCTAATTGCCTCTGCACCAATTCCAACGGTAAAGCTATCATCACCATATTCATCTTGGTATTCCAATAACTCTTCTTCAGTTAATAGTTGCAATTCCTTTAGAGAGGTCAAGCCAGGTTCCATAACAATGAAATTTTCAAAGTAAAGAACTCTCTCTAAATCTTTTAACTTCATGTCTAGTAACAAACCGATTCTAGAAGGAAGTGATTTCAAGAACCATATATGAGCAACAGGTGAAGCAAGCTCAATATGGCCCATTCTATCTCTACGTACTTTTGATAGAGTTACCTCAACACCGCATTTCTCACAGATTACACCTCTATATTTCATACGTTTATATTTACCACACAAGCATTCATAATCTTTGATAGGTCCAAAAATACGAGAGCAAAATAAACCATCTCTCTCAGGCTTGAATGTTCTATAATTAATTGTTTCCGGTTTCTTGATTTCACCGAATGACCATGCAAGAATTTTCTCAGGTGGAGCTATGGATATTTTTATTTGATCAAATGCCTGCGATTGCGGGGAACTTGGATTAAAAACACTCATTACCTCTTGGTCCATACTTTTATCCTTCTATATTTGCAAACATATTGTTTGCTGGAATCGTATTACAAATTATACTTATGATTAAAACGATCGTCCTAATCATTATTTATCGGCTCTTAACTCAGGTAATCTCTTACCGCTTGAATCAAGTAACTTATCTGATTTAAGTTCAATATTTAATCCTAGGGATCTTATCTCTTTTATCAGAACATTAAACGATTCAGGAATGCCAGCTTCAAACGCATCGTCACCCCTGACAATTGATTCATAAACTTTTGTTCTTCCTGCAACATCATCGGATTTAACAGTAAGCATTTCTTGAAGGGTATAAGCGGCTCCATAAGCTTCCAGAGCCCAAACCTCCATTTCACCAAATCTTTGACCGCCAAATTGAGCTTTTCCACCAAGTGGTTGTTGTGTAACTAAACTGTAAGGACCAATGGACCTTGCATGAATTTTATCGTCAACAAGATGGTGAAGTTTTAAGATATATTTATAACCTACAGTAACATTTCTATCAAAAGCTTCTCCTGTACGTCCATCATACAAAGTTACTTGGCCAGTTTTATCTAAGCCCGCTTTTTCCAATAAAATATTAATATCACTCTCATGTGCTCCATCAAAAACAGGAGTTGCAATTGGAACCCCCTTTTTTAAATTTTCACCCAATTCAAGCAATTGATTCGTCTCAAGTGAATTAACAACATCATTTTCATCGCCGTAAACTTCCTTAAGTTGGTTACGTAATACAGATTCGTTTTCACCTTTTCTAACGGCAACAACTGCATCACCAATCAATTTACCTAGACCACGACAAGCCCAACCAAGATGCGTCTCCAATATCTGACCAACATTCATTCGACTAGGAACACCTAGAGGATTAAGCACTACATCTACTGGAGTTCCGTCTTCTAAATAAGGCAGGTCCTCTTGAGGCATAATCCTTGAAACAACACCTTTATTTCCGTGCCTACCAGCCATCTTATCGCCTGATTGAAGTTTTCTCTTTATAGCAACGAATACCTTAACCATCTTCATTACGCCAGGCAAAAGGTCATCACCACGTTGTAATTTTTCAACCTTATCAATGAACTTTTCTTGAAGAAGATCCTTTGAGCTTTCATACTGACTTTTTATTGCCTCAATTTCTAGCATAATTTTATCATTTTTAAGCGTTAAATCCCACCACTCTTTACGAGACATATTGTTCAGGAAATCTTCGGTTATCTTAATTGTTTTCTTAGAGTCATCGCCAACTAATAATTCTTTTCCAATCATGGTGTTCATTAATTTTGCGTAAACATTTCTATCTAGAATAGTTACTTCGTCATCTTTATCTTTTGAAAGCTTTTCAATCTCTTCGCGTTCTATTGCCATCGCACGTTCATCTTTTTCTACACCGTGCCTATTAAATACCCTTACCTCTACGACGGTTCCGCTAACACCAGGAGGTAATCTTAGGGATGAATCTCTAACATCAGAAGCTTTTTCTCCGAATATGGCTCTTAATAATTTTTCTTCTGGAGTCATTGGGCTCTCACCTTTTGGTGTAATTTTTCCGACTAAAATATCACCCGGATGAGCCTCTGCTCCAATATAAATTATTCCGGCTTCGTCAAGATTTCTTAACGCCTCTTCACCAACATTTGGAATATCACGAGTTACATCTTCGGGTCCAAGTTTGGTATCTCTAGCCATAACTTCGAACTCTTCAATATGAATTGATGTAAATACATCGTCTCTTACAATTCTTTCTGATATAAGAATAGAATCCTCGTAGTTATAACCATTCCATGGCATATAAGCCACGAGAACATTCTTCCCAAGAGCTAAGTCACCTAAATCTGTTGATGGCCCGTCAGCAATAATATCACCGCTATCAACAAATTCACCAGCTTTAACTAAAGGTTTCTGATTAATGCATGTATTTTGATTTGATCGTTGAAATTTACTTAGATTATAGATGTCAACGGCTGATTTAGAAGCATCTTTTTCATCTAATGCTCTAATAACTATTCTACTAGCATCCACTTGATCAACAACACCTGACCTTCTAGCTGATACAGCTGCACCAGAATCGCGGGCAACAACTGATTCCATACCAGTTCCAACAAATGGAGCTTCTGCTTTTAATAATGGCACAGCTTGCCTTTGCATGTTTGATCCCATTAACGCTCTGTTTGCGTCATCATTTTCAAGGAAAGGAATCAATGCCGCAGCAACAGAAACTAGTTGCTTAGGGGAAACATCCATAAAATCAACTTTTTCACCTGGAAGGAGTTGAACATCTCCAGATACCCGGCAATTAATTAATTCATCGGTAAACATAGAGGAAGAATTTAGCTGCGCATTAGCCTGCGCAATAACATATTTTCCTTCTTCTATTGCCGAAAGGTAAACAACTTCATCTGATACTTTTGAATTTAATACACGTCTGTATGGACTTTCAATAAATCCGTACTTATTAACACGAGCAAATGTTGCAAGAGAATTAATAAGACCAATATTAGGGCCCTCAGGTGTTTCAATAGGACATATTCTACCGTAATGCGTTGGATGAACATCGCGAACTTCAAATCCAGCTCTTTCTCTTGTTAGACCACCTGGCCCTAAAGCTGAAACTCTTCGTATGTGAGTGATAACTGATAATGGGTTTGTTTGATCCATGAATTGCGAAAGTTGAGAAGACCCAAAAAATTCTCTAATTGCAGCAGTAATTGGTTTTGCGTTTATAAGATCATGAGGCATAACAGTATCTACATCTACAGATGTTAATCTTTCTTTTATTGCCCTTTCCATACGCAAGAGACCAATACGATATTGATTCTCCATCAACTCTCCTACAGATCTAACTCTTCTATTTCCCAAATGGTCGATATCATCTATTTCACCCTTACCGTCCCTCAAATCAACTAAGTGTTTTACAACAGCAAGGATATCTTCTCTTCTAAGAGTTCCATGTGTATCTTCAACATCCAGATCTAATCGCATATTTAATTTTACACGACCAACTGCAGATAAATCGTACCTGTCGGCGTCGAAGAAAAGACTTTTAAACAAAGATTCCGCAGTCTCTACTGTTGGCGGTTCGCCTGGACGCATAACCCTATATATATCAAGCAATGCTTGATCTTTATTTTCATTTTTATCAGCAGCAAGTGTATTCCTAATAAATGCACCAACATTTACATGGTCAATATCGAGTACAGATAAATCTTTAATATCTTTTAATGCTAATAGATCAAGGAATTCTTGAGTTATTTCGTCACCAGCTTCGCCGTAAACAAGGCCCGTTTCCATATTAACAATATCTTCTGATAAATATTGACCGATTAGATCTTCGTCGTTATATAGAACTTCAGTTAAACCTGATTCAATTAACTTAGAAGCTAATCTAGGTGTAAGTTTCTTACCGGATTCAACTGCAACTTCACCAGTCTTAGCATTTATAAGATCTTTAGGTAACTTTATCCCCTTAAATCTATCTAAATTAAACTCTGTAACCCAACCAGACTTATTCTTTTTAAAGAAGAACTTATTATAAAAATAATCTAAAATATCTTCAGTGTCTAAACCCAAAGAATATAGTATTGTTGATACTGGGATTTTACGTTTTCTATCTATCCTAGAGAAGACAAGGTCTTTTGCATCAAATTCGAAATCTAACCAAGATCCTCTGTATGGGATAATTCTTGCTGCATACAATATTTTTCCACTTGAATGAGATTTACCTTTATCATGATCAAAGAAAACACCGGGGCTTCTATGCATTTGACTAACAACAACTCTCTCGGTACCATTTACAATGAATGTACCGTTACCTGTCATTAACGGCATATCACCCATATACACCCATTGGTCTTTGATAGTCTGGACGGATTTCGCACCTGTTTCTTCATCTGTTTCGTAAACAATTAATCTTAAGTATGCTTTAACCGGGGCTGAATATGTCATCCCCCTTTGTTGACACTCGTCTGTATCGTATTTAGGTGCATCAAAATCGTATTTAAGAAATTCTAATACAGAATTTTCACTAAAGTCAGAGATAGGGAAAATAGACGAAAACACTGCTTGTATTCCGTCATTTATCCTTCCTTCATCCGGCTCTTTAGCTTGCAAAAAATGCTCGTATGAAATTCTTTGAACTTCAATAAGATTTGGCATTTCCGCGACCTCACGGATTTTACCAAAATATTTACGAATTCGTTTACGACCTACATAAGATTGTGCCATTTGGCCCTCATTTTGATATTAAATAAAAAATTTTAAACTAAGTTTGCGTTTAAATTTAATCTTTCTACATCATCTATCTTGTAATATAGCTAGAATTAAGTCTAAAACTGCTCTCTATTTAATTTCACAAGTCGCTCCGGCTCCTTCAAGTTGTTCTTTAATTTTATTAGCGTCATCTTTTGTTACGCCTTCTTTAACAACTGCAGGAGCTGCTTCAACAAGATCTTTAGCTTCTTTTAAGCCTAATCCAGTGATGGCTCTCACTTCTTTAATCACGTTTATCTTTTTATCACCCATTGATGCTAAAATAACATTAAATTCAGTTTGTTCTTCAGTAGGCTCTGAAGATGAAACAGCTGCTGCTGCTGCTGCCACTGGTGCAGCGGCTGAAACGCCCCACTTTTCTTCCAATAACTTTGATAACTCAGATGCTTCTAATACTGTTAGACTTGATAAACTTTCTACTATTTTTGCTAAATCTGCCATTTTAAATTTTCCTTTATTAAATTTTAAACTTATTGAGTTTGGTTATTATTATGCTGCTTGATTTTTATCAGAATACGCGTTGATAACTCGAGCTACTTGAGATCCTGGTGCATTTACAATCCGTGCGATTGATGCTGCTGGCGAAGTTATGAGACCGATTATCGTTCCTCTTAACTCATCTAGAGATGGTAAATTAGCTAATGATTTAATCTCATTAGGATTTAACATCGTTCCAGACATTGAAGCGCCCAAAACAACAAATTTTTCGTTATCTTTGGCGAATTTTACAGCTGCTTTTGGAGCAGATATTGGATTATCTGAATAAGCTATTACAGTTGGACCTTTTAGAAATTCATCCAAGCCAGATACAGGGGTCTCTTTAAGAGCAATCTTTGTAAGTCTGTTTTTAGTTACCTTAACAACAGCACCAACTTCTCTCATACCATTTCTTAACTCATTCATATCAGCAACTGTTAATCCTGAATTCTGCGCAATTAGTACGACAGATGCGGTATTTAAAGTTTTGTGAAGTTCTGATACAAACTCTTGTTTTCTAACCTTATCCACAGCGTTCTCCTTATATTATGACTTTAAAAAAATTATAAAGCCACGTTCATATTTCAGTACAAAATAAATTGTACGGATATAACCCTGCCCGCTAGTAATAATAACTAACTCGTAAGTCAAAATTCTAATGCATTAACACTAGAAAAACCGTCTCATATAGGATGTTTAAGCATAAAGCACCTATAATCTCGGACAGGTAAACATAAATACTAGTTATTTATGCCATTTATCTGGAAATGTAAAGACCAGATAATTATACTGCCGCAAAAATTGTGGCAGGATCTATTTTAACACCAGTTCCCATTGTAGAAGATAGTGTAACTTTTTTAATATACGTTCCTTTAGTCCCACTCGGCTTTGAACTTTGCAAAGCGCTAGTGAGGGCTTGAATATTTGTAATTAAAGCCTTTTCAGTAAAGCTAGCTTTACCAATACCTACTTGGATAATACCAGCTTTTTCAACTCTATACTCTATGGCTCCACCTTTTGCAGCTTTTACTGCAGCAGCAATATCATTTGTTACTGTACCAACTTTTGGATTTGGCATTAAGCCGCGAGGACCTAAAACTTTACCTAATTGACCAACAACAGACATTAAATCAGGTGTTGATATAACTCTATCGAAGTTCATTTCACCGTTTAGTATACTTGCAGACAAATCTTCATCACCAACAATGTCAGCTCCTGCGTCTTTAGCTTCTTTAGCTTTATCGCCTTTTGCAAAAACAGCAACCCTAACTTCTCTTCCGGTTCCTTCTGGTAATTGACATACTCCTCTTACCATTTGATCAGCATGTCTTGGGTCGACACCAAGATTTACAGCAATTTCAATTGTTTCATCAAATTTTGCAGATGCGTTATCTTTAATTAACTTAACACCTTCACTAATCTTATAAGATTTATCTTTATCAACGCTTTCTTTAATAGAGTTGAATCTTTTTGATAGTTTAACCATCTTATTACTCCTGTACCACTAAACCCAAAGACCTTGCGGACCCTGCGATAATTTTTTCAGCTTGATCTAAAGATGTTGTGTTTAAATCTTTCATTTTTAATTCAGCTATTTCTCTAACTTGCTTAGACGTCACGTTACCACTAACACTCTTACCAGGCGTTGCACCGCCTTTATTTAAATTTGCAGCTTTTTTTAACAGGAAAGATGCAGGTGGTGTTTTTGTTATATACGAAAATGTCTTATCTGCATATATAGTTATTAATGTCGGTATTGGCATATCTGCTTCAAGATCTTGCGTAGCCGCATTAAAAGATTTACAAAACTCCATTATATTTAGACCCCTTTGCCCCAAAGCTGGACCAATTGGAGGCGAAGGATTAGCCTTGCCTGCAGGAACTTGTAATTTTAAATAACCAGTAATTTTTTTTGCCATTTGTAACTCCTTTTTTTATAAATATATTAATATTCATAAAAAGCAAATTCTAAAATAATAAAAATATTATAACTTTTCTACTTGTCCGTATTCCAGTTCAACTGGAGTGGCTCTTCCAAAAATAGAAACAGCTACCTTTAATCTAGACCTTTCAATATCAACCTCTTCAACCATTCCATTAAATGATGCAAAAGGACCGTCAGAAACCTTAACTTGCTCACCTATATCAAATGTAATAGATGGTTTAGGTCTATCAACACCTTCTTGAACCTGTTGTATAATTCTCATAGCCTCAGATTCACTTATTGGCATTGGTTTATTATTGGACCCTAAAAACCCGCTAACTTTAGCTGTATTTTTTATCAAATGATAGGCTTGGTCTGTCATTTCCATTTTCACAAGAACATATCCAGGGAAAAATTTTCTTTCTGAAGATACTTTTCTTCCTTTTTTAACATTAATAACCTCTTCTACAGGAACTAATATCTCCTCAAAAAGTTTATCAATACCCCTGATTTCAGCTTGTTCCCTAATAGAATTAGCTACCTGTTTTTCAAAGTTTGAATAAGCGTGAACTATGTACCAACGATAAGCCAATATTTAACTCCTAATTTCCTGATCCAATAACCAGACTTACTAGCCAGCTAAGAATCTGATCTGCAATCAAGAAAAATATAGCAAAGCAGATTACCATTATAACGCACATTATAGTTGTTACTATAGTTTCTCTTCGCGAAGGCCAGGTAACTTTTTTTGCTTCAGCTCTAATTTGCTGAACAAATTTTATCGGACTAGTCTTTGCCATCTATTATCCTAATTAATATTTACAAGTATTCCAATACCATCGTAACATCTTATGGCAGGAGTGGAGGGAATCGAACCCCCAACCTTCGGTTTTGGAGACCGACGCTCTGCCAGTTGAGCTACACTCCTAATATAATGACAATAGGTAATATTGGAGTGCTAGGTTAAGTTATTCTATAATAGAAGAAACCACACCAGCACCAACAGTTCTTCCGCCTTCACGAATAGCAAATCTTAAATTATCTTCCATTGCTATTGGAACTATTAAAGTTACATTCATTTCAATATTATCACCAGGCATCACCATTTCTGTACCTTCGTTGAGCGTTACTACCCCAGTCACATCAGTTGTACGGAAATAAAATTGTGGCCTATAGTTTGTAAAGAACGGAGTATGTCTTCCACCTTCGTCTTTAGTTAGAATATAAGCGCTTGCCTTAAATTTTGCATGAGGAGTTATTGATCCAGGTTTAGCAAGAACTTGTCCACGCTCAACTTCTTCTCTTTTTGTACCCCTTAGCAACACACCAACATTATCACCAGCTTCTCCTTGATCAAGAAGTTTTCTGAACATTTCAACGCCCGTACATGTTGTTTTTGCTGTATCTTTAATACCTATAAGCTCAAGCTCTTCGCCAACCTTAACAACGCCTCTTTCAACACGCCCTGTAACAACAGTTCCACGCCCTGAAATTGAGAACACATCTTCAATTGGCATCAAGAAAGGTAAATCTTTTGCTCTTTCTGGTTGTGGAATATAAGCATCAACAGCTTCCATTAATGCGATAATTGACTTAGAGCCAATCTCATCATCTCTGCCCTCAAGAGCAGCTAAAGCGGAACCTTTTACAATAGGTATATCATCTCCCGGGAAATCGTAAGAAGAAAGTAATTCTCTTACCTCCATTTCAACCAATTCTAATAATTCTTCATCATCAACTTGGTCAACTTTATTCAAGTAAACAACAAGAGAAGGAACGCCAACTTGTCTTGCTAATAATATATGTTCTCTGGTTTGTGGCATTGGACCATCCGCTGCATTAACAACCAATATAGCTCCATCCATTTGCGCTGCACCCGTTATCATGTTCTTAACATAATCAGCATGACCCGGACAATCAACGTGGGCGTAATGACGGTTTGCAGTTTGATATTCAACGTGTGCCGTTGAAATAGTTATTCCACGGGCTTTTTCTTCCGGGGCCTTATCAATTTGATCGTAAGCTGAGAATGTAGCTCCGCCTGATTCAGCTAATACCTTGGTAATAGCAGCTGTTAATGTTGTTTTACCATGGTCAACGTGACCAATAGTTCCTATATTACAATGTGGTTTTGAACGATCAAATTTTTCTTTAGCCATAATACTTTATCTCACTTTAAAAAACTAATTTTGTTAATAATTACCTATATAATTTAAATTTAAAAAAAACACCATAAAAAAATAACCTGTTTCCAATTAGCGTTTGGAGCGGGTGAAGGGAATCGAACCCTCGTCCTCAGCTTGGAAGGCTGCTGCTCTACCTTTGAGCTACACCCGCATAATAATCATGACTACACCACAAAATGGTGGAGGGAGTTGGATTTGAACCAACGTAGGCTAAGCCAACGGGTTTACAGCCCGTCCCCTTTAACCACTCGGGCACCCCTCCAAAATATCATCAATTTGGACAATATCAGTCATGGGAACCAAAAGGTACCACGAAACTTTTTCGCCTATATCATGCTATAAATGGCGTATGTCAACAGCTAATTATTTTTCAATGTGTACAGACTTACACTAAAGCATTATAAAAAGCTAGAAGGAAATCAAATAAATGACTGAAAATATTGAAATTTACGGTATGCATGCCTGTGTACACGCTCTAAAAAATAAAAATAGAGAAATAATAAAAATTTTTGTTACTGAAAATGCGAATCAACGTTTGCGTACAGAAATCGAACATACTAAAATAAATCCAGAAATTGTATCAGTAAAATTCATAGATAAGATGCTTTTGGACAATGCGGTTCACCAAGGCGTTGTCGTGGTTGCAAAAGAACTTCCTAAAAAACAAATAATGGATATAGATACTAAAAAAAACATTCTTCTCTTGGATCAAATTGTGGATCCTCGAAATCTTGGAGCTATAATAAGGATAGCAGCAGCTTTTAGCATTGAAGATATTATTATAACCAAACAATTTAAACCAAAAGATATAAGCTTAATAGCAAAAGCATCCTCTGGAGGGTTGGAGTATGTCTCTTTAATTGAGGTTACTAATTTATCCAGAACAATAGAGCAGGTTAAAGAAATAGGATACTGGGTTGCTGGACTTGACAGTGATGCAATTTTTGATATTCAGGAACTGAAAGATAGCAAAAAAGTTGCTATTATCATGGGTGAAGAAGGCAAGGGGCTAAGAAGATTAACCCGAGAGAAGTGTGATCAGATGTACAAAATAAAAACCCTTGGTAAAATTACTAGTTTGAATGTATCGACAGCTGCAGCTATAGCTCTTTATAGCTTATAGGGTGAATCATTCTAATTTTGTTAAATATATAAAATCTATATTATTTTGGCCATATTCTTTCTGCTAAATTTGGTGATCCTGGTGCATGAACTAATCTTCTGACAACCTTATCAGTCCATTCTTCCATTTTAGGATTAGTTTTTTCATGATCTACAAACACTTTATTTCTCATTTCAACAGACGTCCATTCGTATAAAATTGCATGCTTAGACCAACCTGAAATTGATACCAGCTTTCTTACAGCAACACAGCCAGGAAGATTTCTCATTGTAGGTATTCTCCATTGAGCATACCAAGCAGCAAGCTCATCTTCATCGACGTATGAACCTGCATTAAAATTGCCTAATTGTATGCATCTAGACGGAACAAGATCAGATCTACTTTCATTATAATTTGGGCCTTCAGCTCTAGCCTCTTCTGTCATGATATTGGATCTTTCTCCAATGCGTAATTCTAACATTTTTAAATCATCTGGGGACAAGTTTCTGTGAAATATTTCTGGGGTTGGGTTAGCAAATGCGTGAGCATCCTTAGCGCCAAATATTAATATATATCTGTCTCCAGATGGAATGGTTTCTTTTATATGGCTTAACCTTCCCTCTTGCCCAGGATGTTTAACATTTGGAAGAGAGGCATAATGTGCAGCCCAGAGAATATCTTTAGATTCCAATCTTTTCGGAATGTAAATGTTATGTAACCAATCTAAATATTCTACCTTGCTGCTATCATCCAAATCATACCAACTTATCCAATATCCTCTATCCATTTATTGCTTCCATTAATTTTTACTTTGACATATCAATTTCTTCTGTACTAAAAGATTAACATATATTTATTTTTTTTAAAAGTATGCCGGCTTAGCTCAGTTGGTAGAGCGGCTGATTTGTAATCAGTAGGTCGGGAGTTCGAATCTCTCAGCCGGCACCATTTTAAATGCTTTACAAATAAAATTCTAAATAAACACCTTTTTAATTTAAAAAAATAGGAATGTTTAAAAAATGAATTCATTAAAAAAATTTCCAGATAAATTTATTGCGGATTTAAAGGCAATCATAAATCCAAGAGATTTTGTAACTGACGAAGAAAAAATAAAACCAAGCTTGACAGATTGGGTTGGGTATGCGGATGGAAAATCTTCATTAATGCTAACCCCAAGAAATACAGAAGAAGTATCTGGCATCTTAAAGTTGTGCAGTAATTATAAAATTCCCATCGTACCTCAAGGAGGTAACACAGGTTCTGTTGCGGGAGCAATACCAAATGGTGAGATTATTCTAAATATGACCAAAATGAATAGTATTCGTGAAATAAATCCAAACGATTACACGGTTACTGTTGATGCGGGATGTATATTAGAAAAGATCCATGAATTAGCAATCGAATCTAATAGGTTCTTTCCTTTAAGTATTGGGTCACAAGGAACCTGCACTATTGGTGGAAATATTTCAACAAATGCAGGCGGAATATCTGTATTAAAATATGGAAATATGCGTGATCTAGTCCTTGGATTAGAAGTTGTGTTACCCAATGGTGAAATATGGAATGGACTAAGAAGGCTAAGAAAAGATAATACAGGGTACGCCCTTAAACATATTTTTATGGGAGCTGAAGGAACACTTGGAATAATCACAGCCGCGTGCCTTCGCCTCTTTCCAGAGATAACAGAAAAAGCTACCGCATTTGCTTCGTTAAGAAATTTAGATTCTTGTGTTGATTTACTCGAATTATTAAGAACAGAAGGCGGCGATTCTTTGTCATCTTACGAATTGATTCCTGATATCGGTTTGGATATCGCAATCACATATGGAGAAGAAATCATTGAGCCTTTATCTAAAAGGTACCAATGGAATGTGATAATTGAATTTTCAGGTACAAAAAATGATGGGGCAGCAAAACTAAACCTTGAAAATACATTAAATACAGCGATTGAAAATGGTATAATATTAGATGCGATAATAGCCAACTCATTAAAACAAGCGAATTCCATCTGGAAAATAAGAAAAGCTATAGTAGAATATCAGCCAAGATTAGGTGGTGAAATAAAACATGATGTCGCTGTTCCAATATCTAATGTACCAGAATTTATAAAAGAAGCTAATGATGCAGTAAGAAGAGTAATCCCTGATATTAGACCTGTTGCTTATGGCCATATTGGTGATGGGAACATACATTATAACGTATGCCCTCCCTTGGAATATGACCATGTAAGTTTTAAAGAAAAAACTGAAGAAATCCATAAAGCGGTTTATGACATAGCATTTAAATTTGGAGGAAGCTTTGCCGCTGAACATGGAGTAGGTGTTGTAAAGAAAAATGAAATGCTACGATATAAATCAGAAACTGAAATAAACCTCATGAAATTAATTAAAATATCAATAGATCCGAATCAAATTATGAATCCAGGAAAAGTGTTAGAAAATAAAAAGTACTGATAAAATTTAATGTATTTTACAGTGCTTTTAATATGGTATATATGTGGCTTGGTTGTAGTATGTCATATAAAAATATTATAATTTATTAATGGATCATTCATGAGAATCCCTAGAACTATGATTGGTGCAGCGCTGGCATCTACCTCTGCGACAATAGGTGGAATGACCGTTGTACTAACACGTTATTTAATGCCTGAAAGTGATCCCTTTTCATTGCCGAGCATCCGATATGGCATTGGAGCTCTTGTATTGCTCTCACTTCTATATCTTCTTAAAAAAAATAAAAAAATAGAATTTAAAGATTGGATTCCAGTGTTGATTCTTTCATGTGTATTTTACGTCGCGTTTCCTTGGGCTTTTGCCGCAGGACTTGAACATACAACAGCTGCAAGAGGCGCAATAGTATTCACATCCCAACCTGTAATAACTCTAATACTTGGAGCGATATTGGGAATAGAAAAAACATCAAAGCTAAAAATACTTGCGATAAGTATAGCTTTAAGTGGAATTATCATC
The DNA here is from genome assembly GCA_905181735.1 of uncultured Hyphomicrobiales bacterium. Classification (GTDB taxonomy): domain Bacteria; phylum Pseudomonadota; class Alphaproteobacteria; order Rhizobiales; family TMED25; genus CAJIYR01. The sequence goes on from CAJIYR010000001.1 coordinate 194,865, forward strand.
ACTCTCAGCGATCAAATTGGTTATTTAGCTCCCAATGCATGGAAGGGTGATTTATTGATGTTTTTCGCCGCTTTTTGTAATTCTGTGTACGTTTTATCGGCAGGAAAATATATAAAAAAATATGGTGGATTTACGTTTACAGCGTGGCCAATGCTAATAGGATCATCTCTCATGTTTATGTTAGCATTGATATTTGGGAACCCCTTGACAGGTTCGTTATCGTTTGATCAAACAGGATGGATTGTATTGCTTATACTAGCAATACCCGGTGCGGCTATTATGGTTTTGTTGTTTATGATATCTATAAATATGGCGACACCTACCGGCATTACAGTAACAGTTGGATTCAATCCATTAAGCGCGATTATTTTAGGCGCAATCATCCTAAGTGAACCAGTGTCTCCTAAGATTTTGATTGGATTTTTTTGTATCACATGCGCAGTTATATTGGCAAATATTCAAAATATAAGATCTGAAAATAAAACCAATATGCGGGAATTATGATTTCCCCGCATAATTGCTATGGAATATTACTAAGCTAAGCTTAAATTAGTAGCTTGCTTTCCTCTTCCACGAGGATCGTCTTCTACTTCAAATGAAACAACATCGCCTTCATTTAAATTAGAAACACCAGAAGCTTCGAGTGCTGTAGCGTGAACAAAAATATCTTTGCTACCATCTTCAGGGGCTATAAATCCATATCCCTTTGAAGAATTATAAAACTTTACGGTACCTTTAACTGACATAAGTCAATCTCCTTTATTAAGTTCAGCAAAAAATTTACTAAACAGATTCTAAAAAACTATATACATGCTATACAGCGGATATGTTATACAGCGGATATGTAGTTTAATCAACTTGAATATTCGTAGCTTGCTTTCCTCTTCCGCGAGGATCGTCCTCTATTTCAAATGAAATAACATCGCCTTCATTTAAATTAGAAACACCAGAAGCTTCAAGTGCTGTAGCGTGAACAAAAATATCTTTGCTACCATCTTCAGGGGCTATAAATCCATATCCCTTTGAAGAATTATAAAATTTTACTGTACCTTTTGACATAATATATCTCCTTTACTCAAATCATAACAGTGTGGCAACATCATTAATACTAGCATTAACGCCGTCTGAAGTTCTTTCGAGCTTGTGACCTTGTCGCTGGAGCTCTTTCGTCTTTATGTCTAAAAACTATACGACCTTTTTCAAGGTCATAGGGAGTCATTTCAACTGTAACGCGATCTCCAACTAATGTTCGTATTCGATGTTTTTTCATTTTACCAGCTGTATATGCAACAATCTGATGATCATTATCTAGCGCAACACGAAACCTCGCATCAGGAAGTATGTCAGTTACTACACCTTCAAGTTCTAAAAGTTCTTCTTTTGCCATTAACACTCCAAATTGCAAACAAAATAGCCTAATCCAATAAAAAAAGCCTAATTAAAAAAATAATGGGAAATATACTATACATCCCATCCTTTATCTTTATAACAGATTTAATTGATAATCTATAACAATTTATATTTTTTATAAAAACACAGTGAGATCGTTTTCTAAAATCCAGTTATAATAACATTAAAATTAATAATAACTCGTCAATTCTTTATACCAATCTGATATCAAACTTAACTCATCAAGGCTAAGATTTAACTTTTCAAGGCATCCTAAGGTTTCCTTTAATTCTAACATATTCTTTATACCAGGAACTACCGTGGTTATCTTAGGTTGCTTTAAACAATAAATTAATGCAATTTCCGATAAATTTAAACCAACTTGAGATAATTTCTTTTTTAACACATGTGCTCTTTTATAATCCCTGTATATAACACTTAATTTATCAATTTTTCTATCCAACTTATCTACCAAGGCACCGGCCGCATGGGATCGAATACCTATTACGCCTATTTTATTGTCATCCGCTATCTGCAATATATTATCTTTACTATCAGCATCGTACCCTTGATTAATATCATCAAAGTTATTACCGATGACCCCATCTGCAGATTGGTTTAATAAATTATAAAGTATCTGTATCGTTGTGAATTTATTGGTCTCTATTAATTTTTTAACCGTATTAAAGTCACCATTCCATCCAGTTAATCCGATAAACCTAACCTTTCCTTGGCTAACAAGATCCGAAGAGGCCTGAAAAAAATCTAAACAGTCTTCGTGGTCAAGCTGAGGAGCAAAGGCAGGAGGAAAATCTCTGAATTGGTATTCACCTCTAGCGCTTCCAATCTGATGGTGAATTTGAAGAATATCTATATAATCCGTTTTCAGTCTTTTTAAACTTTCTTCTACTGAGGCCACAAGATTTTCCTTCATACTTTTTAAAAGCATTTGGTTGTCAAATCTAACTTTAGAGGCAATAACAACTTTCTCTCTCTTACCTTGCAACCCTATTCCAAGATTTATCTCTGATTTCCCGTTTCCATAGACAGGCGATGTGTCAAAGAAATTAATGCCGTTATCAATAGCTTCATTAATACATTTTATGCATTCGCGGTCATCGGTTTTGCCCCAAGCATGACCAATTCCGGCGCCGCCAAATCCAATCTCAGAAACTTTAATAGATGTTAGGCCAAGTTTCTTATAGTTCAATTTCTTCATCCAAAGATTGCAATTGCAACGGCATAGACTTTGGATGAACAACTTCAAATACATTTATGGTCATAGATATCAGTGTGTAGTACCCAAGCACCCCAACTAAATCAATAACGCTATCTTGCCCTAATATGCCAACAGATTCTGTGTAAAGTTCATCGGATATACATCTGTCTTTATGCAACGAAACAGCTAATCTATAGACAATTCTTTGGTTATCATCTCTAAAATTTGGCTTCTTACCTAATCTAATGCTTTCAATTATGTCTTCAGAAATTCCAGCTTCTAGAGCAATAACGCTATGCACTCGCCATTCATATTCAGAGCCCCATATCCTAGCAATAATACAAATAGCTAATTCAGATAATTTTGAAGAAAGAGAGGTGTTGTATCTACAATATGCGCCTAGCGCTTGAGCCTTGTCTGCCAAACCCGGTCTTTGCATCCAAACTGCAAGCGGACCTCTTACTCCACCTCTTGGACCAGATGATATTTCATCAAATATCTTTCTTTGTTCAACATTCATATCTTCTTTTTTAAGTTCATTTACACGCATTGATAATCCCTCTTTCTAAAAAATAATAAGTTATTAATAATTAATTTAGCATTGCCTAACTAATCTCAAGTATAGCAATATTGCTATAATCCCCAAGTATTTTTATAAAATAAACTATATCTTCGTATTATTAAAAAAATTTTGCTAGATTTATAATATTTTTCCATATAAGTTAATAAGATTATCGATATAGCGTAATGCTGTTTAGGTGATGATATTATATTAACATTATTAATAATTTAAAAGACGTAAAATATACGTCCGATACACGGGAGGAATTTTAAGTATGGCTGATGAAGTAGTCATTGAAGCAAAGGGTCTATCTAAGGCTTTTACAGAAACGGTAATAGCTGTTGAAGATGCTATCTTCCAAATCCCAAAGGGATCTTTCATTTCTTTAGTTGGTCCAAGTGGTTGTGGTAAATCAACACTCTTAAGACTAATTGCAGGACTTATCGATAAAACAGATGGTAACATCAGTGTTCGTAACGCAGAAGTTACTGGTCCAAGAAAAGACATTGGATTAATGTTCCAAAAGGCTGTTTTACTAGAATGGCGTACAGCAATTGAAAATGTTTTATTACCTAACGAAATACGTGGAGATGTTGGGCCAGAAGCAAAGCAGAAAGCTTGGGACGGGTTACAACTTGTTGGCTTGAAAGACTTTGAATTTGCTTTCCCGCGCCAACTATCTGGTGGTATGCAACAACGTGTTGCACTAGCTAGATTGCTTCAAACAGGTGCAGATATAATGTTACTTGATGAACCTTTTGGAGCTCTTGACGAATTTACACGGGAGAGACTAAATGTAGAGTTATTAAGAATTGTTGACGATCCAGAAATAACAACGATTTTTGTAACACATAATATTACAGAAGCTATTTTCCTAGCTGATAAGGTTTTTGTTATGACACCTCGTCCAGGAAGAATAGCAGCTATGATAGATATCAACCTTCCAAAACCGAGAACTATTGAGATGGAAACAACTCCTGAGTTCAATGCTTTAATCAAAGAAGTTAGGGATGTCTTATCCGGGCATTTGGACGGTGCGCCACTATGAGTAGTATAGAACCTGATATTAACCATAATATAGAGATCGGCGGGGAGTTTAAAGGCGGACTCATCGGAGCTACGATTAGGCATCTCTTAATATTATTGGTTATTCTATTTGTCTGGGAAATGGCGAATAGAACTGGTATGGGTGATCCGTTACTCTTACCAAGGCCAACTGATATTGTTTTATCAATATGGAAAATTTACGTTACACAAGGAAATGTATGGTACCATCTGTGGGTTACTTTTAAAGAAGCTATGGTTGGGTGCTTTATTGGCTGTGTAATTGGTATTGGACTTGCTGTAGCAGCTGTTTTAAGTGATACATTCAGACAATTCCTAAAACCATATATCATTATTGTTGAAGCAACACCAAGAATTGCTATCGGACCAATTTTAGTTACTTGGTTTGGTTTTGGAATGAGTTCAAAGGTTGCTCTAGCTGCTTTAGTTTGTTTCTTTGCTCCATTCGTTAACACGATAACAGGTCTTCTGGGCGTTGAAGAAGAATCATACGAACTATTCAGATCGCTTGGTGCTACTAGAAAACAAGTATTCTGGAGGCTAATGATACCAACAGCATTACCAACAATGAATGCAGGATTAAAGCTTGCAGTTGGCTCTGCGTTTGGTGGAGCTTTAGTTGCAGAGTTTATTTCTGCGCAATCTGGAATGGGGATTTTAATGGCAAGATATACAATGTCATTAAACATGCCGTCAGCTTTTGCTGGTTTGTTATCAATAACTTTATACGGTTTCATCTTATTCAGAATCATGGAAATTATCGATCACAGAGTTCTATATTGGCGTAATGATGAATTAATGGAAAAAAAGAGTCTACAAAGATCTCTTGCTTGGAATAAGGAGATGAAATCATGAGTGACGTTAGTTCAGACGGCGTTTTAAAAGGCGTAAAAGAACTCAGCCTTGCGACAAGACTGGGGATGCACTTAGGTACATTCATAGTAATAATTGGCGGCTGGGAACTTGGATCAAGACTAGGATACGTAAACGAACTTATCATGCCACCACCTTCATCTATTGCTGCAAGGTTGTATGAAATGTTCTTTATCACAGGTTCGATTTATTATCACTATTTTGTGACAATGTTCGAAGCAGTTTGTGGTTTTATAATAGGCGTTTCTATTGGTTTAAGTTTAGCTATTGCCTCAGCAATCAGCCCTGTTTTTAGACGTTATTGGGCACCTTATGCTGTTGTTTTTAATGTAACACCAGGAATTGCTGTAACACCTTTTATTATTGCATGGTTTGGTTTCGGATGGAGTTCAAAAATAGCACTTGCTGCTTTGGTTTGCTTCTTCCCTCCATTCATTAATACTTTAACGGGTTTATTATTCATAGACAAAGACGCAACAGAATTGTTTAGGTCTCTTGGAGCGAATAAAAAGCAATATTTTTGGAAACTACAAATACCTAGCGCACTTCCGATCATTATGGCAGGACTAAAACTTGCAATGACAGGAGCTTTAATTGGTGCCATTGTTGCTGAGTTCTTCTCAGCTTCAGAAGGTGTTGGTATATTAATGCAAAGATTTGCTTTCCGCCTTAATATGGATGGAAGTTTCGCAGCCTTGATAGTAATGTCGTTAATGGGCCTAAGTCTATTCACACTAATGGAATATTTGGATGTAAAAATCCTATTCTGGAGAAGACATTCTAGAATGGAAGAAGTTAGTAAGAAAAGAAAAGCTAAATGGAGCATTAATTAATAAATTAAAAATCCATTAAAAAAACCCAGCAGTAAAATGCTGGGTTTTTTTTTACAAAAAAATATCTATCTATCTATCTAAATAAACTTTACCTTTTTTATACATAGCATAGTCAACCAATTTATTTTCAAAAGTAATGGCTGCAAGGCCATTTTTTTCGGCCTCTTCAAATGCTTCAACCATTCTTTCGTAATAGCCGATCAACTTAGGGTCAGGTTCATATGCTTTTCTAGCAACAGCGACGTGACTTGGGTGAATTAGCGTTCTACCATCATAACCTATGCTTTTGCTTAATTCACATTCTAGCCTTAATGCGTCAAGATCATGAATTCCGCTAAAAGCACCATCTAGGATATAAGGAAGCTTTGCTGCCCTTGCATCAACCAGCGATTTGCTTCTAGAGTAATTCATTTCAAACCCATCGATTGAAAATCCTGAGTGTAAATCTCTCTGTAAATCACCATCTTCAGCACTACCAAACACAATGGATTCAACCCTCTTTGCTGCAGCGCATATATCATAACACTTAACAACACCAAGTGCCGTTTCAATTAACAATAACAATTTAATTGAGTCAGGCTCTAACCCTCTTTCTCTTTCAAGTTTTGTGATTATTTTATCAGCAAATTGAACCTGTTCAACAGATTCTGCCATCGGTAATGCTATACCATATATATATGGACCAACAACAGCATTCAAATCATCTTCTAAAAATTCAATTTCACTGTTTACTCTAATAAGAGTAGTTATAGAAAGATTTGGCAAAACATTCTTTGAAACATTATCCCTAACTTCAGATTTCATACTCAAAGGTACAGCATCTTCAAAATCTATAACTATACCATCAGGTTCAAATCTTGACGCTTTTTCAATCAACTCTGGTTTATTTCCAGGGGTGTACAATGTTATTAATGGCTTTTTGTTCATTTTTTCTCCATGTTTTTGTTAGTTTCTATTTGTATAATATATAAATTAAATAATATTAAAAACTATATAACACCTTCTTTCTTAAGGTTTATAATTTCCTCTTCATTCATACCTAATCTATCTGTAAAAATTTCTTTATTATCAGCTCCCATTTCCTTTCCTAAGTGTTTAATCTTACCAGGCGTTCTAGACATCTTAGGGAAAACAGATTCCGTTGGAAGCTTTAAACCGTTATCATCAACCTCAACGATCATCTCACGGGCCTTTGCGTGAACATTTTCAATAATATCAGCAATATTAAGCACAGGGCCTACTGGTACGGCATTTTCATGCAAGATCTTTGAAACCTCCTCCAAAGAGTACTTGCCTATCCACTCTGATATATAAACATCCAATTCTTCAACATTTAATACTCTGTTTGAGTTATTGTTGAACCTTGGGTCATCTATAAGTTCTGGATGACCAATCACCTCAAATAATCGTATCGCAGTTGTTTGGGTTGCTCCAGCAAGCGCTAACCACCTGTTATCTTTTGTTTTATAAGTATTTCTTGGGGCACTTGTAGGGGCCCTATTACCCATTCTCTTTGGAGATAAACCTGTAAGATTGTGAACTAGAGCATTAGGGCCTAAAATAGAAAAAAGACTCTCCCATATACTTACGTCTATAACTTGCCCCTTCCCGTCCCCAACTATATCACGATTATAAACCGCAAACATAGTAGCAAGAGCAGCATAAAAACCAGCGCATGTATCAGCCAAAGGAAACTGTGGTAATGTCGGCATTCCATCACGATCACCGGTCATCTCAGCAAAACCACTCATAGCTTCCATCAGTGTGCCGAAACCAGGCTGATCAGAATACGGTCCAGTTTGACCATAACCACTAACCCTTACTATAATCAATTTTGGGTTAATTTCAAAAAGACTTTCGATTGAAATTCCCCAGTCTTCAAGCCTACCGGGTCTAAAATTTTCAATAAAGATATCAGCGTCTTTTAATAAATTAAATAGGATTTCCTGTCCCTTAGATTTTGATATATTCAAAGTAATTAATTTTTTATTTCTTGAGTAAGATTTCCACCAGGGATTTATTCCATCTACCTCAAAGCCAAAATTTCTTAAATGGTCTCCCTTAACTGGAGTTTCGACATGTATGACTTCGGCACCAAAATCAGCTAACATTCTTCCGCATAAAGGCGCAGCAATTACAGTTGCACACTCAACGACCTTCAACCCCTCCAGGGCATTCTTTTTATTAACTTTATCACTAGACATGACACTAATAGTCCCTTTAATTATCTATATTTAAATTTTTTTTATTTAATCTATTTTTTATTATATAATAATGTACAATTTAAATACAGTACCGTGAAAAAATACATTTACATATAACTATATAATATTAATAATTTTTTTAATAAAATATTTAGGGAAAAAATATAATGCCAAAAATGACTGGTGGAAAATTTATCGCAGAATTTTTAAAAGCTTCAAAAGTAAAAGCTGTATTCTTTGTTCCAACTATACTTAGTAGACCTCTTGCTGAGATGGACGACATGCCTATAAAGAGGGTTTTAGCTCATTCAGAAAAGGCTGCAGCTTACATGGCGGACGGATATGCCAGAGCATCAGGTACACCAGGCGTATGCGGAGGACAGGCTGTAGGTGCAGCAAATCTTGCCTCAGGATTAAGGGATGCTTTAATGGGGAATAGTCCAGTAATTGCATTCTCTGGAGGAAGAAAATCAAGTGAGAAGCATAAAGGGGCCTACCAAGAAAACAATGACCTACCGATTTTTGAAGTATTAACTAAAGCGAATTTTCAAGTTGATACCGTAGACAGATTGCCTGATTTGATGAGACAAGCTTTTAGAGAAGCGACTTCTGGAAACCCTGGTCCTGTTAACCTCCAGCTTGCAGGAAACAATGGTCAAATTGAAGATGATTTTGGTGATCTTGAAGTTATAACAGAAGAACAGTACCAAAAAGTTCCTGCGCACAGAATCTGCCCAGAGGAAAAATACATAGACAATGCTTTAAGTGTAATAAAAAAATCAAAAAAACCACTTATTATTTTAGGAGGTGGAGCGAGAATTTCAGAAGCAGGACCAGAAGCAATTGAATTATCAAAAAGGCTTTCTATTCCTATAGCTACTTCCGTTGCTGCATACAACCTTGTGCAAGAAGACAATCCTCTATATTTTGGAGTTCCTGGAAGTTATTCAAGGTCTTGTACAAATAAAATAATTATGGAATCGGATCTTATAATCTATGTAGGATCGAGTACCGGAGGACAAGTAACCCATTTTTGGAATGTACCTGCACCTGGAATAAAAGTAATTCAAATAGGTATAGATCCTAGTGATTTAGGAAGAAACTACCCTAATGAAGTAAGTATACTAGGAGATGCAAAAGTTACCTTAGAAATGTTTCTTAAAAAAATTAACAACAGTGTCTCGCGTGATGAATGGGTAAATACCGTACAAAGCCATGTACAAGAATGGCGGAAAGAAATAGATACAAATAGAAATTCTAGTGCATCACCAATTAGACCAGAACGCTTAATGAAGGAGCTAAGCGAAGCCATACCTGATGACTCTATAGTTGTTTCGGATACCGGTCATACAGCAATGTGGACGGTACAACAACTCTGGATGAGCAAGAAATGGGATTTCATTAGATGCGCAGGCTCTCTCGGATGGGGATTTCCAGCAGCTATTGGTGCAAAGTGTGCTTTGCCTGAAAAGCAAGTTTTCTGCCTTACCGGTGATGGCGGATTATGGTATCATTTTACTGAGCTAGAAACTGCCGTTAGATGTAATATTCCAACAATTACAATAGTTAATAATAACAATGCATTAAATCAAGAGTATGATATTTTTATGAATGCTTACGATGGGAAGCCCTCAAGTAAATGGGGGGATATGTGGCATTTTAATAAAATTAGTTTTGCTGAATTAGCCAATAATATGGGAGCATTCGGAATAAGAGTTACTGATCCTGCTGAAATTCAAAATGCAATAAAATTAGCTATCAAATCAAACAAACCATCCATCATAGAAATAGATGGTGATGTAAATGCGCTAGCTCCAACAGCCTGGACCAAGAGCTAACTAATACTGTGTTATTCAAATAGAGGATTAACAAAATGTATTTTAATATCGAGCGTGCAAGAAAGCTAATGGATAAATTTGGTGTTGATGCATTGATTGCATCAACACCTGAAAATATAACATATCTTACTGATACTGTAAGCTGGGCTCCAAAGGTTTATTCTTATTCCGTTGATATGTTCGCCATATATATACGCGACGAAAGAGTTGAACCTGCAATGATAGTTCCAAGCCAGGAGATGACCTATGTTTCATGGCAAGAGTCTTGGGTAAAGGATTATTATACATATGGAGGAAAAAGCGCACTAATCCAAAAACCTGATCACATTAATGATATTAATGAAATGCAAGAAAACGTTTATTTATCAATGCAAAACAATGACCTAAAGAGATCAAAGGGTAGTGGAGAAGCTTTAGTTAAAGCCATTAAAGATAAAGGTCTTTCTAATTCTAGAATAGCGCTCGATGAAGATAAAATTACAAATAATGTAATGAAACAGATTACTGAGGCATTACCTAATGCCTCCTTTATTAATTCTTCAGTTCTATTTAAATTGATCCGGACCGTTAAAACTAAAGATGAAATTGACGCAATGAGATCAGCCGCAACTTTAAATGAAAAAGCATGTAATGTAGCCTGCGAATCAATAAAAGTAGACATGACAGAAATAGATATTTCTAGAATATTCGCAGAAGAGGTTTCCAAGGGACTTGGAAAATGGCTTTGGTTCCATTTCGGCTCAGGAAGAAGATCTATTGGAATATTTCCGCCCACAAATAAAAAAATTACAAAAGGTGAGATGTGGAAATTTGATGCCGGCATATCGTTAAATAATTACCAAGCAGATACTGGATGGGGTGGAATTATAGGCGAACCTAACAAAGACCAATTAAACATATGGCATGCCACATTAGCAGGATTTAACGCAGCACTTTCTATAATAAAATCTGGTATACTTCCATCTGAAATACAAAATGCCATGCTTAATGGTACAAAAGATAACGGGCTTCCTGAACACTGCGGGACATTTGCTGGCCATGCAATAGGCCTTGAAATGAGGGAATTACCCTATGTTTTGGGAAACAAGTCTCCCATTGATGACGTTTATCTTCCAGACAATACAGATATTCCTCTTGAGGAAGGTACGGTTTTATGTATTGAAAATCCATGTCAAGTACTCGGCCTAGGCGGCACACAAATAGAAAAAACAATTATCGTAACAAAAAATGGTTATGAACCCCTTGTGAAACAAGAACGGAAATTATGGATAGTTGACAGCTAAACGAACATGTTATGAAGCTATATTATTTATAAACCTAGACATCACATTAGAAATCTCATTCTCATAATCATACCATTGGCTCCATGGAATAAGATCGACATCCACATCTTCTATTGGCAACTCGTGTAACTCGCAGTTATCCAGCATAACTGACGCAGTCTTTCCGCTTTCTGAATTATGAGTATTGTCATTCCCTGGAATTACTAATGATGGCACTTTTATTGAGTTCAGTTCACTTTCAGTAATACCCATTACAGGCAATTCAGCCCCGTTAAGAAACTTATCCAATAGGTTAGTTTGTACCTTTATAAATAGTTCTTTATCCATATTGATTAGGTTTTTATATATAGAGGGGTTTGTAGCAATATACTCTAAAAAACGTGGTGTTTTGGCAACGCCTTCCATTCCTTCTTTTCTTGCAATATCAATAAATTTTTTATAATAATTTACAGGCAATCTTTGTGCAGCAAACTTACCCCCTGTCACTCTCATTATTATCAAACCTAATAGAGATTCCGGATGCCTTAGGGCATACATTAAAGCAGTCCTTGCTCCCGACGAAGATCCCGAGACAAAGACTTTCTCTTCTCCAATGGCTTTAAAAAGATTGTGCAATTCATCTGCCCATACAACTTCCTCTGTCTCATTATCATCTAAAAGCATATCGGATGCGCCGGTATTTCTCCTGTCATGAAGAAGAACGCGTATATTATTCTTTGATATTTTTTCAGCAAGGGTCTTCATTTCTAAATACCCCCTACGAGCACCAGGCATAAGAGCTAAAATTGGACCACTGCTACCTATTATCTCGTATTCTATTTTTATATTATCAATATTTATTTTAGCCATATTACACCCTATTGTTATTATATTACTTAATTATATGATATATTTTATAATATAGATTATATTATATTTATTGCTATCGCAACATAGTTGCTTTCTTAAAAGAGGTAATTCAATGAAATCATATTTTACAGAAATTATTAATAATGAAAGTGTGTTAATACAAAAAAATATAGAAGTCCCATCACCCGGCGATAACGAAGTTTTAATTAAAGTTAATGCAGCAGGTTTAAATAGAGGAGGCTTTATAGTTGGCGGAGTTATGCACGGAAGCTCAACCAAACCAGGCGGGACAGAGGCAGCGGGAGACATTGTTGAGATTGGTAAAAATATTAAGGGATATTCTATAGGTGACAAAATAATGGGTCGCGTTCTTGGCAAGGAATCTGGAGCATTTGCAGAATACACTCTGATCAAAGATTATCAGATAATGCCAATCCCTAAAGAATATAGTTATGAAGAAGCTGCCGCAATACCTGTTAGTTTTTTAGCAGCTTATGATGCAGTAATAACTTATGGGAAATTAAAGGAAAAAGAGTGGGTATTAATATCAGCGATACCATCTGCTGTTGGTGTAGCCGCATTACAAATATCTAAGGTAGCAAAAGCTAATACAGTAGGCACATCATCTTCAAAAGAAAAAATTGGGTTCTTAAAAGAAAGAGGATTGGATTATGGCATTCAATTACCTGATGGTGATTTAAGTAAAAAGCTAAAAGATATATCCCAAAACGGAATAGATGTTGTGGTAAATTGTTTGGGCGGATCAATAATCAAGCAATGCATGGAATCACTTGCTTTTAAAGGAAGATTAATTGCCGTTGGTTACATGGATGGAATTAATAATGTTGAAATAGATTTCAGAAAAGTTCATGCGAATAGATTTAGTCTTCACGGTGTATCAAACGCCAAAGTCGGTATAGATGACATAAAAGAAACCGTAAATGGTTTTAAAAGTTTAATTCTTCCTGCACTAGAAAAAAGAGAGATTGAACCCATTATAGATAAAGTTTTTGATTTCGATAGCATTAATGAAGCAAGAATTCATATGATGACTAATAAGCAAATAGGAAAAATTGTAGTAAAACTATAAAATAATAATTCATATTAATAACAAAAAAAGGGAGCGGTTATGAAAAAAAATATTGGTATAGTAGGTATGGGTTTAATGGGTCAAGCTTTTATCTTAAATTTAAAAAAATCACAATTTAATGTGCAGGGTTTCGATATGGATCCAGCAAGAATGGATGACCTTAGGGAACAAGGAGGACATCCGGTGGATACCCCCGCAGATGCAGCAAAAAATGTTGATTGCGTTTTGATGTCATTGCCTAATAGCGAAATAGCAAGAGAAGTAGCTCTTGGAAAAAATGGTATTGCAGATGGGATAGAATCTGAAAATTTTATCATTTGCGATACAACAACATCAAGACCTGAAGATTCAGAAAGTCTATCTAAAGATCTTTCAAAAAAGGGGATTAAATTTCTAGATTCTGCTGTTAGTGGTACAAGTACTATGGCAAGAAGTGGAGATTTAATTGTTATTGCAGGTGGAAATGAAGATGATTTTATTGCTTGCCAACCGTATTTTTCAGGTTTTAGTAGGGCATCTTATTATATGGGTCCCGTAGGATCAGGAGCTAGAACAAAATTAGTTATTAATTTAATATTATCAGGAAATAGGCTTGCTTTAGCTGAAGGCCTTGTTCTCGGAGACAAAGCTGGTCTTGAACAAAACAACCTTCTCGAAGTACTAAAAGATGGAGCTTGTAGCTCAAAGACTATGTTTGACAAAGGTCCAAAAATGATAAATGCAGATTATTCCAAACAAGGTCAAATAAAAACCTCTCTTAAGGATAACCGTTTAATGATTGAACTTGGACAAAAACTTGGTTCGCCAATGTTAATGACATCGTTAATGTCACAATGCCTTCAAGCAGCTTATGAAAAGGGTTATGCTGAGAAAGATACGGTATCATTTTATGAAATTCTAAGGGGTATGGCTGGTTTAGAGGAAAGAATTGGTATAGATAACGAACCGTTTAAGATGAAATAAAAGGATCTATTAATGAATTATAGGAAAAATGAAGCAAAAGAAGCAGCTAGCCAAATATTAAAGGGAGTGTGGACTGCTATGCCCTACTGTTGGGATAGAGATGATGAATTTGATGAAATTGCAAACCGTCAAAATTTATCTCACGTGATCGATAATATCAAAGTTGATGGCCATTATTGTTCAGGTAATATAGCAGAGTTTTGGTCTATGCCAGACAAAGAAAGAATGTTAGCACATGAAATAATGTACGACGAAGCAAATGGTAAAATTCCATTAATTGCTGGATGCCATCACCAATCTGTAAAGCAGGCAACTGCATTAGCCAAACACGCTCAAGACGTAGGATATGACTTTGTTATCATTCTAACACCCTATGTAGCTGCAAGAGATGATGATTGTATATTTTCTTTTTACGAATATATATGTGACAGAGTTGATATTGGAATTATACTATTCAATGTTCCTCAAGTGTGCCATCCGATAGGACCAGACCTTGCAAAAAGACTCTCTAAATTGCAAAACATATGCGGCTATAAACAGGCAGATGGATCTCCAGCTGCAACCCATTCAATTATGAATGCAGTTGGAAATGACATTGTTATTTCAATAGCAGATGAAGCCCCTTGGCTAACAAGCATGACACAACTAGGTCTTCAATGGCTTGTTAATTACAACCCTCACTTGTATCAGGTTAAGGGATGGCTACCATTAAAAGATTATACTGCGGCTGCCCAAAGAGGAGATATAAAACAAGCAACAAAAATTGCTTCTTCGTTACAATCTCTTAGGGAGGTGCATGCTAAATGGATAATGGGATACTGGAATAAAGGCAGAATGCCTCTCGCTGAGATGAAATACTGGCAAGAATTGATTGGCATGAACGGTGGACTATCAAGACCTCCAGTACTTGAAATGTCAGATGAAGCAAAAAAAGAAATGAAAAAAGATTTGTTCAATACTGGAATTTTGGATTACGCAAAGAAATAATTTCTATATATCTTTTTTTCTTCTTAGGAAACTCGAATTAAGCTCTTCTAAGCTATTAATTCCAAGTAATGCCATATTTCTATCAATTTCATCTTTTAACAAATTGATAGCATGCTCTACTCCTTCTAACCCTGCAATTGATGCCGCATAAAGGAAGGGCCTGCCAATAAAAACGAAGTCTGCGCCAATAACTAAAGCTTTTAAAATATCATTACCTCTTCTAAATCCGCTATCAACCATAACGGTAACATCTTTTAGATGAGGAACTATATTCTCAAGCGCCTCTAATGAAGAAATAGCACTGTCAAGCTGCCTTCCCCCATGATTTGATATAATAATACCTTCGGCACCAATTTCTTTTGCTATAATGGCATCGTCTTTATCCAGTATACCTTTAACTATCAGATTTCCTTTCCATTGCTTTCTTATCTGTTCTAGATGTTTCCAATTCAGGTTAGCCCTCTGTCCAAAATCTCTGTTAACAGAAGAAGAGAAAATAGGCTCACCACGAGTAGCAAAGAAATTTTCGAAATGAGGCATACCATGCAAAAATATAGTGCGGAGAAAAGTATTTAATGTCCATTTTGGATGAGTAATACCATCGTAAGCTAATCTTAATGATGGCCTTAAAGGAGTTGAAAAACCACTTCGTAAATTATTTTCACGACCTGCCATTACAGCAACATCGACTGTTAAAATCAAAGTCTTAAAACCAGCCTTTTCAACTCTTCCGATAAGTTTTTCAATTCTATCACTTTCTCCTGGTAAATAAGCTTGAAACCACGTTTCCGGAGCCAATGAAATCACATCTTCCATTGGGATTAATGAAGAACCACTCATAATCATTGGTACTGAGGATTTTTTAGCAGCCTCTGCAAGGACCAAATCTCCCCTGTATGCTGCTAATGCACTAACCCCCATAGGAGAAATTCCAAATGGCGCACTCCATGATTGTCCAAATAATTTAGTTTCAGTTGTTCTATTAGAGACATTTTTTAAAATTCTTGGTGTAAATTTATACTCTTCAAATATCCTTCTATTCTCTCGCAAACTACTATTTGTTTCTGATCCACCACACACATAACCAAATACCGGTCTCGGCAAATGTTTTTTAGCATGCTCTTCAAGGTCTTCTAATGCATAAATTTTATTTATTATTTTTTTCATGAGCTCATATTCACCAAAATTTATTTAACTTTTATATTATATTTAACATTATTAATTCTACGCCGTAGATATCTGTAAATTATTAATATATATTAATAATGCATAAAATGTATAATATTATATTTATTAATTATAACTAAAAAGAGCTTATATGTTTAATCTTGATAGATTTATAGAGAACTGCAATTCACGTATTACCACAACAGACAATCATAAAGCCGTGATTGATATTGTGGCAAATGCAGTTGAAAATCCAAATAGCCTTATGAAAATAATTGGTGAACCAAAAATTGGTGGTATTCAAAAGCTATATCAATCAGAAAAATTAACAATTCTGAATGTTGTGTGGCCTGCGAATATGACGCTTGTCCCCCATAATCATAATATGTGGGCAGCAGTAGGAATATACACAGGTAGAGAAGATAACATCTTTTGGAAAAGAATAAATGGAGACGAAAGCGGTCTTATTGAGGCAGCTGGTGCAAAATCTATAGGAGCTAGAGAAAGCGCTCCATTGGGATCAAACATTATACATTCCGTTACAAATCCAACAAATAAATATACCGGTGCAATTCATGTGTATGGCGGTGATTTTTACGAAACACCAAGAAGTCAGTGGGATACTGAGAATCTAACAGAATATCCATTTGAAATTGAACATTCTAAAGTAGCTTTTGAACTAGCTAATGCAAGAGCGAATATAAAATAATTATTTAGAACAAGATAATTTATTGTCGTGTCTATTAATGTTTTATATCGATAATTTTCTTTGAATTTCCAGACTTAACGATTGCTTCAAATATCTCAATGTTTGCAATCATCTGGCCTGGAGTAATCATGTAGGTACCGTTACCTAAAACCGCATCTGCCCATGATTCAAAATTTTCTTTTACAGTGTTTGTATGAGCGTGCTTAGTGATAGTCCTTTTTCCGTTCAAGTCACAGTATATTAACTCACCAGGATCATCGTGTTCAAAATTATTTACCTCTCTTGCCTCAACCCAACCTTTATCACCAAAAACTGTAAATCTTCCATAAAATGGTGTCGCGATCGAGACGGAAACAATGCCTGTAATTCCATTTTCAAATTCAATATTTGCAGCCATAGTATCTATCCTCGGTGCATCATATGCGATGCTAGACATTGTTGAATACACCCTCTTTGCACTTCCGAACATAGACACCATAAAATCTGTTAAGTGTATACCTCTAGCTGTAAATCCACCTCCAGGTGCATCTTCATTACTAAATCTCCAATTATCATTATCTAATGTTTTAAAAAGATCGTGACTAAAATTAGTCTCAACATGCAAAATTTTACCAATCGATCCGTCAGTTATATATTTGAAGAGCCTCTTCATCGCAGGTTCATATCTTCTTTCGTGACCCAAACCTAGCGTTATATTATTTTTAGCACAAACATCTAGGGCTTTCTTTGCTCCATCGACGCTCAGGGCAAGAGGCTTTTCGCAGAACACCTGTTTCCCTGCATTAACAGCTTCTATGATATTTTCGTGGTGAAGTTTGTTCGGAGTTGCTAAAATTATTGCGTCAATATCTTTGTTCTCTAATGCCTGAGTATAATCCGAAAGAATTTCTATTCCGTATTCTTTGGCAAAATCATCCATTTTATCGCCAAAAGGATCTACGCCATGTGTGATATTAATTTTTTTACTGTCGTATAAATTTTTAACAATAACTTTGCCCCACCATCCCAATCCGATTACAGCAGTTCTCATTCCCTATCTCCAACTAAATGTTTTATTCAATTCTTTTTATTGTCAAAGACTAACATTATTGTAAATAAAATAAAACCCAATACAGAAAAAAACATTAACGTAGTTCCTATGCCAACTAAATCAGCAAATAAACCCATTAAAATAGCGCTAAAAGCAGCAACGCCAATAACAAGAACAACCCATAAGCTCATTACACGCCCTCTGTAAACATCATCTAATTCCAATTGAACAACAGCCTGCAAATCAATTCCATTAATTGTCATGCTAAATCCAATCATAAATACAGCAAATAAAGCAAAGTACCAACTGTCTATATATGGAATAGCTAAAAGATTAGAATAACCTAGCAAAATTAATGCAAGAAAACCCAAAATAGAACTAACATAAACCCTAAGAGGAACTCCTTTTTCAGGATCATTAGATCTCTGTGACGCTATATATAAGGCGGCAACAAGAGCTCCTGCTCCTGCTCCTGCTAACATTTGTCCTAACCCTTGGGCTGACTGATTATAAATCCCACCAGCTATGGCTGGTAATATTTCAATTGCACCTCTGACGCAAAAAGAGAACAGAGCCGTTAGAATGCAAGCTTTTAAAATAACTGGTTGATTGTAAGCAAATTTCGCGCCGTCCAGGAATTCATAAAAAATATTTTTCTTTTTCTGAGTTTTACCTTCTCTTTTTCTAATATTAACCATAATTAAAGCAACGGGCATACACAGAAAAAAAAGGAAATTGATAAATATCGTTAAATTAAATCCAACGGTATCAATTAATATTCCACCTAATGCTGGACCTATTAAACGAGCACTATTAAAATTAATTCCATGAACTGCAATAGCATTTGCTATATTATCTTTTTCAACTATACGAGGCACCAAAGTCATTCTTGTAGATCTATCCGCACTTGTAGTAATGCCAATAACAAGAGCAATCAGACATAGATTTAAAATTGCCAGTAAATTAAAATAATACAAAATCAACAGTGCAAATGCAGTAGATGCAATAATTGACTGAGTGATTATAGCAAATTTCTTTAAATTAACCCTATCAATGATAACCCCAAAAAATGGACTAGCTATTACCGTAGGAGCAAAAATCAAAAATGATAACAAACCAACTATCGAAGCTAATCCTGTTAATTCCCATCCTAACCAACCAATGATTACCCGATTAATCCAAATACCATTCATGGCAAAGAAATTACCTGCTGTATATATTTGAAAATCCTTACTATTAAGAGCACGAAAACGCATTGAGAAATCCTTGAAAATTATTTTTTAGAAAGTTAAGTTAAGAATGATTAAATGTAGATTGTATGATAATTAGTTTTACTTATATAAGTTTGGTATATAATAATTGATAATTAATAAATAAAAAATAAAAAAATTAATTTTAATTTTTTAATTATCTATATTATATAAAAAGATAGTGCAATATTATAAAAGAATAAAAAACAAAGGGAGATTAAAATGCGTACACCACGTTTACAGAGAGACGGCCAACAATGGATATATGACTGGATAGTGAAAGAAACCGGAAGGGTTTTTCACTGGGATGAAGATTCAAGAGAATTACCAAAATCTGTTAAGAGTCATGGTCAAATTTCAAAACATCTTGGTAAACAAGGCCAAAGATTAGAAAGAGTTGCAGCTGAAGAAGAGGCTGCTGGACATTCAATGACAGCATTTGACCTGTATTACAGAGCTTCAGCAAAATTTGCAGCTGCTCAACATCCAGTTCTGGAAACAAATGATGAAAAAATATATTTACACGGAAGATGCATAGCTAATTATGAAAAAGTAATTGAGTTAGCTCCATATAAAATAGAAAGAGTCGAAATACCTTTTGAAGATATGCAATTACAATGCAATTTTCTTTTATGTCCAGGAAAAACCGTTGCACCAGTAGTAATATTCATTCCTGGCTGCGATATGACTAAAGAAATGTGGCCAGATCCTAGAGTTGTCGAAGCTCATGCAAGAGGAATGCATCTACTTGTTATTGACGGACCGGGACAAGGTACAAGCAATATTAGAAATCAAAAATTAACACATGGTAATTATGAAAGAGCTGTATTATCTATAGTTGATTGGCTTGAAACACGTAAAGAAGTCGATAAAGATAAAATTGGTATTTTTGCTGTATCAATGGGATCACATTGGGGACTTGAAGTTGCTGCTTCAGGAGACCCTAGGATAAAAGCTGTAGTTGGTCCATGGGCTTCATATCTTGATAAGTATTACATTCTTGATACTTTCTCTCCACGATATAAACAATTATTTGGCTATCTTACTGGAGCAAAGAGTGAAGAAGAACTAGATAAAATTGTAACAAAAATGACAGTGGAAGGACGCGAGAAAGATATCAAGTGCCCTATTCTACTAACTGTTGGTGAATACGATTCAAGAGCTCCGACAGAATTAGTTTATGATTTTTATGATAAAGTAAAATCCCCTAAAGAACTTTGGATCTATGAAGATACTTATCATCAAGCTAAAATGTTTCAAGGTACAGGGCAAGATCGTCATGACTGCCATATGATGTGTATGGATTGGCTTGCAGATGCAATGGACGGTAAATACAAAGCCGGTCACGATAGGCAAATGTACTTGAGAACCAATGGTGGTGGACCAAATGGAACACAGGGAGCAAATCAAGATCCTGCACATTGGTGGGAAAAATAGTTAACAACAAATCATCCGGATTATAAAATATATATTTATGATCCGGATGATCAAAAATATGAAATAAAGGGAGCATAAAATGGCAACACACGATGTAGAAATGCGTCCATATGGACCAACTGCTGGAAGAAAGCATCTACCTAACGGGACAAAACGTCCAAAAACATTAACTTTAGACCTGCATAATCATATTAGAACACCTGAAGCTGACACTCTAATAAAGCCCCATTTACCTTCTGATTTTCATCCTTCTGTTGGTGTTGCAAGTGAATTAACGAAACAAGTTAATAAAAAACAAGGTGAAGATCGCGAAATACCTTTTACTAATATTGATGTTAGATTAGCGCAAATGGATAAAGTGCACATTGATGTCTCTGCGCTATCTTGCTCTCCTCAGCAATTTTTTTATATGGTTGATAAAAACCTAGGCGCTGAATCAAGTGAATTAATTAACAATAATATCGCAACAACAGTACTAACAAACCCAAAAAGATTAACAGGTTTAGGTACGGTACCTCTTCAAGATACAGACCTGGCAATCAAAGAGTTAGAACGTTGCGTAAATGTTTTAGGATTTAAAGGGATTCAGATTGGCGCTCGTGTAAAAGACGAAGAATTGTCCGCCGAAAGGCTTGAACCTTTTTGGAAAAAATGCGAAGAATTAGATGTGTTAATTTTTATTCATCCTTCTTCATTTTACAGTTCAAGATTCGGAGAACATTACCTTTTAAATATTGTTGGCAACCCTCTGGATACAACTGTAGCGATGCATTATTTAATTTTTGATGGAGTTATGGCAAGATATCCAAAAATTAAGTTTTATCTTTCACATGGCGGTGCATTTACCGCAGCTTACGGAGCTAGAATGGATCACGCTTACGGAGCTAGAGTAGATTGTAGACAAAAAATACATGAACTTCCAACTACATATCTTAAAAGATTCTATTTTGATACACTCGTTTTTGCAGTTGACCAACTTGAATTTTTAATAAAAAAATATGGGGTTGATCACATTGCAATAGGAACAGATTATCCAGCAGATATGGCTGAACACGATCCAATTGAACATGTTTATCAAGCGGAAGGTCTCTCAGAAGAAGATAGAGAGAGAATATGTGGATTAAACGCACTTAAGCTTCTTAATCTAAAATCAGAAGATTTTAGATAAATATATAAAAACCTAGAAACGATTTTTTAAACATCGTTTCTAGGTTAATAAATCTAAAAAAACTATTTTTTTGTTATTGCAGCTAAAACTTTTGGAGGTGATAATGGTAAAGAATTAAACCTTATACCAGTTGCCTTATAAACTGCATTTGCAATAGCTGCGGTAGGTGGAATAATAGGCACTTCACCTATACCTCTTACGCCATAAGGATGATAAGGATTAGGAACCTCTACAATATCAGTGTCTATAAACGGAACATCCGATGCCACAGGAACTCTATAATCAAGGAAACCAGTGTTTTGTAATTTTCCATCATCTCCGTAAATATACTCCTCGTTTAAAGCCCAGCCAATACCTTGCACCGCACCACCTTGGTATTGCCCTTCGACATAGGCAGGGTGTATTGCTTTACCAGCATCTTGAATAACTGTATGTCTAAGAATTTTAACGCTACCAGTTTCTTTGTCAACTTCAACATCTACAATCTGAGTACCAAAACCAGGACCTGCACCTTGAACGTTCTTTTCACTGTGACCAGCAATAGGACCTCCAGTTTTGGTTGCATTTTTTGCAATATCTGCCAAAGAAAGAGGGTCAAATCCTCCTACATTCGAGCTAGCGGGCCTTGCGTACCCATCTTCCCAAACAACCTCATCTAATGGGACATTCCAGGTCTTTGCTGCCCTTATTTTACATTCTTCTATCGCTTTCCTTGCAGCTAAAATAGCAACTATTCCTCCAGCAAAAGTACCTCTACTTCCAGCAGTAACAAAATTAAATCCTAGTTGTGAAGTGTCACCGGTAGTTACTCTAACTTTATCTGAATCAATTCCAAATTCCTCAGCTACCATCATGGCCAATGATGACCTTGATCCTCCAGCTACATCAATAGTACCGATTGTTAAAGCTATGGTTCCATCATCATTAACATTTAAAGATGAAGTTGTATCATTCCCAATATTCATCCAAAAACCTGTAGCAACCCCTCTCCCTTGATTCTTTTCTAACGGGATATTATAATTCTTATGAGCCTTTGCTCTCTTTAAAGTCTCTAAAAATCCAATTTGAGGAAACGTAACACCATAATACGTTTGAGTTCCTTCTTTTGCAGCATTCATAATTCTTAAATCAAGGGGATCTATGGATAACTTTTCTGCTAATTCATCCATAACACTTTCAACTCCAAATGCAGCTATAGGAGCTCCTGGCGCTCTATAAGCAGCTACCTTTGGTCGATTAGTCGTTACATCATGCCCAATAACTCTTACGTTTTCAATATCATATCTAGTAAAACATGTAATTGTTGCTTGCGGTAAGGGAGAACCTGGAAACGCACCTGATTGCATATCAATCTGTGCATCAGCTGCAACGATATTTCCGTTTTTATCGCAACCTATTTTAACTTTTACGTGCCCTGCTGGACTGGGTCCAGTCGCCCTAAAGACTTCATTTCTTGACATCACCATTTTAACTGGTCGATGTACTATTTTAGACAACATAATTGCTAAAGGTTCCAAATACACGTTATTTTTACCACCAAAACCACCGCCAAGTTCAGTTGGAATAACTTTAATTTTAGAAACCTCTATACCAAGCAATTTAGCGCATTGGGATCTTATAACAAAATGCCCTTGACTACAGGTATAAACCTCTACTTGACCGTCTTCGGTGCAAGTTGCAACTGTAGCATGTGGTTCAATATAACCTTGATGCACAGGTTTAGTGTTAAATTCTTTTTCAATAATAATATGAGCCTTAGAAAAACCATTTTCTATATCACCTTTTTCCCAAGTTAATCTTTTGGCTATATTAGAAGGTTCTTTAGGTGGAGATTCTGTTGTAGGTTCTGAACCTAATCTTTTACGTTCTATCAGGGTATACTGCTCTTCGTGCAATAAAGTTGCTCCTGGTTTCATTGCCTCAACAACATCAATGACATGGGGAAGGATTTCAAAATCTACTTTGATGTGTTTTAATGCTTCTTTTGCAATAGATTCTGATATAGCTGCAATTGCTACAATTGGGTGACCATCATATAATGCTTTTTCACGTGCAATAACATTTCTTGTCATATCTCTAAAATTAACAACCATCTCACCTACAGGTATAAATTGCGAAGGCATATCTTCAAAATCATCACCGGTTATAGCCGCCTTTACACCTGGTATTGCTAATGCAGCAGATACATCAATAGATTTAATTATAGCATGCGGGTAAGGGCTCCTATAAACGCTACCAAAGAGTTGTCCTGGTAAATTAATATCGGCACCGTACCTTGCTCTTCCAGTTACCTTATCAACTCCATCTGGTCTGATTGGTCTCGTACCAATAATCTTTAATTTTTTTTCTTCATAAGCTACTGTATCTGACATTACACTATCCTCTCATTTCTTCAGCAGCATCAAGAACTGCTTCAACAATTTTGTGATACCCAGTACATCTACACAGATTACCAGCAAGCCAATAACGCACCTCTGTTTCAGTAGGATTTGGATTTTTTTCTAGCAGAGCCCTTGCTGCAATTAAAAATCCTGGCGTGCATATACCGCATTGTAATGCAGCGTGTTCCAGGAATTTCCTTTGTAGAATATGTAAATCTTCACCGTTTGACATACCTTCTATTGTATCAATATTTTTTCCCTCGACCTCAACAGCTAAAGTTAGACAAGAACAAACTAATCGACCATCTAACATAACAGAACAAGCGCCACAATCTCCAGTACTACAACCTTCTTTGGTTCCTGTTAATTGAAGTTGATTTCTAATAACGGAGAGAAGAGTTTCATTGGATTCGCATAAAAAATCACAATTATCTCCATTAATTTTTGCCTCTATGTGTCTTCTAGTCATTTATCTTATCCTCTCTAAAGCCATTTTTAAAGCTCGTTTTGCTATTACTCCAATTACTTGAATTCTAAAATCTACTGTCCCTCTTTTATCATTAATAGGCCTTGCAGACGCTCGTACTTTTGAAATAAAATTTTCAATAATTTCATCGGTTATTTTATTCCCTACCAAAGCTGTTGCAGCATCTTCAACAACAAGAGCTTTTTCTGCTACAGCTCCAATTGATACTTTAGCCTCTTCACAAATACCAGAATCTGACATTGTTACATTAATACCAACACCAACAACGGCAATATCCATTTCTGTTCGAGGTGTAAATCTTAGATAGGCTCCACTAGAATTTGGTTTTTTTATCGGGAATTTTACAGACAAAAGGATCTCATTTGATTTAAGAGATGTTTTTCCTGGTCCTTTTATGAAGTCCTCTACCAAAACTTCTCTTCTACCATTAGGACCTGCAATAACAGCAGATGCGCCTGATGCAATCATAGCGGGAATACTATCAGCAGCAGGAGACGCATTGCATAAATTCCCCCCCATACTAGCTCGACCTTTAATCTGTATTGAACCAATTAATTTTACTCCATCAACAACACCTGGCCAATCACTTCCAAACTCCTCGTGTTCAATAATTTCCATGCCGGTTACAGCGGCACCAACGGTATAAACCCCATCTTCTTTTTTAAACTCTTTCATCTCTTTTATATTTTTTATGTCTATTACCAAATCTGGATCTGCAACCTGAGACTGCATTTGCACTAATAAATCAGTTCCACCCGCAAGAAGCCTTACATTACCTGGTGAATTTGAAATAAGAGAAATAGCATCATCTATTGATTTTGGAGATTCGTATTGCATTTTTTTAACCCTTTTCATATCGGTAAATTCTATTATTTATTAGTATATATGCATTATTATTAGAATTTAAATAAAATTATTATTTTAAAGTCGCTAACTCTTCTTCAGCAGATAATATTGGCAGACCTTCAATTACATTTGATTTCCTTCCATTTACGCCTACAGGAATATCTCCTACAAGAGTAATTCTATATAACTGTCTATCAAAATCGGCATCGAATATATCCAATGGAGCTAAATGAGCAGTTGACCTATTATCCCAAAAAGCAATATCACCTACTTCCCATCTATATCTAACTGTAAATTCTGGACGTACAGAATGCTCAAGTAAAAATTCTAAAAGATTTTGGCTTTCTCTCGGATGCAAACCACTAATTCTATCAACGAACTGAGGGCTTATATATAGTACCTTCTTCTTGCTTTCAGGATGAATGGTTACTAAAGGGTGCTCTGTTATTAAAATACGGTCTTTAACATTAGCCGCATATTCGTCACTTGTCTTGCCATTACCAACTCCATTAAAAGATGTTCTGAATTGATGTACCGCATTTAAATCTTTGATCATTTCCTTCATTTTATCAGACAAAGCTTCATAAGCTGCATTTAAATTTGTCCATTGGGTATCACCACCAAAAGGCGGGATTATAGTTCCTCTTAAAATAGATCCTGACGGAGGATTTATAGCTGGAGTGAGATCTGTATGCCAAAATGACCAAGATCGCTGCATTGGCTTATTTTGATACGTTGTATTCCCTTTTCTTAATTTTGCTACCGAATATATTTCTGGATATTCATCGTCATGACCAAAAACTGGATGACCGATAGTTGGTGCACCGAATTTTTTTGCAAAAGATATGTGCTCAGAATGCGAAAGATTTTGGTTTTTAAAAAATACAACTTTCCAATCAACCCATGCTTTTCTAATTTCTTTAACTACCTCTTCTCCAAGAGGACCTTTAAGATCAATACCTGAAATTACAGCACCGATATGGAGAGATAGTGGACTAACTGTTATATGTTTATATTCATAACTGTAATCAGACATAATATGCAAAGCTCCCTCGTTTAAATTTATTATATACATTCATTAATATGTTACACTATATTATATAATATTATATAATATTAAAACCAAATTTTTTATTGAAATTAATTGAGTATACATCCCATGAATATAAATATATCTTTAGATAGTTTAAATAAAAAAGCAGAATCATTAATTCCATTTCTTAGAGAACAAGGTAATGAAATTGAGAAAAAAAAATCCATAACAAAATCTATTATCAATAAACTACACAGTGAAGGTTTATTTAGATATCATCAACCTAAAGCATGGGGTGGGATGGAGTTAGAATTCTCAGCATGGGTTGATATTCCTGAAATTTTATCTAGGGGAGACTGTTCAACGGGATGGTCGGTTGCAAATATCGCCTCACATCACCGTACATTAGCTTTATTTAGCGAAGAAATACAAGATGAAGTATGGTCTGATGATCCAGATACAATTATTGCTGCTGGTAACATATATAACCAAGGGGTAGGGAAAATTGTTGATGGTGGTCTAGTTTTATCAGGAAAATGGAACTTTTGCTCTGCTATACAAATATCAGAATGGTGTCTGTTTGCATTCCTTGTTAAGGATGGAGATAAAATCTTAGATTGGTCTCAATGCATAGTTCATAAGGATGATTATGAAGTTATTGACGATTGGGATACTATGGGTATGCGAGGAACAGGAAGTTGTACAGTAATTGTAAAAGATTTATTTGTTCCAGAATATAGAATACAATCAATGGCTATAAACTATCCTAACCATAAATTTAAAGGGGTAAATAAAAATAAAAATCCAATGTTTCAAATATCAACTCCCTCAATTGGTGGGCATGGTCTTGCTGGCTGCTCTGTCGGAGGAGCTCAATTATGTTATGATATAATGAAAGAATGGGTATTAGAACGTTCCACAAGCACAACAGGAATTAAAATGAAAGATATTCCATCCATTCAGTATCGACTTGGTGAGGCCGCTTCTAAAATTGATGCAGCTAGATTAATTTTGCGCAACGATTGTGTAGAAGTTGAAAAAATGATGTTAAATAATATGGAAGTGAACATTAATACAAAACTAAAATACAAAAGAAATGCATCGTTTGCAGTTCAAAATGCCCTTGATGCAACTAGAATAATTCAACAAATTGCTGGGGCAAATGGAATATATAACAATTCTCCAATTCAAAGAGCCGTAAGAGATGTTCAATCCTGTTCAACTCATATACATTTTAGTACTGATTTGCAAATGACCCAGTGGGGGAAAATTGAACTTGGCGGAGAATTTACCAGTGCCACAATGTAGAAAGGACACATTAATATGAAAATACCATTTGATAATAATAAACTTGACAGGTTAATGGACGAACAAGGTATTGATTTCCTATTAATCACTGATAAAGACAGCGTTCAATATTTGCTTGGCGGATATAGATTTTTTTTCCTTGCCCACAAAGATTCAATTGGAATAAGCAGATACTTGCCAACCATTGGTTACCCAAAAGGTGACTTGGAAAATTCTTTTTATATTGGAAATGGCTTAGAAAAACAACAACAAGATGTCGAGCCGATCTGGATTCCAAATATTGTAAACAATCAATGGACCAGTTCTCAGGCTGGCATTGATGCGGCAGAAAACGTAAAAAAATTAGGCTATAACAATCTCACGATTGGCATAGAATTTTGCCATACACCAGCAGACACATACATCAAATTAAGAGAAAATTTACCAAACGCAAAATTTGTTGATGCTTTACCCTTAATGCAAGAATTAAGAGCAATCAAAACACCTGAAGAGCTTAAAAAATTAGAATTGGTTTCTAATTATATTACACGCTCAATGGAAAAAATTATGACCTCAACAATTCCCGGAACAAATACATTCGATATTGCAGAGGAACTAAGGCGAGATGAAGTAAATAAAGGTCTTAATTTTGAGTATTGTCTTGTTGCGGCAGGCGCATGTTACAACAGAACCCCTTCAAAACAATTTACTTGGGAAAAAGGTGAAATCTTGTCATTAGACTCCGGAGCTAATTTAGATGGGTATTTAGGAGATTTATGTAGAATGGCTGTCATGGGCAACCCTACAACTTTAATGCAAGACCTCATGTCTCAAGTAAAAGCAATCCAGGATGCGCCAAGAAAAATAATAAGAGCAGGTATCACTGGAAGAGAAATTATTGAAATTGCAGAAAAGGAAAAAAGTAAATGTGATCCTAAAAATCATATAAAATTCATGGCCCATGGCATGGGAATAATCCAGCACGAAGCTCCCCATTTAGATGATACGGGAATTGTTCCCTATCCGGCACCTTATAAGGACAGACCTCTAGAGTCTGGAATGGTTTTATCTATAGAAACAGACCTTAAAAGCGATGAGGTTGGGTTAGTCAAAATAGAAGATACAGTTGTTGTAACCGAAAATGGCTGCAAAGGTCTCGGTGACAACATTAGAGATTGGGTTTGCAATTATCAGGAGTAAATATGAGTATAAAAAAAGCAGTTAACATAAACGATCTTAAAAAATTAACAAAAAAAAGATTACCAAAAATAGCTTATGATTTTCTTGAAAATGGTGCGGAAGATGAATTATGCTATAACAGAAACCTAGCATCTTTTTCTGATTATAAACTATTACCTAAATATTTAATTGATATAACCAAAAGAACTCAGGAAACTAAATTATTTAATAAAGTTTATTCAAGTCCATTTGGCTTTGCACCAACGGGTACAGCTGGCCTCTTTAAAAGAGGGGCCGAAGGAATGCTTGCGCATATTTCAAAGAAAAGAAATATTCCATATATAATGTCAGGGGCAGCGAATGCTTCAATTGAAGAAATTGCTGAGATATCATCAGATCATACTTGGTATCAAATATACGCAACGCTCGATCGTGAGATTGCCTATGATCAAATAAAAAGAGCAGAGTTATGTGGATTTGAAGCATTAGTCATAACCGTTGATGTTCCAATAAGAACTAAACGAGAAAAAAATATCCGTAATGGGTTTTCTAACTCTCAAAGAATGAAACCATCAATATTTTTAGAAGCTTTAACACATCCAGGTTGGATACTAGAATATTTAAAAAATGGTGGCCCACCTACCATGGGTAGTTGGGTAAAATATGTAAAAGGAAAACCTACAGTAGATGAAACCGTTAAACTTTTTACAAAAAATATACCAGCAACTAATCAAACATGGGAAGACATAAAAAAATATAGAGATCTATGGCCAAGAAAACTTATTATAAAAGGTGTATTGCACCCTGAAGATGCTCTGAAAGCAGTAGATTGCGGCGTAGATGGAATTATTTTATCAAATCATGGAGGAAGACAGTTAGATAGAGCCCCAACACCAATAGATGTTTTGCCAAAGATATCTCAACTAGTAGGAAATAAAATTGATGTGATGATAGATGGTGGAATAAGAAGAGGAAGTGATATTATAATTGCATTATGCCTAGGTGCTAAATTTGTATTTATAGGGAGAGCTGGTTTATATGGAGCGGCAGCTGGAGGGTCAGAAGGCATAGACAAAGCATACAACATATTAAGAGAAGAAATAGACCAAAACCTTGGTCAAATGGGATGCACGAATATATCAAATTTAGGAGATGAATGGCTATTCAATAAATAATTATAAAAGATTTAGGAGAAAAAATGGAAATTAAACCAATAACACCAACCATAGGTGCGGAAATTATTGGGGCAAACTTAGAAAATCTTTCGAACTCTGAATTTAATGAGATTGAAGAGGCTTTTATTAAACATCAAGTCATATTTTTTAGAGATCAGCCACAACTTTCAGTAAATACGCAAATTCAATTTGGCAAACGATTTGGTAATCTTCATTTTCATCCTGCGGCCCCTCACCATGAAAAATATCCAGAAATTTTTGTAATACATGCAGATAAAAATTCAAAATTTGCTGATGGCAATGGTTGGCATACCGATGTCTCGTGTGATACCGAACCTCCTCTAGGCACATGCTTACAGCTTCATATATTACCTCCATTAGGAGGTGACACGTTATACTCTAGTATGTACGCTGCATTTGAGACTCTATCAGAAAAAATGCAATATTTTTTAACTAATCTTACAGCTATACATGAATCAGAACATATCTATAGAGGTCGTTATGACCATAGAGGTATTGATAATTCTAAAAAGATATTTCCTTCAGCAGAGCACCCTGTTATTTGCACCCACCCAAAGTCAGGAAGAAATGCGCTTTACGTAAACCCAAGCTTTACAACAAAAATTAAAGAACTCTCTGACCAAGAAAGCGCCTCTTTATTAAGCTTTCTATTTAAGCACCAACAAAGACCAGAATTTCAGATTAGATTCAAGTGGTCAAAAAATGCTATTGCATTATGGGATGACCGATGCACACAACATTTTGCAATTTGGGATTACTGGCCTAATGAAAGAAAGGGTCATAGAGTTACAATAAAAGGGTCAAAGCCTTATTTTAAAAATAAAAAACTTAATATCAGGCAAATGAAATTATCAGCAAAATTAGGCTAACATAGATAATATAAATATATCTATACAATAAATACTAATTTAATTTTTTAATTTTCAATTGAGAATAATTCTTAGTTGCATTATTTACTTGCGAATAATTCTTAATTGCATTAAATGTACATTATAATTATAATCATTAAGAATTGTATTTTGTACTATGCTAAAAAAAATAATCTCATTAATAATATTATCATATTTTATTATACCATCCATATCTAATGCTAATGAAAAATTTAAAGTTATTACGACTTTTACAGTAATCGCAGATATTGCTAAAAATGTTGCTGGTGATGCAGCAAAAGTTGAATCAATAACAAAACCGGGAGCAGAAATACATGGCTATCAGCCAACTCCACGCGATATAATAAAAGCTCAAGATGCAGATTTAATATTATGGAACGGACTTGGTCTAGAGGTTTGGTTCGAACAGTTCTTTAATAATTTAAAAAATATACCTGCAGTTATAATAACAAAAGGTATAGAGCCGATTGGTATAAGAGAAGGACCATATACTGGCAAACCTAATCCCCATGCCTGGATGTCATTAGATTCTGCAATAATTTATATAAATAATATAAAAGATTCTTTAATAAAATACGATCCTATAAACGCTAAGATATATAGTAAAAATGCTGAAAATTATATACTAGAACTTTCAGATCATTTAATACCAATTCGAGAAAAAATTCTATCAATTCCCGAAGAAA
This sequence comes from uncultured Hyphomicrobiales bacterium, assembly GCA_905181735.1. Lineage (GTDB taxonomy): Bacteria > Pseudomonadota > Alphaproteobacteria > Rhizobiales > TMED25 > CAJIYR01. The sequence goes on from CAJIYR010000001.1 coordinate 226,766, forward strand.
AAAGATGGTTGGTTACAAGTGAAGGTGCCTTTAGTTATTTAACGCGTGATTATCAAATGAAAGAACTATTCTTATGGCCAATGAACGCAGACCAACAAGGAACCCCTCAACAGGTACGTAAAGTTATTGATTTAGTAAAAGAACATAATATTAAAGTAATATTTAGCGAAAGTACTATTTCACCTAAACCAGCAATGCAGGTAGCAAGGGAAACTAAAATTGCATACGGGGGGATATTATATGTAGATTCTTTAACAAAAGCAGATGGCGATGTTCCTACATACCTTGATTTACTTAGAGTAACAAGTGAAACTATAGCCAGGGGATTAAATGCAGAATAAAGAAAATCAAGGGATATACGTTAATGATGTTTCTGTAATATACAGAAATGGGCATCAGGCCATAAAAGATACATCATTTCAGATTCCTACTAGCACAATTACAGCTTTAGTTGGCGTAAATGGATCAGGAAAATCAACATTATTTAAAGCAATTATGGATTTAGTCCCCCTCGCAAAAGGGGAGATAAATGTTCTAAATCAATCGAACAAAATTGCTCTGAAAAATAACATTATAAGTTATGTGCCTCAATCAGAAGAAGTAGATTGGAGTTTTCCTGTATTGGTTGAAGATGTTGTAATGATGGGCAGATATGGATACATGAATTTTTTAAGAATTCCTTCAGAACTAGATAAGCAAGAAGTTACGGATGCGCTAGAAAAAGTTAATATGAATCAATATCGCAAAAGACAAATTGGCGAGCTATCAGGTGGACAAAGAAAAAGAGTTTTCATTGCCAGAACTTTAGCGCAAAAAAGTGATGTGATACTCCTAGACGAACCATTTACTGGCGTTGATGTTAAAACAGAAGAATCTATTATCAAATTAATGAAAGAATTAAGAGATATTGGTAAAATCATATTAGTGTCTACGCATAATCTTGGGAGTGTCCCTGAATTTTGCGATAGAACTGTTTTAATTAAAGGTACCGTATTAGATTATGGATTAACAAAAGATATTTTCAATCAAAAAAATCTTGAGAATACGTTCGGTGGTGTTTTAAGGCATTTTGTACTACCTGAATCTGAAGGTAAACATTCATTAACTATACTAACAGACGATGAAAGACCTTTTGTATCCTTCGATAAAAACAATAAAGTTTAATAGAGATGCTAGAAATACTTCTAAAGCCCTTCGAATATAGTTATATGGTAAATGCTATGTGGGTCAGCGGACTAATTGGATGTATCTGCGCCTTTTTATCATGTTATCTTATGCTAAAAGGATGGTCTTTAATTGGTGATGCATTAAGTCATTCGATTGTTCCTGGAGTGGCTGCAGCATATATATTGGGATTTCCATTTGCTATAGGTGCTTTTTTTTCTGGAGGACTTGCTGCGGCAACAATGATGTTCTTAAATGAAAAATCTGGCTTAAAAGAAGACACAATAATAGGTTTAATATTTACCTCATACTTTGGATTGGGTCTTTTTATGATATCCTTATCTCCAATGTCTGTTGATATTCAAACAATTACATTAGGCAATATCCTTGCAATTACGCCAGCTGATACAATACAATTAGTAATCATAGGTTTAATTACATTAATTACTTTGTCATTAAAATGGAAAGATTTAATGTTAACATTTTTTGATGAAATACATGCAAAAAGTGTTGGTATTAATACCACTATGATGAAATTTATTTTTTTTGTATTGCTTTCAGCTTCTACCGTAGCTGCCATGCAGACTGTTGGGGCATTTCTCGTAATCGCAATGGTTGTTACACCTGGTGCAACAGCTTATCTAATAACAGATCGATTTCCAAAACTTCTATTAGTAAGTATTTTAATTGGATCAACAACAAGTTTTGTTGGGGCCTATATAAGCTTCTTTCTAAACGGAGCAACTGGTGGAATTATTGTATCATTGCAAACTTTATTCTTTATATTGGCTTTTATAGCTTCTCCCAAATATGGTCTATTAGCTAATGCTAGAAGAATACATAAAATCAAAAATAAATCGATATGAATATGATAAATTTACTATTGCAACCCTTTGAATTTGAATTCATGATTAATGCATTTTTAATATCTATTGCAATATCTATTCCTGCATCAATATTATCATGCTATTTGATACTTAAAGGATGGTCTCTAATGGGAGACGCGATATCTCATGCCGTTTTACCTGGAATAGTGATAGCTTATATAATAAATATACCCCTAATTATAGGTGCATTCATTGCAGGATTATTATGTACATTTTTAACAGGATTTATATCCGATAATTCAAGGGTTAAACAAGATACTGTTATGGGCGTTGTCTTCTCGGGTATGTTTGCAGTTGGAATTGTAATTTACACTAAGATTGATTCAAATTTACATTTAGATCATATTTTATTCGGCAATATGCTAGGTATAAATAAACAAGATCTAATTATTACATCAATAATAACAACCCTAATATCTATGGTTATATTTATTAAATGGAAAGATTTATTAGTTTTCTGTTTTGATCCCATTCAATCTAAAGCGCTTGGGCTAAATATAAAATACTTACATTATGGATTATTGATACTTTTATCCTTAACTATCGTAACAATACTTAAAGCTGTTGGAATTATATTAGCAATATCTCTTTTAATTACACCAGGTGCGATAGCTTTTTTGATAACAAAAAAATTTAGTCATATGCTATTATATTCAATAATAATATCAACTGCATCGACATTATTTGGCGTCTATATGAGCTTTTATATTGATAGTGCTCCAGCGCCTACAATCGTTCTAGTTATGACAATTGTATTTATAATTACTTTTATAATTTCTAGTTTTAAAAAGACATATAATCCAGAATATAATAATATCAAAAATAACTAAAAAAATTTAATTTGAAAGCTAGTGCAAAGAAAATAACTATGAATTGTCAACGTCTATCCATACAGATTCATTGTTAGCTGATTTAACCATAGCTTCATAGGCAGCGATACCTGAGACTGCTTGTTCCATTGAAACTGGAAAGTCTTGATTCAATAATATTGAATCAGCAAAAGACTCCAAAGCTAATCCCACAATATTAGTATCCGGATAGTTTGTAACTTTTTCTTTATTATCCAAACCTTTCAATATTAATTTACTTTCTCCATCCATCAGAGCGTAGCCTTTAGATCCATATACATGCAACCTCCAAATATCTGCTGTTACATATATTGTACCTAAATATCCGCTTATTCCATTTTCAAATTTCATCATCATTGAAGTTGTATCATCGACATCGACATCGACAATCCTTCTATTACTCATGCCGGATATAGATTTTATATTACCTGCAATACTTATCATTGCATCTAAAACATGAATTCCCCTGGCAGCCATTGCACCCCCTGGACTTTCTTTTCTATTCGCTCTCCACATCCCCTCTTTTAATTTATACGCACTTGGACCAGATTGTTCACCCTCTATATGTAATATTTCACCTATTTTCCCGTCGCTTATGATATCCAATAAATCAAGGTATGCAGGCTGAAAACGTCGACTGAAGCCAACTCCTAATTTTAAATTATTTTTCTTTAAAGATTCAACGCATCTAATTGCATCTGATTTAACTAAAGTAACAGGCTTTTCTACAAATACATGTTTTCCTTTTTCTGCGGCTTGAATAATCTGATCTGTGTGCAAGGAGTGAGGAGTAGTTAATACAACAGCATCAATAGAATCATTATTAATTACCTCTTCATAAGAATTCATTGCTGTAATATTTTTCTCGTTTAGATAATCTAAATGCTGATCAGTATTTCTTGACATTGCAGCTACAAAGGATATTTTTTTACTTTTTTCTTGAACACAATCTATTGAGTGTTTGCCCCACCAACCTAATCCAATCATTGCTGCTTTTATCATCTAAAATTCTCCTGTTTATTTATATAATATATTTTTATATCAATTTTTACCTTTTAATTATATAAAAAAATTATGTTTAGAGAGTTCAGGTGGAAAAATAGATTATTAATTTATGTTTATAATATTTACAAAAAAAAAGATTTTTGTGAAATAGAAGATTTTTTTGTAAAAAATATTAAAGAGATAAGCGAACGCAATCTTCTCTTGCTTAAACTTGATATAAAAATTAACGACATAAATGCTATTAATAATATAAAAACAAAAAAACCTGGTCTTGTTCTTATAGGACTTGATGGAACTGAAAAATCACATTCAACTGATACTAGCCTAATAAATAATTTATTTAATATCATAGACTCTATGCCGATGCGATTATCGAAAAATAATAAAATAAAATAAAATGCCATCATTTAGTAAAAAACAAATCATATCAGGAATTAGAGATTTAGTCATTCTTGGGATTATATTAATTATTTCCAAAAATTTTTTAATGAATTTTGAAAAATCAAATATATTATATTATATTATATTGTTATTTATAGGATTTATAGGGCTATATTGCTTAATTAAAATGATATGGGCAGTGATCGCATCGCTTCTAATTTTAACGACAATAAATTATTATTTCTACAATCACTCAACTAAATTTCAACATCTTTTATTGGATGTAAGTGCATTATTAAATATGTTTATATATTTATATTTACTATCTATAACATATGATATTTTATCAAATATTAATAAAAGTGATATTTTAATTCTTGTTTTTAAGAGTATTAAGTTTATCTAAATAAAATTTATTTACAGATTTTTTACAAAAAAAATACATATTAATTTTATAATAGATACAACTATTCATTCCCTCTAAATTTATATCAAAAATACCATTTAATAAACTCTTGTTATGTTTGATAAAATCTAAAGCTTGATAATTATTTTTTTATTGAGTAACATTTATTAGATTTCTAATAATATTATGGATTAGAAAATATTTATTATGGCTAAGAAAAAACAAATATTTTCAAATATAGGTTCAGAAACCTTTATTGGTTTTCCAGATGCATTAAAGGTAAATGGATTAGTTTTTCTCTCTGGTGTTCGCCCAAGTCAAAAAAATAATACTAAGAAAATATTCGGTAACTTACCTGAAGGTGCACAAGAAAAAAATCAGGGATTTCCACTAGCAGATCACATGGAAAGTGAGGTTGCGTATGATGCTTGGAATATTCATACAACAATGGATAAAATTCTTGAAACCGCAGGAAGCAGTGCCAATCAAATACTTCGACAACATATGTGGCAAAAAGATAAAAGATTTTTTCCAGTGTATGAAAATATAAGACAAAACATTCAAAAAATTCCAGCTCCTAGTTCTGGTTTAGGTGTAACTGATGTTTATAGCAGTATGAAAAGTACAATTGGACTCGATGCAATTGCAGTATGTCCTGGAGAAAACTCCAAATTAACCGAGCGTGAAGTAGTGGCTAAAGTAGATGATATAGAATTACCTTCTGCTGCATTTTACTCTCAAGCAGTTCGAACTGGACCTTTAGTTTTTACCGCTGGCCATATACCAATTAAAACATCTGAGAAAGATAAGCCTGTTGTTAATTCATACGAAGATATCCCATTAGAAGGACGTTTTCTTTCTACTGGAAGGAGTCATCCTGATAGTCGCGATGGACCTATTGCATCACAAACCTGGTTTACTTATAATGAACTCAAAAGGACCCTAGAAAATCAAGGATTAACTCTTGATGATACAATTAACTCAACAGTTTACCTCACGGATATTAGAGATTTTCCGACATTCCATAGAGTGCATCGTCACTTTTTTCCTAATAGAGGGCCGGCCTTGACCGTCACAGGTTTTGCGGAAGTTGGACATAGAGGATGTTTAATTGAAATAGAACTTACCGCTTCAGAATCAAATGCAAACAATAAAAAAATAAATATTCCTTGGCCTATTATAGATCCTTTTTATGCTCCAGCAGCAATAGTTTCTGGAGATTTTATCTTTTATTCAGGAATCTTAGGTCTAAATAGTAAATCACATATAGCTTCAAAATTAGAAGATTGCGAAGATATAACAAAAGAATTATCTTCTTTGATTTCAAACCATAATAATGAACTCATATTAATCCAGATATGGGCCTCTCTTAATTTATTATCCAAAATTGCAAATAGCTCATCTTCTACGATTGATGACTTAGCTAAAATAACCGTTTATATGAGAAAATCTGAATATTACGAATTATTCGATTTAATAATTAAACATTTTATACCTGCTGAAAACCTTCCCGCAATTGAGTTTGTTATAATCCCTAATCCTGGCCCTATATTTGAAGCAGAAATTCAAATTGAGGCGATAGGTATTCCCATATAGCATAATAATATATTTTTATTAACTAGGTTACTTTCAAATATATCAGTAACCATTGTAGGTATAAAAATTAATTCTATTAATTAAGCAAAACCTTTAATAAATAAACATAAAATTGACAATAATCAATATCATTAGTTAAATTAAATATTAATTATTTATAGTATCTGTGGATAACTTTTATCGTTAAATTTGACAATACAGAATTTAGGACTAGGGTTTTAATTGATAATTGAAATAAATAAATAAATTTTTATAAAATAATTGAAGAAATTAGGGAGAGAAAAAATGAATATAAATATGAATCGTATTTCTATTTTTACAGTTTTATCTATCATGATTTATACATTACCATCACTTAGTGCTAATGCTGGAGCTTATCCGGATCGTCCGATCAGTATTGCAGCATGCTATTCACCTGGAGGCGGTGTTGATCGTAATCTTAGAATGGTTGAACGTGTAGCATCAAAATATCTTGGACAGTCATTACTACCTCAATATAAAACTGGTGGTTCAGGAACCGTAGCAATGCAATATATAAAAAACGCTGATGCTGATGGTTATGAATTAGCAATATGCGATAATGGTGGATCAATAATAGCTCCAATCGCTCAAGGATTAGATCTTGGAGCAGCTGATTTTACACCAATAGCTCAAATATCTTTTGTTCCTTGGATTATGACTACTAGTTCAAGTTCGAACTACAAATCATTAGAAGATTTTATTGGAGCTGCAAGTTCATCAGAAGGAAGAATACCAATTGAGATATCAGATATCGCAACTTCTGATCATTACGGTTGGTTACTTTTACTTAAAGAAGCAGGAATATCTCCTAACAACTTTAAATGGAATCCACATGGAGGTGGTGGCCCTAAAATGCGTGCAATTTTAGCTGGCGAGGGTAATTTATTCTTTGATGATGCAGGGGAAATTGCAGGTTATGTTAATGATGGTAGCTTAGTTCCTTTAGCTGTAGCTAATGATACAAGGCTTCCTGGATTTCCAAATGTTCCTACATTTAAAGAATTAGGTTATAATGTTTCTGCAGGATCTTCCGTTGCAATCTACGGACCTCCTGATATGCCTAGTGATATAGTTGATACACTGCGTACCGCAATGAATGAAATTAAAAAAGATCCAGCATTATTAAAAGCATTTGAAATGACTTTGCAGGATCCAACTACTTTTGTTGTTGATGAATTTCCATCAGCGTACGCCAATGATTGGCAAAATGCTGGAGAGCTCTTAGCTGCGGCACTTGCAAATTAGAATATAGCTAGCTATATGATAATGAGTCAATCTAGATATTTAGAAGGCACACTTGCTATAATTACTCTAATAGCAAGTGTGTTCTTATTTTATTATGCTCCAGACTTAGTTAGGGGATGGGCTTTCACAATTCCAGGGACAACTGATGTCGCGCTTGAACCTGTTTTTTTTCCACGTTTAGCTTCTTCACTTACATTCATTGCTTCATTAAATTTATTAATTACTATTCCATTACGTTCAGATAATGTTCCAGCTTCTGAGACAAATCTAGAATCTTATAAGAAAGTTGGATTAGGATTAGGGTTAATTCTACTGTACTTATTTTCAATATTTTTTATTGGATTTATAACATCTACAATTATTTTTATTTTTACGATGAGTTTTGTAAGTGGTTATAAAAATTGGAAAGTCATTTTAATTGCAGCTATTTTTGTTAGCTTAATTCTACGAATTATTTTCCGTTATGGTCTCCATGTTAACTTACCGGTAGGTATCTTGATATAAAAAAGGTTGATTAAAATGATAGAAGATTTATTAGCTGCATCATTGCTTGTATTAAATTGGCAAACAATTCTAGCAATCTCTGCAGGGACTATTGTTGGTTTAATGATAGGTGCAATACCTGGTCTTAGTGCTACAATGGGTATGGCACTTCTATCACCATTTACTTTTTTTGTGCACCCTTTAATTGGCATTCCTTTCTTAATAGGATTATTCAAAGGGGGAACTTTTGGCGGTTCTGTGTCAGCCATATTAGTTGGAACCCCAGGAACCGCTGCAAATGCAGCGACTCTTTTGGATGGATATGAAATGAAAAAAAAAGGTAAAGCCGGTGAAGCGCTTCTAGGGGCTCTTCACGCTTCCTTAGTTGGAGATTTTTTTGGAACTATCGCGTTAATTTTTGGCGCCCCAGCTCTTGCTTTAATAGCAATTAAGTTTGGGCCCATTGAATTCTTTGCATTAATTTTATTCTCACTTACAATGATTTGCTACGTGTCTGGTCGGTCTTTAGCAAAAGGTTTGCTTGCAGCAACTCTAGGCATTTTATTTGCATTAATTGGTACAGACCCATTAGGAGGAACACCAAGATTAACATTTGGACTTTTAGAACTTCAGGGCGGCTTAAATGTGATAGCCCTGGTAACAGGATTATTTGGCATTACAGAGGTATTAATACAAATTGAAAAATTTGGTCAAAATGCTTATACTAAGAATGCACCACAAATGGTCTATTTAGGTACTATTAGAGAGAATTTAAAAGCTGTTTCTAAATATTTACGTACTATAGTGCGATCCTCACTCATTGGAACATTTATTGGAGCACTGCCAGGTATAGGATCAGAAACATCACCTTGGGTTGCTTATGGTCTAGCAAAAAGATCTTCAAAAGATCCAGATTCATTCGGAAAAGGTACTCTTGAAGGTGTAGTTGCGCCGGAAGCTGCCAATAACGCTGTTTGTGGTGCTGCTATGATTCCAATGCTAGTTTTTGGAATTCCAGGTGATATTGTAACCGCTATATTAATGAGCGCTCTAATAGCTCAAGGTCTTCAACCAGGACCCTTTCTTCTAGTTGAGCATAGAGATGTAATATATGCCCTATTCATGTCTGTGCTTATAGCAACTTTTGCATTATACATATTTGGTAGATTGACGCTTAAATGGTGGATGAGAATACTTACCATACCGGCACCCCTTCTCTATTCAATTATTGTAACTTTTTGTGTAGTTGGCACTTATTCTTATAAATCAAGTAGCTTTGATCTAGTAGTTATGTTCATCTTTGGAATTATAGGGTATATATTTAGAAAATTAGATATAGCCATTGCTCCACTATTGCTTTCTTTTGTATTAGCAAAAATACTCGAAGAATCATTGCGTCGCGGCTTAATAATGGTTGATGGAAATATTCTAGCATTCTTTGAAAGACCTATTGCTGCAATAATACTAGGGCTTACTGTTGTGATATTAATTTCATTTGTATTGATAGAATGGCGTAAATGGCGTAAACGCAGAAGTTAGAAAAGTAGTTAAAAAATAATAAGAAAAAATATGTTTTATATGAATATGGTGGGCCCGGCAGGATTCGAACCTGCGACAAAGTGATTAAGAGTCACCTGCTCTACCAACTGAGCTACGGGCCCGAATAAAGTATTTATACCTAACAACATCTAGGATACAAAATACATAGCATTTTTTTTCCACGACAACTAAGAATTTATTTTAAATTTATAATTATTAAGCTCTGTAGTCATAAAATTATATAGTCCTGCAGCCTTTTTATCAACGGAATCCCTAATGCAGTTATAGATATTATTATCACTCCATTTTCTTTGCATGCTTAATACTTGTGAATCGCTAAAACCATCATTTTTTAAAGGATATGCATCTATGATTTCTTGAGCAGAAGGGTTCGTACCTAATAGTGATTGAATTCCATCGCGTAAGACATCCTGAAAACGAATTAATGACATAAAGGATAACTCTCTATGTATAAAATTTTAAATGAATAAAACACTGAGTTCTTGATATAACTAATTATATGGAGTCAATTTTTGTTTTTTTCTTTTTCAGCTTTGGCTAATAATTTATTTAAAGCATTCAAATATGCTCTTGCTGAAGCAACCAATGTATCGGTATCAGCGCTCCTTCCTGTTGCTGAGGTACCTTCTTCTTCTAACCTAACACTAACTTCTGCTTGAGCATCCGTTCCTGCTGTAACCGCTTGCACTTGATAAAGAGGCAATAAAGCTTTATGCGGGAAAAGCGCCTTGATGCTATTAAAAATTGCGTCAACAGGACCGTCTCCTGTTGATATATTTGTAGTCAACACACCGTCAATCTCAAGTGTAATTTCAGCTTTTTGAGGTCCTTCAGTTCCTGCAACTACTGATAAATTTTTAAGCTTTAATCTATCACTTGAACTGGCAATTCCATCGTCAACAACTGCCATTATATCCTCATCATACACACTCTTTTTTTTATCAGCTAAGCTTTTAAATCTTTCAAACGCATCTTGAAAGGCATTGTCACCTAAAATATAGCCTAGTTCAGCTAATTTTTCTTTAAAAGCATGCCTACCAGAATGCTTACCCATCACAAGAGTAGATTCTTTTAGACCTATACTTTCAGGGCTCATTATTTCATATGTATTACTATTCTTTAGCATGCCATCTTGATGAATACCTGATTCGTGAGCAAACGCATTCTTGCCAACGATTGCTTTATTGTACTGAACAGGGAATGCGGTTACCGCTGATACTAATTTTGATGCACGTAATATCATAGTAGAATCAATATTCATATTATACGGCAATAAGTCAGCTCTGGTCTTAATTGCCATTACAACCTCTTCCAATGCAGCATTACCTGCTCTCTCACCCAAGCCATTTATGGTACACTCTATTTGCCGTGCACCTGCTTCAATACCTGCTAGTGAATTTGCAACTGCTAGCCCTAAATCATTGTGACAGTGAGTTGAAAAAATTACTTTTTCAGAGCCAGTAACTCTATTCATAAGATTTTTAATCAAATTACCAAATTCTTTTGGTGTAGAATATCCAACGGTATCGGGAATGTTAATCGTAGTGGCACCTGACTTAATAGCAACATCACAACATCTACACAAAAATTCTAAAGGGGTTCGAGTTGCGTCCATACCTGACCACTCTACATCGTCAATGAGATTCCTTGCCTGTGTTACGGTTTTTCTAATTATCTCAAGGACCTCTTCTTCTGATTTATGCATTTGATGTTCTAAATGAATTGGTGATGTAGAAACAAAGGTATGTATCCTACCTTGCCTAGCTTTTTTAACAGCTTCCCCAGCGCGTGCTATATCATCAGATATTGCTCTTGCTAACCCGGCTATAATAGAATTATTAGATCTTTCAGCAACAGCGGAAACGGCATCAAAGTCTCCATTTGAAGCAATAGGGAATCCAGCTTCAATAATATCAACACCCATATCATCCAACAGTTCAGCCACTTGAATCTTTTCCTCAAGTGTCATTGTGGCACCAGGAGATTGCTCACCATCCCGTAATGTCGTATCAAAAATCCTTATATGGTTATCTGAACTGTTTTCCATCTATTCCTGTGTCGTAATGTTCTAATTTTTATTTTTATCTACAAGTTTTCCAGCTGTAATCCAAGGCATCATTGCTCTTAAGCGCTCTCCAACTTCTTCAACAGGATGAAGATCATTAAGGCGACGAGTAGCTTTGAAAGTTGGTTGCCCGGCTTTACACTCATTCATCCATTGGGTAACAAATTTCCCTGTTTGAATATCTTTGAGAATTTTCTTCATCTCAGCTTTAGTTTCACTTGTAACCAAGCGTGGACCTGATAAATATTCACCATACTCCGCAGTATTGGAGATAGAATAATTCATATTTGCAATGCCACCTTCATAGATCAAATCAACAATTAACTTAACCTCATGCAAACATTCAAAATATGCCATCTCTGGAGCATATCCAGCTTCTACAAGAGTTTCAAATCCAGCTCTTATTAACTCAACCAAACCACCACACAACACAGCTTGTTCACCAAATAAATCTGTTTCACATTCTTCTTTAAAAGTAGTTTCTATTATACCAGATCTACCGCCACCTATACCACTAGCATACGAAAGAGCTACATCGTGAGCATTTCCAGATGCATCTTGATGCACAGCTACCAAGCACGGAACGCCACCGCCTTTTTCATACTCACCTCTTACTGTATGACCTGGACCTTTTGGTGCGATCATGATTACATCAATGTCTTTAGATGGTTCAATTAGGCTAAAATGAATAGTCAAACCATGCGCAAATGCTATTGCTGTACCAGGTTTAATGTTGTCCGCTATATGATCTTTATATATATCAGGTTGCAATTCATCTGGAGCACACATCATTATCACATCAGCCCATTTAGCTAATTCTGAGACATTCATTACTTTCAATGATTTATCCTCTGCTTTCTTTGCCGAAGAAGATCCTGGCCTTAAACCTATTGCTATATTAGTAATCCCGGAGTCTAAAAGATTTAATGCATGAGCATGCCCTTGGCTACCAAAACCAACTATGCCAACTTTTTTCCCTTTAACTAATCCAAGATCAGCATCTGTATCATAATAAACTCGCATATTTTTTCCTATCACTTTTTGTTAATATATTAATAAATAAATAAAGAACTAAGTATCATATATAATTCTTTATATAAACTTTTTTAAATACCACTTAAATTTTTATAGATATTTTAAGATACAAAACACCTATAAACCTTCAGCACCTCTTTTTAATGCAGCAACTCCCGTTCTTGAGACTTCAACCAGCCCTACATGAGACATTAAAGAAATAAATCTATCGATCTCTCTTGTTCTACCTGTAATTTGAAAGATAAAACTCTCAAGAGTTGCGTCTATAGTTATCGCTTGAAATGCTTCCGCTAACCTCAAAGCCTCTAGCCTCTGATTACCCTTACCTGCTACTTTAATTATTGCTAACTCTCTCTCTATGGCACCTAATTCTCCAAATTCAGCAGTTAGGTCAGCAACTCTATGAACTGGAACCAATCTTTCTAATTGCATTTTAATCTGATCTATTACCGTTGGAGATCCGTAGGTTACTATAGTTATTCTAGATAATTGTTTTTCATGCTCAACTTCAGAAACTGTTAATGAATCTATATTATAACCCCTTCCAGCAAACAATCCAATCACACGGGCCAATACCCCAGGCTCATTGTCAACAATAACGGACATTGTGTGCCGCTCTTCTTGCTCTGAATTAGAACGAAGGTCGTATGTTGAGGTAGGTTTTTTTTTACCCATTTTTAATCCCTTTATTTAACATTAAACCATTACTTTGCCATCATCACTTATTGCATTGGCAACAACCTCATCCGGAACATCTTCACCTAAAAGCATGTCATTATGAGCACGTCCTGACGGTATCATTGGGAAGCAATTTGTTGAAGATGCAACCTGACAATCAACTATCACAGGACCTGGAGTTTCTATCATTTGAATTATAGTATCGTCAAGATCTTTTGGACTTTTAACCCTTATACCAGTTGCTCCATAAGCATCAGCTAATTTTATAAAATCTGGTAATGATTCTGAATAGCTTTCTGACAGTCTATTGCCGTGTAACAATTGTTGCCATTGTCGTACCATGCCCATATAGCTATTATTTAAAATAAATACTTTTGTATTCAATCTGTATTGTACGGCAGTCGATAATTCTTGAATATTCATTAAAATAGAAGCGTCTCCAGCAATATCAATTACTAATGATTTGGGGTGAGCGACTTGAACGCCATTAGCTGCAGGCAAACCATAACCCATAGTACCAAGACCTCCAGATGTCATCCATCTGTTTGGTTTCTCAAATTTATAAAATTGCGCTGCCCACATCTGATGCTGACCAACTTCTGTTGTTATGTAAGTATCGTAATTTTTTGTAATTTCATAAAGCCTCTCTACTGCTAATTGAGGCATAATTACATCAGCATTTTTCTTATACTTTAAACAGTCTATTTTTCTCCAAGATTCTATTTCATCCCACCAGTCAGTAAACGGTTTTTGTATTTTTTCTATATTATCAGGCAACAAATCTAATAACTTTTTAAGCGTCTTCCCGCAATCACCAATAATAGGGACCTCAACTTTTATATTTTTATTTATAGATGTAGGGTCTATATCAATATGAATTTTTTGAGAATTTGGAGAAAATTCATCAATTTTACCTGTGATTCTATCATCAAAACGAGCGCCGACACACAACATAACATCACAATCATGCATAGCCATATTTGCTTCATATGTTCCATGCATACCCAGCATGCCTAACCAATTTTTTTCTGAAGCTGGGTAAGCTCCGAGCCCCATTAATGTAGAAGTTATTGGATAGTTAGTCTTGTTAATAAATTTAGTAAGATAATCAGATGCAATCTTCCCTGAATTTATAACCCCACCACCTGAATAAACAATTGGTTTTTTTGCATTTAATAGTAAATCAATAGCTCTTTTAATCTGTATTTCATCAGGATTGAGAATTGGATTATATGTCTTATGTTTAATTTTATTTAAATTTTGATAATCACCTAATGCAAACTGTATATCTTTAGGTACATCAACAAGCACAGGACCAGGCCTACCGCTCTTTGCAACATAAAAAGCTTCGTGCATAATTCTTGGCAAATCTTCAATATTTTTAACTAACCAATTGTGCTTTGTACACGCTCTTGTAATACCAACTGTATCAGCTTCTTGAAAAGCATCACTTCCTATCAAATGCGTAGGCACTTGACCGCTTATGCATACGATAGGGATAGAATCTAACAATGCATCTGTTAATGCGGTAACTGTATTAGTTGCACCTGGGCCTGAAGTGACAATTAAGACTCCTGTCTTCCCAGTAGATCTTGCGTAACCCTCTGCAGCATGACCTGCGCCTTGTTCATGCCTCACCAAGATATGTTTAACTTCTTCTTGCTGAAAAATAGCGTCATAAATAGGCAATACTGCACCACCAGGATAACCAAATACAGAGTCTATCCCTTGGTCAGCAATTGCTTTTATTATCATTTCAGCGCCTGATATTTTATCTTGCATCAATAATTCCTATATTTTTATATAAAACAACAATAACCTTAAAAAAGTTACAATATAAATAAGATTCTTACAAATTCTTAATAACCATAAAAAAAAGGGCTTAAGCCCCATTAATGTACCACCCTTAGAAGATTTAAATCTTCAGGTGATACTTCTAACGACTACGAGTGTAATAAAGTTAAAATACATAATTACAAAATCCTATAAATATTAACTAAAAATAAAAACTACATATATTTATATTGTATATTGAAAAAATAATCAAATAATAAAATATATTATTGAGCAAGTCTTAAAAGAATATCTTCAACCCTTAAGTCGACCGGATCAATCCATTCCCAATCAACCATTTTTTTTCTTGCCCACGTCATTTGTCTCTTAGCATATCTTTTTGTTAATAGATTAATAGAATCAATGGCTTCTTGTTTATTGAATTTTCCATCTATTAATGCGGCTAATTGACTAACACCTATAGCTTTCATAATAGGAAATTCATTTGAAATATTATTTTTAATCAGTTCTTCTATTTCCTGAATACAATCTTTTTTAACCATTCTGTTTGTTCTATTTTTTATTTTTAAATCTAAAAAATCTTTTTTAGGATTTAAAAATACTCTAACACTGTTGTGACTAGAAATTACTTTATCGCCACTATTCCTTCTCCATTCTTGAATAGAAATTCCTGTTTCTTCAAAAACCTCTAACGCTCTAATAATCCTATTACTGTCATTTGGATTTAAAGAAGAAGCAGCTATTGGATCAAGTTGAAGTAACTGCTGATAAAGATAAGAACTATCCATATCATTTTTGATGCCTAACCATTTTTCTCTGATCTCATCAGAAATTCCTGGTATGTTCGACAATGATCCAAATAAACTATTAAAATAAAGCCCTGTCCCTCCAACTATTACAGTAACTAAATCTAATTTTTCTGAGAAAGTTATTATATCTTTTGCTGATTCGAGCCAATCACCTACAGAATATCTTTTATTTGCATCAACGGTGCCGTATAAGAAATGTGGGGTATGTGCTTCGTCTTCTATACTAGGTCTTGCGGTGACGATTGATAATTGCTTGTATATTTGCATAGAATCTGCATTTATAATAATACCTTTACATTTTTGTGCTATTTTTATAGCTAAGTTCGATTTACCGCTGCCTGTTGGCCCTGCTATAAGAATCGTTCTATTATTAACTTTGCTCATATTAATTAACTCATGTAATAGTTTTATGGAAAAAATTTTAACCCTCGCAACAGATACAGATAATATTATATCATCTGAAACAATAGAAGTCATTGAAGATTATCTTGAAATAAGATTCAAAATACATTGGATAGAAAAAGAGATTGCATGCGATCTAATTCCCCAAAAATTAAACACAGATAAGAATAAAGATTTTATAAAAAAAATTGAAATTATCTGTAATAAATTAAAAATAGACTGGTCGTTCCAAGCCGTTGCAAATAGAAAAAAGAAATTGCTATTCTGCGATATGGATTCAACAATTATCGGCCAAGAATGTATTGATGAAATCGGCAGATATATTGGGAAGTATGATAAAATTTCTGAGATTACAGAAGAAGCAATGCGGGGTAAACTAACATTCAATGAAGCTCTGGAAAAAAGAGTTCGTATGTTGAAGGATGTAACGGAAGACCAGCTAGAAGAAATTTATAAGTCATCAATTAAATTAAATAAAGGTGCGGATACTCTGATTTCAACGATGAAAAAACATAGTGCCCATACTGTTCTTATCTCTGGTGGATTTACTTTCTTTACTTCTCGTATTGCATCCCAAATATCTTTTGACGAACATTACGCAAATGAGCTAGTATTTAAAGAAAAAAAATTAACTGGAGAATTAAATCTTCCTATACTGGGTTCGAATGAGAAGTATAAAAAATTAATTGAAATATCAAAAAAAATGAATATTAGTAATAAAGATACTGTGTCGATAGGTGATGGTGCTAATGATATTAAAATGATTGAGCATTCTAATCTAGGAATTGCCTATAAAGCTAAACCAATTTTAAAGTATTATGCGAACAGCCAAATAAACCATACAAATTTAACATCCGCACTCTACTTCCAGGGGTTTAGTAAAAGAGATTTTTCTTATACCTTTGATTAAAAATTAACAATCAAACTTTTTGTTAGTTTATTTTGATTGGGAATATTTTAATCATATTGGATCCTCTTTTGACATGCAGCAGCATTAAAGATCTATTTTCTTTCCTGTAACCATCAACTGTAAGTATGAATTGATCTACGTTTAATAAAGGTGGCTCTTGAACAATATTAATAACATCACCCTCTCTTAAGCCTCTTAAATATGCATCCGATGAACTAGAAATACCAGACACTACCAATCCTTTTTCAGCAGCTGATAAATTATATTTTTCAATCATAGAGGACGAAACCTTGGATAAAGAGAATCCAAGTTTATCAATATATTGCGAGTCTTTAGATAAATCATCTTCTAATAAAGATATTTCTGCTTCTTTTTCATCTAACCTGTCTATTCTAACACGTTTTTTTATAATTTTACCATTACGAACAATCAAAACATCAACATTACTTCCGATTTTTGTTTGAGCTACAACTTTTGGAAGCTCTCTCATTTCTTTTATCTTTACGCCATCAAAAGAGATTATAACATCTCCAGCTTTAATTCCAGCTCTTGACGCAGGGCTTGGGCTGTCAACATCTGCTATTAATGCTCCATGATTACTTTCCAGCCCTAAACCTTCAGCTATTTCCTCTGTTACAATTTGTATCCTTACGCCCAGCCATCCTCTTCTGGTTTCACCAAATTCATTAAGCTGACTTATTACCCGTACAGCGGTATCTGACGGTATAGCAAAACCTATTCCAACAGAACCACCCGAAGTTGATATTATTGCAGAATTAATTCCAATAACCTCGCCTTTTACATTAAATAAAGGCCCTCCACTATTCCCTTTATTGATAGAGGCGTCTGTTTGAATAAAATCATCATATGGCCCTGCATTTATATCTCTATTCATGGCAGAAACTATCCCAGCAGTAACCGTTCCCCCTAGCCCAAACGGATTACCTATAGCCAAAACCCAATCTCCTACCCTAAGCTGCTCAGACGAACCAAATTTTAATGCCTTTAATGATTGCCCTTCTTCAGGACTCACCTTAAGAACAGCAATATCTGTTTTTTCATCACTACCAATGATGTCCGCTTTTAGCTTAATCCCGTCGGAGAAAATAACCTCAATTTCATCAGCGCCTTTTATTACATGAGCATTTGTTATAATAACCCCCAATTCATCAATTATAAAACCTGAACCCAATGAACTAAATCTTTTCTTTTGTATTTCCTGATTTTTTTCAAGCCAATCTTTATAAAAATCAGGAATACTTTGATCTTTTGGAATAGATAAAGGCTTATCGTTATTTGACATAACTTGAGTGGTAGATATGTTCACAACAGAATTAATAACATCTTCCGCAAGATCAGCAAAATTTGGAACCATCACAACAGATGGAGTTTCACCGTATTCTATTTCAGATGCTAATGTGTATGAAGTAACGTTATATAAACCAGCTATAAATATTGAACATAATATTAATTTTATACTTAGTAGCTTTATCTTCATATAACATTCCTATATTTTTCACTAAACAATTACTGGTGAATTTAATTTATATATTAATTTTGTCAAAATTATGTTTTTTATTTAACTATCCAAATTATAAAAACACCAATTCCAATAAAGATTATTCCACCATATCTTAAGGATAGAACAGAATAATCTGACATTAATTGAATCAATTTTTTCATATAAAAAGGAAATATTGCATACAAAAATCCTTCAACAACAAAAACCAAACCAATTGCTATAAAAAATTCATTCATAAATATTTTAATTTTTTATCAACTAAATTATTTTCTGCCAGTTGGGTCCTTGAAGTAATCAAAGAAATCACTTTCCGGTGAAATGACAAGTCTTGTATCTCCAGATTGAAAGCTCTTCTCATATGCTATCATAGAACGATAAAATTTAAAAAACTCTGTGTCTTTTCCATATGCTTCAGCATAAAGCCTATTTCTTTCAGCATCACCTTCACCTCTTGTTGCCTCAGCCTCTGCATTAGCTTCAGCTATTATGACTCTTGATTGCCTGTCGGCTTTTGAAGTAATTCTTTGCGCTTGCTCCATACCCCTTGCACGAATATCATTTGCTTCCTTTTCACGAGCCGTCTGCATTCTTCTGTAAACCGCTTGACTGTTGGCATCAGGCAAATCAGCTCTTCTAATTCTTACATCAACAATAGTAACACCTAGCGAAGAGGCTTCATTATTAACTTGTTCTGTAATTCTTTTCATTAGCTCTGGTCTTTTGTCTCTTACTATTTCTTCAAAAGTAGATTCACCTAAAACCCTTCTTACGCCGGAATTTAATATTTGAGATAACCTAGAATTAGCACGAGCAGCTGTTTGGACAGATTGATAGTATTTTAAAGCATCTGTTATTTTGTACCTTGCATAAGAATCAACAACTAATCTTTTTTGATCAGATGCTATCACTTCTTGTGATTCTGAATCTAAAGCTAAAACTCTTTTATCTACAAAAACAGAGTCATCAGCGAAAGGAATTTTAAAATGCAATCCCGGTTCGGTTATAATTCTTTTCGCTTCTCCAAATCTTAAAATTAATGCTTGTTGAGTTTGATGAACAGTAAAAGCTGAGCTAAAAATAACTATGGAACCTACTGCTAATATAAATATTAAACCTGCTATACCTATTTTTTTCATTGATTTCTACTTTCAATTTCTTGATTATTTCTTTTTTGTAATTGATCTAAAGGAAGATATGGAACTACGCCAGGACCACCTGATTCACTTTGGTCAATAATTATTTTATCCATACCTTCATAAACACGTTCAAGTGTTTCTAGGTACATCCTTTGCCTTGTAACTATTGGGGCCTTTGAATACTCATTATAAATTGATAAGAATCTTGCAGCTTCACCTTTTGCATCAGAAATAACAGCATTTTTATAACCTTCAGCAGCCTCCATCAATCTAGCAGACTCACCTCTTGCAGCTGGGATAACCCGGTTTGTATAAGCATCAGCTTCATTTTGGAGTCTTTCTTGGTCAGCTCTTGCCGCCTGAACATCTCTAAACGCTCCGATAACCGCTTCTGGTGGATCTACCTTTTGCAATTGAACACGCCTAATGCTAATACCGGCACCATACTCATCTAATGTTTTTTGCATTAATTCAAGAACTGCCGCTTCATTCTGTTCTCTGCCTTCTGTAAGAATTTGTTGTAAATTAGCACCACCAACTACTTCACGCATTGAACTTTCTGCAACTGCTTTAACAGTAGCCTCAGGATCCTGTATATTAAAAAGGTAATCACCCGCATTACTTATTACCCATTGAACGGAAAAATCTACATCAACAATATTCTCATCTCCAGTTAGCATTAAACTTTCCTCAGGTATATCTCTTCCAACAGAACCTCTGCCTATAGAAGATCCTTCTCCTGCTGTTCTAACACCTACCTCTATTTGATTTTCTCTTGTTACTTTTGGAGTAATAACTTTTTCAATTGGAAACGGTAAATGATAATGCAAACCATCGGGTGTTGTTTTGGTAAATTCACCGAATCTTAAAACTATACCTTGCTCATCTGGTTGAACCTTGTAAATACCAGTCGCTCCCCAAACTACAAAAAATACAAGTATTAACATAAAAATACCTTTTTTACTCATTTTGCCACCAGAAGAACCTCCGGGAATAAATCCACCTATCATTTTAAATAGAGCTTTTAATATATTATCCAATTCTGAGTTACCGAAATTATTATTACCACCTTCTGGACCTTTGCCCCAAGGTCCAGAATCTTTGTTATCACCATTATCCCAAGACATACATTTTTCCTATTTTTATTTCAAAATTAATAATTTATATTAAATAATTTATTCTTTAATTAATATATAACATATAATATATACTTAATGATTAATATCTATCGTTTAAAGTCTTTTAAGTAAAATAAACTAAGAAAACTTAAAAACTCGAATTTTTTATTGACCTTTTATTCTTTGAAGTACGACAAATGAATAATTAGAATCTTCATTAATTGATTTGACATTATAGATTCTAGAAATCTCTTTCCATATATTACTATCAAAAGAATTAATAAATTTATCACCTTCGTAATCTTTATGAATCTCCGTCAGATATATTTTTGTTGCTTCTTTCATAGCGATTTCATAAATTTGAACACCTCCTATAACAAATAATTCATGTAATTTATTTTTTTCTGCAAATTCTCTAGCTACAACCAAAGCTTGATCAACAGTATTAACTACAATACAATCTTCTTTCTTATAATCATGATTTTTTGTAACAATAATATTTAGCCTTCCGGGAAGCGCCTTGCCAATAGATTCATGCGTAATTCGTCCCATTATAATTGGCTTACCCATGGTAACTTTTTTATAATACTTCAGATCGCCAGGTATATTCCAAGGAAGCTTATTCTTATGTCCAATGACATTATTACTAGATCTTGCTAAAATAATACTAATATCTACGCTCATATAGCAACCGCAGCTTTAATATGCGGGTGTGAATCGTAGTCTAAGATTTCGATATCTTCATATTTAAAATTAAAGATATCATCAATGTTTTCATTTAAACGGATAGTTGGAAGTTTCTTTTCTTTTCTTAACAATTGTTCTTCTGCTTGTTTTATATGGTTTAAATACAAATGAGCATCACCGAAAGTGTGAATAAATTCACCTGGCTGATAACCTGTAACTTTTGCTATCATAACAGTTAAGAGCGCATACGAAGCTATGTTGAATGGCACTCCAAGAAAAATGTCAGCAGATCTTTGATATAACTGGCAACTTAACCTACCATTTGCTACATAAAATTGAAACAAACAGTGGCAAGGGGGTAATGCCATGTCATCAATCTGACTAACGTTCCACGCTGAAACAATATGCCTTCTAGAGTCAGGGTTACTTTTTAAAGAATCTATTACACTAGATATTTGATCAATAGATTTACCATTATTATAACCAAGCCACGATCTCCATTGCGATCCATAAACTGGCCCTAAATCACCATTTTTATCAGCCCACTCATCCCAAATTCTAACACCATTATTCTTTAAATACGATATATTTGTATCACCAGACAGAAACCATATTAGTTCGTGGACGATGGATTTGATGTGTAATTTTTTTGTTGTAATTAATGGGAAGCTATCATGCAAATCAAAACGTAACTGACGACCAAAAACAGATAATGTTCCAGTCCCAGTCCTGTCTGACTTTTTTATTCCATTCTCAATTATATGAGACATTAAATCTAGATATTGCTTCATAATAAATATTATGACTGATTCATTCCCTTATGCGAAGCATGAAATATTATTATTATACTCTTTCCTTATTCATACACAGGCTTTATAATAATAATGCTTTATTAGCTATGGTAATAAATTGGCGTCAAAATAAACTAATCGGACCCGGGGGCGGTACCCGGCGCCTCCACCAAAGTTATTTATTATAATTTTAGTGGGGGCGAAATAGGATCGACGAGAGCGTAAAAGACCACCTTTTACCCGGCATGGTACCACCGTATCGGACTAAAAACTTTAGTTGCAAATGACAACTATGCTCCGGTGGCTGTAGCTGCGTAAGCAGTTTTAGCGCCGAAATTAAGTCCTTGTCTCTAGCAAGATAAGGCGGGGTTCGGGCGGCACCTGGCAACAGAACGCCCCATATAATGAAATATTTGCTCTATTA
>CAJIYR010000002.1 GCA_905181735.1 uncultured Hyphomicrobiales bacterium
AATTTAGTTATTACCGTTGATGTGCCGGTCTCGGGCAACAGAGCTGCAACTTTACGCAAAGGTTTTGAATATCCTATTCGCCCTAACTTTAACATGGCTGTTAATGCACTGACGCATCCAAGTTGGTTAATTAAAACTTTTTTCCGCACATTATTATCAACCGGTCTTCCACATATTGAAAACTATGGGCCTACACGCGGCATTCCAATTATTTCACTAGGCGCACCTCAACGTAAACATGTTCGCGATGGTCTTAATTGGGAAGATATACAATGGTTACGAGAACGGTGGAAGGGCAGGCTCATGATTAAAGGAGTGTTATCAGCCGAGGACGCAAAAATTGCGAATTCTATAGGTCTTGATGGCATTTTTGTATCAAATCATGGTGGCAGACAACTCGATACTGCAGTTGCCCCTTTGAAAGTGCTCGCTAGTATAGTAGCTGAAAAAGGTAATATGGCTGTCTTTTTTGATGGAGGTATTCGTCGTGGTACTGATGTTATTAAAGCGTTGGCGGTTGGTGCAGACTTTATTTTTGTTGGACGGCCTTTTCTTTATGCAGCTGCGCTTTACGAAGAAGAGGGAGTGACTCACGTAATTAATTTGCTTTCTGAGGAGATTGATAGGAATGTAGCTCTTCTTGGGTGTTCTAATTTAAATGAATTGGCTTCACGTATTATTTCACTGTAAATATTGGTTGCGGGGGTAGGATTTGAACCTACGACCTTCAGGTTATGAGCCTGACGAGCTACCGGACTGCTCCACCCCGCGACAATTAAGAAACCATTGATAGTAATAACTTACCCTACATGTCAAGTAATAAATTATTTAACCATGTGATTACAATTATTCTTTAACTTCAAGTCCTGTTGGAACAACAACATTCTCAGAAACAAGAGTCATTCCAGCGCCATCAGCAACTGTTTCAATCAACATACCAAAATCTTTCGCAAGATTATCTTCGGATAGCTTTTGCACCCTACCAGCATGCTGCTGAACAGCTTGACGTGTCGCTGCAGTAACAGGCATTGAAACACCCAATTCCTTTGCAGAGGTTAGACCTAAATCGAGATCTTTTAATAGCAAAGGCGCTGTAAATGTAGTAGTCCAGTCAAGATTTACAAAAGCATTCGATTTATACTTAGTAAATATTGATCCCATAACTGAATTGTTCATGAAATTTAAGAATGCGTGCCTTGGTACGCCAGCTTTTTCTGCCAATACAGTAATTTCTGCAAGGTTTTGTATTACAACTCCTAACATTACATTGTGTGCAATTTTACAAAATCTAGCTAGTTCGCCTTCGCCAACGTAAGATACTCCCTTAGGTGCTATAATTTCTAAGTAAGGTTTAACTGTATCAAAAGTTCCTTTTGGACCAGATGCTACGATACTTAATACACCAGCTTTTACAGCTTTACCGTTACCACTTACTGGACAGGCTAAGTATTCAATACCCATATCGCTTAACTTACTTCTGATAGCTTCTGACTCATCTGAGCCAACTGAAGAGCAATCTATGAGAATTTTTGGTTTCTTTGCACTATTTGAAAGAACGCCCTTACTACCGAAGTAAACATCATTCAAATCTTTACCCGTTGAAACCATGGTAAATAGAACATCAACATCATATAATTCATCTAAATTAGTTACTACAGAAGCTCCATATTCAGATAATGGATCTGCTTTAGCTTTAGTTCTATTCCAAACGTTAACATCATATCCTGCTTTTGCAAGTCTAGCAGCCATGGGATAACCCATTCTACCTGTTCCAACCCAACCAATTTTATGACTCATCTCTGTATCTCCTTTTTAATTAATTTCATTTAACCAATCGTAATTCTCTATTATATTATCAACCTCTTTCAAAAAACTAGCGGCGTAAGCGCCATCAAAAGCTCTGTGATCAAAGCTCTGTCCAATTATACCACTGCGTCTTATTGCAATAGTATCTCCATGATCTGCATCCTCTATAACAACGGGTTTTTTATTTACCCCATCAAAAGAGAGTATTGCAACTTGCGGCGGATTTATAATGGGTGCCGTTAAATATGTGCCCATACTTCCATTATTTGAAATAGTATAGGTTCCACCATTATATTCTTCTTGTTTTAGATTGCCGCTTTGTGCTCTATTAACTAAATCATTTAAGGAATCGTTTAATTCAATTATATTCATTTTTTGGGCATCTTTAATAACAGGAACCAAAAGACCTTTATAATTTAAATCAATGGCAATACCCAAGTTTACAATCTCCGATAACAACAGCTGTTTACCATCAAAATAGGAGTTCACTCGGGGATAGGATTTAATCGCAATACAAACAGCTCTTGCAACAAAAGATAAGTAAGAAATTTTAAAATCTTTGTTATCTTTATTTTTCTCTTTTAAATGTTTTCTTGCACGATCTACATTGCTAAATATCACCTCAACGGCTTGAAAAGCTTGCGGTATATTTGGCCAGCTGTTTGACAACCTTTCTGCAGTAGTTCTTCTTATCCTATTTAGAGGATCGATCTCTGTATATATAGATCTATCTGCTTTAATAGTATTTTGATTTATAGGTTGATTTTTGGATTCCTGAGGTGCTCTAGATTGAAATTCTTCAACCTGAATCTTTGCTATTTTTTTTATACCAGTAGTTTTAAAATATTCGATGACTTCTGAAATATTAATATCGTTATTTGATAAAATTCTTTTTGCTAGAGGCGTAAATCTAAAACCGCTTTCGATATCAATTTTTATATATTTTTCTAGCGGCGTTAATACTTCACAAAATGGCTCAAACCAAGGAGGAGGATCTAAAGAGAAAACTCCATCAGATTCTATGTTTAATTGCGTGGGTGCGTCCTCTTTATTAACGCTTGTATTCTCTATACTTCCCGTATCTTCAATTTTTTCTTCTAAAACTTCATCTGCTGTTTCTTTTTTAGCATCAATGTTTTTGATAATCGTATCTTCATCTTCATTATCCGTTAACAAAACAGCAAGGACAGTGCCTACGGCAACAGTCTCTCCTTCGTTAACCGTAATTTTTAATAGCTTACCTTCGTTTGTTGCCTCAATTTCCATTGAGGTTTTATCGGTTTCTATCTCAAACAAGACCTCGCCAAGAACAACAGATTCCCCTGCCTTCTTATGCCATTTGGATAGCACACCTTCAGCAACTGTTTCACCTAATTGTGGCATTATAATATCCATAAGGGATACCTCACTTCAATACTTGTTTAACTTTGCTGTATATTCTATCAACTGACGGAATGGTTATATCTTCTAAATTATCTGCGGCTGGAAGAGGCATGTGTGGAGTTGTTATTCTTACGATAGGACCATCCAAACTCCAAAATAATTCATCGGCAACTATCGATGCAATTTCAGCTCCCCATCCACATAATCTTGGATTTTCTTCAACGGTGAATAATCTTCCAGTCTTCTTCACGGAAGCATTAATTGTTTGCATATCAAGAGGAACAAGAGACCTTACATCAACAACTTCTACATCAATACCCGTATCTTTCATAAGTTTGTCTGCTGCTGCAATGGATCTTGGGACCATCATAGCCAATGCTAGTATAGTAGCATCCTTACCTTTGCGAACAACTTTCGCAGTACCTATAGTATCAATATATTCACCATCTGGAACTTCGCCCTTTGTTGCGTAAAGTGACTTGTGTTCAAAGAATAGAACAGGATCATTATCTCTTATTGAAGCTGCCAAAAGACCTTTAACATCAGCAGGTGTAGACGGAGCAACAACTTTAATTCCAGGTATAGCCATCGCCCAATTTTCTACTGACTGTGAATGCTGAGCTCCAAATCTTGACCCCCCACCATTACCAGTTCGAATAACAAGTGGACACTTTAATTGTCCATTCGACATATAATGAGATTTAGACATTTCGTTAGCTACAAAATCCCAACATACAGCTAAAAAATCTGAAAACATTATTTCAACGATTGGTCTCATACCAGTCATTGCAGCACCCATTGCAGCACCCATCATTGCCTGTTCTGATATGGGGGTATCAATAACTCTTTTGGGACCAAATTTATCCAGCAAACCAACTGTGGCTTTAAATACACCACCAGCACCAGCTACATCTTCTCCTATAAAGGCAACAGTCTCATCTCTATACATTTCTTGTGCGATTGCTGCTGCAACGGCTTCTCTATAAGTTAATTGCGCCATGCCCATCCTCCATCTGAATATACATTCTCCGTTAATATACTTTCTGGCGGCATTGGTGATGCTTTAGCAAATTCTGTTGCTTCATCAACCTCTTTAATTATATCACTTTCAATTTTCTTAACTTTAGAAGCATCAATTAAAAATTCGGCTAGTCTTTCTTTGTATCTCTTAATTGGATCATTGTTTTCTTTCCAATATTCTAGCTCTCCCTTAGGTCGATAAGAACCTGGATCAGCTCTACTATGACCAGAATGTCTATATGTCTTGCATTCTATTAAAGACGGACCATTGCCTTCTCTAGCTTTTTTATATGCATCTTGGGCTGTTCTATAGACTATATCCGCATCATTACCGTCTATAAGTATGCTTTCTAATCCATATGCAGACGCTCTATCCGCTGCAGGATTTTTAACAGCAGTTATTGATTCAATTGGCGTATATTCCATATAATTATTATTTTCACAAACAAAAACAACTGGTAATTTAAAGACTACAGCATAGTTTAAGGCCTCATGAAAAGCACCAATATTTGTTGTTCCGTCTCCAAAGAATACCGTTGTTACATCGTCTTGGCCAAGATACTGAGCTCTCCAAGCAGACCCAACTGCCATTGGAAGATGCGCTCCAATTATAGCATAAGATCCCATAACCCCATTATCAACATCGGTTAAATGCATCGATCCGCCTTTTCCTCTCATTAGACCACAATCTCTTTGCATTAATTCTCCAATAACACCTCTTACTGATGCTCCTCTTGCTAATGTATGTGCATGTCCTCTGTAGGTACAAAAACTTTTATCATCTTTTTGCATTGCTACGCCAAAACCTGCGGCAATTGCTTCTTGCCCTAGAGATAAGTGACTAGTACCTTTTACTAAATTTTGTAGAAATAAATCATAGGCACGCTGCTCAGAAACTCTTATAAGGTACTGACTGCGATATAATTCTAACCTAATCTCTTCGGCAATATCGTCATTAACCAAAGCGGCTTTTTTATCCGACATATTAATTTTCCGATTAATAATAAAGTTTAATATCTATTGGCAATTGGCAATGTTTCTGCTGGGAATAGTGATATCACCTTACATCCCTTATCAGTTACAACAACCTCTTCTTCAATCCTTGCGGCTGAAAAACCATCCTTTGCTGGACAGTAAGTTTCTAGAGCAAATACCATACCTGTTTTTATTTCCATTGGATTCTCTAATGAAACTAGACGTGATATTATAGGTCTTTCATGCAAAGCTAAACCTAGCCCATGGCCAAACTGTAGTCCGAAAGCAGCCATTTCATTCGGGAAGCCAAATTCTTCAGCCTTTGGCCAAACTTTTGCAACAGTATCTGTTGTTACACCGGGTTTTATTAGCTCAATAGCTTTATTTAGCCATTCACGGCACTGTACATAAGCATCTGTCTGTTCTGGAGTAGACATTCCAATATTAAAAGTCCTGTAATAACAGGTTCTATAACCTTGATATGATTGTAATATATCAAAAAATGCTTGATCACCAGGTCTGAACATTCTGTCAGTAAAATTATGAGGGTGCGGACTACATCTTTCTCCAGAAATAGCATTAATAGCCTCTACATCATCTGAACCCATTTCGTAGAGCATTTTATTTGCCATAGCAACTATGTCATTTTCTCTAATACCGGGCCTTAATTCTTTATAAATCATATGATAAACGCCATCAACCATACTTGCAGCTTGATTAAGCAAAGTTATTTCATCAACATTTTTGATTTCCCTGGCATTTAACATCACTTGCTGGCCATCAACTATATTAATTCCTGCATTTTGTAATTCAAAAAACATTGCAGTCTCTGCTATATCTAAACCAACCTTCATATTACTTACGCCGGCTTTCTTTAGATAGCTCATTATTTCTTCTGCATGATTTTTCATAAGACCTACGGATGGTGGAACGGTTCCTCTCATACCAGTCATACCGGCAACGCATTTTGCTGGATCAAGCCAGTCACAATTCGCCTGATGATGCATAGCAGCTGAACCAAAATCCCAAACTATAGGCTCTTCATCACCTGCCAATAGAGCAAAACGACATAATTTATCTCTTTCCCATTCACCAATCTTTGTACCTGTAACATAACGAATATTATTAACATCAAATAACAACATTGCACCAAGATCTGATTCTTTAAGCGCATTCTTTGCTCTTGACATTCTGTATTTACGAAGCCTTTGCATATCAATTCTAGTTTCAAAATCAACTTCACGAAATCCAGGAGATGGAATTTCTCTGTCCCAATTCCAATTTTGATTAGCATCTTCAGGTCTTAATATTCTTGGCGAAAAGGCATTTATCATATCTATCTCACTTCTAATTTATATCTATTATTTATTTAAATTTACATAACAATAATATACTACTTGAGATCATATAACAATGAAATCTCTATTATGCAATGCAAATAACATATATTAGGCATGCATTATTTACATGGATATTAAATTGTGTATGCAAGAGGTGCCAAAGCATCAATATCTGTTACAACATCAATAATAACAGGCCTTTTTGAATCGATTGCTTTTGCTAAAGCTGGAGCAAAGTCTCCTGGTTTTTCAACTCGCAAACCCAATGCACCGATGCTTTCGGCAACTTTTGCAAAGTTAACCTCTCCAAAAGTCCACATCTCCCTTGCTTTCTCAGTTTGTTCGCCTCCATAAACTCTATCAAAACCTCTTTTTGATTGATTTCCAGATCTATTATTATTAACAACAATCACAGCGTTAATATTCCAACGTACAGCTGTTTCAATTTCACCAATATGATACCAAAATCCTGCATCACCAGTGAAACACACCACAGGTCTATCTGGAACAGCACTTTTTGCTCCCAAAGCCGCAGGGAAAGCCCAACCTAGATGTCCTCCGGAACGCATATAATTTTGTTTTGGTGATTTTAAATCGTACATACCCCCCATCCACATTCCACCATGGCCAGTATCAACAACAACAAACGCGTCATCTGGAAGATTTTTACTTAATTCATGACATATGCGTTCTGGTCGAATTGGAACAGCATCAGACGTTAGCAGTGAATTATATTCTAAATACCACGCGTCAGAGTATCCCTTTACTTTACTTATCCATTCGGTTCTTGAAGATGCCGTTCCAGCATCAGCTCGTTCGACCATTTCATCTATTGTTAATTTAGCGTCACCCAATATTGAAACTTTAAGAGGATAATTTCTACCCATAACTTCTGGATCGGTATCAATCTGAATCGCAGGAATACCAATCTTAGGGGTTGTCCAAAAATTTGTTATCATTCCTCCAAGATCAGTTCCAATAAACAGAACGAAATCTGCTTCAACAACAACCCTGTTAGCGGAAGCTCTAGAATAAGTACCAACTACGCCCATATTTAACTTATTATTACTGGTTAGCGTATCTTTACCATTTAACGATGTTACCATTGGTATTTGCAGTATATCTGCTAATTTTGCGATTGAATCACCAGCACTTGACCACTTGGCACCGCCTCCAATAACAATTACAGGCTTTTTGGCATCTTGTAATAATTCCAATCCTTTTTTTATAGATTCAGGGTCACCTTTTATTCTATAAGGAGGAACTTTTGTGAATGTACTATCTATTTTTGAATTCAGGTTTTCATTAAAATTTTCTTGATCAACCTGTCCTTCATTTCCTTTAAATTGAAGATGCACAGGCCCCGGAGAACCAGATACAGCAATTCTGAATGCTTGGTTAAGCATATCAGGAAATCTATCGGCAGAATCAACGGTTGCGTTAAATTTCGTAACAGGTTCAAAAGCTGGAAGATCATCTACCTCTTGATAGGCTTTTTTAAATTTTGTTGCTTGATCACGTCCACCTGTCAACGCTATAACTGGAGATTTAGCTAACCATGCATCTCTTAAACCGGCTGCAAGATTTAACGCTCCAATAATTTGTGCGGCACAAATACCAGGTCGACCAGACGCCCTCGCATAACCATCTGCCATATATGCAGCAGATTTTTCACCGTGTGCATGTATTCTTCGAATAGATGTAGAAACCTCTAATTCAACCATAGTTGTTCGCAAAACAGCTGGTACATGGAAAATATCTGTTACACCATAATCATCTAGCATTTTTGCTAAAACTTTTGCTCCTGTTAATTTGTTAGTCATTTGTAGATCCTATCTTTATTATTTAATTGCTATTGGGTTAACTGGCGAACCAACTGCACCTGTGATAGGTATTGAAGGGGCAACAAATAAAAATTCATAAACGCCATCAGCTAAACAATCTTCTGCAAGTTCCTTTAAATTGAATATTTCACCCATTGTCATGCCTTGAATAGGAATAGTTATCCAGTGCCAAGGTTGATTAATACCATCTTCACTTTGGTTAGGCCGAACTTCACAACCCCATGTATCACTTGCTAAAGCAGCTAATTCTGTCTTTTGAATCCATTCAAGAGTATCAAAGCCCATTCCAGGTGCGTCGCCACCTGGGTAACCATCCCAACTGCCTTTTCTAAGACATTCTTCCATTTGTCCTGTTCGTACTATAACAAAATCACCTTTATTAATTTTGATACCTTGTTTTTCAGCTGTAAGATCAAGATCTTCACATGTAATTGCATAACCATCTTCAAGAAAATCCTTGCCTAAAGCCCTTGCAACATCTAACAAAACGCCCCTACCGACCATCTTATCTTTTGTATTTTCAATACCACATTTTTGTGCACCAGCAGATGTTACTTCTCTACAATCATATCCATTCCACATGTGATGTTCATAAAATACATGCCCTAATCCATCCCAATGAGTTCCACCGTGCGTTGGTAACATAACCATATCATCCGCAGCTTTAATTCCTCGTTTATCAAGAACACCAGAATAAGCATCAGTTCCCGTTCTTAACATAGAGTGAATGGGGTTAGTCCTGCCCATTGACGGATATTTAGTCTTGGCACCTTGGGGTCCTGTATGATCAAAATTCAATGCAAGTGATATCACTTTTCCTTTTTTAACAAGTTGCGCTGCTTCAATTATATCATTTGCAGTCACGTTGTTTAGAGTACCAATCTCATCATCTGGACCCCACTTACCCCAATTCTTATATTTATCAGCAGCATCAGCTAAATCTTGTCTAGTTACTTTTTTTTCAATCATATTTTTCTCCTTATTTATTTTAATTTTGCTGACATCCAATCAGCGGTTTGGGTTCTATATTTATAAATTCTATTATTTGCAACATGTGTTGCATCTTCAATCATGTTATAAGTTACCTCACCTTTTGCTGCTTGAGCAAGAAGCTTGGACTCATCCGGAGGAACTACTCTATCTAGGCCACCGCCAACAATATATAGTGGACATTTTATATTAGATGCACAATTACTAAGATCCATTCGACTTGCAAATTCCCTAGCTTCTTTTACATTTTTAGTATTACTTCTTTTCATAAAAGCATCTTTTGTTAATCCTGGAATTAAATCAAAAATATTATTCCAATTAAATGGACCAGTTAAAGATATGCACGCCTTAATCCTATCATCAAAAGCTGCAGCGCGTGGTGCATAGTACCCCCCCAAACTAACACCCCAAACTCCTATTCGGGATGAATCTAAATCATCTCTTTTTTCTATAAAATCAATTACAGCAGTAACGGGCTTTTCATATTCTGGGCATATTATTGAAGTATACTCTGATTCACCCTGACCCGGTCCATCGAATGATAATGTTGCCATTCCTCTATCAAGGAAGACTCTTTCATTTGTTTCCATTTCTTCTTTAGCAGAATCTAATCCCATAACCATTATAACGATCGGTGGGTTTGAAACATTACTTGGTTTTCTTAAGTTACCAATCATTTCTAATCCGTCCCAATCTATTTTAACTCTCTCTGCAATAGGATTTTGCAATTTCAAAGATTTTCGGTGGTATTCAATGGCAAGTTTATGTGTTTTCTTCATAACTTCTTCATCATGCACAAACAAAAATTTACCAAAATGACAGCACACAGCAGCAGTATTATAATGGGTCCCAGCGCTTAATAAAAAATCTGAAGAGATAGATTTTTCAGCTAATTCTGCGTGCATTCTACCTTTTTCTTCCCATGCAGGACACCAATCATCCCATACAGATACGCTATTTGCTACATCATTAAAATCAGATAAATGTATTCCATTTGACACAAACCTATAAGACCAATGACTCACAGCCGCTATTATCTTTGGATCTTTACTTTCCATATTAAATATCCTAACGATTGATTTATTACATACAATATTTGTCATCATATGTTATAACTACACATAATTAAAACAAAAAAATTCATTAAATTTACTACATTAACAGGGGAGTCATATGTATAAAGTAATTATCGGTGGTAAAATACATAACGATGGAATAAAATTACTACAATCAGTTGAAAATTTTGACGTTACCGTATTACCTGACGCATCAACAGAAACCCTTGAAAATAATCTATCAGATGCTGATGCAATACTCCTCAGATTGCAACCTTTCAATAGCTCTATGATTGAAAAATCTAAAAATCTAAAAATATTATCAAGAAATGGCGTTGGTTACGATGCTATTGATATCGACTCTCTAAATAAAAGGAAAATTCCCTTAACAATAGTTGGAGATGTTAATTCCTCAAGTGTAGCCGAGCATACAATAATGTTTATGCTTTCGTTATTAAAACAAATGAAATTTCACGATAATATAATTCGTTCCAACCAATGGTCAAAAAGAGACCAATTATTATCAAGTGATATAGAAGGCAAGAAGATATTCATAATTGGCTTCGGTAAAATAGGACAAAAAGTTGCAAAAATACTCGATGCAATGGCTGGAAAAGTCATCGTTTATGACCCCTATGTCAACAAAGATCAACTAGTTAGAACAAACTACGATTTAGTTGATAATATTGACAATGGAATTGCTGATGCGGATATCATAACTATTCACGCTCCAAGCTCTGGAAGTAATTATCTCATTGATAAGCATCAATTTTCACTAATGAAGAAGAATGTAGTTCTTATAAACACATCAAGGGGGTCGCATATTAATATCGATGAATTAGCGACCGCACTAGAAAAAGGTATCATATTAGGTGCAGGACTAGATGTTTTTCCAACAGAGCCTCCGGCGATAGAACATCGCCTATTCAAGCTAGACAACATACTATTTAGTCCTCATATAGCAGGTTTAACAAATGAATGTGCAAGCAGAATGTCTCTTGGATCAGCGCAGAATATTATTGATGCTTTGAATGGAAAGTTAAATACCAACCTATTAGTGAACAAAGATATATTAGAAAATTATTAATTATCAAATTTTAAGTGTGGATACTTCTCACTTAACAATGACCCTTTGTAATAAGTATCCTTGAATGCTCCGTGATTTTTAATCCTATCTAACCATCTTCCTATTGAAGAATAATCATCCCAATAATTTGATAGATTAATATCTTCCATTCTAATTATTAGTGGCATTACTGAAATATCAGCGTAAGTTAATTGATCTCCCATCATAAAATCACCATTATTAGAATTAATCCACTCATCCATTCTTACTATTGTTCTTTTTAACCTTCCGAGAGCTTCATCCATATCTTCTTTTGAAAATCCTGTTCTACCCATCTTCAACAAGAATTCTCTTCTCAATGGCTTAGAATCTGCTAATGCAAGAAATTCTTCTTCTGTCATATCCTTAAAATGTTGCAAAAAGGCTAAATTATAAGTTGGTATTCTAACAGCTGGTCCGGGAACTTCGTCAATGAATCTTATCATAGTTCTCATCTCTGCTATCCGAACAGGATCCGTTGGTCTCATGGGATTATTATCTGGTAATATATCTTCTAAATATTCAATAATAACTGAACTATCAATTATAATATCATCCTTATGCTTCAATGCCGGCACAACACCATTAGGATTTATAGATAAATATTCAGGTTTTAATTGATCGCCAGAAAATAAATCTAAAAGAATCTGTTCGAATTCAATTTTCTTTGCATTCAAAGTAAATCTCACTCTTTGGCTGCAAGTTGACTGCGGTGTATTGTATAAAATAAAATCAACCATATATCTGTATCCTTATAGATAAAATTAAATAATTTTAGAACTATTTTCCATAAATATCACTGTCGTACATCATATTTGCGGCTTTTAAAAATAAAGTTCTATTAACACCATCAGAATGCAACCATCCAGCGGCATCTCTGAGTAATTTTTCGACGCCAAATTCTTTCATATAGCCATGCCCACCATGAAGTTCCATTGTCCAAGTCGCTATTTTCCATACAGCCTGACTGGCCATTGCTTTTGGAAGTGCTCCAAGCGTTGGATCCCAACCTTCATCTTGATTATCTGCCAGATAACACGCTCGATGTGTATAGCATCTTGATGCATCGAGTAGCATTTTCATCTCAGCTAATTGTGCCCTGATACTTCCGTGTTCGATTAACGGTTTACCACCTTGAACTCTAATTTTAGCCCATTGTTCAGCTTTATTAAACAACGCAACACCTACGCCAAGGCAACTTGCTGCAGCAAATGAATTACTTGATGGGAAAAATTTCTGCAATAAAGGGAAACCTTTACCGACTTCACCAACTACGTTGGCGTCTGGAACAAAGCAATCTTGAAAAATCAATTCCGCATTATTTGCAGTTCTTTCGCCCATTTTATCATGAACTCTTCCAATGGTAAAACCTTCACGACCTCTTTCTAATAGAAAACAAGTCGTACCTTCTAGCATTGCTTTACCTTTTGTAGTTTGTACAAATAGCAGATAAAAACTTGCTCGATTTCCATTTGATATAAAATGCTTCATTCCGTTAATAACATAACCACCGTCTACTTTTTCAGCTGATGTCCTAAAAGGGGTTGGATATGGGAGGAAATAATTCGATGCATTATCTGGCTCTGTTATACCAATAGCAAGAACTCCTCTTGGATCTTCTGAAAATGGGATCAATACTCTCTCAGCTTGTTCTTCGTTTAATGCTTTTTCCATGATTGTCGCTAATTTCATTGTCTGTGCCATAGTAACAGAAACACCAACATCACCAACCGCAAGCTCTTCAACAACCATAGCTGTTGTTACTGAGTCAACTTCTAAACCACCATATTTTTCAGATAAAGTCATCGTTCTTAATCCGATTGCATCAGCAGCTTCTACTATTTCGTTGCTATATCCATCTGCGGGATCTTTCATAGCATCTAGATCAGCAGATTTTGGTTTAACTACATCTTCTACAAAACGAGCTACTGTTTCTAAAATTGCTCTTTGCTCATCATTTTGAATAAACATCTCTTCCATGGAACTACCCTCTTTAATAAAAATTTCTAGTCACAACTTTATTATATAATATGTTTAGAGCATAAAAACAATTGCTGCATTTTATTTATAGAATAATATTAACAAACATAAAATAACATTGTTCAAAATTTAACTATCTTTAGTTATTAATAAAAAATATTAGGAGTATGCTAATAATTCTACAAAATTTATTGACATTGTTCTTAGTTGTATTAATAGAACTATTTTTTATTTATTTTTAAATGAAAATAACATAACATATTACTGTCAATAACTAATTATATGAGGCTCCATGAAATGTATAAAAATAATAGAGGTATATCAAGACGTA
The DNA here is from genome assembly GCA_905181735.1 of uncultured Hyphomicrobiales bacterium. Lineage (GTDB taxonomy): Bacteria > Pseudomonadota > Alphaproteobacteria > Rhizobiales > TMED25 > CAJIYR01. The sequence goes on from CAJIYR010000002.1 coordinate 13,830, forward strand.
ACTTAATACTTGGCTCCAGCGCTTTCGCTGCTGGACTAACCCTTAGCCCCTATTCTAGCAATGCGTATTCATCAAAAGAAGAAAATAAATTAAACTTCTATAATTGGGATACATATATTGGAGAAGATACGCTTAGTAATTTTAAATCTGAGACAGGAGTGGTGACAAAAATTGATTTCTTTGCTGATAATGACGAATTATTTGCAAAATTAAGGGAGGGTAACCCTGGCTATGATGTAATCGTGCCGTCTAATAATTTTGTTGAGAAAATGATCGAAGCAAATATGCTGTCCCCTTTAAACCATAATAAAATAAAAAATATATCTAATATAGAAACAAGATTCTTGAATGCATCTTTCGATAAAAATCGAAAATATTCTCTACCCTATATGTGGGGAACAATGGGAATTGGTTATGCAAAAGATAAAGTAAAAGAAATTCCAGATAGCTGGTCCTTTATTTATGAATCTGATAAGTATTCCGGAAGAATTGCCATGCTGTCAGAGGCAGCCGATGTGATTGGTATGGGCTTAAAATACCTTGGACACTCAATAAATTCTAAGAATCCGTCCCATTACAAAGAAGTTGAAGAGCTAATAATATCACAAAAAAAACATATTAAAGTTTTTGCAGAAGACAACGGCCAAGATCTGCTCGCTTCAAGGGATGTTTACTTGGCGCAAGAATGGAATGGAGACGTTGGTCAAGTTATGTTAGAAGACAATAATATTGATTATTTAATACCAAAGGAAGGCAGTCTAATTTGGGAAGATTGTTTATGCATACCAAATGGGGCACCTCACCCAAATAACGCTCACAAATTTATTGATTACATATATGATGCAAATGTTGGAGCTGAAATTGCTGATTACATTCAATATGCCACGCCAAATAAAGCAGCACGCAAACTACTTGGCGATGACTACAACAAGAATACATCAATCTTTCCAGAAGAATCTGTATTAGATAAATGTGAAAGTCAGTTATATCTTGGAGAAGATATCCTAAAAATAATTGAGGATAGCTGGACAAGAATAAGAGCGGCCTAACAAACACATGAACATACAGGTGATATTTGAAATAAAGAGGCGCAATGGATAGCTGGAAAGTGAAGAAGAAATTCTTCACTTTCTCTATCATTCCAGGATTCGCTTGGATAATGGTGTTTTTTTTTCTTCCATTAGCATTTGTATGGATAATGAGTTTTGGTGAAAAATCTAATATTATTGATGTTGTAATAACAGGAACACTCGATAATTATACCAGAGCTTTTGATAGAGTATACTTTAAAGTCCTCGCACATTCATTTTTAATTAGCTTAATAACAACGTTTATATGTCTAATTATATCACTTCCAATAGCCTTTCTAATAAGCTTTTCATCAAGAAGAATTAAGACATTTCTACTGATTTTAATAATCCTTCCTTTTTGGACAAATCTATTAATTAGAACTTATTCATTGATTGCAATTCTTAGGACGGAAGGTCATGTGAATAAAATCTTAGAATTTCTCTGGATTAAAATAAATAATGTCCTATTATTCCTAGGAATTTACGATGGACAGCTAACCCCAAATGAATTTATTCCATTAAATTTATTATACAATAATTTTTCAGTTATATTTGGGTTAGTTTATATCTATATCCCTTTTATGATAATCCCAATATATGTTGTATTAGATAAATTTGATAAATCCTACATAGAAGCCAGCCTAGATCTAGGTGCCGGGCAAATAAAAACTCTATTCAAAATAATAATTCCTCTCATATATCCTGGTATTATATCTGGAGTATTATTAGTGCTTATACCTTGTTTGGGCTCTTTTGTTACACCGGATCTATTAGGCGGTTCAAATTCACAAATGATTGGCAATGTCATTGAAAGGCAATTTAAATCAGCAAACGATTGGCCGTTTGGAGCTGCATTGTCATTCCTATTAATCTACATAACCATTGGTCTAATATTAATTCATTCGTTATTCAGTAAAAAAATAGTTGAAGAAAAAATATTATAATGACTAAAAAGCAATCGATTATAAGGCGCGGTCCTCTAGAATATTCAAAAATAAAATGGCTAAAATATTTTTCCGTAGTTTTTTTTATAGTTCTATATGCCCCTATTATAAATTTAATTATATTCAGCTTTAACGATTCAAGGTTAAATATAGTATGGAGAGGATTTACTATAAAGTACTATGTCAAAGCATTGCAAAATGAAACTCTGATATTATCTTTTATTAACTCTTTATCTATTGCCTTTATATCAACAATGATATCTACCCTAATTGGATTATCAGCGGCAATTTGTCTATGGAAATTTAACTTCAGACTAAAAACCTATTACGATTTGTCATTGCTTGTGCCTATTATAATTCCAGAAATATGTATGGGTGTAGCAATGCTGATATTCTTCAATTCAGTTCATTGGCCTGTATTTACAATTTGGCCACTAAACCTATCCGAAATAATTATCGCTCATATTTCATTCTCTTTTCCATTTGTTGTAATAATAATTAGAGCGCGATTGGGAAATTTAAACAAATCGCTCATCGAAGCATCAAAGGACCTTGGCGCAACGGAATGGATTACATTCAGATACGTAATTTTTCCTTTTATAAAACCTGCTTTAATTGCATCATCTTTATTAACCTTTATACTATCTTTAGATGACTTTATTATCACTTTTTTTACTTCAGGCCCTAATAATATAACCTTACCTGTAAAGATTTATTCTATGGTGAGATTTGGTGTAAGCCCAGAAATTAACGCTGCCTCAACAATTTTAATTATGATTGTAATAATCAGTACCGTATTAATAATTAAATTTTTAAACTACGAAAAAGATTTAAAATGAGAGATGTAGAGAATAAATCATTATCCCCTTGTATAAGAATTAGAAATTTAACCAAACATTTTGGTAATTCTATTGCAGTTAAAAATATCTCACTTGATATTTATAAAAATGAATTCTTTGCAATTTTAGGACCGTCAGGATGTGGTAAAACAACATTACTGAGATTAATTGCAGGTCTTGAAATTCAAGAAACAGGTGAAATATATATTTCAGATACGGATTATAGCAGTTCACCTCCAAATGTCCGTCCTGTAAATATGGTCTTTCAATCTTATGCTTTATTTCCACATATGACTGTTAGAAAAAATATTGAATTTGGACTTAAAATTGATGGCTTAAACAAAAAAACCATAAAAACTAAAGTCCTTGATGTTCTTAACATGGTCAAGATGAACGATCATATCGACAAATATCCAAGTCAATTATCGGGTGGAGAGAAACAAAGAGTTGCTCTTGCGAGAGCAATAACAAAAAATCCAGACGTCATATTATTAGATGAACCTCTGTCCGCTTTAGATGCCAATCTAAGAAGAGAGATGCAAATAGAATTATCTAACCTACAAAAGAGTCTAGGTATTACTTTTGTATTAGTAACACATGATCAAGATGAGGCCTTATCAATTGCTTCTCGTATTGCAGTTATGAATGAGGGAGAAATAGTGGAGGTTTCTACACCTGATGAAATATACGAATCGCCAAAGGATATATTCTCAGCTAAATTTATTGGAAAAATAAATATCCTTGAAGGTGAAATAAAAAAAATAGACGATACTTTCGTATATGAAACAATAGACTTTGGGCATATCAATATTTCTGCCAACAAAAATAACCCTAGTTCTTTTGCGATTGGAATAAGACCAGAGAAAATTTCTATTGGGCGAACCTGTTCCTCAAAAAAAGATGATCTGTCTGTTAAAGGAGAAATTATTGAATGGAATTATTATGGAAATATAAACTATTTAGTAGTAAAAACTTCAAATAATAGTGATTTGTATGTTCATATGCAGAATAAAACTAAATCATCTATTAAAGATTTAAAAAAAGAACCTTTCATTTGGTTAACATTTAATGTTAAAGACTTAATGATTATTAAAAAGAATACAACACAAAGAACATAAAATGACACTACGTAACATTGCAATTATAGCTCATGTTGATCATGGGAAGACAACACTTATTGATAAATTACTATCACAATCAGGATCCTTTAGAGAAAATCAACATGTTGATGAACGTATGATGGATTCTAATGATTTGGAAAAAGAGAGAGGCATCACGATATTGGCAAAATGTACTTCATTAGAATGGCAAGGTACAAGGATTAATATTATAGATACTCCTGGTCACGCAGACTTCGGTGGAGAAGTTGAAAGAATTCTCAGTATGGTTGATAGTGCAATTATTCTCGTAGATGCTGCAGAAGGGCCAATGCCTCAAACGAAATTTGTTCTTGCAAAGGCTCTACAAATTGGACTCCGTCCTATCGTCATAATAAATAAAGTAGACCGTCACGATTCAAGGGCGGAAGAAGTTGTAAATGAAATATTTGACTTATTTGCTGTATTAAATGCAGATGAACATCAACTTGACTTTCCTATATTATATGGCTCGGGCAGAGACGGGTGGGTTACAGATGATCTAGAAAAGAAAAATGATAATTTATCTCCTCTTTTTGATCTTATCGTAAAGCACACTCCTCCTCCAAAAATTGAAGAAGGCGAATTCAAGATGCTTGGTACAATTTTAGGCTCTGACCCCTATCTCGGAAGAATTATAACTGGAAGAATTTATTCAGGGCAAGTTCATACTAATCAACAAGTGAAGGTAATTAATTCAGAGGGGAAAACAGTTGATACTGGAAGAATAACAAAAATATTAGCCTTTAGGGGTATGGAAAGAACCGCAATAGAAGTTGGTTTTGCAGGAGATATTGTGGCCTTATCCGGATTATCGAAAGGCACAGTTGCTGACACTTTCTGCTCTCTAGAAAATACAATAGCCTTAAAAGCTCAGCCTATTGATCCTCCGACTGTTCAAATGTCTTTCCTAGTAAATGACAGCCCCCTTGCTGGACTTGAAGGGGATAAAGTGACCGGAAGAGTGATAGGGGACAGACTTATAAAGGAAGGCGAAGGCAATATTACACTTACAATAGAAAAATCTGCAGCTGATGGTGGTTATTTAGTTTCTGGTAGGGGTGAATTACAACTATCTGTATTGATAGAAACAATGAGAAGAGAAGGTTTTGAATTAAGTGTGTCTCGACCAAAAGTAGTTATGAAAAAAGGAGAGAATGGCGATATTCTTGAACCTATTGAAGAAGTTATCATTGATGTCGATGATGAGTATACTGGATTAATTGTACAAGAATTAAATCTTAGAAAAGCTATCATGATTGAGATGAAAGCGTTTGGTGTAGGGAGAACTAGAATGGTATTCCATGCTCCAACTCGTGGTTTAATTGGATATCAATCTGAACTATTAACTGCGACCAGCGGAACAGCTGTTATTAATAGATTATTTCTGAAGTATGAGCCTTACAAGGGTGAAATTAGCGGAAGGACGAATGGAGTTCTAATCTCAAATGAGATAGGAACATCTGTTGCATTTTCTTTATTTAATCTTGAGGATAGAGGTCAAATGATGATTCCTCAAGGAGTACCAGTATATAGAGGTATGATCATTGGGATTCATACAAGGCCCAATGACTTAGAGGTTAATATACTAAAAGCAAAAGCACTAAATAATATTAGAACACATCTTAAAGACGAGGCTGTTAAACTTAAACCTCATCTAGATATGACTCTAGAAAAGTCAATTGCGTGGATAGCTGATGACGAATTGATTGAAATAACACCAAAAACTATAAGACTTAGGAAGAAGATATTAGATCCCGTAGAAAGAAAAAGGCTTTCCCGAGCTAAAATTAAACTTTAAATTATTGTTTTTTAATATTACAACTAAACATATAAATAAAAATGACGAAAGGTAGAAATCATGTCACTCATTAAGAACTCAAGAGTTATTGCAATAGAAGAACATTATATAGATCCAAATGTCACTAAACTCCAAGAGAGTATGCAAAAAAATGCAAGAATTAGAAATCCTAAGATGGTTGAAAGGATGGAAGATTTTGGAGGAGAAAGAATTGAAGAAATGGATGCCGCTGGAATTGACGTCCAAGTATTATCTATAGCACCTCCTGGCGTGCATAACTTTAGCGACGAACTTGCAGTTAAAGTGGCAAAAGATGCAAACGACTACCTTGCACAAAAAATTGCAACAAATCCTAAAAGATTTTTTGGATTTGCGGCTTTGCCAATGCAAAATCCAGCAGAAGCTGCCGATGAACTTGAAAGATCTGTCACTAAATTAGGTTTCAAAGGTGGCATGATTCATGGGCTTACAAATAGTAAGTTCGATGATACTAAAGCATCTTGGGCTGTGTACGAACGAGCTGCTGCACTTGATGTACCAATTTATTTGCATCCAGGAATGCCTCATGCTGAAGTAAGAGATATTTATTATAAAGAATATACAGAGGAATTCGCTTTATTTCCGCAAGCAGCTTGGGGGTATACAGTTGAAACTGCAACAATGGCCATTAGATTAGTTCTATCAAGAGTTTTTGAAAAACATCCAAATCTAAAAATAATCCTTGGTCATTTAGGCGAGACTCTCCCATTTTTACTTTGGAGAGTAAACCACAATCTAAAAAGACCTGGGAATGCGCCTATAGAGTTTAGAGACGTTTTCTGTAATAATTTTTATGTAACAACAAGTGGAAATTTCTCAGATCCTGCTTTAATGTGTTGCGTTCAAGAGCTTGGTATTGATAGAGTTCTCTTTGCAGTAGACTGGCCTTTTATTGACAATAAACCAGGCGTTGATTGGATTGAAAGAGTGCCTCTTTGTAAAGAAGATAAGCTAAAAATACTTAGTGGAAATGCAACAAGATTGCTAAAGCTATAATTTAAAAGAATGGACACAGAAATCGTATTCTGTGTCCATTCTATCAACGCTTACGGCAAGTAATTATAATTTAGGAACATCGATTCCAATACCAATCACTTCATCTTCAATCGGAATTCTAAATGCATCATTAAATTTATTTAGAACACTCATTGCTGTTGCCGTTAAAGCAATTTCTATACGTTCCTTCGGGCTATAATGTTCCTGGAAATCTTCTACTACATTGTCTGGTATATTGGATGCGTCAGTCATCATATGGTCTACAAATGCTAAGGCTGCTTTCTCAGATGCTGTGAATGAATCATCAGTTAAATATGATTGTATATTTTTAATCTTATTTTCATCGCAACCAAGCCTTCTTAAATGTTCTATTTGATGTGTAGAGCAATAGAAACATGTATTTGTTGTTGCTACTTTAAACCTAATTAAAGCCTTAAAGGGTTTCGAGAGATCCCCAAGATCCCATGTAGACTGGAGATAATTTCTAGTGGCCATTCCAAATTCATCGGCATGAGCCATCGCACGTGCACTATTATTAATTCGGTTAATCTTACTTGATTTTGCTTCTTTTAACCTTCTAACCATTACCATAAATTCTGGGCTGAATTCATCATCTTTAAGCAATGGCACCACAGTTTTTTGTCCTAAATTCTTATCTAATTGACTCATAGTTTTTCCCCTCTATTTGTATCTCTTTCAAAAAAAATAATCTACATCCAAAACTTGAATTAAAACATATATCTATATATAACTATTATTGCTAATATAGCATTTAATATTAATCACACTTAAAAACATAGGTACAATTTATGACAAAAATATTCATCCCTCAAGAGATTTCTTCAATAGCCGTTGAGAAACTAAAAACAATTGGTGAGGTAACAATGTATACAGGTACAGATGGACCTATGCCTCATGATGAAATATTAAAGCAAGTAAAAGATAAAGATATTCTCTTTGCACTGGGTGAAATTGAGTTTGACAGAGAAGTAATAATGGAATCAGCACCACTTAAATTAGTTTCCGCAATGCATATGAAAGCTACGTTTGTTGATAAAAATGCTTGTACAGAAAGAAAGGTACCACTTTGTGGTATACCAAATTTTGTTAGCAAAACAACAGCTGAATTTACCTTCGCGCTACTTATGTCAACAGCTTGGAGACTTCCAGAAGCACATGAATATTTAAAGAATGGAAAATGGACACAAAATCAATCTACATCTTTCTTAGGATCTAGGCTTTATGGCAAAACAATTGGAATTGTAGGGATGGGTGCCGTTGGATCTGGGGTAGCAAAAAAAGCTGCTGCTTGTGATATGAATATCATTTATCACAAAAGAACACGATTAAGTGCTGCTGAAGAATATATGCTTGGTGACGCCGAATATAGGGCAATTGAAGATCTCTTCATGGAAGCAGATTTTGTCGTGCTATGCACTTCACTTACAAATGATACTAAAGGACTTGTAGGCAAGGATCTAATTGAATTAATGAAACCAACTTCGATACTTATTAATACATCACGTGGGCCAATAGTTGATGAAGAAGCCCTAGAAAATGCACTGAAAGAGAAAGTTATATTGGGAGCAGGATTAGATGTTTTTCATAGAGAGGTCCCTGAATCAGACCCAGGCCCTAGGAAAGGATTATTCGATCTAGAAAATGTTGTGATGACTCCCCACATAGGATCAGCAGCAAGGGAAACAAGAGATGAAATGGCGCTGAGAGCTGTGCATAATATAGAGAGATTTCTCAAAGGAAAGAGACCTTTTGATGTCTTAAACCCTGAAGTTTATGGGGAAGCTTCTAAAAATGATGAGGTTATCGGATAACATCCTATACTGCACTTGGCATCCTCAAATACTCATCACCATCTAATATAACTTCAATTGTTGTAGGTATATTTTTATCGATAGCGTCGAGAACAGCTTTTCTAAGAGCAGCCTTATTATTAACGCTTACTCCATGTATTCCCATGCTTCTTGCGATAGCACAATAATCTATTGCCTGGAAACTTGTGGCTTCTGTATTAAATCCTTGCTTTTCTTGTTTCGATTTAACCTGCGTCAGAGAATGATCAACCATCACTACTTGGATCATAGGAATATTCAATCTTGCCCAAGTGGCCAATTCACCTGCATACATTAAAAAACCACCATCACCAACAAAAGATATAACAACCTTATCAGGTTCGGCTAATTTTGCCCCCATCGCAGCACCAATAGAAAAGCCCATTGGTGACAACCCATTTGAAACAAAATAACCTTTAGGACCATACGATTCCCAAGCCTGAGAAGCCAATGATTTATGTGCACCTGCATCGGCTGCTATAATAGTATCTTTTGGTGTTATTTTCCTAATTTCTTTATATACATCTTGAGGGGCAATTCCATTAACCTCTGAATGTTCTTTGCTAACAGTCAATTCATAATTATGAATTCTATCGTAACAAGAATGTGCCTCGTCTGCACCCCATTCTAGATCTCGATCATCTTTTATTCCATTGCATAATGATGATAATATTTTGCCAATATCTCCTACCAATCCATTTGTTACTGGCTGGAAGGTCCTATCATTTGCATCAACAGAATCTATACTAAGTATAGGAACCTCTGATTTAAATGGCCTTATAATATCCCATCCATCTAACCCAACCGTGATAATTAAATCAGCTTCTTTCATCATTTTGTCTATTGGGGTTCCAAACCAACCGTACATACCTATATAATACTTATTATCGCAAGGTATTTGACCTACTGCTTGTAATGTTACACATGCCGGTGATCGCAATTTTTCAATAAAGGCAACAGCTTCCTTTGAGGTGTTAGTGCCAACCACACTGACCCCAACTAAAGTAAGTGGTCTTTTTGCCTTAGATATTAATTCTAATGGAACAGATATATCTGGAACCACTATATTTTTAACGGAAACTTTTTTATTTATAATTTCTATAGCCTCGTCATCGCTCATATTGACCTCAGCAACAGACTGTACTGGAGATATAGGAAGATAAACAGCACCAGGTCTTGACTCTAATGACAAGGAATATGCGCGTTCAATCAATTCAACAACATTCTCTGAAGTAATTTCTTCTGATAATTTTGAAATTAAACCACAGAATGGAACTAAAGCAACCTCTTGGTGAGGATTTCTTGCTAGTAGCTCTGGGTCTAATATTGCAGAGAAAACAATTATAGGCCTTCTGTCAAGATATGCAGCTGCAATACCTGAAGTAATATTAGTCACTCCTGGTCCTTTTGTTACAATTACAACACCTGGAACACCGGTGATCTCGCCGTAAGTAGAAGCCATATAAGCCGCTGTATTTTCATGGTGAGTAAGTATATATCTTATGCCCTCTTCTGAAAAAGCATTAATAAGGTTTATAGTATCACTTCCAGGTGTGCCAAAAACCTGTTTAACTCCTCTATTTTTTAGAAACTTTGCTATATATTGACATGTTAACATCTCATTGATCCTTATTATCAAAAATTCTTATTCTTTACGACCTAGTATTGCTCCGTCTTGCTGAAATAAAATTACTTTATCCCCCGATTCAATTTCATCTGATAAACCTACAGTTAAAAGCACACCTTTATTAGTTCGAACACTCCCAATTTTTCTTGGCTTCCAATCTTTACTACCCAACATATGCCTAATGATAGAAGTCTCTTCTACAATAGCATATTCACTATCAATCATTATAAAATCTGTTGATCTACAATGATTGCAAATTAATTTTTGAGGGAAAGCTTCCTTTGAGCACTTCGCACATTTGTAAACTTGAAGAATGTCCATATTATTCTACCTCTAAAATAGCTGCCGCTGCGGTTCCGCCATACCTGTATAGTGTCATTCCATATCCTGTAACAATGCCATATTTTGCATTTCTAACTTGCCTTTCTCCAGCTCTTCCTTGTAACTGCTGAACAACTTCTCCGATCCCATTTAGTCCTCCTGCTGGTCCACCAGGTTGTCCTGCAGATAACATGCCCCCCCAAGTATTTATTGGTTTATTTTTTAGCATTATTTCATTGTTCAAAAAACTTTTAATATCTTCATCTGGTATCATTTTTAAATCATTCAATTGCGCTATTACCATAGCAGGGTAATCATCATATATACTAAGTACATCAATATCATCTGGAGATATTTTTGATTCTTCCCACATTTTATCAGAAAATGTAGATATTCCAGTATTTGTTCCGTCCCCTTCTTGATTATCAAAGTTAAAACTTTGCATAAAAGATTTTATGAATACCGGTTTTCTATCTACAGGACAATTATCTTCACTGCTTATAATTAAAGCATAAGACCCCGCTACAACTGGAACACAGTCATATCTAGCTAGAGGGTCTGCTACCATCGGAGCATCAATATACTCTTCAATAGTTAATTCATGTTTGTAGACAGCATGAGGATTTAGTGATGCCCATTTTCTTTGAGCTACCGCCATTCTACCATAATCAATTTTATCTATATTATATTTCTTCATCTGCCTAGATGTAACCAATGCATAAACACCGTTTGGCCCTCCGTGACCAATTGGAGACAGATGGTCTCTAGTAGCTGTATTATATGAATTTGCAATTTTTGCGTAGCCAGATAGGCCAGTGGCATCCCCAGCAACAATAATTATGTTTGAAGCAGCATTAGTTTCTATTGCTCTAGAAGCATGACCTAACATATTCATTGCAGAAGACCCGCCATTGCTATCTTGCAGCAACCATTTTAATGATAATCCAAGTCTCCAAGCAATATCAATCGCGGAATCTGGAGCAATTGAAAAGGATGTTATCGCAAGGCCGTCAATATCTGATAATTTTAACCCAGAATCCTTAATGGCAGATATTATAGCATCCCTCATTAATGTTCTGGTATTTTGATTCTCATCAGGATGACGAGTATATACAGATTGCCCAATAGCTATAATCGCAGGTCTCATATAGAGGTTTCCATTATATAATTAAATTTATTGTTCTAATTTTTACACTATTAGTTTAATATTCACAAATAAATATATTTAATTTATTTGAATTCTAAAAAACATCTCCGCTTATAAATATATGTTAAATTAAAAAAATTGATTGATTAAAAACATGAATACAAAAAAAGATATATCTATATTATGGGAGAAAATTAACACTAATGCCATGAGTGTAAAAAAGAAATCCCTTAAAAAATTATTCGAGGAAGACAAAGATAGGTTTAAGAAATTTTCAATAATGACAGAAGACCTTCTTCTTGATTTTTCAAAAGAAAATATTAATCAAAAATCCTACGAAGACTTAATTGATTTTGCTAAAACAATCGGTATAAAAAAAAGCATTAAAAAACTGTTTAACGGCGAAAAAATAAATATAACAGAGGGTCAATCCGCTCTTCATACGTTGCTCAGATATGATTCAAAAAATCCATTGTCTGAACATACGGATGAAAAAAAAATAAAAGATGTTCTAACAGAAAGAAATAGAATGCTTCTATTTTCGGAGAACATAAGAAGTGGCATTTATCTTAGCTCTGTTAATAAAAAATATACCGATATTCTCCATATAGGTGTTGGAGGATCTTCACTTGGACCTAAAATGGTTATTAACGCATTGTCTCCAGATGCCGATGGTCCAAACGTTCATTTTATATCAAACCTTGATGGTTCTAATTTATCTGATGTCATTGAAAATTTATCTCCTTCAACGACATTGATAATCATTGCGTCAAAATCATTCACAACACATGACACATTAATCAATGCCAAATCTGCAATCCAATGGCTTAGGGATAATGGGATTAAAAATATAAAAAACCACATTGTAGCTATTACTAATAGTTTAAGTGTTGCAAAAGCTTTTGGAATTAATGAAGAAAATATATTTAAAATATGGGACTGGGTGGGCGGAAGATTTTCTCTTTGGTCATCAATGGGGCTTCCTATTGCCATCGCAATTGGAACTGAGAAATTTATAAAAATTCTTGAAGGCGCCAATGAAGCAGATGATCATTTCTTAAACCAACCTATTGAACAAAATATACCTATATTAATGGGTTTGATAGCAATTTGGCGCCGTAATATAATGAATTATAGCTCAACTTGTGTTGTCCCTTATGAGCATCACTTATCCTTACTTCCGAGTTATCTCCAACAACTTGAAATGGAGTCCAATGGAAAAACTCTGATGTGGAATAATAGTATCTCCACACTCAAGACTTCACCAATTATATGGGGAGGCACCGGTACAGAAGTGCAGCATTCTTTCTTCCAATTAATGCACCAAGGAACAGACGTTATACCAGTAGACTTTCTTATTGGAAAAAATACAAGATCAAAGATTAAAACCCATCATAATCTCCTTGTTTCCAATTGCATAGCCCAGAGCAGAGCAATGGCTTTTGGAAGCAGCAAGAAAATAATTGAAAAAGAGTTATCAGAAAAATCTCTATCTAGTGAAAAATTTAGCGAACTTACAAAACATATGGAGGTTAGTGGCAATAAACCATCTACAACATATATGTTTGATTCCTTAACCCCAAAAGTATTAGGGAAGCTAATAGCATACTTCGAACACAAGGTGTTTGTAATGGGGTATATCTGGAATATTAATTCATTTGATCAGCTTGGCGTTGAATTAGGAAAAAAACTTGCCCAAGAAATAAACGAAATAATCACAGAGCGTAACTTATTAAGCCATAACTTAGATAGTTCAAGCGCTGGATTAATTGCTAATTTTAAAAATAAATCTTCCTAATTTACAAGAAAAATTGGAATTTCTGAATTTAATAACAAATGCCTTGTGGCGCCACCAAATATTATTTCTCTTAATCTACTCTGTGTGTAGGCACCTTTAATTATTAGATCGGCATCAATAGATTCGCTGTATTCAATTATCGAAGAACCAATATCCTTCTGTTCTCTTTCTAGTAATACCCTATCAGCTTTTATATTGTGAGATAACAATAAATCCACTACATCATCAGCGCTCGGACCTTCAGTAACAACTTTTTCTACAGTTAATACAGTTACTTTTTTTGCTTTTTTTAATATCGGAAGAGAAGAAAAAATAGCCCTTGAACTCTCAGTAGTACAATTCCATGATATTAAAACTTTTTCGCCTATTCTAACCTCTTTGTTTGTTGGAATTAATAAAACAGGCCTTCCTCCATCAAACAATACAGTTTGAATTGAACTTAAACCAGCGCTTTGCATATCTTGATAGGGTCTTGATACTATCACTAGATCGAATACTCTAGATATATCACCCAAATATTTTTGATTTTTAAATTCTTCACTTAACCATCTACAATCAAGATCTACAAATTTATGGTTTCGGTTTTTTGCTGTATTAATATGCTCATGAAATTTTAACCCAAACTCTTCAATATTAATTTTATGATTACCTTCATGATAAGCATCAAATATGATAGACCCTTCCTGTGCAACAAAGCTATCAATTCTTTGTTGAAGAGCTAAACCATTTATTGCAGAGCCAAACTCGGAGGCTATAGATAAAGCACAATCAAGTATGTGTGGCATAGTTTCTATATATTCAAATGGAACTAATATATTTTTCATAAAATTTCTCCTATTTAAATATTTTGAATTTTAGCTTAAACCCTTCATTAACTCTACTGGATCTATAGGAAGTTGGATTTCTTTCCCAGTTTTTGCGGAAAGATCCATTGCCATTGTTAAGACAAGATTTCTGTGACCCTCGGCAGCCGTAGCATGAGGCGTCTCTTTTCCAAGATAAATTCTCCCAAACCAAGAGTTTGTTTCTTCTCTCATTGGCCCCCACAATTCACCATCATGTAAATCACCAGGGGGAAAACTAGTTAAAAAATCAACATTTCTGTTAGCTTCAATCTTTAATCCGTCAGGTCTGTATGCTGGCCCTTGATTAAGTTCACTTGCTATAATGACATCTCTATGAGTATCTTCAATATCTATAACACCTTTGTCGCCAACAACACCAATTTCTAATCCATAAACCGCACCAGGCCATACCTTTGGCAATGCCCAGCAAATATTCATGCTAAATATTGTTCCGTCTTCCATTGTAAAAACACCAAATGTGGCATCTTTTGTGCCCATTGCACCCATAATTTTATCTGTTGATTTGGCGTAAACAGAAACAGGTTTTGCTTGATCGCCAAGCATCCACATTGCCATGTCTAAACTGTGTGTTCCTGAAACAACCATTGGCGTCAAATGCCTTCTATCTTGGGTAAGTCTAAGTTCACCAGTTGGCGCCATCTGATTCATAAAAGCACGAACCACAACTGCTGTTGCTTCACCTATATGTCCTGTCTGAATTCTTTCTTTAACAACTAAAAATCGTCTTCTAAACCTTTGTGTATAACCAACAACAGCATCAACGCCAGCATCTTCAATTGCTTTCAAAACCATTGCAGATTGAACGGCATCGGTTGCTAATGGCTTCTCGATTAACATTGGCAATTTTCTTTCCACGGCAGCTAATATAGGGTCAACATGACTCCAGGTAGATGTGGCAACAATTACAGCATCTACTTCTGGTCTAGCTATGAGTTCAGCAAAATCTGAAGTGAAATAATCAGCCTCAATATCATCTTTTAATTTCTTACCTAAGTCTTCATTAATATCTGCAAGTCCTATCCAACCAATCCCTGGATAATCTTTTGCGAATGTTGAACGCATTCTCCCTACAACGCCACATCCAATAACAGCTAAGCCAATTTGTTTTCTCTCGCCCATAATAATTCCCCATTAAATTCAATAAATAAGTTTAAACTCTATACTACTAATATTTTCAATTTATACAATTCTAATATTACTATTAACTGTAGATTAATTTTAAAATTTAATCACTTTTTAAATATTTTCTCCATAAATCTGGCCTATTGTTCTTTGTAGTATTAATTGATTTTTCTATTCTCCATTTTTTAATTTTTTCATGATTTCCTGACAATAATATGTCTGGAATTTCATGTTCACCATAACTTCTTGGAAGTGTATATTGAGGATATTCTAATAAACCATTTTCAAAACTTTCTTCAAAGGAAGATTCTTTTTTTCCCATCACACCGTCAATTAATCTAACGCAACTATCTATAACTAGCGAAGCTGCTATGTCACCTGAAGATAAAACCATATCGCCAATTGAAACCTCTAGTGCTCCAACTGAATCAATAACTCTTTGATCAATGCCTTCATACCTTCCACATATAATTATTAAACCTGCTCCAGAAGAATATTTTTTTGCATCTAATTGATTGAACACCTTACCCCTTGGAGTCATGACCATTATTGGTCTTCTGTCAGCCTTAGTTTTAATTTTATCAATAATTGGCAAGATGACATCTGCTCTTAAAATCATGCCTGGCCCACCTCCAACCGGAGGCCCATCAGCACGCAAGTTTTTTTTGTTTGCATATTCTTTGATGTCGTGAATGTCTAAATTCCATAATCCATCTTTAAGCGATTTTCCTGCATTACTAACACCTAGGGTTCCAGGGAATACTTCCGGGGTTACAGTCAAAACGCTTGCCGTCCAACTATCGTTTTCTTTATCTATTTTTTTTACAGACATGGTTCTAGCTCTATATAAATAATTATTTCATTTCATTCTATATTAGAAATATATATTTTTTTAGATTTTAAATCTATTTCTGGAAAATTATCTTTTGTAAATAGGATTATAGTCGTAGAGAGATCGTTTTTTTGTATTTCAATTAGGTCCCCAGCACCATAATTATGAACCATTATTACTTTACCTAATTTTTCTAAATCTAAATTATAAATATCAAGATTTATAAGATCTGCAGAGTAAAACTCGTCGCTGGGTAAATTTACCAATTCTAAGCGATCAATATAGATTAGTTCTCCATTTAATGCTTCAGCTTGGTCACGATTTTCAATATCTTTAACCTGAGCTATAAATAGATTTTTATTTTTTCTATTTAATATTTTAACAGAAACTTTTGAAGAAAGTATTGTCTGCGTTTTATAGGACAGTATACTTTTTGGATCATCTGTATAAGACTCAACCAAAATATTTCCTTTTACACCATGTGCACTAGTTATTTTTCCAATACAAATACTGGAATTCATCTGATTACTCGATTGAATTTTATACTAACTTTTTACCTCTGCTTCTACTGGAGCCTCTACTTCTGCTGCTGGGGCTACTTCTACTGGAGCCTCTACTTCTGCTGCTGGGGCTGCTTCTACTACTTCTGCTGCCGCTAGATCATTCTCTATTTTTTCGAGAGCTTTTTTACCTGGCTTGCCTTTAATTGGGTTATTCTGCGGTGATCTTTTTGCTAAACCTGCTTCATCTAAAAATCTTAAAACTCTGTCTGTAGGCTGTGCCCCAACACCTAGCCAATACTTTATTCTCTCCTCATTAAGAATAACTCTGTTTCCAACTTCTTTTGACAACAGTGGATTATATGTACCGACCTTCTCTATAAAACGACCATCTCTAGGATTCCTAACATCCGTTACAACAATTCTATAATATGGTCTCTTTTTTGAACCACCTCTAGCAAGTCTTAGCTTTAACGCCATAATTATTCCTTCATTATTAAAATATTTATTTTTTATTATTCATACCTATATTCATTTTTTTCGTCCAGTCAAATTTAATAATCCTGATAATTTATTTTTATTATCAGAAAGGCCCGGCAGACCAGGAAGACCCTTTGTAGCAGATTTTCCAATGTCAGCCAGCATATTATCTGTTAAATTTAATGGCTTATCTAATGAATTAGCATTATCCTTTGACATTCCTACACCGAAATTGTCATTAAGCATACCTCTTTTACCAAATTTTTTCATCATATCTGATGTTTGCCTGTGTAATTTCACTAATTTGTTGATTTCTGGAACACCTGAACCCGATCCCTTTGCAATTCTTTTTTTGCGTGATGCGTTTAATATCTTTGGAGACCTTCTCTCTTTCGGTGTCATAGAGGAGATAATTGCAATTTGTCTTTTTACAACAGAATCATCAAGATTAGCTTCTGCCATTTGTTTTTTTATCTTACCAATACCTGGTAACATCCCCAACAATCCACTAATACCACCCATCTTCGACATTTGCTGCAATTGACTGGACATATCATCTAAATCAAAAATTCCTTTAGCAATCTTATTAGCAATTTTTTCTGCTTTCTCAGAATCTATAGTCTCTTTTGCCTTCTCTACTAAGCTTACGATATCGCCCATACCTAAGATTCTGCCAGCAAGTCGACTTGGATAAAATTCCTCTATATCGTCTATCTTTTCTCCCACACCAATAAATTTAATCGGTTTTCCTGTTATTGCTCTCATTGAAAGTGTAGCTCCACCTCGTGAATCACCATCAAGCCTTGTTAATATAATCCCTGTTAAAGGAAGCTTTTCAGAGAATGAATTTGCTACGTTTACAGCATCTTGCCCTGTAAGAGAATCTGCAACTAACAATATTTCATGAGCTGTAACATTTGAATTAATAGTTTCCATTTCATCCATTAATTCTGAATCAACATGAAGCCTTCCAGCTGTATCAAGTATTACTGAATCGTAACCGCCAACTTTAGCTGCTCCAATTGCCCTCTTAGCTATTGAAACCGGGGTTTGATCTTTTATAATAGGCAATGTATCAATTTGTATCTGTTTACCTAATATTTCTAATTGTTCCTGAGCGGCAGGCCTTTTAACATCTAGCGATGCCATTAAAACTTTCAATTTATACTTGTCTCTTATAAGTTTTGCTAATTTTGCAGAGGTTGTAGTTTTACCTGAACCCTGAAGACCAACCATCATAATAACTGAAGGTGGGCTAACTTTGAGATTTAAAGTGGATTCATCCGATCCCAACAAATCAGTTAAAGTATCATTTACTATTTTAATAACCAATTGTGCTGGTGATACAGATTTTAAAACCTCTTGACCAATAGCTCTTTGGCGTACCTTATCAAGAAAATCTTTTACAACTACTAGTGCTACATCAGCTTCTAGAAGAGCTCTTCTGACTTCTTTTAGCGCCTCATCAACGTTTTCTTCGGAGAGGTAACCTCTTTTCGTAAGTTTTGAAAATATACCTGAGAGTCTATCGGACAAAGTATCAAACATTTTAAACCCCAAAAAAAAATTTAAATTAAATTCATTACAATTATAATTTCAAAAATATATACACATAACAAGATATTATATGTTTCTATATATGAAAATATATAATATATATGTTTCAATAAAATTAATCTTTATTAAAATAATAATTATAAAATAAAGTATCCATATAAGTATATATAATTAAAATTCAACGAGTACCAATAATATTGTCAGAAAGTTTTTATGGTTAAATCAAATAAAAATATTAACAACCCGTTAGAAGAAGATTTGTTTCCTATAAATTTTATTGATCTTAAAAAACAATATAATGAGATAGAGAAAGAAATAACATCTAGTGTAGCTTCAGTATTAAAAAGCGGTCATTATATTCTAGGTCCAATTGTTGAAAAGTTAGAAAATGAGCTGTGCTCTGTCACTGGTTCAAAATATGCGGTGTCAGTTTCATCTGGAACGGATGCTCTTTTTATAACCTTGCTATCATTGGGAATAGGGAAAGGTAGCAAAGTTTTTTTACCTTCTTTTACATATACAGCAACTGCTGAAGTAATAGTTTTGGCAGGTGCAATACCTGTCTTTGTTGATGTAGATGAACATACATTCAATATTTCTAATGAAGATTTAGTTAAAAAAATTATAGAAAGCAACGTTAAAATATCGGATAATAAATCTGCTATCCTTGCTGTAGATCTTTTTGGATTACCTGCGGATTATGAAGAGATCCGGAAAACAGCAGAAAAATATAATCTACCACTAATATCTGATGCCGCGCAGTCTTTTGGCGCTAGTGTAAATAATATCAAAGTAGGAAAATTAGCAGATATAACAACAACTAGTTTCTATCCAACCAAACCACTTGGTTGCTACGGGGATGGAGGCGCAATATTCACAGATAATGAAGAATTGGCGATTATTTTAAAATCAATACGTTCTCATGGCCAAGGCAATGACCCTTATGATAACATACGAATTGGTATAAATGGAAGGCTAGATTCTTTGCAGGCCACAGTATTGTTAGAAAAATTAAAAATATTTAATTCAGAATTAAAAGTAAGACGTGATATCGCAAAATTATATAATAAAGGACTAAGCGATTTGGTTCAAGTTCCGGTTATAAGAGATGGCACCAACTCTTCTTGGGCTCAATATACAATCTTAACAAACAAGAGAGATGAGTTAAAAGAATACTTATATAGCAAAAATATACCCACAATGATCTATTACCCAAAGCCAATGCATCATCAATCTGCTTATAAAAAATATCATAAAAAGAGTTCTAATCTTATCGTCAGCGAACGGTTGAGCAAAGAGGTTATAAGTCTTCCCTTTCATCCTTATTTGAACAATAATCAAATTACTTTTATAATAGAAAAAATTAGAAATTTTTTTTCTAAAGATTAATTTGAATTAAATAATTATAACTAAAATTAAATATGTGAAATATGAATACACACGATTCTATTAAGTATTACAAAATGAATGGCCTTGGCAATGACTTTATCATTTTTGATAATAGACAGTTAAAAATTAAAATAACAAAAAAACTAATTCGAATTGTAGCTAATAGAGAATTAGGCATTGGGTGCGACCAAGTAATATTAATAGATAATTATGGTGAGAATAATATCTATATGAGAATATGGAATCAGGATGGCACAGAAATTAGTGCGTGCGGAAATGCAACTCGATGCGTAGCTTCAAAGATACTAGAAGAAAGAAGTTCTAATTCTCTAAAGATTATAACTAAATCTGGTGAGCTTATTTGCACAAAACAAAGTGAAAAAAATATCAAAGTTGATATGGGAATCCCAAAATTTAAATGGGAAGATATTCCCCTTTCAAAGAAGATTAATGATACCAGTGCTGTAACTTATGATTTTAAAATAGATGGTCTAAATATGTTATATTCTCCAAGTCTGGTAAATGTTGGAAATCCCCATTGCATACTATGGTTAGAAAATCTTACATCAATAGATATAAGAAATATTGGTTCAAAGATTGAAAATGATATACTTTTTCCAAAAAAGGTTAATGTTAGTTTTGCTAACATTAAAAATAGAAAATCAATTGATCTAATGGTTTGGGAGAGAGGCGTTGGAATTACAAAAGCATGCGGCACTGCAGCGTGTGCAGTTGCCGTAGCGGCAAGCAGAATCAATAAAGTTGAAAGAGAAGTTGAGATTAATCTACCCGGTGGTAGTTTAGACATTATATGGGATAAAGACGATCACATTCAAATGATTGGGGAAGCTGTCTTTGATTACGAAAATTATTTACCTAAAGATTTAATTGCCTTATGAGTGAAACATGAGTGAAAAAAATTTAGATTTCATAACTTTCGGATGTAAATTAAATATGTTCGAATCAGAGATTATGAGAGAAAAAGCCTTAGAAAACGGTTTAGAAAATATAACTTTCTTTAATACATGCGCTGTCACAAATGAAGCTATAAGGCAGGCAAGACAAAGAATAAGGAAGGAAAAGAAAAACTATCCAAATAAAAGAATTATAGTTACCGGTTGCGCAGCCCAACTGCACCCAGAAGAGTTTAATAAGATGGATGAAGTGGACTTCATTATTGGTAATAGGGAAAAAATATTATCAAAAACATACAAAGAACTAAAGCACGATATCTTAACAATTCCATCAATTAAAGTAACCGATATCATGGAAGTTAGGGAAACATCTTTGCATCTCTTAAAAAGTTTCGGAAGCAAGACAAGAGCTTTTGTAGAAGTTCAAAATGGCTGTGACCATAGATGTACTTTCTGCATAATACCATATGCTAGAGGTAACTCTAGATCCGTTCCTACCGGTCATATTATTGAACAAATGAAAAATCTTGTTGGTACAGGTTATTCAGAAATAGTCCTTACGGGTGTAGATATCACTTCATACGGCAAAGACTTGGATAGCAATATTAATCTTAGCAAACTCATAGCCTTAATAATGAAAGATATACCTGACCTTAAACGCCTAAGAATATCTTCCATTGATTCAATAGAGCTTGACCAGGAGTTTATTGATATCTTTGTATCCGAAAAAAAAATCATGCCTCATCTTCATTTATCCATTCAGTCAGGAGATGACCTAATCTTAAAAAGAATGAAAAGAAGACATCTATCTGAACATACAGTCGAATTTTGTCAAAAAATTAAAGCATTGAGAAGTGAAACTGTGTTTGGTGCAGATATAATCACAGGATTCCCAACAGAAACAGATAAAATGTTTAAAACAACAAAAGACCATATAGATAAGTGCTCTCTTACTTACCTTCATATTTTTCCGTTCTCAGCAAAAAAAGGAACACCTGCTGAAAAAATGCCTCAAATACAAAATAGCATTATCAAAACGAGAGCAACAGAACTTAGGCAACTAGGAACCCGTAAGCTAAATTCTTTTCTTAAAGGGCAGATCGGACAACGCCATAAAATACTAGTTGAAAAAAATGGATTCGGAAGGACAGAACAATACTCTGAGGTTAATTTCACTGGAAATTTTAACCAAGGAGAAATTATTACTGGTTTAATTAAGTCTGTTAATCAAAATAAATTAAATGCCAAAATTATCTAACAAACAAAAAGGCAATGCAATTGAATAAGTTAAATTGGATATCAAGGCTTAAAAAAGGATTGTCAAGATCTTCTTCTGCAATTTCTGATGGCATAAACAATATAATATCTAAGAAAAGACTTGATGCCGATACACTTCAATCTCTTGAGGACTTGTTAATCGAAGCAGATCTTGGACTAGATTTATCGATCAGTATTATAGAAAAATTAAAATCTGAAAAATTTGAGAAGAATATTAGCGTTGAAGAAATTAAAATATTTCTATCGAAAGAGATCGAACAAAAATTAAATCCAATTTCATTACCTCTAGAAATTAATAAATCAGCAAAACCTCATGTGATACTCATGGTCGGCGTTAATGGTTCAGGAAAGACAACAACAATAGCTAAATTAAGCAATAAGTTTATTAAACAAGGGTATAAAGTTTTTTTTGGTGCAGCAGATACATTTAGAGCTGCAGCTGCCGAGCAATTAAAAGTATGGGCTGATCGATTGGATATTGAAATAATAGGAATTAATGGTGAAAAAGATTCTTCTGGTGTCGCATATGATTCCTTAATTAGAGCCCAACAACAAAACGCAGACATACTTATTATAGATACAGCAGGACGCTTACAAAATAAATCTGGATTGATGGATGAATTAGCTAAAATAAACAGAGTGTTAAAAAAAATTGATCCAAATTGCCCTCATTCCATTCTATTAACTATTGACGCAACATCTGGACAAAATGCAATTCATCAAGCTGAAGTATTTCAAAAGGTATCAAATGTAACTGGGTTAATCATAACAAAATTAGATGGAACAGCCCGTGCTGGATTTTTAATATCTATAGCTGATAAGCTTAATATACCAGTTCATGCTATTGGAGTTGGAGAAGATATTGATGATTTAAATGACTTCAATAGTAATGATTTTGCTGATATCATTGTTGGTCTAGATAGGAATAGATTGGATTAATAGAATAAACAGTTTAAAATGAAAAAAAAATCTCCACCAAAATCAATAGATCCTGATAACTCAATTTTCCTTTTATTTCACAAGATAGAACAAAAAATAAATTCTATCTTAAATTCTATACTAGAAAAATATAATATTACACCAAGACAATATCTATTATTACAAGCAATTGATTATCTAGCAGGAACAACCCAAATTGAGCTTCAGAATAAAACAAATATTGATAGAACTACAGTTAGTCATTTAGTCAAAAAACTGCTTGATAAAGAATTAATTAAAATGCAAATAAACTCAACTGATTCTAGATTAAAAAATATCAGAATTACTCCAAAAGGAAGGGTATTCACAAGGAAAATCCAAAATAAAATTGTTCTGGCTGAAGAAGAGTTTTTAAATAAGCTTAACATTGCAAAAGAAGATGGATTCCTCGAAAATTTGAAGAAAAAAATTAACGAATAGAACATGTTGTCGTGTTAATTATTTTCTTAATTCCATAATTTCCTTAGCATTCGCAATAGTTAATGGACCAACATATTTTTTTAAAACAACTCCGTTGCCGTCTACGACAAAAGTTTCTGGAATTCCATAAACGCCAAGATTAATAGCTGAAATACCATCACTATCAATGCCTATATAACTGTAAGGGTTTCCTAAATCAGAAAGGAAACGAGAAGCATTTAATAATTTATCCTTATAATTAATACCAAATATAACAATTCCATTGTTCCTTAAAAACATTAGAACCTCATGTTCAGCCCTACAAGGAGTACACCATGACGCCCAAATATTCACTATAGATAATCGACCTTTCTTTAAATCATTAGTAGAAAAACCTGGAGTCAGAGGCATTAGATTTTCTTCTCGATTAAACGTGATATCAGGAAAATCCTTACCAACATAAACTGAAGGCACCGATGATGGGTCTATAATTTTTAACGAATTGAATAATATTGCAATAATTATTACCGCTAGAATTACTGGAAGCGCATAGATTAAGGAAAATTTACTCTTTAACATTTTATTATACATTTCGTAATCATTGAATATCAATTTGAGAAAATTTTTGCTTTAGTTTTTCTAAAGTATTTTTTTTTCTTATTAGATTAATCTTAAAATATAAAAATAAGGAAATAAAGAGTAATCCTGTAATTAAATAAGAAGAGGTGATAAAATAAATATATTCACTTTGCACAATTATTCTCCTAAAAATATTCATTTAATCATTAATATCATTTATTCTTTTTTGATTGATAGCCCTAATTTTATTTTTTATTAATTCTATTCTCATTGAGAGAAGTAGTAGGTATAAAAATAAAATAGAAAAAGCAAAAAACATTATAATCAAAGGGTACAACATCGATGAATGTATTGATGGGCCGTCAATTTTCAAAATACTAGCAGGCTGATGCAATGTATTCCACCAATCAACTGAAAATTTAATTATTGGTATATTAATAAAACCAATTATTGCATAAATCGCGGCTATTTTTTCAGATTTCATTGTAGTATTTTGAGTTCTTAAAAGTAAAATATAACCTATATAAATAAAAAATAAGAACATAACTGACGTAAGCCTGGCATCCCATACCCACCAAACACCCCACATTGGCCTACCCCATATAGCACCAGTCAACAATACATTTAATGTAAATATCAACCCAATTGGCGCTGCAGATTTTGCTGCAATCGCAGTAATTGGATTTCGAAAAATTATCGTAGTCATGCTCATCAATGCTATGAACGAATATATCAATAAGGCCATCCATGCAGAAGGCACGTGGATATACATAATTCTGACCATCTCTCCCTGTTGATAGTCGATTGGTGCAATTACTAAACCCCAATAAATTCCTACAATAAATAGGACTAAAGAAAACAACCCAATGAATAGAATTATTTTTTCTGAAAGTTTATTAAAATTAGTTGGATTAATTAAGCTTATCAAAATTCTTTCCTAAATTTAAATTTATTTAAAGACAACATCTATCTTTTTTTCTTAAAGTCAACATGAGTTTGATCTTAGTATCAGAGAAATAAGAAAAGGAGATAATGCAATTGATAACATAGAGAATCCAGATATTAGCATTACTGAAACTGAATAACTATTAACTCCTATAACATTATTGCTAATGGCTGAAATACCTAAAATAATCAACGGTATATAAAGAGGTAAAATTAAAATGGTTATCAATATGCCTGATCGCTCCATGCCAAGAGTAAGCGCAGATCCAACCGCTGCTATGAATACAAAAGCTGGGCTACTAATGAAAATTATAAATATAATGGGCAATATCAGATCCATTGGTATATTTAGAAGTATGCTCATAATTGGTATTACTATAATTAGAGGTAACGTTACAGATAACCAATAAGCAAATACTTTACATATAATTATAATTTCGAAGATAGCACTATCCGTGATCATAAAATCCATAGTGCCATCAATATAATCGTCTTTAAATAGACGGCTGATAGTAAGAAGTGTTGTGAGTAAAAATGCGATCCATAATAACCCGGGCGCAACTTTTGGTAAAATGTCTATATCCGATCCGATGCCAATAGGCAAAATGGAAACAATAACCAAAAAAAAACCAAAACCCATAGCAATATGATCACCATCTTTATAAGAAATTAAGAGGTCACGCTTTATTATCGCTAAGTAAGTACCCATAATCTATATCACTCAAAGACTCAATAAAATTTGATTACCAAACTTTAGATCTGTATGCGTTGTAATTATTATTAATTTACCTAAATTTATATGTTTCTCAATTAATTTTTTTACTACTATTTGAGATTCGCTATCCAAACCTACCATTGGCTCATCAAGCAACCATATCAACCTTTCTGCAAGAAAGACTCTAATGAGAGATAATTTTTTCATTTGACCGTATGACAACAATCCAACTGATATGTCAGATAAACTATCAAGCTTCAATTTAATCAATAAATCTTTATTTATTTCTTTTTTATAATAACGCCCCCAAAATGTTATATTTTCTTGAACCGTCAACTCATTTTTAATTGCTAATTTATGACCAGAATAATTACATTGATGCAAATAATCTGTCTTTTCGTCAGTTTCATTAAAGAAAGAAATATTTCCAGATACTGGCTTTAATAGACCGGCGATCGATCTTAAAAGTGACGTTTTCCCCGAGCCATTCGAGCCTCTAACGATAATAGGCTTGTATGATTCTAAAAAAAAAGACAGGTTTTTGAATAAAAATTTATCTCCACGCTCTAAATGTAAATTGTCTATAATCAACTTCATTTATTAATTATCCAATTTTATAATTATTATTAATTTAGAAATTTTCTATACATTTTTAAAAAATTAGACACATACATACTCAAATATAAGTTCTTAATATCGCCGAATTAATAATGTACCGACATAGGATCAAGAGGCTTTTCTATTGGTGGAGTAAAATTGGTAAGATCAATCCCTTCTATTGCATCCCTATATTCTTCTATACTTGGCGTTCTTCCAAGAATTGCGGAAAGGACTACGACTGGAGTTGAAGCAAGTAAAGATTCACCCTTCTTTTCTGAAGAATCTTCAACCACTCTTCCTTTAAAAAGTCGCGTTGATGTGGCAAGAACAGTATCCCCTTTAGCGGCTTTTTCTTGGTTTCCCATACAAAGGTTGCATCCAGGTCTCTCTAAATATAATATATTCTCGTATTTTACACGCGCAACATCCTTAGGCAAAACATCATCGAATTCAAAACCAGAATACTTTTGCAAAATACTCCAATCACCTTCTGCCTTTAATTCATTAATGATATTATAGGTTGGTACGGCAAGCACTAAAGGCGCTTTAAATTCAACGCTCCCAGACCTCTTCTCAAGATTACGTAGCATGTGAGCAACAATTTTAACATCACCTTTGTGGATCATGCAGGACCCGACAAAACCTAAGTCTACCTTTTTTTCAGCTTTATAGTATGAGATTGGTCTTATTGTGTCATGGGTATAGCGCTTGGATATATCCATATTATTAACATCTGGGTCAGCAATCATCGGCTCATCTATTTTATCTAGGTCTATAACTACATGCGCAAAATACTTGGCATTATCGTCCGGTGCTAATGCTGGTTTCTGCCCTGATTTAATTTCTAAGATTCTTCTCTCAGCAATATTCACCAAGTTGTGAAGCATTTGTTTATCATTTTCCATACCTTGATCAATCATGATATTGATACGGTCTTTTGCAATTTTAAGAGACTCCACAAGAGTACCATCTGCAGAAATACAAATAGATGCTTTTGCCTTCATTTCAGCGCTCCAGTCTGTAAAAGTAAAAGCTTGGTCTGCAAGCAATGTCCCCGTATGAACTTCGATAACACGTCCTTGAAAAACATTGTCACCAAATTGCTTCAGCATTTGTGATTGTGTTGCATGAACAACATCACGGAAGTCTACATGATTTACCATTTTACCTTTGAATGTTACCTTTACTGATTCAGGTATCTGCATCGACGCTTCCCCAGTTGCAAGGGCGAGAGCAACGGTTCCAGAATCGGCACCGAATGCAACTCCTTTAGACATACGAGTATGAGAGTCTCCACCGATTATTATTGCCCAATCATCAACCGTAATGTCATTCAGAACCTTATGGATAACATCTGTCATGGGATGATAAACGCCTTTTGGGTCCCTACCTGTAATAAGGCCAAAATTTTGCATGAATTTCATTAATTTAGGGGTATTTTCCTGTGATCTTAAATCCCAGACTGAAGCCGTATGACATCCTGATTGGTAGGCGCCATCTACGGTTGGTGAAATAATTGTCGCTGCCATAGACTCTAGCTCTTGCACTGTCATTGGACCAGTTGTATCCTGAGATCCAACAATATTTACTTTCACTCTAGCATCCGATCCTGCGTGCAGAATGTTACCCTTTTCTACACCAAGAGCATTCGCATTGAAAATTTTCTCAACAGCGGTAAGACCTTGCCCTGGATTGGACACTTCTTTCGAAGGTGCGAATGCAGATTTTAGATCAATACCTAGTGTTTCACAGGCAAAATTTTGTAGCTTTGTACCAAAGACAATTGCGTAAGAACCTCCAGCTTTGATAAATTCTACTTTTTGAGGGGTAAAAGATGAAGAAATATCAACAAGCTCTTTATCCCCTTTTTCATTATAGAGTTTTTTATCTTTTGTATTAATCTTAAGAATAGTTCCCGTTTCAACGGAATATTTTTGTTCAAGAACAGCAGTATCGTCATTATTCATAATTGGATTACCATTGGCATCTAATTTTTTTATCCAATTCTTTAGATCTATACCAATACCTCCTGTCACACCCACCGTTGTTAGAAAGATCGGAGAAATCCCATTTGTTCCAGCAACAATTGGTGCATTGTTAACGAAAGGCACATATGGGCTAGAAGGCTTTCCAGTCCACAAGGCTACATTATTGATACCAGACATTCGAGAAGACCCTACCCCCATAGTCCCCTTCTCCGCAACTAACATAACACGTTTATCTGGATTTAATTCTTGAAGTTCTTTAATTTCAGTCTGAGCTTTCTCTGAAATAAAACATTTTCCATGGAGCTCTCTGTCAGACCGAGAATGAGCCTGATTTCCTGGAGATAACAAATCAGTTGATATATCTCCTTCTGCCGCTACATAAGTAATAACATTAATTTCTTCTTCAACATCGGGTAGATTTGTAAAAAACTCGGCTTTAGCATAACTATTTAAAATGCCTTTAGCGATTGCATTCCCTTCTTTGTAAGCACCTTTAAGACGTTCTGTGTCTTCATCATAAAGAAAAAACTGGGTTTTGAGTATTTCTGAGGCATTTTGTGCAATTAACATGTCAGCGCCCAAAGCTAGATCAAGAAGAACACCTATGGATGATCCGCCTTTCATATGGGACAGTAACTCCAAGGCAAAAGATTTAGAAATTTCTTCTATGGTATTTTCGCCAAGGATAATCTGCTTTAAAAACTTTGATTTTTCAGTTGCAGCACTCGTTGTGCCAGGCAAAATATTGTAGACAAAAAAATGCAAAGAATCTTTTCTATACTTGCTTTTACTATCCTTAATTTGTGAAATAAGTTCTTTTACTAAAGAGCCATCGTCAATTGGCTTAGGATTTAGCCCTTGTTCTTTTCTTTTTTCGATATCGTTTAGATAGGCTGTATAAAAATTCATGTTATTCCTGCGCAATTATATTGGTTGAGGCCTCAAAGCCGAGAGTTAATCTCTATCTAATTACTATAATTAAATTCAAAATGAAAGCAAGCCCCTCATCCTAGATTAGATTACCTTTTTGCAACGTATATTAAAAATTTTGCCAATTAGAAATTTACATCGAACGTTTCAGTATCTCTTGCAGATTCTGGCCAAAAACACTAATATCAGATGGTTTTTCACCATCCATAATTAATGCATAAT
Organism: uncultured Hyphomicrobiales bacterium; assembly: GCA_905181735.1. Classification (GTDB taxonomy): domain Bacteria; phylum Pseudomonadota; class Alphaproteobacteria; order Rhizobiales; family TMED25; genus CAJIYR01. The sequence goes on from CAJIYR010000002.1 coordinate 43,692, forward strand.
CATATAAAATACGGGCTATTATTTCAAGGTCTTTAGATTTCTTTTTTGAAAGTTTATCTGTAAATTGTTTTATTAAAGAATGATTAGGATTAATTTCTAATATTGGTAAAGCTTTTTCAGTTCCCTGTCTTTCCATAAGAATTTTTTCTAAAGTTTTATCAACTCCTCCATCAGCAATAGATAAGCAAACAGGGCTATCAACAAGACTCTCGTTTAATCTAACGTCAGCCACTAATATATCTAAAACAGTCTTCAAGTATGGAATTGCTTCTGATAAATTTTTATTATCTTCTGAAGATTTATCTTTTTTCTTATCTTTCTCTTCGATAATTGGTATTAACTTTAATTCATCTTGTGCTTGTGAAACTTGTTTAAATGACTTCCCTTCAAAACCCAATACCGTACTTGTCCAAAAACTATCTACTGGATCCGTAAGAGTAAGAACCTCAACTCCCCTTGCCTTAAACCCCTCTAATTGTGGATTCGCATTGATCGTGTTAAGGACTTCACCAGTTATATAAAATATTGAAGTTTGATTTTCTTTTATATCAGCTACATATTGGTTGAGAGACCTAAGATCAGCCCCATGAGTTGATTGGAATCTTAATAATTTTAATAAATCGTCTCTTTTTTCATAATCTTCATAAAGACCTTCTTTTATAACGGCACCAAAATTATTCCAAACCTCTGAGTATTTAACGCTATCATCTTCAGCTAACTTAGAAAGCGTACTTATCAACCTGTTTCTAATAGCTTTCTTTATTGCAATTACAACTGAATTATCTTGAAGTACATCTCTGCTAACCGTTAATGGAATGTCGGGACAGTCTATAACGCCGCTAACAAATCTAAAGTATGAGGGAATAATGTCTGTATTTTCAGAGATCAATATCTTCTTAACATAAAGCTTGAGTTTAGATCTTTTTCCCGGATCAAATAAGTCAAAAGGCTTTGTGGAGGGTAAAAATAATAGAACATCATACTCATATCTACCTTCTGCCTTATAATGAATAGTCATTTCAGGATCGTCAAAACTTTGCGCTATGGAATGGTATAACTCAAGATATTCTTCTTTAGTAACATCAGATTTTGATTTAGACCATATAGCATTTGATGTATTTGCACTCTCCACTTCACTCAAAATGCCTTCCTTAAACTCGGCAATTTCTATTGGAAATGATATATGATCTGAATGGGTACGAATTATATTTTTTATATTTAATATATTCAAAAATTCATCCATTCCATCCCTTAAGGACAAGAATATACTGGTGCCATTACTTGTAGGAGTTTCAAAACTATTTTGTTCTATGGTAAAAGTCCCCGACCCATCTGAAATCCAAACCCACGAATCTTCTGAATCAACATTTTTTGAAATAACTTTTACTTTTTCTGCAACAATAAAAGCCGAATAGAAACCAATCCCAAATTGCCCAACCTGAGATATATTTTTTTCTTCTTCTTTTATCCCATCGACGAATTCTTTGGTTCCTGACTTTGCAATTGTACCCAAATTATCAATCATCTCCTGTCGGCTCATCCCAATGCCATTATCAGAAATAACCAATTCATTATTCTTACTATCTACTGTAATATGAATTTTTAAATTGGAAGAGCTTTTAACAAGCCTATCATTTGTTAAGGCCTGGTAACGAAGCTTATCACAAGCATCGGAAGCATTTGATATCAATTCTCTTAGAAAAACTTCTTTATTCGGATACACAGAATGAACAAGAATATCTAATAGTCTAGATACTTCTGCTCCAAATTGCTTTTTCTCTTTTTTGTTTTTCTTTATATTGCTAGTTTTTTTAACCATGTTTTACCTTCTGGAATAAATCAATTAAAGTTATGTATAGTATAAAAATTATTTTTTTCAAATTATATTTATACTATGGTAGGATATAGAAAATTATCTTTTATAAGGAGATTTAATTGAATAAAAGAAATATATTACAATTATCAAATTATAAACACAGTTCAAACAATAAAAATTTTATACCTAGATTTATCTCATTTACAAGACGAGAGTTAAGTCTCATTTTATCAGTATACGGAAGAAAAGTCGCATCCGGTGAGTGGAAAGATTATGCAATTGATTGCCTTCAGGACAAAGCAATTTTCTCTGTTTTTAAAAATTCCCACGAAGTCCCTACTTATATGATAATAAAAGATCCAAATCTTTCGAAGCTTCAAGGCGCTTATATTGTTAGATCATCAAGTGGCCATATCTTAAAAAGAGGGCATGACCTAGAAAACGCTCTACAAATTCTAGAAAAAGCAAAAAGATTCAGAGCATTAGGTTAAGCTTCCTTAGAAAATAATTATCTTCTGTTACCAAATAATTGTAAAAGCAATATAAACATATTTATAAAGTCTAAATAAAGCCTTAGAGCGCCCATAATAGCTTTACGACCTGATACTTCCTTACTATCTCCTGCATGATACATTTCTTTTATTTGTTGAGTATCGTAAGCTGTTAATCCTGCAAATACTAGAACACCAATAACCGATATAGCAAATTGCATAAAACTTGAGCCAATAAAAATATTAACAATCGAAGCAAGTATAATACCAACTAAACCCATAAATAGGAACGAACCCCAACCAGAAATATCTTTCTTGGTTGTGTAACCATAAAAGCTAAGAGCTCCAAAGGTTGCTGATGTTATCAGAAATACTCTCGTAACACTATCGCCGGTATACACAAGAAATACATACGACAAAGATAAGCCCATTAAACCAGAAAATATCCAAAACGCTATTTGTGCTGTACTGGTACTCATTCTAGATATTCTTGCACTTAAATAAAAAACCATTCCAATAGGCGCAAGCATTACAACCCATATTAAAGGAGATTGGGCTATTGAATAGTAAACTCCTGTAGAGGCTCCCAAAAATGCGACAATCGCTGTGATCAATAGGCCTGACGCCATATAATTATATACACGCATCATATAAGATCTTAATCCTTGGTCAATTTCTGACAAATCAGACACTAGTGTTTTATTATAAATTTTTGGTTTCATTTTATTTATTCTCTCTTTAAAATAAAAATTATTAAACATATTACTCTATATAATATGTTGTACTATCATAAAAATTTCAAGTAAAATTAAATTATATATTTATCATAATCAAAGAAAAATGTTATAAATTTATTAAAATAAAAAATAATTTCATTAAAAATAAATTTTTTTATTTTATAGTATTTTTTATAAGAAGGGCTCTAAAATGGATATTAAAAGCGAACTAAGCTCTCTAAGCAATTGGACAAAAATACGTGAATCATCTTCTATCCAAAGGAAAATTAAATTTAAAAATTTTAAAGAAGCCTGGAATTTTATGAATCTTGTAGCAGAAAAAGCTGAAGAACTCGATCATCATCCAGAATGGCTAAATGTCTATAATAGAGTAGAAATCATTTTAAGTACTCACGATCAAGGTGGAATAACTACCCTTGACATCAAGCTAGCAAAATTTATTGATAGCATTTCTTAACAACAACAGAATAATAAACAATATGAACAATACATTTATACACCCCAATAGATTAAGAGGTTACTTTTCAATCGGTGCAGAAAATATATCTAAACCAATGAATTTAGGGAATTTATTTAGATCTGCCCATGCATTTGGTGCGAATTCAGTTTTTACAATCTCACCACATAAAAAAGTATCCAATAATATGCAGGCTATGAATAAGTCGGATACATCAAAGTCTACCGAACATCTTCCTTATTATGAATGGGAATCAGTTGAGAAAATGCAAATTCCAAAAGGATGCGAAATAGTAGGAATTGAGCTTCTCGAAGATGCTAAAGAATTGCCAAGCTTCAGACATCCCATGAGGGCAACTTATGTTCTTGGTGCTGAAGCAGGATCCCTATCTGAATCGATGATAGAGCGTTGCGATCACATTATAAAAATACCAACTACTTTTTCAATTAATGTCGCAATAGCTGGAGCAATCGTAATGTATGACAGAGTAAGGAGTCTTGGAAAATTTCCTAGACCTCCAGTTACGTCAAGAGGAATAGAAGAAGAAATATCCGAACATCTTTACGGAAAATCAATAAATTTAACCCATAATAGATAATTAAAGGAGCTAACATGTTAAAAAAAGTAATAACGTTAATTTTATCTATATTTATTCTTATGGTTAATATAAACCCCAGTCTGGCTGAACCTATTCTCAAAGGCAAGTATGGTGATTGGAATGTTTTTATTAACCCTGACACCGACAGTCAAATGTGCTTCATAGCTAGTAAACCAATAAAACAAATACCTTCATCAAAAAGCTGGGACCCAACTTTCTATATAACAACATTTGGTGAAGCATCCAATGAACCAAGTGTGAGCGCTGGTTATAATTATAAAAACGAAACGCAAGCAAGTATAAAAATATTAGAATACACATTCCTATTGTCAACCAATGGACAGGGAGCTTGGCTTGGAACGGTAAAAGAAGAAGAAAAATTAATTGATGCTATGAAAAAAGGGGCTTCAATGGTAGTAAAAGGTGAATCAGAATTCAATACATTGACTACAGATACCTATTCGCTTAAAGGGGTAACAAGAAGCATTCTAGAAATGAATAAATTATGCCCAATCAAATAAAAAATATTTAAACCCATGCAACAGGATATAAATTTAAATAATGGATTAAACTCATCAGAAGCTGTCGGTAATCTGGACCCTCTGTACGGCATTAGTCGCGAAGACCTGTTATTAAATTTATCTTCTCTAGATATTATACCTGACAAGCAAATACCAATGCGTATCAAGCAATTGTGGAATTGGACTTATGTAAACGGTGTTGATAATATCAATTCAATGCAAAATATATCAAAACCAATCAGAGATAGATTGAAAGATATATACACATTGCATAGACCGAAAATTGTTACAGAACAAAAATCTTCAGACGGTACCGTCAAATGGTTAATAGCTCTAGAAGATAAGCTTGGAAATTCAAGTGGCAATGAGATTGAAACAGTTTATATTCCAGACGGGAAAAGAGGAACATTATGTTTGTCTAGCCAAATTGGATGTACATTGAATTGTTCATTTTGTTTCACAGGGACCCAAAAACTTGTCAGGAATTTATCTACTTTTGAAATATTATCTCAAATCTTAATTGCTAGGGATAGGTTGGATGATTGGCACAAAAACAATTTGAATGGACAAAGAAAGATTACAAATATTGTTATGATGGGGATGGGAGAACCTCTTTATAACTTTGAAGCTGTCAAAAATGCTTTACTAATTGCTTCGGATGGAGATGGTCTGGCAATCTCAAAACGTAGAATTACTTTATCAACTTCAGGTGTTGTGCCAATGATTGAAAAAGTTGCAACAGAAATTGGGGTAATGCTTGCTATATCATTGCATTCGGTATCGGATGAAATTAGAGATAAATTGGTACCTATAAATAAAAAATATCCTATAAAAGAATTATTAAAAGCCTGCAAAAATTTTCCAGGTTTAAAAAATTCTAGTAGAATTACATTTGAATACGTTATGCTGAAAGACATTAACGATAGTGAATATGACGCAAAAAAATTAGTAAAAATGTTAGAAGACATCCCTTCAAAAATTAATATAATTCCATTTAATCCATGGCCAGGATCTAATTATAAATGCTCTGATTCTAAGCAAATTAAAAAATTTGCAGATATATTAAACAATGCTGGGTTTTCTAGTCCTATTCGTAGACCGAGAGGTAGTGATATAATGGCCGCTTGCGGACAATTAAAATCATCAAGCGAAAGAATCCGCACTAATAAAATAATTAATGAATTTTAATCTATTTTATATTAATTATAACAATATTCGATAAATTTGGTGGTAGAAGATGAAAAAAATAAAAAAAGTTGTATTAGCTTATTCTGGTGGATTAGACACATCTATAATACTTAAATGGTTACAAACTGAATATAATTGTGAAGTGGTGACTTTTACAGCCGATCTTGGTCAAGGAGAAGAAATAGAACCAGCCAGAAAAAAAGCAGAACTACTTGGGATAAAAGAAATATATATTGAAGATCTAAAGGAAGAGTTTGTAAAAGATTATGTATTCCCAATGTTTAGAGCCAATACTGTCTATGAGGGTCAGTATTTACTTGGCACTGCAATAGCTAGACCTTTAATAGCAAAAAGACAAATTGAAATAGCGCTAGAAACCGATGCTGACGCAGTTTGTCATGGCGCTACGGGAAAAGGGAACGATCAGATAAGATTTGAACTTGGGTATTATTCATTAAACCCCAATATAAATGTAATAGCTCCTTGGAGAGAGTGGGGATTGAGTTCTAGAAGCAAGCTGATAGAATTTGCAGAAAAAAATCAAATACCTATTCCTAAGGATAAAAGAGGAGAAGCTCCATTTTCAGTTGATTCAAATATACTACACACATCATCAGAGGGTAAAATCATTGAAGATCCTTCAATACCATGCCCAGAATTTGTATACCAAAGAACTTTATCGATCGATCAAGCAAACAACGAACCTGCTGATATTTCCATAACATTTGAAAAAGGTGACCCTGTATCTATTAATGGAGAGAGTTTATCTCCAGCTAATCTGTTGGAAAAACTTAATATTTATGGCAAAGAAAATGGAATAGGCAGACTTGATATAATTGAAAATAGATTTGTTGGAATGAAAAGTAGAGGTGTATACGAAACGCCTGGTGGCACTATACTTCTAAAAGCTCACAGGGCAATAGAGGAATTAACCCTTGATTCAGGCGCAGCTCATCTTAAGGATGAATTGATGCCTAAATATGCAAAATTAATATATAATGGATTATGGTTTTCTCCTGAAAGAATTATGTTACAGAAAGCAATTGATATATCTCAAGAATTTGTAAGTGGAACAATTAAATTGAGGCTGCATAAAGGAAATATTCTGACCTTAGAAAGATCGAGTACTAACTCATTATATGACCATGATCTAGTTAGTTTTGAGGATTCTATAAATGATTATAACCAAAAAGACGCCGAAGGTTTTATTAAATTGAATGCGCTGAGATTAAAATTAATAAGCAAGAGAAACAATAAAAAATAAACTTAATTTATTGATTAATGTTATGCTGTAGTTTTGTTGCTAGAATAGTATTTCTCATCAAACACGCAACAGTCATAAGCCCTACACCTCCTGGAACTGGAGTGATAGCGGAAACCACTTGTGTAGCAGAATCAAATTCAACGTCTCCAACAAGACGACTTTTTATTGTACCATCTTTTGTATATGATATTCTGTTCATACCAACATCTATAACAACAGAGCCTTTCTTAATCAGGTTCCCTTTAATATAATTTGGGATACCGACTGCAGCAATTATAATATCAGCATTTAATGTAAGCTGATCTATGTTAGTTGTTTTTGAATGAGCATGAGTAACCGTACAGTCTGCATTTAGCAATAATTGTGCCATTGGCTTTCCAACTAAATTTGACCTTCCTATAACTAATGCATTTTTTCCAGATAAATTAATACCAATACTCTCAAGCATTATCATACATCCTTGAGGTGTACACGGAACTAATCCGTTAATTTGATTCAACAATTTTCCTGCATTGATAGGATGTAATCCATCTACATCTTTTGCGGGATCAATTTCATTTATCACTAATTGCTTATTTATATGATTGGGTAATGGAAACTGTACTAAGATTCCATTCAGATCATTATCATTATTTAATTTACCTATTAATTCTAATAATTCTGTTTCTTTAACTATTGATTCCAATTTATATTCAATTGACCTTATGCCAACCTCATCACATGTACGTTTCTTATTCCTGACATAAACTTGGCTTGCAGGATCATCTCCAACAAGCACAACTGCTAAGGATGGAATAATAGAATTCAATTTTAATTTTTCTATTTCATGCTTGACGTCTACTAACACAGACGCGGAAACAACTTTTCCATCAATTAATGTATATTTATTTGTTAAATCGTTCAATTTATCTGCTCTTATTTATGTTTTTCTATTATAAATTAATTATAAGCATATGAATAACATCCTTCATCAATATCAAGAAAAAAATTGCTATTACCATTGAAAAATCAAGACCACCAATATTTGGAATTCTCTTTCTTATTGGACGCAAAAGAGGATCAGTTAATTTATAAAACAAATCCCTTAACACATTAACAGCATAACTTCTTGTATCTAATATTTTAAAATGCACCAACCAAGTTAATAATGCATTTAACCCCAACAAATATATGTAAACTAATACAATCCATTGAATGAACATTAAAGTCTGATAAAACATGATAAAGCCTTCTTTTTTTATTTTGAATAAAATATAAAATACTTAAAAAATCAATAAAACCGCTTATTTATGACTTTCTTATAAGGCATTTATCAGTTTATAGAAAGTTTATTTTTTATAAAACACTCTTGCCAGAAGTATTGATATCTCATAAAGAAATATGATTGGTGTTGCAAGCATCACTTGGCTAATAACATCTGGTGGCGTTAAAATCGCAGAGGCAATAAATGCTATTAATATCGCATATTTTCTTCTTTTAGCCAGCCATTCTGATGTTATAAATCCAGCTTTAATTAACAATAATAATATAATTGGCAATTGGAAGCATAATCCAAATGCAATAATTAATCTCATCACCAAAGACAGATATTCAGAAATTCTTGGCTCTATTTCTATTGGCAGCGTGCTTAATGAAGAATTTATTTCAAATGATAAGAAAAATTCCCAAGCAAGGGGCATCACTAAGTAATAAACAATCGAGGCCCCTAACAAAAAAAGAAACGGTGTAGCTATTATAAATGGTAATAAAACCTTTCTCTCATTTTTATATAAACCAGGCGCGATAAATCTCCATATTTGGGTTAATATAATTGGCAAAGATACAATAATAGAAATAAAGAAAGCTACTTTAATTTGTGTAAAAAAACCTTCATGCAGTGCAGTGAATATCATTCTCCCACCGCGCTCCTCTAATAGAACTGCTAATGGTTTTTGCAGAAACATGTAAACAAGATCTGAAAAACTCACCGGAGGACTGCCTAATTTAACTAAACATAAAAAGAAAATAACAAAGAAAACTAAAGCGCTAACTAGCAATCTTGTTCTTAACTCAACAAGGTGCCCGTATAAGGACATTTTTTTATCTGGGACACTGTCGTTCATAATTTATTTTCTTATACTTAAAAACGTTAATAAATTATTCCAAGAAACATACTGTGAGCATATATATTCATGGATTCTACTTATCGTCGTCGGAGATAATTTTCTTAATTTTCATTACGTCTTCTTTTATTTCTGTACCAAAATCACTATCTTTTATTTTCTTAATACTTTTTTTAATCCCATCAATATCTTTCTCATCACCAATAGATTCTAAGCCGGAAATAAATTGATTAGAAATTTTCTTTATCTTTTTTATTGAATTAAAAAACCAATTTAATGCCACTGGTAATTCTTTAGGGCCAATGACGACAAGCAATACCAATGAAATTATCAAAAATTCTTGCCAACCAAGATCAAACATAAGCAGCTATTCCTATTTGTATGACTTTTAAACCGAATCTTTTTTCTTATTTTTCTTACTTTTGTCATCTTCTAGTGCATCAGATTGATCTTTGTCCTTAATGCCTTCCTTAAAATTTTTAAATCCAACGCCAATGTCACCCATTAATCTAGAAATTTTACCTGGTCTTGCAAATAATAAGACAACAATCAGACCGACCACGAGCCATTGCCATATACCTGTAATACCCATTTTATTATTCCTCTTATATATATTATATATTTAAATTGTTATTTTTAAATATAGCGTTTCATTATATACTAATTATTAGCACAAAATTTGACAGTTTATATTAACTGACAATTTTCAAAAAAATTACTTTGATATCTAAATTCATCTCCATTATTATTAATTATAATAATATAAAAATATACATTTAGTAAGAATAATTTTATAATAATATTAAATACACAATATTCACCTAGGTATCCTTATGTTCAATAAAATAAAAACTATTATTAGTGGCAGCAGCTCTTCACCTGAAATAATTTATAAAGATTTTACAATCATTCCAAAACCAAGAAAAGTTGATGGTTCTTGGCTTACCGTTGGTATTATTAGAAAAACTATAGATAATAGTATTCAGGAAAAAGAATTTATAAGGACTGATAACTTTGCTTCTAAACATGATGCCTCAGATTGCGCGGCTAGAAAAGCTAAAATTATTATTGATGAAATGGGTGATAAGATATTTGAAGTTGATTGGCTATAAAAAATAGTAGGCTCAATTAAAATTAATCTTTGATGTCAACTGAGCCTACTTAAGATATATTAGCTTATTTAAAGTAATCTTTATCAATTTTCATTAAAGACAAAGCGTTTAAACCGCAGATATTTTCTCTTTCCTTCTCAGATAGTCCGTCTACTTGATAAACATGTTCAACTGGATTAAACTCAGCCATATCAAAAGGATAGTCTGTACCAAGAATTATACGATCAGACCCAAATCTACTAATTAAGTAACTAAGTTGTTCTTTAGAAAAAACTAATGTGTCAAAATAGAATTTTGATAAATAAACACTTGGTTTTTGATGAATCTTATCACGACAATCAGGTCTTGCCCCATATGCATGATCCATACGTGCCGAATAATGTGATGCAAAAGCACCTCCGTGACTTAGTACAAATTTTAAATCAGGAAACATCTCCATTACACCGCCAAAAATTAGATAATGAACACCAACTGTTGTATCGAGCGGATTACCAATAATATTCATCATATGATGCTTGGCTAACCTTGGGCTAGAAAAAGACGAAGGATGAATTAATATAGGTATATCGAGTTCTTGAGCAGCTTCCCAAAAAGGAAATAATCTAGGAGAATCCAATTCTTCAGTCTCGGTAACTCTTGCGCCTATCTGCAAACCCTTAAACCCAAGCTCATTAATACACCTTTTCATCTCTTTAATTGCTAAGTCTGTATCCTGCATCGGAACAGTACCTAACCCAACATGAGAACCTTTATAATCCTTAATATTGTCAGCTATCCCGTCATTAACAATTTGACTAGATTCATGGCCTAAAGAAGGATCTGTAGAATAGTAAAACTGGCGTGGCGCGCAAGATACTGCAGCCACATCTACTTGCATATCTTTCATATCTGGTAGGCGACGATCTATATCAATTAAATAAGGCGCTCTTTCTTGATGATGCTTTAAAGTTTGTTGCTTTGACGCTTCATCAGCAAACCTTAATTGTACATTAGAATCATCGGGTATTTGACTTCCAATTAAATCATCGGCTGCCGTGATTCTCATATGAATATGAAAATCCACAGTTGTAGTTTTTGGACGAGGACTATCTTCCAGATGGTCTCTTCCTGCAGTAGGGCCATATGGTTTCATTGGTATATCGTGTTTCATTATATAATCTCCATAATTTATTAATATAACAAGGATATATTACATATATAGTAAAGTAAATTATGAACTTCAGAGCTTTTCCGAAACATATTAAAAGTGCATTTATCAGGACAACAAAAGAATAATATTAATTAACTATTGGATAATAGATCTTGTAACAATATATCCTGCACAGGCTGAAAAACCTGTAAGAATAGTGCCCCACAGTATATCAACAAAAGTTATAATTATTGGCCAGTTCTTTACTGTTGAATAATTAGTCATGTCATAAGTTAAGTAAGCAAAAAATCCAAATAAACTACCGTATATCAGTGCAGTGCTTGCTGAATTTATTTTAAATGCAGGTGAAATAGCAAAAATAACAATACCAATTACATATATTAAGTAAAAAATACCAGCAGCAATAAAGTTTGGTTTTTCGGCTAACAGATAACCTAAATTATTAAAGTAAAATTTCTTCGCAACAATTCCCAACCATATGGCATCTATCGATAAAAATATTAAAGCTGTTATAAAATATGATATTAAATATTTTTGCATTTAATTTACTCCTTATTTCCTATACGACATACATTAAGAAAAAGATCAATTATATGATCTATAGAAGAATGTAATTCGTAATAGTAGTAACTTCACAATGGATATTAAATGATTAAAAAAAAAATAGCAATAATTGGCTCTGGAATATCCGGGCTATCTGCGGCTTGGCTTCTATCAAAAGATCATGAAGTAACAGTATATGAAAAAAATAATTATGCCGGAGGACATGCTAATACAGTCAAGGTACCAACAGATGACGGTGATGTGTTTGTTGATACCGGATTCATAGTTTTCAATAAAAAAAATTATCTAAATCTAACAGAGTTGTTCAAAAAACTTAATGTTAAAATCCATAATACTATAATGAGCTTTTCCCTATCAGTAGATAATGGGAGCTATGAATATTCAGGTTCTGGAGCATTAGGATATTTTGGTCAATTTTCTAATATTATAAACCCGTATCATTGGTATTTACTCTATGAAGTAAATAGATTTTTTTCTAATGCTGAGAATAATGTAAAAAAATATAGCAAAGATATTACAATCGGTAGTTTTTTAGAAAATGAGAAGTATTCACAAATATTTATAAAAAGACATATACTTCCGATGGGAGCTGCAATCTGGTCTTCTGATCCCAATGAAATGCTCAACTATCCAGCACATAACTTTATTGCCTTCTATGCAAATCATGGGATGTTAAACTTTAAGAATAGACCATCTTGGAATACCGTTTTTAATGGAAGTAAAAACTATATCAGCAAAATTATTTCTAATTCAGATTTTGATTTAAAATTAAATACAGCAATAAAGAAAATAAAAAGAAATTCCAAGGGTGTTGAGATTATAGATATAAACAACAATACAGTAAACTTTGATCATGTAGTATTAGCTTCTCATGCAGACCAATCACTGGTTTTGCTAACCGATCCAAGCGAAAATGAGAAAAAAATATTAAGTGCATTTCGTTATCAGAAAAATATTGCAGTATTGCACAAAGATGAGAAACAGATGCCAAAAAGAAAAAAATTATGGTCAAGTTGGAATTATCTTAAAAAAAATCATAAACATTCTGAAAAATTGTCAGTAACATATTGGCTAAACAATCTGCAAGAGCTAAACACAACACAAGAACTATTTATTACTATAAATCCGACTCATCGTATCCCAATTGATCTAATAATAAATCAGTATATTTATGAACATCCCATATTTGATAATAAAGCAATTCAATCACAAGAATCGTTATCTAAAATACAAGGGATAGATAATACTTGGTATTGCGGTAGTTATATGGGATATGGCTTTCATGAAGATGGCATTAAGAGTGGACTAAATGTTGCCGAATTACTTGGTTCAAGAAAACGACCGTGGTCATTTGCAGATAAATAAAATATAATCACATAAAATATAATCTGAGTAATCTATTATGGTATCTAAAAATAACGGGATATTAATCGGTGATATATTTCACAAGAGATTAACTCCCGTGAAGCATATGCTAAAGTACAAGGTATTTGCTTTAATGATTGATTGTGACAAGATTGGTCAATTAAGTAATGAGATGAAATACTTTTCATATAACAGATTTAATTTATTTAGCATTCGTGATAAAGATCATGGAAATAAAACTAATATTACCAGCTTTCTTAACGATATAAAAATTCAAGCAAAAACAACAAATGAAGTTAAAAAATTTACGATGGTTTGTTATCCAAGAATACTGGGGTGCGCATTTAATCCGTTAACGCTTTACTTAGGTTACAATAACAAGAATACAATTGAACTGGTTGTGTACGAAGTTAACAATACCTTCAATGGGAGAATCGTATATGTTATTCCAACAAACAATATGGATGGAGATACAATCTATCAAAATTGCAAAAAAAAATTATACATCTCCCCTTTCAATGGTAATACTGGCGAATATTTCTTTCATGTAAAAAAGACAGATCAAGAATTAAACATAGGAATCGCTTTGAAAGAGAAAACCACTCCTATTTTAAAAGCTTATTTTAAAAATAATATTATTGAACTAAATGATTATAATTTATTAATTACATTAAAAAATAATATCTCAATGATTTTCAAAGTAATATTAGCAATCCACTACGAAGCCTTAAAACTATGGGTAAAGGGTTTAAAAATAAAAAAAAGAGCAAACGTTCCCAATTACCAAATAGAGTATATTAAAATAAAGTAATGCTAACAGAGAGTTAAAAAATGAAGTTTATAAAAAATAATACTAAACATAAAATAATTGAAAATTTATTGTTTAAAGAACTTGATTGGACTCCATTAGGTTGCCTCTCCATAACGTTACCTAATGGTAAGGAATTCATCTTTGGTAAGAAAAATAGTGGAATCAATGCCTCAATTAAATTGCATAATTACAAACTATTTAGATCTTTTTTATTCAAAGGACCCCTTGCGTTTGCGGATTGTTATATTTCAAATGAATTTGAATGTGAGGATTTAACAAATTTGTTCAAATTTTACATTCACAACAAAGAATGTTTCCAAAATACTTTCTTAAAATATTTTAAAATATTCAATTATGATTATCTACGGAAATTGCTCAATAAAAACACAATAAATCGTAGTAAAAAAAATATATCACTTCATTATGACTTAGGTAATAATTTCTTCCAACAATGGCTTGATGAGACTATGCAATATTCTAGCGCTCATTATGAAAATAAACATAAAAACCTTAAGGATGCTCAATATAATAAATTCAAAAATATCAATAATTTATTAGATCTCTCTAAAGATGATAACGTTCTTGAAATAGGTTGCGGATGGGGTTCTTTAGCTCAATATCTCTTTAATGAAAATGATATTAGCATTGACGCAATAACAATTTCAGAAAAACAACTCCAGTATGCAAAAAAACTTAGCCTTAAATCAAAGTCCAATAATTGCTCTTTTAAATTGCTAGACTATAGACACACCAGCGGATTATACGACAAAATAGTCTCCGTCGAAATGATTGAAGCCGTTGGGATAAAATATCTTCCTGTCTACTTTGAAACAATTAAAAATAGACTTAAACCGAATGGATACGCGATTATTCAAGCTATAACAATTGGAGAAGAAAGCTTTAGTAATTATTCCCGTAACGTTGATTTCATTCAAAAATATATTTTTCCTGGTGGAGTGCTACCAAGCATAAAACAACTTGAGAAAGAAACCATGAGACATGGACTTGAAATTGAAAATATCAATATATTGAATGATTCTTATGCAAAAACTCTTCAAGAATGGAGAAATAAATTTAATAATAACTGGGAGATCATAAAAAAAATAGGATACGATGAAAAATTTAAAAGAACCTGGAACTATTATTTATCGTATTGTGAAGCAGGATTTGCTGAAAGAACTATTAATGTAGGTCTCTATAAAATAAAATCAATGTAATATTATTTCCATATAAATTTTTTTACTATCCAAAAATATAAACTATTCGGAATTATTCTTAATAACTTTAATAATAATGAAAAATGTAATGGGAATGCTATTTCATATTTATCTTTCTTTAATCCATTAAATATTTTCTCTGCAGCAAATTTAGCAGAAACAATAGAAGGCATTGGGAATTTATTCACTTTCGTCATTTCCGTATCGACAAATCCTGGGTTAATTAATGTAACCACAATCCCGTACTTTGAAAGTTCTGATCTTAATACTTCTGCTAAATTTATTAATGCAGCTTTTGTCGGCCCATAAGCTATAGAATTAGGCAAACCTCTATATCCAGCTACAGATGATACAATTGCTATGTGCCCTGTTTTTGCTTTAATCATCTTAGGAATAATAATACCGAGAGAGTGTATAACTCCCATATAATTTACCTCAAAACATTCTCTAATAGCTTTAGAGTCAAGATCATTGACTTTAAACAAAGAACTCTTACCTGCATTTAAAACAACCAAATCAATGTTACCGTTCGATTTTTTTTCTATCTCCTCAATACAAATCCTGCTTTCTTTTTCGTTGGTAATGTCTAATTTATGGCTATGTATGTTATTATAATTATCAGCTAACTCTTTTAACTTACTTTCTCTTCTTGCCGACACAGCAATGTAAGAGGCTTCACTGGATAGTAATTTTGATAACTCATATCCTATACCTGAACTAGCACCGGTGATCCATATTGTGTTCCATTTATTCATATTCAATAAATCTCTTAAATACGGTAGAAAGATTGAAATACATTAGCAAAAAAACTTTTAAATACCATTGGCCCTTCCGTTGCAACAATACATACGCAAGGCTGCTTCCCGGAGACTGTTGGCTGGTGCTCAATCTCTTGATCATGATCAGCGATATCACCAATACTGTATGCCCCTGTTTTATCTTCGAAAGAACCTGAAACAACAAATGTCATTTCTTCTCCAGTATGCGTATGCTGTGGGATCTTTTTTCCCGGAGCAATATGCAGAAGTGACAAATAGGCATCTTTCTCACCCTCAATTAATATTGTAAACTTTTTGATACCAGGCGCTAAATATTTCCATTTAATCTTTTCAAGAGAAGATCCTATATATTTATATAAAGGGAAAGGTATTTCTATCATTTCGTTTTCTTGTTTAACATCTGTATTTACTCTACCAATAGTTAATTCATCACTATTCTCATTTTCTATTGAATCCATAAACTTGCTTAAAGCCTCTTGGCTAAGAGTTATACCTGCTATATCTTCGACCAAAACGCCCCCCACCTCATTATATAACCTAACCTTTTCTGTACATTTACTACAAAGAGAAATGTGCGCTGAAATAAGTATAGAGAATGGAGTTGATAGACCCCCACTACTATATGATAATAAAGACGCTGGATCTGGGTGTTGGGACAACTTCATTGATACTCCTTAAAACATTCTTTTAATTTTATATAAGCTAACCTCATGCGAGATTTTACCGTTCCTATTGGAATCTCTAATCTCTTTGCTATTTCTTTCTGAGTTAGATCCTCATTAAATGCCATTTCAATTATAATTTTTTGTTTTTCTGGTAACTGCCTTATTATTTTTTTTACATTCCCCGCTAGCTGAGAATCTAACATTAATTTTTCACTATCAGGGTCGTTAGACATTATTTCTACTTCATTAATGTCGACATATGGCTGCGAAGATTTCTTCCTTAAAACATCTATTCTTTTATTTCTCGCTATTGTATAAATCCACGAGCTAAAGCTTCCCTTGCTTGGGTTATATAAATCAATTTTTTTCCATACCGTTAACATTGTATCATGCATTATATCTTCTGCAAAAGCATAGTCAGAACCACCTCTAATCATGAGGGCCTTAATTTTTGGCCCATAAAGTTGAAATAACAAGCTAAAATCTTTGGGGTTTTTCTTTATTTGAAGTTTTTTAACAAATGTTAAGTCTATCTGTATCATTTACTTACTTTATATAAAGTCATGTTAATTTTAAAATGACCCCACTATATGAACGTTTTTAAAAATATAATGGATCAAATTATTTTTTGTGATTTAAATTATGCAATAAAATCCATTATAGTTTTATAAACGTTATAGAGAAAAGGGTAAACTCTATGCATACTAATCTTTTATCAAATTTTAACAATGATTTAAATATAGCGGTTATTGGATCCTCTGGTGGTATAGGCAATGCGCTTGTGTCTGCAATGGAAAGTACAGTTAATGTAAAAAATATTATACATATCGCAAGATCTAATTCTAAAACAAGCACTAAACAAAACTGTCTGCACATTGATCTTCTAGACGAAGAAACAATAATAAATTGTTCAAATAAAATATCTGAAATATATAAAGATTTAGACATAATAATTAACGCTTCTGGTTTTCTTCACGATAATGACCACAAGCCAGAAAAATCATATAAAATGATCGACGCAGCATACCTAGAAAAATCATTTAGGGTTAATACATTTGGCCCGTTCCTTCTAGCCAAACATTTCATACCCTTGCTAAGAAAGGACAGAAAATCTATTTTTAGTTGTATATCTGCAAGGGTTGGCAGTATCGAAGATAACCAACTTGGTGGTTGGCATAGCTATAGGGCGTCAAAAGCTGCTCTAAATATGCTATTAAAGAATCTTTCTATTGAATTAAAATATACCAATAAACATGCAATATGTGTTGGACTCCATCCTGGTACTGTTGATACAAATCTATCAAAACCCTTTCCAAAATCACGTTCTCACTATAATGTTTTTACCCCTAATGAATCTTCTCAGCATCTCATTTCAGTGATTAATAAATTAGAACCCAAAGATTCTGGAAATACTTATGATTGGGCAGGTAAAAGAATCCCATTTTAATCCAAAATATACATATATTTTTCAAAATATTTTGTTATGATAATAAAGTGATATAATTAATATTGGGGATATTTGTATGTCTAAAAATAAAAAAATAGCTGTTCTTGGAACTGGAGCGAATGGAAGTTGCTCAGCAGCAGACCTAACAAGATTTGGTTACGACGTTACTTTAATAGACCAATGGCCAGAACACGTAGATACTATGAATCAAGATGGCCTTACCATTCAAATGCCCGAAGAAGAAATCAACGTAAAAGTCAAAGCTTACCATCTTTGCAAGTTGTGTGAATTGAACATTAAATTTGATATAGTTTTACTATACGTTAAAGCCTATGATTCTGTTTGGATGACTGAATTGATTAAACCCTACCTAGCTGACGATGGCATTATGGTAGGAGTGCAAAATGCAATGACAGCAGAAGATATCACGAATATTGTTGGTTCACATAGGACACTTGGATGTGTCATTGAATTATCTTCTGAATTATTTACACCAGGAATTATTCAAAGAGATACACCTCCCGCAAGAACATGGTTTGGTATTGGTGCCTTGACAGCTGATATGGAACCAAGATTAAAAGAAATTGAAGAGATTTTATCAAATATAGGCAATGTAACTATATTAGAAAATATTCTCTCGGCTAAATGGATGAAATTAATTGTTAATGCAATGTGTATGGCTCCATTTGCAAT
>CAJIYR010000003.1:0-182500 GCA_905181735.1 uncultured Hyphomicrobiales bacterium
CCGGTGGCTGTAGCTGCGTAAGCAGTTTTAGCGCCGAAATTAAGTCCTTGTCTCTAGCAAGATAAGGCGGGGTTCGGGCGGCACCTGGCAACAGAACGCCCCATATAATGAAATATTTGCTCTATTAAGATACAGTTTCATATTAAATATTTGATACAGCTTAGAAAAAGAGTGCTTGCAACTTCTTAAGAAATACTAGAAATACCTCTTCAATTATCGGGTCAAATTTATATGTGTTATCTTTTAATTTTATAACGCAAAGATAGTGATAAAAAAGAAAATAAATTTGGAAAAAACATTTAAAAATAATTAAAAAAATAATTTTACTATCTAAAAACATGCCGAAGAAATAATGGAGTAAAAACTTATCCAATAATGATGGCTTGTTTTTATAAATTCTATTTTTAGAAAAGTCTATTTAATGCTATTTTTATTATAATTTTAAACTTTATAAAATAGCGTAATAAAAATCATGCAAAAAGATTTAATTGGATATGAATTACTTGGAAAAGAAGCTGCAATTAGCGTTATAAGAAGCGCGTTAATGAAAGTCTCTAGTGAGGGATTTCCTGGGGATCACCATTTCTATATCACTTTTTTTACAAGCCAAAAAAATATTGTAATATCTGATGAGCTTTTAAAAAGATTTCCAAAAGAAATGACTATAGTCCTTCAACACCAATTTTTTAGCTTAGAAGTGAAATTAGATAAATTTACGGTTGTTCTTCATTTTAATAATATTGCTGAGAAAATAACCATTCCATTTCTTGCTATAAAATCATTTGTTGATCCGGCTGTTAACTTTAAAATTGAACTAAATGATGCTAGTAATAATGAAGATATTAATATAGGCGAGGAAATATTATCTAAAGAACACTCTTATAACAAAAATAATGAAGTAGAAGAGATAAAAGGTGCAGAAGTACTTTCAATTGATCAATTTCGCAAAGATAAAAAATAATAAAAAAATAGGATAAATTATGACAAAAAGAAAAGAAAGCGATACCTTCGGAATAATAGAAGTTGAATCAGACCGTTATTGGGGCGCTCAATCTCAAAGATCAATTGAAAATTTTAAAATTGGCTGGGAAAAACAACCTGCATCAATTATTAGATCCTTAGGAATCGTTAAAGCCGCTGCAGCAAAAGTAAATATGGACTTTGGGCTGTTGAATAAAGATATCGGCGATATGATTATTAAAGCCTCTCAAGAAGTAATTGATGGGAGCTTAAATGATCATTTTCCTCTCGTTGTCTGGCAGACAGGCTCTGGAACACAATCGAATATGAACGCAAATGAGGTTATATCAAATAGAGCTATAGAGATGATGGGCGGCGATATTGGATCAAAAAATCCTGTACATCCAAACGATCATTGCAATATGTCGCAATCTTCAAACGATACTTACCCTACTGCAATGCATATTGCATGTGCTGAAGAAATTATAGATAATTTATTGCCAGCTTTGCATGCCATACACAACTCGCTTGATAAGAAATCTGTAGAATGGGAGAATATTATAAAAATTGGAAGAACGCATACACAAGACGCCACACCAATAACTCTAGGACAAGAGTTTTCTGGCTACGTTTTTCAAATTAAAAATGGAATTAAAAGAATTGAGGAATCCCTACCAAAACTCATGGAATTAGCACAAGGTGCAACTGCCGTTGGAACCGGTCTTAATGCTCCAAAAGGATTTGGAGAGAAAATTGCAACTGAAATAAGCAAAATTACAAACAAACGCTTTACAACTTCACCTAATAAATTTGAATCGCTTGCCGCCCATGATGCTATGGTATTTACTCACGGTGCTATCAATACAGTTGCCGGTTCATTGTTTAAGATTGCTAACGACATTAGACTCCTGGGGAGCGGACCTAGAGCAGGTTTAGGTGAGTTATCTTTACCTGAAAATGAACCTGGATCATCAATTATGCCAGGTAAAGTCAATCCAACTCAATGCGAAGCAATGACGCAGGTTTGTATACAAATTTTTGGGAATAATACAGCAATGACCTTTGCCGGGAGTCAAGGTCATTTTGAGTTGAATGTCTACAACCCTTTGATGGCTTATAACTTTTTACAGTCTGTAAAATTATTAAGTGATTGCGTGCTATCATTTGAAAAAAATTGTATCAGGGGTATTGAACCTAATATTGACAATATAAACAACAACCTAAATCGTTCACTAATGCTTGTTACTGCCCTGGCCCCGAAAATAGGTTATGACAAAGCGGCAAAAGTTGCAAAAGAGGCCCATAAAAATAATACTACATTAAAAGAAGAAGCGCTAAAACTTGGCTATGTGACTGAAGAGGAATTTGATATAATAGTCGTTCCTAAAGATATGATTTCTTCTAAATAGATGATTAAAAAATCTGTTGTAATATATAAACACAAAACAAGCGTAGCTCTCGAATATGAGTTTTGGGAAGCTTTAAAAAAAATATCTAAAAAAGATAAAATTAGTCTATCACAACTGATTGAGAAAGTTGATGAGCTTAGAACAACAAAAAATTTATCTTCTGCCTTAAGGGTATACATTCTCCATTATTATAAAATAATATAAAGATATATGAAACAGTTATTCAAAGAAATATTACCTGAAATAAAAAAAAATTTGTACGGAAACTGGTGTAGTTACAGAGAGAGGAAAACACCTATCATATGGTTATTAGCTATATTAATTGGTGTATTTGCTTCAATTGTATCTATTATATTTCGTTATTTAATAAATTGCATACAGTTTCTATGGATAGGCTCCAGTTCAGAGCAAAATATTGAAATCTTAAATAACTCACAATTTTGGATTATAGCTTTAGGACCTATAGTTGGCGGGTTATTTGTAGGATTAATAATCCAATATATTTCTAAAATAGAAAGACCTTATAACATAGCGGATGTGATAGAAGCTAAGTCAATAAAAAATGGTTACATAAATCTAAAAGAAGCGTTAGGAAGCGCAATTGTATCGTTTATATCCTTAGGTTCCGGCGCAAGTGCCGGAAGAGAGGGTCCTATCGTTCATTTAGGTGCAGCTATTGGCTCATATGTATCGCGTAGGTTTAATTTATCAACAAGCTCTACAAGAACTCTATTAGCCTGCGGAGTTGCTGCAGCAATATCAGCTTCATTTAACGCTCCTATTGCAGGAGTACTGTTTGCATTAGAGGTAATTCTAGGGCATTATGCCCTAACCGCATTTGTTCCAATAGTAATTTCTAGTGTAATAGCCGCATTATTATCCCGACTACATTTTGGAGATTTTCCTGCTTTCATTATACCAGACTACACTATTGTTTCCTTGTATGAATTTCCTGCTTTTGCATTACTTGGAATAATCTGCGCATTAATTGCAGTAATATTCCAAATTTCTATAATTACATCAATAAAGATTTCTTCTTCATTAAATGTTAGATTGTGGCTTAGGCCAGTAATCGGAGGATTCTTAATAGGAACAATTGGTATATTTGTACCAGAAGTACTTGGTGTAGGATACGCCTCAACGGATGACGCCTTAAGGCAACAGCTTAGCCTAGATATTTTAATAGTCCTAATAATTAGTAAGATTATTGCAACTGCGATCACCTTTGGTAGTCGCTTTGGTGGAGGAATATTTTCTCCATCCTTATTTATTGGTGCCATGACAGGTGCTGCTTTTGGAATTATCGCTGGTACAGTGTTTCCTGATCACTCATCTGCAAACGGATTATATGCGTTAATTGGAATGGGTGGCGTTGCAGCTGCAGTGTTAGGGGCACCTATATCCACAATACTTATTGTATTCGAATTAACAGGTGGTTACGATATAGCACTCGCGTTAATATTAACAATTTCAATTTCAATTGGCTTATCACAAGCAATATTAAAGAAAAGCATCTTCCACCAACAATTGGAAACCAGAGGTATAAATATTAGTGAGGGAATACATGAAAACCTTTTATACACAATAAAGACAAAAGATTTCATTACAAATAATTCTTTAGGGAGTATTTCTAATAACATTCAAAGCATTCTATATTTATCAGAAGAAGATAATCTTGAAAAAATATTAAGCATGTTCAAAACATCAAAATTAACTGAATTACCTGTTGCAGATAAAAATAATAAAGATAAAATTCTAGGAGTATTATCTTACACAGACGTTTTACATTATTATAATGAAAAATTAATCGAGAATTCCAAAGAAGAGCATAGCTAAAAAATTATGATAATTAGTAAATATTTAGATGGATTAAACAAATCACAAAAAGAAGCCGTTGAGAGCACAGAAGGTCCTTTGCTTGTGCTTGCTGGAGCTGGAACAGGAAAAACTAAAGTATTAACGTCTAAGATAGCACACCTAATATCCCTAAGAAAAGCAAGTCCTTCAAATATTCTTGCAGTTACATTTACAAACAAAGCAGCTCGAGAAATGAAATACAGGATAGGGCAAAGTCTAGGCTCTATGGTTGAAGGCATGCCTTGGTTAGGAACATTTCATTCAATTGGTGCTAAGATACTAAGAATTCATGCTGAGCTTGCCGGTTTAAAATCTGACTTTACAATACTAGATACAGACGACCAATTAAGGTTAATTAAACAAATAATAAAATCAGAGAACATAGACGAAAAACGATGGCCACCTAAGTTATTACTTGGTTATATAGATACATTTAAAAACAAAGGATTAATGCCTACTGAAATCACCTATAACCAAGATTATCAATTTGCTAATAGAAAAGCTTCAGAACTATATGGGCTATATCAAAATAGATTGAGTATCCTTAATTCTGCGGATTTTGGTGACTTGCTATTGCTATCCTTAAATTTACTTAAAAGAAATACCGATATACTAAACAAATATCAAAACATATTTTTATATATTTTAGTAGACGAGTATCAAGACACAAATGTTGCTCAATATTTATGGCTTAGGTTGTTATCACAAAAAAATTCTAATATCGCATGCGTTGGTGATGACGATCAATCCATCTATGGATGGAGGGGCGCAGAAGTAGATAATATATTAAGATTTGAAAGTGACTATCCAGGTGCAAAAATAGTAAAACTTGAAGAGAATTATAGATCAACAGAAAAAATACTGGGTGCAGCATCGGGTCTAATCTCATACAATAAAGATCGTTTGGGAAAAACATTGATAGCGAATATTAAAGACGAAGGGGAAGAAGTCCACATACGGAGCGTTTGGGACGCCGAAAACGAGGCACGACTTGTTACAGATGAAATTGAAGCAAAGCAAAGCAAAGGCGCGAAGCTTGAAGATATAGCAATACTAGTTAGAGCAAGTTTCCAGATGAGAGAATTTGAAGATAGGTTTATAATGTCAGGGATTCCGTATAGAGTGATTGGAGGTCCAAGATTTTATGAAAGACAAGAAATCAAAGATGCTATTAGTTATATACAAGTTGTATCTAACTCTAACAACGATTTAAAGCTTGAAAGAATCATAAACATTCCGAGAAGAGGGATCGGTAATTCTACACTACAGGCCTTAAACAAAATAGCGCGATCAAATAATATCTCTCTTTTTTTAGCAGCAAAACAAATAATAGAGACCGATGAAATAAGAGGTCAAACAAAAATTAAATTAGCTAATTTTATAAATTCTATTGAACTATGGAAAGATGCAAAATCTTCATCGCATCACACGGATTTGGTTAAGAGGATACTTGATGAATCTGGATATACAGAGATGTGGCAAAATGACAAATCTCCAACCGCTTCTGGAAGACTTGAAAATTTAAAAGAATTGATTGGACAGATTGATGGATTTGATTCTATTGACGGTTTCTTGGACCATGTTTCGCTTGTTATGGAACTAGAATCAGACACCAGTGCAGAGAAGGTAAGTCTAATGACATTGCATTCAGCAAAAGGTCTTGAATTTGAAAATATTTTCCTTCCAGGATGGGAAGATGGACTATTTCCAAATCAACGGTCATTAGATGAGAAGGGAAACAGTGGCCTAGAGGAAGAAAGACGACTTGCTCATGTGGGTGTAACGAGAGCTAAGAAAAGTTTATGGATAACCTATGCCTTAAACAGGAGAGTCTATGGACTCTGGCAACAATCAATTCCATCTAGATTTATAGATGAAATACCCGAAGAATACAAAGACTTTGATGCAGAGTATATAAATACAAATAACTATTATCAGCAAGAACGCCAGTCAAAATACAAAAACTTTGATGCAGGTTATACAAAAAATAACAACAACTACCAAAAAGAAAGCCAGTTCACAAGAGAGGCTACTGGGACAAAAATTCCTGCATGGAAAAGAATTAAAAAAAATAATTCAGTAACAATTAATGCAGAATTTCAAGAAATTAACATTAAAAGAAAAACAAATTTCATTGAAGGTCAAAGAGTATTCCATGAAAAGTTTGGTTATGGTAAAATTATAGATATAAACCAGTTAAAACTTGAAATTGATTTTGAGAAATCAGGAATAAAAACGGTTCTAGAATCTTATGTAAAAATTCATTAATGAAAATATCAAAAAATAATAATCAAATAGTTAGGATACACTTTATAGAAAATGAAAAGAACACAGAGCTAATTGAAAATGAAATTTTAGATAAAAAATTAGATATTTTATCGATTGCTAGATACGAAGAAATCAATACATGGAATATAGAGATATTAGTTAACAAAGATTTTAAACTAGAAGAATTGAATAAAATTTTAATAGACGCTATTCATTACACACCAATAATAAATATTAATAATATAGAAAATATTGATTGGGTTAGTGAATCCTTAAAAAATTTAAAGCCACTTTCTATAGATAGATTCTATATTTATAATTCATACTATAAGAATATAAATAAACCAGAAAAAATTAATATCAAGATAGATGCAAGCAACGCATTTGGTTCAGGACATCATTATTCAACAATCGGATGCCTTGAATCTATGGCTTTTCTTAAAAAATTTAAAAAATTTAAAAATATTCTAGATATTGGTACGGGAACCGGAATCTTAATAATAGCTGCAGCGAGATTGTGGAAATCAAAATGTCTTGCAACTGATATAGATCCTATAGCCAAAGACATATCAAAAAATAATATAAAAATAAACAATACTTCAAGCTTTACAAAAGTATTGGAAGCAAAACCCTTAAATCATCAAACAATCAGATCAAAAGGTCATTTTGATCTGATTGTAATAAATATTCTCGCTAATTCAATCAATAAAATAGTTAATGAAGTAAATATTTTAACCGAAAGAAATAGTTACGTTATCTTATCGGGAATAAAAAAAACACAGCGTGCTAAAGTTATAGCTAAATGGAATAAATTTAACTTCTATCCATTAAAAATGTTTTCTTACGGTAATTGGATAACTTTAATTTTAAAAAAAAATTAATATATTTACTTCCATATAACAAAATGAATATCTTTTTTTTCAACACCTATGTCATTAAGCATTGAGTTTGATAAACTTTTAAGCTCTGTCTCTGCGTTTAAATTTTTTCTATAATCATTATAAGAATAGAATAGTTCATGAATAAAATTTCTTGAAAATTTCATTTTTCTGCCTTTATAAAAAATTGTTAAAATAACTTAGCTTTATTATTGGTAATCAAAATATATCAATTTATCGCTTTGTTATTCTTTTAAATACTATATTGCAGGTAGTATGAGAAGCATAAATATTGTATAATAGGTATGCGTTTAATGCATAGGTTGCTATATATTATAATTATAATATAATTCACAGATACAGAGTATTGGCTTATATATATGAAAAAACAATCTATAAATAAAATTGAAAAATTAAGAGAGTTATTAATAAATAATAATCTTGATGCCTATCTAATTCCCCATTCCAATAAGCAACTAAATGATACTATTCTAGACCAAGACCATAGAATAAAATTCATGGTAGGTTTTACTGGTTCTGCAGGAAGCTTAATTGTATCAAAAAATAATGCAGTATTATTCATTGATGGAAGATATGAGATACAAGCAGAAAATGAAGTAGACAATGATAATATAAGGATAATTAATATAACAAAATGCTCTATTAAAAATTGGCTAAGCCTAAATTTATCTAGAAATAATACTATTGGATACGATCCTAAATTATACTCTATACATCAAATATCTATACTTGAAGAGCTATTAGAAACTCATGGAATAAAAATAGAACCGATAAAACAAAATCTCATTGATAAATTGTGGGAAGAAAAACCACAAAATTCAAAAAATATTATAACTCGACATTTGATTAAATATTCAGGTATTAGATCTTCAGAAAAACTATTAAATCTACGAAAACAATTACAAATAGATAGCTGCGATGCTATCTTCATAACGAGTGGTAGTATTATATCCTGGCTCTATAACATACGTTCTCACACCATGGTTCATACACCAAATGTAGAAGCCTATGCTTATATATCTGAAAATAAATCAATAATATTCTGTAACGAACAATATGCAGATAGAAACTTAATTAGATGGTTAAAGCCAGAAACGGTTATTATAGACTTTAAAGAGTTAAACAGAACCATGAAATCAGAGGGTCTAATAATTCAAAATATCCAGATTGATATGCACGGTGTTTCTAAGTATTTTGAAGGTTTATTTGAAAGCTTAAACATCAAAATAATTAAGAAAATAAATATCTGTATAGAAAAAATTTCAATAAAAAATACAACAGAAATAAATGGATCTAAGATGGCTCATATAAAAGATGGGGTAGCTCTTACTAGTTTCCTTTATTGGTTTTATAACAAATCATATTTAAAAGAAATTGACGAAATTGCTATTGATAAAAAATTATACGAGTACAGAACCAAGGATATAAACTTTATAGGTAACAGCTTTGATGTAATAGCAGGCTCTGCTTCTAATGGAGCAATAATACATTACAGGGCAAATTATAAAACAAATCAAAAAATAAAGAATAATAACATTCTGCTAATTGATTCTGGGGGGCAATATCTTAATGGTACAACAGATATAACAAGAACAATATCAGTTGGGAATCCAAGTAAAAAAATGATAGATTTATTTACCTTAGTGCTAAAGGGGCACATTGCACTCGCTACTACTAAGTTTAATAAGGATACCCCTTCCAAAGAATTAGATCGGATTGCTAGGGAACCATTATTAGAATATGGCTATGATTACAATCATGGAACAGGCCATGGGGTAGGATCTTTTCTTGATGTACATGAAGGACCCCAGAATATATCTAAAAAAAATAATGTCTGTAGCTTAAAACCTGGCATGATTATTTCAAATGAGCCAGGAGTTTATCTGAAAGATGAATTTGGCATTAGAATAGAGAACTTAATGTTAGTTAAAAAATCAAAAACTTCAAATAACACACAAGAGAAAATGCTAGAATTTGAAATACTCTCATTTGTTCCCTTGGACAGAAAACTGATAAATAAAGAAATGTTAACCGAAAAAGAAATAGTTTGGGTAAATGAATATCATCAAATAACAAGAAAAAAAATTGCCAATCGTTTGGATATGGAAACAAAAAAATGGTTTATCAGAATAACCTCTAACATTTAAGCTATTCAGAGATTAGATCATACCAATCATCTTCATTAACAATACGAACACCTAAATCAATTGCTTTTTTCTCTTTTGATCCAGCTTCCTCTCCTGAGACAAGTATATCAACTTTGCTTGTTATTGTGCTTAAAACTTTTGCTCCAAGAGATTCTGCTCTTGATTTTGCTTCAGCCCTCGACATTCTTTTTAAAGTCCCTGTAAAAACAATCTTTAATCCAAATATTGCTGATTCTTTACTAATAATACTCTTGGATTTAGTTATATCCAGCATTTGAAGTAAATTTTTTACTATTTGTAAGTTAGATTTTTCTCCAAAAAATTCTTTTAAGGATAAAACAACAACAGTACCTATTCCATCGATATCAGAAATATCATCAAAAATAATCCTATCGTCCTCACCTAACTTTTCCATATGCCGTATAAAACTATCCACATCAATATAATGAGATGCTATAATTTTTGCATTATTTTCTCCAACGTAACGTATGCCTAGAGAATAAATAAATCTATCCAGGCTAATCAATCTCTTTTCATCAATACTAGAGAATAGATTTTCTAATGACAATTCCCCCCAACCCTCTAATGAAAGTATATTAATATGATTGTTTTTTTGTCTTTGTTTAAGGGTAAAAATATCATCAGGTTTTTTAACAAAACCTTCTTGGTAAAAGATATTCATAGTTTTTTTTCCAAAACCATCAATATCGAAAGCGTTTCTTGAAACAAATAATTCTAGTTTACTTAAAATTTGACTCTCGCACAATAAACCACCCGTGCATCTTCTAATTGAACCTTCCTTACCATTGGTGGTAGTAATTTCTCTAACTGCAGGGCTTCCACAGATAGGGCATACTGATGGAAATATAAATTTCTTTGCATTTTCATTACGTAATTTAATGTCAACATCCAGTATCCTAGGAATAACATCACCTGCCCTAATAACTGTAACCGTATCAGAAATCCTTATATCAATTCCCTCTCTGATTAACTCACCATTGCTAGCAATACCACTAATAAAACCTTCATTATGCAACGTAGCATTCCTAACAACAACACCTCCAATCGTGACCGGCTCTAATTTTGCCACAGGGGTTAAAGATCCAGTTCTACCAACTTGTATCTCAATATCTAATATTTTTGATATCGCTTTCTCAGCAGGAAATTTATGAGCAATTGCCCAGCGGGGGGCCCTGGCAATGTAACCTAGTCTATCTTGCAATGTTAATGAGTTAACTTTATACACCACTCCATCTATATCATAATTTAGGTTTGAACGATTTGTATTAAGATCATTATATGCTTGCAATAAATCTTCTGTTGAGTTGCATATTTTTGTATATGGGTTTGTATCAAAACCCCATCTTTTAAAAGCTTCTATCATTTCGTAATGTGTATTGAAAGGAAGACTAGATACTTCACCCCACGCATAAGCAAAAAAACGAAGATTCCTTGATCTCGTTATTTCTGGATCTAATTGACGCAAGGAACCTGATGCGGTATTCCTAGGATTAACATATGGTGGTTTTCCATCTAAAATCATCTTCTCATTTAATTTAAAGAAATCATCATGACACATATAAACCTCACCCCTAATTTCAAAAACACTTGGGAAGTCAGAGTGCGTTATTAATCTTGGAATACCAAGCAAGGTCAATATATTTTGTGTTACATTCTCCCCTTGAATTCCATCACCTCGAGTTGATGCAACAATTAATTTTCCATCCATATACTTCAAAGACGCAGAGAGACCATCAATTTTAGGTTCGGCTATAAATTCTATATTTGAATTATTTGATATTGATAAAAATTTATTAATTCTATTGGTAAAATCAAGTAGTTCTGAACTTTTAAATATATTTGAGAGCGACAACATTGGAACAGAGTGAAAAACTTTAGCAAATTTTTCAGAAGGATGCGCACCAACATTATCAATATAATTAGCAGTTTCATAGAATTTTGGGTATGTACTTGCACAATCTATAAATAATCTTTTTAATTCATCATATTCAGCATCAGAAATTATCGGAGAATCATTATTAAAATACATTTGATCATGCAATTTTATTTCTTCAATTAGTTCATTTAATAACTTATACGAATGATCTTGATTCAACCCCGCATTTAAGAGTTCTCTAAATTTTTTAATCGTACTGTTATTTTGTTCCAAAATCACTCACCTTCCATCAATCTCTCTGCAGCAGCTCTCGCTTCTGAAGTCACTTTAGAACCAGACATCATCCTTGATATTTCCTCTATTCTATCTTTTCTAGTTAATCTTAAAAATTCTACTGACGTTCTATTTTTTTCTAAATTATTTGAATATGTTTTTCTAATTAAAAAATGATGATTACCTTTAGAAGCGACTTGAGGAGAATGTGTTACAGTAAATACTTGAAAATGATCTGATAAAGATTCTAATTTTTCTCCCACTGCACTTGCTACAGATCCGCTAATACCAGTATCTATTTCATCAAAAATTAATGTTTTCGCCCCAAACTTCTTTGATACTACAGACTTAATGCTAAGCATAACTCTTGATAATTCACCACCAGAAGCAATTGATCTTAAAGGACCAGCATTGCTATCTGGGTTAGCCGATAAGATAAATTCTAAGTGATCAAAGCCATTGTAATTAGGAACATCTAGGTCATTTCTTAAAACCAAAGATGTTTTAAAAATTGAACTCTCTAACTTTAGACCTTTTAAACTTTGCATAATCAGTAAATCAAAATCTCTAGAACTTTCTTTTCTTCTTATAGACAGGCCTTTTGCGATATCTTTATATTTAACAAATAGCGCATCTAGGTCTTTCTTAAGTAGACCAATTTCTTCTCTGCTACTGTCAAGTAATGACAAATCATTATTATATTTTTCCGCAAGATTAGGCAAATGATCAGGGATTACTTGAAATTTTCTTCCAGCAGCTCTTATTGCAAATAATCTCTCCTCCAATAACTCCTGTTCATCCTGATCGAAAGACATGCTATCAATAAGATCGACAGTGTCTTTAATTGTATCAGACAAATCCTCCTGTATCTTGAATAAATTATTGTAAATACCTAAAATAGACTTCTCATCAATATCTGTAATTTTATGAATTGCACCCAAAGCTTGTGATAACTTTTCTTCTGCACCAGAATCCCCTGAAATAAAATCACTCACCATGGTCATGGTTTCTTTTATTTTCTCACTCTTAGATATTATTTTACGTTTATTTGATAGAAATTCGTCCTCACCTTTGTATGAATTCAACTTAACAATCTCATCGTATGAATCTTTTAAAAATTTTCTCTCTTGCTCAATCTTAGTAAACCTATCTTCTTTTACTTTTATCTCATTCGACTTTTTCTTAATTGCTTCAACTAAAACTGCAATATCTTTTAAAATACTTCCATGACCTCCAAAAGCGTCTATAATTTTCATATGAGTACTAGCATTTAAAAGCGCTCTTTCGTCATGCTGTCCATGTATTTCTACCAAGGATTGACCAATTTTTTTCATTACAGATAAGCTAATTGGCATATCATTTAAAAAGGATTTTGTTTTCCCATCTGAATATTGAATTCTTCTTAAGATGATATTCTCCGAATCAGATATATCATAATCTGACAGGGATAGATCATCTATTAAGATGCTATCATATTCCAAAACAATGATTACCGAACCTTGATTACAGTCTTTTCTTACAAGATTAGAGTCGCCTCTAGCACCTAAGGCTAATGCGATAGAATCTAAAATAATAGATTTACCAGCACCCGTCTCGCCGGAGAATACAGATAATCCATCTCCGAATTCAACATACAAGTCATCTATTAATACAATATTTTTAATAGATAGTGATATAATCATAATATTTATATCGGATTAACCGATCTCCATGTTTTACTAATCCAAGAATTAGTATCTTCTTTAGGCGACAATCCACCGCTTTGTAACAAATTATAAGAGTCTTTATACCATTCGCTACCAGGATAATTATAACCCAATATAGCAGCGGCAGTCTGTGCCTCAGAAATTATTCCTAATGCCATATAAGATTCTACGAGTCTTGCTAAAGCCTCTTCTATATGTATCGTTGTTTGATATCCTGTAACCACAGCTTTAAATCTATTAATAGCGGCGATGAATAGATCTTTCTTAAGATAGTATCTGCCTATCTCCATTTCCTCACCAGCTAAATGGTCGTAAGTCAAATCCATTTTTAACTTTGCGTCATTTACATACTCTGAATTTGGATATCTTTTTATTAAGATCTGAAATTGTTCCAAAGATTTCATGGAAAATTCTTGATCCCTTCCAATATTAGGTATCAAAAGGTAATAAGATAATCCAATTAAATAGCTTGCGTAAGCTGCATTTGGAGAATTCGGATATAAGGATATATATCTCTCGCATTGTATTATCGTTTGATTATGATCGTTCATTTTGAAATATGAATATGCAGCCATCATAATTGATTTTTCTGCCCATTCTGAATATGGATATTGTCGTTCAACTTCAAGAAATTCTGTAGCCGCTTCTATATATTCTTCTTTTTCAAGATAAGACATAGCGATTTCATATATATGTCCTATAGGTCTTTCTTTGTAAACATCAACACCTTCCTGATTAGCGCAACCAACGAGAGTGGACATAACAACTAAAAAAATAAAATTAATGTAGTAACGCATCATTTTAATACTTTTGAATCTAATAGACATTTAAAAATAAATAAATTTTAAGATTTATTATAATCACAAAAATATATTAATCTAGCTTTAGAGACTCGAAACCTTAATATTGCTGCTTAATTTTTTTGTTTCTATATTAAGAAAACTATCAATATCTTCTACAATTTCCCAAGAATCCGCTGCCTTAAACAATGAAGTTAAAGCTTTGTGATTTAGACAGTGACCTCCGCGAATTGATTGGTATTTACCAATAATATTATAACCAGAAAGCATTAAATCACCACAAATATCAAGTGCTTTATGCCTTACAAATTCATCTTTGTAATTTAAACCTTCATAATTCATAATAGCTTTCTCAGTTAACACTATCGTGTTTGAAAGATTAACACCAAGGCCATACCCAACAGAATTTAATTTTTCAGCTTGAGACAAAAAACCAAATGTACGAGCTGATGCAATTTCATCTCTAAAGAACTGTGGTGTAAACTCAAAAGCTATATTCTGATTACCTATTTTACTATGGTTAAAATTAATTTCAGTTTCAATCATAGATTTATCATTAGGAACAAAACGCGCAATTGATTGACCTTTCACTATCTCTATTGGTTTTAATATTCTAATAAATTTTGAATTTTTATCTAACTTTACTATACCTGATTTATCTATTAACTTTATAAACTCAATTGAACTTCCGTCCATAATAGGGATTTCATTTCCATTTATGTGTATTTCAATATTATCAATCCTGGCACCCGCAAATGCAGCCATTAAATGTTCAACTGTTAATACAGAGACGCCATCTGAGTTTGTTAATTCAGTACAGAAATAAGTTGAACTAACGTTGGATGATATTGCCTCTATACGATTTTTTTTTTTACTATTATTTAGATCACTGCGAATAAAAACGATACCAGTATCTGGTCCAGCAGGCGTTAATGTAACGTTAGATAGAATACCAGTATGAATACCATTACCTGTAAAATTTATTTCATTAGCAATAGTGGTTTGAAAATTGTTTAGCATTACTCTAACCATATAAAAATAGCTTATTAAAATATATTAGGATTTAGAAATATTTAATCACAACCCTGTTTAAATTATATATATTTGTATAAAACAATATAAAGATTAATTATAGTATTAATTAGCTTGCCTGCGAAGAAAAGCTGGTATTTCCAAGTTGTCGTCATCTTTTTCAGCAATACTCTCGTCAAACTGACCATCTTCCATTTCTTTATAGTCAATTATCTCATCTGCGGCCTGAGTATCTTTATCTTCCAATTCAAATCCATGTAAATCATAATTGAATTTATCGTCATTTAATTCGTTGTCCAAAGGATTGTTATCGTCAAAAGATTCATTTGGAATCATATTACCACTTATAGCTTCATTCTCATATTTAACGAAATCAGTTTCAACAAAGTTTGGTTCATTAACATGACTCTGACTAACTTTCTTTTTTGAACCAACGTTTATTAGTCTTTCAAAAAGACTTTTCTTTCCTTTTTTATCTTCGTATTTATCTATAAAATCACTTTGCATGCCAACAGTAACATTATCATCTTTCATTGAAAAAAAGCTATTGACTTTAGGTATATCCTCTTTGCCAACATCAGGAATAATAGATGCTTTGGGTGTAAAAGATTTATTTAAATTTATATTTTTATCTTCTGAAATAACAGGCCTTGATTGTGAGTTATAAAAACTATGATTTGAATCAATCTTTCTAAAAGTCACATCACTTTGTTCCTCTTTATTGGTTGTTTTAACAATATCATCCTTGGAATCAGAATTTTTATCGGTTGAATATTTTTCAGATACATTATTATCTTTACTTAGAGTCTTTCCAAAATTGAAATTACTGAATGACGTCCCAACCTTATTTGATTTCCTGTAATCAATGTTATCAACTGTAGTATTGTAAGAGCCAGCATTTACTTCTGATTGTATTCCAGTAGCTACAACAGACACTTTGATCGAACCTTCCATGCTTGGATCAAATGTAGCGCCTAAAATAATATTAGCATCTTTATCAACTTCATTTCTAATTCTTGATGCAGCCTCATCGACTTCGTATAACGTTAAGTCTTCACCGCCAGTAATTGATATTAATAATCCTTGGGCACCTTTCATAGAAACTTCATCTAAAAGCGGGTTTGCAATAGCTGCTTCAGCAGCCTCAATTGCTCTTTTCTCACCCGAAGCTTCCCCTGTTCCCATCATCGCCTTACCCATACCTTGCATTATTGATTTTACATCCGCAAAATCTAAATTAATGAGACCTTCTTTAACCATAAGGTCAGTAATGCCTTGCACTCCTGATAACAAGACTTGATCTGCCATCGCAAATGCATCGGAAAAAGTAGTCCTCTCGTTTGCAATTCTAAACAAGTTTTGGTTTGGTATAACTATTAATGTGTCGACGTGTTTCATTAACTCAGAAATTCCGTCTTCAGCTATCTGCATTCTCCTCGCTCCCTCAAACTGAAAAGGCTTGGTTACAACAGCAACTGTTAGTATATTTTGTTCGCGGCATAATTGGGCAATAACAGGAGCTGCTCCTGTACCAGTACCACCACCCATACCGGCTGTAATAAATACCATATGTGCACCTGAAGCGTAATCTAAAATTTCTGCTTGAGCTTCTTGCGCTGATGCAGCACCAATTGTAGGTTGTGAACCAGCTCCTAGTCCCTCAGTAATTGCCGTACCCATTTGAATGCGACGATCTGCACTAGACATAGCAAGAGCTTGTGCATCTGTATTGGCAACAACGAATTCTACTCCATCAAGTCCTTCTTGAATCATATTATTTACAGCATTTCCACCTGCACCACCGACACCAAACACTGTTATTCTTGGCTTTAATTCACTCATTGAATCTGGCATTTTTAAATTAATAGTCATAATTACAATTCCTTCTCAAAAACTTATCTTGGAAACGCCACATCTCCGGATTTATAATAAATAATCTAATATAAAATAATTAAACTTAAACTCACGATATGATTACTCTAGAAGCTATCTCTTAACCATTTACTAATATCTGATAAATATCCACTATTTTTAAAAACTTTTTTTTCTTTAGATAATTTTTCAATAATAAGATTATCATTTTGCGCAAATATTAACATTCCAACTGCAGTTGAAAAAATTGGGCTATTAACATTTATATCATTAGAAAAATTTCTAGGTACAGCCCTTCTAACAGGTCCTCCAAAAATTTGCGCAGCCAATTCATCTACGCCAGTTAACTGGCTCATCCCCCCAGTCAATATTATTCTTTTATCTTTGTGCAGTGAGTTGCTAATATTATTAAGACGTTCCTTAATTAATTCAAAAATTTCAGTTACTCTTGGCCTTACAATATCAGCAACTATTGGTTTTGGTACTTTTTGTATAAGATTTTGTTTTTCTCCCTCTCCAACAAGAGGGATGTTGATCAAATCTCCAGTTTCGTAGACATGAGATAAAACGCCGCCATATAATACTTTTAATTTTTCTGCATCAATTATTGGGGTTGATAATTGCTTAGCAATATCTAATGTCACATCGCGGCCACCAATAGGTATGGCGTCTGCGTATTTTAACATACCATCAACAAATAAACAAAACGATGTACATCCAGCTCCCATATCAATACAGATTGTTCCTAAGTCAGCTTCATCTATGCTTAACGTTGCCACTGCACTTGCCAATGGAGATACAATCATCTTTGAAATTTTAGCATGAGCTCTTTCCACTACAAGATTAAGGTTTCGTAGTGGTCCTGTATCTGTTGTAATTATGTGCATATTGATATTTAATCTCTGCCCATACATACCTATTGGATCCAAAATACCTTGTATGCCATCTATAGAAAATCCCAGTGGTATTGTGTGTATTTTTGTCTTATCATCCTTTAACTCCTGACCATAAGATGCATGAAGAGCTGTCTGAACATCTTTATTGTTAACCTGAGAATTATGAATAGGGACACCCACTTCGTAAACTGCCGATTCAATATTATTTGACGAAACATTAACTATTAATTGATCAATTGTAACGCCAGCCATACTTTCTGCTGCTTCTATGGCAGTTCTAATAGAATCTTCTACAGCATTTAAATCTACAATATTCCCTGCTCTTACGCCTTTTGATTGATTATGGCCTATGCCTATAATTTCTATTGTAGAATTTTTTTTAGAATCATAGAAGTTGTGATTCTTTGCAATTATACATACAATTTTATCCGTACCTACATCTAATGCAGCGCTAATAGATTTATGATTATAGTTTTTATCTCTAATTTGCCCTGACATTCTGTTAAATGACATTAAATGCATTTATTATTACCTTATATATCTTTTGGTGTGGTTATATTGTTAAATTTTGATGGCGTGATATCAATTCTTTTAGGCAATCTCATGTCGATAATTTTTATATATTTATTCAATATATCCTCTAGATCATTTAATTCTATCAATTCATCCAAAGAAGAAGAATAATTATCTTCTGGTAAGTAAATTTCTATCCCATTATATAACCTTAATGTCCATCTCCTGTTCCCTACCCTTAGAATAGATTTTACCTTATTGCCAATTTTTGGCCTTGAGTTAAGTTGCTCTATAAGCCCTGGTGCTGCTAGTGCAGCATTATCTCCTACAATCATTTTTAAATTCAAAAAATTATCTGCATTTAAGCTATCTACAACCTGACCGTCTTCTCCAATTACATATTTTTCCTTCTCATAGAACCATATGGCTATAGGATTATATTCTGTTATATTAACATGAAGAGTTGAAGGGTATAATTTAATTAGATCAACCGATTTTATCCAATCTAGATTATTTAAATTTCTAATAGCTTTTTTTGAATCAAAAGAAAATATTGAATTATTATTATTATTGAATGTTGCATCTATTATATCAGATTGCCGTGTATGTCTATTTCCATTTGTTGAAATATGCTTAATAGAAAAATCTAAATTATCGGACAAAAAAAAGGGAGGTAA
This sequence comes from uncultured Hyphomicrobiales bacterium, assembly GCA_905181735.1. GTDB lineage: Bacteria > Pseudomonadota > Alphaproteobacteria > Rhizobiales > TMED25 > CAJIYR01. The sequence continues at coordinate 19,207 of CAJIYR010000003.1, forward strand.
ATTAAATTCTTTAAAAGGCCTGTAGCCAACTTGGTTCAATAACAAAACAAATCCAAAAAATACAATTAGTAGTATTGTAAAATAAGAGAATATGGATTTAATTTTCCTTGTTCTGCTTTTTATTAAATTTCTTGAACCAGAGTTATTTAAATATAATTCATTCATCTAATGTATTCCAATTATCATTATCTATTGCAAGACGCATCATTAAGAATCCAATAAACTAGTTCATCAAAGGATATTCCTGCGTGACTTGCAAGCTCTGGAACTAATGATCTCTCTGTCATTCCGGGTTGAGTATTAATCTCTAGGCAAACTAATCCTTCCATGCCCAATATGTCATTAAATCTAAAATCACAACGCGTTACACCCTTGCAATGCAAAGATTCGTGAGCTGCTAACGATAATTCTTGGATAGCTTGATATATATTTCTTTCAATATTTGCTGGGATTAAATGTACAGTTGAATCTGATTTATATTTTGATTCGTAATTATAAAAATTACTATTTGGTATAATTTCAGTAACACCAAGAACTCTGTTTCCCATAACAGCGCAAGTTAAATCTTTTCCTAATATATATTCTTCAATCAAATATGTATCAAAATCATTTAATTTATCTTCTCTTACTATCTTTTTTAAATCAATCTCTTCATCAAAAATAATCTCAACACCTATACTTGACCCCCCTGATATAGGCTTAATAATATATGGGGGTTTCATAATATTTCCTACAATTAATTCTTTTTTATTAATAGTAAATCCTTCTGCTACTGGAATGCCAGCAGATTTAAAAATATTTTTTGCAATATTTTTATTAATTGCATTAGATGACGGTAAGACTCCTGAATGGGTATATGGTATCTGCAGATATTCAAGAATTGCTTGTACATTTCCATCCTCACCCCACTTGCCATGAAGAGCATTAAAAACTATGTCTGGTGAAATTTTATTTAAAACAGGTATTAGATTATGATCTGGATCAATCCTAATGACATCGTAATTTAATTTAATGAGTGAGTTATAACAAGCGTCACCAGTTAAAAAACTAATCTCTCTTTCCGGAGATTCTCCTCCTAACAAAATAACAACTTTTTTATTCAACATAACATTCCTTAAAGTTTAAATTTCGGGACCAGAACCTATACACTTTATCTCCCATTCAAGTTTTATACCTGTAACAGATTTAACTTTACTAATAATTAACTTACCTAAAGATTCTACATCTCGTGCTGTTGCATTTCCATTATTAATAATAAAATTACAATGCTTCCTGGAAACAGAAGCGCCACCAACGGACAAACCCCTGCAACCAGATAATTCTATTAGCTCCCAAGCCTTTTTATGTTTCGTATTCTTAAATGTTGATCCACCTGTTTTTTCTCTCAAAGGCTGAGAATTATTCCTTAAATTTTTTATAGATATCATTTCATCATATATCCTATGGTATTGAGAATGATATCCTTGATACAAAGCTGACAGACATAATGTTTCGTTAGCAATGTTAGAACTACGGTATTTAAAATCTAACAAACTATTCTTAACATTATATGTAATACCACTTCTATCAATAAGCGTTACCTCTATTAAGAGATCTTTTGTTTCCTGACCAAACGCTCCCGCATTCATTTTAATAGCCCCACCAACAGATCCCGGAATACTATTGTAAAAGGAGAATCCGCCTATATTATTTTGGAGCGCAAAACTAGATAATTTCTTATCTAAAACAGAGCATCCCGATAATATTTTATCCCCATCAACTACTTCTATTTTTGAAAAAGCTTTTCCCAAAGAAATTACAATTCCTGATATTCCATAATCTCTAATTAAAACATTAGACTTATTTCCCAACACACAGTAATTAATATCGTTTGGTAATTTTTCTAAAAATATAGCCAGATCATGTTCATCCTCTGGGAAAAACATGACTTCAGCTGCACCCCCAACTCGAAACCAAGAAGATGAAGCCAAGGGGTAATTAGGAATTAATCTACCACTAGGTTTGTATAATTTATCCACCAATAAATCTGCATTAGGCCATAATTTCATGAAATAAAATCTCTTGCTATTTTAATTATATATTTTTAACAATTTCTCTTGCAATTGAGCTTATATCGCCAGCTCCAATAAAAATAACAATGTCACCATTTTTTACAATTGATTTTAACAATATTTTTAAATTTTCATTGCTCATAAAGTATTTTATACAATCTTTATCAATAAATTTAATATCATTTGCTATGGTTCTGTTGGTAATAGCTTTTGTAGCTAACTCACCTGCAGAATAAATAGGTGCGATCAGCAAATAATCCGTATCCTTAAATGAAGAGCAGAATCCATCGTATAACTCAATTATCCTGCTATATCTATGAGGCTGAAAAACGGTTACTATCTTATTATGCTTGATTTTATTGGCTGCCGATAACACTGCCTGTATTTCCACTGGATGATGTGCATAATCATCAAAATATATCACCCCATCTTTATCTCCAATTTTTGTAAATCTTCTTTGAATACCTGGGAAATCTTTAAGTCTACTTTTTATTTTTTTGATATCTATGCTTAATATTTTTGCGACAATTATGGACGCAACTGCATTGTTAATATTATGATCACCATGCATTGGTATAAAAAATTCTTCATCAAAATATATATCGGGTAAATTACACTTTAGAGAAAAAATTGAACCTAAAGATTCATTTCTGATAAATGAAACCTGGTAATTTGCTTTTTTAGAAAAACCATATGAAATTAATCTTTCTACCATAATATCACCTAATATTGATTGGACCCCAATATCATCAATACATAAAATTAAATAACCGTTTTCTTGAGTTTTATTGGCATATTTAACAAAAGCATCCTTTAGTAATGTCATTGATTTGTAATAATCCAAATGGTCATTATCAATATTTGTTATAATTGATATCTCGGAAGGCAATATTAAAAAACTGCCATCTGATTCATCAGCCTCAACAATCATCCAATCTCCATTACCAAATATAAGATTACTTTTATTGATATTCATTATACCACCGCTAACAACAGTTGGATCTATAGCTTCATCCTTTAATAATTGCCCTATTATAGAAGTAGTAGTCGTCTTCCCATGCGTACCAGATATCGTAATGGAGCGTTTATCTTTCATAACAATTGCCAGGAATTCTGCTCGGGAATACAAAGGTATACTCCTTGCATTTGCTTCAATAATTTCTGGATTACTTTTATCAATCGCAGATGAGTAAACAACCACTTCTGCTGTCTGTATATTTTTACCAACGTGGCCAATATTTATAGAAATACCTTTTTTCTCAAGTCTAATAAGATTATTATTTTTTCTAATATCACTTCCTTGCACTACATAGCCTAATTCGTAAGCTAATTCTGCAATGGCACTCATGCCAATACCACCGATACCAATAAAGTGAATTATTTTGAAACTACTAAAAAACAATAATTATCCCCTTAATATATAGTCTTGTAACATAAAATTTCAAAAATGTTATTTTAATAATAAGTTAAAATTAAATTAGCGACATTCTTAGCTGCGCTAGTATTTCCAGTTGCATAGGCGGCTAAACTCATTTTAGTTAAAACTTCTCTATTGTTATAAAAATAGTTAATTTGATTTGATAAAAATTTTTCATTCAAGTCTTTTTCCTCCACTAGAATACAAGCCCCATCATTTTCTAGTTTTTTAGCATTTATATACTGATCATTATCTATAGAATGACTTAATGGAATCAATATAGACGGCTTTCCAATAACCCTGAATTCATCGATTGATGTAGCTCCCGCTCTAGATATGATTATATCAGCTTCATGCATATATAATGGTAAATTATCAAAAAACGTTTCAATTTTAGCTGGAATGGAAAGCTCTTTATATTTTTCTTCTAGCAATGATAAGTCCTTTTTAACAACCTGTTGAACAATATTAATATTTGACCTTAACTCGCTTGGAAGTAACGACAAAGATAGAGGAATTAAATTTGAAAAAATACTGGCACCTTGACTGCCACCAAAAATAAGAATATTAAATTTATTTGTATGTTCATACAAGGGCGCGTGAGTACTTCTTAGTCTGCAAATCTCTTTTCTAATGGGATTACCAACTAACAAAGTCTTATTATAATGCTTTGGTAAAATATTTTTTGTATCCTTTTGAGAAATTAAAATTTTTTTTGCTAAATTTCCTAGAAATCTATTAGCCCTGCCCATTATTAAATTTTGCTCATGGATAATAATTGGAATTCGTAACAAATAAGCTATCATAATTGGTGGGAAGCTAGGATAACCTCCAAAGCCAATAATTAATCTAGGTGAAAATTTCAATAAAATCCAAAAGGATAGAAGGAGACCTGGTATAATTTTGAATAAAAATAAAATCTTTTTTAAATTATTTTTTCCAAACGGAGTATCTGACTCTATGACACGGATAGTAATATTTGGGAACAGATTCTTATAATTTAAGCCTCTCTTATCAGTGATCATTAATATTTCAAAGGATGAATCAATAAGCTCATCTATAACTGCAATTGAAGGAAAAACATGTCCGCCAGAGCCACCGGCCACAATAATTATTTTTTTATTTTTACTTGAATAATTTTTCAATTAAGTTCCCTGCTATGTTTATTTACAATTAATATCCTATTGCTTGCTTTTTTTCTTGAAAAAGCTAACATAAAACCGAATGATATTGCAATTGATAGCATTGAAGAACCTCCGTATGAAATAAAAGGTAATGTCATACCTTTAGCGGGAATTATCCCTAAATTAACACCTATATTTATACCAGATTGTATTCCAATCATTGATGATAATCCGGCAATAGATAGCCTCGAAAAAATATCTTGATTTAACATTGCTCGCTGAAAACCTCTTAACACTATGAATGCAAAAAGCAAGACTATTAGCATACATATAAATATGCCGTATTCTTCTGCTGCAACCGCGAATATAAAATCTGTATGAGCATCTGGAAGTATATTTTTTATCGTACCTTCGCCAGGACCTTTTCCTAGCCAACCTCCTTTTATGATTGCATTATGAGCGGTATCTACTTGAAAAGTATCTCCGGAAGATGGATTCAGATAACTATTTAACCTTTGAGCAACATGGTCAACATTAAGATAGGCAGTGGTAAGTCCGATAATACCAATAGTTGATATTATTAAAATACCAATCCACGGCATTCCTGAAATAAAATATATTATTGATGAAACTATTGTTATCAATAAAGTTTGCCCATAATCCGGTTGGAGAATTAGCAATGAAATTAGAATAATGTATAAAATTAAAGAAATTAGCTTTCCAGGTTTATTTGATATTAGAGATTCTGAAAAAAACCAAGAAATTAAAACTATAAACACTGGTTTAGCAAATTCTGATGGCTGCAAAGATATAACCCCTAAATCTAACCATCTTGTAGCTCCTTTTATGGGGGTACCGAAAATATTCAAGTATACCATTATTAAAATACAAGATAAAAACGTTAACAAACAAATCCTTCTAATATTTTTTTGGTTAAGGAATGAACATAGAATCATTGTTGTGACTGAAGGCACTAAATAAATAAAATGTCGTTTAACAAAATAATATTGATCGAGACCCAATCTATTAGCTACAGCAGGACTTGCAGCTAAATTTAAAATGACTCCACAAAATATTAGGATAAAAACTAAGGAAATTAGAAATTTGTCAACAGTCCACCACCATTCAGATAGGACATTTTGATTAGTTCTTTTTAAGTTCATAACAGCAATTACCTAAATTTATTCAATATAGTCTTTTATATACCTATTAAAAACACTACCTCTTTGTTCGTAGTTTTTAAACTGGTCGTAAGAAGCGCAAGCAGGAGAAAATAATATCGTTGATTTAAATTTATTTTTGACCGCGTCAAAGATTGAACTTTTAATAGCAATATCAAGAGTACTGCATATTTCATAATCAATGCTTTTTTCTAACAAGGTCTTTGAAAAAGACTTAATTGAACTTCCAATTAAATATGCTTTTTTAATATTTTTAAAAGAATTTTTTATTTGATTAATCCCATCGTCTTTTTCTAAACCACCCAGTATCCAATAAATATTATCACAGCTAATAATTGCTTCTCTGGATGCTTCGGCATTTGTAGCCTTACTGTCGTTAACAAAACAAATATTCTTGTAATATCCAATAACTTCCATTCTATACTTTAATCCTAAATAAGAATGAAATCCGGCCTCATAATCATCCAAACTATATCCGAGGCTTCTTAAAACCGCTATGCTTGCAACAATATTTTGAAGATTATGCTCACCAGCAAGAGACTTTTTATGAGACAGTTTTCCCATTGTTAATTTCTTTTTATCTAAATTCGTTATAATTGATCCATCCAATCCCCAAATACCATTTCTAACTTCTTTATTTTTTGAAATTCTAATCGTGTTAATTTCTTTTCTGATGCCATTAGATATTCTAATAGTATTCTTGTCGTCTGCCCCAATGATTGCCGTATCATCATTATCCTGTAATAAGAAAATCCTTGATTTTATCATAGAGTAATTTTTTATATCCCCATGCCTATCCAAATGATCTGGAGATATATTTAATAGAACAGCGATATCAGGTTTCAATCTAGGGGTTAATTCAATCTGGAAGGATGAAATCTCAATAACATAAATACTATTTTTCTTAGGGTATTCTAATTCTAAAACTCCATTTATTCCTATATTACCACCTAACTGTACATCTTCTTTCATAAATTTTAAAAGATGATAAATGATTGATACAGTTGTTGATTTACCATTAGTACCTGTAACAAATATCATTTTTACAGGAACTTTAGATATTAAAATTTCGTCTAAAAATAATTGAATATCTCCTATAATACTCACTTTATTTTTATTTGCGATCTCAACAATCCAATGGGGATTAGGATAATTTAGTGGAATTCCAGGACTTAAAATTAAAGCATCTATATCACTAAAATCAATAGACCTTGGATCTTTTATAATTTTATCACCAAGATCAGAAGAAGCTCTCATCTCAGGAGAGTCATCCCATGCATAGACAGTTGCTTCGCCTTTCAACAAAGCGTTTACAGAACTAATGCCAGATAAACCTAAGCCAAAAACAAAAATTTTCTGATCTTTTCTATGATGTAGTGCGATCATGATTTTATCTTTAATTACATAATTAAATTTTGCAAATAATTATCTTAATTTTAACGTTAGCAAACCGATCATTGCTAGAATTAAGGAGATAATCCAAAATCTTATTACTATAGTTGATTCGCTCCAACCTTTTTCTTCAAAATGATGATGTAATGGTGCCATTCTAAATACACGCTTGCCCGTTGTCTTAAAGCTAATTACTTGCACAATGACCGATACGGCTTCTAATACAAACAATCCTCCAATAATCAACAATACTAATTCATGTTTAGTTATCACTGCAATTGCACCTATTGCGGATCCTAAAGATAAAGACCCTGTATCACCCATAAAGATCATCGCGGGCGGCGCATTATACCATAAGAATCCCAATCCAGCGCCTAATATCGCTCCACATATAATTGATAATTCAGCTGCACCATCTACAAAAATAATATTCAAATAATCTGAAAAAATAATATTACCAGTTATGTAAGCTATAAAACCAAAACTTGAGACTGCAATCATAACAGGAACTATAGCTAAACCATCTAGGCCGTCTGTTAAATTAACAGCGTTACCAGAACCAATGATCACCAAAGCTCCAAATGGCAGGGAATACCATCCCATATTTAATGTAAAATTCTTAAAAAATGGAAAATTGAGATTATCAAATAGTTCGAAACCTCCTGACAAAATGATTAAGTAAACACCTGCAACTGCAATTATTATCTCCAATATAATCTTCATTTTTGCTGAAAAACCATTTGATGATAAACTTTTTACCTTTAAGTAGTCGTCGTAGAAACCTATAGCACCAAATAAAATTGTAACACCAATAACAATCCAAACATACTTATTAGTTAAATCAGCCCATAAAAAACTTGAAGAACATATTCCCAATAAAATAATCAAACCCCCCATTGTTGGAGTCCCTGCCTTATCAACAATATGTCTTTTAGGCCCATCTTTTCTAATTGGTTGACCAATTTCTTGCAAACCTCTCAAATAATTAATAATTAGAGGTCCAAATAAAAATACAATTAGCCCAGATGTACAGGTAGCTGCAACCGTCCTTGTAGTTATGTATTTAAAAACATTTAAAAAAGAATATATTTCAATTAACTCATTTGATAACCAAAAAAACATTAGTATTAACCTTCTTTTTTTTAGAATAATTCATAATTATTAATAAAGTCCTGTGTAATAATATTCATTTTCATTGCGTTAGAACCTTTCACTAAAATAACATCATCTTCACAGATATTATTTAAAAGCAACTTTGAAACTTCTTGAGAATCCAATGACCAATGAATTTTGATATTATTTGCTATTTTATTCAAATGTTTATGCATGCTCTCACCACAAGTGTATACAATATCTATATTAGATTCAGATACCTGTTTTATAAGATCGGAGTGATATGAAAATTCATATTCACCAAGATCTAACATATCACCTAATACAGCTATCTTCCTTCCATTGCTCGGTATTTTTAGCGAATCAAATTGACTTACAGAAGAATTCATAGACATTGGGCTCGCATTATAACTGTCATCAATTAACGTAAAGGAACCATTGCTTATCTTAAATTTAATTGTCTCCCATCTACTTTTTGAGACTGAATTGAAATTTATATTAGAAAATGTACTTTGAAGGTTTAGTTTTAAAATTTTAAAAATTGCTAATATTGGTAATGAATTATATGCCAAAAATTTATTATTAGTATTTAATTTATATCTATATTTTTTGTCAAAAACTTTAACTACAGTTGATATAACATTATCTAAAAAATTTAACTCCAATAGTTGGATGTCAGATTTAATAGCCTCACCGAAAGTAACTATATTTAATTTCTTCTTATTAGCTTTTTTTTCTAATAATTTATAACAATTGCTATCTCTATTTAATATCACATAACACCCTTCATTCATGCTATCCATAATTTCAGACTTTGCTTTACCAATATTCATGATTGTTTTAAGATTTCCAATATGTGCATTTTCTACGTTTGTTATTATTGATATATTCGGTCTTACAAGAGATGTGAGGTCTGATATTTCACCAATATTATTCATCCCCAATTCAAATATCCCCACATCTGAATTAATTGGCATATTAGCTAAAGCTAGAGCGACACCCCATTTATTATTAAATGATTTTGGAGAAGCGTGTGTATTTGCATAAGAGGAAATACATGAATATAAAATATCTTTTGTTGTTGTTTTCCCAACGCTACCAGTAACAGCAATAATTACTCCACGATTTCTTTTTCTTGATGCTATAGCTAATTTTTTTAACGCTAAAAAAGTATCGTCAACAATTATATAATTATTATCCTTAGATCTATGTTGATAATCCTTACTTACAATCGCGAGTGAGGCTCCTGTTTTAAAAGCATTGTTAACAAATTCATGCCCATCTAACCTGTCACCCTTAATTGCAAAAAATAGATCTCCAGCAAGGGCTATGCGGCTATCTATTATAACTCTATTTATATTTATATTTATATTTTCTCTACCCTGATAGGTTCCATCCAATTTATCGACAAGATCCTGTAAATACCATAATTTCTGATTACTTTTATTTTCTAATACCATAAATTATTTAACCTAACTTAGAATTGAAAGAATAGCGGTATGATCAGAAAAAGGGTAAGTTTTATCATTCACGATCATTGTTTCCTCATGGCCTTTTCCACAAACTAATAAGTTATCTCCTTCTTCTAATTGATCTATAGCTGTTTTTATAGCTGCGTATCTATTTCCAATCTCAATAGCATTTTTTGTACTCATTAGAATATCAAGTCTAATTTTTAAAGGATCTTCGTTTCTTGGATTATCATCAGTAACTATTATTACGTCTGAAAAATTTTCAGCTACCTGACCCATAAGATATCTTTTTCCAATATCACGATTTCCACCAGCTCCAAAAACTAAATATAATTTTTTTGCCGTATATTTTCGCATCTCTCTTAACACAAACTCCAACGCATCAGGTGTATGAGCGTAATCAACATAAATTCCTGCATCATATTTATTACTACCTATGAATTCTAGCCTACCTTTAACACCTTTTAGAGTTTCCAAAGTTTTTAGAGATTCTATAATACCGATGTGTTTATCAACCGTAACAGTAGCTGCGGCAATTAAAGCGTTATGAATCTGAAATTCTCCTATCAATGGTATTTTAATATCTATTTCCTGATTATTAACACGTAGTCGAAGAGCTGTATGCCTCCATAAATTATCTATTTGCAATATTTGCAAGTCACTTTCACTTCTTCCTATAGTAATAATATTGTGTTTATTGTTATCTGTGATTTGTTTTAAATATTTTTTTTCAATAGTATCGATACCTAAAACCACAAGTCCATCTTTCGGCAATATTTCCTTAAATAATCTAGCTTTTGCTTTAAAGTATTCTTCCATTGTTTTGTGATAATCCAAGTGATCTCTAGACATATTTGTAAATGCAGCTGCGCTTATATTAATATTATCAATTCTATATTGATCCAAACCATGGCTTGAAGCTTCAATCGCAACATTATCTACACCTGCATCTTTTAATAAATTCAATTGAGCGTGCAAGGATATCGCATCTGGTGTGGTTAGGCTATTGTGTCCTGATAAAATTGAATTACCCAATGTTCCAATAGAGGCTGATTTTCTAGAAAATTTTTTCCATATTTGATCTATAAAATTGACTACTGAGGTTTTACCATTTGTGCCTGTAACTGCTACAATAGTGTTTGGCTTATTAGTATAAAATCTAGAAGCAATACTTGAAAGCTCTAGCCTTATATTATCAACGCCTATCACTGGTATAGGATAATGAATATTTTCATTAATATTCTCATTTGATAATAACAAAGCGTTGGCTCCGTTATGAATTGCTTCACCAATATATTTAATTCCTGATTCTGTGTGACCATCAAGGGCAATGAATAAGTTATTTTTTTTAATCTTTCTGCTGTCTAAAGACAAACCAGATACATTCAATTCGGATAGATCATTATTCATATGTTCTGCTGAAAGTATATTCTTCAGTTTCATCGATAGACTCCCCTTAATTAACTGCACTAGCTACTGTTAATTCCTCATCAAACACGCTTGGTCCTATGCTTCTCTTTACACCTAGCATAGGAGCAATTCTAGACACTATATTTGAGAAAGTTGGCGCCGCATTCCAACCTGCGGTTCTTTGACCTCTAGTTTCTTCAATCCTTTTTGGTTCATCCAAAAGTAAAAATAAAATATATTCTGGATCATCAATTGGGAACACTCCCATAAATGTTGTTAAAAGTTTATCTTTATTATACGTTCCATTCTCAACTTTTTCACCTGAACCAGTCTTACCGCCTACATGATAACCTTCAACTTGCGCTCTTTTTGCCGTTCCATTTATTACATTTAAATACATCAATTTTCTTACTTTTTCGCTTGTCATAGAATCAACAGTACGTCTCATTTCAATATTCGTATCACTGCTCCTTTTTAAAAAAGTTGGATTTATGTAAATACCACCGTTTAAAATGCTTGCTCCAGCTGCCGCTGCATGCAGTGGTGTAATGGCTATCCCATGACCAAAAGATGCTGTCGCTAATTGTATCTGACCCCATTTTGGTTTCAATAAAGTAGAAGATAATTCTGGTAACTCAGTTTTTATTCTACCAACCATGCCAAGTTTTTTTAAAAATTGCGCAAAACGGTCATCTCCTATTTCAATAGCCATTCTAGAGGTTCCAATATTAGACGAATAAGTGTAGACCTCCGTTAAACTTAGCATTCTACTTTGCGGGTGATCATCTCGGATTGTTCTTCTGCCTATTTGCAGAGGACTTCTCGCATCAAACATTGTATCTAAATCTGCAATTCCTAAATCCATTGCCATCGCAACTGTAAAAGATTTAAATGTTGAACCAATTTCATACGCACCATTCGTTATTCTATTAATGTAAGCAGGCTGTTGAGATATTTCTGGGACATGTGGATCAAAATCCGGTAAAGAGACGAGGCTTATTACCTCGCCGTTATTAATATCCATAAGTATACCTGCAGCTGCTATCGCTTTATATTTTTTTAACGACTTTATTAGCTCATCCCTCATTGCATGAGTTACCTTCAGATCAATTGATAGTTGGATATTTTTAGAATCTTGATAAAAATTTGAATCCTTTAATAAATTAGAGTCAATGTGCCTTTCCATTCCCGCTTGCCCTATATTATCAATATTTGTATAGCCAATGATATGAGCTAAGGTATTTTTATAAGGATAATAACGACTAGTCTCATCCTCAAATCTAATTCCAGGAATGCCTAAAGCATGTATGCTAGCTTTTTGATGCGGTTCAATGCCTCTTTTTAACCAGACAAAGGAAGCTTTAGAACTTAATTTTTTTCTTAAAGTATCCCTGTTAAATCCACCAGGGATAGCAATCATAAGCCGATCAATCGTATCTTCTATATTAATTAATAATTTCGGGTTAACCGCCAATGAAGGGACTTCGATATCCTGAGCTAAAGTATAACCGTTTCTATCAATTATCATTGGTCTGGATAAATTATCAGTATTACTATAGGAAGATGATTTAATGGAGTTATCTGTAAATGAGGAAAGGTCAAATAATTTGCTAGCCAAAACTATATATCCCAATACAAATATAACAAATATATATTTCAATCTATTTCTAGTTGTGTATTGTTCGTGATTTTTAATATTTTTTTTATCTAAAATCAATTTTAACCTACAATATTATTAATCGCTATAAAATTTAAGACAAAACGGATATCTATTCCTTTTCCGTTTCAATCTCCGTAAGCCCGACTAACGATCTTTTTATCAAATCGTCCATAATGTCATTTGCTGGTTTCAGGGGAATATCCTTTAGATCTTTTTGTTGAGAGATATTAATAGGACCTAGATTGAGATAAAGCTGTGATAATTTTTGAATTCTTTCTGGTTGGGTAAGTCTATAAAATTCTGCATTTAAAAGATTTATTCTCTTTTTTTCATCAATTATTTGACTTTTTAATGCAACTATTTGATTTGCAGTATTAGTTGAGTCATATTTCAATATATATAAAGAAAGTGATGCTAGAACTGCTATGCATAGAAAAAAAATATAAACAAACCTAATCATTATAATCTTTCCAATAAATCTTTATAATCATAACTTTTACTATAAATATCTAAATTTTCTCTAAAGATCTCTCCTGTTCTTTCAGCAACTCGCATTCTTGCGGATCTTGATCTTGGATTTTTAGAAACTTCGTCATTACCGGTTTTTATTAGCTTAGACATCACATATTTAAAACTATTTTTCTCATCTAAATCACCTATAGGAAGATATCTTGATACTGCTCTATTTTTACCAGTATGATAATTAAGAAACTCTTTTACAATTCTATCTTCTAGTGAATGAAATGAGACCACAACTAACCTACCTCCAGTTTCCAAAACTTTACCCGAGATGTGAAGAAGTTGCTTTAATTCATGCAACTCAGAATTCAAAAAAATTCTTATAGCCTGAAATGTTCTAGTAGCAGGATGAATTGTTTTTTTATCTACTTTCCTGTAAGACCAACCAATTGCTTGCGCTATAATCTCCCTTAATTCGAAAGTTGTTTTTATAGGGCAAACAGATCTCTCTCTAACTATGGATCTTGCAACCATTCTCGCCAACTTTTCCTCACCCAATATTTTTATGATATTAGCCAATTCATCTTCTTCAAGATTATTGACAACGTCATATGCACTAGGGCCATCGTTGCCCATCCTCATATCCAGAGGTCCATCTAATTGAAAAGAGAAACCTCTTGCGTTATCATCTAGCTGCATAGAAGAGACCCCTATATCAACAACTATCCCACTTACTTTTTCTATATTAATATTTTCTAACACAGATTCAAGTTGGCTAAAGCGACTATTGATTAATTTTAATCTCGGAGTATAAAATGTTTCTAGATATTTAGCATTATTTATTGCATGTATATCTCTATCCAACGAGATGACATTGCAATCAGCATATTCTAATATTTTCTTTGTATAACTGCCACCTCCAAAAGTACCATCAACATAGACACAGCCTCCTCTGGGTGCCAGTGCTTCTAGTACTTCTGAAAGCATTACAGGTATATGATGGATAGGTCCGCCAGCAGTATTACCACTGCTATCCATCATTTTAAAACTCCCTCAACAATCCTCTTATTGTTAACTCTTAATAAATTTCTTTGTTTTTTTACTCTTTCTCTTGCTTCGGATAAATGGGCTTTAAAATTATTAGGCTCCCATATTTGAAATTTCTCACCAAGACCCACGAAAACAACTTCACTTTCTATATGAGCGTGATCTCTTAAAGAATCTGATAATATAACTCTACCATCAGTATCTATCTTTAACATTTCAGATAATCCAAATAATGCAGTTGATAGGTGGTCTCTCTCATCTGAATAAGGATCTAATTTATCTAATAAATCTGATATCTGATCTGCTAATTTCTCCCCTCCTGAGTCAATTGCCTCTGCATCAAGAGATGGGTAACAGAATAATTTATCAAAACCATCACAAGAAATGACCGACCTAAATTGCGCAGGTACAGAAACGCGTCCTTTGCTATCTATTTTATTGTGATAAGTTGATAAAAATTTTTCCATAACAATTTTCCCGTAAAAGATATTCCATAAATTTATTACAAATATAAATTTGGGATAATATGGGATACCATGGTATTATATGGTAGTCAATGGTTTTAACGCTAAACAAGTCATTAAAACAACTTATTCACCGATAGTGCATTAATGAAAATTATAATTATTTTGCTAGACAGCCTATAAGCCGGGTTCTGTAAATAAGATTACTCTTATCTGACGGCCATTCATCTAGGAATTATGTTACCACAATTCTCATGCAACCTACCCAGGCAACTAATGTGAAGAACATTTAACAATGTTACGTTACCTCTATTTGGTCTTGCTCCCAGTGGGGTTTACCCTGCCATTACTGTTACCAATAATGCGGTGCGCTCTTACCACACCATTTCACCCTTACCATAATAATAAAATTATGGCGGTATATTTTCTGTGGCACTTTCCCTAAAGTTTCCTCCGCCGGACGTTATCCGGCACTGTTTCTCCATGGAGCCCGGACTTTCCTCTGTATTACATACAGCGACCATCCAGCTATCTAGCAATTTTTAATATAATACAATTCATAAGCTTAGTCGAGATCAAGTTTTTTCATATATTTAAATTGGCTAAATACATCCTTTAATAAGACCTCTGTTTCTAAATCCAAGAAACCATCAGTTTTCTTGGGCCGCCAATGTCTCTGAAAAGCTTCTATGATTATTCTCGTTGCATTATCATATATAGAGTTGACGTTGATATTATATCCCATAGACTTTAAATGATTTTGCACTTCTTCTATTTTTTGAGATTTTTCTCCAATATTTACCATACTTTTATTATTTGTAATCTTTTTATTTGACCATATACCTATGCCTTGCTCATGCAAATCAATCCACGGGAATGAATTACCAGGATCTTTTTTCCTTTCTGGAGCTACATCAGAATGACCTAGCACATTATGCCTAGAGATACCGTGCTTATCCATTAAATTTTTAATTAGCCTACATAAAGAAGATATCTGTTTTTCTGGAAAACAATCTCCTTCCCCTAAATTATGTATTTCAATACCAATTGATCTGGAATTAATATCTGAGCTGCCATCCCAAAAAGATACCCCTGCATGCCAGGCTCTGTGGTTATCGTCAATTAGAGAAAAAATTGTTCCGTCCCTATCTACAACATAGTGAGAACTAACATGAGATGTTTCATTACATAACCACTTACAAACATCTTCACAAGAACCGGCCATCGCAGTATAGTGAAGCACTAGCATATCAATTTTAGAATTCTCTCTCTGATTATAATTTGGTGAAGTAAATCTATTAATAAACATGGTTTTTTAATTTTTTTCTAAAAAATAAAATAATGATTATTAGATTATAATTTTTTATATACAGTTTTCAAACTATAATTTACATAGACGGGAATTATGTAGAATCAATAAATAGGAACGTAAATGAAATCGGATAAAAGATTTTGGAATTTTTGGGTCGATAAAGGTGGTACATTTACAGATATAATCGCAATGTCTCCAAACAACAAAATTCATGTAAAAAAAATATTATCGTCAACTCTAGAAAACAGTGAAGATCCAATAATAACAGGTATAAAAAGCATATTACGTATTAAAAAAAATACAGACATTCCTATTGATATAATTAAAAGCATTAATATTGGGACAACAGTTGCTACAAATGCATTATTAGAAAACAAAGGAGACAATACTTTATTGTTAACAACAGAAGGGTTCGGAGATTCGTTAGAAATTGGATACCAATCAAGACCTAAATTATTTGATTTAAATATCAGAAAAAATAAAATGCTGTACACAAAAGTTATAGAGGTTGAGGAACGGATTGATGTAAACGGAAATGTAATTAAAAAAATAGATTTAAAGAAAGAAAAGAAAAAAATACTAAAAATATTAAATTCACAAAATTTAGATATAAAATCAGTAGCCATAAATTTAATGCATGCATGGAAACATCCTAAACATGAGATACAATTATTAGAACTCTTAAAAGAAATTGGATTCAATGAAGCATCTTGTGGACATGACATTAGTCCAACAATAAAATTTATCAAAAGAGGAGATACCACCGTATTGAATGCTTATTTAAGCCCTACGGTTAGCAGGGATATAAACAACTTAAGACATGCCTTGTTTAGCAAAAAGGATAAAAAATTAGATAACGGAATATTAAAAATAAATTATATGCAGTCAAATGGCGGGCTATCTTCGTGGGACCGATACAGAGCAAAAGATTCAATATTATCCGGACCAGCAGGTGGAGTAATAGGTGCAATAACAACATCTCAAAAATCAGGTTTTAATAAAATAATATCCTTCGATATGGGAGGTACTTCTACAGACGTAGCTCATTTCAACAAAAAAGTAGAACGTTCATTCGAAAATAATATCAATGGTATACAAATACAAATACCGATGCTAGAAATTAATACAATTGCATCTGGTGGAGGTTCTCTGCTTACCCACGAAATAGGTAGATTGGTAGTAAGCGAACAATCAGCAGGATCCTTCCCTGGACCAACATGCTATAACCTGGGCGGACCCCTTACGGTTACTGATGCAAATTTAATATTAGGGAAAATATCAAACAAAAATTTTCCAAAGGTATTTGGCTGCAATGGAAAATCTTCGTTGAATAAAAAAATTACATTAAAAAAATTCCAAACATTAAAAGAAGAGCTAAATCTCAATATGAGTATCGAAGAAATTGCTGATGGATATATTAACATAGCCATTGAAAAAATGACCCAAGCAATTAAAAAAATATCGGTTAATAAGGGGTATAATTTAGACGATTACGCAATTGCATCTTTTGGAGGTGCAGGGGGGCAACATGCTTGTTTATTAGCAGAAAACTTAGGAATTAATAAAATACTTATCCACCCTTTAGGAAGCTTCTTATCAGCATATGGAATAGGATTTTCTAGCATAAAATACACAGAACAAAAATCTATCTTATGTGAATTGAATGATAATTCATACAAAGAATTGAGTAATGAAATACGTGTATTGGAAGATAAAAATTTATTAAAAATCGGTAATAACGATTATAGATCTAATATATCTATATATATAAAATATCAAGATTCAGAAATGCCTATAAGCATAGAATATTCAAATATCGACATAATGAAGGATAACTTCTTAAGGTTACATAAAAAGCAATTTGGATTTCTATCAAATAAGAAAATCTTTATTGACATGATAGAAGTTGAAACAGAATTAACGGAAAATAGAAAAATCCATTATCATAAAATTGGTGAAGGCTTGTCCAAAGTAGGTGAAACTAATATATTTACCAAAGGCAATTGGCATAAAATAAACATCTACGATTTACAATCCATTTCGCTAAGAGATAAAATTTATGGGCCCGCGTTAATATCCGATAAAAATTCAACTATTGTCATAGAACCAAATTGGGAAGCAAAAATCGACTCTACATGCAATCTTATTTTAATTAAAAATAAAAAAGAAGAAAAATATAAATACAACCCAAAAATTAAATCACCTGTTTTGCTAGAAATATTTAATAATCTTTTTATGTCTATTGCCGAACAAATGGGGATTACACTTCAAAAAACATCTATATCAGTAAACATTAAAGAGAGACTTGATTACTCTTGCGCAATATTTGATAAGGAAGGAGATCTAATTGCAAATGCTCCACACGTGCCCATCCACCTTGGATCAATGGATGATTGTGTTAAAAATATTATAAAAAATAACAAGAAAATATATCCTGGTGACGTATTTTTAATTAACTCTCCGCAATCTGGAGGAACCCACTTACCTGACCTAACCATAATAACCCCCATATTCTCGGATAATAAAATTATTTTTTTTCTTGGTAGCCGAGGACATCATTCTGATATTGGAGGAATATATCCAGGGTCTATGTCTCCACTTGCTAAAACTTTAGATGAAGAGGGTGTGATTTTTAATAATTTTAAGATTATGACAAAAGGTAATTTTAATGAAAAGGAATTATTGGAAACACTAACTTTAACTAAATACCCTGCAAGAAATCCTCTTCTAAATATTGAAGATATTAAAGCCCAAATAGCAGCAAATACAACCGGATCCATAGAACTTATCAAAGTCATAAAACACTATGGATTAACAACAGTGCAAGCTTATATGGAATATATCAAAGCTAACTCAGAAGAATCTGTGATTAAGAAAATTAAAGAAATTAAAGATGCAAGTTTTGAGGTTAGCACTGATCATGATTTTAAAATAAAAGTATCATTAAAAGTAATAGGACTAGAAAATAGAATAGTCATAGATTTTGACGGGACGAGTAAACAACAAAACAATAGCTTCAATGCCCCATTGCCAATAACAAAGGCAGTTATTCTATATGTTTTTAGATGTTTAATAGATAAAGATATCCCTCTTAATTCTGGAATTTTAAGACCTATAACAATTTTAATACCAGAAAAAAGTATACTATCTCCAGATAAAAATGCTGCAGTATCAGCTGGAAATGTAGAAACAAGCCAGGTTATAGCGAACTGCCTTCTTGGAGCCTTGGGAATTAGTGCTGGGTCACAAGGAACTATGAACAATATTGTTTTTGGTGATGAGAATTCCCACTATTACGAAACAATATGTGGCGGTTCCGGGGCTGGTAAATATTTTAACGGCACCAATGCAGTTCAATCAAATATGACGAATTCAAAATTAACAGATCCTGAGATTATAGAAAATCAATATCCTGTAGAAATATTTAATATTTATATAAATCGCAATACTGGCGGTGATGGACTTAAGAAAGGCGGAGATGGTATTGTAAAAACTTTCCTATTCCAAAGACCAATGGAATGCTCAATTATATCAAACAATCGAATTACTTCTCCTTTTGGTTTACATGGAGGTAAAAATGGAACTATCGGCCAAAATTATCTAATCAGAGGAAATAAAAAGTATAAGTTAAGGAGCTGCGAGCAGTTAAAAATACAAAAAGGTGATAAAATTGAAATTACAACACCTTCGGGTGGAGGGTATGGTTTGATCAAGAATAACAAACTATAGTTTGAAATCTAGAATTGATTTTAACCACTTATCCGCATCATCTTCAGACCAGCCCTTTCTCCTTGAATAATCGGTCGCTTGATCACGACCAATTTTACCAACACCAAAATATCTAGAATCTGGATGACCAAAGTACAAGCCAGAAATTGATGATGCAGGAAGCATAGCACAAGATTCCGTTAACGATATTCCAATATTTTCTTCTGCATTTAAAAGTTTAAATATTGTTATTTTCTCAGTATGATCTGGCTGAGCTGGGTATCCTGGCGCAGGTCTAATTCCAATATAACCCTCTTTAATCAATTCCTCCTTACTTAAATTTTCATTTGGACTGTAACCCCATAATTCTTTCCTTACATGTTCGTGCAAGAATTCAGCACCAGCTTCAGCTATTCTATCTGTAATAGATTTAAACAATATGATATTATAATCATCATTATCCCTCTCAAAATTAAGCATTGGATTGTTATTCCCTAAATCAGCAGTAACTGCAAAAGCGCCCAAATAATCAGTTTTCCCATATTTCTTAGGTTTAATGAAATCTGATAACGACAAATTATAACGACCAGAATCTCTAGCCATCTGCTGTCTTATGGTATGAAAAGTAGCGAGCTCTAAATTTTGGTCATCATTTGAATACAACCTTATGTCATCTCCAACAGATTGTGCGGACCAAAATCCAACACACGCTCTAAAATCAATCCAATTATTAACAATAGCTTCATTAATTAAATTTTTTGCATCATTAAATAACTGCGTTGCAGATTCTCCGTAATCCTTATTAGACAATATTTCAGGGTAAGAACCTCTTAATTCCCAAGTCTGAAAGAATGGCGTCCAGTCTATATATTTTACGAGATCATTTAAATTAATGTCATCTATTTTTTTTACACCCAAGAAACTAGGTTTTTTAGGATTATAAGAATCCCAATCAATTTCAAGCTTATTATCTCTTGCAGTATTTATTGAAATACGGTTATTGGCATTTGTTCTGTTTTTATAAGATTCTATAATTTTAGAATATTCAACCCTAGTTTTGTTAATTATCTCATCTTTTCTATCCTTTGACATAAGATCAGAAACTACACCAACAGCTCTACTTGCATCTGTAACATATAAGACTTGCCCCTTATTATAATTGGGAGATATCTTAACTGCCGTATGGACTTTGCTTGTGGTCGCTCCACCAATTAATACCGGGATATTTATATCCCTTTTATTCAATTCAGCTGCAACTGTACACATTTCATCTAGACTTGGAGTGATGAGTCCCGACAAACCAATAATATCAACATTCTCACTTATAGCAGTTTCTATAATTTTATTAGTTGGGACCATAACCCCAAGGTCGATAATCTCATAGTTATTGCATTGCAAAACTACAGCAACAATATTTTTTCCAATATCGTGAACATCACCTTTTACTGTAGCGAGAAGAATTTTTCCCGAATATGAAATCTTATTTTTGTCTTCAGTTTCTTCATCATTCTCCATATACGGCAATAAATAGCTAACAGCCTGTTTCATAACACGAGCACTCTTGACAACTTGAGGCAGAAACATTTTCCCTGAACCAAATAAATCACCTACACGATTCATTCCATCCATTAAAGGGCCTTCGATTACATCCAAAGCTAACTTTGAAGAAAGTCTTGACTCCTCAGTATCCTGTTCAATAAACTCATTAATCCCTTTCACAAGAGAGTGAGCCAATCTTTTGTTTACTTCTAGATTTCTCCACTCTAGATCCGCAGCTCTAACTTCACTTCTGCCAATATTAAATTTTTCAGCTTCATTTAATAATGCTTCCGTGGCATCTGGTGATTTATTCAATATCACATCTTCACACAACAATCTAAGATCGCGATCAATATCATCGTAAATTGTAAGCTGTCCTGCATTAACTATACCCATATCCATTCCAGCTTTTATTGCGTGATATAAAAAAACTGAATGCATTGATTCCCTTACAATTTGATTACCACGAAATGAAAATGATAAGTTCGATACCCCTCCAGAGATAGAAGTTAGTGGCATTTCTTCTTTTATTAATTTGCAAGAATTTATATAATCAATTCCGTAATTATTATGCTCCTCCATACCCGTCGCAACAGCAAAAATATTAGGATCAAAGATAATATCCTCTGGCAAAACTCCTACTGTCTCAGTTAAAATTTTATAAGCTCGTTTGCAAATATCAATTTTTCTTTTCTCTGTATCCGCTTGACCTAATTCATCAAATGCCATCACAACCATTGCAGCGCCATATAATTTTATTTTTCTTGCCACTTCAATGAAGTTTTTCTCACCCTCCTTTAAGCTTATTGAATTAACAATTGATTTTCCTTGAACGCATTTTAATCCAGCCTCAATAACAGTCCATTTAGAGCTATCTATCATTATAGGTACTCTGGCAATGTCAGGTTCGGAAGAAATTAAGTTAAGAAATTTCTGCATAGCATATTCAGAGTCCAATAAACCTTCGTCCATATTTACATCAATAATTTGCGCCCCATTATCAACTTGATCTTTAGCTACTTGCAAAGCTTCCTCATATTGATTATTTAAAATTAATTTTTTAAATTTAGCAGACCCTGTAATATTCGTACGTTCGCCAATATTTATAAAATTACTATCTATACTCTTATTGAAAGGTTCAAGACCAGAAAGCGATAGAGTTGGCTGATTGGGCCTAGGTTTGCGCGGTGCTATGTTAGCTACAGCATCAGCAATATGATGAATATGATCAGGAGAAGTTCCACAACAACCTCCAACAATATTAACTAACCCTTCTAATGCAAATTCCTTAAGAATTGAAGCTGTTTGACAAGGCTTTTCATCGTATTCACCGAATTCATTAGGCAAACCTGCATTAGGATACGCTGATATGAGTGTGTCAGAAACTTTTGATAAGTCAAATATATGTTGTTTCATTTCTGCAGCACCTAGAGCACAATTTAATCCAACAGAGAATGGTGTTGAATGTTTTACTGAATGCCAAAATGCTTCAGTAGTCTGGCCGGATAAAGTTCGACCAGATAGATCTGTTATGGTACCAGAAACCATAATAGGCATTGTTTTATTAAGTTTTATAAATACACTTTGGATTGCGTATATTGCTGCTTTAGCGTTTAAAGTATCAAATATAGTCTCAATTAATATTATATCAACTCCACCATCAATCAACCCATTTGCTGCCTCAGAATAAGATTTTACGAGATCATCAAATTTTACAGCCCTATAACTTGGGTCCTCAACGTCCGGGGACATTGATGCCGTCTTATTAGTTGGTCCGATTGCACCAGCAATATAAACTCTCTTATTGTTTTTCTTATAGAATTCCAATGCAACTTCTTTGGCAATTTTTGCTGAATTTTTATTTAACTCATAAGCAATATTTTGCAAACCGTAATCTGCTTGAGCTATTGAAGTTGAAGAGAAGGTATTTGTTTCAATTATATCAACGCCGGCATCACAATAGGATCTGTGTATTTTTTTAACTAAATCAGGTTGTGTTATCGAGAGAAGATCATTGTTACCTTTCAAATCTTGCGGGTATTCACGAAATCTCTCTCCCCTAAAATCTGACTCACTTAATTTAAATTTCTGTATTTCAGTCCCAGCTGCACCATCGATAATCAAAATTTTATTTTGTGCTAAATTTTTAAGTTCGTTATTACAGTTATTATATTTTATCATTCTATTGGCCTAATATATTACGAATTCTGATTGAGAATATCATCCCAAATACTTGCGATAAGCTGAATACGGTTTAAAGAATATAGGTGAAAATTATTTACACCTTTATTAATTAAATCTGAGATTTGCTTGGTAATAATTTTTTTACATAAATTATAATTATTCATATCGGTCTCACTGCTATTAAGAAACTCATCGGCAATATTTTTTGGAATTGACGCACCACATTTATCAGAGAACCGCTTAATCTGGTTAAAATTTACGATAGGTACAATTCCGGGAATAATGGGAATATTAATATTACGTTTTTTAAGTATTTTTACATAATCATAGTATAATTCATTATCGAAAAAAAATTGTGTTACTATACTATGAGCTCCAGCTGTAACCTTTGATTCAAGTGTGTCTATATCTCTTTTTTTATCTAATGACTCCGGATGTTTTTCTGGGTATCCTGCTACATAAATATCAAAATCATTTACTTTTTTTATAGCCGTAACCAAATCAGCAGTACTATGAAACCCGTTCTTATAAGGCCTATAAGGAACATCCAAACCCTCAGGGGGATCTCCTCTTAAAGCTACAATTTTTTTAATACCTATTTTACTATACAGTTCTACTAAATGAATAACATCATCGATTGATGAATTAACACATGTTAGATGAGCTGCAACAGCAATATCAGTCTCTATATGCAAACGTTTTACAAGATCTAACGTTGAATTTTGAGTTGAACCACCCGCACCATATGTTACTGAAATAAAATCAGGCTTAGAATTCATAGACTTTAAATTTGCAATTAATCCATTGACTTCATTGACCGTCTTAGGTGGAAATATCTCTAACGAATACTTCAATCTTTTATTGTTATTTTTTAGTTTAATCCCCATACCAAGTATCCATTTATCTAATTTTTTTTCCAAGCCATAAAGTAACAGTCAGATTTTCATTAACAGAATCTTCGTTAATAGAATCTCTTTGCATTTTCAGCTCCCTAAAACCCAAAACTTCTATATTATTTTTTTCAAATAATTCATTCATCTGATCCGATGAAAATCCAAGTCTTCTATGGGAAAGCTTGCTCCTTAATAGCTCAATTGAATGTGAGGAAAAATCAACAATAAAAACCTCTCCATTGATTTTTAACAACCTAGACGCTTCTTTTATTACATCAGATGGATTATCAAAATAATGCAACACTTGATGAATTATTATTAAATCAACGCTATTACTGCTGAAAAGTGTTTTTGTAATATCGGAATACCTAATCTCACATTTTTTTAACTCTAAAGCATCAATTCTTGATCTTGCTATAGATAACATATGGTGATTATTATCAATACCGACTGCCTCATTATAGTAGCCATCTAATATTTCAAGCATTCTTCCTGTGCCAGTTCCAAAATCAATTATTTTTTTATAATGATTTCTATCGCGCAATATATCTATTATATTTTTTTCTATATGATCTGAATTAACGTGTAATTTGCTTATCTGATCCCAGTCACGAGCAATACGATTAAAATAATCAATGGACTCTATCTGTCTTTGATCTTTTAATTCTTTTAATCTTAATAAATCTAATTGTATCTTTTCATCGCTAGTAAAAACTTTATTATCAATTAAATGAATTAATTTAATAAAATCTGTATTGTGGTTAAGTTTACAATACACCCAATTTCCTTCTCTTATTCGTCTAATCAAACCAGAGTCATCAAGGAGCTTAAGATGTCTAGAAATTCTTGGCTGACTTTGACCCAAAATAACAGCTATATCTTGTACGTTTAATTCGCTATGCGCTAGCAAACTCATAATCCTAAGCCTTGTTTCCTCTCCCAAAGCTTTCATGGCTTGGATGGTATTTTCAAGTCGCATTTCTCTATCCATAGTTATCAATTTAAAACAATCATAAAATCTATATAAAGATATACTTATATCCTTATAATAGTTATTGTAAAGATAAATATACCTAATTAATAGATATTTACAAAGAGAGTAACTGTAAATTACCATTCAAATAAACTGTATAATTTGTTCATAAATTCATATTTATTTAATACAATTGGAATTATATATGCTATAAAGAATTACTTTTAAAAGTATTAAGTGTGAGATTTAATGATTACAAAAAATATAAATTTATTTTTTAAATATTTTTTAACATTATCGTTCTTTCTAATAATTGTTAGTGATTTTGCTATTGCCGATTCTTATGTTGATGAAACCGTTGATAATAATAAAGTTTACGCAGTTGTCGATAGTAAAAATATCCAATATATGAAAGATGAAGACCCTTTTGAAAATGTTAATAGAAAAGTATTTGCGTTTAATAACGCTCTAGATAATGCTATTGTTGAACCTGTATCAAAAGTCTATAGGGCTCTGGTTCCTTCTGTTATCAGAATCTCTGCTAGAAACTTTCTCAGCAACTTAGAAACACCCGTAGTTCTTTTAAATGATCTGTTGCAAGGAAAATTTATTAGAGCTGAAACAACATTCAAAAGATTTCTGATAAATTCAACTGTTGGTTTTTTTGGGTTAACTGATCCTGCATCAGAGATGGGTCTTTTAAATCATAGTGAAGATTTTGCTCAAACATTAGCATTAAATGGTGTACCCGCTGGACCGTACCTTGTTTCACCTATTTTTGGCCCATCAACACCAAGACATATCTTTGGTCGTATAGTTGATTTTGCTTCGCATCCTCTAACTTGGTATTTAGCAGACCAACCATCAGAAGTTAGACTTTCCTATGGATTATTGGAAACCGTTATAGTCCGAGAAGAACTTATAGATATTTTAGATGAAACAGAAGCTACATCTACAGATTATTACATCGCTATTAGAAGTTTTTACAGGCAAAGAAGGATAAATGAAATTAACAATGGTAATGCTTCATATTCATCTGGAGAATATTCTATAGATACATCAAAAGATTTAAATCTACTGTTCTAAATTAAATTATTTCTTATCTAAATTAGGTTCTTTAATGTATAAAAAAATTAAAATTATCCCGTTATTTTTCTTCTTATTTATATTGCTATATTCACAAAAATCTGTTGCGGAGTCTTGTGAAAATGCTATCACTTTTGTTAATAAAATTAGCGCCGAAGCTTCAGAAATTATAAGTTCTGATAAGTATACTAAAAACCAAAGAAAATTTTATTTCAAAAAACTATTTATTGACAATGCTGATTTTGAAACTATGGGAAAAGTTGCTTTGGGAAAGTATGCAAGAAAACTTAAGCCAGAAATATCAGATGAATACAATGAATTAATAAAAAAACTTGTTATACAGATGATATACAATAGGTTAGATAGTGAAGAGCAAAATAATTACATTATTGTAAATAATACATGCAAACCTAAAGGTTCCAAAGGACTCGAATATCTCGTTGAAGGAGATATTTTAGATTCTGACGAGAGAAAAATAACCAGTATTACCTGGTGGATAATAGGTAAAAATGATAGCAGCCTCAAGGTACTCGATGTTTCAATTGCAGGAATATCATTGGCTTTGCAAAAAAGAGAAGAATTCACTTCTTTTATTTCAAGGAACAATAACAATATAAATGCACTGATTGATAATTTAAAAGACACATTAATAGAATAGTTTAACGGCAAGTGAGTAAAATATTTTCCTATTTTAATTCCATATTGGTAACATTTCATGCAAGATATACGAATAGCAGTTCTTGAGGGGGATGATGTTGGAAAGGAAATAATTCCAGCAACTTTATCCGTATTATATGCAGCATGTAAATTAGTTAATCTTAATATTACATGGATAGACCTATTAATGGGTGTTGATGCTCATAATAAATATGGTGACACATTTCCAAAAGAAACAGAAGAAAAGTTAAACAATGTTATTGGTATTATAGCAGGTCCAATAGGTCACAACACATACCCAAGAAACGACCCTTCGTGGAGAATTCCACCATTGAGAAAAAAATTTGAGATGTTTGCAAGTGTTAAACCTATTCATTCGTATAAAAATATCGAATCTTATAAAAAAGATATAGATATAATTTTTGTTAGAGAAGTTACCGAGGGGTTGCTAAGCTCAGAAACCATAGTAGCAGGTTCAGCGGAATATAGACCGAATGACGAGATTACGATATCATCAAGGGTAATTACCCGAAAAGGAGCAAATAGAGTTGCGAAAGAAGCTTTTAAAATTGCAAAATATTACGATAGAAAAAAAGTTACAGCGGCTCATAAAGAACCTGTTTATAGATTAAGCTGTGGCATGTTTATCGAAGAGTGTAGGAAGGTGTCCTTAGATTTTCCAAATATTATTTATGACGAAAAATTAATAGACACAACTGCAATGCATCTAGTTACATCTCCAGAAGACTTTGATGTAGTTGTTACCACAAATCAATTCGGCGATATACTAACTGATTTAGGAGCAGGGCTTGTTGGTTCACTTGGACTAGCTCCTGGCCTATGTATTGGAGAAGATAAAGCAATGGCTCAAGCTACCCATGGTTCTGCTCCAGATATAGCTGGGCGGGACATTGCAAATCCATACGCCCTTATAGTTTCCTCTGCTATGTTATTGGACTGGATTGGAAATAAATTTAATATCGACAAAGCTAATATTGTCGCTAAAAAAATTAAACAATCAGTTGATACTGTAATCGAATCCGGAATCAATATAACAAAAGATATCGGTGGAACATCGGGAACAAAAGCAATGACAAAAGCTATTATTGATAACCTTAAATAAAGGTAATTATAATGTGACCTTCTTATCTTTTAGCTCTTGATAAACAAATCCTAATTCCGTTAAAATTTCATACGAATCCTGTCCTAGAAGTGGGGCACTATTTCTAATATCAGGACCATCTTTATTCATGAGCACAGGGTTTCTAATAGCTTTTATTT
The DNA here is from genome assembly GCA_905181735.1 of uncultured Hyphomicrobiales bacterium. Taxonomy (GTDB): domain Bacteria; phylum Pseudomonadota; class Alphaproteobacteria; order Rhizobiales; family TMED25; genus CAJIYR01. The sequence continues at coordinate 47,630 of CAJIYR010000003.1, forward strand.
TACCAAGAACATTGTGATCACTTTCAACCACTAGCCCCCTATCTACACTATGTTCACTATTAATTGCCTGTTCGTAGTTTCTGACATAACCACAAGGAACACCTTCTTTCATTAAAGCTTCTTCCAAATCACTTGCGTTCCATTTGGCTATACCTTCAGAGACAATTGGTACAAGAATAATTTCATTCTCTTTACGGCTAGAGTAGGAAGAAAATGCTCTATTACTAATATGTTCTGCACATGATAATACTGTCATTAAACGTTGAAAATGAAGGTCATTTGGAGCACCTATAGCAATAAATTTTTTATCTTTAGTTTCAAACAATTGATAAGGAGCACTTGCACGGTGAGAATGCCCCATTTGCTCTGGTATATTACCTGTAGACAGATATTCTGAAGTTTCCCAAACAGCTGAAGCAATTGAAGCTTCAACAAGAGACACATCTGAGAATCTTCCTTCACCGTGTTTTTCTTTTCCAACTATAGATGTCAATGTGGCGTAAGTTGCAAACAGAGCTCCAAACATATCAGCGGTTTGAATTCCTGGTCTTACAGGCATTTGTCCTTTTTCTCCCATTACAGATAATGTGCCAGCAAGGGCTTCTATAATTAAATTAACACCACCTCTATTCTTATGTGGACCCGTCTGACCAAAACCAGATACCGCTGTATATACAATGTCAGGTTTAATCTCTTTAATTTTATCGTACCCCAACCCCAACCGATCCATCGCGCCGGGTCGATTATTTTCTAGGAAAACATCACTATTGCCAACTAACTTAAGAACAACCTCTTTACCTAAATCTGTTTTTAGATCAAGTGCTAAACTCTTTTTATTTCTATTGAGATTAATAAAAGCAGCGCTCTCTCCGTCTATTATAGGTGGTATAGCTCTAGACATATCACCACTAAGTGATTCTATCTTGATAACTTCAGCTCCCATATCCGCAAGTAACATACCACAAAAAGGTCCTGCAATAAAATTTGCAAATTCCAAGACTTTGATACCCTCTAGTGGCTTTGTCATTGAGTATCCTTTTCTTAAAAGTTAATATGTATATTCGAAAAAACGAAGATCTAGACTAGATCTGTATAAATTATAATTGGATTATAACACTAAAATTTATAATTTAAAGCTTATCCCTCTATTTCATCTCCAATAAGCTCTTCTGGAGCGATTAAAACCTTCATGTTATCAGTCACAAAAGTAACATCAATTCTCATACCAGCGTCTATAGCTCTCACTAAATCTGTTCCTTCTTCAAATTCACGATCTGAAGGTGGAAGTGCAACCAGACGATCTAAATAACCTCTTCTCCAAGCATGTATTGGAACCAATTTATAAATATCGTCACTATCTAACTTTTTTATATCTCGCCTCACATCGATTAACGTGCCGACCTTGCTTCCTTCCAGAGGATAGACAATCCTATCTGAATTCCAGTCTACAATAGCTTTAACAACATCTAAATCATCTTTATCACTTTCTAATAAAGGAGCTACCATTGTGGCGACACCAACATCAGAACTACAAAGAGCGTACATTAGCGCTTGCATGTGATAAGGTTTTAATTCTGGCATATCATCAGGCACAGCAATAACTACATCATGCGTATAATACCTATCGAATCTATTAACAGTTGCGGCTATCCTTTCGGCTCCAGAATTTGATCTATAATTATGGTCTTTTCCAAATTCAGACATATCTGTTTGAACAGTATAGGCACCATGACCTTTCATCTCAGAGGCTTGATCATCAGATATACTGTCAACAATAACGCTTCCAATACCAGAATCATTAACCTGCTTAAAAGCATTAACGATAGAAGATTTTTTTTGTACGCCAGGATTGCTTATACCAAGTTCAGAAGCAACTATTATTAGCGGATTAAATATCATAGAACGATTTTTTTCAAATGCTGGAAACACGAACGGAGTTCCTTAAATATTAAGGACATGAGAGCATAGGATATACTCTCATGTCCTTAAATATTATTTATTTGGATACCCAAATATCGTTTTATGATGGAATTCACCTGGTCTGTAATCAGCCACAGCTTCTTCCATGTGTTCCATTTTAGTAAAGACCGATGGACCATCTTTAGTAACAAGAACATTCTCTTCAAGTCTACATGTTTGAGGTAAACCTGCATGACCCGCAAATGTTTCAATAGCGAAATACATATTTTCCTTTATTTCTGCAGGATATTTCATTGAATAAGCACGACTCATCCACATTCCTTCATACAATGTAAGGCCAATTGAATGCGCAAATTGTTGCAATGTAACAGTTCCATATTTATCATCGTCATATACAGGGAATTTTGATACAACATCAGCAGACGTTTTTCCTGGTCGTAAATTTTCAAGTGCCGCGTACATTGAATCGTATGTTTCGCGATATAAATCAATTTCTTGTTGGCTTAATTTTGCAGCGCATTTGAAAGTACGTACAAAATCAATAAAGTAACCGCCTGGTCCGACAGCATTGATATCGATAATCAAAAGATCACCCTGTTGAATTAATTTATCAGTTGCCCATCGTCTATAAGGACTTGTGTTGCCACCAGATGCTACAATAATGTCATAAATAATTTCACAACCCCTTGAAAGCATGAACTCATGCACCTTAGCTTCAATTTGTCTTTCTGTTATACCTGGTTTTAGCCAATCGTTTTTTACATGCCACATAGCAGCATCACCGATTGAAGCAGACATTTTAAGTTGCTCTATTTCGTCTACCGTCTTAACCACACGAGCTCTAGACATTGCAGGCCAACCGTTTACTACATTTACTCCGGCTTTCTCCATTGCGTGTAATCCTGGCATATCCAAACCATCTATGCCTATTTTTTCTTTTTCTACGCCATTCTCTTTTAGAACTTCTAGAACTGAGTTTACCATTTTATCTGCCATTTCACCCACAGCACCTTCAGCCCACTGCCATGTCATAGCTGGACGTACGCGATCTTTCAACCATGGTAAATCTAACATAGCATTATGCATATCAGATCCAGCTGTTTCGAAAAGAACAGGTTCGCCACCTCTTGGTAAAACCGCATATCTAATATTAATATTATATTTCCAGTTACCTTGATAAGAACCCGTAATATATCTAATATTTGCTCCTGCAAATAAAACTAACGCTCCAAGATCATCGGCTTCCATCTCTTGGCGAGCACGCTCAAGACGTTGACGTCTTAATCTTTCATGATCAACTCTATATTGCCAATCTGCACCGTTTTGACTGTACATACGACGTGGATTTGTGTGATGTTCTTGTTGAATAAAACCTGTGTCCAAGCCCCATCCTTGTGAAGGATCCATTGGTCCCATTTGATACCTCTTTTAGTTGTTGTATAATTATATTAATTTAAAAATTTATAACCTAAATTGTTATTTCCCATTTATTAAGCAATGTTCTAACACATATAACAATAACTTTGCAATCTGATTTGCAAAAATACCCTATAAAAATATGAAATTATTTCAAATAACAATAAAACATAGGGTATATCTTCTTATTAATTAATCTTTTACTTAAATATTGACAGTGGTGGGCGATCCAGGACTCGAACCTGGGACCACTCCGTTATGAGCGGAGGGCTCTAACCAACTGAGCTAATCGCCCAAAGTAAATAACTTATAGTACTTCAATCTTTTGATGTAAATAACAATAAATACAAATACAGATATAATTATAAATTAACTATCCAAAAAACTTCTTAATATTCTACTTCTTGATGGATGCTTGAGTTTTCTTAAGGCTTTAGCTTCAATCTGCCTTATTCTTTCTCTTGTTACAGAAAACTGCTGACCTACTTCTTCGAGAGTATGATCTGTATTCATACCTATCCCAAAACGCATTCTTAATACTCTCTCTTCACGAGGTGTTAGAGATGCGAGTACCCGTGTCGTGGTATCTCTTAAATTTGCATGTATAGCTGCATCTATAGGTAACACTACATTCTTATCTTCAATAAAATCACCCAGATGACTATCATCTTCATCACCAACTGGTGTTTCAAGAGAAATAGGTTCTTTCGCAATTTTCATAACCTTTCTAACTTTATCTAAAGGCATAGAAAGCTTTTCTGCTAACTCTTCTGGTGTTGGTTCCCTTCCTATCTCATGCAACATTTGTCTTGAAGTCCTTACTATTTTATTGATCGTTTCAATCATATGAACTGGGATACGAATTGTTCTTGCTTGATCGGCTATTGATCTTGTGATTGCTTGTCTAATCCACCAAGTTGCATAAGTTGAAAACTTATAACCTCTTCTGTACTCAAATTTTTCAACAGCTTTCATCAGCCCTATATTACCTTCTTGTATAAGATCTAAAAACTGCAAACCGCGGTTAGTATATTTTTTTGCGATTGATATAACTAATCTCAAATTAGCTTCAACCATTTCTTTTTTTGCTGCGTGAGCTTCTCTCTCTCCTTTCTGCACCATTTGTGCAATTTTTCTAAATTCATTAATTTCTAGCCCAGCTTCATCAGCAAGATTATAAATCTCATCTCTTAGCTCTTTTATTTGGCTTCTTTCTTTTTGAACTAACTCTTTCCAGCCCTTACCGGTTAATCTACTTACTCTCCTAACCCAATTTGAATCTATTTCATTTCCTTGATATTGCTTGAGAAATTCATCTCTCTTTACACCGTAACTCTCACCCAATCGCAATAACTTGCCCTCAAATACCATTAACCGCTTATTTATACTGTATAGCTGGAAAACAAGAGCATCTATCCTGTTGTTATTTAGCGATAATTCCTTAACTTCTTGGACCAAATTCGCTTTTAATCTAACAAATTTTCTTTGGTCCACTGATGATAATTTCTTATTATTTAATATATCGTCTTTGTGCTCAACCTGTAATTTTACTAATTTATTATATTCTTGGGCTATTTTATTAAATCTAGCGGTGACTTGATCAAATAGCTCGGCTTCCATTGCAGCTAAGGAAACGTTATTATCAGCATCATCGTCATCTGCTTCCTCTTCATTATTACTCAATATCTTCTGATTTAATGATTCTTCAGTTTCCTCTTCTTCAAGAGGAGATTCATCACTAGATTTTGTATCTATATTTTCTTTCTTGTCATCAGAAGCCAAGGCTAGCGATTCCTTTGAATCTGGACCAGTGTATGTAGCTTCTAAATCAATTATATCACGTAATAAAATATCACCTTCATTTAACTCGTCTCTCCAAACAATTATAGCCTGAAATGTTAGAGGACTTTCACACAAACCTTGAATCATAGCCTCTCTTCCAGCCTCAATTCTTTTGGCTATTGCAATTTCACCTTCTCTTGACAATAACTCAACCGTACCCATTTCTCTTAAATACATTCTGACAGGATCATCAGTACGGTCTATTGATGTAGAGGCAGGTTTGTCTATAGCAACCGGAACACTAGAGGTGGTAGTTGAATCTGATGCAGCCGATTGCTCTTCGGCATCATCACTTTCAATCAGATTAATACCCATGTCAGAAAACATAGACATTATATCTTCAATCTGCTCTGACGTAACCTCACTGGAAGGAAGAATTTCATTTAACTCATCATATGTAACATAACCTCTTTTTTTACCTAACCTAATCCAACTTTTTACAGATTTATCAGTTAGATCAAGTACTGGTGAATCTTGTTTTTCTTCGTTTCCTGTTTTTTCTAGTAACTTTTTTTGCTTAACGGCCATAAGTATTCGCCTCAATTAACATGTTTTCTATAGTGTATTCAGAATATATGTAGTGCTTATTTTATAAGATTTCTATACAGAATGGAATATAATTGAAATTTTTAAGGAAGTCGATCTTTATTGGCATCTAACCATTTATCAAGAGATTTATTTTCTCTTTTCGAATTTGCACCTTTGGAATAACCTGTAATAAACGCCTCTCTCCCACTAGTGTTTTCCAGAGATAATCTTATGTTTTCTAACCTTATAGCATTGTCTTCTGATGGAGATTTACTAAATTCTATCTCAGCTTCTTTCAAATCTTTTTCTATTGTCTGCGTTCGTTTCTGTAAATCAATCACATGCTTCCAAGCTAATTCAGTTTCATTTATATCAGATTTTATTGATACAAAGGAATCTAAAACCATAATCTTTGATTCATCAAGTTTTCTAAGCTCCTCTTGAAAACCCTGTTCTAATAATTTATTTCTTACCTTGTCAGTAGTGATATCTTCATCTAAACAAACAATATCAATAATTCTTTCTCTCATTTTTTCAAATGATGGCCTTGTGAAATTAAAAGACAAGAATTTATCAGCATTCCTTTTAACAAGCAAAGGATGATTAATAGCTACTAATAAAATTAAATTTTCTCTCTTTTGAATTACACTTTTATCTCCTCTTGCAAGAGAGTTTTGCTGCAATTCTCTGCTAATTTTTTTTTGCTTTTTATTGTCAGAGCCATATAGCTTACGTGAATTAAAATAATTTTTTGAATTCCAAAAACTATAAAGCCTTTTTTGAATTAATGATTTATAGTGTCTTTGAATACCCTTGTCGGTAATAGTTGCAATTAATTCATCAAAATCATTATCAACTTTTGCTCTTAGTTCCGGGCTATCTGTTGTTAAATCAGTGATTTTAGAATTCCAAAAAACGTCTATTAAAGGTTCTGTTTTAGCAATATATTTCTGTATAATATCAGCTCCTGAGTCACGAACCATATCATCAGGATCCTTTCCTGGGGGCAAGAATATATAACCCAAAGTAAAACCTGGCTTCAATTTTATAAAAGCAATAGCAATAGATCTCAAGGCAGCTTTGTATCCTGCTTCATCTCCGTCAAAACACAATATTGGATTTTTTGATATTTTCCATAAATTATCTAATTGCTCTTCTGAAAAAGAAGTTCCCATTGTTGAAACAGAAGATTTAAAGCCTACCTTGTCTAAAGCAACAACATCCATATATCCTTCAACTACTAATAAATTAGAATTTTGCTGAATTTCTTTTCTAGCATTGTAGAAATTATAAATAATATTCTTCTTAATAAATAAATCAGTTTCAGGAGAATTTAAATATTTAGCTTGAGCTTTATCAGAAAGATCTCTACCGCCAAATGCAATAACCTTATTTGATTGATCACAAATTGGGAAAACCAATCTATCACGGAATCTTTCGTAATATTCGTTCCTGTCTTCTGATTTTGCTACTAGTCCAGCGGAGGTAAGCTGCTGATAATTATACCCGATACCAATCAAGTGCTTCATCAGATCATTTTTTCCTGAAGCGTAACCTATTCTAAATTTATTAACTTCGTTTTTAGATATTTCTCTTTTAAGAAGATATTGATATGCCCTGCTATTTTTATTAGAGGTTAATTCCCTTTGATAAAAGGTGCATGCTTTTTCCATTATATCATATATAATTTGTCTTTTTTTATCCTTTATAGGGTCAAAAGACCTACTCTTCGGCAACTCTATACCAGCAACAATCGAAAGTTTTTCTAGTGCCTCCGGAAAATTTAAACCATCCTTATCCATTATAAATTTATACACATCACCAGAAGCTTTACATCCAAAGCAATGATAAACCCCTTTTTCATTATCTAACTTAAAAGAAGCTGTTTTTTCTGAATGAAAAGGACATGATGCCCAATATACACCCTTACTAGCTTGGGTCTTTCTTCTGTCCCATTGTATATATTTACCTATTACATCTGATAGTTGTACTTTATTACGTATTTCATCAACTATCCTAGAATTATCCATCTAACCTAAACTCCTAAATCTTATATTTAAAAGATTATTCTATATTAAAAGTTCTTTAAGCACCTTACCTGCTATAGAAAAATCTACTTGAGACGAATAGTTATTTTTAAGCTCACTCATGCACAAGCCCATATCTTTGATACTAGATGAATTTGTCTTTCTAACTATTTCCTGACAGATTCTACTTATTTCTTTTTCCGATAACTGCTCTGGAAGAAATTTAGAGATAATTACTATCTCTTCGTCTTCCTGTTGAGAAAGATCCAACCTATTACTTTCTTTGTAAATCTCAGAAGATTCTTTTCTTTGTTTGATCATTTTTGATAAAATACCAAGTATTATGTCATCACCAACACCTTGGTCCTCCCCGCCCGTCCTTGCTTCAATATCTCTGTCTTTAATAGCAGCATTAATCAACCTTAAGGTTGATATATCTCTTTTTTTCTTCGCAAGCATTGCAGCTTTCAATTTATTATTAATTATTTCTCTTAACGACATTTAGATACCTTTACATTTTGTGAAATAGATATATTTTCTTCTATTATAACAATTTTTATTACTTTTATAAAATTTATTTTGGAAAAGTATCATTCAGGTGATGAATTTGAATACTCTATCAAATAAATGATATATACAATAATAAATGAAATATGAAATAAAATTTTAAACTATGAAAAATACACGAGTAATACATTTAAAAAAAATTGACAAAGCAAGAAATTGGTCTTTGCCAGATTCCAATGCTGTCATAGTATTGTCAGACGGAACAATATACAAGGGAATAGGTTGTGGAGCATACGGAACTGTTGCTGCAGAAATATGTTTCAATACGTCTATTACTGGTTATCAAGAAATTCTCACCGATCCCTCATACTCAAATCAAATTATAACCTTTACATTTCCTCATATTGGTAATGTTGGCATAAACACAGAAGATATTGAAACCGCTAATCCTAATAAAAAGTATAAAGCGGCCGGAGCCATAATACATAGTGCAATAACCACACCTTCAAATTACAGATCGGAAAAAAATCTTGGTGACTGGATGAAGTCATCTGGAATAATTGGTATCAGTGGGATTGATACCAGAGCTCTTACAAAGAAAATACGAGAAGAAGGTATGCTTAATGCTGTAATTTCACATGATAAAGACTGTTTATTTGATTTTGAAAAATTACAGAAAATAGCAAAAGATTGGGATGGCATTGAAGGAAAAGATTTAGCAATTGATGCAACTAGTAGCAGTTCTTACACTTGGAATCAAAAATTATGGGAGTGGGGGAATGGATATTATTCTAATAAAAAAATAATTCATAGGATTGCTGTAATCGACTATGGTGTAAAGTCAAATATATTAAGAGAACTGTCTAATCTTGATTGTGAAGTTGTTACATTTCCTGCAAACACGAATATCGACAGCATTAACAATTACAATCCAGATGGAATAATCTTATCGAACGGCCCTGGCGATCCTTCAGAAACAAGTAAATATAGTATAAATTTAATAAAAGATATTATTGAAAAAAATATTCCTATATTAGGAATATGTCTAGGTCATCAATTATTAGCGTTAGCATTGGGTGCAAAAACAAAAAAAATGGTCTTCGGTCATCATGGGGCAAATCACCCTGTAATAGATTGCTTAACTAGAAAAGTAGAGATCACATCAATGAACCATGGATTCACTGTAGATAATGATGTGTTGCCGGATAATGTTATAGAAACACATAAATCATTATTTGATGGTACTAATTGTGGAATTGCCATTAAAGGTAAACCTATTTTTTCTGTACAATTTCACCCTGAAGCATCACCTGGCCCCCAAGACAGCCATTATTTATTCGAAAAATTTATTAACAACATCAAAGAAAAAAAACAAAGAAAAAAAACTTAACTTATATTATAAAAAGATAAATTATTTTCTTTTGCTGGATGATCAAAAAATGCCAAAAAGAACTGATATAAAATCTATATTAATTATTGGTGCTGGACCAATCGTAATAGGCCAAGCTTGTGAATTTGACTATTCAGGGACACAATCAATTAAGGCTCTAAAAGAAGAGGGGTATAGAGTAATTCTAGTAAACTCAAACCCAGCAACTATCATGACTGATCCGGATTTAGCTGACGCGACATATATAGAGCCAATTACTCCTGAAATAGTTACAGAAATTATCAAAAAAGAGAGGCCAGACGCTATCCTTCCAACAATGGGTGGCCAAACCGCTTTGAATACAACACTTTCCCTTCAAGAAAGTGGTGTACTGGATAAATATGGAGTTGAAATGATAGGAGCTTCCGCAGAAGCAATTAATATGGCTGAAGATAGAAAGTTATTTAAAGAAGCTATGGCAGAGATCGGCCTAAAAACTCCAAAATCCATCTTAGCACATAATTTGTCTGAGGCATTAGATGCCCAAAAAATACTTGGCCTTCCTGTTATTATTAGACCTTCTTTTACACTAGGGGGCACTGGCGGAGGAATAGCCTACAACAAAGAAGAGTTTATAAAAATAATAGTAAGAGGCCTAGATGCATCTCCAACAAGCCAAGTTCTCATTGAAGAATCGGTTCTAGGTTGGAAAGAATATGAAATGGAGGTTGTTAGAGATAAGAATGACAATTGCATTATCATTTGTTCGATAGAAAATATTGATGCTATGGGGATTCATACAGGTGATTCCATCACTGTGGCTCCTGCATTAACTCTAACGGATAAAGAATATCAAATTATGAGAAATGCATCTATAGCAGTGTTAAGGAAAATTGGAGTTGAAACAGGCGGATCTAATGTACAATTCGCAGTAAATCCAGAAAATGGTGAGTTAGTTGTAATTGAAATGAACCCTAGGGTATCCAGGTCTTCTGCTTTGGCATCAAAGGCAACAGGGTTCCCTATTGCTAAAATAGCTACCAAATTAGCAGTTGGATACACTTTAGATGAGCTAGCAAATGATATTACCGGTGGACAGACACCAGCATCATTCGAGCCAACAATAGATTATGTTGTAACTAAAATACCTCGATTTGCATTTGAAAAGTTTCCAGGTGCAGAACCACTACTTTCAACCTCAATGAAATCCGTTGGTGAAGCAATGGCAATTGGAAGAACTTTTAACGAAAGCTTCCAAAAAGCATTGCGGTCTCTTGAAACTGGTTTAAGTGGACTAGACCCAATTGAATTTGATGATATAGGTAACGATCAAGATAAAAATATCGTCAGGGCTGCACTTGGAGAACCGACTCCCGATAGGATCCTAAAAGTAGCACAAGCACTAAGACTAGGTGTTACTCACCAACAAATATATGAATCTTGTAAAATGGATCCGTGGTTTATTGATAGATTACAGGAAATTATTGACGCTGAAGATAGAGTTAAAAAATTTGGATTGCCTGACGATAGATATAATATGCAGTCAATAAAAGCTATGGGATTTTCTGACGCTAGGCTTGCCTCAATAATCAACGAGAGCGAAGAATACGTTAGAAATCATAGGAGTAATCTTTCAGTTTTCCCTGTTTATAAAAGGGTAGATACTTGTGCTGCAGAATTCATGTCGCCAACAGCTTATATGTATTCAACATACGGAGCAAGTCTTCTAAATGATATGGATTGCGAATCAAAACCAACCAATAAAGATAAGGTTATTATTTTAGGAGGCGGTCCAAATAGAATTGGACAAGGTATTGAATTTGATTACTGTTGTTGCCATGCATCTTTTGCTCTACGGGAAATTAACATTGAAACAATTATGATAAATTGTAACCCGGAAACAGTATCAACTGACTACGATACATCAGATAGATTATATTTCGAACCACTAACCACTGAAGATGTCTATGAGGTAATTCGTATTGAAAAAGACAAAGGAAACCTTCTTGGTGTCATTGTTCAATTTGGAGGACAGACCCCACTTGGATTGTCTAATTCCCTATCAAATATGGGAATTAAAATTTTAGGTACTTCTCCTGATGCAATTGATCTAGCAGAGGACAGAGAACGTTTTCAAAAATTAATACAAGACCTTAAACTGAAACAACCAAAAAATAGTATTGCTAATGCAATTATTGATGCAGAAAGCATTATCAAAAAACTTGGCTTTCCAATTATAATACGTCCTTCATATGTATTGGGCGGGCGTGCAATGGCTATTCTAAGAAACGAAAATGATTACCGTGAATATATACAAAATACATTGCCTGAGTTAATACCGCGACATATAAAATCTAAGCATCCAAATGATATAAAACTACAAATTGATCAATTACTGTTAACAAATCCGTTGTTATTTGATAGTTATTTATCAGAAGCCATAGAAGTAGATGTGGATGCCGTATCAGATGGGAAAAATGTTTTCATATGCGGTGTAATGGAGCATATTGAAGAAGCTGGAGTTCATTCTGGGGATAGCGCCTGCACATTGCCGCCCTATTCATTAGACGATGAACTGATTAAAAAATTAGAAATACAAACTACAGCAATGGCCCTTGCGCTTAATATTATAGGGTGCATTAACATTCAATTTGCAATAAAAGGTAATGAAATATTTGTGATAGAAGTAAATCCTAGAGCAAGCAGAACAATACCCTTTGTAGCAAAGGTAATAGGAATACCAATAGCAAAAATAGCGTCAAAAGTAATATTAGGAATAAAATTATCAAAATTTAATTTACAAAAAACAAAATATAATCATATCGGTATTAAAGAAGCGGTTTTTCCATTTGCAAAATTTGATGGTGTAGACGTGCTATTGGGACCAGAAATGCGTTCTACTGGCGAAGTGCTGGGTATAGCGTCTGATTTCGGAACCGCCTTCGCAAAAAGTCAACTAGCTAGCGGTACAAAAGTACCTAATAAAGGAACTGTATTTATATCAGTAAAAGATTCTGATAAACCTTTGATTTTAGAATCAATCAAAGAACTTAGAAGAATTGGATTTAATATAGTAGCTACTGGTGGGACGCAAACTTACTTAGAAAAAAATAAAATCAAAACAAGTAAAATTAATAAAGTACTTGAAGGAAGACCGCATATAGTGGATGCAATGACCAATGGAGAGATTCAGTTAGTATTTAATACTACAGAAGGTTCAAAAGCTTTGTCGGATTCAAAGTCTCTAAGGCAAGCTGCTTTAATGAACAGCATTCCATATTATACCACAATATCGGGTGCTGTAGCTGCAGTAAGAGGTATTAAGAAAACAAGCAATGGAATAACTGAAGTAAAATCCTTACAAGATTACTTTAAATAATTTATGTATGGACTTAAACTTTATATCAACATAAACTATACTGCATATTTTAAATTTACCGGAAGATATCAATGGAAAAAGTACCAATGACTGTACTAGGTTACGAAGACCTACAACAAGAAATAAAGAAATTAAAAACAATCGAAAGACCTTTAATTATTGAAGCGATTGCTGAAGCAAGAAAACATGGAGATTTGTCTGAAAATGCAGAGTATCATGCTGCAAAAGAACAGCAGTCACTAAACGAAGGACGGATTAGCGACTTAGAAGACAAATTATCTAGAGCAACTGTAATTGATATTTCAAAACTTTCTGGTGACACAATTAAATTTGGTGCAAAAATTAAGTTAATAGACGAGGATACAGAAGAAGAATCAAGCTATCAAATAGTGGGTGAGTTTGAATCAGATGTATCAAAAGGGAAGCTATCCATAACCTCTCCTATAGCTAGAGCGCTAATGGGTAAAGCTAAAGGCGATAGTGTAGAAGTTGCAACACCAGGTGGTGGAAAAAGTTATGAAGTCCTTGCAGTTGATTATTAATTATAAATTTAAAGCTTATTACTTTTATAAAAAATTATTATGAATATATGTCAAATTTAAAAGGATTAAAGTGCTGGTTAGTGCATTCTGGAAATGCAGGTGACGCAGTGCAGTGTGAGGGAATAGCAGAAAAACTTGGGTTAGATTATAAAACAATCAAAGTTACTGACAATACAATTATTAAAAATATTATTTCTTTTTTTAAGATTACCAAAACAATAGAAAAAGAAACTTTACCGAAAATTATAATAGCTTCTGGTCACAAAAGCATTGGGCTTGTAAAAAGAATTCTAAATATCGATAATAATATATATTCAATATATCTAAAAAATCCTGGATATCATATTGGTCTATTTAATTTTGTCTGGGCTCCGTTGCATGATAATTTAAATAGAAGAAACGTGTTTTCAACATTAACATCCCCTAATAAAATTGAGAAATATAAAATAAATAACAAGTATCAAAATTTTATAAATAACTATAAAAAACCAATAATTGGAATTTTGGTTGGAGGTAAAAGTAAGCATTTTAATTTTGGGATAAAAGAAGCAAATGAATTATGTACTTCTTTAACAAAAATTAAGAAAAAATACTCAGCAAACTTAATCATTACATGCTCAAGAAGAACAGACAATAAAACCAAAGACTTTATTCAGAATTATTTTAAAGATACAAATGATTGGGTTTGGAATGGACAAAATGATAATCCATACAATGATATATTAAATAATTCAGATTTCTTTATAGTAACATCAGATAGTATTAATATGATCAGTGAAGCTGCTACTACAGGAAAGCCTATATATGTTTATAAATTACCTAAAAAGAAACTAAGAATCAAAAGTGTACCAAGAAAATTAGTTATTTTTTTTAAAGAGCTTGAGAATAAAAGTATTATAAAATGGTTTAATGGCAACCTTGAGGAATGGACATATAAGGCAATTAATCCTACACAAGAAATAGCAAATGAAATAATTATTGATTATAACAACCATATAAAAAAATAGTAGAAAGCTTAAAAAGTTATGAAAAAATCTAAAGTAATAATAATTGGTTCTGGTCCCGCAGGATATACAGCTGCAATATATGCAGCTCGAGCTTTATTAGAACCTATTTTAATTGAAGGCATACAGCCAGGTGGTCAATTAACAATAACTACAGATGTTGAAAATTATCCAGGTTTTTCAGATGTAATACAAGGACCATGGCTAATGGAACAGATGCGTTTACAAGCAGAAAGTGTTGGCACGAATATCATCCAAGACCATATTAATTTAGCCAGCTTACATGAATATCCATTTAAATTAATCGGTGATTCTAATGAAGTATATCTAGCAGAGAGTCTGATTATCTGCACTGGAGCTCAAGCGAACTGGCTAGGCATAGAGTCAGAAGATAAATTTAAAGGCTATGGAGTTTCTGCCTGTGCAACTTGTGATGCTTTCTTTTATAAAGAGAAAAATGTTATTGTAATTGGAGGAGGAAATACTGCTGTAGAAGAAGCTTTATATTTAACAAATTTCGCAAGTTCTGTAACCCTTATTCACAGAAGAGATACCTTAAAATGTGAAAAAATTCTTGAAAATCGTCTTATGTCTAATAAGAAAATTAATATCATTTGGGACTCGGTCCTAGAAGAAGTAATAGGTAGCTCTAATCCTTACAGTGTCACCGGCGCAAGAATTAGAAATATAAAAACTAATGAAAATTACCAGGTAAAAATAGATGGAATCTTTATTGCAATTGGACATAAACCTTCAACAGAGCTATTCGTTAACCAAATTGATATGAAGGAGAGCGGCTATATAATTACAGAACCTGATTCAACTGCGACTAATATACCTGGAGTATATGCAGCTGGAGATGTTACAGATGATATTTATAGACAGGCAGTAACTGCAGCCGGAATGGGCTGTATGGCAGCACTTGAAGCTGAACATTATTTATCAAATAAAAAATAGAGAGTATTATAAAATGGATTGGGAAAGGTTAAAAATTTTTCATATAGTAGCGGATGCAGGTAGCTTTACGCACGCAAGTGAAGAAATGAATTTGAGCCAATCAGCAGTTAGCAGACAAATTAGCTCACTTGAAAATGAAGTGGGCATAGAATTATTTCATCGCCATGCGAGGGGTTTGTTGCTTACAGAACAAGGGGAGCTGGTCTATAAAAATACAAGACAAATACTCAGTATTATAAAATCAACAGAAAACATTATTAATGATAGTAAAGACAAGCCTTCAGGCGATTTGAGGCTAACAACGACTGTAGGGCTTGGGGTCAATTGGTTAATACCAAGATTGAAAAAATTTACCGATGAATTTAATGAAATAAATCTTGAACTAGCTCTAACTGACGCTGAATTAGATTTAGGGATGAGAGAAGCTGATATAGCCATAAGATTCCATAAACCTTCACAGGGAGACCTTATACAGAGAAAACTTTTTACTGTGCATTTCCATTTGTACGCATCAGCAAAATATTTAAATGAGCATGGTACACCAAATAGGATAGAGGATTTACCAGGACATAAAATTATATCTTACGGTCAAGCGCCAGATTATTTAAAAGAAATCAATTGGCTAGAGAGTATTACTAAAGAATACAAAACAAAACCTATATTGAAAGTAGATAATATAAATGGACTTTTATTAGCAGCGATAAGTCATATTGGAATTGTTTTACTGCCAGACTATCTTGTAAATAACTCAAATGCATTAGTTAGAATACCCTTTAATTCAAAACTTCCAGAAATAGATACTTACATGACTTACGCAGAAGAAAGAAAGAAATCAAAGAGAGTGGCTATCTTAAGAGAATTCTTGGTAGAAGAAGGTAGAAGATGGTCTTTCTAGATATGCTTTATTTGCATATCTAGTATGCATTACTATGTGTATATTCTAAAATATAAAACATATATTATATTTTTATGAAACAAAATTTCATGCTTTTACATATGCATATCTCCCAATTACATATGTAAATAATTTAATTATACATACCTCCCTAGTGTATATTTAAATAAATACCCAAAATGTCTTTCCCATAAGACATAAAAGTTAAAGCCAGATCATTGATCTGGCTTTTTCTTTATGAGAGACCTGCGCAAAATCTTATAATTCTAGTACAAGCATCTTCTAATAATTCAGTTGAAGTAGCGTACGATATCCTAAAACATGGACTAGTCCCAAATGCAGCTCCGTGCACAACTGCAACTCCTTCCAGTTCTAATAGATTGGTAGCAAAATCTTCATCATTTTTAATCACACTTCCGTTAGATGCCGTTTTACCAATACAACCATCACAGCTTGGATAAACATAGAAGGCTCCCTGTGGTAACGGGCAACTAATCCCTTCTGCTTGATTTAACATGCCGACTACCAGGTCACGTCTTTCCTTAAATACTTTAACCCACTGTGGAATTAATATCTGAGGTCCTTCCAAAGCTTCAACCGAAGCCCATTGGCTGATTGAAGTAGGGTTTGTTGTTGATTGGGATTGAATAGCTCTCATAGGCTTAATAATTTTTTCTGGAGCACCACAATAACCAATCCTCCAACCTGTCATAGAATATGCCTTTGAAACTCCATTTAGGGTAACGGTTCTATCAATCAAAGAAGGTTCAATTTCTACTGGAGTTGAAAACTCAAAATCATCGTATGTTATGTGTTCGTAAATATCATCCGTTAATAGCCAAACGTGCTTATGCCTTAATAATACATCCGTAATACTCTTAATCTCTTCCCTAGTATAAGCGGCACCACTTGGATTTGATGGAGAGTTAAAGATTAGCCATTTAGTTTTTGGTGTTATAGATTTTTCTAATTGCTCCGCAGTAATTTTATAATCTGACTTTGGGGATGTTTCGATAATAATAGGAGTGCCACCTGCAAGAAGTGTTATATCGGGATACGAAACCCAATACGGAGCCGGAATTAAAACTTCATCGCCTTTATTTAGAGTTGAAATAAAAGCATTAAATATTATTGCCTTTCCTCCAGGGGCTACAAATATTTGATCAATATTATAGAGAACATTATTCTCTCTTTGAAATTTATTAACAATTGCTTGTTTTAACTCAGGTATTCCATCAACTGCAGTATATTTTGTTTCGCCTCTATTTATTGCATCTATGGCAGCTTCTTTAATATTATCAGGAGTGTCAAAATCAGGTTCACCAGCTCCGAGGCCAATTATATTTCTTCCCTGTAGCTTTAGCTCTCTTGCTTTTTGAGTTACAGCGATAGTAGGGGATGGTTTTATCGATTGAACTGCATCTGATAAAAAAGACATCTTTTTACTCCTTAAATTCTATAGTTCTTTTATTGATTTAATTTCATAAGCCGCCACATCTCTATCGGTAATACCACCGACAAGTGAAGCTGCTTCGCGCCAATTATTCATATGGTCAGTTTTAAAGTGCTTATCAAGATCCTCGAAGGATTTCCATTTTTCAGCTACTCTAATTAGACCAGGGCACTCAATTGATTCTGAAAATGCATAAGAAATACACCCCTCCTCATTATTGCTAGACTTAATAACATTAATCATATGAGGTCTAATCTGATTCATTTTATCTGCTTTAAATTTAAACTCGCCCATTACAATAATCATTTTTTTCCTCTGATTTAGTAATTAATATTATATAATTCATTCTTTAAATATGACAAAATAATAAACATACTTATATAGTAAATAAAACAAATAATACAATTTTTAAAAAAATGATTAAAAGAAAATTTAAATTAATTTCTGAATTTTCTCCAGCCGGAGATCAGCCCAAAGCTATTGCAAATATTTCTGCTGGAATAAATTCTATGGAAAGAGATCAAGTCCTTCTAGGCGTAACTGGATCTGGCAAGACATACACTATGGCAAAGGTAATTGAAGAAACTCAGAGATCTGCCCTTATACTTGCTCCAAACAAAACTCTAGCTGCGCAACTTTATAGTGAATTTAAGCAATTCTTTCCAGATAATGCAGTAGAATATTTCGTTTCATATTATGACTATTATCAGCCAGAAGCATATGTAGCTAAATCAGATACATACATTGAAAAAGATGCATCCATTAATGAGCAAATAGATAGAATGAGGCATTCAGCAACTAGATCTCTCATTGAAAGGAATGATGTGATAATTGTAGCCTCTGTATCTTGTATTTATGGTATAGGTTCTTTAGACACTTACTCAGAAATGACACAAATAGTTGAAAAAAACGTAAAAAAAAATCAGAGAAACCTTCTTACTGAATTAGTTAATCTTCAATATTCTCGAAATGATATAGATTTTACAAGAGGAACTTTCAGAGTCAGAGGTGACAGCGTTGAACTATTTCCTTCGCACTCAGAAGATAGGGCCTGGAGAATATCGTTCTTTGGAGACATTGTTGACGGCCTGACGGAATTTGATCCTCTGACTGGAGAATTTTATGCAGAATTAGATAAGATTAAAATATTCGCAAACTCACATTATGTTACACCAAGACCAACTCTTCAAAAAGCAATAAAAAATATTAAGAGTGATTTAATTGACAGATTAAATCAATTTAACAAACAAAATAAATTATTAGAAGCCCAACGACTTGAGCAAAGAACATTATTTGATATTGAAATGATAGAAGCTACAGGCACTTGTCCTGGAATAGAAAATTACTCAAGATATTTAAATGGAAGGAAAATAGGGGCTCCTCCTCCAACATTATTTGAATATATCTCAAAAAATGCAATAATTTTTGTTGATGAAAGTCATGTAACTATTCCTCAGTTAGGCGGTATGTACAAGGGAGATTTTAGTAGAAAAACTAATCTATCGGAATATGGATTTAGGTTACCTTCCTGCTTAGACAATAGACCTCTTAAATTTGAAGAATGGGATTCAATGAGATCGTCAAGTGTATTTGTATCTGCAACTCCAGGGAAATGGGAATTAAATAAAACAATAGGAGTTTTTAGCGAACAGATAATTAGGCCTACCGGCCTTGTAGACCCTATGACAGAAATACGTCCAGTTAAAAATCAAGTAGAAGATCTAATAGGCGAATGCAGATTGATTGTTAAGAAAAACCAAAGAGTTCTAGTCACCGTTCTAACAAAAAGAATGGCAGAGGATTTAACAGAATATATGCATGAACAAGATATAAAAGTTAGATACCTTCATTCTGATATTGATACATTGGAGAGAATAGAAATAATTAGAGATCTTAGGCTAGGAACATTCGATGTCTTGATAGGAATAAATCTACTCCGAGAAGGCTTGGACATTCCTGAGTGCTCATTGGTTGCAATATTAGATGCTGATAAGGAGGGGTTCTTAAGATCAGAGACCTCCATAACACAAACAATCGGCAGAGCTGCTAGAAACATAGACGGCAGAGTAATACTATATGCTGATAAAATTACGGGGTCTATTAAGCGGTCTATTGAAGAGACTGACAGGAGGAGAAAAAGACAAGAAGACTATAATAAAGAAAATAATATAACCCCTCTAGGAATTAAAAAAAATATAAGCGATGCATCAGACAGTATTAACAAAAAAGACTCTGGCCAATTAGACTTAAATGATAATCTATATGATGAAAAAGCTACTACTTATGATATTAAGCTTTTAGAAGAAGAAATGTATAAAGCTGCGTCAAATCTTGAATTTGAAAAAGCAGCGCAAATTAGGGATAAAATAAAAAACATTAATAATTCTGCTTTGCTAATTCCTAATATAAAGATAGATTAAACCAATAATTATATTAGGATTTCTATATAGATGATAAATAATAAAACAGTGTTAATAACAGGAGCAGCTAAAAGAATAGGTAAATCAATTGCATCAGATTTAGCTAAAAACTCATGGAATATTGTAATTCATTATAACAATTCAGATAAAGAAGCTAATGAATTAGCTGAGCAAATAATTAAAGACGGTCATGTCGCTGATGTTGTAAAAGCAAACCTTAATGATATTGATGATGTAGATAATATATTTCCTATTATTAATAATAAAATGGGTAAAGTTAATGCTTTAATAAATTGTGCATCACTTTTTGAAGAAGACAATGCTTTTAGCGTAAATAATGATAGTTTTAACAATCATATCAATATAAATCTAAGAGCTCCAGTTATGCTCTCTAAATATTTTTCTGAACAAGTCACTGAAGGTGAAGATAACAACATAATCAATATTATAGATCAAAGAGTTTTAAAATTAAATCCATCTCACTTAAGTTATACAATCAGTAAATTTGGGTTATGGGGAGTAACACAAACTCTAGCTCAAGCCTATAGTCCACTTATTAGAGTAAATGCTATTGGTCCAGGACCAATTCTCATGAATAAAAAACAAAGTAAAGAAGATTTTGATGAGGAAGTTCTGTCAACTCTCTTAAAAAAAACACCCAAACTATCCGATATTAATGACGCGATAAAATTTATCCTAAATACAACATCAGTCACAGGGCAAATGATTGCAATAGATTCCGGTCAACATCTTGCTAATTAACTAATAATAACTTTGATATTAATTTGTAAAAATGAATAAAATTGAATTAAAAGAAGAACAAGAAAACATAAAAAACTTTAGCATTCCTCACAATTTAGAAAAAGGGAAAGAGGTAATAAATAGCTATGCTAAAATTTTAACATCTTCTCCCGGTGTTTATAGAATGATAAATATTGACAATAATATCCTCTATATTGGAAAAGCAAAAAATTTAAAAAAAAGGGTAAAAAGCTATACAAACATAAACAGTCAGTCCAACAGAATAAAACGAATGATATCGCAAACCAACAAGATGGAATTCATAATAACAAAGTCTGAAACCGAAGCTTTGTTACTCGAAGCAAATTTAATAAAAAAATATAAACCCCCATTTAATATTCTTATGAGAGATGATAAGTCTTTTTTAAAGATCCTCATTAATAAAGAACACAAAGCTCCAAGGTTAATGAAACACAGAGGTAAAAATATTTACAAAGGAGATTATTATGGCCCATTTACATCCGCTAGCTCTGTTAACAAAAGCATAAATGCATTCCAAAAAGCTTTCCTGTTAAGAACATGCACAGATAATGTATTCAATAATCGCTCTAGGCCTTGCCTCCTTTACCAAATAAAACGATGTTCAGCTCCATGTACAGAAGAGATTAAACCGACTGAATACAAAAAGCTAGTTGATGGATTAAATCTTTTCCTAAACGGTAAAACTGAGGAAATAACAAATACCATCTACCAAGAAATGCAAGAACTATCAAAATCTCTTGATTATGAAGGTGCTGCTATATTGAGAGATAGACTAGAAGCGATATCACAAATTCAATCCAAACAAATAATTAACTCTAAATTTCTAGTAAATGCTGATATTTTTGGAATATATGGAAAAGATGGAGTATTTTGCATTCAAGTATTTTTCTTTAGAGCTGGCCAAAACTGGGGAAATAAAGAATACTTCCCAAGAGCCGATAATGATATAAGTACAGACCTCATTCTTGATGCATTTTTAGCTCAATTTTATACCACTCATCCCTGCCCTGAAGTTATTTTATTGCCCAATAATATTATTAATCAAAATATATTATGCGACGCGTTATCAATTAAAGAAAAAAAGAAAATAAATATATCAGTTCCAAAAAAAGGTGAAAAATATAAAATTGTAAAACATGCGAGTTTAAATGCAAAAGAATCTCTAGATAGAAAATTATTAGAATCAAAAACGCAAAAAAAACTACTAGCAGAAATGAAGGATATATTTAACCTAAGAAAGATACCCAAGAGAATTGAAATATATGACAACAGTCACATTCAAGGACAATATGCAGTCGGTTGCATGGTGGTTGCAGGGGAAGATGGCTTTCAAAAAAGTAATTACAGGAAGTTTAATATTAAATCACAAGATATGAAACCGGGCGATGATTATGCTATGATGAAAGAGGTATTAGAAAGAAGGCTTGGAAAAATATCATCAAATAATGGATCGGAACAATACCCCGATCTAATTATAATTGATGGCGGGTTAGGTCAATTAAATATTACTTATAATGTACTAGATGAACTTGGAATTAGTGATATCGATGTTATTGCCATAGCAAAGAACTTTATTCGCAACACTGGACCCGAACATTTTTACATGAAGAATAAAAAAGCTTTTAGATTAAAAAAGAATGATCCTGTATTATTCTTTTTACAAAGGTTAAGAGATGAGGCTCATCGTTTTGCAATTGGTAGTAATAGAATAAGGAGAAGAATAGCGATTAGCTCATCGTCACTAGATTCAATCCAAAATATTGGACCAAAAAGAAAAAAAGAATTATTAAAATATTTTGGAACTATAAAATCATTAGAGAAAGCTTCTCATGAAGATCTTTTACAAGTTACGGGCATAAGCCAGAGAATGGCTAAGGAAATCTATTCGTACTTCCATGAAGATAGATTATAGAAAGGAATAATATAAATGAAAAAAGATATTCTACTAATTCCAAATATATTAACTTATACCAGAATTATATCCATATTATTTATAACAATATGTTTTATCAATCCCACTGAAAATAGTAAATTAATTGCATTTTTTCTATTTACATACGCATCAATTACAGATTTTCTAGATGGATATATAGCAAGAAAGTTTTCACTTGAATCTCTATTAGGTAAAATATTAGATCCTATAGCTGATAAATTGCTTATAATTATGGTATTTATTTTATTTATAAGCGACCAAACCATAAATGGTTATAGCATTTATGCAGTTCTAATTATTATTGCAAGAGAAATTATCATTATGGCAATGAGAGAATTCTTATCGCACTATAATTTTGAAATCACGGTAATTCATTTATCAAAATGGAAAACTGCATTACAAATGATCGTAATAGTTGGTTTCTTCACTCAATCAATCTTCCCTGAATTAATTAAAAATATTACATATATTAACCAAATAATACTATGGATAACTGCAACTTTAACAATTATAACTTTATATCAATATATCAACAAATCTATTATTTTTATAACAAAAGAGCTAAAAACATGAAATTAAAGTATTTTGCATGGGTTAAGGAAATATTAGGAAAAGACGAAGAAAACATAGATATCCCAATGAGTGTAAAAACTTTAGGAGACCTAATAAATTGGTTGATATCAGAAGATGAAGATTTTGCAGAAGTATTTAGAAATAGAGAATTAGTAAAAGCTGCCATTGATTTAGAATTACAAGATTATTCCTATAATATAGAGAATGCGAAGGAAATAGCTTTTTTCCCTCCAGTAACAGGTGGGTGATTAAGGGTGATTAAAATTCAAAAAGAAGACTTTAATATATCAAATGAACTTAATTCAATAGATATATTATCAGACAATATAGGATCTGTAGTATCTTTTATAGGAAAAGTTAGACCAGAAGATAACTTAATTTCTATGACCCTTGAGTGCTACGAAACGATGGCTGTTAAAGAAATAGAAAAAATAATTAATGAAGCTAAGGATAGGTGGGATATAATAACAGCAACTGTTATTCATAGGTATGGGAAGCTTTATCCTGGCGATAATATTGTATTAATAATAACAGCGTCAGAACATCGAAGTCAGTCAATTGAAGCTAATAAATTTATAATTGATTACCTAAAAACTGAAGTACCTATTTGGAAGAATGAAGAGTATTCTGACCACAATGACTGGGTTAAGACAAAAAAATCTGACCTTCTTTCAAAAGAAAAATGGTAATCTATTTGCCATTAACTTCCAATAAATAATCTTCCATTAAATTCTTTGTTATTTCACCGGAATGAAAATTATACTGATCTATTTCAGATACAGGCGTAACCTCAACGGCTGTACCTGTTAAAAAACATTCTGTAAAAGTTTTCATCTCATCTGGTTGAATGGCTCTTTCTACAACCTTGTATCCCCTCTTCTTTGCCAAAGAAATCACAGTTCGTCTTGTTATCCCATCCAAGAAACAATCGGGAAGCGGAGTATGAATCTCATTACCTGACACAAAAAATATATTAGCCCCTGTGGCCTCAGCTATTCTTCCTCTGTAATCAAGCATTAATGAATCTGCATATCCTTGTCTTTCTGCATCATGCTTTGATAACGTACATATCATATATAAACCAGCAGCTTTCGTATCACACGGTATTGTGTCTGGAGAAGGTCTCTTCCATTTTGAAATATTTAGCCTAATACCTTTGAGTCTTTCTTCTGGAGCAAAATATGAAGGCCATTCCCAAGTTGCGATGGCTACATTGATTTTTGTAGATTGCGCTGCAACACCCATCATTTCAGATCCTCTCCAAATAATTGGCCTGACATAACCATCCACTATTGAATTCTCTACTATCGTTGAATTACACGCCTTATTAATTTCGTTCTTTGTATATGGAATTTTTAAATCCATTACTTCAGCAGAATAAAATAGTCTATCTGTATGATCTTCTAACTTATATATTGATTTACCGTATACTCTTTCTCCCTCAAATACTGCGCTGGCATAATGAAGAGCATGACTCAGAACATGCAATTTAGCATCAGCCCATGGCACTAAAGTTCCGTTTAGCCATATAAAACCATCTCTTTGATCAAAATATGCAGTTGACATAAGTTATTCCTCTTAATAAATTGTAATGTTTATTCAATATTTTTATATAAATAAACTATAAATATAATTTATGATTGAATAAATAAAATTATTATATTTTTTACATTATTAATTTCAAATAATGAAGCTAATTAATCAAAATTTTTAAATTAAGCCTTTTTATTCTTGATGTTAGCAAAAAATTGCCGCCCAATCGCTGTCATAATATTGATTACCTTGATTGGCATCTGCATATTTTGGATATATTTTTCACCATTAGTTAAGCTCTTATCAAGAAATGCCATAGTTTTTGACATCATTGGGTCATTGTCTTCTAGCCATACGTTTATTATTCTGGCATATAAATACATTAAGCCATATTGATTAATCGTTCTTTCAAATCCTATAGAATGTATATTTGCCTCTTGCAATATCCACTTTTGTATTCTTGTTGATCTAATAAAGAATGAAATTTTTAGATTAGATTTACCCTTTACTAGCCTTTTAACAGAAATTTTATTTTCATTTAATAAGTCCAATCTACTCATAATAATATTGAATATTATTTCTTTTCCAGTCTCTTCTGTAACATTTGATGAGTAGCTGTCTATCATTCGCAGATCAATATCATCAAAGTAGGCATGAATAATTGAATCAATATCTAAAAAATATCTTTTAATATCATTAGCATCTAATGTGCATTTTTTTGATATCATTAGAAATGTTATGTTATCTAGCTCATGGTCTCTTAGTAAATCTAGAGTAGCTTTTATTATTTTATTTAATTTTGCTTTAGTTGCAGACAATTTAAACTCCTTATTATTAATAAAAAATATAAGGTTTTTTAGAAAGGTCAATTACTTTATTTTCCTGATAATGCGTTACCTCTCGCAACAGCAGATTTTACTGCCTTATACATTAAATCCTGAAGTGCATTTTGTGACATTAATTCATTCAATGCAGCCTCAGTTGTACCACCCGGAGACGTAACATTTATTCTATGCTCTTCAATTGACATTGTTTTATACTTTTCAGCTAAAGATGCTGCTCCAATAAATGTTTCCATACTTAACTTTTCTGCCAATTCTTTATCCAGACCTTCCGATTTTGCAATATTTATTAAACATTCAGTTAAATGAAAAAAATAGGCTGGACCACTACCAGATATTGCTGTAACTAGATTCATAATATTTTCTTTTTTTATCCAACTAACTTTACCGATAGAGCTCATAAGATCTGTAACAAAACCTTTTTCACCATTGTTTAATTCCTTATCGGAAAATAAGACTGTCATACCCTTACCAATAGCTGCTGGTGTATTTGGCATTGCTCTAATAATTCTGTTTTCATTGCCTACATGACTTCTCATAAAATCCATTGTTATTCCTGCTGCAATAGATATAATAATGGTATTTGAATCTATGATTGGGCTAATTTTTTTTAATACATCTGGCATTACCTGAGGTTTAACAGCTAAAACTAATATATCAGATTTAATATTTTTTTCTTCAGAGGAAGTAAGTTTTATTTTAAAAGTATTTATTAAAATTGAACTTTCTTCAATATCTCGACCTATAATTGTTAGCTCTTCTCTTGACAAACCATTCGAAAGCCATCCAGAAATAAGAGCCTTGCCCATTTTACCAGCCCCTACAATTGTCAAGTTTTTGATTAATTTCAGAGTCATGATTCACCTAGAGTTTCAAATAGAGCATTTTCGATCGCTTGTTCAGCAGAATTTCCTCCCCAAATAACATACTGAAAGCTTGGATAGTATTTCTCTGCAGCTTCGATGACATGCTGCATCATGGCTTTGCATTGCCCTATACTAGGTTCTACCCCTCCAGACAAAAGTAAGCTATATCTAAATAATAATTTAGGTTCTCTTGACCAGATATCAAAATGACCAAACCACTGCAACTCATTAATTTTTGCAGTTAGCCTAAATACTTCTTCTAAACGATGCTTTGGTATTTTTGTATCAAAAATACATGCTAGATGTAGCCCCTCAAGATCCTCATGCCAATTAAAGTTAATTTCATAATTACACCACTTACCAGAAACAGACATACTAATTTCATCATCCGCAGTTCGGTTAAAAGGCAGCGATTGAATAGACGCAATATCTTCTATTATATCGATAGGATGCAATATCCGATCAAAACCTTCTTCTAATAATTTCATTTGCAGTTCCTATTTTTATAAGTTTTTACAAAGAATAAAAAATTCTAATTCTTAACTACATTCAGAACTTCAATTATTAATTTTTGATTTACAGATAGGGATTTATACAGAGATTAAGATAATAAAATGAATTATCCACCGATGATTATAACATTATACTAAAAAAAATTTAAATTCATTTATCTTTGATGATTGTATTTTTTTTCGTTACTTTTTGATTTTTAATATTGTGTTTTATCAATTTTTCTAGTTCATTTATACGACCTTCTAAAATATCATTTTTCTCTCTTGATTTTACTAGCATTGTTTTAAGAGCGTCAAACTCTTCTCTCTGAACAACGTCTAAGTCATTTAATAATCTTTCAGATTGAGCTTTAATAACAACATCCAATTCTGATTTTAGCCCTTGTGCGGCACCAGCCGTGCTAGTTAGAACCTTTGCAATCTCATCGAATAATTTAGAAGTAGTTTGAACCATGAACAAATCTTTCAAATATTTTAAAAAAACACAACATTACTTTATATATTTATATATAATACAAGAACTAAAGAAATTAAAGATATTATAAAATAAAAGATAATATGATTATACCAGCCATAATGTCTCCCATAATCAACCCAGTGGCAATTGAGATTATTGGTATTAAGATACATTGGTACGCAATTGCATATATTTTGGGTATCTACATAGGCTGGTTTTATATATCAAGCCTCATCAAAAATAAAAATCATAATAAAATTAATATTTCTCTAGATAAAGTTGAAGATTTAATATTGTGGATTGTAATGGGCATCATTATTGGAGGAAGACTTGGTTACGTTATGTTTTATAATATAGATTATTATTCCAATTATCCCCTTGATGCATTTAAGATTTGGCAAGGTGGAATGTCTTTCCACGGAGGATTGCTAGGAATTGTTTTATCATGCGCAATTTATTCGCATATTAAATCTTTTTCCCTATTGACGCTAACAGATTTAATTGCTGCAGCAGCTCCGATTGGTTTATTTTTTGGACGTATAGCTAATTTTATTAACGGAGAATTATATGGAAATGAAACCTCATTACTATGGGGTGTGATATTTCCACATACGGATATGATTCCAAGGCATCCAACACAGTTATACGAAGCTCTATTGGAAGGGGTAATACTTTTTTTAATATTAAAAATATCAATAAATAAATATAGCTCTTTGGAATACCCGGGGTTAATTTCTTCATTATTTCTTATATATTATAGTATTTTTAGAATTCTTATAGAATTCTTCAGGATGCCTGATAATCATATAGGTTATCTAATAGGACCCCTAACAACTGGCATGCTGTTATCAATACCAATGTTGATAGCAGGAACATATTTATATATAAAAATAACAAAAATCAAAGTTATTCAATAGATGAGCAAAGAATTAAAGACTAAAATATCAAATGAAATAAAAGTAAATGGTCCTATGACCATCGAACACTATATGGAATGCTGTCTATACGATTCTGAATATGGCTATTATATAAACTCTAACCCGATAGGTTCGTCTGGTGACTTTATAACTGCACCTGAAATAAGTCAGATGTTTGGAGAAATAATCGGATTATGGATATTTGATAGCTGGAAAAAATTAAACAATAATAATATATCCGTCGTTGAGCTTGGACCTGGAAAAGGGACGTTAATGTCAGATATATTAAGAGTTACGAGCAGATTTACTGAATTTATAAATCAAATAAAATTATATTCTTTAGAAACTAACAATAACTTATTTGAAGAACAAAAGAAAAATATTCCATTTAAATTTTCAAGACTAAAAAATGTTCATCAAATTCCTGACCATCCATCTATAATTATTGCAAATGAATTCTTTGACGCATTACCTACTAGGCAATTCATTTCAAATGATTTTAAGTGGAACGAAAGGTTTGTAGATATTAATGAAAAAGGAGATTTTTTTTTAACTACAAAAATTATCTCCAACTATAATGCCCTTAAACTTGAGTTACCTTTGAAGGGTCGTAATTTAAAAATATACGAATACTCTGCCTACCAAAAAGAGATATTTCTTACTTTATGCAATAAAATCAAGAAAAATAATGGTATAATGTTAATTATTGACTACGCTAAAACAAAAGATGGTTATGGTGATACTTTGCAGGCAATGTCCAAACATAAATTTACATCAATTTTTAATAATCCGGGTAATGATGACATCACATCCTATGTTAATTTCAATGCATTCTACCAAATCTGTAAAGATTTAGATATCTCGTATCATGGACCAATGGAAATGCGAGATTTTTTATTAAAATTAGGTATTAGAGAAAGAGCTCAATCATTAATTAAAAAAAACCCAAAATTAGATCCCGCAATAATATTAGGACAATTACATAAGTTAATTGATAAAGAAGAAATGGGGTCAATCTTCAAGGTAATAGCGATAACAAATAATAAAATTCTAAATATTGAGCCGTTTGGTAGTTAGGTAAAAATATTATGATAACTTCTTCTCTATTAAAGCAAGATGCAATGTGTCAGCATTTATTCTTTACAAGGTACAATGGATTTTCTAAGGGTCTATATTCAAGTCTTAACTGTAGCTATAATTCAAATGACAATAAAAATATAATCAAAAAAAATAGAACTTTTGTTGCAGAAAAATTTAATTTGAAAGAAACAAAATTAATAGTCACAAAACAAGGACACTCGAATAAATGTGTAGTTATCAAACATAGCCATGATAAAAATATTGTAGCAGATGCGATGGTCACTTCATCCAGAAATATTGGACTCGGAATACTCACAGCAGACTGTGTTCCAATATTAATAATGGATACAAAGAATCAAGTAATAGGCGCAATTCATGCTGGATGGAAAGGCGCGTCAACAGGTGTAATTGAAAATACCATCAAAAAAATGATTTCAATTGGAGGTAATACACGGACTATGATTGCTGCAATTGGCCCATCTATACAACAAAGATCTTATGAAGTTGGCGAAGAGTTCAAAAAATATTTTATTGACTTAAACCCTTATAATGAAGAATTATTCATCCGTGCGGATAGTGGTAAAATTTATTTTGATTTAACTAAATATTGTAAAAAAAAACTATACAATTTGCTTCTATCTAAAATTGATTTATTAGATTATTGCACTTACCAGGATAGTAAAGAATTTTTCTCTTACAGAAGATCCTGCCATAATAATGAAGTTGATTATGGAAGGCAAATATCTGTTATATCATTATTATAACACTAGATTTAATTATGAATATATCTATATTAATACATAATTTTAGTGTACAACAATCTATATCTTATTAGCAATGTATAACGATAATAATGGAATTATAGTAATATGGGTTCAAGCAGAGAAAATATTAAAATCGTTGCAGGAAATTCAAATCTAGCACTAGCAGAAGAAATATCATCATATTTAAATACTCCCTTGACCAAATGCAATGTAAAAAGATTTGCTGATATGGAAATCTTTGTGGAGATCTTAGAAAATGTAAGAGGTGAAGATGTTTTTGTTATTCAATCAACTTCATATCCCGCAAATGATCACCTTATGGAACTTCTAATATTGATTGATGCCCTTAAAAGATCTTCAGCAAGACGTATAACTGCCGTTCTCCCTTATTTTGGTTATGCAAGACAAGATAGAAGATCGTCAGGAAGAACGCCAATATCTGCGAAACTAGTATCCAACATAATTACAAATGCTGGAGCGGATAGGGTTTTGACAATAGATTTACACGCTGGACAAATTCAAGGATTCTTTGATATACCAACCGATAATTTATTTGCTGCACCAGTTATAGTTAAAGATATAAAAGAAAATTTTGACACTCGAAATGTTACTGTTATTTCACCTGATGTTGGAGGGGTAGTTAGAGCAAGATTAATAGCTGAAAGAATTGGTGGTGCACCACTTGCAATTGTAGATAAGAGAAGAGATAAACCTGGACAATCTGAAGTAATGAATATTATTGGAGACGTATCAGGCCGATCCTGCATATTAGTTGATGATATAGTTGATTCTGGCGGTACGTTATGTAATGCAGCAGCAGAACTTCTCAACCAAGGAGCAACAGACGTTTCAGCTTATATAACACACGGTGTGCTTTCTGGGCAAGCAGTAGAAAGAATTGTAAAATCAAAATTAAGTAGGCTTGTAATAACAAATACGATTTGTAAAAATAACGATGATATTAGGAATGCACCAAATATTAAAATACTGTCCATAGCAGAATTATTAGGTGAAGCAATTGCAAGGACATCTGGGGAAGAATCGGTATCTAGTTTATTTATTTAGAGTATATTAATTTATTTTTTTTAATTTACCTTAATTATAGATTGTTATATTTATAAAGCAGGGTTATAAGCCATATATAAACATAAAGAATACATAAAAATTATAAAATATTGGAATACAAAATTATGTCAGACATTCAAGAATTAATTGCAAGTATTAGACCATTAACTGGAACTGGAGAAGCAAGAGCAACAAGAAGAATAGGTCAAACACCTGCAATAATATATGGCGAAGGTTCAAGCCCTCAAACTATAATGGTAGAAACAAAAACTATTGCACGTTTGTATCAAACAGGTAGATTTCTTAATTCATTGTACGACATTACTATAGACGGAAAAAAAACAAGGGTAATACCTAAAGATATTCAATTACATCCAGTAAAAGATACACCGATGCATGTAGACTTTCTACTTTTATCAAAAGATTCAAAAGTAACAGTAGAAATTAGCGTCATTTTCTCTAACGAAGATGTGTCCCCTGGCATTAAAAAAGGCGGCGTATTAAATATAGTAAGACACTCAATAGAATGTCTATGTCCATCGGATCAAATTCCTAGCAGCTTTGATGTTGATCTATCTGTGGCAGAAATGGGAGATTCTATTCATATATCTGCAGTAAAATTACCTGATGGAGTAACTCCTGTAATAACAGATAGAGACTTTACCATAGCAACTATTGCTGCGCCAGCTGGTTTAACCGAAAACCAAGATGATGAAAAGGAAGATGAAACAGCTAATTCTGAAGACAAAGATACCAGTAGCGAAGAAGATAGCTAATTCTCTATAAGAATTATTATGAAATTATTAGTTGGCTTAGGCAATCCAGAACAAAAATATATTAAAAATAGACATAATATAGGCTTTATAGCAACTGATAATATTGCTGAATTTTATAAATTTAGTAGTAAGAAGAAAGCTTTCAAAGCTACGATACAAGAAGGTACCATCAATGGAGGGAAAGTTGTATTATTACAACCCCAAACCTACATGAATAATTCTGGTGTTTCGGTTCAAGCTGCCAAAAAATTTTATAAAATTGATATTGATGATATTTATGTATTTCATGATGAGCTTGATATACCGGTAGGTCGTATAAAATTGAAAATCGGTGGTGGTAGCGCTGGTCACAATGGACTAAAATCAATAATTAATTGTGTAGGAAAAGATTTTACAAGAATTAGAATTGGCATAGACCACCCAGGAGACAAGAATTTAGTTAGCAATTATGTGTTAAGTAATTTTAATGACGATGAATTAAAATTAGTAAACATCAAATTGAATGAAATTACACAAGATATTGAAAAGTTAGTATTTAAAAAAGAAGATAAAAAAATTATAGAAATTCAAAATTCAACTAAGAAAATAAATATACTAACTAAAATTAAAAATATAATGAACAATGAACAATGAACAATGAACAATGAACAATGAACAAGAGTAGAGATCATGGGTTTTAAATGTGGAATAATTGGATTACCTAATGTGGGGAAATCAACGCTTTTCAATGCTTTAACGCAAACTGCTAACGCGCAAGCTGCAAACTATCCTTTCTGCACTATTGAGCCAAATATTGGAGAAGTTACAGTACCAGATTTACGGTTAACTGAGTTATCTAAAATTTCTAAATCTAAAAATATTATACCTGCAAAAATTAATTTCGTAGATATTGCAGGGCTTGTTAAAGGCGCCTCAAAAGGCGAAGGTCTTGGGAATAAATTCCTATCAAATATCAGAGAAACCGATGCAATAGCTCATGTTATAAGATGCTTTGAAGACCCAGATATAACCCATGTAGAAGGAAAATTAGATCCACTATCAGATATTGAAATTATAGAGACAGAATTGTTATTAGCCGATATACAGAACCTCGAGAATAGAGCGTCCTCTCTTGAAAAGAAAATAAGATCATCGGATAAAGATGCTTTAATTAGATTTGATTTCATTAAATCACTACTTGCTTTTCTGAACGATGGTAACCCAGCGAGAAGCATGGAGATATCGACGGACCTAGAACCTATATATAAAGAATTTAATTTACTAACATCTAAACCTCTTTTATACATTTGTAATGTTGAAGAAGAATCAACATCAACCGGTAATACACTCTCTGATAAAGTAATTAACTACGCAAATGATAATCATGTTGAGGTTGTTATCATTAGTGCTGCCATAGAAGCTGAGATTTCACTGCTATCTGAAAGTGATAAAGTAGAATATTTACAAAGCATGGGATTGGCCGAGGCAGGATTAAATAGATTAATTAAAGCAGGGTATTCACAACTAGATTTAATTACTTACTTTACTTCAGGAGAGCAAGAAACTAGGGCATGGACAATCCCAAGCGAAACAATCGCACCAAAAGCTGCAGGAGCAATACATACTGACTTTGAAAAAGGTTTCATTAGAGCGGAAACAATATCCTATGATGATTTTATCTCATTCAACGGGGAGTTGCATGCCCGCGAATCAGGAAAGATGAGACTTGAAGGAAAAGAATATATTGTTAAAGATGGGGATATAATGCATTTTAGATTTTCTAATTAATACTGGATTAAAGACCTTATATCATGACAATACTCTGTTAACAGCTTCCTTCCATTTAGTTCTAATAATTCAATAATATAAGAAATAATTTTTATATCCCCGCCAAGTTTATTGATGAGTTTTGCAGCAGCTATTGTTGTTCCGCCTGTCGCTAACAAATCATCAATTAATAAAATTTTCTGTCCTAAAATTATTGAATCGGTATGAATTTCTAAAGTATCAATCCCATATTCTAATTCATAATCTTCGTGAATTGTTTTATATGGTAGTTTATTTTTCTTTCTAATTGGGACAAAGCCTTTTTTCATTTTATATGCAATTGCAGAGCCAATTATAAATCCCCTTGCTTCTATGCCGACTATAACATCTATATCATCATTATTGGTATTTTCTATAATCATATCAATAAGTAGATGAAAAGCATCCTTGTCTTTAATGAGCGTAGTTATATCCCTATAAACCACCCCTTGTTTAGGATAGTTATGAATAGATCTTATCAAATTTTTTAGGTAACTGATATTTACTTCAGATTTTTTTTTAGCCAACATAAGTTTAAACCTGTTACTCAAGAAAAATTAAACACAGGATTAATACCATACTTCAATTAATGGTCTAAACGTGCCCATATTTTTTTCTTTGAAAAATATAATAATCCTGCCAAAAGAGATAAGAAAATAATAACTTTAAATCCCATTTTCTTCCTTGCTTCTAATTTTGGTTCAGCACTCCACATTAAAAATGTAGCAACATCTTTGGACATATTTTCAACAGTTGCTTCTGTTCCATCAGCATATTCAACAATATCTACGCTTAAAGGGTTATACATTGCAATTTGATTACCAGGATAATATTTATTATAATTCATTCCATCCTGAAGAGGAAAATCACTAGGCATATCTTTATAACCATTCAACAAAGCATAAACATAATCAACACCCTGCTCCTGATATCCCGTGAACAGATCAACGATCCACATAGGAAAGCCTCTTTCAGTAGACCTGGCTTTAGCAATAAGACTTAAATCAGGAGGTAAACCACCGCCATTGCTCATACGAGCCATGGCCTCATTATCATACGGGGATACAAATTTATCGCTAGGCACAGCATTTCTCTCAAACATATCTCCACTAGCATCTGGTCCATCAATAACAGTAAATTCTGCTGCAATTGCCTTAGCTTCATCTTCAGAAAACCCGGGGCCGCCCGGCTCACTTAAATTTCTATAGTAAACATATTTCATCGAGTGGCATGATGAGCATACTTCTTTGTAGACTTGAAAGCCTCTTTGCAATGCCGCACGATCGTAATAACCAAACACACCAGAGAAAGTCCAATCTTGCTCTTTAACTTTAGATACACCTTCTCCAGCCGCAATAGAGAAAGTACTTGAGGAAGTGATTAAGAAAAAAATGCCTAATAACGATAAAATTAATTGTCTTGTTTTACTTAAATTAATTGATTTGCACATATTACAACTCACACTTCCTATTTATTTTCTTCAATTTCTTTTGTCTTTATTTTTTCAAGAACAGATTTTGTAATGCTTTCTGGCAAAGGTTTTGGCGTCTCTATTATACCTAGTAATGGAAAAACAACTAAAAAATGAATAAAGTAATAAGCCGTACAAATTCTTGAAGCTATCAAATATCCACCTTCAGGATTTTGAGATCCTAAATAACCTAGAACCAAGCAATTTGCTAAGAATATCCAGAAAAACTGTCTATACAAAGGTCTGAATGTGGCTGACCTAATTTTAGATGTATCAAGCCATGGTAGTAAAAATAATATAGCTATAGCTGAAAACATAAATATTACACCACCTATTTTAGATGGAATAGCCCTTAATATAGCGTAGAAAGGTAACAGATACCATTCTGGTACAATGTGTGCGGGAGTCGACAACGGGTTCGCCTCAATATAGTTGTCTGAGTGACCTAGTATATTAGGGTTATAAAATACAAACCATGCAAATAATATCAAGAAACATACTAATGCAAAAGCATCCTTTACGGTATAGTATGGACTAAATGGTATTGTATCTTGTTCATCTTTTACACTTATTCCTATAGGGTTATTATTACCCGTTACATGTAAGGACCAAATATGCAATATAACCACACCAAAAATCATAAATGGTAATAAATAATGTAAACTAAAAAATCTATTTAAGGTCGAATTATCGACTGCAAAACCACCCCATAACCATTCAGTAATTGTACCTCCGACAACTGGGATAGCAGAAAATAAATTGGTTATTACCGTTGCACCCCAAAAACTCATTTGCCCCCATGGCAGAACATAACCCATAAATGCAGTCGCTGTCATCAGTAGGTAAATAACTACACCCAATATCCATAAAAGTTCCCTTGGGGCTTTGTACGATCCATAATAAAGACCTCTAAATATATGAACGTATACAGCTAAAAAGAACATTGATGCCCCGACTGCATGAATATATCGAATCAACCAACCATAGTTCACATTTCTCATAATATGCTCAACAGAACCAAAAGCTAACTCTGAGTTCGCCGTATAATGCATTGAGAGCACAACGCCAGTGATTATCTGGGTGATTAAACAAAAAGTAAGAACTCCACCGAATGTATACCAGTAATTTAAATTCCTAGGTGTTGGAAAGGCATTCACACTGTTATGCATTAACCTAGGTAAAGGAAGCCTCTCATCAAACCAACGAGATACACCGGATTTAGGCTCATACTTCTTTCCATATGTAGATATTTTACTCATGTTTTAGTTCTCACATTTTAACCAATTTTAATAACACTATCATTCAAGAAAATAGCAGGTGGTATATCAAGATTTGTTGGGGCTGGTCCTTTTCTGATCCTTCCTGCGGTATCATAATGTGAACCATGACAAGGACAGTACCATCCTCCATAATCTCCGCGTGCATCTCCAATTGACTGCCCTTTCGGCACACAACCTAAATGCGTACAAACTCCAAGCATAACAAGCCACTCTTCTTTGCCTTCTATAGACCGATTTTCATCGGTAGCTATTGCTGTGTTTGCAGCATTATTATTACGAGCAAGCCCATCAGGTAGGTCATCTAAAGAAACACTTCTAGCAAGATTAATTTCATCACGAGTTCTTCTTCTAATAAAAACTGGCTTTCCTCTCCATTTTACAGTAATGGACTGACCGACTTCCATACCACTTACATCAACCTCTATCGTTGATAAAGCTAATGCTGTTGAATCAGGATTCATTTGATGAATTAGCGGCCATGCTGCAGATGCAACTCCAACAGCTGCAACTGCACCAGTTGCAAGAAATATAAAATCTCTTCTATTTGTTTCTTTTGTTTCTTTATCTGACAATTTTTTACCTCATAAAAAAGAAAATATTATCTCCAACGGATACTAACTTATGTATATAATATATATATATTGATAGAATATTTTTACAACTTAATATACATTATTTTTAAATTTTTTAACACATTCTCGTCTGATTGGATTAAAATATAGTTTTAAATTAATATTTATTAAAGAACTATTAAAGATGAAACAAATTAAAATCAAGGATGTCTTTTCAATAGCACTCTATCAGCCTGACATTCCACAGAATACTGGTACAATCATGAGACTTGTATCCTGTTTTGGCTTAGATTTGCATATTATTGAACCCTGTGGATTCAGAAGCGATGACCTGTCGTTAAAAAGAAGTGGGATGGATTACATAGAAGAGCTACAATTTAAGAGGCATATATCTTGGAACGCATTTTTAGAATGGTCTAAGGATCATACAAAAAATCTTGTCTTAGCGACAACAAAAACTGATCACTCTTATCTTGAGTATAGTTTTGATGCAAATGATATACTGATTATGGGTCGTGAAAGCGAGGGTGTACCTGATAATGTACATCACATATGTCAGAAAAGAATAACCATACCCATGAAAAAAGGATTAAGGTCACTTAATGTTGCAATTGCAAGTGCGATAATTACTAGTGAAGCCTTAAGGCAAATCGATATTTTAAGATAAGCGAAAAATAAAATGGTAAATCAATATCACGAAGACTTATTAAAAAAAACAGAACAACAGCGACATAACACTGAAGTTTTTTTTAAGAAACTAAGAGATAGCCTTTGTTTAATTTTTGAAGAAATTGAGGATAAATCTGGGCACCTTTATGAGAATTATAAGCCTGGGAAATTTATCCAAAAAAAATGGAAAAGACACGGGGGTGGAGGTGGTCTAACTAGTATTATGTGCGGTAGAGTTTTTGAAAAAGTTGGCGTACATATATCAACTGTATATGGAGATTCTCCTAACAATGTTACTTCAGATGAAAATTCTAAAATATTAAATGGAAAGTTTTGGGCGACAGGTATATCAGTTATAGTGCATCCAAAGAATCCTAATATTCCAGCTGTCCATTTTAATACAAGAATGGTTATGACGGACAGATATTGGTTTGGTGGGGGAGCAGATTTGACTCCTGTTCTAGAAATTAGAAGAACACAAGAAGATCAAGACACCGTTGAATTTCATAAAGCTATGGAAAAATCATGCCATAAACATAAAATTGCTAATTATGGTAAATTTAAAAAGTGGTGTGATGAATATTTTTATTTAAAACATAGAAATGAAATTCGTGGCGTTGGAGGTATATTTTTTGATAATTTATGTTCTAACAATATTGATACTGATTTTCTATTCATTAAATCCGTGGGCAACAATTTTTTAGACGTGTACCCAAAGATAGTTTTTAATAATTATGAAAAAGAATGGACCGAGGAAAATAGAGAAGAACAATTAATCAGGCGTGGCCGTTATGTGGAATTCAATTTACTTTATGACAGAGGTACAAAATTTGGTTTATCTACTGGTGGCAATGTAGAATCAATTCTTTCATCATTACCTCCTGTTGTTAAGTGGCCTTAGAATATTTATTAGCCTCTTTTAATAAATTGTCTTTGGTTGGCTCAAAATTTTTATTTATCCAATAATTTTCTAAATTAGAGAGAACTTCACCTAAATATTTACCCGCGGGAAAACCAATATTAATCAAATCTTTACCGTGTAACGGAAAACTCAGCATTACCTGGTTATGAATCTTAAAATAGAGATTTTTCCATAAAAGACTAGTTGTCTTTCTGTTATCAAAAATCCATCCCAATAACAATGTATCAAGCGCTAAACTTTTTCCCATATTATAGATTATTCTTTTTAAATCTAAATTATTAACGTCTAATGAAAATGGCTTTTCTTGAACTAAACTTAATAAATATTTTTTTTTATCATTCGATAATTTTAGAATCTTGATTTTCTCTGACAAAGATTTCTTGTCTTCTATTCTTCCGAGTAATATATACAACCTAAAAAAAACATTAATATCAAGTTCTAGCTCTTTCTCTATATCTAAAAATCTCGATAAATAGTTTAAATTAGTAAAATCCAAATCAAGTGAATTACAAATACCATGCTTGCTCATAATTCTCAGAATTGGTATTGGATTATTTGAATTCAAAAGAGAAATAACCTCATTTTGAATGCGTTCACTAGATAATTTACTTAATAGATATTTATTTTTTATACAAGAATTCAAACTTTCTTGGTCAGTAATACAAAATTCCAATTGAGAATTTATTCTAAAAAACCTTAATATTCTTAACGCATCTTCTTTTATTCTATTTTCAGGATTTCCTATAAAACATAATTTTTTTTCAAGAATATGTTTATAAGAATTCAGAGGATCATACAACCTCCTATCGAAAGATAAATATAATGCGTTAATTGTAAAATCTCTTCGTTTTGCATCAATATATATATCATCTAAAAATGATACTTTAGCCCTTCTACCGTCAGTTAATAAGTCTCTTCTGAGCGTGGTTACTTCAAATATCTTATTATTCAAAATAACAGTTATAGTCCCGTGATCTATTCCCGTTGGTACAAATTTTATATTATATTCTGATAAAATTTTTCCTAATATATCTGGCTTCATATCAGTCGCCATATCAACATCTTTAACCGGTAATCTTAGTAATATATTTCTAACTGCACCGCCTACTATCCATGATTTATAACCAGCATCAGAAATTATATTCATAATTTTGATTAGTTCAATATCGTATAACTTATCAAAACTAATATTACTTGGGATCTCTATTTCATACTTGTTTAAATCATTCATAGTTCTAATCGAGTATTGTAATCTATAAAACTAATTATTAAATTCATTAACTTCTCCGGAAACAATTTTTCCGTTTACTATGTATGGTGGAGTGTAGGTACTGTTTGCATCTGATCCATAAATTAACGCAGTGGTATAAAAGAGTACAATTGCCGAAAGCAGACCCGAAACAATGAGTATGTATGTAGTTTTTTTATCAAATCTACTAATATTAATATTTTGGTACCTTAGGTACAAATAAACAATGTATGAAAACAAAGGAAGTACTGCCAATAACAAATGTAAAATTATAATTTTAAACATTAAGTCAAAACCTTTTCGTTAAAATCTTTTAAAATCCTTGCCGTTGCACCCCATATAACGTAGTCCATATAATTATAGACAAAAAATTCCCTCTTAACACCCTTAAATACTTTGGCATGTAATTCAAGATTATTTGTATTATTTATAAAGGATAGAGGTATTGTAAATATAGAGCTAACCTCTCTCTTATCTATAATTGGTTCAAATTTATCATTCGATAAAGCAATAACGGGTGCAATTAGATAATCTGTGCCTGTCATGCAAATATCAAGATATCCCATTATCTCTAATTCATGATTCTTAATTCCTATCTCTTCACCGGCTTCTCTAATAGCTGTATCTGTTATCGTCTTGTCCTTGAGATCAACTTTACCGCCAGGAAAAGAAATTTGTCCTGCGTGACTAGGCATTTCATTTGAGCGGACGGTGAGTATTATGTGATAACGATCATTAATTTTCTTTAAAATTAACAAGATTGCCGAATGTTTAAATATTCTTCCATTATATTTAGTATTTAGTTTACTTGTTATTAATTCATTATTATTTTCAAAAATGGAATTAAATTTAGGTAGGTTTTTATT
The DNA here is from genome assembly GCA_905181735.1 of uncultured Hyphomicrobiales bacterium. Classification (GTDB taxonomy): domain Bacteria; phylum Pseudomonadota; class Alphaproteobacteria; order Rhizobiales; family TMED25; genus CAJIYR01. The sequence goes on from CAJIYR010000003.1 coordinate 88,804, forward strand.
TAATTTATCTTTTAAAGATTTATCAATAATATTTGTTAAATCATCCATTATAAAACACCATCTATTAAAAATTATTATCTTCCAGAGCAACAAAAAAATTATCACTCCACAAACCCATAGTATTTCTAGAGGATCTTTTAAAATTTACACATAAATCAATTATTTCTAGCGTTTGCATTCTCGAGAATACCGCCTCCAACTTATCATTTACTTTAACATATGGAATAACTCCATTATTTCCAGGATTAATAGAAAACCTTATAGGATATTCCTTCCCAACAACCACATTATGATCAACGTTTGTTATAATAGTAATCGATTGATTTTCTCCAATACCGACAACTTCCATTGATTTGACAATAAACGGGACGTCTATGACTTTTACAGACACTTTCTCAAATGGAGTAATTATATAATATTTTTGATCAGCCTCTAATTTTAAAAATCGTGAGAACAACTTAATCATAGGCTGTCTTTTAATTTCAGATCCTTCAAAAAACCATTTTCCATTTTTATCTATCAAAAACTTTTCACTAATACTTTCTGTGCTGGTTTTAACCGATCCATTTTCTTTAAGTAGTTGGTCTATTTTCATTTTTTATCTTATCTAGATAAAGTTAATATTATAAGCCTATACCTTATTTATGTAAGGCCTAAGATTACCGATTATTTTATTAAATTTTCCTGTTCCAAAGTCATTGTATAGTATTCTTTGAGGATCAACAGGTCCAGGAAATTTAATTTGACCGCGTGGAGCGATAAAGAAATTTAATTTTTTATAATAAGCCAAATCTCCTATTAAGATCAACACTAAGTGTCCGTCATTTTTGCAATGTTTAATGCTTTCATTTATAAGTTTATAACCAATACCATAGCCTCTGCAAGAAGGGTCAATTGCTACTGGACCTAATAAAAGTAATTCCTCATCGTCATCGGATAAAATTGTCCAGTACCTTACTGAACCGATTAATAGATCATCTATATAACAAACAAATGATAAGTTTATCTGATGCAATGTATTCTCTCTTAATCTGTAAGCTGTTTTTGCAAACCTCCCTGGACCAAAAGCAGAGGACAGAAGGTTTCTAATCAAAGGATCCTCCTTTTTCTCTTCTTTTTTAATAGTAAGATTATTATAATTATTCATAAATATACTCAATATTTCTAAAAATTTATCTTTGTACAGATAACTGGTTATTTTAGAACAAATAGTTTATATTTTCTATAATTACTATAATTTAATAACAGCAGGATAACTATGGGTTATATAAAAGACGGAAAATGGATCGATCAATGGTATAATACTAAAGCAACAAATGGTCGGTATATCAGAAAACCTTCAACATTTAGAAATTGGATTACTAAAGACGGTAACCCAGGACCAACAGGTGCAGGGGGATTCATAGCAGAGAAAGATCGGTATCATTTATATGTATCTCTTGCTTGCCCTTGGGCTCATAGAGCTCTTATATATAGAGCCGTAAAAGGCTTAGAAAATATTATTACAATTTCATCAGTAAATGCACTAATGAAATCTAAAGGCTGGACGTTTGAAAAAGGTTTAGGGGTTATACCGGATAAGATAAATAACAAAAAGTACTTATATGAAATCTACTTGCAAGTAGATCCATCATATGAAGGAAGGTCAACGGTTCCCATACTATGGGATAAAAAGAAATCGACCATAGTTAATAATGAATCTGCTGATATAATAAGGATGCTTAACTCATCGTTCGATGATGTGGATGCTTTAGAGGGGGACTATTATCCAATAGAATACAGATCAAAAATAGATAAAATGAATGATTATATATATAATAATATTAATAACGGCGTTTATAAATCTGGATTCTCAACAACGCAAGATGCTTACGATGAAGCGGTTACAATACTTTTTAATGGCCTAGATTACTTGGAAGATATTTTATCAAAGAATAGATACTTGCTAGGTAATGTTATTACAGAATCGGACTGGCGGTTGGTGCCAACATTATTTAGATTTGATAGTGTTTATCACGGGCATTTTAAATGTAATAAGAAGAAATTAAGTGAATATCCAAATCTTTCAGGGTATACCAGAGAACTTTACCAGTTTCCTGGAGTTAAAGAAACTGTTGATATTGAATACAGTAAATTACACTATTACGGTAGTCATGAAACAATTAATCCTCATGGGATTATAGCTCACGGACCAGATGTAGATTTTTCATTAAAGCATGATAGAGACTTAATTTGTAAATAGAGAATAATAAGGATTAAGCGTTATGGAAAAAATACTCTTTGGTGCTGGCTGTTTTTGGCATGTAGAAAAAATATTCTTTAATACAAAAGGAGTAAGCGCAACGTCTGTTGGCTACGCAGGCGGACAAAGCGAAAACCCAACATATAAAGAGGTGTGTTACGGGCTAACGGGACATGCAGAAGTTGTTAAAGTAGAATTTAACGAAGACGATATATCAGTTGAAAAATTATTAAATGTATTTTGGGAAATTCATGACCCTACGCAAGTAAATAGACAAGGACCTGATATAGGATCCCAATACAGGTCATGTATTTTTAGCGTTAATGAAAATCATTTAAATATAATTAGAAATATAATTATCAATATTGAAAATACAAAAAGATACCAACTTCCGATTGCTACAATTCTCTATGAAGAAGAAAATTTTTGGTTAGCTGAAGAATATCATCAAAAATATTTAATAAAAAACTATTGATTTTAAACGCTACTAGAGAACATAAATGTTAAAATATACTATATCACATATATCAGATCTCCATTTACCAATTATAAAAACACCAAAATACAAAGAATTATTTAATAAACGTATCATTGGATTTATTAATTGGCATCTTAATAGAAAAAATAATCATAACGATAATATAATTAAAGACCTTATAAATGATTTAAAAAAACAAGGTAGTGATCATTTGATTGTCAGCGGTGATCTAATAAATTTATCCTTAGAAGACGAATATATCAATGCTTCTAAAATATTAAAAAAAATTAGTATTCCAGAGAATATATCTGTTGTTCCAGGAAATCATGATTCTTATATAAAAATAGATTTTGATAAATCAATTTTTCATTGGAAAGACCATATTGGGACCGACACGGTATTATTAAATTATTTTAAGTCAAAGAAAAACCCCTTCCCTTATCTCAAAATTAGAAATGATATTGCATTGATTGGATTGTCCAGTGCCATACCCACTATGCCATTTATGTGTTATGGTAAGATTGGAAAAGATCAATTAAAAAACCTAGAAGATATATTAATTTATCTATCTAAAAAAAATTATTTTAAGATATTAATTCTTCATCACCCAATCCACAAAATTGGTCCTTTTAATTACAAAGGTCTTTTAGATAATAATGAACTTATTAAATTATTAGATGATTACAATATTGAATTATTACTTCACGGTCATCTTCATAGAGATTCTATAACGTACCTTAAAACAAAAAATTCAATTATTCCATGCTTTGGAACACCTTCAAGCTCTAAAATTAACAAGAAAGAAAAACAAACCTCTTATAACAAATATGAAATCTACAAAATAAATGATAAATGGAACTTTAACGCTTACCGGCGCGTGTATAGAAGTGACACAAATAAATTTACGCAAGAAAAAATAAACCTGAATGAGATAAAAATAAAATGAGAATAAGCTCTTTGCATGTAAAAATAATATCAGGTGGAATTATATTAGCGATAGCTGTTGGCATAAGACAATCGTTCGGTCTTTTCCTAGAGCCTATAAGTTTAGATCTCAATCTAGGGCGAGAGAGCTTTGCCCTTACTATTGGTCTTGTAAATTTATTATGGGGTGTTTGTGCTCCCTTTACTGGGGCAATTTCTGATAGATATGGTACAGCTAAAGTAGTATTAACTGGTGCTATATTTTATTCCATAGGTCTTTACCTAATAGCAATGGCAGACAATGAAACAAACCTGCTATTTGGAGGGATATTAGTTGGAATAGGATTATCTGGACTTGGTTTTACTGTAATACTTGGAGCTATAGGTCGTGCTGTACCAAAAAATAAAAGAGGAACGGCACTTGGATTAGCGTCTATGGGAGGGTCAATTGGCATGTTCGCCGCAATACCAATGGCAGGAAAATTAATTCAAGACTATAGCTGGTCTATAGCTCTATTAACCATGGTTATTCTGGCATCAATAATTGTACCTTTTGCTTATGGTATGAGAGGTAAATCTATAACACAGCCAAGGAATGAACAGGTTGAGAATTCTCAATCTATTATGGAGGCTTTAAAGGAAGCTATGACTCATAGAAATTTCATACTTTTAACAATAGGATTCTTTATTTGCGGTTTTCATGTGAACTTTATTGTAACCCATTTACCAGCATATTTATCAGACCTATCCTTTGATTCCTCTGTTGCCACAACTGCCCTTGCTTTAGTTGGCTTAGCAAATATATTTGGTGTTATCATAGCTGGAAAAATTGGCGATCATATGGAAAAGAGCAAGGCACTTGTTTATTTTTATTCATTAAGATCTATAGTTTTCATAATCTATGTCGCCCTTCCAATCACACCTATTTCCACACTGATATTTACATTCACCTTAGGATTGCTCTGGCTTGGAACCGTACCTCTTACAAGCGGATTAGTGGCTGCGTTCTTTGGAGTCCGTTATATGTCCATGTTATATGGTATTGTTTTTCTAAGCCATCAAATTGGGGGCTTTACTAGTTCTTGGCTAGGCGGTTACCTTTATGATATTTCTGGTAATTATAACCTAATGTGGGGAATTTCTATTTTTCTTGGTTTATTTGCTGCATCAATACACTATCCTATCAGAGAGCGTGCGGTTACAAGAGAAGTACAATCAACCCAGTCGATATAATTTTTCAGCAGTGTTATAGAATATATTTTTTTTATCTATTAATTGTAGATCTTTAGTTGCATCTTTATATGAATTAATTAACTCTCCATAGTTACACCATATTTTTTCAATTGGAAAATTAGAGCCAAATAAACAACGATTAGAGCTGAAAATACTTAAAACAGATTCAACAATGAACTTTATATGACTAGTATCATTTTTATGAATGAATGTTCCTAGACCTGATAGCTTTATATATATATTCGAAATTGGAGCCAACTTTCTCATAAAATTAAGCCATCTCTCTGTACCCTCTTTGGTGTCATCATGAGGCATACCAGCATGTTGTAAAATAAAATTAATTTCAGGAAATCTATTTGCAAGTATAATTGCCTGATCAACCTGATTTTCAAATATTTGCAGTTCAAAAACTAACTGATTTTTTGCTAAAAATTCTAAATTCTTATTAAAAACCTTATCCTCCATAATATTATCTCGTGAGGCGAACGCATAATCTTTATTTTTATGCCAATGAAGTTGCATGCGAATGCCTCTTGTTAGAGGGTAGGCAAGTAATTTTTCTAACATATTATTAGCTTTGGGGTCTAATAAATCACAAAATCCAATAAAAGCAGAAGGCCATCCAGATGCATTGAAGCATTCGTCTATATATAACGCTTCTTCTTCGCATTTATCTTCAGGCCAATTACATTGAATATACACTGATTTAACAACATCATAAGGGATCACATCGTCAATATATTCGTCTATAGAATAATCTTTTTTAATAGCTGTGTAATCACCAAATATTCTTGGTTGTAATTCACCATTTAACCAATCTAGGTCTTTTTTCATCCACACATGATGATGTGAATCAATTACTGGAAATTCCATTAAATAAATACTCCATAAGAAATTATAATCTAACTATTGGCTTTGAAGAAATCATATAAAAACGTGGGACCAATAGCAATAACGAAATAAATATTCCAGAACCTAAGCCATACCACAATCCAATTATACCATATTCCAGATTAACCGATAAGTAGTATGCTATAGGTAATCCTATTAACCAGAAAGCTATTGATTGCATAACACAAGGCATCCAAACATCTCCAGTTCCTCTCAATGCACCTAATGTAACCGCCATCATTCCATCAAATACTGCCAAACAACCAATTATGATTAAAACTTGAGCAGTAAGATTAATTATTTCTATATCAATAAAAAATATTCTTGCAATAGTCTCCGGATAAAATACAGCAAAAAATGTAAATGGTAACGTTAAAAAAGCTGCAACAATTAGACCAACAAATCCTGAAACTTGAGTATTTTTAATATTCTGCATACCTACAGCTTTACCTACCCTTATGGATGTAGCCCCTGCCATGCCAATAGCCAGCATATACACAAGACTCATTATAGTAAAACATGCCTGGTGGGCAGCTAATGCATTTGTTCCGAATAATCCTGCTATAAAAACCATAACCCCAAAAGCTACGCTTTCAACAGCCTGCGTAAAAGACATGGGTAATGATATTTTTCTAAATTTTTTCGTAATTGGATCGTTTATGGATATTAATTGTTTAATCCACATATTTAATGGCACAATAATATTATATTTATTTTTATTTTTATTTGACATCCAGATTAAATAAATAAATGCCGCCAAGAAAACAGCCCATCTTATGGAAGAAGATACTAAAACAGCTTCGTAAGCTCCACCTAAATTAAAATAATTACCCCACGATAAAACAAAGATACCATTTAAGATTATGTTCAATCCATTGGCTACCAACATAATACACATAGCCACTTTAGGGTAACCTAGAGATTCTAGGATTAAATTTGTTGACACAAACAACAACATTCCAGGTATTCCAAACGCAAAAACGATTGCAACTTTTGCGCCTTCTTTCGATACAACAGCATCTTGCCCTGTAATAAGAAATAATTGTTCAACATAAAGCGTGCAAATAATTGCAATAATTGAAAAAATTATACTATGTAATAAACTTACTCTCCATACCCCACCTATTTGATGTATATTATTCGAACCAACTGCTTGTGATGATAGAACAACAGTAGCTTGCAATGCGCCGATAGAAATAATCATTAAAGTTAATCCAGGAGCCAAACCAATACCCAAATAAGCAAGCTCATCTGCGCCTGCCCAGCCCGTCATCATCGCGTCTATCGTTACCATTAAGAGTATTGATGTACGTGCTACTATAATCGGGAAACCTAATTTAATAGTTTCTTGAAAATGCCCAAATAGAAAGTTTAAATTAAACAAAAGAAGTCCTAACTAATCATTAAATGATTGTTTGTTTCTTGTTATCCAATACCTTAGATAAAGAAAAAGAAAATTAAAAAAATAATATATAATTATTCTTTAACAATACAGATAGGGTCTCCAACAGTAACGTCTTCTCCATCTTTAGCTAATATTTCTTCCAATGTACCTGATATTGGAGCTTCAATCTCAGCAGTAGTTTTATCAGTTTCTAGCGCATATAACTTGTCACCTTCTAAAAATTTCTTACCAGGCTTAACAAACCATTCTACTATTGTTCCTTCTTCCATATTCATACCGACTCGCGGTAACTTCAATATTGTGCTCATTAATGTTATCCTTAAATTTCTTTATTAAATTAATTCTCTAACTGTATTCACAATATTTTCAACATTTGGAATAACTTGGTCTTCTAGAATTGGAGAATAAGGAATAGCCAAATTATCAACCGTTACTCTTTTTACAGGAGATTTTAAGCTATTAAACGCCTTGTCAGCAGCTATTGCTGCAATATGACTCGCAGCACTGCATACATCTCTTGCCTCATCAACAATTACAAGTCTACCTGTTTTCTTTACCGAGTTAATTATAGTTTCTTCATCTATCGGTAACAAAGATAAAAGGTCAATTACCTCAGCATGAATTCCTATTTTTTCAAGCACCAAGGAAGCTTCGACAGCCTTTAAAACCATGGGGCCAATCGCAACAATAGTTATATCATTCCCCTCTCTTAATATTTCTGCCTTACCAATTGGTAAAATAAAATCATCATCAGGAACCTCTTCAGGCTTTCCGCTACTCCCTGCGGTTAAATAAAATACTGGATTATCATCTCGAATTGCAGCTTTTAATAGACCTTTTGCACTTCTTGCGCTTGAAGGCACAACTACTTTGATTCCACCTAAATTCATTAACGCGGGATAAGGAGTGTCAGAATGCTGGGCAGCAGCAGAACGCCCCCCACCTATCACGGCCATGTAGACAATTGGAAGAGTAATTTGTCCTCCTGTCATATACTTTAATTTCGCTGCTTGATTTGCAATAGAATCAAAGCCTGTGTAAATAAAATTACCATACAATAAATGACATATTGGTCTATAACCAGCCGCAGCAGCTCCAACTGCCATGCCTGTCATTATGTTTTCGCAGATAGGAGTATCCCTAACCCTATCTTTTCCAAAACGTTCCTGTAATCCAGTGGTTTGACCTAAAAGCGATATACCAGCATCTTCACCATATAAAATTACTTTTTTATCTCTATCCATCTCTTCTATAAGAGCTGAATTAATTGCAGGCATCATTCTCATTCTAGACATAGTACAAACTCCTCTATGCTATCATATTATTAAAAGCGCTACTTAGATCAGGCAAAGGGCTATTCACAGCGAAAGATACAGATTCTTTTACTACAGAATCTACCTCATTATTCAAAGCCTCAGTTTTTTGATTATCAATGATAGAATTATCAAATAAATATTGTTCAAACCTTAGCAAAGGATCCTTATCATTTGCCAACCATTTATTGACCTCATCTTGGTCACGATATGTCCTAGACAAAAAAGAATATTCGAATTCAACATGCCCTCTTTGCCTATATGTATGAGCTTCTATAAACGTTGGACCTTGATTGTTCCTTGCTCGTAAGACGGCCTGTGCAGATGCTTGCCACATTTCTATAAAATTATTCCCATCAACTTCTAAAGTTGGAATTCCAAAAGGCTTAGCACGATCAACTATTTTGCCAGAAGTTACCTCGCTAGTATGAGTAAATTCTGAATATTGATTATTCTCACAAACAAAGATAAGAGGTAATTTCCACAAAGAAGAAACGTTCATTGCCTCCATTAAAACACCCTGATTTGCAGCACCATCACCAAAAAATACTACTGAGACTTTATTTTTTTTATCCATAGAAGCAGCTAAAGCTGCACCTATAGCCAATCCCATACCACCTCCAACTACGCCATTGGCTCCCATGATTCCTTTCTTGAAATCAGCCACATGCATAGAGCCCCCTTTTCCATTGCATATACCGGTTGCCTTCCCGTATATTTCAGCCATCATTGTATTAACATCACCACCTTTTGCAATAAAATGTCCATGTCCACGGTGTGTGCTTGATATCCAATCATCTTCAGTTAGATGATCACACATGCTTACTGCAATAGCCTCTTGTCCAATGTAGAGGTGCACAGCTCCGGGAAATGCACCTTCTTTTGTTGCGCTACTCAAATGCTCTTCACATTTTCTAATAAGCAACATTTTTTTATATAACTCTACCAGTTTTTCGTCAGAAAGATTATCTAAAGTATTATGCTTATTAACATTCATGATTACCCCCTATTCATCTAACTTATATGTACAATTTCTTCTGTATTTGCGGATTCAATAATTGCATCCAGAATTTCAATATTCGATATAATTTCATGAATCTTTATTCTATATTCACATTTACCATTTATTGCATCGGCCCATTCTTCAAAATTCATTTTAACTGTATTAACAACCGCATATTCTTTGGTAGTTCTTTTTCCATTATGATCACAGAATACTAATTCAGCGGGATCATCAAAATCAACATTAGATATCTCCCTTACCTCTACCCAACCCTTCTCGCCAAATATTGTAAATCTTCCATAAAATGGAGTTGAAATTAGTACAGCCATAGTTGCTGTTATGTTATTTTTAAACCTAATATTGACTGATAAAGTATCCTTTTTCGGATGGGAAAATACCATAGATCCTGACTTTGCAAACACTTCACTAGCTGAACCAACAAAAGATACAAAGAAATCTGTAAGATGGATTCCTAATGCCGTCATTCCACCTGCAGGAGCTGAATTAGGATCAAGCCTCCAATTATCTTTATCAATCTTTGTAAACAAATCATGGCTAAAATTGCTTTCCAAGTGAAGTATCTTACCAAGAATGTTTTTCTGAAGCATATCCTTTACTTCAATCATCGCCGGTTCCCATCTTCGCTCATGCCCTAAACCTAATATTATTCCTGCTTCATCGCAAGCTTTAGCCATTTTTCTTGCACTTTCAATACTTAAAGCCAGAGGTTTCTCGCAAAAAACCTGTTTCCCTTTTTTAGCTGCATTTACAACTTGTTCTTCATGATATTTATTCGGAGTAGCTAATATAACAGCATCTATATTATTATTATTAATCACTTCATCAAAATTTTTTGACACGTCAACATTATGTTTTATAAAAAAATCTGAGGATTGATCTGCATAAGGATCAACGCCATGAGTTATGTTTATCTTTTTACTATTAGAAAGACATTCTATAATTTGTTTTCCCCACCAACCAAGGCCAATAACTGCTGCTCTCATTAAAATCTCCCCCATGTATAATTTAACTTTATTATATAGTGCTATTTTATCTATATTAAAAAAATATACTAGTTATTATAAAATAATAAATCTATATTTATTATAGTCAGCCTATAAATGAGAGAAAAAGTAAAATGAAAAATGAAATTGGATTCTCCGCTAGCGAAAACCCGTTTGTAGTTGAACATGGTGGATTCTATAGACGCTGGATACCCATGCTTGATAATCTAGAAGAACTTGAATCAGTGGTCAAAACCATAACCGCAACTACGGAAGATGTTTGGATTCCAATCTGGAAAGAAGCAGGGTTAAAGCATGAAGATATTGGAGACAAATTACTAGAAAAAAATAAAATTGATGAAGCGTGTAAAGAATTCCTAATAGCAAAAACATACTATTCAATTGCAAGATATCCAGGAGAAATTACTAAAAATAAATCTATTGTTAGCGCAGAATGCGCAAGAGTTTATCGAAAAGCCTGTAATTATACGTCACCTGAGACTGAGATTATAGATATAGAGTGCCAAGGAAAAAGTATTAGATGCCACTTCCGTACACCAAAATCAACTACAAAGCTTCCCGCTGTACTTATAATGTGTGGTGCAGATATGTTTAAAGAAGATAGAGGATGGGCTTCAGAATATGCCGTAAAAAATGGAATGGCGGCTCTTGTAATGGACGGCCCTGGTACTGGTGAAAATCCATTCCCATGGGACCCCGAATCAGTTAAAGCTTGGATGGCAGCTATAGATTATCTTGGATCAAGGGATGATATTGACGAAGGAAGGATTGGTGCTTTTGGAATAAGCAGAGGAGGCTATTCGGTTATGCAATTAGCTGGCACATATCCAGAGAAAGTAAAGGCAGTCGTTGCTAATGCAGGACATCCATTCGGATATGAAATGAATGAAGGTGAATTAAATGCTTTTGTTGAAGCAAGGAATCAAAGAGCTCAACACGTGTTTGGAAAAATTGGTGATCCTCCAGCGTTCCCAAGTTGGTCTGTTGAGAAAGAAAAAGAAATTTTTGAGAAATGGTCATTATCAAAACTTGGAATAATAGATAAAATCACCCAACCACTCCTAATGATAAATGGTAAGAAAGACCATTTAGCACCTATAGGAAATATATATTATATACTTGAAAATGGACCTGTAACAGGTAAAGAGGTTAGAATATATCCGGATGCAGGTCACTGTGCATTTAAATACTTTGATGATTGGGCCCCGGCTTCATTCAAATGGCTGGCAAGTAAATTATAACATACAATCTAATTACCATTTAGTATATCGTCTGCAATCTTCTCGGCTGTCATCATTGTTGGAAAATTCAGATTTGCACATGGTACAATCGGAAATATTGATGCATCAATAACTCTTAAGCCTTCGATACCGTGAACTCGACCAAAGTTATCGGTAACAGCCATTGAATCATCCGAACGTCCCATTCTGCAAGTACAAGATGCATGCCATACACCAACTGCAGATTTTTTTATAAAATTAGCCAGAACATTATCGTCTTCCATAAGAAGACCTAAATCTGGAGCTTCAATAACAAATTTTTTCAACAAAGCCTTTCTAAGAACATCTGGTCCGTCCAATAATTTTGAAAATAGATTTGTTAAAATCTTATTTTTAATATTAACTTGGCCAACCTGCCTTACCTTTTCTCCGTATACAGCTGCAAAGACGTCTTTAGTTGCCACCTTTAATTCTTTTGATTTTTGTATAATAACCATTTTCCTGAAAGCGTCCATTAGTCTGGATAAGTCTCTTTCATCTGATAGAAGATTAAATTGAACTTGCGGCTCAACCCTAGGATCAACGGAGGTTAGTTTTACCTTACCGCTTTCTGAATAAGTTCTATTCACAAAGATAATCAGAGATGCAATTTGATTACCTATATTATGCCATGCTGTTTTTGAACAAACAGCAACATACATATCTCCTTGAGGTACATTTTCTAGGCCAGATGTATATCTTAAGCCTAAAAGTAAGTGCCTTCTTGTATAATCGTTAACCCTTGCATCAGGCTTTATATAAGACGCAACATTTACCGAAGGATGATCCATCAACCTTTGCCCTACCCCCGGTAAATTTAATTTTACATCTATGCCTAAATCTTTTAAGTCCATCGAAGGTCCTATTCCAGATCTTAATAGATGTGTTGGCGAGTGTATAGCTCCAGATGATAATATAACTTCTTTTGCCATATATTCCGTTTCTTTACCTTTGTTTTCAGCAGCTACACCCAAACACTTCATTCCATCAAAAATCAATCTTGTAACATGTGTATCCGTCATGATAGTAAGATTATTCCTGTGACGAGTTGTTGAATCAAGATAACCAACGGCAGCCGACACTCTTCTCTCGTAGACATGAGACCCAGTTACTGGAAAATACCCATCTTCAAATTTTCCATTTTGGTCTTCTAAGTATTTAAATCCATTTTTCTTAAAGGCGTCGGCAGTTGCTTTAACATGGCCATTCCATAATTCTGGAAAAGTTCTAGATACTGGTATCCTGCCCGAATTGCCATGCAAAGGACCTTCAAAATCCATATCTCTTTCAACTTTTTTAAAGTATGGTAAAACTTTATCCCAATTCCAGTCTTTTGCACCCCTCTCTTCCCATATACTGTAATCATTTGGCGCACCCCTATTAGCAACCTGTCCATTAATTGACGAGCCTCCACCCAAGACTCTGGCTTGTTCATATTTTCTAAGAGGAACATTATTGTTGTCAGGATCATTGTGAGGAACAACTTCGGTTGATACCTTTAAATCCCCCCAATGGAACCTTTTATCCAAATAAGCTGTTCCGGGATAAGTATCAAGAATAACTGACGGAACATTTCCTGGGGGCGTGTCTGGACCAGCTTCTATGAGCAATACATTATTTTTTGATATGGCAGACAACCTATTCGCCAGAACGGAACCCGCAGATCCTCCTCCAACAATAATATAATTATAAATCATAACACACCTCTCTATACGAGTATTTTTCTTATTTTACGGAAGGCCATATTCTTTCTGCAACTGTAGGAGATCCAGGTGCATGGATTGTATAATTATGTATTCTATGAGTCCATTTATCATCCGTCAATCCAAGTGCTTCGTGTTTCTCTTCAAAATTCTTTTGCCTATCTTCTAAAGAAGTAAATTCGTACATAACAGAAAATTTTGCCCACCCAGCTGCACAAAGCATTGTTCTTGCAGCAATGCATCCTGGCAATCTTGCAATTGCTGGCAGCCTATGTTGAGTATACCAAGAGCAAACATCAAATTCATCTGCAATAGTTTTAGTTCTGAAACTACCCATTTGTATAACAGGACCAGGTGTTGTCGCTGGTATTCTTTTTATAGTTTCTGGCCCGTCAACTCTAGATATAACTTGAAATAAACAAGCTCTAGAACCTATTCTTCTATTAAGCATTTTATGAGAAACTGTATCTTTATCATTTATAAAAGTATTGCTACCAGTTAATGTTGCTACTTCGGCAGATCCAATTAACTGTAAATACTGAGTTCCGTGACCAATATCTTTATCATCTGCCCTAGGTAAATTATCCCTGATATTTTTCATGCCATCGCCTTCTTTACCGCCAGCTTTGTAATGAGCAGCCCACAAACAACCAGGTTTTTGTTGTATTGAAGGCAAATAATCATTATGCATCCAGTTGAAATAATCGGTATTATCTTGATCCGGCAAATCATACCAAATTGCCCATATAGCGTTATCCATAGTTCCCTCCATTTTTATGAAATTTAATTATATATATTTATTGCAAGCTATGTAAAATAAAAAAAATTTAAACTAAGAAGTATAGAGCTTATTCTTTAGAATAATTAGAATTTGCAATTAAAATGTTTTTTTATATGATGATAATATATAAATCATAGGAAGTGATAAAATGAGTGATGATAAACAATTCAAAATGCTACATACAATGATAAGGGTACTAGACATAGAAAGATCTATAGACTTCTATACACGGTTACTTGGCATGAAACTATTAAGAAAAAAAGACTTTCCAGGTGGCCGATTTACAAATGTTTTTGTAGGATACGGATCGGAAGATACGCATGCTGTCGTGGAGCTAACTCATAATTGGGATCAAGTTGAGCCTTACGATCTGGGCTCTGGGTATGGACATATTGCATTAGGTGTAAAGGATATTTACAAAGTATGCGAAGATTTAGAAAAATCTGGTGCAAAAATACCAAGAAAACCTGGTCCAATGAAACATGGTACAACGCATATAGCGTTTATAGAGGATCCTGATGGTTACAAAATTGAACTAGTAGATTTGGATACTAGAAAAATATAGCAACTTGCAGTCTATGATTCACTTGTCTTATTTGGTATAAAAAATACAATAATCGTAGCTGTCATGCATATAGCGGATAATATATAAAATATTATTTTCAAACCATAAATATCCGCTACAATACCTCCTATCAGAGAAAATACTGCCGCAAAACCTACCTGTGCCATAAACAATAAGCTTATAACACTTCCTGAGGTTTTCTCCGAAGCGATGTCTAGGGCCCAACTCTGAACAACAGGTCTACCTGAATAAATTGCAAAACCTATCATTCCACATAAAAAGATTAAAAATAAACTATTTTCAGAAATTGTTAAAAGAGGAATTAATAAAAATGATAAAAGAAGACCACTTAAAGCAACAGGTTTTCTTCCTACTTTGTCTGATAAAATACCAGCAATGGGCCCAGAAAATAACCCCCCCAATTGCATGCTAAATAACGAAGCTCCTATAATAGCAGGACTAACTCCAATATTCATAACAAGATACAACGGCATAGTAAACAAAACACCATTCTGTGTTAAAGTTCTGACGCCAGCTACTATAAAGAGTGGAATTAATTGTCTGTTTTTTAACAATACTTTTAAATTATTAAAATAACTCTTGGGACTTAATTTTGCATTTACTTTACTCGGATCCGATTTGCTGTCATCTAAATAAAAGTAAATTATAAACATCAACGCAAATAATGGTATTGATAATATTGCAGCTGTTCCATTCCATGTCATAAAGTATAATAAAAAACCTCCAACTAGAGGGACCGTTGCATCGCCAAGGCTAGCTCCAATACTATGAATAGATAGTGCAAAACCTCTACTCTTTGGATATTTTAAAGATAAAAATGTTAGGGCAGCAGGATGCCAGAGACTTATGCATATACCTATTAAAACAACACTTAGAAATAGGAAGAAAATAGATGTTGAGATGCTAATCAACAACAATGCTATCCAACCCATAAACAATGAAATAACCTGAAATATTACATGGCGACCAGTCAAATCAACTAATGGACCACTGAGAACGCTTGATAAAAAATTTGCAACGTAAAATACAGTCAAAATTAATCCTGCTTGGGTATAGGTCAATCCCAAATCAATAGTAATATATGGTAACAATAAATATATTGCAGTTTGCGTCCAGTGCGTGCCGCCGTGACCTAAAGCTAAAATTATTGATTGAGCTTGATTTTTCATCAAAATAGATAAGTTTTGCATTATTTTAATCTCATAAAGAATAAAATTTTATATAATTTATTAATTGTAACAGCATAATATCAATCGCCTCTTAATACATTCACTCGCTCTTTTGCTGCAGACATTAAAAAACCTATATCTTGCCCTGCTAAGAAAAAATTAGCGCCCATATTTATATATTGTTTTGCCACCTCTGGAATTTTTACTCCTCCAGAACCAAGCCATTTTCCATGTTTTTCGCATGATAAAGCAACTTTTTCATAACAAGAAACCACTTTTTTATTACCAAAATCCTGAGGGCAACCTAAGGACATAGCCAAATCATTGGTTCCGATCATAACAATATCAATTCCTTCTACAGAAGCAATCTCGTCTATCCTGTCTATTGCTTCTGGAGTTTCTACCATTGCGACCAATAACATGGATCTATTTAATTCTTTAACTGCCTCAGGTAGTTTTACATCTTGGTATTGAAATTGTGCAATGGCTCCACCAACACCACGATGTCCGTCTGGAGAAAACTTTGCAGTATCAACTAGCTTTAGAGCATCTTCAGGGGATTCTACATGGGGAAGAACTATTCCCATCGCACCGCCATCTAATATTCTAGAAACCATTGAATAGCCATTAATAGGAATTCTAACTATTGGGGTAATATTCGATTGCAATGCTGCAATAGAAATCTGACAAGCCGTCTCGGTAGATAAAGCACCATGCTCTAAATCAATAAACAGCCAATCAAAACCCGCTGTAGACATCATGCTTGCAATATCAACTGTTCTCGATTGAACCAGACCAACACCTAATGTAAGTTCATTTTTTTCTAATTTACTTCTTGTTGGATTAATTAATTGATAACTCATAATATTACTTACCTAACTTTGCTGTTAACCTTTGGCATCAAAAAAGCTACTATTAATGCTATTAAACTTGTTAATGTTAACATATAAAAAGTTACCTTCAAACCATAATTATCAGCTAGAATTCCACCTATCAGAGGTACTGTTCCAGTCAGCGCTGCCTGAGCTGTAAAAAGCATGCTAACTGCACTACCGGATGTCTTATCTGAAGTTAAATCCATAGTCCAACTATGAATAACAGGTCTTATGGAATATAGGGAGCAACCAGCAAGAGAGACAATCCCAATAAAAACGTACACATTGTTAAAAAATGGTAAAACCAATAATAATAATGTAGATATCGCAAGTGCACATAATACGACTTTCCGTGTACCTATCTGATCTGACCATGCGCCCGCCATGGGACCAGCAAATATTGCTCCGATCTGTATAGAGAATAGTGCAAATCCAACAAGAGCTGGACTCGCATCCATAACAAATACTAGATATAGCGGTAAAAAAACAGTAACGCCATTCTGTGTCATTGACCAAACACCGGCCATTAAACATAATTGAAGCATTGATCTATTGCCGATCAAGGCCTTAAGACCTTCGAGATAATTTACACTTGTTGTTGGTTTTTTATCAGTTACCTCTAATGTAGCGCCCCCCATCCTATCGATAACTTTATCCGCAGGCTCTAGATATAGAATTAAATATATAGCCATAATAACAACAGGAATAGATAATATTATAGAAGTAGTTTCCCAAGCTAAAAATAACATTAGCATACCTGCAATCGGCGGTCCCATTGCATCTCCAAGGCTTGCTCCAACCGTATGTATCGACAATGCTAATCCACGGTTCTTATGATATATTTGTGATAGATATGGTATAGCAGGCGTGTGCCATCCACTCACACAAAACCCTATAAAGACAGCTGCGATTACTAGTAAATAAATTGTATCTGAGAATCCTAATATAATTAACGCGAGTATTCCCGAAACAAGACACATGAATTGAAATTTAATATACTCTCTTGTAATATCAATAATAGGACCACTGATGATGGTAATAGCTACAGCTGCAACAAAAAAAATAGAAACCATGGTTCCAGCTAAAGTGTAGTTTAAGCCAAGATCCTTTACAATAAATGGCAACGATACAAGAAAAATTCCATTTACCCAATGCGTTGCAGCGTGACCAATGCTAACTGTCAATAACGGCTTTATATCCTTAATTTCTCTAAAATTTTTTATTACGGGGTGCATTATAATTAATCTTTCTTGATATACTCATTAGGAATCAGGATTAGAAATAAATGGTAGCGGAGGAGGGATTTGAACCCCCGACACAAGGATTATGATTCCTCTGCTCTAACCAACTGAGCTACTCCGCCATAGGCCTATCAATAGTTTTATTGTTTTCTATTTTTGTAAGATAATTAATCTATTTACTTAAACAAGTACAGCTATTTTAATTTTTTATAATACTAATGAACACTCTTCACATTTTCGTCTTGTTTTGATATCCACCCTCCACCTAAGACTCTTGACATTGGATTATTATCTTCATAAAAAACACAAGCTTGACCAGGTGAAACACCGTATTCAGGGTTAACAAATCTTACCTTAATTTCACCGCCATCATTGTACAAGGTTGCAGGAATTGGCGATGAAGTTGACCTAACTTTAACGAACATATCTAGATTGTTATCAGGCAGAGCATTAAGATCACAACTACCAATCCAATTTATATTGTTCAATTTAACTTCATTAATCGATAGATTCTCTTTAGATCCAACTGTTATTTCTCTTTTAGTGCTATCAATTTTTACTACATAGTTTGGCACTCCAGTGGCTATTCCAATGCCTTTTCTTTGTCCAATTGTGTAATGAATGATCCCATTATGCTCACCTAATACATTTCCATGCATATCAATTATATTGCCTTTTTCCGCTGCATTTGGATGTAATTTTTTTATTACAGACGAGTAATGACCGTCTGCCACAAAGCATATATCCTGACTATCAGGTTTATCAGCAACAAGAAGACCTAAATCCTTAGCTATATCTCTGGTTTCAGACTTATTTAAGTCCCCTAAAGGAAAGCGAATGTAGTCCAGCTGTTCATGGGTTGTTGTAAAAAGGAAATAACTTTGATCTTTAGAATTATCTTTTGCTCTGAATAAAGCTCTTTTTCCGTTCAAGACTTTACTTGAAACATAATGCCCGGTTATGAGACAAGATGCACCTAGTTCCTTTGCTGTATTATATAAATCTTTAAATTTTATTTTCTCATTACACTTTACGCAAGGCAATGGCGTAAAGCCATCTTGATAAGATTTTGCAAAGTCATCAATAACCTCAGATTTAAAAATTTTTTCATAGTCTAATACGTAATGTTTAATCCCAATCTGATCTGCAACACGTTTTGCGTCTTGAATGTCTTGGCCAGCACAACAAGCACCCCGACGTTTTGATGTTGTGGAGGCATTATATAGTTGCAAAGTTATACCCACTACATCATAACCTGCCTTAGCACAAATTGCAGCAGCTACAGAAGAATCTACACCCCCTGACATTGCGACTACAACCCTCTTATTTGATGAAGGCTTTCCTATACCAAGATCACTTAAATTTGATATCACTTAACTTCCTTTTTTTGAATGTAAACATAAAGACAATAACATAATATGTTCTATAAAATATATTTAATTAGATCAATCTCGAAAATTTATAAATTGTAGAGGAAGGGCGAACTCCTTATCCTTCATAACTGAAATCGCATCTTGCAAATCATCCCTTTTTTTTCCTGAAACTCTAAGCTCATCACCTTGAATAGAAACTTGAACCTTTAGCTTTGCATTCTTGATTTCTTTGATAATATTTTTTGACATATCTTTATCAATTCCTTGAATTAAAGCAACCTCTTGTCTAACAGCTTGCCCTGCAGCTTGATCTATTTTTTTGAAGTCCAGAACACCAGACTCTATATTTCTTTTTGACAGATGGCCTTTTAGTATTTCATGAATCTGTTTTAATTTTAAATCATCATCAGCATTAATTGTAATGATATCTTTATTTAAAACTACCTCACAATGAGATCCTTTGAAATCATATCTCTGTTCGATTTCTCTCAAAAGATTTGAAACAGCATTGCTAACTTCTGCTAAATCAATTTTAGAAACTATATCAAATGTTGGCATTTTTTTATCTATCTATATTAAAATTAAAAAACATATATTAATTATTTATATCATTTTAGATGACGAGTAAATAGGGATTAAAAATCAAGTTTTTTTAAAAATAAAATTATTATTGTGTTTTTTAGATAATATAGTGCACAATTTATTACATATATTACATAAATCTACTTGATGAATATTTTCAAAATACTATTTTAAATATATAAGATAATAAGTGATTCGAAAAAAGTACTTAATTTACATACTATTAGCCCGTTAATAGAATTACAAAAAATAAAGGGGTGTTATGAGAGTTCTACTTATTGAAGATGACCAAAGCACATCTCAAAGTATTGAGATAATGCTAAAATCTGAAAATTTTAAAATAGACACAACCGATCTTGGCGAAGAAGGCATTGATCTTGGGAAGCTATACGATTATGATATCATACTTCTTGATATCAATCTTCCCGATATGACTGGATATGATGTATTAAAAACTCTACGTGGAGGAAAAATAGAAACTCCGATACTCATTCTTACTGGTCTTAATGACACTGAAAATAAAGTTAAAGGCTTTGGTTTTGGAGCAGATGATTATTTAACAAAACCATTTCATAAAGAAGAATTAATTGCAAGAATTCAAGCTATAATTAGAAGATCAAGGGGACACTCTCAATCAATAATCACAACAGGAAAACTATCTGTTAATCTTGATGCAAAGACAGTTGAAGTAAATAAAAATAGAGTACATTTAACAGGAAAAGAATATCAAATGTTAGAGTTGTTATCACTTAGAAAAGGTACGACCCTTACTAAGGAAATGTTCTTAAACCACTTATATGGCGGTATGGATGAACCAGAATTAAAAATAATAGATGTCTTTATTTGCAAATTAAGAAAAAAACTGATCTCTGCAACGGGCGACGAGAACTACATTGAAACCGTTTGGGGAAGAGGTTATGTGCTTAGAGATCCTGGAAATGCCTCTACAGCTGAGCTAGAAACATCATAATTTTATAAGGATTTTATTTTAACTGCAATCCCTTCTCCGCCATCAAGCTGTTTAATAAATATACTTTTAGCAGCTTGCTCTGCAATCAATTTTGTGAATAATATTTGAATTAATTTTATGTCTATATCATTAATCTCGATATCTTTCGATTTAAAAATATCACTAATATCATTAAAAGTTGCAAGATAATCCCCTGAGCATGTAGATTGAATAATGGAGTTTTTATTTGATATTAAAATACTTCCACCCCTTGGCAATAATTGTAGCGAGACTAAATATAAGTTCAAAATTAACCTTGTAGATTCTATATTTAAATCATTTTTATCAATTTCTAAATCAAGTTTAATCTTTTTATTATCATTATATGAGTTTAATATTTTCAACAGCTCCTCTTCCATGAAAGAAGTCTTAACCCCTCTAACCACACCGAATGCAACTCTATAGAGTCCAATCTGGGATGAAGCTCTTTTCAAGCTTTCTCTAACCAGAGATCCTGCCAATGAATTAGTTTCATCGTTAATATTTTCATCAATCATTTCACAGCCATTCAAAGCTGCTGATATAGGGTTTATTAAGTCATGACAAAGCTTACTGCATAACAGTGTAATTAAATCAATCTCTGTAAAATTCTTATTCATATATAATTTGCAATATATTATGTTTGTATTTTAATATAATATGATTATATCAATTAGTAGCTGAATCAATAATTAAATTAATAATGTCATAAAAAATTATGAAAATAGAAACAAATCATAGCAGAAAAAAGCTAATTGAAGAATTAATCAAGGTATGCTTAAAATCTTCAAAAGTAATAATGGACATATATTCTACCAACTTTGATGTCGAAAGAAAATCAGACTCTTCTCCAGTTACAATTGCAGATAAATTATCAGAAGAGATTATTTTAAATGGAATTTCAAAATTAGAGCCTGGAATTGAAGTTATCGCTGAAGAATCCTTCTATGAAGAAGGGAGGAAAGATATCCAGAATGAAACATTCTTTCTCGTTGACCCCTTAGATGGAACTCGAGAATTTATTAAGAAGAATGGTGAATTTACAATAAATATCGCTTTAATTGAGAATAAAAAACCAACACTAGGTTTAATTTTAGTTCCGACACAAAAAAGTATTTATTTCTCTTATAATGTAACTGATTCGTATAATATGAATTACTCTGGAGAGAAGCGTCTCATAAAAGTTAAAAACAAAAATTCAGAAGATAATACTCTTTTATATTCCAGATCAAGTCCCTCACAACGCTTAAATAACTTTATTAAAATTAATAATATTAATAAAGTTATTAATTGCGGTTCATCTCTAAAGTTTTGCTTACTAGCTTCTGGGCATGCAGACTCATATCTTAGATTTGAACCATGTTATGAATGGGATACAGCTGCCGGTCACGCTATATTATTAGGGGCAGGTGGAGATATTATAAATCTAGATAATACAGATTTCGCCTACAATAAAAAAGAAAGCGGCTACCTTAATGATAGTTTTTGTGCGTATGCTAATCAAAAACCTATTATTTAGAGAATAATTTACAAAATTTAATTAATTATTTATTCTTTATGCAAATAATACAATTATAAATTAATTATGCGGTTTCATATAATGAAAAAATATAGTGCTCGAAATATACTAATGGTATTTTCAATATTGATTAGCATTGTTTTGTTAACTGTCCCAGCTCACTCAGAATGGTACGAAGATCCATTACCCTCTATAGATGATGGCAAGTATGGAATTAACGAGCTTATAGCTTCTGGACACAGTGTATTTGGCACAACATCTGAGGGCTTAGCTACTCTAGTTGAAGCTATATTCTCTGCAAAAGGACGACCTAATGCATACATTGTTGGAGAAGAAGCTAGTGCTGCATTCATTGGAGGATTAACCTACGGAGAAGGAATAATCCACAGCAAGACAGAACCAGAAGAAAAAATATACTGGCAAGGACCAAGTATAGGATTTGATATGGGTGCGGATGGTTCAAGGGTTATGATCCTAGTTTATAATTTAGATGATAGAGATGATTTGCATGGAAGATTTCCTGGAGGAGCCGGAACAGCTTATACTCTCGCAGGTTTAGGTGGAAGCTTTCATACACACAGCAATGGTATTATTCTCGCAACTATAAAAACCGGTGCAGGACTTAGGTTAGGGGCAAATATAAGTTATATTAAATTTTCTGAAAAACCAAAATGGTTACCATTCTAACATTAAATTAAACATTAAAAAAATATGGAAGATATATTAAGTAATATAAGTTATATGCATATTTTCCTTGCCTGTTTAATTGTTTTTATTGCATCTCTTGCGCAAAGTATTTTTGGGATGGGGTGGGGTATGATTGCAGCTCCTTTGCTCGCACTATTAGACCCAAAATTAATACCTTCAACAATTGTTTTCCTTGGTTTTTTTGCTGCCCTATACCCAAGCATTATTTATTACAAAAATATTAATTGGACAATATTTTATCCCGCCATCACCGGCAGGGTTATTGGGTCAATGATTGCCGGACCTGTCACAGCTTATCTTATTGCAACCAATAATATTGAATTAATTTTAGGTATTATACTTATCGTCACAATATTAATTAGCGCATCAAAAATAGGCCGAATAAAACAAAATAAAAGAAATCATTTTATTGCCGGAACTTCTTCTGGAATACTAGGAACACTTGTCGGTGTTGGCGGAACTCCTATGGGGATAATTCATCAAAATAACGATCCCGTAATGGTTAGAGCTAATAACAATGCATTTTTTATGATAGGCAGCATCTTTTCATTTTCAATTCTTGTATTTTATGACGTTATGCAAATGTATCATATTTATCTAGGAATACTTCTTTTGCCGCCATTATTTCTTGCCTCAATAATGGCAAAGTACTGCTTAAAGTATGCAAGTAATATCCTTAAACCATATATTCTAACGGTTTGCTCTTTATCATCTATTGGTCTAATTCTAAGAGGGTTAGATTTGATATAATAAAAAAATTAATATGGTGTCCCCAAGGGGACTTGAACCCCTGTTTCCGGCTTGAGAGGCCAGCGTCCTAACCACTAGACGATGGGGACGGATTATAAATTAATTACCATCAACATAAAAAGTAAAGGTATTTAGTATTGTTCCCCTAGCAGTATCAAGAGTTATTAAATCATAACTTTGGTCTACATTTCTAATTGTAATAAGGGTCTTTTTTCCTTCATTGTTGATATCAACAATCAAACTATCTGGCTTAATAATTATTTTATTGTTGAGTAATATATTATCATTGGTATTATTAGCCTCAGGATTAGCAACTCTATAACCAATTGTAACAAAAACAACAATGAATCCAACAACCAGTAAGACACCCATAAATATGACAGCAAATTTTAAGCCAGCTGGTGCTTTTTTATTATTAATGTTTAACTCAACATCTTTATCAAGACTACTTTGATCCATGAATATACCTCAAAAAAATTTAATTACACTAATAGCCGACGTTGAAGACGAGGGCAAGAGAATTGATAAATTCATTGCAGACAATTCACCTGGTATAAGCAGAACTAGAATTTCTAATCTTATTTTAACTGGAAATATTATCTGCAACCAAAGTGCTATCTTATCAAAAACCTATAAAATTAAAGAAAACGATAATTTTCTAATAAATTTACCTGAACCATCTAATCCAAATCCACAGCCAGAAAATATCCCTCTTAATATTGTATTTGAAGATAACGACCTAATTGTTATCGATAAACCTGCTGGCCTCGTTGTCCATCCAGGTTCTGGTAATCACTCTGGAACTCTAGTCAATGCGTTGATATCATATTGCGGAGATTCTCTTTCTGGAATAGGAGGCGTTAAAAGACCAGGAATTGTACATCGTCTTGACAAAGACACAAGTGGAATCATGGTAGTAGCTAAGAATGATTTAGCACACAACCATCTCTCTAAACAATTTGCAGACCACGGAAGAAATGGATTACTCAAAAGATCTTATTTAGCTTTCGTATGGGGCATACCCGATAAAACGTCTGATACAATAAATATAGCCATACAAAGACACAAGACCGATAGAACAAAAATGGCGATAGTAAAAGCAAATAATCAAAAAGGTACATTTGCAATAACTTCTTATAGAATTGAAGAAAAATATTTAAACAAAAAAAATGATCCCATAGCTTCTTTGGTACGTTGTAAATTATATACGGGTCGTACACATCAAATTAGAGTACATATGGCCCATATAGGAACACCTGTAATAAATGATATAAAATATGGAAATGGGTTCAAAACTAAAATGAATAAATTGCCGGAAAGCTCTCAATTGATAATACAGCAGTCGAAGAGACAAGCTTTACATGCTGAATTATTAGAATTTGAACATCCTACTACAAATAATTTAATGAGTTTTAGTTCTGCTCTACCAAAAGAATTAAAAAATATGAAAAATATGTTGTCAAAAATATGAAAAAAAGCTATTTTGTAAAGCTTTGTATATTTAACAAAGCAAGTTATTTTATGTTTAATTAGGAAAAGGTTGTTATAAAATGTATGCTTCAATACCAATAATAAATACAGATACCAGTCTAAACTTATATCTAAAAGAGATTAAAAAATTTCCTATGCTATCAAAAGAAGAAGAGTACGAATTTGCCAATTTATTGAAGAATAATAATGACACACGTGCTGCGCATAAACTGGTTACCAGCCACCTTAGGCTAGTAGCAAAGATTGCAAACGGTTACAAAGGTTACGGCCTTCCATTAAGTGATGTTATCGCTGAGGGAAATATAGGTTTAATGCAAGCAGTGAGAAAATTTGAACCTGAAAAAGGATTTAGATTAGCAACGTATGCTATGTGGTGGGTAAAAGCATCGATACAAGAATATGTATTAAAATCCTGGAGTCTTGTAAAGATAGGAACAACCGCCAGTCAAAAAAAACTTTTCTTTAACCTAAGAAAAATTAAAAGTCGCATAGCAGCTTTTGAAGAAGGTGATCTAAAACCAAAGCAGGTGTCTTACATCGCAGAAAATCTTGGAGTTTCTGAAAATGATGTAGTATCAATGAATAGAAGAATAATTGGAGATAGCTCTTTAAATGTTAATATCTCTCATGACGGAGGAAGTGAATGGCAAGACTTTCTTGAAGATGATAAAGAAAATCAAGAATCCGTTTTAATAAAAAACAATGAACTATTACATAGAAAAACATTACTTCATGAGGCTATGAATAATTTAAACGACAGAGAAAGAGATATTTTTATAGCAAGAAGAGTTAATGATGAAACATCTACTCTAGAACAATTAAGTCAACAATATAATATTAGTAGGGAAAGAGTTAGACAAATTGAGTCAAGAGCATTCGAAAAAGTAAAAGATATAATTGCTGTGTCCAACGTATAATAATATATAAAGTATTATTGCAATCTCTTATCACTCTTTCTTACTATTAAGAATATAATTGATATAATATATATATATATACTAAATATAAATATTTGGCTTTCAATGCTGATACCAAAATCTATTAAAAATCCAATAATTCCTGGTGCAATAGCAGTAGATGCAACCACATAGGCCATAACCATAGATTTTATTGATCCTAAATATTTTATACCATATAATTCTGCCCAAAGCGCCCCTGTAATTGCAGTCGCTAAACCCGTTGTTATTCCAGCAAAAGCCATAAAAAAATAAATTGTAACTATATTATTTCCAATTGATAAAATTAAAACGCCTGTAGCTAACGGAATTAGATATAACGGTAATAGTTTTACAGCACTCCATCTATCCACAGCCCAGCCAGAGAATAAAACTGAAATAATTAAGAATAATGAAAAAAGTGGCATGGTATATGCGTACGTTTCTATAGGCCAATTTTTAATTTCAAGAATATGTATAGAATGAAAAAAAATACCTGTTGTAATAAATGGAGGGACTAGAATACCAAGCATTAATATATAAAATAACTTATCCTTTGCAACCTCTAGGCGATTATAATGTTTTACTACATCAATAAATTCTTGTTTGTCGCTTTTGTTTTCAAGGTCAATAGATGGTATAGTTCTTAATAAATAAAAACATAAAGGAGCAATTATAAATAAAATTACAGCGCCTGAAATGGTCCATGTAACTCTCCATCCCACAGTAGTAATCAAAATAATTGCTATAGCAGGCATAAACATTTCTCCTGCAGCTCTTCCTAAGACACTAACAGATATTGCCTTTCCCCTTGTTTTTGAGTATGTTTTTGCCATAAAAGTTGTGGCTATATGCGTTGACATACCTTGACCAAATAATCGTAAAAGAAATATCGTAATTAGCAATGTGTAAAACGAAGCAGCAACAGTAACAAAAAAAGAAGCCAATGCTAAACATATTAAAGCAATAAATGCTAAATATTGCGTCTTAAATATATCTACAGTTTTTCCTAGCCACAACATAACGAATGCACTCATTAAAGTGGCAATAGTATACAAGCCCCCAAAGGAACCGTGAGTTAACCCAATCTCATCTTTAATGTCATTTGCAAAAATAGCGATATAAAATGTTTGTCCAATGCTTGCTGCAAAAGTTAGGAAAAAACCAGCTGATAAAAAATTGATATTTTTCTTGTAAAAATCAAAATTTAGCATCGCGTCACTTGCCTCTCGGAATTAATGTAATTATAAAGAAAAATAGTAATAATTTAATATCAGTATTTTATTGGAATTATTACAGATAATTTTTAAAATTATAGATTTATGCCTAGATAATGTCTATCCTATATGATTGAGTTATATTATAGGATGTTCTTATTTATATTATCTTGAAAAAGGATCCTTTACAAGAATAGTGTCTTCTCTTTCGGGGCTAGTTGACAATACTGCAATTGGCACTTCAATTAAAGACTCGACTTCACGTACGTATTTGACAGCTTGAGCAGGCAAATCAGACCAACTTCTTGCACCTTTGGTAGATTCTTTCCACCCACTTAATGTTATATAAATAGGTTCAACGTTTCTTTGAGCCTGTTCAGAAGAAGGGAGGTAGTCTATAATTTTTCCATTCAACTTGTAACCTGTACAAATTTTTAATTCTTCAAATCCATCTAAAACATCTAACTT
Organism: uncultured Hyphomicrobiales bacterium; assembly: GCA_905181735.1. Taxonomy (GTDB): domain Bacteria; phylum Pseudomonadota; class Alphaproteobacteria; order Rhizobiales; family TMED25; genus CAJIYR01. The sequence goes on from CAJIYR010000003.1 coordinate 116,963, forward strand.
AGTTAGGGCTATACCTGTTATACCAGCAACTTTAGTAGTTTGCCTTACCAAGGCAGCATCAAACCATCCACATCTCCTAGTTCTTCCCGTAACTGTTCCAAACTCATTTCCTACCTCTCCTAATCTTTGGCCTACTTCATCATCTAACTCAGTTGGAAAAGGTCCGTTACCAACTCTTGTTGTATACGCTTTAGTTATTCCCAGCACATAATCTATTGATTTTGGTCCAATACCTGAACCTATTGCTGCTTGAGCTGCAACAGTATTGGACGAAGTCACGTAAGGATAAGTTCCAAAATCTATATCCAAAAGTATACCTTGAGCACCCTCAAAAAGAATTTGCTTGCCCTCACGACGCAGCTTATCCATCAATAGCCAAGTTGAATCAATATAAGGTATAATTAAATCTTTTATTTCTTTCAATTTATCAATTACATCAGAATTTTTTAGAGCTTCTAAACCGTATCCCTTGCGCAATAAATTATGATGATGCAATAATCTTTCCACTTTCACATCCAATTGATCCAAATCCTGCAGATCCATAACTCTAATTGCTCTTCTTCCTACCTTATCCTCATATGCAGGACCAATACCACGACCTGTTGTGCCAATCTTTTGTATTCCTGCTGAATTTTCTCTAGCCGCATCTAGGTCTTGATGCAAGGGTAGAATAAGAACAGCATTTTCTGCTATACGCAAATTATCAGGACCTACATCCACCCCAAGACTCTTCAATTGATTAATTTCAGAAAATAAAGCCCAAGGATCTATCACTACACCGTTACCAATAATCGACAACTTTCCTCCTCTTACTATTCCAGAAGGCAGTAAAGATAATTTATAAGTTTTTCCATCTACCACTAGAGTATGACCTGCATTGTGGCCACCCTGAAAGCGAACTACTACATCAGCTTTCTCAGATAACCAATCAACAATTTTCCCTTTTCCTTCATCGCCCCATTGAGAGCCAACTACAACTACATTTGTCATTAATATCTCCTATAGATCAAAGGCTAAAGGTTTAACTTGTATTACATTCTCTAATGAAGAGGCATTTTTGAGCATCTCATCACTCAATGATACATCAATCTCTATAAGTGCAATTGCATCTCCACCAATGGCATCTCTACCCAATTGAAAATTAGCTATATTTATCCCTCCAAGACCAAGAGAGGTGCCTAGTAAACCAATGAATCCTGGCTTATCATGGTTTGTTACATAAATCATATTTTTAGCAAATTTAGCTTCCATATCTATGCCTTTAATCTGTATAATTCTTGGTGTTTTATCTGAGAAAACTGTACCGGAAATAGACCTTTCTTGGCGTTCCGTTCTAATAGTTAAGCTAATATAAGAAGCGTAAGCACCATAGCTTTCTGTATTAACTTCTTCAATTTTAATGCCTCTAGCTTTTGCAATAGATACAGAATTAACCATATTAATATCCTCTAATAATGGTTTTAATACTCCTGTGACAGCAGATGCTGTAAGCGCTTTTGTGTTCATGTTAGCGATATCACCAGCATACTCAATTTTAATACTTAATATAGCCGTTTCCGTAATTTGGCCAGCAAACAAACCAAGGTTCTGGGCCAATGAAAGGTATGGCTTTAATGTAGGAGCCTCTTCTGCTGTGACTGATGGAAAATTTATAGCATTAGTTATTGCACCGGTTAATAAATAGTTTGACATCTGCTCTGCAATTTGTATCGCAACATTCTCCTGCGCTTCGCTTGTTGATGCGCCTAGATGTGGGGTGCAAATGACATTAGCAACTTCAAATAACGGGTTATTTATTGCAGGTTCTTCGCTATAAACATCTATTGCCGCTCCTGCTACTTTTCCTGTTTTAAGTGCATTCAATAGAGCCTTTTCATCAATTAATCCCCCTCTTGCACAATTAATTATTCTGACATTATTTTTCATAGATGAAATCGCGACTTCATCAATTATATTCCTTGTCTTGTCAGTCAAAGGTGTGTGTAAAGTAATAAAATCTGAACGTTTAAAAACATCATTCAAGCTAACCTTTTCAACGCCCAGTGTTTCGGCTCTTTCTTCGCTTAGATAAGGATCAAAGCCTATTACTTTCATACGTAATCCTTGAGCACGGTCGATAACAATTGATCCTATATTTCCACACCCAATCACACCAAGAGTTTTTCCTGTTATCTCAGTGCCCATAAATTTACTTTTTTCCCATTTTCCACTTCTCGTAGACTGATCAGCTTCTGGTATTTGCCTTGCTAAAGATAACATCATGGTTATCGCATGTTCTGCAGTTGTAATTGAGTTACCAAAAGGAGTATTCATTACAATAATACCCTTAGCAGTGGCTTCGTTGATATCAACATTATCAACTCCAATACCAGCCCTACCAATAATCTTAAGTTTTTTTGAGTTCTCTAAGATTTTTGGAGTTACTTTTGTTGCTGACCTTATAGCTAAGCCATCATAATCATTAATAATACTTAATAACTTTTCTTTATCTTTCCCAAGATCTGGCTGGTAATCAACTTCAATACCACGTTCAGCAAAAATATTTACCGCAGCTTCGCTTAATTTATCTGAAATTAATACTTTTATTGTCATTGTGCCACCTGTGTATATTAGAAATTTTTTATTATTAATTTTTAAAGTCGTCTATTGTTATAGAATACGCCCATTCTATCCAAGGAATAAGCATTTCGATATTAATTTTTTCTATTGTTGAACCACACCAAATTCTTAGTCCTGGTGGAGCATCTCTATATGAACCTATATCATAAGCAACATTTTCACTCTCTAGCAAGACAGTGATACTCTTTGCGAATAAATTAGTGTCTATCTTTTCTTCTAAGACTTCTCCAAAATTACAAAATTCTAAGCACACCGAAGTATTGGACCTGTTATCTTTATCTTTCGCTAAAAACTTTATCCACGGTGTCTTTTCTACCCATTCAGATATGACTCTGCTGTTGCTGTCAGCTCTATCTATCAAAGCTCTTAAGCCACCAATTCTAACAACCCAATCCAGTGCGTTTAAATAATCCGCAACACAAAGCAATGAGGGTGTATTTATCGTTGAGCCTTTAAAGATTTGCTCATCAACCTTTCCGGACTTCTTTAGTCTAAATAATTTTGGTACAGGCCAAGGTGGATTATAGGAATTAAGTCTTTCGATGGCCCTTGGAGATAAAATTATCATGCCATGCTGAGCCTCTCCTCCTAAAACCTTTTGCCAAGAAAAAGTTGTAACATCTAACTTAGACCAATCAATAGATTGCGCGAAAATTCCCGATGTAGCGTCACAAAGAGTTAAACCATTTCTTTGCGATTCAATCCAATCTAAATTTGGCACTCTGACACCAGAGGTTGTACCGTTTAACGTAAAGACAACATCTCTATTAAAATCTATTAAATCAAGGTCTGGTAAGTCACCGTACTCAGCCTCAAATATTCTAATGTCCTCTAATTTTAGTTCCTTTACTACATCTCCTACCCAGCCTTTGCCGAATGATTCCCATGCCAAGATATCTACACCACAATATCCAAGCAGTGTCCACATAGCGAGCTCAAAAGCTCCGGTATCAGAGGCAGGAACTATAGCAATTCTATAATCATCAGGGATTTCTAGTAAATCAGCGGTGAGGTTGATTGATTTCTCAATCATTGATTTCGGTCCTTTGGCTCTATGAGACCTTGCCAATGCACTGATATCTAATTTTGTAATTGCCCAATCTGGATTTTTTGCACAGGGTCCAGAGGAAAAAAACGGGTTATTTGGTTTTACTTTTGGTTTATTCATTGTATCTCTTTACCCACCCTTACAGATAGTTGACTCTCGTTGGGGAGAGCTGTCCCATAACTTTGATACTCTAAAAAAATATATATCGCAATAATAAAAAATTATTATATTTTATTTTATATCTTATTATGATCTATATAGTTTATTATTTCGTAAATTCAATAGAACTGTTATCGTTAACTAATTTAAGCTAAAAAAAATGATAAATCAAAAGATGCTAAACTGGGTATTTCTATCCATGCTTGTTATATTTTGGGGATCAACGTTTGCATTAACAAAACATTCTTTATCAGAGTATTCTCCATTATGGATTGTAGCCCTAAGATTACTTAGTGGTTTCTTAGTGATTTATACTATCTTGCGCCTCAATGGTGAAAATTTGCCAACCGGAATAATAAATTGGATATGGCTAACATTAATAGGATTAACAGCAGCTATACCATTTTATCTAATTTGCTGGTCAACTCAATATATAGACACCGGCATAGGTGGAGTATTGTTTGGAATAGGTCCTCTTTTTACCGCATTCATAGCTCATTTCTTCATCGTTAGCGAGAGAATTAATATCAGAAAAATCTTAGGATTAATAATAGGATTTATTGGGATTTGTATACTTTTAAACAAAGATCTTATTCACGCTCTTGATTCTAATATACACTATTTACTTCCTCAAATTGCAATTATATTTGCTGCAATGGGCTACTCTATACAAATAATATGTGTTCGTATCATGCCGGATATTAGCTTACTTCAAAAAACATCTGGTGGGTTTCTTGTTGGGGCAATTATTTCAATTATTCTTGCCTTTCTATCAGATGGCTTGCCTAACATAACACTAACTGATAGCACCTTTCTTTCAGTTCTAGTAATGGGGTTTTTTTCTACGGCAATGGCAGGGTTAGTAATGTTCCATCTTTCAAAAATTGCAGGACCAACCTTTGTATCTATGACCCATTACCTATTGCCACCTTACGTAGTAATCCTTGGTGTCGTTGCATTAAATGAAAAAATTTCTATTGAGCAAATTACTGCAGTTTTAGTAATTATTATAGGAATAGTAGTAAGCAGAAGTAAGCAGAAGAAAAATTAAACTATCTCAATAAGCCTGTTTCCAGTTCAATTAATATATCATCTACAACAGCCTCTAATAAATTATAGTCTTCTGCTTCTCCCATTACTCTTATTAATGATTCAGTTCCTGATGGCCTTATTACTACTCTACCAAATTTACCTAATTTTCTTTCACTTGTCTTTGTTAGAGATTCTATGAATTTGGGATCAATATTTTTACTATCAATATATCTAAAATTTTTTATTATTTGAGGTATATTATCGAACTTATTGCATAAAACGCTCACCAGTTCATTGGATTCTACTAAAATAGATAATATTTGGACCGTAGCCAACAATCCATCACCTGTTGAAGAATAATCCATCATAACTATATGACCAGATTGCTCACCTCCAATATTAAAGTTATTTTCTCTCATATATTCAACTACATATCGATCACCGACCTTAGTTCTATGTAAGTCAATTTCTTGTTTCTTAAGATACTTTTCAAGCCCTAAATTTGACATTAAGGTTGAAACAATTCCATTATTTTTTAATTTACCCTGTCTATTCCATTCTAACGCTATTAAACACATTAATTTATCGCCATCAACAATATTGCCTTTTTCATCTATAACAATGATTCTATCCGCATCTCCATCCAAAGCAATTCCAATATCAGCTTTCTCTGATAAAACTCTAGAAATTAAATTATCTAACGCAGTTGATCCGCAGTTCTTATTAATATTAAATCCATCAGGAGATACTCCAATTGATATAACCTCAGCCCCCAATTCCCATAAAGTTAAAGGAGCGACTTTGTATGCAGCACCATTAGCGCAATCAATTACAACTTTTAACCCGTCGAAAGATAAATTGCGTTTCAATGTACCTTTAATAAACTCAATATATCTTGCTTGGGCATCATCAATTCTTTTCGCTCTACCAATACTACTTGCTTCAACAGCTAAGGAACGTACGTCGACGTCAATATTATTTTCAATCTCTATTTCTTTTTCATCAGAAAGCTTGAAACCATCAGGTCCAAATAATTTTATCCCATTATCGTCAAATTTATTATGCGAAGCAGAAATCATAACACCGAGATCTGCTCTCATTGACCTTGTAAGCATTGCAACCGCTGGAGTTGGCATTGGTCCCAATAAAAAAACATCCATACCCACAGATGTAAATCCAGCCACTAAAGCTGATTCTATCATATAACCAGAAAGCCTTGTATCCTTCCCAATGACTACTCTATGCCTATGATCGCCAGAGGTGTATACGCTTCCAGCAGCCATTCCTACTTTAAGTGCAATTTCTGGTGTCATTGGAAAAATATTAGCCTTACCCCTAATACCATCTGTACCAAAATATTTTTTATTCATAAAAAAATCCTAGAAAAAAAATTAATACCGCATCATTTGATAATAACACACAATTACTAGCAAAAAAATTATGACTGTGTTTGTGGTTTCATTTTTTTATTTTTAGCAATATTCTTTGGCGGCGTTTTTGTTTTTTTATCAGAAGGTACAACAGAACCATCTTCTGGTGGAACAGATTTTTCGTCAACCTCATCTTCTCTAAAAGGTTTATTTCCTTTTAATAAGCCAAGAATCTCATCGCCACTTAATGTTTCATATTGCAAGAGACCTTCAGCTATAATAATCAATTCTTTTTTATACTTAAGCATAATTGACGTAGCTAACTTATGACCTTCCTCTACAAGATAATATATTTCTGAATCTACTATTTTTTGTGTTTCGTCAGATAAATTTTGTGTACGAGAAACCGAATGACCAAGGAATACTTCGTCTTCGTTACCTCCATATGCCAAAGGTCCTAATTTATCGCTCATTCCAAATTGTGTAACCATTGCTCTTGCCATATTTGTAGCCATTTTTATGTCCGAAGAAGCGCCAGAGGTAACCTTATCCTCTCCAAACACAAGTTCTTCAGCAGCCCTACCTCCCATTGCAACGGCCAAATCTGACTTTAGTTTTGCCTTTGTTAACGAAAGCTGATCTCTCTCAGGTAATCTCATAACCATACCAAGAGCCCTTCCCCTAGGTATAATTGTTGCTTTATGTATAGGATCAGAAGCAGGTTGTTTTACCGCAACCAAGGCGTGCCCTGCTTCATGGTATGCAGTTAATTTTTTTTCCTCATCGTTCATAACGAGTGTTCGTCTTTCCGACCCCATCATAACTTTATCTTTAGCATCTTCAAACTCAACCTGAGTTACAACCCTCTTGCCTCTTCTCGCTGCCAATAGAGCTGCTTCATTAACCAAATTAGCCAAATCTGCACCAGAAAATCCTGGAGTTCCACGCGCTACAACCTTTAGATCAATTTCATTGGATAACTTAACCTTCTTAACATGAACTTTTAATATTTTTTCACGACCAATAATATCTGGATTAGGGACATGAACCTGTCTATCAAATCTACCTGGTCGAAGCAACGCCGGATCGAGTACATCTGGCCTGTTGGTAGCAGATATAAGAATTACTCCTTCATTTTCTTCAAACCCATCCATCTCGACTAATAACTGGTTTAAAGTCTGCTCTCTCTCATCGTTCCCTCCGCCAAGACCTGCTCCCCTATGGCGACCAACGGCATCAATTTCATCAATAAAAATGATACATGGCGCATTCTTCTTACCTTGCTCAAACATATCTCTAACTCGACTAGCTCCAACGCCAACAAACATTTCAACAAAATCTGAACCTGAAATAGTAAAAAAAGGAACTCCAGCTTCACCTGCAATAGCGCGTGCTAACAAAGTTTTTCCAGTACCCGGAGGTCCTATTAAAAGAGCTCCTTTTGGTATTCTGCCGCCTAAATATTGAAACTTTTTAGGGTCTTTTAAAAATTCAACAATTTCTTGCAGGTCATCTTTTGCTTCGTCAATACCCGCGACATCATCAAATGTTATCTTGCCTTTTTGTTCATTTAGTAATTTTGCTTTTGATTTTCCAAATCCCATTGCTCCCTTGCCACCAGATTGCATTTGTCTTAAAAAAAACACCCAAACACCGATTAATAAAAGCATTGGAAACCATGAAATGAAAATAGATAGCAGTGCGCTCTCTCCAATAGGTTCAGCGCTAATGGTAACACCTTGCTGGTTTAGCTTATCTATTAAACTAGGATCTTCAGGAGCATATGATTGAAATGCGGTGCCGTCATTAAATCTACCTTCTATAAGATTTCCTGATATTACTACGTCACTAACATTTCCGCCACTAACCTCAGATAACATTGCACTGTAACTTATATCTTTTACACCTCTTGTTTCACCTGTATTCTGAAACATGTTAAATAGTGCTACCATTAGCAACCCTATAACAACCCAAATTGCAACGTTTTTTAAATTACCCACTGACGTATCTCCAAGTCAAAAAATTATTGTTTAAATCTTAACTAGCATTTCATTAAACCCTTTGATAGCATTATAATTATAAACTTAGCGTTTGTAATGGTATAAAAAACATGAATTTAATTTGCTACTGTTATATATATTAGGTATATTTGGAAGTAATACAAGACTCCCGTCCCTAAAACCTGCAGGTAATGTTAATAAGGCATTTTTTGGAATATTGATTAAATCAGTTTTTTTTATAGCTTCTGCATTAATAATATAATTGCCAATGGCTGCTAATTCTACAGCAGGTTCTTCTTTATCTAAAAAAACAATAAACCTATCATCCCATATAATTTTCTGACCGGGTTTAATACTAACTCTTGGTAAATTTCTATTTTCTCTGAATATTACAATCTCTTTTTTATTTTTCAATATCCTGCAACCACTAAGTGTAATTTTAAAGTCGCTATCATGGATATGTTTTATAATATTTTCTAAGGAATTCAGTGAAATATATCTATGGCCACTCACTATGTTTAAGGACATTTGTAAAATGCGTAATTGTATTTCTTCGTTGCAAACTAGAAATTTATCATTATCAAATGAAATATAACCTGCATCATCTATATAACTAATTTCATTAAATTTCTTTAACGAAATATCCTCCAACGCTTCTTGTGATCTAGTTAACCTATTTATCGTTTTAGATATATTTTTTAAATCAATATCAATATCATTTAGGTTCTTAATATATGTTCTTACTCGAACTCTCTCATATCGATCATCAAGATTCGAAGGATCATCTATCCATTCTTGATTAAAATTTATTAAAGTCTCTAGCAATCTATTCTTTTGAATGTTTAATAAAGGTCTTACTATATCAACGCCAGATTGAACTCTTCTATATTGCATGGACTTCAATCCATCTATCCCACTACCTCTTGCCAACCTCATAAAAAAAGTTTCTATCTGATCTTCAAGGTGATGAGCAACAATAAGTGCTTTAATCTTATTCTGATTACAAAAATCTATTAATAATTTGTATCTTGCTTCTCTTGCTTTTTGTTGAATTGAGGCTAACGGTTTAATGCCTTCCCAGTTTAATGTATGGTGATCAATTTCTAATTCATTACACCAAGATTTTATTGTCTTGCATTCAAACTCAGATTCTTTTCTTAAAGCATGATCAACGCTAACTGCTGTAATTTTTGGTGCCCTAACATTTAACTGCTTCCATCTATTTAGCAACAATAATAGAGACATGCTATCTCTTCCTCCAGAGACAGCTACGCATATTGATTCATATTGTAATAATCCAGAAAATAATTCGGAAGCTTCATTAACAGATATTTGTTCACCACTATGTTCAAATGCCACAAAACCACTCTTAATTTAAGGTACAGATACGTACAACGCTTAATTTATTATTAAGTATGGTATTTATAACATTTAAATAGGATAAAATGAATTAAATATATCAATTAATAGTAACTACAGCCGACACTGCTCTTCTGTTTTGTGACCAACAAGCATCCGCACCACAAGCAGCAACAGGTCTTTCTTTTCCATAGGATATTGTAGTGATTCTATTCCCTGAAATCCCTAGGTTCTCTAGATATGATTTTGCTACCTCTGCTCTTCTTGCGCTAAGTCCGAGGTTATATTCTCTAGTACCTCTTTCGTCTGCATGGCCTTCCATTAAGATATTAATATCAGGATACAACTCCAACCAAGAAGATTGTCTTTGTAGAATAGATTTTGCATCTTCATCTAGATCAGTTGAATTCGTTGCAAAAAAGATTCTATCGCCGACGTTTACAGAAAAATCTTGAGAAGTCCCTGGAATGGCGCTAGCTGTTATATCTACAACTTCTTCACCTTCACCACCACCAAATAATGTAGCTTCAATCTTCTGACGCGATGTGCAACCAGCTACTGTAATTATTAAAAAAATAGCAATAAATATATGGAATGGACTTTTATTTCTCATCTTCGTTTTTCCTTTTTTAAATACTTAAAACTTCGTATCTTACATTGTATAAATAAAACGTTAACAAATCATGTAACAATTTAAATTGTATAATCTAGATATAAATTCTCTTTTTACAAGTTCCCAGGTAACCAAAAATATTAAATAATATTAAATATAATTTATATTTTAATTCATTAGCGGTGACCAAGCAGGATCTGATGCGTAGCCAGGAGTTTTTATTAGCCTTTCATTATAACCTGTTATATCAACACTATAAATATTTGCGCCACCTTTTTCACCAGGAACTTCTCTAAAAAACATTAGAACTCTTCCGTTTGGTGCCCAAGTTGGCCCCTCATTATGATACCCGTCTGTTATTATACGCTCTCCAGTACCATCAGCAAACATTACACCAATCATAAACCTACCTTGGTACATTCTAGTAAACGCTATGTAATCACCCCTTGGTGACCAGACAGGTGTTGAGTAACTTCCTTTTCCAAAACTTATTCTTTTAACATTTTTTCCATTAGCATCCATGACATATATTTGTTGTGAGCCAGATCGATCTGATTCAAAAGTGATTCTTTTAGCATCAGGAGAATAACTTGGAGCCGTATCTATATCAGGACTATTTGTAAGTCTTCTTTTTTCATAATTAGACAGATTCATTTCATAAATATTTGAACCTACTCCCTGCTGCAAGCTCATAATAATCTTCTTTCCATCAGGTGAAAATCTAGGTGCAAATGTCATTCCCGGAAAAGAGCCTATTTCATAAGTTTGCTTAGAGTCTATTTTATAGATATATACTTGAGGAATGCCATTCGCATATGAAAGATAAGTTATTTCTTGAGAAGTCGGACTGAACCTAGGGGTCAAAACAAGTGAATTTCCTTTGGTCAGATGCCTAGGATTATTGCCATCTTGGTCCATAATCGCTAACCTCTTAATTCTATTGGTCTTGCTTCCACTTTCAGCTATAAACGCTACCTGAGTATCAAAATACCCTTTCTCACCCGTCAACCTTTCATAGACAGAATCTGATATTAGATGGGCTATTCTCCTCCATTGCTTAATTGGAGAATTAAGTATTTGTGCCTCCAACTCTTTGCCGTTAATAACATCGAATAGTCTATACTTAATGCTAATCATGTCATCCGTTAAAGTAACCACCTTCGCGATAACTAATGCCTCTGAATTAATTATCCTCCATGACTGAAAATCTGGTCTTTGGTCAATATTATTAATTTTTTCGATAAACGCTTTTGGGTTAATTGGATAAAAAAGTCCAGAATTAGCTAGATTGTTTGCTATAACCTTTGATATTTTACTTCCAATATCAGAATCATCCTGTGGATCGTTCAAGAAAACTGGGATAGCAATAGGAATTGGTTTAATATTACCATCTGTAATACTGAGTTCTAAAGCTGCATTTGAAATTCTCATAGAAGTTAAAAAATATATAAATACTAAAAGTAAAAATAAATTTATTTTGTGAAGTTTTTTTGGCAACTTATCCCCCTAACATATTTTTTGGATCAAATTTTATGACCATTTCTTTCCATATTTCGTATTTTTCAGCTGGAAAATCGTAAGGTGCACATTTTTTTATTCCTCTTATTGCAGATTCTACTGCAATCTTTTTTAGACTTTCCCAATCATTTGACCTTGATAAAGAGATGGCATCAATCAGCGTCCCATCTTTATTAAGTCTAACCTGAATCTTAACACTTAGATTATCAGCATCTCTTACACCTCTTGGCGGATTCCAACATGCTGAAAGCTGCCTTATCATATTTCCTCTTTCAACCATTGTCATAGTTGTATTTTTAACTGGTATCTCAATTTCATTTTCAGGAACTGTATTTTCATTTACTTCTTTATCATCAGGAAACTTATCTAAAAGTGCAGTTACCTTATCTGCTTTCTTTTTCTTATCCTTATTGTTATCTAAATTAGTTAATATTTCCTCTTTTACTTTAGGTATTTTCGGTTTCTTCTTTGGAGTTTTAATTTCAATTTTTTCTACAAAGATTTCTTCACTTATATCTTTTTTCTTATCTGGAGTATCTGGTACAGATATAATTAGATTCTCCTGTTTCGCTGAGGGTTCTTGATACGAGCTAGAACTATATTTTTTTGTAGATTCTTTTTCTATTTTTTTTTCCTTACTTTGTAATTCTTTAATTGCGATTTCAGTTATATCTATCATTTCCACATTGATACTTACAGGTAGATCATACTCAGGGGATTTCATTGAAGGCAAGCCCACTAGTGCTAATAAAATAACAAATACGTGTATTAAAGCAGATATGATTATCGGATTAGATATCATTTCTATTCTTCTAAATCTGTTATCAATCCAATTGAAGAATAACCGGCAGAACTAATACGACCCATGACCTTCATAACAATTTCATAATTTATATTTCTATCCCCTTTTATATAAATTCTCTCTTTATAACCAATACCAGCTATAGCTTGTAATTTCTCTATAAGATCTTCGATTGATATTTCAGTCTTTTGAATAAAAATTTCATTCTTCTCTGTTATGGATATTATTAATGGCTCATTGTCTCCTGACATCTGATTAGCTTGTGTCTTCGGCAGTTCTATAGGTACGCCAACTGTTAACAACGGTGCCGTGATCATAAATACGACCAAAAGAACTAGCATAACATCAACCAAAGGTGTGACATTTATATCAGACATAGGTTTATAGGATTTACTCCTTCTCTTACTATTAGGCAATGTGTTAATTGTTCCGCTGCTCAACGTTCGGCCTCTTCCTGATCGTGATCTTCGTTTTCTGGATATTCATTTCTGTTAGACGGCTTAGAAAGCTGTGCGTCTAAGTGACGACTTAAATAATTTATGAATTCATCGCTAAAATTTTCTAAATTGCTTACGAGTCTTGAAATATCATTAGAAATCTTATTATAAAACATAACCGCTGGTATCGCTGCAAATAAACCTATAGCAGTTGCAAATAATGCCTCTGCTATACCAGGCGCCACAACAGTCAAATTTGTATTCTTTGATGAAGCTATTGCCATAAAGCTATTCATTATACCCATCACAGTGCCGAACAAACCAACAAATGGTGCTGCTGAACCGACTGAAGCCAAAAATAAAAGTCTGTTCTCTAACTTGTCTATTTCTATATTAATTTGAACGTTCATAGCCTTTTGAACTCTACTTTGAACCCCTTGAACAGGCATGCCTTCATGAATCTTATAAGTGTTCTCCCATTCTCTGTAACCGGATTCAAATACCTTTGCCATTGGATTATTTTTAGCTCTTCTGTATGTTTCGTAAATATCCTGCTTATCGCTGCTCCAAAAATCTCTATAGAATTTTATAGCATTTTTCTTTGCCAATCTTGTTGTTAAGAGCTTTTCAATAATAATACCCCAAGACCGTATTGAAGCAGCTAACAAGAGCAAGATTACAATTTGTACAACAATACCAGCTTCAAAGAAAAGCCCAAATAAAGTGATGTCTGCAGATATACTAGTTAATGTTTCTGCTGAAGTTATAATCTCAGTATCCATTCAGATTCCTAATTTTAATATATTATGTCAATGGTAGTATAGTTATTGAAAGATAATTTCATTAAATATGAATTAATTTTTTTATTTTATGGATAAATTGTGTCAAAAATTAGTCATTAACTGTTGATAGAACTCATTTTTAATATTTTCTATCCACGCTCATCATTTTTAGGTTGGGGAATAATGTCTAAATGTTCAAATGCTAATGGTGTTAACATTCTTCCTCTCTGAGTTCTGTTAATGAATCCTGACTGAATTAAATATGGCTCAACTACATCCTCTAAACCATCTCTTGCCTCTCCTAGAGTAGCTGATATAGATTCAATGCCCACAGGCCCTCCAAAATAATTCTTAGCAATACATTCAAGGTATCTATGATCCAATGCATTCAAGCCAGAATCATCAACTTGAAGCTCTTTTAAAGCCTTGCTGGCCACAGTTGAATCTATTATCTCATTATTTCCAACTAAAGCAAAATCACTAACTCTTCTTAATAATCTTCCAGCAATTCTAGGTGTTCCTCTTGACCGACAGGCGATTTCTTTGGCTCCTTCGTCATTAATGTTTATTTTTGTTGCTTTAGCAGATCTTTTAATTACCTTCTCCAATTCATCCGTTGGATAAAAATCTAAAGACAAAGGAATTCCAAATCTTTCTCTTAGCGGAGTTGACAATAGACCCAATCTTGTAGTTGCTCCAATAAGTGTGAATGGAGAAAGGTCAATTCTTACAGAGCGTGCGGCTGGCCCTTCTCCAATAATCAAATCTAAAACATAATCTTCCATAGCAGGATATAATACTTCTTCAACTGCGCTATTTAACCTATGGATTTCATCTATAAACAGAACATCTTTATCTTCTAAATTGGTTAGTAAGGCTGCCAAATCTCCTGGCTTTGTTATCAGTGGGCCAGAGGTAATCTTCAAATTTACATCTAATTCATTTGCAATAATATGAGCTAATGTTGTTTTTCCAAGGCCAGGCGGTCCAGCAAGCAAAACATGGTCTAAGGCTTTGTTTCTTTCTTGTGAAGCTTTGATAAAGACATTTAAATTAGAACACAATTTTTTTTGACCGATAAAATCACTTAATAACTTTGGTCTCCAAGCCCTTGCATATTTATCTTCATCTAACTCTTCAGCCTCTTCAATATTATCTGTCATGACAATTCTTTCAACGATAATTTAATCAACTCTTCAATAGTAAGATTTTTTTCATTTCTATTGCTAATTTGTGATAGAGCTCTTGCTGCTTCTAATCTTCCGTATCCAAGATTAACAAGAGCTGAAAGAGCAGAATCTGATTCAATGGAGCTAGACTGGCTTTGTATATTTTTATCTAAAATAAATTTATCCTGCAATTCTACGATAATTCTCTTTGCAACCTTAGGTCCAATACCAGGAACTTTTGAAAATAACTTGTCATCGTTTAACGATATTGCTCTTCCCAATTCCTCAGTAGACAACAAACCCAAGACAGTTAGAGCCATCTTAGCTCCAACGCCCTGTACCGTTTGCAACAATCTAAAACAAATTCTTTCGTTTAATGATGGAAATCCATATAATTTTATAATATCATCTCTAATCCTAGTTTCTATGTAAAGAGTAACATTCTTTCTATCGTTCCCTAATAGTTTTATAACCCTTTCAGGACAATGCACTTCATAACCAACACCAGCAATATCTAGAATTATTGTTTCATCAAAAACTTGATCAACATTTCCTACAAGCTTACCTATCATTTTGTAAAACCTTACTTAATTTATTTGTTCTGTGATGCGCATGTGTAATTGCAATTGCCAAGGCATCAGATGCATCACCAGAACCTAAATTCTTAATTGACAAGAGAACAGATACCATAAGAGCTACTTGGGTTTTATCTGCATGTCCTTGGCCAACAATAGTTTTTTTAATTAAATTTGGAGCGTATTCACTGCATACTACACTTTGATTGGCAACAGCTACCATAATAGCCCCCCTTGCATGACCAAGCTTAAGGCTTGATAATGGATTTTTATTAACAAAAGTATTTTCTATACTAGCCTCATCTGGTTTAAAATTAGAAATAATCCTTGTTATACTATTATATAACTCCAAAAGCCTATTAGAAAGAGACTCCTCTGAATTGGTCTTTATGACCCCGTTCGCATTATGTTTAATATGATTACCATCTACACTGATTATTCCCCATCCAGTAAAACGTAACCCTGGATCAATACCCATAACTTTGATTGACATTATAACACTTACCTAATCGCCAAGTTGTTCTAAAGCTTCTTCAGCTGCATCAAGATTTGTATAAACATTTTGTACATCATCATTATCTTCTAACGAATCTATCATTTTTATAATTTTCTCTATTAATTCTATATCCGCAGGAATTAATGTTTCTGGTTTCCAAACAATACTAACAGAATTTGGTTCCCCTGCTTTATTTTCTAACTCAGCTGATACGCTATGTAATTCATCAGCCTTGCAATATATTTGATGCGTATATTCATTTGAAATGCAATCATCAGCTCCAGCTTCAATAGTCATTTCTATCAAATCATCATCTGAACCAGAATCTTTTGGATACTCAATTAACCCAACCCTTTCAAATGAGAATGATACCGAACCGGTCTCACCTAAGTTACCTCCACATTTAGTAAATATAGACCTCACTTCACCGGCCGTTCTATTTCTATTATCTGTCAATGTTTCAACTATAAAACCTATACCCCCAGGCCCAAAACCCTCATAACGAACCTCGTCATAATTTTCCAAATCATTATCTTGACTCTTTTTAACCGCTCTCTCAATATTATCCTTTGGCATATTTTGTGATCTGGCAGCTTGAATTGCTGATCTTAATCTGGGATTCATGTCTGGGTCAGGGAGACCTGCTTTTGCTGCAACGGTTATTTCTTTTGCTAATTTTGAGAAAATCTTTGCCCTCTTTTTATCTTGAGCACCTTTTCTATGCATAATATTACTAAACTGTGAATGTCCTGACATAATATAACCTTAAATAAGTTGTTGTATAAAAATTTAATTGTAACATATAAAAAATATTCAAGTTATTAACAAATGATAATATTTTTATAATACTAAAAATATGGGATATTCTCTTTCAATACACCTCCAAGTATAAAAGAATCTATTTTACTTACTAATCCTGAGCTATCATCAGTCTCGATCATAACGCCAGATAAAGTTGGGGTTTTACGTGCCGGGATAAGTTTTCCACTTGGGGTATGAGTTAAAAATCTATTTAAGGGTCCAGATTTTTCAAAGCCAAGTATAGAATCATAGTCACCCGTCATGCCAATATCTGATATATAACCACTACCTTTTGCAAGAACCCTAAAATCACTAGTTGGAACATGCGTATGCGTACCGACCATTAGGCTAATTCTTCCATCAAGATAATGACCCATTGCTTGTTTCTCTGAAGTCGCCTCTGCATGCACATCAACAATAATTGCGTCTACAGTCTCAATTAATCTTACGTCTAATAGAAGTTTATCTATAACAGCAAATGGGTCATCCATTGCATTCATAAAAACTCTTCCCATTAAATTAGCCACCAAAACTTTTTTTCCTGATTCTGTTTCAAATATCCCCGCTCCCTTGCCAGGAGTCCCTGCTGGAAAATTTGCTGGCCTAATTAATCTTTCTTGTCTGTTAATAAAGACCATTGCCTCTCTTTGGTCCCAAATATGATTTCCAGTAGTTATAACATCAACACCAGAATCAATTAATGAATTAGCAATACGTTCAGTTATTCCAAAACCTGCAGCTGAATTTTCTCCATTAGCGATAACAAAATCTAACTTATGCTTATTTCTAATTTCAGGTAATCTTTCATGAACAATTCTCCTGCCAGCCTCACCAACAATGTCTCCAATAAATAATATTCTCACTATATTTCCTTATTATTCTTTATCATCAATATCTCTTTTTCATTTACAATGTAATCTAATTTCTCATCAAATATCTCAGTTGCCACCTTATTAATGCATTGAAATTCATAACATACACCAATAAATTTAATATCGAAGCTGTTTCGCATGAATTTGATAGTTCTATCAAAATAACCGCCACCGTACCCGAGACGAAAGCCTGATCTATCAAATAATAACCCTGGTACAAAAATTATATTCGGCTGGAGCGTTCTTTTAGAAACCATAGGTTCTAAAATAGAATATTGATTTTTTATAAGCGTATCACCTAATTTCCATTCTTTATAAACAAGAGGGTCATTATTATTTATTATACAAGGCAAAGACATATTAAAGCCTTTTAAAAAAAAATCTTTAATAAGAGGGATTATATTAAATTCAGAACCAAATGGATAATAACAACCAATTACATTAACATTTTCATTAATATAAGGACGCTCTTGACCAATGATTTCTCTAGAAGATTGTTCTCTATATAAATCCGAGATAGCACCTCTCTGTTCAAGAACTTTACTTCTTTGTAACTCTTTTATAATTTTAACTTCTTTGATGTCTATCCTCAGTGATATAAATATAATTTTATATAAATTAATGCCACGTGGCCGTGGATATTGACAATCCCAGGTTCCCTATTAGTATAGGTGGGTGCCAAATGAAAAAAACCACAGTTTAAATCAGCGTCAGCTCCCTTAAGAATTGTTAAGGCCCTAGGTATAGTTTATCTCACAAACCACACAGCATTTACAACATATATATATATATGAAATACAGCAATAAATTAATCGTCTAACTATTTAATGCTTTTGCTATGACTTCCAATTTACTTGCTAATGATTCTATATCCTGTATTACAATATCCTCTATTTTTTTAGCATCACCTTTAAATTGGTCGCTATTTCTTCTTAGAGTAGAGACTTCGTCTTGAATTTCTTCAATTTGAGTTAATGCGTCTGATAGCTTATCAGATATCGTTAATCCTGCCATTATAAAAAGACGCGTATCACCTATGTGACCAAATCTTCCTTGCAACTGATCTACATGTCGAGAGAAATATGAAGCTAGCTCTTTTAAACGATGCTCTTCCCCGTCATCACACTCCAATTGAACAGTTCTATTATTAATACTAACACTAACCTTGCTCATTTTGCTTGACTTACCTGTTATATTAATAATTTAATCCTGTTTTTCAACAAGCAAACCTTCAAAATTCTCTATCATGGATGTAAGACGTTTTTGAACTTCAGAGTTAGCCTGGTCTAGTTTATTAGATTTCTTATTCATTTCATCCAATCTAACTAACATAGCTGCTTTTTCATTAAGCATCTTATCTAGCTCTTTTTTTAAACCAACAATCACATTTGTTTGTTGGTTTTTGTTTAGGGCTACGATCTCCAATTTGGAAATTGCGTCCTTAAGTTTATTAAAAGCATTATCTAAACGAGTATTATTTTCAACGACCTCATCATCTTCTAGGTAACCTGATCTTACAGTTTGTTGATTCATAAAATAAAAACCTGATTATAAAATTTCAATGTCTAAAGAAAATTCTAAACTTACTAACACTAACACGTCAATAAAAAAGTGCGAATACAATCTTTCTTTAGTAGAAAATATTCAAAATATAACGCTATTAGAGATAAAAATTACAAATAAATTCATTTAAACGCTAAATAGCCAAATATGGTTTGATAATTTTATACTTTCTATCTATAAAGATATTTATAAGTAATAAAATCAAATAAACATATGAATGATAATATAACTCATATTAAAATGGCCAATGCAATAAGGGCTCTATCTATAGATGCTGTAGAAAGCGCTAAAAGCGGTCATCCTGGCATGCCCCTTGGTACAGCAGATATTGCAACAGTCTTGTTTACAAGATACCTAAAGTTTGATGCAGGATCTCCAGATTGGTTTAACAGAGATAGATTTGTTCTTTCAGGTGGTCATGGTTCAATGTTACTCTATTCATGCTTATACCTACTAGGGTATGAAGACCTAACAATTGAACAAATTAAACGATTTAGACAATTAAATTCTATCACAGCTGGCCATCCGGAATTTGGTAACGCAAAAGGAATAGAAACTACAACAGGTCCTTTAGGTCAAGGACTCGGCAATGCTGTTGGAATGGCAATTTCAGAGAAAATACTATCAAAGAAATTTGGATCCGATCTAATTGACCATAGAACGTATGTAATGGTTGGCGACGGAGATTTAATGGAAGGGATATCGCAAGAGACGATATCACTTGCTGGTCATTTAAAGCTTAACAAGCTAACAGTGCTCTACGACGACAATAATATCACTATAGATGGTGAAGTTAGTGTAGCAGATTCAACGGATCAGCTTATGAGATTCGAAGCCTCTGGCTGGAATGTAGTGAAAATAGATGGTCATAATTGTTCTCAAATCTCAAATGCTATAGAAGAATCGATGAATTCAGATAGGCCCTCATTAATTGCGTGCAAAACGCATATTGGTTTTGGATCCCCCAATAGACAAGATACCGCTGGAATTCATGGTGCTCCTCTGGGTCAAGAAGAGTATGAGTTAACAAGGAAAAATTTAGGCATAGATTACCCCCCTTACGAAGTGCCACAAGATATTTTAGACGAATGGAGATTAGCTGGCCTTAGAAATAGGCACCAAAGAAAATTATGGGAAGAAAAATTTGAATCTCTAGAATTAGACATAAAGAATAAAATAAATGCTCACCTCAATACTTCCATTTCTAAAGAATTTGAAGAGGAGTTGTATAAACAAAAAGAAAACCTTTTAAACGAACAAAAGAATATTGCCACAAGAAAATCATCAGAAATGGTCCTCGGCACAATAAATAAATTTATACCCTCAACGATTGGCGGGTCAGCAGATTTAACAGGTTCAAATAATACAAAAACATCAGAAACTAAGAGCATCTCATCTATAAACTTCGAAGGTCGCTATATACATTACGGGATACGCGAACATGCAATGGGCGCAATAATGAATGGGATAGCTTTACATGGTGGATTTATTCCATATGCCGGAACATTCCTTATATTTTCTGATTATTGCAGGCCAGCTATACGTCTATCGGCTTTAATGAAACAAAGAGTGATATATGTAATGACCCATGATTCAATAGGCCTTGGTGAAGATGGTCCAACTCATCAACCAGTTGAACAGCTAGCTGCATTAAGAGCAATCCCTAATCTATTTGTTTATAGACCAGCAAACAGTGTTGAAACGCTAGAATGTTGGCAATTAGCTCTTAACTCAGTATCAGCTCCAAGTATACTTGCATTATCAAGGCAGAATTTGCCTGAATTCAGGAAGTATGATGAAAATTACAAAACCAATAAATGTGCGAAAGGCGCCTATGAGGTTTTCAGCTCTAGCAAAAAGACTAAAATTACCATATTTGCTTCAGGTTCAGAGGTTAATATAGCAATCTTAGCAAGCAAAGAATTGGTATTCAATGGCTTTGAAACAAGAGTTGTATCAGTGCCATGCTTAGATTTATTTAACGAGCAAGATAAGGAAACAAAAGAATCTTATACAAAGTGCTCAGACATAAATGTTGTTGTCGAGGCTGGTGTGAAACAAGGATGGGAACATATTATCGGCGATAATGGAATTTTCATTGGGATGGATAGCTTTGGAGCAAGCGCTCCCTATCTTGAATTGTACAATAAATTCGGTATTACCCCGGAGAACATTGTAGATAAGGTTATTAAAAATCTAGAAAATAACTAAATTTTGGAGAATATAATTACATGGTAGTCAGAATTGCAATAAATGGTTTTGGAAGAATTGGAAGAAATATATTACGAGCACTGGCTGAATCTGAGCGTAAAGATATAAATATTGTTGCAATAAATAGCACTGGAAGCATAGAAACAAATGCTCACTTGCTAAAGTATGATTCTATACATGGAAAATATAAAAAAGAAATAAAAGTAACACAGAATTCAATTAATGTAGGTTTAGGTCCAATCACGGTCCTCACTGAACTAGATCCAGAAAAATTACCTTGGAATGATTTGAATATAGATATTGTATTTGAATGCACAGGAAAATTTACAGACCATGAAAAAGCTATTCTTCATTTAAAAGCAGGGGCAAAGAAAGTTTTAGTTTCAGCTCCATCAAAAGGTGCAGACATAACTGTTGTTTATGGAGTAAACCACAACAATATAAAGAAAAAAGATAACATTATATCAAGCGCGTCTTGTACCACCAATGCTTTAGCTCCAATCGCATCAGTGTTAAATGATAAAATTGGCATAGAAAGCGGATTTGTTACTGCAGTCCATTCATATACAGGAGACCAACCAACCATTGATAGAAATCATAAAGACCTTTATCGCGCTCGAGCTGCTGCAATGTCTATGATTCCAACTTCAACAGGAGCTGCTGCAGCTGTTGGATTAGTTTTGCCAGAATTATCTGGAAAATTAGACGGGGTTTCAATTAGAGTACCAACACCAAACGTTTCATTAATCGATTTCAAATTTATATCTTCACGTCCAACAACGGTAAATGAGATCAATAATGCAATAAAAGAAGCTGCAAGCAATCAATTGAAGGGTGTTTTAAATTGGACTGAAGAAAAACTGGTGTCTACTGATTTTAATCATGATCCGCATTCATCAATATTTGCTATGGACCAAACTCGTGTTATTGACACCAAGTTGGTAAGGGTTATGTCTTGGTACGACAATGAATGGGGATTTTCAAATAGAATGAACGATTTAGCAGCAATTATTGGAAAATTAATTTAGTATCAATCTAGCGGCAGGATAAATCTATGATAACTAAATTACATAATATTCAAGAGAAAGAAGCTAAGAACAAGCGAATAATCATGAGGGTTGACCTCAATGTTCCAATGAGCGAAGGACGAATAAAAGACAATACTAGAATAAAAGAAATTATCCCTTCATTAAAAGAGCTTCTGGATTTCAATGCAGCAATAATTATCATTTCACATATGGGAAGACCTAGGGGAGAAAAGAATCTAAAATTATCACTCTCACCAATAGCAGTTGAGCTATCTAGACTAATAAATAAAGACGTTCATTTTATAGATCATATCCCAGATAGTAATTCACATTATACAAAAGACAGCTTTGATCTTGGTTCAATTTATTTGCTAGAGAACTTAAGATTCTACCCAGGTGAAGCAAATAATGATGACAATTTTATACAAAACCTATCGAAAATGGGTGACATTTATGTCAACGATGCATTTTCTGTTTCGCATCGATCTCATGCATCAACAATAGGTATAGCAAATAAATTACCAAGTTACGCGGGACAGAATATGTTAAAAGAATTACATATGCTAGAATCATTGTTAGAGAACCCTAAGAAACCTATGGCCGCAATAATTGGCGGTTCTAAAATATCAACAAAAATTCAAATACTAGAAAACCTTATAGAAAAAGTTGATAAAATAATAATTGGCGGAGCAATGGCAAATACATTTTTAATTGCCCAAGGGTATGACATTAAAAATTCATTACATGAGCCAGAAAAAATAAAAATAGCCCAGTATATTCTATCAAAAGCAAAAAAGTGGGAATGTAAAATTATTCTCCCAGT
Organism: uncultured Hyphomicrobiales bacterium; assembly: GCA_905181735.1. Taxonomy (GTDB): domain Bacteria; phylum Pseudomonadota; class Alphaproteobacteria; order Rhizobiales; family TMED25; genus CAJIYR01. The sequence goes on from CAJIYR010000003.1 coordinate 140,240, forward strand.
AGATGCACAAATTTCTAAAACATTAAACCATAATGTTCCTACGAAAAATGTTCTTTTATCAGAAATACCAAAAGACTATATGATCCTTGACCTGGGACAAAAATCTACTAATATTATCATAAATGAACTTGAAAATATAAAAACATTAATCTGGAACGGCCCAATGGGGGCTTTTGAATTTTCACCATTCGAGAAATCGACGATTGAAGTGGCGCATTCAATATCGAAACTAACGAAGTCAAATAAAATGATTTCTGTAGCTGGAGGTGGAGATACCATTGCTGCATTAAATATGGCTGGGGTAATTAAAGACCTAACCTATGTTTCAACAGCTGGAGGAGCATTTCTTGAATGGCTTGAAGGTAAGACTCTGCCTGGAATAAAGGTGTTGCTTAAATAGCAAATATATTACACATGATAGGGATATAGTATGAATAAAAAATTAAATGATGTAGCACAAATGATGGTAACGCCTGGAAAAGGAATTTTGGCAGCCGATGAAAGTAATGCAACAATTGCAAAAAGATTTAATCAAATAGATTTAGAATGTTCAGAGGATAACCGTCGAAATTATCGAGAAATGCTCTTTAGGTCTTCTGATGCTATGAAAAATTATATCTCAGGAGTTATTTTGTATGACGAGACGATTAGACAAAAAAGTGAAACTGGAGAGTATCTTACAGCTATAATTCAAGAATCGAATTCACTAGTCGGAATAAAAGTTGACACAGGAGCAAAGCCCCTTGCTTTAGATAACTCCCAAACAATCACCGAAGGTCTTGATGGATTAAGGGAAAGATTAAATGAATATTATAATCTTGGAGCTAGATTTGCCAAATGGCGAGGTGTAATAGAAATATCAAAAGATAATCCAACACCTTACGCTGTAAAGTCAAATGCACAAGCACTTGCAAGATATGCAGCGTTATGTCAAGAGGCTAACATAGTACCAATCATTGAACCAGAAGTGTTAATGGATAGCAAAAATTCTATCCATAATATAAAAGAATGCGAACGCGTTACAACTTGGGTATTGAATACCGTATTCCAGGAATTATCTGATGCCGATATAGAGTTAGAGGGGATTATTTTAAAGCCAAATATGGTCATTCCGGGAAAATTTTGCAAAGAAAAATCATCATCCGATGAGATTGCAGAAAAAACATTAAAGTGTCTAAAAGAAACAGTACCACACGCAGTACCTGGAATTGCTTTTCTCTCGGGAGGACAAAATGATATCGAAGCAACCCGACATCTTTCAATGGTAAATTCAGCGAGTAACAATCCATGGAATATTACCTTTTCGTATGGAAGGGCACTTCAACATAAATCTATTATGACTTGGGCTGGAAAAACTGAAAACATCCCTGGGGCGCAAAATGTATTTTCCCATAGAGCTAAGATGAATAGCTTTGCCTCATTAGGAAAGTGGAATTTTAACCTAGAAAATAATGATTAATAAAAATATATTATTATACAGAAGTACATTGAAAAATAACTTAGCGTTGATATTACAATGAAATTTTATATAAATAGATTTCTCTTGCTAATTATGATAATTTTCTATTCCCCATCTCACTCACACGCCTTTAATACCGATGATTTTATCAATTTAATAAAAAACCAAGATACTGATGCTGCCATTGAATTAATAAAAGAAACAGATTCGATATATGATCTAAATTATATTCAGACTATTGCACAATCATATGCCAACCAAGGAAAGTATGATCAATCTCTAGTGTGGTATGAAAAAGCATATGAAAAGAACAGCTTACTCGGAAAGTTTCAATTAGCAGAAGTACTTCAATATAAAGACGATGAAAAGAGCCACCAAAGATCAGCTGAATTATTTGAAAGTTTTAACATTAAAGATGGAGAACAAATATACTCCAATGCGCTTTACTCTTTAGGGCAAATATATCTATTAGGAAGAGGTCGAGAGAAAAATAATACTAAAGCGTTTCAGTTTACATATAAGTCTTATACTTATGGTAATCCATTGGCTACATACACCTTATCAGTTTTCTACCACCAAGGAATTGGCACAAAGATAGACCTAATTTCTTCTGCCAGTTTAACCGCCGAACTTGCTAATCTTGGATTTGTTGAATCAGAGTCTGATTATGCGCATATGATACTAAATGAAATGGGAGTAAAAAAAAATAACCGTATAGCGGTCTTATGGTTAAAGAGAGCTGCTGACAAAGGCTACCCTCAGGCTCTTCAGACATTATCTCGAATGTATTTGTATGGCCTTGGAGTTGAAAAGGATAATATCGAATCTTATAAATTATATTTACTTGCCAAGGAAGCGGGAATAATGGATATAGAGTTAGACATGGCATTTGCCAATACAAAAGAGAATGAAAAAAAAGAAGCCACCGAAAGAGCTAATTCATTTAAAAAACTAAAAACAAAAAGCTTTGGATTCGTAAATTAAACTTTATCAAGATAATTAATAAATAAATATACTAAAAGATAAAAAAATATTACAACAGTTTATAATATATAAGGTGATATAAATGAAAGTTAACGGTAATCAAGTTTTCCCTGGCAATATAATAGAATATAAAAATTCTCTTTGGTCTGTAATTAAAGCGCAAGCTGTAAAACCTGGAAAAGGCGGAGCTTTTAATCAAGTAGAATTAAAATCAATTATTGGAAATACCAAACTTAATGAAAGATTTCGATCTGATGATTCAATTGAGTTAGTCAGAATCGAAAGCTATGAATTTCAATATTTATATTCAAATGACGGAAAAGTAGTATTCATGAATAAAGACAACTTCGAACAAATTGAACTGGATGAAGAATTTATAGGAGAGAGAAAATCTTATCTACAAGATGGAATGAATGTGCAAATAGAGCTCTATGAAGAAAAACCAATTGGTATAATCTTTCCTAAACAATTAACATTAAAAATTAAAGATACAGAACCAACTATAAAAGGCCAAACAGCTTCCTCTTCATACAAACCTGCGATTTTAGAAAATGATCTTAGGGTAATGGTGCCTCCATTCGTTTCTGTTGGAGACAGTATAATAGTCGATACCAACGATTCATCTTATATAAAAAGAGCAGATTGAAAAAATATGGCCGCATCCCCAATAATGAATATAATCACCCAAGCAAGTCGTAAGGCTGCAAAGATATATATGAGAGATTTTGGTGAGATACAGAACCTCCAAACATCTACAAATTCTGTAAAACATTTTACTGAAAAAAGTAAAAATAGAGTGCAAGAAATATTAATTGCAGAGATAACCAAAGCATATCCCAAAAATGGTATTATTTGCGATAATTATTATAAAGACACAGCTAACCCTGAAGATGGCGTTTGGATAATAAATGCATTAGACGGGGAAGAAAATTTTTCTCGTGCTATACCATATTTTTCTTTGTCGGTAGCTTATAAGAAAAATAATGTTATTACAGATGGCATTGTTTACAATCCAGCAACAGATGATTTATTTATGGCTGAAAAAGGAAAAGGTGCAAGTCTAAATGGCAAAAGAATAAGAGTATCCTCAATGGAGTCTGTTAATAATTGTATGATCTCTATCAGAAAATATGATGATTTACTAACTATTGCTAATAAAAAATTATACCATAATCTAGGCGCAGAAGGTGCTAATATTAGATCTTTTGGTTCACCGTCTATTGACATAGTTCGAGTTGCATCTGGAAATATCGATGCCTACATACAGAGCAATAATAGCTTAATCACACTTGCTGCAAGTATATTGATATTATTAGAATCAGGCGGAAGGATAACGGACTTCTCTGGAGAAAATAAATGGATAGAAAACAAACAAATTATAGTCAGCAATGACAGTATCCATAATGAAATAATTAATAGAATGAATAAAGAATAATATTATGCTAATCTGATTTAACAATTACTTTGATTAAATATAGAATTGATAAATTAAAAAAAATTAAATTATTATGACAATACATTCTAGCTATACAAATTTAACAAATCCGATGAGTTATATTTTGAAGATGCTATCTTGCGTCATATTGATAATTGCGGTAGTTTTTTTTCTTCAAAATTTTATAATTAAAGCCTTCCTTGCAAATCTAGCTATTAATTCCATTATATTATCCGTGTTAATATTTGGCTGCTTATTTATATTAAATCAGGTTTTAAAACTATTCAAAGAAGTTAGGTGGGTAAATAATTTTCAAAATGGTGATCTTAATGCAGACATAGGATCACCTCCGATATTATTAGCTCCTATGGCAACAATGATGCTGGATCATCAACATACAATTAGCCTTTCAACAACTTCTATGAGATCTCTTTTAGATTCCATTGCTTCTAGATTGGATGAAGCAAGAGAATATTCAAGATACATGATTGGTTTATTGATTTTCCTTGGGCTATTGGGGACATTTTGGGGTTTGTTAATGACCATTGATTCGATAAGCCAAACGATCGGATCCCTAAATTTAAATGGAGAACAGCCTTCTGCTATGTTCGAGGAACTTAAGCAAGGTCTTGAAGCCCCTCTATCTGGAATGGCAATTGCTTTTTCATCATCTTTATTTGGCTTGTCCGGTTCACTCATATTAGGATTCCTAGACCTTATATATAATCAAGCTCAAAATAGATTTTATAACGAACTTGAAGAGTGGTTATCTACTGTTACTGAAATAAATTCTGATGAAAAAACTGATAATAAATTTCTTATATATCTAAATAAGAATATGAAAGAAATACATCAAATGATAGGCAGTTTAAGAGATACCATAGATCAGGGTAATAACGTTTACGATAATAGAAACAAAGAAATTCAAAATGAGCAGGGGTTGATAAAAGATCTAATCAAATCACAATCAGATCATCAGTTAGAGCTTATCAAAGAATTACGTACACTTTCATCTAACAAAGATAATAATAAATAAGCGAGATTATCTGAATGATTGGGAAAAATCGCCGAAAACATGATAGCGGTGGTAATTATTGGCCTGGATTTGTCGATGCAATGGCAACCATTCTATTAGTTATAATGTTTTTGCTTACTGTTTTTATTTTATCACAGTTTTACCTAGCAAATGAAATTTCTGGTAAAGACAATGCCCTTGATGAATTACGCGAACAGCTCGCCGACCTTAGTAAGGTCTTATCGCTCGAACGCCTTCAAAATAATGAATTAGAAAAAAATATTTTAAATTTAGAAACTAGTATTTCAGACCTTGAAATTGAAAAGTCAAGCCTGACAAGCGATCTATTCATCGCAAACGATGAATTAATAATTCTTCAGGATAGAATTGTTAAAATCAAAGATGAGTATGAAAGTGAAATTATAATTCTTGAAGATGATTTAGAAGATAGAATTCAACAATATGAATCTCAACGCGATGAGTTGGCTAAAAGAAATAAGCTAATTATAGATTTAGGTACAAAAGAAAGGGAAACAAGTAATTTATTAGCAATTAGAGATAAAGAAATAGAAAAAAAACTTGAGAGAATTAATGAAGATGATTTAAAAATCATGACTCTCGGCAATGAGGTTAATAATACAAAGTCAAGAATACTAGAAATAGAAAAAAAACTTACCGGATCTGAGCAGCTAATACTAGACCTTAGAAAGAAAAACAAAGAATTAGATGCAGGGATATTTAACCTAAATCAAACTATAGGCAGTATCACTGGAGAAAATAAATTTAGTGAACAGGTGATAATAGATCTGAGAAAGAAAAATATAGAAAATACCACTAAAGCATTGAGTTTAAACAATACCATTAAAAATCTATCTGGAGATTCATATAAAGCAAGCGATGAAATAAAAATTTTAAATATGCAACTAAAAGCCCTTAGAAAACAAATGTTAGAGATGCAAGCCTTATTGGATGACTCTAAAGAAAGAGATATAGATCAAAAAGCCAGAATATCTGATCTTGGGAAAAAGCTTAACCTCGCTCTAGCCCAAAAAGTAAAGGAATTATCAGAATATAGATCTGAGTTTTTTGGAAAATTAAAAGAAATACTTGGTGACCGAAGTGATATTAAAGTAATAGGTGATAGGTTTATTTTCCAATCTGAGGTCTTGTTTGGTAGTGGTGAATCTGAAATTAACATAGAAGGCAAGCGCCAACTGGCTAAGCTTACAGTAGCAATCCTTGATCTTATGGATGAAATACCTAATGATGTTAACTGGATACTAAGAGTTGATGGTCACACTGATAAACAGCCAATTAGAAATGCTAAATTTAATTCAAATTGGGAGCTATCATCAGCTAGAGCTATATCTGTAGTTAAATTTCTAATACAAATGGGAATTCCAGCAAACAAATTGGCGGCAACAGGACTTGGAGAATTCCAACCGATTGATGACTACGATGACCAAGAGGCCTACAGGAGAAACAGAAGAATTGAATTAAAATTAACTGAGGGGTAAATTTTTAAATATATTTATTGAGGTTTCTTAGATCTTAGTTTATAGATTCTATAAATTAATTTAAATTATTATTTTTAGAGAAGTATATTATGAAAAATGAAACACATCCAGATTACCATAAGATTACAGTAGCTATGACTGACGGTACAGTTTTTGAAACTAAATCAACTTACGGCAAAGAGGGTGACACACTTACTCTAGACATAGATCCGACAAGTCACCCAGCTTGGACAGGTGGCTCACAACATCTTTTGGATAGAGCTGGTAGGGTTAGTAAATTCAATAAGAAATTTGAAGGTTTCTTGGGAAAATAATATTTTTAAAAACATTATTTAACTTAATATTTTTACACATTGTATCTTATGTATAGTTTCTTTACAGAGAAGTAAAATCTATGAAAATAGTTGATATTATTGACCATGGGAAAAATAATAAATTAGTAATAAGAGGTATTCCAATACCAGAACCCAGTGGTAATGAAATATTAATCGAAGTTAAAGCAGCTGGTGTCAATAGACCAGATATACTCCAAAGAATGGGTATGCACCCACCACCATCAGGCGCCCCTCATAATCCTGGTTTAGAAATTTCAGGAATTATAACAAAATGTGGTAAAGATGTTGTTCGATACAAAGTAGGAGATGCGGTCTTAGCTCTTGTACCAGGTGGCGGTTATTCGGAATATTGCATTGCTCATGAAAATCTTAGTCTTCCTATACCAAAAAATTTATCCTTTATAGAAGCAGCAGCTATACCTGAAACTTTTTATACAGTGTGGAGCAACATCTTTGATATAGGGGAGCTTAAAGAAGGTGAAAATTTCTTAGTTCACGGAGGATCAAGTGGCATTGGGTCAACGGCAATTCAAATCGCTAAAGCGTTTTCAGCAAACGTGATCACAACTACAAGCAGTGCATTGAAATGCAGTAAATGCCTTGAAATAGGAGCTGATCTTGCTATAAATTATAGTGTTGATGATTTTGTGTCCGTAATAAAGGAATCAACCTTCAAGGAAATTAATTTAACTTTGGATATGGTGGGTGGAGATTATACTTTAAGAAACTATAATGTAGCTGCACAACACGGACGAATTGTTCAAATTGCTTTTTTAAAAGGGAAAATAATAGAAACAGATATTCATCTAATGATGAGAAAAAAATTAAAACATACAGGCTCTACCCTTAGACATCAAAGTATTGAGTTCAAATCTGAGATAGCTAAAAAATTAGAAGAAAAGATATGGCCCTTATTAGAAGAAAAACGAATAAAACCAGTAATCTATCAAACTTTCACTCTAGATGAAGCTGAGTCAGCTCATAAACTTATGACATCCGGTGAACATTTTGGTAAAATAATACTAACAGTTTAGATATTAATTTAAATTAATCTATGCTATGAGATAACATTAGATATCTAGAAGAACATAACGGAGAAATAACAATGGCACAAATTCCACTAATGCCAAAAGCAACTGCAGTATGGTTAGTAGAAAATACTACTTTAACATTTGACCAAATTGCGAGCTTTTGTAATTTGCATAGTTTAGAAATAAAAGGAATTGCGGATGGAGATGTCGCTCAGGGCATACGTGGTATGGATCCAATAATGGCAGGCCAAATAACCAGATCAGAGCTTGAAATCGCACAAAAAGATAAGAATCATATAATAATATTAAATAAGTCTGATGTTAAATTACCTGAAATGAAGAAGAAAAGGCAAAATAGGTATATGCCTCTATCTAGAAGGCAAGATAGACCAACTGCAATTGCATGGCTTACAAGAAATCACCCTGAATTAAAAGACTCCGAGATAATAAAATTAGTAGGAACAACAAAATCAACAATTAATGCGATTAAAGAAAGATCTCATTGGAACATCGGTAACATTCAACCTCAAGATCCTGTTGCATTATCTTTGTGTACACAAGTTGAATTAGATGCCGCTGTAATAAAAGCTTCTATAAGATTAGAAAAAGAAACAGGGGTTCCTTCGGGTATCAATACGTTAAAATCAACCGACGAAACTGTAGACTATTCTGTCAAGAAAGAAGTGGTTATTAATAACAATGACTCCTTAACAGTTGATGATGTTTTTTCTAATAAAACTGATAAAACAGAGTAAAAAAAGTCATTACTATTAATTTCTTGTTTTTTAATAGAAAACTTTATCCTAATGATCATTGATCCTTTATTTTATTTAATGGCTATCCCATCTGTTATTATAATCGGCCTATCAAAAGGTGGTTTAACTGGCATTGGTGCATTAGCTGTTCCGTTAATGGCTATCGTTGCCTCTCCCCTCCAATCAGCTGCGGTTCTTATGCCCATATTAATGGTATTAGATTTAATTGCAGTGTGGACATACAGAAGAACATTCGATAAAAAAACATTGGCTATAACTGTCCCCGCTTCAATTGCGGGTATAATTATTGGCTGGGCTCTAGTGTCAAGAATTGATCCGAACGTTATCAGGATATTAATTGGCATAATTGCTGGAACTTTTACTATATCCTATTGGTTAAATAACAATCAAAAAGAGGCTAAGGGACATAGTGTTGTGCGAGGGACTTTTTGGGGTACCATAACTGGATTTACCAGCTTCGTAACGCTAACAGGAGCCCCTCCATATCAAATGTATTTGCTTCCACTAAAGCTTGACCAAAGAAAATACGCTGGAACCTTTATGATTTTTTTCTGGTTAAATAATATATTAAAATTTCCTTTATTTATGCAATTAGGAGAAATAAATAAATCAACTTTATTTACTTCGTTAGCTTTATTCCCAATAGCAATAATTTCTACTTTTATTGGCATATACATTGTTAAAAAAGTGCCCACAAAAATATTTTATAGAATTATCTATATTCTTCTATTCTTAGTTAGTATAAAATTAATATGGGATGGTTTTAGTAATATAATTATAAATAATAATTAAATGAGAAAAAAATGCATAGAATAGCGATTATAATGGGTTCTCAGTCAGATTGGGCAACAATGCACCATTCAGCTGGAATATTAGATGACCTAGATATTAAGTATGAAACAAAAATAATCTCTGCGCACAGGACTCCAGATAGGTTATACGAATTCGCAAAAAATGCTAAAAAAAATGGTTTTAGTATAATTATTGCTGGTGCAGGTGGAGCAGCCCATTTGCCTGGTATGGTTGCATCACTTTGTACGTTACCAGTACTTGGTGTTCCGATAAAATCTAAGTTGCTTTCAGGTCTAGATAGTTTGTTATCAATTGTTCAAATGCCTGCAGGAATACCGGTTGGAACATTAGCAGTAGGAAAACCAGGTGCCATTAATGCAGCACTTCTTGCGGCATCTATAATTGCAAGTACCGATGAAATTGTTAATAAAAAATTAGCTGAATGGAGAGACGTTCAGACAAAACTAATAGCTGAGAAGCCAGTAGACGATGACTAAAGATATTGATTCCAAATCAGGTAAAATAATTGGAATCCTAGGAGGAGGTCAATTAGGAAGTATGCTAGCTATTGCAGCGAGTAAATTAGGTTTAAAAACTCATATCTATAGCTCTAGCAAAGATAGCCCCGCGTTTAATTATTCTACAAAATACACTATAGCAGATTATGACGATGAAATAGCTCTTAAGAATTTTATTAAAGAAATAGACATTGCAACTATTGAATTTGAAAATATCCCAGAACAAACATTGAATTATATTTCAGATTACGTACCTCTTTATCCAAATAAAGAATCAATCTTTTTAAGCCAAGATCGCTTTTTAGAAAAAAATTTTATTAGGGAAAATAGTATAGATGTAGCAGATTTTATGCCAATAAATAATATAGATGACATAAAAAAATGGGATTTTAATTTAAGGCCAGGAATATTAAAAACAAGAAAATTTGGTTATGATGGTAAAGGACAAAAAATAGTAACCACAGCAAAAATGTGCGAAAAGTACTTTATTGAAATGAATAATTCTCCATGCATAATAGAAGAAGTCGTACCCTTTAATATGGAAGTTTCAACTATCACCGCACGATCACAAGATGGATCGATAGAAATGTTTGAACCTTCTAGGAATATACATAAAAACCATATTTTACATACATCAAACATTCCTTCCGGCTTATCTAATGCTTTGATTGAAAAGCTCCATGCTATATCAAAATTAATTATATCAAAACTAAATTATATCGGTGTTTTATCAATTGAATTCTTTATAACAAACAACAACATTATGGTTAACGAAATTGCACCAAGGGTTCATAACTCTGGCCACTGGACTATGGATGGAGCTAATATATCTCAATTCGAACAACACATTAGAGCAATCAGTAATCTACCTATTGTAGAACCAAAAACGCTTCATTCATTGGAAATGCTAAATATAATTGGAAATGATATTTATTATTGGGAAAAATCAAATGATAACGAAGTAAGGAAGATTCATATATATGGAAAAAAAGGAATAAAAAGCGGTAGAAAACTAGGTCACGTTAATTCTATCAAGAAGAGCAAATCATAAGAAAAAACATATCGTTTTTTATTTTTTTATTTGCAATATAAGATAAATAATATATAAAATATTTATACATTAAATTTTTATTAAATTGATTGGATAATTCATTGCAAGTAACCGTTCGAGATAACAATATAGATCAGGCTCTTAAGGCTCTTAAAAAAAAGATGCAACGTGAAGGTATTTTTAGAGAAATGAAACTTCGTAATCATTACGAAAAGCCTTCGGAAAAAAAAGCAAGAGAAAGAGCAGAAGCAATTAGACGCGGAAGAAAACTAGCAAGAAAAGCTCAACAAAGAGAAAGTGGCATATCTCAATAAATTTACATTAGCTTTTTGTTCACGTTATAATTAGAAAAATATTATTGTGAAATTTTATAATATTGTTGTATTAAAAAAATCATATATAATTATTGTTTTAATATTTTTTATATCATCCTGTACAAACAACAAATCCATTACAGAATTTACATCTAATAATATTCCTAGAAACATCAATGTTTATGAAGATAATTTTAGATCTATAACTACAGCCATTGAACGTGAGCCTACAAATCCAAAATTATATAATCTAAGAGGTATAGAATATGCAAAGATTGGCCTATTTGAACATTCTATTCAAGATTTCAGAAAAGCAATTAAATTAGATCCCAAATATTATCAAGCAATATATAATGAAGGTCAGTCTCAATTAAGAATTGGTGATTCAAAGAAAGCTATTGATAATTTTAATTTATCTATTGAAATTTTTCCAAATTATTCAAAGGCTTATTTTAGCAAAGGCCTCTATTATAAAGATAACAAAGATTATGAGTTGGCTCTGAGTAATTTTGATAGCTCTATAAAGCACGATCAAAACAACGCCGATGCATATCATCATAGAGGCACGCTATATCAATTTCTTAAAGAACAAAATAACGCACTTCAAGATTTTGATAAATCAATATCACTAAAACGTAATAATTATATATCACTATATTCAAGAGCATTGTCCTATACAGCTCTTAAAAGGTACAACTCCGCTGTTGACGACCTTAATCAAGTATTACATTCAAAACCTGATTTTCTTAACGCCCTATTTGCAAGAGCAAAAGTGTACGAACATATGGAAGAGTATCGTTTAGCGTTAAAAGATTATGAAAAGATTATCAGCATTGACAAAAATAATAGACATGCTAAAAAGTTTAGTTCTTTTATAAAAAGGAAGAAGTTATAAAGATTTAACTATATTTTCAACCATCTTTTTTGCATCACCAAAGAGCATCATAGTATTATCTCTAAAGAACAATTCATTCTGCACTCCAGCATAGCCAGATGCCATAGATCTTTTAATAAACAATACCGTCCCAGAGCGCTCTACATCGAGAATTGGCATTCCGTATATCGGACTCTGTGGGTCAGTCTTTGCAGCAGGGTTTGTTACGTCATTAGCGCCTATAACAAAAGTAACATCTGTCTGACTAAACTGTGAATTAATATCTTCTAACTCATACACCTCATCATAAGGTACCTGTGCTTCAGCCAATAAAACGTTCATATGACCTGGCATGCGACCAGCAACTGGGTGTATGGCATAAGAAACACTTACCCCCGCTTTCTTTAGCTCGTCAACCATTTCACGAAGTGCGTGTTGTGCTTGCGCAACTGCCATACCATAACCAGGTACTATGATAACAGACCCAGCGTTTTTCATAATGAAAGCAGCGTCTTCTGCCGACCCTCTTTTTACTGGTCTATTCTCATCAGTATCCGAGCTTATAGAATTACTATCACTACCAAATCCACCTAATATCACATTAAAAAATGATCTGTTCATTCCCTTGCACATTATATAGGATAATATTGCACCAGATGATCCAACAAGAGCTCCTGTGATTATTAATGCTGTATTACCTAATGTAAAACCTATTCCAGCTGCTGCCCATCCTGAATATGAGTTTAACATTGATATCACAACCGGCATATCAGCCCCTCCAATTGGGATAATAATTAAAACCCCTATTAACAATGCTGTGAACGTTAGAGCCCAAAAAATAAAATGTGATTCAGTTAAAGAGAATGCTATTATCATCAACACTAAACTAATGCCAATAAGAAGATTTATAAGGTGTTGTTTTGGAAATGTAAGCGGAGACCCTGATACTAAACCCTGTAACTTTGTAAACGCAACTATTGAACCCGTAAATGTTATTGCCCCTATAGTAACACCTAGACCCATTTCTACGAGACTAGACGTATGCATATTTCCAGGACTACCAATGCCCATAGCAGCTGGAGCATATAACGCTGCTGCCGCAACTAAGACTGCAGCTAAACCAACTAAAGAATGAAATGCAGCGACTAATTGAGGCATCGCGGTCATTGGAATTTTACGAGCAATATATATGCCCACACCGCCACCGATTGTTATGCCTGATATAATTAATATTCCATCTAAAATATTTGTTGTAGCTGAAATCGTTAAAGTTGTTAATACAGCGATCGCCATTCCTGAGATACCAAAAATATTACCAAGTCGTGCAGATTCTGGATTCGACAAACCTCTAAGCGCTAGGATAAAACAAACACCTGAAACTAAGTATAAAAATGCTACAATATTTGCTGACAAATTACTAAACCTTCTTTTTATACATCGCTAACATGCGATGGCTGACGAGGAAACCCCCAAATATATTAATTGAAGCAAGTATTAATGCAAAAAAACCAAATGTTTTAGCATAAAATATATCACTTGCTTCTGCTGATCCTGGAATAAAATTAGCGCCTACCGATAATAATGCACCAACAATGATTACGGATGATATTGCATTAGTAACCGACATAAGAGGGGTATGTAATGCTGGAGTAACACTCCAAATAACATAATATCCTATAAATATAGCTAGTATAAATATTGATAATCTAAACATGAACGGGTCAACTATATCAAGTGCACCAGAGTGTTCTAAATTTGACACAAGTGTTATTGCCTCCACATTAGCTGCTTCAATTACATTTACTATAGATTCTTTGTTCATAGTATCTCCATCAATTATACATTTTATGCACTAGCTTAGATTCATCTGCTATCAGTATACCTAATATAATTTCATCATCACTTTTAATTTCTAATCGTTTATCAGAGTAATTTATTATTTCTCCAAGAAAATTATATATATTTTGAGAGTATAAATTGGAGGAATCTGCAGGCAACCTAGCTGCAAAATTTTCATACCCTATAATTGAGACTCCATTATAATCTTCTATTTTTCCAACTCTAGACATCTCAACATTACCGCCCCGTTCTATAGCTAAGTCAGCAATTACCGATCCTTTTCTCATTGAATCTATCATTTTTTTTGTTACTAATATTGGAGCTTTTCTGCCAGGTATTAAGGCGGTAGTAATTACGATATCCTGCTTTGCGATATGCTCTGCCACTAAATTTTGTTGTTTATTTTTATATTCATCTGACATTTCTTTGGCATAACCGCCAGAAGTTTCTGCAGCTTTAAACTCATCATCCTCAACTGCAATGAACTTTGCACCCAATGATTCTACTTGCTCTTTTGAGGCAGGCCTAACATCTGTTGCAGTAACAATGGCGCCCATTCTTCTTGCTGTTGCAATAGCTTGAAGTCCAGCTACACCAGCACCCATGATAAAAGCACGTGCCGGGGGAATTGTACCGGCTGCTGTCATCATCATTGGCAATGCTCTACCATAAGTTGCAGCAGCATCTATAACAGCCTTATAACCTGATAAATTTGATTGTGATGACAGAACATCCATAGATTGGGCTCTTGATATTCTAGGCATCAATTCCATCGAAAAAATCTTACAACCATTTTTCGCCAAACTTTGCAAATCATCCCTATTCCCATAAGGATCCATCTGCCCAATCAAAATGGTGCTCTTTTGAACATATTCTAGTTGATCTTTATTTGGTCTTCTAACGGTTATAATAATATCAGCATTAGATACAGCATCTTTGATGGTTCTTGAAATCTTAGCGCCAGCTTCTTCGTATTCGGAATCAGCAAACCCTGCTCTTGCACCGCATCCTGACTGAATACAAACATCTACACCTTGTGAAACTATTTTTTTTATTACTGAAGGTGTTAACCCAACACGGTCTTCAGTTTTAATGACTTCAGATAAAACTGTAATTTTCATGAGAAAGAAGAACCTTAAAACACGAGATTAAAAAAATTAATTATTAGACAAGAAAGATCGCCATCAATGCTAATAAAACTACTAAGAAAATTGAAGAAAATTTTGTTAACTTAACAAAACGTATGTAGGTTTTATTATGCTCTACATAATCCATACTTGGAATATCGTCACTATTTTTTGTCATAAATGTCTCTTTAATATCTCTTTATAAATGTAACAACCAACTAGCATGTGGTAAAAAAATTATCAATGAAAAAATCACAACTAATCACCATAATTAACATTAGTTTTTATAAAAATTTTATTTTGCCTATTTTTTAATCTTTTTTCATCAAAATCTCCTATAGCTTTTTCAAATAGATCATGAAGATTTAATTTTGCATCTAGGTGCAGAAAAACAGCACCAAGTCCTATTGCAGCTCTATCCATAAAAACGAACTCTCTTGGTATTTCAATTGGACCAATTTTTTTTAGAGCAGTATAAACTTCAAAGGCTTCTTTTCTCCCATAACTATTTGGACTTGTCCCATCTGAGATCGTTCTAATTCTGTTATCTAACAAAGGACCGTATACAAATTTTGCCCATATATTTAGTATTTCAATTGT
Source organism: uncultured Hyphomicrobiales bacterium (assembly GCA_905181735.1). GTDB lineage: Bacteria > Pseudomonadota > Alphaproteobacteria > Rhizobiales > TMED25 > CAJIYR01. The sequence continues at coordinate 155,907 of CAJIYR010000003.1, forward strand.
TTCGTTTTTAAGATCAGAGAATCCCCATGTTTCATAAGCAGAAATTACTTGATCCCTTTTGTTCAACAAAAGTCCATTGTACAAATCTACAACACCTTTTACGAAAGACGGTTCAAATCTCCTGACACATCCAAAATCTAATAAATTTAGTCCTGTAACCTGGTTATTTTTTTGTATAATTGTATAATTACCTAAATGTGGATCGCCGTGAATTACACCATATTGTCCAAAGGGAATCCACCATGCTCTAAACAACATATCGCCAATTTTATTTCTAATCTCTTGTGAAGAATTCTTATAGCTCAATAAGTGAACCCCCTGTTGCCATGTCATTGTTAATAATCTTTTTGTTGACAACTCTCTCTCCACATTAGGAATTTTTATATCCTTATGATCCTTCAACATTGCCCGATATAGATCTAAATGATTGGCCTCTCTCTCATAATCAAGCTCTTCCCTTAATCTAATCGCTATTTCTTTTTTTATCTGCCCAGTTAATATAGCAGGATCAAACCTTTTGTTTATAGAAAATAGTAAATCTAATTGCTTTAGGTCAGCCTCTACTGCAGAAGACATATCTGGGTACTGTAGTTTACAGGCAACCACGTTTCCTTTTAAATCTTCACCTTTATGAACTTGACCAAGCGAAGCTGCTGCGCAGGCCTCTTTATCGAAGCTTTTAAACTTACCTTGCCAATCTTTACCTAATTCAGCTTTCATACGTCTATTAACAAATCCCCAGCCCATAGAAGGAGCATTATTTTGTAGTTTAGATAATTCATCTGCGTATTTGGCAGGCACAGCTCCTGGTATTGTAGATAAAATTTGGGCGATCTTCATAATAGGCCCCTTTATATCACCAAGGGCGTTAGTTACTGCAATAGCATTTTTTTCTAGTGACTTTTCGTTCAATACTTTGGATAGAGCAACCCGTGCGGCAGCAATGCCTAAGTTAGAACCAACTTTACCATATCTCATAAATCTTTTTGAATAGGTGTTTTCTTCTTTATCCATAGTACCGCTAAACTAGCTTAATTAATCTTTTTCAATTACCTCTAATTCGTCAATCATATTTTCTATCAAGGACAACCCGGCTTTCCAGAATTCAGGATTAAGTGCGTCAAGGTTAAATGGTGATAATAATTCTGTGTGGTGTTTAGTCGCACCTGCTTTTAATAAATCAATATATTTTTCGACAAAATTAGTGCTTGAATCTCTATATATTGCATAAAGAGAATTTACAAGACAATCGCCAAAAGCATAAGCATAGACATAAAATGGGCTATGTATAAAATGCGGAATATAACACCAATAGTATTTATAATTATCATCTATATTAACCGCCGGACCAAGGCTATGTTTCTGTATTTTCATCCATATACTGTTAATATCCTCAGTAGTTAATTCACCATTCTTTCTTTCTTTATGTATCGATTCTTCGAATTGATAAAATGATATCTGACGCACCACAGTATTAAGCATATCTTCAACTTTTGATGCAATTAACATACGTTTACTTTCCTTACTATCAGCCTTAGATAATAATTTCTGGTAAGTAAGCATTTCACCAAATACACTTGCAGTTTCAGATACGGTTAGTGGAGCATTCGCCATCAAAGGTCCGTGCCTTGAAGATAAAGTCTGATGTATCCCATGACCTAGCTCGTGCGCAAGCGTCATAACATCTCTTGCTCTTCCTTGATAGTTTAACAGTATATAAGGATGTTTATTAGGTGTAGTTGGGTGAGCAAAAGCACCTGATACCTTTCCCTCTACTGACGGAGCATCAATCCAGTTATTAGAAAAAAATTGATTAGCAATGTCACCTATTTCTTCAGAAAAGCTTGAATAGGATTCAATTACAATATTTTTTGCTTCATCCCAAGAAATTATTTCATTATCATCTAAAGATAGAGGTGCATTCCTATCCCAATAATTTAATTTTTCTTTACCTAACCATTTAGCTTTAAGTGCGTAATATCTATGGCTTAATTTAGGATAAGACTCTGATACTGATTTAACCAATGCTTGAACTACTTCTGGTTCTATATTATTAGCAAGATGACGAGAATCACTTGGTTCTTTATATTTCCTTATATTATCTGATATACTTTTATCTTTTGCCAAAGTATTTGTAATTAATGTAAAGAGAGATATATTTTCAGCAAACTTAGAAGATAGCGCGTCCGCTGCTTTTTTTCTTATAGTCTCGTCAGGTGACAATAAAAAACTTAACGTTGGTTCTAGTGAATAAGGTTTATCATCAATAGTAAATTGGAAGCCTGCCATCGTTTGATCGAACAGCCTATTCCAAGCATGTGATCCTGTGACACTTTTTTCCTGTAATAAACGCTCTAATTGATCTGACAGTTGATGTTTTTTGTATTTTCTAACATTTTCTATCCACGGCCTATACTTAGATAGTTTAATATTGTCGAGAGCTTTTAATAAAATATTGTCATCCAATTGATTCAACTCTAAATCAAAAAATATTAAATCATTAGATAGATCCGTTAACCTAGATATCGTATCACCATAAAATTTAGATCTTTCTGAACTTGACGTGTCTGTAACATGGTACAAGGTTGCATAAGATCCTATTTGCCCCATTTTTTCTGATATTTTCTCATACTGACATATTGCTCCATATAACACTGAACCAAGTTCATCTATAGAGAGTTTATCAGTAATATTACCTTTGTATTCATTAGAAAAATTTTTTATATTAACCCTTAAATCTTCAATATCTTTAGAAAGAATTTTAGATTCTGGCGATGGATATAAATCAGTTAGATCCCATCTCGGTAAATCACCAATATTTTTAATATTTTTTATGTTACTCATGATTTAACCTCGTTATATAAATTAATTTCATATGAATTATATGATTACGATATAGAATAGTTCAATACTCAATTTAAAAATTAAATATTAGTACCGGAGAGTCCGAATGGAAAATAATTTAATCATTATAGATGATAATAATCTAAACTCTAAGGTAAAACAGAACTACCAAGTAATCTGGATGACAAAAAAAGAGGCGATTAATCATTTTAATAAAACTGAAAAAAATGGTGATATATACTTTGACGCAACTGAAGGAATAAAATACTTGAATCAAGAAGGAGAATTCAGAACATTAAAAGATTTAAATTCAATAATTGCACTGGAGACTATTAAATTTTGTAATGGCAATGTAACAGAAGCTGCTAAAAAACTATCGATAAGCCGCTCCAAAATATACAGATTAATAAAGTAAAATATTTTACTTTTATTTTTGATATTTATCTTTCCACTCTGAATATGGCATACCATAAATAAATTCTCGGGCTTCTTCTCTATCAACTGGTATTTCCATTTTATTAGATTCTTCTTCATACCAATTTGATAAACAATTCCTACAAAATCCAGCAGTATTCATTAAATCAATATTCTGAACATCTGTTCGTTCTCTTAAATGGTTAAGCATTCTTCTAAATACCAAAGCCTCAATCTCTATAGATTTCTCCATTAATAAAATCTCCTAATATTATCAATTAACTCAAACGTCAATATAATTTAAACCATTCAAATCCAATAATCTAGATATGATTTTATTTAAATATAAAGCCCATTTTTGTTGCCCTTCAGCATCTGATATCAAATCCTGCCTAATCTCAATCAAAACATGGGGTATGCCATTTAAACTAGCGTGCCTGTATAATGTGTCACCCTTTAGGCTACCAGAATATGGTTCATTTTTACCAATAATATATTTATTATCTGACTCTAAAAAATCAATTAATGGGCCTGAAAACCTTGTATCTTGATCCCACAGTATAGAAATATGCCAAGGTCTTTCTATCCCTCTAAATATTGGAGTAAATGAATGCATTGATATAATTATAGGTACAATGTTTCTTGACAATAAACCGTTAATTTTTTTCTTTACAGCCTCATGGTAAGGTTTATAAAAATTATTAATCCTATTTAGACATTTGTTATTATCCAAATTTAAATTACCAGGTATAATATAATTATCAGATATCTTCATTATGAGAGTAGGGTCATTCAATGCTCTATTTGGATCGATTAATAATCTAGAAAAATTACTTAAAATAGCATTCGATTTTAACAAATTAGCTAAGCTGACAGTTACCCCCTTAGAACCAATATCGTATACTATGTGACGACTTAAATTTTCATCAGATATATTAAGGTTGTTATAAATATCGGGGATATGGTTCGACGCGTGATCACAAAGTAATAAGATCCTACTATCATGATTCTCAATAACTTGAAATGGCTGATAGTTTAGATTTTTATTATGAGGCATTATATAAAAAGTATTAAATGATTAACCTTGTCTTGCTTTAAATCTTCTATTAACTTTATTTATCACAAATAAACGACCCCGACGTCTAACAATTTTATTGTCCCGATGTCTACCTTTAAGGGATTTAAGAGAATTCCGTACTTTCATTTTTCAATTCATTTCTAAAAAATAATTTTATATTAATTTTCCAATTATTATTGATACAATTCGTATCTGTCAAGAAAGACTTATTTTTTTATATAAATCTATCTTGCTAAATTTGTTTTTCCCATTAAAAATTTATCAACAGAACGAGCAGCTTGTCGGCCTTCACGTATGGCCCAAACGACCAAGGACTGTCCTCTTCGCATATCTCCTGCAGCAAAAAACTTATCGATATTAGTTAAATATTTTTCTGTATCTGCAAGAATATTTCCTCGTGAATCTTTTTCTATACCTAGGGTATCTATAATACCAGTATGAACTGGATGCACAAAACCCATCGCAAGCAAAGCTAAATCTGCTTTTATTTCAAATTCACTACCATCAATTTTTTTCATTTCATTATCGACTCTTACACATTTAAGAGCTTTTAATGATCCATTGTCTCCATAAAATTCTTCTGTCATTATAGAAAACTCTCTACTTGCACCTTCTGCTTGACTTGAAGATGTTCTAAATTTTAAAGGCCAATTAGGCCAGGTAGATAATTTATCTTCTTTCTCTGGGGGAATCGGCATTATCTCTAATTGTGTAACAGAAAGCGCTCCCTGCCTAAAAGAAGTACCTATACAATCTGAACCCGTATCACCTCCACCTATAACAACGACATTTTTACCTGCAGCTGTAATCATATCACTCTTATCAACTTCTTCATTGCCAACAACTCTATTTTGATTGGGAAGAAAGTCCATAGCAAAGTGGACCCCGTTCAATTCCCGGCCTGTTATTGGCAGATCACGAGATGACTCAGATCCGCCAGCAAGCACTATAGCATCATAATTATTGATTAGTTGATCAATAGATTCTTTGCTCTCAATCTTAACCCCATAGTGAAATTTAACGCCCTCTTCTTCCATTTGATGAACACGCCTTTCAATTAAATACTTTTCCATCTTAAAATCAGGAATTCCGTACCTCATTAAACCGCCAGCCTTATTATTCTTTTCATAAACATTAACTGAATGCCCTTGCCTTGCTAACTGTTGAGCGCAAGATAGCCCAGCGGGGCCAGACCCAACAATTGCTATTGACTTACCTGTTTTAATTTCACTTATCTTTGGGGTTATCCAGTTTTCCTTCCAGCCCTTGTCTATAATTGCACATTCAATAGTCTTTATGGTAACAGGTTCATCATTTAGATTCAGCGTGCAAGAAGATTCACATGGAGCGGGACAAATTCTTCCAGTAAATTCTGGAAAGTTATTTGTTGAATGTAAGTTTTCAAGAGCCTTTTTCCAATCATTTTTATAAACAAGATCGTTCCAATCAGGGATCTGATTATTTACAGGGCATCCCGTATGGCAAAAAGGTATTCCACAATCCATACATCTTGCAGCCTGATCCCTTGTTTGCGATTCGCCAAGAGGGATAATGAATTCATTAAAGTTTCTAACTCTATCTGATGCAGGTTTATATTTCCTATCTTGTCTATCTATCTCCAAAAAACCGGTAACTTTTCCCATATTTATACTCCTGCAACAATTTTTACGCTATTATCCTTTAACTCCATCTCTTTAAGAGCCCTTCGGTAGTCTACAGGCATAACTTTTACAAACTTTGGTAGGTAATCATCCCAATGTTCTAGAATTATTCTCGCGCGATTCGAACCCGTATACTCGCTATGATTTAATACTAATTTATAAATTCTTTCAGCATCAAATTTAGTCATTGATTTTAATATATCGACTCTACCGTGAGTTTCAAGGTCCCCTCCTTGATGGTGAAGTCTTTCTAATAAGTCATCTTCAGCTGGAATTGCCTCAAGTTCAACCATAGATAGATTGCATCTATCGTTAAAGTCACCAACTTCATCCAATACATACGCAACCCCACCAGACATTCCTGCTGCAAAATTTCTTCCGGTTTCTCCTAATATGACCACTACCCCGCCAGTCATATATTCACAACCATGATCACCGGTACCTTCAACAACTGCTATAGCACCAGAATTACGTACCGCAAACCTCTCTCCAGCTATCCCCCTAAAATAACACTCTCCAGAAGTAGCTCCGTACAATACAGTATTTCCTACTATCATACTTATGTCTGGGTTAATTTTTGATGTTCTATTTGGATACACAATTAACTTACCGCCAGAAAGGCCTTTGCCAACATAATCATTTGCTTCTCCTTCTAACTCCAATGTAACCCCTCCAGCAACAAATGCACCAAAACTTTGTCCCGCTGTACCATTCAATTTCACATGAACTGTATCTTCTGGTAATCCTTTATAGCCATACTTCCTAGCAATATGGCTTGACAGTATCGTTCCTATTGTGCGGTCTGTATTTTTAACAGTCTTCTCAACATAAACGCTCTTTCCACTATCTATAGCTTCTCTACATAAATCAACTAGATCTTGGTCTAGGACTTTCTCTATATTATGATTTTGTTGTTCTGATTTAAATATAGGAAGGCCTGAAGCAACATGAGGTTTATAAAATAATTTACTCAAATCAATTCCTTTTGCTTTCCAATGTTTGATAGCAGTTTTTTTATCAAGCATCTGACTTTGCCCGATCATATCATTGAAATTTTTAAATCCCATAGATGCCATATATTTTCTTACTTCTTCGGCTACGAAGAAAAAATAATTTATAACATTCTCGGGCGTTCCTACAAACTTCTTTCTAAGCTCAGGATCTTGCGTTGCAATTCCAACTGGACACGTATTAAGATGACATTTTCTCATCATTATACAACCAGAAGCAATTAATGGCGCCGTTGAAAAAGCAAACTCATCTGCTCCTAGTAAGGCTCCAACAACAACATCTCTTCCTGTTCTTAACCCCCCATCTACCTGCACAGAAATTCTTGATCTCAATTGATTCAAAACTAAAGTTTGGTGTGTCTCAGCTAGACCTAATTCCCAAGGAAGTCCTGCGTGTTTTATCGATGTTAAAGGACTAGCTCCAGTTCCTCCTTCAAAACCAGATATTGTTACATGATCAGCCCTAGATTTTGCGACCCCAGCTGCAACTGTACCTACCCCAACTTCAGATACTAACTTTACGCTAATCAAAGCTTCTGTATTAGCATTTTTGAGATCAAAAATTAACTGAGCAAGATCTTCGATAGAATAAATATCATGGTGAGGTGGCGGCGATATAAGGCCGACTCCAGGTGTTGAATATCTTACTTTTGCAATAACCGCATCTACCTTATGTCCAGGCAATTGGCCGCCTTCTCCAGGCTTGGCACCTTGTGCCATCTTAATCTGAATCATATCTGCATTTACCAAATACTCGCCAGTAACTCCAAACCTTCCGGATGCAACCTGTTTAATTGCCGATCGCATTGAGTCGCCATTGGCGAGCGGAGTAAATCTATCGACCTCTTCTCCACCTTCTCCTGTATTTGACTTTCCTCCAATTCTGTTCATAGCGATAGCTAGATTAGTATGAGCTTCTCTGCTTACCGAACCGTAAGACATGGCACCAGTTGAAAATCTTTTGACAATCTGAACGGCAGACTCAACTTCTTCTATCGGTACAGAAACCCTACTATCTGATTTTGCATCACCTATATCAAACAAACCCCTGACCGTAAGTAACCTCTCATCTTGATTATTAATTTGTTCTGAAAATTTTTCATATGAATCTGGTGATTTGCTTCTAACGGCATGCTGTAAACTAGTAATACTATTATAATCCCAAGCATGGTCTTCCCCTCTAACTCTTTGGGCATACTCACCACCAACTTCGAGAGAATTTTCTAAAATTTCAGGACTATCGAAAGCATCTCTATGTCTATTTAATGTTTCAATTGATATTTCTTTAAGAGTCATTCCTCCTATTTTACAATTCGTTCCAGTAAAATATTTATCAATAACCGAATGATCCAAACCGATTGAATCAAAAATCTGCGCGCCACAATATGACTGATATGTTGATATACCCATCTTTGACATTACTTTTAGCATTCCTTTATCAAGAGCTTTTATGTATCTTTTTGAAGCCTCTTTTGAAGAAATATTTTCATTAAGGGAATGTCTCAATTCCTCGATTGTATCAAATGCTAAATAAGGATTAATTGCCTCAGCACCAAAGCCTGCAAGCGTACAGAATTGATGGACTTCTCTTGCTTCTCCCGTTTCAATAACCAGTCCTACAGAGGTTCTGAGTCCTTCCCTAATAAGATGATGGTGTACGGCAGATGTAGCTAACAAAGCCGGAATTGGGACTCTATTAGCATTCGTTAGGCGGTCAGATAATATAATGATATTATAACCACTCTTAACTTTAGACGTCGTCTTTTCGCATAACCTATCTAACGCTTTCTCTAACCCATCATTCCCATTTTTAACATCGAATGTAATATCAAGAGTAATAGTATGGAAATGGCCATCAGACATATCACCGATTGACCGGATTTTATCCAAATCTTCATTTGTCAGTATAGGCTGACGAACCTCTAATCTTTTCAAATCCTCATTTTTATGAGGATCAAGAAGATTAGGCCTTGGCCCTATAAAAGATACTAATGACATGACTAGTTCTTCGCGAATAGGATCAATTGGTGGATTGGTAACTTGAGCAAATAATTGCTTAAAATAACTGTGTAGTAATTTAGGCTTCTTAGATAAAAATGATACTGGTGTATCTGTACCCATCGAACCTATCGCTTCTTGCCCCGAAGCAACCATTGGTGACAGTAAAAACTTTAAATCTTCTTCAGTATAACCAAATACCTGCTGCAAACTTAATAAATCACTGCTTGAGTGGCGCAAGCTTGACTTTACTTCAGGTAAATCTTCCAGAATAATTTGACTATTATCTAACCACTCTTGATAAGGATGTTGATTTACTAGACTATCCTTTAAATCTTCATCAGAAACAATTCTTCCCTCTTCGAGATCTATTAATAACATTTTTCCGGGTTGCAAGCGCCATTTTTCCTTAATATTACTTTCCTTAATAGGTAAAACGCCCATCTCAGAAGACAAAACAACTCTATCATCATCTGTTACCAAATATCTAGCTGGCCTTAAACCGTTTCTATCAAGAGTAGCACCAATCTGTTTTCCATCCGTAAAAGCAATAGCAGCAGGCCCATCCCATGGCTCCATCATCGAGGCTTGATGCTCATAAAAAGCGCGCCTCTTTTTGTCCATAAGCGGATTGCCAGTCCATGCTTCAGGTATCATGGTCATCATAGCGTGTGATATTGAGTAACCACAATTAACAAGCAACTCTAAAACATTATCAAAGGATGCAGAATCCGATTGCCCATCAACGACTATAGGCCATATTTTTTTTATATCATCTTTTAGCAAATCAGATTTCATTGATGCAAATCTTGCTTTTATCCAATTTACATTGCCACGCAACGTATTAATCTCACCATTATGAGAGATCATTCTAAACGGTTGAGCTAAACTCCACGTAGGAAAAGTATTCGTAGAAAAACGTTGGTGAACAAGAGCTAATGAAGATTTGAAATCTGGGTCCTGCAAGTCAAGAAAGTAATCACCTAATTGACCTGCCAATAGCATTCCCTTATACAAAATTGTTCTTGAAGAAAGAGAGCTTATATAAAAATCATTTGAAAGATTATTATCCTCTTCCCACAAAACATTAAAAACTCTTTTCCTTACAACAAATAGTTTTCTCTCAAAATCATCTTGATTTTCAAAATCTTGTAATGAATTGATAAATATCTGAGCATGAAATGGTTCTGTTGGAATAACAGATTTTCCTAAGTCACTATTATCTACCGGAATATCTCTCCATCCTAAAATATTTAAGCCTTCTTCTCTAGCTACATCTTTTATTAGCTTAGTCACTTTTCTACGCAGTTTTTCATTCTTTGGCATAAAGAAATTACCTACCCCGTAATATCCAGAATCTGGTAAATCAATACCTAGGGGCTTTGTTACTTTAAGAAAGAATTCATGGGGAATTTGAGTCAATATCCCACAGCCATCACCAGCTTTTGGATCAGCGCCAACCGCACCTCTATGATCAAGATTTTTTAGGATCAAAAGACCATCTTGTATTATTGAGTAACTTTTTTTATTTTTAATATTTGCAACAAAACCAATACCACAAGCATCATGCTCATTAGCAGGATTATATAGACCATTTTCAATTGCATGATCCAATTCTTTATTAATATTTTTATATATATTTCTTACCGACATTGCCTAATGAAAACCTTTTTTTTGATAGTCGTATTATACTAAAATTGTATCAATTCTAGTATAATATAATTATTATTATTAATAATAATAGTATAAAGCACTAATATATTTATTTATATAACATTAGAAAGTATAAAAATCCATAATTTGGGTATTTTTTTTATTTTAAAGCAATTACTGTCAATAAATTATAAAGATTAATAATATGAATATCTACCAATTTGTAGCCAATAAGTTTGATAATAATAATATTACCGCTGAACTTGTGGCGAAATCATCAAAAAAGAAAATTTTTCCAAAGTCTAAAAATAAAATACATTATTGGCTTGAAACGTGCCCTGAAGATAATGGCAGGACAAGTATTGTAAGTATTAACAATCAAAAAGAAATTAAAAATATTACTGGAATTAATCACGATGTAAGAAGCAGAGTACATGAATATGGAGGTGGCAGTTATACTGTGTCAGATAATTTAATCTTCTTTATTAATGAATCCGATCAAGATATCTACATTATTGATAAAAATACTAGTAAATTAACAAATCAAAAATCACTAAGATATGCAGATCTTGAATATTCTGATAGCCTAAACAACCTTTATTTCATTATAGAAGACCACTCTAATATCAAGTCTTCAAAGCCAAAAAATTATATTGGGTTTATTGACCTAGACAAAAAAAATGCACCAAAAGAAATAGTTACAGGTAGAGATTTTTACTCAAATCCAAGGATGAGCAAAAATGGAAAATACTTAGCGTGGCTAGAATGGGATTTACCTCACATGCCATGGGATGCTTCTGAGTTATGGGTAGGAGAAGTAGACAAAATTGGAAATCTGCACGATAAAAGAAAAATAGATGGAGGAATAAAGCGTCCAGTATTTCAGCCCGAGTGGAGCGATGATAATAAACTATATTATGTTAGCAAAAACAATGACTTTGGTAATATATTTTTGTGGAATGGGAAGAAAAAAAATCTAGTTATTTCAATCGACGGCGATTTCTATAGGCCTCAATGGGTATTTGGTATGAGTAGTTACAAAGTCATATCAAACGATATGATATTAGGATCGATGTGGAAAAATGGTCTGATGCACCTTGTTTTAATAAATATAAAATTAAAAGAATGGAGAATTATACCGAATAAGATGAAAAATATTGACGATATCGAAATTACAAACGACTTAATAATTCTATCAGGGTCAACAAAAGATATTTCAAATGATATTTTTTATATAAGAAAAAAAGATATCAATAATATACCTTTATCAGAAGGTCCTGTTGATAAAAATATCATAAAAATTAATCATAAAAAACACTCTGTATATGGGTTACATTACCCGCCTAATAAAAATATTTATCAGAACTCTTATCCCTTAATTATATCGATTCACGGAGGTCCTACCTCAATATCAAAGAGAGGCTATTCAATAGAGCGAGAATATTGGAGGTCAAAGGGTCTAGGTATCCTTGAAATTGATTATCGTGGAAGCATTGGGTATGGGATAAAATACAGAGATTCATTATATGGATACTGGGGTATAAAAGATGTTGAAGATGTAATAGCATTTGCAAATCATATGATAAAAGAGAGCTCGTACGACAAAAATAAAATAATCCTTCGCGGTTCTAGTTCGGCCGGTCTTACAATCTTAAATACTCTAATCAAAACCAACATATTTGCATGCGCCGCTAGTTATTATGGAGTTGCTGATTTAGAAAAACTTTATGCCGATACACATAAATTTGAATCGGGGTATCTAGAAAGTCTTATTGGTTATGATTTTAACACTAAAGAAGGAAAGGATGTTTTTAAAAAAAGATCTCCACTTAGTAATTGTGATAAAATAAAATCTCCCATAATTTTTTTCCAAGGCCTCAAGGATAGGGTTGTTCCTCCTAGTCAAACCAAAACAATAGTTAATGCTTTGAACAGAAATAATATATACAATGAATTTTATGAATTTAAAAATGAAGGCCATGGGTTTCGTAGTAAAGAAACTATCGTCAGATCACTAAATTTAGAATTTGAATTCTACAAAAGAATATTAAGCTTAAAGAGCATAGATTGAGAAAATCATGAATTTTACAAGTGATAATACCCACATAATAGCAGAACCAATACTAAATGCTATCATGAAAGCAAACAAGAGCTCTGTTACGTCTTATGGTGGCGATGAAATTACAAAAAAAGCAAAAGAAAAAATTTGTGATCTATTTGATATTGAGGCTGAAATTTTTTTTGTTACTAGTGGTACAGCAGCTAATGCGCTAAGTATATCCAGTATAACCCCGCCATATGGTTCGGTTTTTTGCCATAATGAAAGTCACATTCATCTAGAAGAATGTGGAGCACCAGAATTCTTTTCAGGTGGATGTAAGTTAATTCCAATCCGAGGTTTTGCTGGCAAAATATCGTCTGAGAGCTTTCAAGATGCGATTAACGATCATCCTTCGGATAAATTTGACTTTATCCCATCTTGTTTAAGTATTACACAATCAACTGAATGTGGAACCATTTACAACGAAAAAGAAATATCTGATTTAACCTCAATAGCACATAAAAATAATATAAAAGTCCATATGGATGGAGCAAGATTTGCAAATGCAATTTCAACTCTCAAAATAAATCCATCTGAAATAACCTGGAAAGCGGGAATAGATATAATGTCTTTTGGGTCAACAAAAAATGGTACTATGTCAGCAGAATCGATAATTGTATTTAACAAAAAAATATCAGATGACATGAACCTTCGTATAAAACGTTCGGGTCATCTCTTATCTAAGATGCGTTTTTTATCAATTCAAATGGACTCGTATGTGACCAATAATCTTTGGATAGATCTTGCCAATAAAGCTAATGAGATGGCTCAATATATGTATAAAAAATTATCAGAAGTCAATAATATCAAGGTACCGTGGAAAGTTCAGTCGAATGAAGTATTTGTTATTTTACCAAAAAAAATTGAACGAGAATTATCAAAACGGAATATAAAATATCACAAATGGTCAAAAGTTGCTATTAGCGATATTATTGACAAAGATAACGAAGAATTTATAAGATTAGTTATGTCGTTTAATACCAAAGAGAATGAAATTGATGAGCTTATAAAAAATATTAATTCAATTATATGAAAATGGCAGGATTTAATTAAGAAATACGAATAATACTTTCAGGACTCTTTATCAAATTTTTTTAATATTTCTAACGCCTGATCATGCAAGCTGCTACTTGCCGATGCAACAATTGATCCACCTCGATTTGGTGAGCTACCATCCCATGTAGTAATAAATCCACCGGCCGCTTCAATTAGAGGGACGATTGCAACAATATCATATGGTTGCAAACTTGATTCAACTATAATATCAAGATACCCAGATGCTAACAATGAATAAAAATAACAATCTCCACCGCTTCTGGTAATCTTCACCTGCTTATAAATCTCGTTAAATAATTTCTGATTATTATTGGTTTTAAACATATCGTATGTAGTGTAGCCAAGTCTTGCGTCTGATAGAGACTGACAATTACTAACGCTAATAGATTTTGTTTCTCCATTTTTAATTACAAAAGCCTCTTTACCGAGTCCAATATAACGCTCATCCAAACAAGGATGATCAACCAAGCCAATCGTTGCCTTATCATTGTGTTCAAGTCCAATAAGAGTTCCCCATAAAGGGATTCCTGAAACAAAAGACCTTGTCCCATCGATTGGATCGATAAACCAACAATACTCTGAGTTAGAATCTTTTATCCCCATCTCTTCGCCATAAATACCGTGATCTGGGTGTACATTTTCAATTATCTCTCTAACAACGAACTCAATTTTTTTATCAATTTCGGTTACGGGGTCAAAAATTTCACCGATTTCTGCTTTATTTTCTAGAATCAATTCTTTTTTAAAATAAGATTTAGAAACATTACTCGCATTATCTGCTAGATTCTTTATAAATTCAAAAATATAATCATCCTGCATAAAATAATTCCATATTTTATTGTTGAATTACGTATTTCTTTACATAATTATTATATACTATGCAAAATAAGATAATACCTATTTAAAATAGATTTCATAAAAAATAAGTATCCGATAAATCATACTTGCTATCAAATAAAAATTATATATATGGTGGGCGCGACAAGGATTGAACTTGTGACCCCTACGATGTCAACGTAGTGCTCTCCCACTGAGCTACGCGCCCATAGATATTACGTGATTCAATATATTAGTTATGTTTTTCTGCAGGCACAAGATTTTCTTCAAAATTTTTTGATGCCCAGTGCAAGAAAAATATAAAAGACCATACTTCAAAATTTAAAATACACCTCGGCCTGACTTTAAGGAATAATTCACATG
Organism: uncultured Hyphomicrobiales bacterium; assembly: GCA_905181735.1. Lineage (GTDB taxonomy): Bacteria > Pseudomonadota > Alphaproteobacteria > Rhizobiales > TMED25 > CAJIYR01. Next base: position 170,922 of record CAJIYR010000003.1, read on the forward strand.
GTACATGCAGTTACTGCCATATGACAAGAACTTTTGCACTTTAAATTACCGTATTCATAACCATTAATATTACGGAATAAAATATACTAGATTACAATCAGGAGTAAGTGTTAAAACTTATTGGTAAGCTAGGCAATCTTATTGCAAAGAATACCGATTTTTTCAATTTCAACCTCTACTCTATCACCGCTCTTTAGATATATAGGAGGGTTTGAACCAATCCCAACGCCAGCAGGTGTACCTGTAGCAATGATATCCGCAATTTCAAATGTCATAGTTTTAGATATTGTAGAAATAAGATTAGGAATATCGAATATTAAATTTTTAATATACGAACTTTGCCTTGTTTCACCATTTACTCGAGTTTCAATCTTTAACTTTGTAACATCATCAATTTCATCTGCAGTTACAATAACTGGTCCCATAGGACAATAGGTGTCCGGGCTCTTTCCAATAAACCATTGTTCATGCTGCCTTTGTATTTGCCTCGCAGACACATCATTAATTACTGTATACCCAAACACTTTACCGTAAGCATCATCCGATTGTATATTTTTACCCCCTGAACCTAATATAAGCCCTAACTCACCTTCATAATCCGTTGTATTAGTGTAATCATTAGCGAGGATAATATCATGTTCTGTACCAATTACAGATGTTGTAGCTTTTGTAAAAATCACCGGAAAAGATGCGACTGCCTGCTTTCCACTTGAATCAAAACCAGAATTATAAAATTCGGCAGCATGATCATGGTAATTCTTGCCAACACACATGATATTTCTAGTGGGCCTAGGAATAGGTGAAACAATTTTAACTAAATTAGTCTCAATGGATTTTACTTTATCATGATTGATATCGTTTATTTTATCAAGCCCAGATTCACCTAACTTGATTATTTCATTCATATCATTAGGCAAGCCGTTTTCTTCTAGAGATATAATCTGGTTATCATCGTTTACAAGTAGTCCTGCTTTATTTTCATTATTAGTATTTTTATAAGTTATAAGTCTCATTTTTTCCTAGCTATTAATTATTTGATATTTACAATAAAAAAATTTGAATATCCATAGCATATAAAAATATGTATTGCACCCAGAAAAAATAGTAATACTTATTACCAAATAAAATCTAATTAAACGAACGTATTAATTACAATTTAAAGTTAATTGACAATTATATGTTCAAAAAATACAAACTTCTAATTTTGTTATACTATATTTTAAATGAATGATTATAATAATGTATTATCTATTAGGTAAAAAACTACCATTAAACTGAAATATTGCTAGAAAGATTTTAACAAGAGAAGTTGAATGCAAATTAATATTATAAAAAATAATATATATGGAATTATAACAGTTACTTCTCTAGTTGCCATTTCTGTTACAATTAGTAAAATCCTATTAAATCATGAATTGTTCATCTCAGCATCATTTATTTGCATTCTTTTAGGCCTTATAATTGGAAACCTGCTGAAAACAAATGACCAAATAGAGTGGGTTATAAATCTCTCATTGAAGAGAATATTGCGTATTGGCATAGCCTTGCTTGGTATTAGTTTAAGTTTCTCGGAATTATTTGGCTATGGGACAACATCTTTTTTCCTTGTCTTCATTAATATTATTATAGCGTTTTTATCTGTATATATTTTGTGTAGATTTTTCAAAATACCAAAAGATCTTGGGTATTTAATTGCAATAGGAACAAGTATATGCGGTGTTACAGCAGTAATCGCAGCATCGTCGATTATAAAACCAAGAAAAAATGAAACTAGTTATGCGATAGGTATTGTAACTATTTTTGGTATGATTGCTGTATTTACCTACCCTTATCTAGCAAATTTTTTATTTAATAACGATGCTAAATTAGCAGGTATTTTTTTAGGATCATCTATCCATGATACCGCCCAAGTAAGTGCAGCTGGTTTAATTTATTCAGAAATGTATAATAGTGAAATTGCTATGAATTCAGCTATGACAACAAAGCTACTAAGAAATTCATTTCTAATATTTTTGATACCTTTATTAGCCTATTTCTATAATAATCAAAATAATATTAATGTAAAAAATTCAATAAAAACTTTTTTTCCATATTTTGTTATTGGGTTCTTAGGAATGTCTATTTTAAGAACTTTTGGTGACCTACTAATACTGAATAAAGATTTAATCCATTATTGGGAATATCTCATTTATTCAATAAAAACCATTTCTAAATATTGCATTCTTTTTGCAATGGTCTCACTTGGATTGCAAACGAATCTCAGAAAAGTATCAAAACTTGGATTCGCTCCTTTATTCGCCGGATCTATCGCAGCTATTATAATTGGAATAAGCAGTATTTTATATTTAAAATTATTTGTATAAACTTACAAAATTACTAATGATCGTTTTGTGCTAGTAGCCCAAACAATAGTACTCGAACCCTAATTTATTCATCTCTTCAGGGTCAAATATATTTCGGTAATCAAATATTTTTCTACCTCTCATTTTACTCTTTAGGCCACTAAGGGAGATATTTCTAAATTCATCCCACTCAGTCAATATTACAATAGCGTCAGCACCAGATAGAGCTTCACCCAATGTTTTGCATGTCTTTACATCTGGCATTATCTTACGATAATTCTCTATCGCCCTTGGATCATAAACTTTAATATTAACTCCACTATCAATCAGGTTTGATATTATCGATAAGCTCGGAGATTCTCTTACATCATCGGTGCCTGCTTTAAAACTAACACCAAGAATACTAACCACATCACCATCATTACCAATCTTTATTTTTTTAATAATTCTATTTGATAGCAACTTCTTCCTGCGATCATTTGAAGCCATAACCCCTTCAATAATTCTTAATTCAGATCCATGTTCATGTGCTATATTAATTAGAGCAGAGATATCTTTTGGGAAGCAAGATCCTCCATACCCTGGGCCAGGGTTTAAAAAACTATTTCCAATTCTCTTGTCATAACCAATGGCTTTTGAAACCTCTTTTACATTCGCATTCGTTGCCTCGCAAAGATCGGAGATCTCGTTAATAAAACTAACCTTCATAGCTAAAAAAGAATTTGCTGCATATTTTGCCATTTCTGCAGATCGTCTTCTCATTGTTATGTAGGGTATATTATTTGTAATCAATGATGCGTAAATATCTTTCATGATTTTATCAGAATTTCCATTCTCACATCCTACCAAAATTCTATCAGGTGCCATAAAATCACTTACAGCAGAACCCTCACGCAAAAATTCTGGATTGGACACTACATCAAATTTTTCTTTTGCTACGCTTTCAAGAAGCTTGTTCTCAATTGCATCACCAGTACCAATAGGAACCGTAGACTTAACAATTATAAGCGTGTAGCCTTTAAGTTGAGTTCTAATATCTTCCACAGCGCTGTAAATGTATTGTAAATCAGCTTTACCGTCTGATTGCATTGGAGTCCCAACAGCCAAAAATATTGCGTCTGCCTCAGCTATATATAAATTTAAATCTTTTGAAAATGACAGTCTATTACAATCTACATTTTTTATAATTAGATCTTCCAAAGAAGGTTCATAGAATGGAACTCGCCCTTCTAATAATAAATCTATTTTCGCTGCATTAGTATCGACGCACACAACATCTAGGCCACACTCAGCGAAACAAGTTGCTGAAACCAAACCTACATAACCACAGCCTATTACACATATTTTCATATAATATTTTCCCAGATACTATCTTCGATATTAATATGATTTAATTCAATAAAAATTTACTTTTAGTAAAAATAATATAATACCAATATATAAAATAAATAATATATTCAAATTTAAATCGATAGGAATAGCAAAATACATACAAATAACTTAGAGTACGCAAATGAATAAAATATTAAAAGCTGTTTTACCTATCGCAGGACTTGGAACAAGAATGCTTCCGGCTACAAAGAATTTACCTAAGGAACTATTGCCTGTATTCGACAAACCTATGATCGAATACGCCATTAAAGAGGCTTCTGAAGCAGGTATTGAAGATTTTGTATTTATTACAGGGAAAGATAAAGAAGTGCTTCAAGATTATCTTAATAAAAAATATCTATCTGATTACACTTTTGGTTTAGAGAATAGACCAACAAAAACAAAAATATTAAAAAAAAATGATTTAAAGCCTTATAATATAACATTTGTAAGGCAAGAAGAACCCTTAGGACTAGGTCATGCGCTTTTATGTGCCAAGAATATTATTGGCAGCGAACCCTTCTGTTTAATACTCCCCGACATGTTACCTAAAGGTGATCCAGGATGTTTAAGTCAAATGTTGGAAGCTTACAATACCAATAAAGGTAACGTAATTGGTCTAGAGAAAATACCTATGGAAGATACTTACAAATATGGTATTGTAAAAATATCAAATAAGAAAAATAATGTTTGTAAAATAGATAATATGATTGAAAAGCCAAGACCTGAAAATGCTCCCTCAGATTTAATGATTATGGGAAGATACATATTACAACCAGAAATATTTGATATTTTAGAGCACCAAAACCCAGGTCATAATAATGAAATACAACTAACGGATGCCCTTATTACACTAACAAAAACACAGAAATTTACTGGCATGATATTTGATGGAAAAACTTATGATTGTGGAGACAAATTAGGATATTTAATAGCAAATATAAAATATAGCCTTGATGGCGAGACAAATAATCCTGATATTAGGAACACTCTATTAAATTTAATGCAAACATTAGAAGGTTAATAATATTATTAATAAAATTAAAATTATTGAACAAGCGAAGTCTATAATTAACACTGAAATTGAAGGTGTTAATCTAATGATTAATGGATTAAACGGTAGTCTTTCAGATTCTCTCTTCGAAGCAATAAACATTATGAAGGAATCTCATGGTCATGTGATAGTTTCTGGAATAGGTAAGAGCGGACATATTGGTAATAAAATTTCTGCAACATTGTCATCAACAGGAACTCCATCATTCTTTATTCATGCAACCGAAGCTAATCATGGTGATCTCGGTATGATTACAAAAAATGATTGTCTGTTAATACTATCTCATTCCGGAGAAACGTCAGAATTAAAAAATATTATAAATTATGCAAAAAAGAATTCCTTGCCCCTAATATCAATAACCGGAAATAAGAATAGTATGTTAAGCTTAGCTTCTAATGTTGCAATTATCCTTCCAACCGCAAAAGAAGCTTGTCCTAAATCATTGGCACCAACAACCTCAACCACAATGCAATTGGTTATTGGGGATACAATAGCGATGATATTGATGGGGTTGAATTCTTTCTCGGAGAGTGATTTTAAAAAATTTCATCCTGGGGGTCGTATCGGCGCATCACTGCTAAATATTGGTGAAGTTATGCACACAGAAAAAAATCTACCAATTATTTCACTTGGCAAATCCATGGGTGAAGCAATTGTAATTATGAACGAAAAAAGATTTGGGTGCATAGGAATAATCAACGAAACTTCAGGCCAACTCATTGGCATTATAACCGATGGAGATTTACGCAGATCTATGGGGGGCAACCTACTTGATACAACTGTTGAAAAAATTATGACCGAAAATCCAATTACAATACTAGAAAAAGATTCAATCAAAAATGCAATCAATCTATTGAATGAAGAAAAAATAACTTGCCTATTTGTGACTAAAGATAAAAAACCAATAGGTATTGTGCATTTACATGACCTTATAAAGATTACATCTCTATAGAAGACCTAAATCCAACCCTTTAATTCATTCAACGTTATGCCTTTAAGCATTGAGATAGCAATATCACTATCATTCATGCAAGGTATTAATGTAAAATTCTTACCTCCATGTTCGTAAAATTTTTCTTTTATTCCTATATCTATCTCTTCAAGTGTTTCAACGCAGTCTGATATGAAAGCAGGGGAGATCATAGCGAGATTCTTAACTCCAGATTTTGCTAGATCAACCACCGTATCTTCTGTATAAGGCTGTAACCATTCTTCTGGACCAAACCTAGATTGAAAAGTAAGCATAATCTTTTTATCAAACCATGCAATCTTTTCTCTTAAAAGTCTTGTTGTTTTATAACAATGACAGTGATATGGATCTCCTAGTGTTAAATATCTTTTCGGAAGACCGTGATATGATGTCAATAAAATATCCGGAGACCATTTTAAATCATCTATATTTTTCTGAATTGATTCTGCTAGCGCATTTATATATAGAGGATTATCAAAATAAGGCGGTACGGTTCTTATAGATGGCTGCCACCTCATCTTCTTCATAACACTAAATACTTCATCTTGTACAGAAGCTGTTGTGGCTGCAGAATACTGAGGGTATAATGGAAATATCAACACTCTATCAATACCAGAATTCTTAAATTGATTGAGTTTTTCATAAATTGATGGCTTGCCATATCTCATTGCCCAATCAATAGAAATTTGATGTTTTTTAAACTTTGCTTTTAGAAGATTAGATTGTGATCTTGTATATGTCTTTAAAGGCGATTCATTATCTTTTTTGTTCCATATTGCCTTATAAGCCCTAGCACTTTTACTAGGCCTAAAACTTAAAATAATAAAATTTAAAATAAACCACCATAGATATCTATTTGTATCCACAACCCTTCTATCAGACAAGAATTCCTTTAGATATCTCCTAACCGACCAATAGTCAGTAGCTTCAGGGGTACCAAGATTAATTATCAAGACCCCAATTTTTCCGTAATTAATAGAGGGGTGATTATCAGGAGTATGGTCGTTCATTTTTCTAAATCCAATTAAATTATAATATGTTGTCTAACTAATATTATATCCCAAATATTGATAAAAAGGTTAAGTTTTCAACTAAAAAATATGCACTTTGTTCAACCCATCCAAAAATAAACCCAATACCAGTTAAAGCTAATATTAAGCCCATCATCCTTTCTACAAGATGTATGTAGCGTTTATATTTTTTAATTTTCTTAATCAGTTTATTAATCGCTAAACTGCTTAGAATAAATGGAATACCTAACCCAAGTGAGTATACAGACAATAACAATGCTCCTTCGTATAGACTTTCCTTAACCGATGCTAAAGTTAAAACGCTTGCTAAGACAGGGCCAATACAAGGCGTCCAACCAAATCCAAAGACAAGTCCCATTAAGAATGAACTAGAAAAACCAGTTATTTTAAAATTTTTCTGATATGAGAAGTTTCTATTGAGAAATGAGAGGTTGAATAACCCCATAAAATGAAACCCAAACAACAATATTATAAAACCTGCTATTTGACTGAACCCAAATCCTACATTTAAAAACTCAAATCTTACATTAAACAAAGGTCTGATGGCTGACGCAGATGCTCCCATAACTATAAATACCAGAGAAAATCCAAGAACAAAAAATATTGATCTAAATATAAGAGTTTTATTATATATTTTTTTATCTTCATTCAACAATAGCTCACTCAAACTTATACCTGTGAGGTAGCAAAGATATGGAGGGACCAAAGGTAAGACACATGGTGACAAGAAACTTAATATTCCAGCAGCAAATACAATACTATAAGTAATGTCCATAATTAAAGCCTTTAAAAAAATATTATATTTATTATATAGTGATTATAAATAATTTATATTGAATTATATACAATATAAGTATATTTTTTTAAGAAGCTCAACGGGGTGTTTTTTTGACTGAGAAGCCTAGCTAACCCGATGAACCTGATCTGGATAATACCGGCGTAGGGATTGAGGTACTAAAAGTTATATTCTCATCCGTATGTCAAACATAAAGGGACTAAATATGAGAATTATAATTTTTATTTTATTTTTATTTATCACTTCACCGCACACAACCATTGCAGATGAAGTTGCAATAAAACCTACACTTACGGTCTACACATACGATTCTTTTACATCTGATTGGGGGCCCGGACCTAAAATAAAAGAAGAGTTTGAGAAAGAATGTAACTGTTACTTAAATTTTGTTGGGCTAACAGATGCGGTTGAAATTTTATCAAGAATTCAATTTGAAGGAAAAGAGACAAAGGCTGACATTGTCCTTGGTCTAGATGATAATTTAATAGCAGATGCAAAAAAAACGAATCTATTTGCAAGAAATTCTACCGATCTAAGTAAAATAAATATACCAGGCGGTTTTAGTGACGATATATTTGTTCCTTATGATTATGGTTATTTTTCATTTATCTACGATTCATCTAAATTAACTAATGTTCCAGATAGTTTTGATGATCTTATAAGTGATAAAAATTCACTATCTATAATTATTCAAGACCCTAGGACTTCTTCTCCTGGGTTAGGACTGTTACTTTGGGTTAAAAGTATATATGGAGATAAATCAAATGAAATATGGGAAGAATTATCAAAAAAAATTCTAACCGTTACACAAGGGTGGAGCGAAGCTTATGGAATGTTCCTAGAAGGTGAAGCGGATATGGTTCTAAGTTACACAACGTCCCCTGCATACCACATAACTGCAGAAGGTGAAGATAAATATAAAGCTGCTGAATTTAGAGAAGGTCATTATAGCCAAATTGAAGTTGCGGCAAAACTTATTAATAATAGTAACGATGAATTATCCGAACAATTCTTACAATTTCTAATATCAAAAAAGGTTCAAAGCATTCTTCCGACCACTCAATGGATGTATCCTGTAATTTCAATAACTGATGGAATACCAGATTCTTTCAATTCTTTAGTTAAGCCTAACAAGGTTCTCAGCCTAGAATCCGAGGATATTTCTAAAAAAAGAAAAGAATGGACAAGAGATTGGGAGAAGTCTCTCTCAAAATAACCGTAAGGAAAATAAGTGCTACAAAATTATAAAAATATTAGCTGGTCAATTCCAGGTTTTGTGGCACTGTTAATTATTGTATCAATAATAAGCATTTCTTTTGTAGGTGTAGCCTCTTATTTTTCACTTAGCATCTTAAATGAAATAATTTCAGATACATATGTAATTAAAATAGCAATTTTTACTGTAGGGCAAGCCTTGCTATCAACAATTATTAGTGTTTTGTTATCTATTCCATTCGCTCTTTTTACAGCAAAATATTATCAACATACTCTTGTTAGATTAATTCTATCTCTAGGATGGTTAGCCTTTGTTACTCCAGTTATCATAGGTGTGTTTGGAATAATAAAAATTCATGGGGTTTCTGGTTTTATTTCTAATACATCAGTTTTCATGGGCGGACAATCCCTAAATTATCTATATGGATTATCAGGGATAATTCTTGCACATATTTTTTTTAATATGCCATTTTCTGCAAGAAACATTGTCTATTCACTAAACAATATACCAGAAGAAACCTGGCGTCTATCAGCCCAATTAAATTTATCAAGATGGCAAGTATTTAAATTCATTGAATGGCCTGCGATAAGAAACAATATATTTGCAACAGCGGGGGTAATTTTTGCACTGTGTTTTACTAGCTTTGCCGTTGTGCTAACGCTTGGAGGAGGCCCTAAGTCTACAATATTAGAAGTTGCAATATATTATGCGCTAAGGATTGAATTCGATATAGATAGGGCAATTTCTCTTGGTATAATACAAATTATTTTGGCGAGTCTAATAGTAATTGCAATTGTTATATCTAATAAATCTATTCTTATAGAACCACACCAGAAAATTAAATTCGATAAGATTTACAAACACAAATCAACAGATTACATTATTGACATTCTTGGTGTTACAATCGGTATTGTAACTTTTTTATTACCAATAATAGCAATTATAAGTTCAAGCCTTATGTCAATTAGTTCTGAACTACTTTTTCAATGGAAATTACTTCATGCAACATTATGGAGTTTAATACTTGGTCTATCCTCTGGGTTATTATCATTATCGATAGGCATGGGACTTCTTGTTACGATGCGAGAGCTTTTGTTTCATAAAAAATATTCTTGGATTACAAAGGTAATAGAATTTTCTGGAAATATAATTTTAATTTTCCCCCCTATATTGCTTGGCGTAGGTATGTTTCTTGCCTTGAGATCTAAAATAGATATTTTTACATCAGCTCCTCTTCTAATAATTACCATCAATGCAATTACCTCTCTTCCTTTTATTTTGCGTATATTAGGTCCTGAGTTTATGAGAGCTGGAAAAATGCATAATAAGCTTTGTAAAAGCTTAAATATACGTGGATTTGTAAGATTTAGATATATTGATTTCCCAGTGATTAAATCAGCTATTGCTTCTGCCTTTGCAGTTTCAGCGTCTATGGCTCTAGGAGACCTCGGCATGATATCTCTGTTCGGATCACCAGAAATTACTACACTTCCATTATACATATATCAATCAATGGGGTCTTATAAAATGGACCAAGCTTCTGTTGGTATTACGGTATTAATGCTTTTAACGCTAACTCTAATTTACGGAAGTGAAAAAATCACAGGAGAACAAAATGATTAAAATTGAAAATCTAGAAGCTCAAATTGATGATTTTAATACAGATTATACACTACAAATTAAAAGTCATGAGCTGTCTGCTATTATAGGTAAAAGTGGAGCGGGCAAGTCAACATTACTGAACTTAATTGCAGGATTTAATAAATCACGTCATGGCTCAATTTATATAAACGATTTCAATGCAACTAATACACCACCATCTGAAAGACCTATATCGAGCTTATTTCAAGAAAATAATCTCTTTTCACATCTGAACGTTCAAGATAATATAGCTCTTGCTATAAATCCTAATCTTAAATTAAATATCAAGGAGTTAGACGAATTACACCAAAGCTTGCTAGCTGTAGGAATGAGCGAAAAAATTAAAAGCATGACGAATGTATTGTCAGGTGGAGAAAGACAACGTGTTGCTCTTGCTAGATCTATAGTAAGCAAGAAGAATATTTTGCTTCTCGATGAACCATTAAGCCAACTAGATCCCCACCTAAGAAAAGACATGTTACGCCTAATAAAAAAAATAAAAGAAGAAAGAAATCTTACTGTAATAATGGTAGTTCATACACCAGAAGAAGTAATTGAATATGTTGATAATTTTATACAAATAGACAACGGAAGGGTTATAAAATCAATCAAGCCGAATGAACTTGATATTGCTAATGTTTATTAAAATAATATTATAAAAATTAAAGACGGATAGAATTTATGTTACCAGCATAATCAGGTGTCATGAAAATAGATGATCCCGCAACAAGAATATCTGCACCAGCAGCAACACAATCTCTTGCATTATCAGACGTCACTCCCCCGTCAACCTCAATTAAAATATTTCTATCACCGATCATCTTTTTAAGACTTTTAATTTTATCTACTGTAGATCTTATAAATGTTTGTCCAGCAAAACCTGGGTTAACCGACATAACAATTACCATGTCTATCTCGTCAATTACAGGTAATAGCATTTCAATAGGACTTCCAGGGTTGATTGCAATGCCAACCTTTTTATTTAAGGATCTAATTAGACTAATAGTTCTGTGTAAATGAAGTTCAGCCTCTAAGTGAATAGAAATATGATCTGCACCTGCATCAGCAAAGTCTTTTATATAACTATCTGTAGGAGAAATCATAAGATGCACATCGAAAGGTAACTTTGTGCATGCTCTTATTGAATTTACAACAAGA
>CAJIYR010000003.1:190000-232224 GCA_905181735.1 uncultured Hyphomicrobiales bacterium
TTACCTCTAGATATGGGATGAGAATGCATCCAGTTCTTGGGTATGAGAAAATGCATCGTGGAGACGATTACCAAGCCAGTCTGAATAGCCCTATAGTCGCTACAGCAGACGGACAGATTGATTTCATAGGCGAGAAAGGAGATTATGGAAACTATATCAGAATAAACCATAAAAGCGGATTACAGACAGCCTATGCTCACCTCAATAAATATAGCAAGAGTATTAAAAGAGGAGATTCAATTAAACAAGGAGAAATTATTGGTTATGCAGGATCCAGCGGATTGAGTACCGGCCCACATCTGCATTACGAAGTAATAAGAAATGGAGAAAAAATTGACCCTAGTAATTTTACTAAAGAAATTACTAGGGTCAATTTAGAAGACAATGAACTTCTGTCTTTTAAAAAAGAACGCAATAAAATAATACAATTAATGGAGGCTTATTAGGTGCAAAAAAGCGCAATCAGTGAATTGTATTCGTACCCATTGAAAGGATTGAATGGGCAACAAGTAAGCGTTGTCGAAATACAAAAAAATAATATGTTTCCACTAGACAGAATATTCGCAATTGAAAATAATAATAATAAATTTAACGAACTAGACCCAACTCATTTTAAGAAGACAGCCTTTCTAGTACTAATGAAATACGAAAAACTAGCATTACTTCAAACAACTTATAACCATGAAACAAATATTCTTACTATCAAAGTAAATAATGAAATAGTAGCTAAAGGAAATATTCAGGAATCAAAAGGAAGAGAAACTATTGAATTATTCTTTTTAAAGTATATGAAGTTTACAAAGGATCAGGCCGTAAGAATAGTTTCAGCTGAGAATCATAATTTTTCAGATATAAAAGAAAAATATGTGTCTATCATAAACCTAGAAACAATAAAATCCTTATCAGAGATTGCAGGATTTTATATTGATCCTATAAGATTTAGAGCCAATATCTACCTAAAAAATCTAGATCCATGGGAAGAAGTAAGCTGGCTAAATAAAGCTATTTTATCCAAATCATCAGAGCTTCTCGGCATAAGAGAAATATCGAGGTGCGCTGCAACAAATGTTAATCCAAAAACAGGATATAGGGATATAAATATTCCTAACTTACTTTTAAAAAATTTTGGTCATATGAATTGTGGAATATACGCTCAAGTAACTAAAGGGGGGTTCTTGAAAAAAAATGATACCTTAACGATTAAAGAGTTTAGCTCTGACTATTTTTAATTATCGGCTATTAATTTATATATTAAAATTCTTAATCATTTAACGTATCCGCTTTACTTAATTCTAATTCTTTTTTGATATTTATATTTTGCAAACTCACGTCAGAAATGTCACTTTTAACGCCTTCTTTACGTTCGTTATCTTTATAAACATTCTTCTTTGTATTATTAGAGCGATTCTTCGATTCATTAGTATTTGCAGATCTAATGTTCGTATCTTTATTTTGTTTTATTGGTTCATTAACATTAGCCTCAACGCTATTAGCTTTATCATTTCTCTCAATATTACTAATTCTGTCATTCTCTATATTAATAGATACCAGTCTTTGATAGTGCTCTGCAAATTGCGAATAGCTTTCAGCGATAACCCTATCCCCAGAACCTCCTAATTCACGAGCTAAAGTGGTATATTTTTCAACTATATGTTCTGCGCTACCTCTAATTTTTATATCAGGTCCATTGGATTCATATACTTTTCCTGATCCTGAGAAATTCGAAGGCTGTCTGCTCCTATTTCTAATATTTCTTGGCTTCCTTGAATTCTGTATCATACACATTCCACAACTAAAGTTTATTTAAAAACTATTTTAATATTAAGATTCGCAATATTGCGTTTAAATAATCAAGACAGTAAAAAAAATCCATAGTATCTATTGTTAAATTTTTCTATTCTCTAATAATTACTTACAATAGCATCATATATTACAGCTAAAATAACTTATGGATAATTTTGTTTGATCAATTCAGATTTATATTTTCTTAAAAATAATTTTATTTATTAAAATTACTTTCTGAATAATAACCAATATATAGATATAATTTTATTTTCCAAGTGATTTGTTAATTTAAATTATTACAGTTAGCAATTATTGCTCTCTTTTTCCCCGATAGATCAGTTTTTATATCATTGCTTTTAATAAAAAAACCTTCTTTTTTTAATATAGCGCTAACCAACTTAGATTGACCTAAGCCAATCTCTGTTATTAAAAAACCTCCATCACACAAGATATACCGAGATTGCTTCGCAATAGGCTGATAAAAACCAATACCGTCCATACCACCATCTAAAGCAATCTTAGGATCATATATCCTTACATCTGGCGACAATGAGAAGATTTTATCTCTAGGGATATAAGGAGGATTTGAAACAATAATATTAAATGTATTTTTTTTCAAAGATTCTCCCCAGTTTCCCCGCAAAAACATTGCCCTTTTCTGAAGATTAAGTTCATTAGAATTATTAATTGCCGTTTTAATTGCATTATAACTAATATCAACTCCTAATCCCGTTGATCTTGGAAATTCTGACAGCAATGTCAGCAACAAGGCACCAGAACCAGTTCCTAAATCCAATATATTTATTTTTTCATTCTCATTTGGTATCTTCTGCTTTATCAAATTAATTATCAGTTCACTATCGGGTCTTGGATCAAGTACATACGGATTGATTATAAATTTTCTTCCATAGAATTCACGCCAGCCAATTATCCTAGAAACAGGCTCCCCTAGCATCCGCCTGTTAATATATGAATCAATAGTTTTAATATCATTCCCATTTATGGGTATTTGTGAATCCATAATCAATCTTTCACGACTAATACCCATTGCAAATTCTATTAATATCTGACAGTCTAGTCTTGAATTTTTGATACCAGCTAAAGCAAGTTTATTTGAGAAAAAATTAATTGATTCTTGAATGCTTAAAGGCTCTTTATTTAGCATTTCTCAATCAATACCAGAATTATCAGCCATCCGTCTTACTTGATCTTCTGAAAGAAGAGCTTCAACTAACTCGTAAAGACCCGGACCTTCTAATATATTATCTAGCTTATGCAATGTTAAATTTATTCTATGGTCAGTTATCCTCCCTTGAGGAAAATTGTAAGTTCTAATTCTTTCAGACCTATCACCTGATCCAACTTGACCCTTTCTTTCTTTAGCCCTTTCGTTATCCTTTATCATTTTTTCTCTCTCATAGAGCCTCGCTCGCAATACTTTCATACCTTTCTCACGATTCTTATGCTGAGATTTTTCATCCTGTTGAGAAACCGTTATACCAGTTAACAAATGTGTAATTCTAATAGCACTATCTGTTGTATTAACCGATTGTCCTCCAGGACCACTCGCGCGGAAAACATCAATTCTTATATCTTTATCTTCAATTTTTATATCAACTTCTTCTGCCTCCGGAAGAACTGCAACGGTTGCTGCCGATGTATGAATTCTTCCTGAAGATTCTGTTTGCGGAACCCTCTGAACGCGATGAACTCCTGATTCAAATTTAAGCTTTTGGTAAACATTGTTTCCTTCTATGCTAGCTATAAATTCTTTATAACCACCCATATCCCCATCATTTACATTCATTACCTCAACCTTCCAAGAATTTAGATCAGCGAACCTGAGATACATTCTTGCCAGGTCACCAGCAAACAAAGCAGCTTCATTTCCACCTGTTCCCGCTCTAATTTCTATTATGACACTCTTTTGATCGTCGATATCTTTAGGAACCAATGCTTTCTCTATATCTAGTTCTAACAATTTAAGCGATTGATTGATCTCTCGGATCTCTTCTTCAGCCATATCTAGTATAGCTTTATCATTTTCTGGCGAAGATATAATAGATTCTAGATCAGATATTTCATTTCTTAACGCAAGAAAATCTTTTATTAATTTAGCAACGGGTTCTATCTCTGCATATTCTTTAGCAAGACCAACGTATATATTCGCATTTTCTGTACTAGCTAGCATTTTAATCTGAATATCATTAAATTTTGATATCAGAGATTCTAATTTTTGTTCATTTAGCATATTAATATTCTTAACCAAAAATAATTATTTAATGTTTATAAGGTATTCATTTATATTTATATCAGATAATATTTCTTCCGACTTACCAGCTAAGACAAGTAATTTCTCTGCGTTATAAAATTTTAATCCACTCGCGTCATTTGTAGATAAATTATAATTTGAGCCTTTAGGAAATTTGTATTTATCACCTTTTTCAAATATTCTTGATATAATCATATTTCCTTTACTATTTTTAATTTCTACCCATACTTTATATTTAGCAACCATAGAAATTTCTAGCACCGCACCTTCAAGAAAATTTTTATTTGTAAAATCTCTTTCTGTTTTAATTGAATCCTTAAGATAGACGGTTTTATTATCTGTTTCTTTTAGCATAACATCTATAATAGAGTTATTATTATTTATATTTTTTTCTTCTTGATCTTGACTAAAGATATTAAATTTTTGAGTATAATTAAAATTATTAATATAATTAACAATATCATTTTTAGATTTATAAAAATGATAATTTATATCATCATCATTTATTAAAATAGATATAACAGTCAGCAAAAGAAAGCTAAAGAAACAAAATCTAAAAATATGTCTGAAAACACTTATCTTGTGGTATTTTTTATCTGCAGATAATATCTTTTCTAATTCATATTTTTTATAAAGCTCTTCTATTAGAAGATCGTCATTTATACTTAAATAATTTGCATATAATTTTATACATTTTATAGTATATGGCCATCCAGGTAAAATATAATAATTTTCTTTTTCTATAGAATCAAGGTATTCAATAGGTATATTTAAACGGTCAGCGCAGTGGGTTAAATCATACCCAGCAACCTCTCTTCCAGTTCGAAGTTTAGATCCAATATCAGATAAATGGGTTGTTTTTTTAGTATAGTTTTGAATATTAGTTTGCCTTGCGAATAATTAACATATTATCATCTTTACTCCCATGAAAAAGATTCTATCTCAACCTTGTTGTCTTTTGCAAATTTAATTAAGATATCACGAATATTATGTTGATTTGTAGTCAAAATATTATCCATACATTCGGTAATTTGTTTTAGGTTGAGGGAAAGTATCATAGATTTTATTGCCCCTATATTAGAAGGAGCGATAGATAAATTTTTGAATCCTAAGCCTAATAATGCCATAGCTTCAAGTGGCTTTCCTGCAATCTCTCCACATAATGAAACTGGAATATTTGCGTTTTCAGCAGTAGTTATAATTTTTTTTAAGACTCTTAGGACGCTAATACTAATTGGATCATACCTTTTGGATAATTGGGCATGACCACGATCGCTTGCAAATAAATATTGTAATAAATCATTGCTTCCTATTGAAACAAAGTCAACCTTTTCATAAAGCTCCTCTAATTGCCACAATAAAGAAGGTACTTCAATCATTACACCTAAAGAATAACTCTTTGGGAGAGAATAACCCTTTAACTTAATAAAATTTAATTCCTTTAAAAAAATTTTCTTTGCTTCTACAAACTCACTTATATCTGCAACCAAAGGAAAAATTATATTTAAATTTTTATTACTTGATGCTTTTATTAATGCCCTCATTTGCAATCTTAGAAGACTGGGTCTTTCCAAAGAGAATCTAAGAGCTCTCCAACCCAATGCTGGATTGTCTTCCTTCTTTCTTGAGAAATAAGGCAAGACTTTATCGGACCCTATATCAAGAGTTCTAAAGGTAATAGGCTTTTCACCAGCCTCTTTAAAAACAGCACTGTAATAAGTTTCTTGTTCAGTTAATCTTGGAAATCTTGAAGAAACCATGAACTGCAATTCCGTTCTAAATAAACCAATTCCATCTGCATTAGTTAATTTTAAATAAGGCAAATCGATCATTAGTCCAGCATTAATCATTAACCGTATTTGGCTACCATCTTGGGTGATTGCTGGTAAATTTCTTATATTGTCGTACTTTTTTTGCAGATTTGACTGTGTTAATAACTTATCTTGGAATAGATCTTCTACATTCTTCTCTTGTCTAATATGCAAAATACCTGCATTTGCATCGATTATAATCTTATCGCCATTCTCAATGATATCAACTATATTTTCAACTCCGCCTAAGGATGGAATACCAAGAGCGCGAGCTACTATACTTACATGAGAATTCGGCGAAGCTTCTTCAATAACGAGACCTCTAATGTTACTACTTGAATATTCAAGTAAATCTGCTGGCCCCATATTACGAGCAAATAATATTGTTTCATTATTTAAATCAATATTAGTATTTGTATCAATATCTCCAACAATGTGTCTTAATAATCTATAGGATAGATCGTCTAAATCATAAAGTTTCTCTTTTATAAATGGATTTTTTTGCCTTAAAAGTTTTGCCTTTACATCAGACTGAACAGATTGCACCGCACCTTCAGCAGTTAAACCTTTTTTGATCGCCTCAAATAACCTTTTCTCCCAACTTTGATCGTTAGCTAGCATCTGATAGGCTTCTAAAACACCCTTATCTTCGCCATTACTAATAATCTCTAGTCCATTGATTAATTTTTCTATATTATGCTTTAAGTCCTCTAATCCAATTGTTAATCTTTGATTTTCAAATTCCGTGTCTTCAGAAATAATATTTAATACTTCAATTCTTTTTTCATGTAAAATAGCTGTACCAATTACTATACCTTGAGAAAGCACTAATCCTTTTACTGTATGTGGTTTATTATGCCTTGGGTCGATCTCTTTTATTGCCAAGAAAGCTCCTAATTCTCCAGTGGCTATCATCTCTGCTATAACCATTGCAATAGTTTCGAGAACTTCAATCTCTTCTTCCGTATAGGAACGGTGCCTAACATTTTGTACAACAAGAACGCCAATTGTTTGCCCTCTTCTCAGAAGAGGAACGCCAAGAAAACTGTGATATATTTCTTCACCAGTTTCAGATCTGTAGGAAAAATTAGGGTGCAACTTAGCATCGGACAAAGCAAGTGATTCAGCTTTCTCAGCAATAATTCCAACCAAACCTTCGCCAGCATTCAAAATAGTTTTATGAACGGCAGCGGATTTTAAACCCTTAGTTGAGAATAGCTCTAATCTTTCACCAGGAATTGCAACATACACAGAGCAAACCTCAGCAACCATGCTAGATGCTATTAAAGACGTAATATTATTTAACCTAGTTTGAGAATTTTGAGAGCTAGCCATTAACTCTCTTAACTCGCTTAGTAACAATCTAGATTTAATTGTTATCTCACTCATGTGTTAATTCCATTCATAAAAATGGTAAATATTTAAATATTTTTATCCAAATTATAAGCGGTGTGTAGAGATTTTACAGCCATTTCTAAATGTTGAGCATCTATTAATACGCTTACTTTAATCTCTGATGTTGTTATAGCTAGAATATTAATCCCTTTTGCAGCTAAGGTTTTAAACATAAGTGCAGCAACCCCAGAATGACTCCTCATTCCAACGCCTATAACAGAGACTTTTACAATGTCTCTTGATCCTAATAATTTATCATATTGTATTGAATCTTTTAATGATTCTATCATGACCGTTGCTCTTTTAATATCTGAAGCTGGAACGGTAAATGTTAAATCAGTATATTTCCCATCAGATGATATATTTTGTACAATCATATCAACATTAATACCATTGTCTGCTAAAGACCCAAAAACAAGAGCAGCAATACCAGGATTGTCATTTAATTTTGTTAATGTAATCTTAGCTTCATCTTTCGAATATGCTATACCGCTTACAACCTTATGTTCCAATATTTCATCCTCTTCGCAAACAATCGTACCAATTGATTTTTGGTCATTAATATTATCATCAATAGCATGATCATCAAATGTTGATCTGACGCGCATTGATAAACCGTTAGTCATCCCTAATTCAACAGACCTTGTCTGAAGAACCTTAGCTCCTAGCGAAGCCATTTCTAACATTTCTTCATAGCTAACTTTTTCTAGTCTTTGGGCTTTTGGAACAATCCTTGGATCCGCAGTATAAACACCATCAACATCTGTATATATATCACAAATATCTGCTTCTATAGCGCATGCTATTGCAATAGCACTCGTGTCCGAACCACCTCTACCCAGCGTAGTTATTCTGTTTTTATTTGAAACCCCCTGAAAACCAGCAACAATAGAAATCTCATCTACATTAAAGTTATTCTCTAAATCATTTTTATCTACATGCGTGATTCTTGCTGAACCGTGCATATCATCAGTTTTAATTGGAAGCTGCCAACCAAGCCAAGATTTTGCTTTTATACCCTTAGCTTTTAAAATCATAGCTAATAATGCAGCGCTAGCCTGTTCTCCTGAAGAAATAAGTATGTCGCGTTCACTTAAATCTAAATTTCCTTCAATCTTATTAGCAAGGTTAATCAAGCGATCAGTCTCTCCTGCCATAGCCGATACAATTACTATTACACGAAATCCTTTATTAAATTCTCTCTCAATATGACCGGCAACATGCTGCATCCTTTCAATATTTGCTAAGGATGTGCCTCCAAATTTCATTACAATTGTCTTCATAATAAAAAAACTCCAAAAGATCAAGGTAAGTAAGATATTAATTACTATCTTTGTTATATTTATTGATTTATTCAATAAAATGAAGATAATTAATATAACAAATATATGAAAATATAAAATTATAACAGGAAAAAGTTACTATTAATGACAGCTAAAGAAACAATTGACCCAGATGAAATATTAAAATTTTCTAAAATTTCAGATGAATGGTGGGATATTAAAGGAAAATTCTCAGCCTTACATAAAATTAATCCAATACGTGTTAAATTTGTTATTGATAAAATAACTTCTCATCACAATATAAGCAATAAATACGAAAATCTACTTCACAACATAAATATTCTTGACGTAGGCTGCGGAGGGGGACTCTTGTGTGAGCCCCTTGCAAGACTTGGCGCCAATGTTACGGGGATAGATGCCGACAAAAAGAGTTTAGATGTTGCGATTAGTCATGCAAAAGATGAGAATTTATCCATCAACTACACTCATCTAACTCTTGAAGAAATTATAGCAGAACAAAAAAAATATGACGTAGTGATAGCAATGGAGGTGATTGAACACGTTGATAACATTGAACACTTCATTCTACAATTATCAAATATTATTAATCCCAATGGAATAATAATATTTTCTTCAATAAATAGAAATATAAAATCATTTTTATTGGCAATTATTGGAGCGGAATATATATTGAGATGGGTCCCGACAGGTACTCATAATTGGAATAAATTCATTACTCCTGAGGAGTTAGAAGGAATGCTTAAAACTAATAACATAGAGGCAACAGAAACTAAGGGTCTAGTATTTAATCCAATTAAATACTCTTGGGCACTATCTGACGACTCTACAGTTAATTACATAATTGTAGCAAAACCTATTAATGCAGCATGAAATAATTATCTTAATTTTTATCATCTGGCATTTCAGGAAGAGGAACAATATCTATACCTTCTTCTATAAGCCCCTTGACATCATCTTGCGTTGCTTCTCCATATATTGATCTATCTTTGCTCTCTTTATAAAAAATCTTCCTGGCTTCGTTTGGAAAATCAGTTCCTACATAATCAGCATTTTTTTTAATTTCTTTCTTTATTTTTCTTAACGCATCCCTCATAACTCTTGAATTATTGTCATCTAATAATTTATCTGTTTTTAGAGCATTTGTTTTCTTTGGTATCCCAGGTGACATTAAAGCCTTTGATATATTGTTGGAATTGCATATTGGGCATAAAATTGAATTACTTTTTTCTTGTATATTATATGATTTTGAATCTTTAAACCAAGAATCAAAATCATGTTCATTTCCACAAATAAGATTATATCTTATCATAAATCAGTACCCTTATATTCTAATATCCTACAAGACATCGTAATCACATTCATACGACCAAGCAGGTATCTTATTTCTAGAATTCATAACTTCTTCTGTATTAATATCGGCAATAATAAAACAAGGATTATCATCAATTGCTTCTGCAAGAATTTCACCCCAAGGAGATACGATCAGACTGTGTCCGTAAGTCTCTCTTCCATTTTGATGCTTTCCAACCTGTGCTGGTGCAAAAATAAAGCATCCCGTTTCAATTGCCCTCGAACGCAACAATACATGCCAATGTGCTGATCCTGTATACTTTGTAAATGCAGATGGAACTGTTATAAACCTTGCGCCTCTAGTTGCAATAGATTTATACAGCCCAGGGAATCTTAGATCATAACAAATTGTTAAACCTATTTTACCCCAAGGTATATCTATAATAGAAATTTTTTTACCTGATTCAAAAGTACTCGATTCACGATAAATTTCACCAGATTCTAGCTGAACATCAAACATATGTATCTTATCATAATACCCAATAATTTTTCCGTTATTATTTATTATATAAGATCTATTAACAGCACGATAATCATCAATTTTTATAGACAGAGATCCTATGATTAAAAAAATATTTAATTCTAAAGCTAGGTCACATAAGGCTGTAATCGATTTATCTTCCTCTTCATAAGATATTTGATTAAACAATTGTTTTTTTGAATTAGCCATTAATAACGTTTGCTCTGGTGTGATTATTAAATCTGCTCCATTATCCTTAGCAGATCTAATTAATTCTAATACAGCAGGTAGATTTGTAGCGATATCAGTTCCTGTAGAAAGCTGCACACACGCAACCTTGAAATTAGAATTGATCATCTAAATCTCTAGTATTCAACATTTTATCAAGCTTATTTTCTCTGTCGAGATTATGCAATTCGTTGCATCCACCAATATGTATATCATTAATAAATATTTGTGGGACCGTTCTTTTGCCATTTGCTCTCTTAACCATAGAATCCCGAAGGAGTTTGTCCGAAGAGACATTAATTTCATTGTATAAATAATTTTTTTTATTAAACAACTTTTTAGCCGAGTCACAAAAATAGCAATTATCACCTGTATATATTTCTATCTTCTTCATTAAAATTAACTCTCATTTAATTATAATATATAAAATTAATTTGATTTATTAAAATATAATGTATTTATAATATTCAAATAATAGATCTAGTACTAATAAGATATCATAAAATATGATTTTATATAAACATGAATATAAGAACAAATAATATAAAAAAAAAGATCTTCAACAAAGATGTTTTGAAGGCATGCAGAAAGAGATCTTTAAAACTCATTCCTAAGTATTCTTTTTCTAATTATTTAAATGCAAACATTAGCGAGAGAATACAAGAGATCAATAAGAAATTTCAAAATTCCTTAACGATAACAAATAATTTAGAAGATAGTCTTTGGGTAGAGAGTATAGGCTACAGAATAAAAAATAATTTCAATGGTTTGTTGTCAATGAACGATAAAAACAAGAATATAAATATGTTAATTGACGAAGAAATCTTACCCTTTAAGAATGAATGCTTTGATCTTATTGTTTCTAATCTAAATTTACATTCAACAGTTAATTTAGGAAAATTATTATTAGAAATAAACAAAACACTCATCCCGGATGGGTTGTTTATTGGATCAATGTTTGGTCGAGAAACTCTCAATGAGCTTAGATATTCACTCTTATCAGCAGAGACTGAAATAACGGGAAAAACATATCCTCGAATAATACCATTTACTGATATAAGAACATCTGGCGACCTTCTCTACAAAAGTGGCTTTAAATTATGTGTCTCTGATATTGATAGGGTTGTATTGGAATTCGACCAACCCATTGATCTAATACACCAACTGAGAGCAATTGGAGAAACCAACTATCTTAATATTGATAGGTTACCTATAAATAAAAAAGTTTGGAAGAGAGCTTGCGAAATATATAAAAATAATTTTTCTAATAACAAGGGATTGGTAAAGGCTACATTTGATATAATAACATTAACGGGCTGGAAATATGATAAAAAACAGCAAGAACCTCTAAAACCTGGTAGTGCAACACATAAATTATCTGATGCATTAAATAAAAGATAGGGTTGTAACAGTGTCAGAGCAAATCTCTTAATATCGGTATTAAAGGTATATCTGCCGGCAAAATATTATATTTTGTGATATCCCTTGCCTTAACCCAACAAATATCCTGATCTTCCATAGGCATAACTAAACCATTCCATTTTCTGCATACATATAATAATAATACTAAGTAAAAACCACCATAATCATGTGTGTTAAATGTTAATGGAGCTAAACATGAACTTTCCACATCAATATTAAGCTCCTCTCTAAGTTCTCTAATCAAAGCAAGTTCTGGTGTTTCTTGGTCTTCAATTTTACCTCCAGGAAACTCCCAATAACCTTCATATTCTTTTCCCGAAGGACGCTTATTAATCAACACTTTCCCATCAACATCAATTAGCGCACATGCAACAACTGTTTTTATTACCATGGTTATGACCTATAATCTGCATTTATAGTTATATATTGATGAGATAAATCACATGTCCAAATTCTACCAGAACCTTCGCCAACACCAACATCAATCTTAATATTAATGTTTTTATTCTTCATATAATCTGCTACCATATCTTCTTTATAATTTATATCAACAACACCTTCGCTAGCAACAAGATTATTACCAATCCATATCTTAACTTTATCTCTAGATGCAGGTTCACCCGCTTTACCAATTGCCATGACAATCCTGCCCCAATTTGGGTCTTCACCAAATATAGCTGTCTTAAACAACGGAGAATTCGCTATTGATTTTGCGATAATGTTTGCAGAATTATTACTAATTGCACCTTCTAAATCAATTGTCACAAATTTTGTTGCACCCTCACCATCTCTAACAATCTGTTTAGCTAAGTTTATAGCAACTTCCTTAAAAGAATTTATAAAGCCTTGAATTAGTGGGTCATTTATATCTTTAATGAGACGATGGTCTGCTTTATTTGAAGAAAATGCCAAAAAAGTATCACTTGTCGACGTATCTCCATCAACTGTAATGGCATTAAAACTTATATTCGTTGTCTCTCTAAGAATCTCTTGGAGCAAAGAGTGAGTTATATTAGCATTTGTAAACATAAAAGATAGCATAGTTGCCATATCTGGAGCAATCATACCAGACCCTTTAGCAATTCCATTAATTATTATTTCACAATTACCAATCTTACATACCTTTGATGCTAATTTAGGGAAAGTATCAGTTGTCATGATAGATTTTGCTGCATCAATCCAAGTAGAAGTTGGCATTCGCAAATCAATAGTTTCAATTGCTTCGACTATCGATGATTCGTCCAAAAATTCTCCAATAACTCCAGTTGATGCAATAGCAATGCCTTCAATATTACAATTAATATTTTTTGCAAGACTATTCACCATATTACTTACAGTTTGAACGCCACGTTTACCAGTAAATGCATTTGAATTACCAGAATTAACTACTAAACCCCTAATTTTATCATAATTTATATTTTCCTTACACCATTCAACAGGTGCCGATGGACATAAAGAGCTCGTGTAAACACCCGCCGCAATAGCATCCTTATCAAACACAACAACAAGTAAATCTTCACGATTCTTGTATTTAGTATTTGTTTCAAAAGTATAAGTTTTTATTCCATCAATATCTGGCAATCTTTCAAATATAATCTGGGATGATTCTGATTTATTAACCATTCAAGTCTTCCTTAAAACAGACTATGCCGTTTAGAGTTTTTTCTTTGCTTAATTCATTTAATACTTATATACAAAATATAATTAATTTATTAATAAGTTCATGTATATGATTATATAAATAACTATTTAATATTATTGCAATATAATTATATGATAAATTATATCATACTGTGATTTAAAATTTGCATACAATAGATTTACGAACCCTAGGATATAAAAAGATTTAAGGATTTCAATGTTTAATCTAAAAAAAATAACACAAAAGTTCTTGAACAAGCCCATAAAGAAACATCTGAAGCATTATCAGTCGCGTGTTACAAAAATTAATGAAATTGAAGAATCCTTTTCCCTATTAAGCGATCAGGAATTGAAAGACCATACGGAAAAATTCAAAGACAGAATTAAATCTGGAGAATCTCTAGATGACATATTAATACCCGTCTTTGCCGTAGTTAGAGAGGCCTCAAAAAGAACCTTAGGGCAAAGACATTTTGATGTTCAATTACTAGGAGGAATGGTTCTCCATGACGGCGGAATATCAGAAATGAAAACCGGTGAAGGAAAAACTCTGGTGTCTACTCTAGCTGTATACCTAAATGCACTTGAAGGCAAAGGCGTTCATGTTATAACTGTAAATGACTACCTTGCTAAAAGAGATGCCAATTGGATGGGAAAAATATATAATTTTCTTGGTCTTAGCGTTGGTTGTGTAACAAATGGAATGGATGACAATCAAAGAAATCAGGCTTATTCCTGCGACATAACCTATGGGACAAATAATGAATTTGGATTTGATTATCTAAGGGATAATATGAAACACTCTTTGGACCAAATGGTACAAAGAAGTCATAACTTTGCAATTGTAGACGAAGTAGATTCAATCCTCATTGACGAGGCTAGGACTCCTTTAGTTATTTCTGGTGCTTATGAAAATAAATCTGATCTATACATATTAATAAATAATATCATACCAAAATTAACAACTGAAGATTTTGAAATAGATGAAAAATCTAAGTCAGTTAATCTGTCTGACCAAGGTGTAGAAAATTCTGAAAAATTGTTAAAAGAAATAGACTTACTGAAGAGTAATTCATTGTATGACATTGAGAATGTAAGCTTAGTCCACCATATAAACCAAGCGGCGAAAGCGCATAAACTTTTTGAAAAAGATAAGGATTATATAGTAAAAGATCAAATGATTGTAATTATTGACGAATTTACAGGAAGAATGATGGAAGGCCGCAGATATTCTGAAGGTCTTCATCAAGCCATAGAAGCAAAAGAGAGCTGTCCAATACAATCTGAAAATCAAACTTTAGCATCAATCACATTTCAAAATTACTTCAGACTATACACCAAACTTGGGGGTATGACAGGTACAGCCCAAACCGAAGCAGAAGAATTCATGGATATCTATGGGCTTCCGGTAATAGAAATTCCAACAAACATAGATGTTAGTCGTATTGATGAAAATGATGAAATCTACATGTCGATTGAAGAAAAGTATAATGCAATAGTTGATCTCATTAAAGATTGCTCAGAAAGAGGTCAACCAGTTCTTGTTGGAACCACATCAATAGAAAAATCTGAATATATAGCAACACTATTAGTAGAAAATAAATTTAAACGTATTGATTACGAGAAACCAATGGATAAGGAAATAGACAATAAGTCATTTGCTGTATTGAACGCAAGATATCATGAGCAAGAAGCTAAAATAATCGAACAAGCAGGGAGACTAGGCGCAATAACTATAGCAACAAATATGGCAGGTCGTGGAACAGATATTCAATTAGGTGGAAACCTTGAGTCAGAAATCGCTATCGTCAACTCAAGCCCTAATTCTGATAAATCTTCTGAAGCAGAAGTTACTGAAAGAGTGTTAAAAGAAAAAGAAAAAGTTATATTAAACGGCGGCCTTTATGTTATTGGCACAGAAAGACATGAGAGCAGAAGAATAGACAACCAATTACGAGGAAGGTCAGGTCGACAGGGAGACCCGGGTACATCTAAGTTCTTTCTAAGTTTACAAGATGATCTAATGCGAATTTTTGGATCAGATAAAATGGATGTGATGCTGAAAAAATTTGGACTTTCTGAAGGTGAGCCAATTGTTCATCCCTGGGTAAACAAAGCTCTTGAAAAAGCGCAATCAAAAATTGAAGCAAGAAATTTTGATACAAGAAAAAGCATACTTAAATTTGATGATGTTATGAATGATCAAAGAAAGGTTGTATTTGAGCAAAGAATTGACTTGATGAAAGAAAGTGAGGCATCAGAGACTATAATTGATATGAGATATCAAACGATTGAAGATATAGTCGCTATATATATTCCGAAAAATGCCTATCCTGAACAATGGGATGTCCTTGGCTTAAGAAATAAAATTAGAACTGCTCTTACACTCGACCTACCTATCGAAGAATGGGCGGATCAAGAAGGTGTTGCAGAAGAAGAGATAATAATTAAAATAAAGGATGAAGTAGATAGGGCAATGGCCTTAAAGAGTGTCAAGTATGGCTCTGATGCAATGAGGCAGATAGAAAAAACAGTCCTTTTACAAATACTAGACCTTTTATGGAGAGAGCATATTGTAAAATTGGAACATTTAAGAACTATAGTAGGCCTAAGAGGCTATGGACAAAGAGATCCTTTGCATGAATTTAAAACAGAATCTTTTGAGCTATTCGAATCGTTGTTAGAAAAACTTCGTGAATCTGTGACTGGCCATTTAATTAGAGTAGAGATAGTTGACAATAAACAAGAGAATGAGAAAAATAAGATTCAAGAAAATCACGAAGCAGATGCAAATAATGCTGAAAATTCAGTTAGAAAAACCGCATTATCCAAAAAAATTGACCCTATAGATCCTAGCACATGGGGTAAAGTTGCTAGAAATTCACCTTGTCCCTGCAACAGCGGGTTGAAATACAAGCAATGCCATGGAAAAAATGCTTAGGATTAGATATTTCTTCCGATAGAAAGAAATCTTTCTCTCCTAGAATTCATAACCTCTTCAGGATTTAAGTGTCCTAAAATATTCAATTGGTTTTGTAATTCTTTCCCAGCATCGATGATTATCTTTTGCGGATCTCTATGTGCTCCACCTACAGGCTCTGCTATTATTGAATCAATAACACCAAACTCTATCAAATCCTGTGCTGTTATCTTCATTGTGTTGGCGGCATAACTCGCTTTTGATGAATCTCTCCATAAGATAGAAGCAGAAGCTTCTGGCGATGCGACCGTGTATATTGAATGCTCTAACATTATTACTTTATTCGCAGAGGCTAGAGCAACGGCTCCTCCAGAGCCACCTTCTCCAATAATAAGCGAAACAAGCGGTACGCGAACATTTAAACAAACTTGCGTGCATCTTGCAATCGCTTCGGATTGCCCTCTTTGCTCTGCACCAATCCCTGGGTAAGCCCCTGCAGTATCAACGATTGTAATAATAGGTAGCTGAAAACGGTTTGCAATTTCCATTAATCTTCCGGCTTTGCGATAACCTTCCGGACTTGCCATACCAAAGTTATGTTTTATACGCTCATCAGTTGAGGATCCTTTTTCATGACCTATAACCATGACGGATTTATCATTAAACTTTGCCAGCCCACCAATAATAGCATGATCATTTGAATATCTTCTATCCCCAGAGAGCTCAATAAAAGATTCAAACAAAGTCTCTAAATAATCTTTAAAATGAGGCCTCAAAGGATGCCTTGCGACTTTTGTTTTTTGCCATGGAGTTAGTGATCCATAAATTTTTTCAAGAGCCTTATGAGTTTTCAGCTCTAATTCACGGATATTATTATCGAAGGATATATCTTGGTCTTCATTTGATAATAATTTGAGCTCATTAACTTTTAGTTCTAGCTCTGCAACTGATTTCTCAAAGTCTAAATAATTTTGCATATTTTTTTGTCTAGATAAATTTTAATTAATTAATATATTTTATACTTATATTATCTAAAAGGTAAATTTATTATAAAATAATTCCAAAATATAATTATTTCTTCGTGGACAAAGGGTGATGTTCTATAACCAACGACTTCAATCTATCATCCAATATGTGAGTGTATATCTGAGTGGTAGATATATCGGAATGCCCTAACATTTGCTGAACAACCCTTAAATCTGCACCGCCAGAGAGCAAGTGACTAGCAAATGCATGTCTAATAACATGAGGAGAAATTAATTTTGGATTCAAACCAGCTTCTATTGATACCGCCTTTAAATCTTGTGCAAATCTTTGTCTAGTGATATGTCCTGATTTGCTTCCAGAAGGAAATAAATAATGACTTAAGTTAATGTTTTTTGACATTTTAACCATATCTAAATATTCAAGAATTTCTTTTTTGGCCAATTCAGTCAGTGGAACCAGTCTTTCTTTTCCACCTTTGCCTTTAATAGTTATGAATAGATCTTCACCCAATACCTGGTTTATCGTTAATCCTATAAGCTCACTAACCCTAAAGCCCGTAGCATACAATATCTCAACTTGACATAACAATCTCTGTAATTTTATCTTCTTAGAATCGGTAAGTTTCTTGTCCTTCGTTTTATTCTTAATAAAATCAAGGAGTCTTGTAATATTTTCTTCACTTAATACTTTTGGGAGCGGTCTTCCTAATCTTGGATTTTCTATTGTCTTAGCAGGATTTAATTTTATTAAATTTTCTTCGAATAGAAAATTGTAAAGCTGTTTAACTGCAGTAATTTTTCTAGCTAAACTTGAGCTGGCTATTCCAGTTTTACTTAATGCAGATATCCAGTTTCTAATATCACTTGTACTCGCATCTATTAAATTGATATTTTTCTTCACTAGAAAAGAGAAATACTGGTTAATATCAGACTTATAGGCTACTAAAGTATTCTCTGAAGAATTCCTTTCAGCTGACAGCATTTCTATAAAAGACTCTATGTGTTGATCAAATTTCATAATTTTTTTCAAGCATATTGTTAAATCAATTCATAATTTTTCAATATAACGAATACAAAAATAGTATTATTTCTCTTTAATTTAGTATTTATTAGAACTATCATCATATATTTAAATACGTTAAAATTTTATTATAAACGTTGATATTATTAATTTTGTAAAAATACAGTAGTATGAAATCTTTTTCTAATTCAAATATTATACTAATCGGCATTATGGGTGTTGGAAAAAGTACAATAGGAGCATCGATTGCAAAATCATTAAATCTAGAATTCTATGATACAGATGAACAAGTCGAAAAGTACGAGAAAAAAAGTATCAATAGAATATTCGAAGATAGTGGAGAGGTTTACTTTAGAAGCGTAGAACAAACCGTAACGCTAAATTTACTAAAAAAGGAAAGATGCATCATAGCCTTTGGAGGGGGTACTTTTATTAATGAAAAAATAAGAAATGCCGTATCTGAAGATAGTATATCCGTATGGTTAAGAGAAGATGTAAATATTATTTTAAAACGCCTATTAAAAAATGAAAAAAGACCTTTAATTAAAAATAATCCTTCGTTGGTTATCAATAAATTAATTAATGACCGTTATCCAATTTATAATTTTGCTGATATAAAAATTGATTGCAATAATGAAAATTTAAAAGAAATAAAATTAAGAATAATCAAAGAGATAAAAAATGAATTCTAATGCAGAAATAAACTTTATAGAAATTAAACTAGTTAACGAATCTTATAAAATTTTCTTCGGTAAGGATTATATTGAAAATAGTGCCTATTACATTAAGGATTTCACAAAAACAAATAAAATAGCAATTATAACCGATAAAAATACTGCTAATTTATACTTAAATAAAATCTCTAGGAGTCTATTAGATAATAAATATGAAGTTATTCATATAATTCTTGAATCGGGAGAAAAAATTAAAAACTTATCTTCAGTAGAAAATGTTATTAACAATCTTTTAGAAAAGAGATTTGAGCGAAATGACTTAATTATTGGACTAGGCGGAGGCGTAATTGGTGATCTTGCAGGATTCATTGCTTCAATAATACATCGAGGTGTAGATTTCATAAATTTTCCTACAACTCTTCTTGCTCAAGTTGATTCATCAATCGGTGGGAAAACAGGGGTTAATACGAAATATGGTAAAAATCTAATTGGATCCTTTAAACAACCGCTAGCTGTTTTTAGTGACACTGCCTCCCTTTCAACATTACCTATAAGAGAAATAAAAGCAGGTTATTCTGAATTGGTAAAACATGCTCTTATCAAAGACAAAGAATTATTTTTTTGGTTATGCAAAAACTGGAATGTGATTTTCAATCAAGACAAGGAAATAACCAAAGCCATAAAATGGAGTAGTAAAATTAAAGCTATGCTCGTCCAAGAGGACGTAAAAGAAAGAGGCAGTCGAGCTCTATTGAATCTAGGACACACCTACGCACATGCAATAGAATCTCTTCTAAAATATGACGGCACAATACTGCATGGAGAGGCTGTATCTGTTGGTATACTTTTAGCTTATCAAACATCCTACTTATTGGGCCACAGTAAAAAAGATGAGTTAAATAAAATTATTGAACATTTTAATGATGTAGGATTAGCAACGGACCTTAAAAAATATAATAAGAACAATATAAATTCAGATATATTATTAAATGCGATGAATAATGATAAAAAAGTTAAGTCCGGTCAAAAAACCTTTATTATACCTCAGGGAATTGGGCAAGCATTCATTAGCAACGAAATAAATGATGAAATAATAAAAAGTGTTATTGATACTGCGCTGGCTTCATGATATTTAAATTGCTTTACAATATTTAACCGATCTCAGAGGATGTTGATGCTTTTATACTCAGAGCATGGATAACGGTAATCTCTTCTTCTAATATTTTATTGACCATTCTGTGGCGATCGATCTTTGAACAACCATTGAATTTGTCCGAAATAACGGTAATATGGAAATGAGACTGACCTTCCTTACTCCATCCAGCATGACCTTGGTGCTTATGAGAATCGTCTCTTACATTAAGGTAACTTGGCTCAAGATATTTATTAAGTTTTTCTTCCAGAACTTTTGCAGTATTAATTTTCATATTCCTCTAGTAAAAATGTGTTACAAATTATAATATGCAAAATAGTACACCATATAACAAGACAGGTAAACTGAATGACATCTATTAATCCCAAATATTTTGATAGTATTAGAATAAAGCCGAAGGGAAAAAAGGTTGAGGAAATTAAAACTTGTCAGTGGGAAGGATGCTCTTTACCGGCAACAAATAAAGCGCCCAAAGGCCGAGGGCAAGATGGTATATATATAAATTTTTGCATGTCACATGTTCGTGAATATAATAAAACTTATAACTATTTCGAAGGAATGAATCCAAAAGATGTATCGAAGTTTCAAAAAGAATCCCTTACTGGGAATAGACCTACTTGGAAATTAGGGGTAGAGAATGCTGGAGAAATGCCCGGTTATATGGCAAAAGATAGAATAAGATCTAGATTCGATGACAAGATAGGTATTCTAGAAGAAGGTATTGTAAACAAAAGTCCAGTAAAGAAACCAAAGGTAGGGAATGCAGCAAGGAAAGCCTTCCATGCACTTGGCCTTGATACGGATTCTGAAGGCGAAGCAATTAAAAATAAATACAAAATTTTAGTAAAAAGGCATCATCCGGATGCCAACGGTGGAACCAGGGATGCGGAAGACCGTTTAGTTGAAATAATTAAATCATACCGATATCTAAAATCGGCAGGGTTTTGTTAATAATATATTTAAAAAAATTGAAGGAATAAAAAATGACACAAAATAATGAGGCTAATATGAACAAAGAACCTGATATTACGTTATCTGTTGAAAAAACTTTTGGCTTTAAGTCAGATTTAGTTGTACCTGCATACTCAAAGCCAAATGAATATGTTCCTGAAATTGATGATACATACGTATTTGACCCACAAACAACTTTAGCTATTCTGTCTGGGTTTTCTCATAACAGAAGAGTGATGGTTCAAGGATATCATGGTACAGGAAAATCAACTCACATTGAACAAGTAGCTGCTCGACTAAATTGGCCCTGTATTCGTATCAACCTCGACAGTCATGTCAGTCGAATTGATTTAATAGGAAAAGATGCCATTGTACTAAAGGACGGCAAGCAAGTAACTGAATTTAAAGAAGGTATTTTACCTTGGGCACTTCAATCAAATGTAGCGCTAGTTTTTGATGAATACGATGCAGGAAGACCTGATGTTATGTTTGTTATTCAAAGAATACTCGAGGTATCTGGAAAGCTAACCCTACTTGATCAAAGTAAGGTTATTAAACCTCACCCTTATTTTAGAATGTTTTCTACAACAAATACGGTTGGTCTTGGTGATACAACAGGATTGTATCACGGTACTCAACAAATTAACCAAGGCCAAATGGATAGATGGTCGGTTGTTGCAACTCTTAACTACCTTCCTCTTGAAGTTGAGACTTCAATTGTCATAAGGAAAGCAAAGAAATATGATACAAAAGAAGGTAAAGAAACCGTACAAAAAATGGTTAAGGTAGCAGAACTTACAAGAAATGCATTTGTAAATGGAGACCTCTCTACAGTTATGAGTCCAAGAACAGTGTTAACATGGGCTGAAAATACTGAAATATTTGGTGACACAAGCTTTGCATTTAAATTAACATTTCTAAATAAATGTGATGAATTAGAAAGACCTCTTGTCTCAGAATTCTTTCAAAGATGCTTTAATGAAGAAGCAGATGATTCAGTAGCCAATTTAATTAAATAATGAGTTAGCAAATTGTCTGATCAAACAGAAAATATAAGTCAAGTTGATATCATAAAACGAGCTTTGACTGATACTACTCGATCTATTTCAGAAGATTCTGAAATAGAAGTTTTGTATGGTAATGAGCAAGCGGTATTAAGTGGTAAAAAAATAAAACTTACAGAACCCACTAACCTGTTATCAAGAGAAGAATTATCGATACTCAGAGGTAATGCAGATTTACTTGCCTTAAAAGTAAAAAGTCACAGCGATGAAATCTATTCGAAGCACAAGCCACGGGGGCGGCAAGCTCAGCAAATATATAATGCAATTGAAGAAGCTAGAATTGAAGCTCTTGGGTCAATAAACATGCCTGGATCTGCGTCTAACTTAAACGCAAGAAATGAATCAAATTATAAGAATTCTAACCTAAATAACATAACCCGTAGAGATGAAGCGCCTGTAGCTGATGCTATCTCATTGCTAGCACGAGAAATATTAACAGGATTTCCTTCACCAAAGAATACACGAGACTTCGTTAATTTATGGCGCCCATGGATAGAAGAGAAGGCAATAGCAGAGCTAGAATCATTAAAAGATAATATTCATGACCAAGAAATGTTTGCAAGTAAGATAGGGAGCCTCTTGACAGCCTTAGATATGGGAGACCAATTAGGTGACGGTGAAGAAAAGCTAGATAACTCTAACGAAACAGCTGATGAAAGTGTTGCCGAAGAAGATGGTTCTGAAACTGATAGTTCAGAATTATCAGATGAAATTGATCCGGATGATTCAGAAAATATGGAAGATACAGATGAGACAATGGATCTTGAGGATATGGAAGGAGAGGAAGACGGCGAAGAATCAACTGCTCCCGAAGATAGAAGAAATTCTGAAGATGAAGAGACAAATCGATTAAAGCAGCAAGCATACAAAGTTTTTACAAATGAATTTGACGAGGAAATCACTGCCGAAGAATTATGTGATATGGAGGAGTTGGATAGATTAAGGAACTATTTAGACAAACAACTATTAAGTTTACAAGGTGTAGTGGCAAGGCTTGCAAATAAACTGCAAAGAAAATTAATGGCTCAGCAAAATAGGTCATGGGATTTTGATTTAGAGGAAGGTATGCTTGATACAGCGAGACTAGTAAGGGTAGTTACAGAACCTATGTCTCCATTATCTTTTAAACTTGAGCGTGATACAGATTTTAGAGACACTGTTGTAACCCTGTTGTTAGATAACTCAGGTTCAATGAGGGGTAGGCCAATTATGGTTGCAGCAACATGCGCTGATATACTTACAAGAACATTAGAAAGATGCGGCGTTAAAGCTGAAGTGTTAGGTTTCACAACTAAAGCTTGGAAGGGAGGCCAATCAAGGGAGGCCTGGGCAGAAGCAGGGAAACCAAGTAAACCAGGAAGACTAAATGACTTAAGGCATATAATTTATAAATCAGCCGACACTCCATGGAGAAGGGCAAAAAGAAATCTTGGTTTAATGATGAGAGAAGGCTTACTGAAAGAGAATATTGATGGTGAGGCACTAAATTGGGCACACGAAAGGCTTTTGGGTAGACCTGAGCAAAGAAAGATCCTCATGGTTATCTCAGACGGCGCTCCGGTTGACGACTCGTCTTTATCTGTTAATTCAGGGAATTATCTAGAGCGCCACTTAAGAAAGGTTATCGATAATATAGAGACCAATTCATCGGTAGAGCTCATTGCAATTGGAATAGGCCATGATGTCACTAGGTACTATAAGAAAGCTATTACAATAGTTGACGCTGAAGAACTAGGTGGTGCTATTACCGAAAAATTAGCAGAACTATTTGATGAAAAAGCAAAGAATTAAGTCTAAAAACTAAACCTTAACTTCTTTCCACACACCAATTTTATTTTTAATGATTGCAAATGGGAATAGTAGAGCTAATGCAACTATAAATTTTACAACTAAATCACCAACAGCCCATGAAAACCAACGAGGAACTTGAAGAAAATCCATACCAAAAAATGAAATTTGCGATATTGCAAAATCATCATTAGAGCCAAAAATAACAAAGCTTGCTGAAAATGCTATACTAAAGAAAATTATTGTATCTATCACAGAACCGATTGATGACGAAATCAATGGAGCTTTCCACCATTTAGCATCTCTTAACTTACTAAATATTATAACATCTATTAATTGAGCCGTAAGAAAAGCTGTGCCAGAAGCAATGGCAATACGAGGCGTTGCAAACCAAATTGATAAGAATACTGCTACAATAAAGCCAAAAAACACAATCAATCGTGCTTTTTTCGGTCCGTAACGTCTATTTGTAATATCTGTTATAAAAAAAGCAATAGGGTACGTGAAAGCGCCCCAAGTCAACAAATCAGATAGGCCTAAGGGTTTAAATGGGTATTGAACAAGTATATTAGACGCAACAACCACTAGTATCATGCATAACACTGGTATAAGAATTCTTGAACGTATTCTTGGACGTATCATACGAAGCTATTATTCTGCGGCTACTTGGATTTGTTCTGTGGCAACTTGTTGCTTTGCTTTAATAACTCTTTTTTTAATCTCAAGTGCTTTTTGTGATAGATTTTCAGAAGATTCTTTAATTAAGAATTCATCTAAACCTCCTCTATGCTCTACGGAGCGCAGGGCATTTGCCGATACTCTTAAGTAAACTTTTTGACTAAGAATTTCAGACAACAATGTCACTTGATTTAGGTTAGGTAAAAAACGACGTCTATTTCTATTCTTTGCATGACTGACATTATTTCCAGTCATAACTGATTTACCTGTTAGCTCACAACGTCTTGTCATCAGTTTTCTCCAAAAAGTATTAATTTATTAATAGATTATATAAACACTTGCAATGGCCCAGTCAACTTGCAAATCAAACTTACTGTAAAATATTTATCTATTAATAAAAATGAGATAAAAAAAGAAGCCGATAAGCGTAATAATTTTAATATATTTGTTACAAATACTATATAAGAACATTACTAGTTGTTATGCTTATGAGTATTGATTACAATTATAATAACAAAAATATTTATCAAAATCCTTTACTAAAAATGCTGAATAAAAAAATAAAATTCATTTTAAAGTTTTTAATCTTAGCGCTAACAATATTTACGTTAGACGCTCCATTGGCATTGACAAAGAACGCCTTAGGTTCAGAACTATCAATTGAAAATAGATACGAGCTAAATGAACAAATAAACCTTAATTATTCTGTGCGATCTCTTGGTCTAAATATAGCCAGCGTTGAATTAGACTTTAACTTATCTGACTCTAAATACTGGTCTAACACAAAAATAAAGGCAAAAGGGATTGGTGGAATTTTTTCTAGTACTGAATGGACATTCGCTTCTAGAGGGAATCTAGAAAAGAAAAAAATATCTCCAAAATTTTATAGCAATCATATCACAACAAAAAAAGGTAAAGGCTATGTTAGCATTACGTATAGAACAGAACTGTTAACAATATACGCACTCCCAGAAAATGATAAGGAAAGAGAAGATCTATTAGCAATACACCTTGATACCAAAACAAAAGATCCATTATCAACTATAATAGAAATATCTTTATATAAAATAGATAACCCGTGCACAGGACATTGGAAAATTACCGATGGAAGACGGATATTCTCTCTACAATTCAAGAAATTAGATTCGGATAAGGAGTCCAAAAATTTAATTGCCTGTGAATTAAAATATACCCCTATTGCAGGTCAAAGTGAAAAGGAATTAGAAGAAGAGAAAGAGAAGCCCTCCCCTTATCATAAAATATGGTTCTCAAAGATTAAAATAAATGACAAAGTAGATATACTAATACCAGTGATGATACATGCAAAAACTGATCTCGGTGTAACAAAGATAGATTTGAATGATATAACCATAAACGATATAGATATTGTCTTGTAATGAAACATATTAGTTAATATTTTAATATTTCAAACAAAAAATCATTTCAATAATATGTATACACAGTACTTAAATAACCATATATGGTGTAGAACAAAACAAGAATAGGGTTATATAACTGATTCGGACATGTTATGTTCTATAACTGTTCTAATAGTTAAAATTATAACCATAATAATTAAAAGACATGATCAGAAAATCTAAAAAAATAAAAGCAATACTAGGCCCAACGAATACAGGTAAAACATACTTATCTATAAGAACAATGATAAGCTATCAATCTGGTATGATTGGATTTCCGTTAAGATTACTTGCCCGCGAAGTATACGATCAATTGGCAAAAGAAATAGGGTTTGCTTCTGTTGCGCTAATTACTGGAGAAGAGAAGATAATACCAAAGAACCCTAGATTTTATATCTGCACAGTAGAAGCCATGCCGCTAGATATTGAAGTAGATTTTCTCGCCATTGATGAAATTCAATTAGCGTCAGATCCAGAAAGAGGACATATATATACCGATAGATTATTATATTCTAGAGGAACCCTTGAAACTATTTTTCTTGGCTCGCTTACAATAAAAAAACTTATTCTTAGGATAATTCCTGATATAGAAATAGTCACTAGACCGAGGCTATCAAGCCTAACCTATTCTGGTCCAAAAAAAATTAGTAAACTTCCTAAAAGAACAGCAATCGTAGCATTCTCAATTAACCGTGTTTATGAAATTGCAGATTTTATACGACAACAAAATGGAGGAGCCGCTGTTGTTTTAGGAGCTTTGTCCCCAAGAACGAGGAATGCACAAGTGGAGATTTATCAATCCGGTGCAGCAGACTATCTTGTAGCAACGGATGCCATAGGAATGGGTCTTAATATGGACATAGACCATGTAATGTTTGACTCTTTAAAAAAATATGATGGAAAAAAATATCGATCCCTCTTTCCTATAGAAATTGCACAAATTGCGGGCAGAGCAGGTCGGTATAAAAATGATGGAACTTTTAGCATTTCTAATCACTTACCTCCGTTGGAACCAGAAGTAATCGATAATATTGAAAATCATAGATTCGAGTATAATAAATCTATTAAATGGAGGAATTCAGATCTTGATTTTACCAGCTTAAATAATTTATTAGCCAGCTTATCTGTATTGCCCCCTCATAAATTCTATTCTTTAAACAAGCAATGTGAAGATGTATTATTCTTAGAACACATATCTACAACAGATCTAATTGCTCATCATTCCATGAGCGCTGAGAAAATAAAGCTGTTGTGGGAAATATGCCAAATGCCTGATTACAGAAAAAATGGAACTGAAAATCATTCCACAATAATAGCAAAAGTCTATAATGACCTTACTGGTAAAGAGGGGTATGTAGACGACGCGTGGTTAAAAAAAGAAATAAAATATGCAAGCAATATAGATGGAGATATCGACAGTCTCTCTAATAAAATTTCTTATATAAGAACATGCAATTATATAACAAATAAAAAAAATTGGGTTAAAGATCATTTGTACTGGCAAGAACTTACAAGAAAAATTGAAGATAAGCTCTCTGACGCGCTACACAACAAACTTACAAACAGGTTTATTGACCGTCAGGCAAGTGTGTTGATTAATAATTCAAAAAATCAGAATTTTGCTAATATACAATTAGATTCTAACAACCAAATTATGATCGATGGAGAATTATTTGGCAATATAAACGGTTTGAAATTTGTTAATACAAAAAATAATATTGGACTAAATGAAAATAAATCCGCTAAGTCTGCGCTGAATAAGATCGTGAGATTAGAGTTGGAAAAAATTACTAAAAATATTTTATCCTGCGAAAAACATGACTTTAGATTAGATGACAATAATCATATTATATGGAATTCTTGTCCTATTGCAGAGATAAGAAAAGGAGGGAATATTCTTAATCCTAATATCCGCTTAATCAAAGATAATTTTCTATCAGCAAATAATGAAGAAAGAATATCTAAGAAGGTAATTTTTTGGTTGGATAAATATATATCCGATACATTAAGTGATCTAATAAAATTAAATAATAATAATTCATTAAAAGGTTACCTATCTGGCCTTAAATACATAATGGTAGATAATCTTGGAATTGTCGATCGCAATGAAATACCTATAAGAGTAAATGACTTAACTAAAGAAGAAAAAATCATTCTTAGATCTTATGGTGTGTATATCGGCGGAATATACATATATATGAAAAAACTTCTTAAACCAGAGCCAACGAGATTAAAATATATTCTCAATAAATTATATTATGAGAATACGATAGAGAAGAATGTAAATTCGCTATACGGGAAAACATCATCAAAATATGACCCTAAAACCCCAAAAGAAATATATGATATAATTGGTTACAAGATATGCGATCCATTTATTATAAGAATTGATATATTTGAGAGATTATTAAATAATATTCGCGATGGAATGAATTCCAAAGAAAATTCATCTAATAAATCTTTTACGGTAACACCAAAAATGTTAACATTAGTAGGCTGTTCAAAAATTGATTTTGAGAAGATTCTTATCTCGATTGGATACAGGATAAATAAAAAAGATAAAATTACCCAAGAAAATACGTGGGTTAGAAAAAGAATGATTAATTCAAATAAAGTTGAAGAGAAGATTGATAAAAAAAATCTAAATCCATTTTCTATACTATCTTCAATGAATAATGCTTCAAATTAATTTTATTATCTGTTATACAATTCATTAGCTAGCATAGATAATATATAAATATTTGATCAGTCGGAGAGTAAATGACTTATATAGTGAATCAAGCATGTATAAAATGTAAATATATGGATTGCGTTGAGGTATGTCCGGTAGATTGCTTTTATGAGGGAGAAAATATGCTTGTCATTCACCCTGACGAATGTATCGATTGTGGTGTCTGTGAACCTGAATGCCCTATAGATGCAATAAAACCAGATACAGAACCAGGTTTAGAAAAACTATTAGAACTAAATACTAAATATTCTAACATATGGCCTAATATAACTATTAAAAAAGAATCACCCTTTGACGCAGAAAAATATAAAGATTTAGAAGATAAATTAGTAAATCATTTCTCATCTACTTCAGGTGAAGGCGATTAATATCCTCATTTTTTATATTTCAATTTAGAGAGCCTATTAAAGCGGAGCTTGTACAAAAGAAGCAGGCGATGTATTCCCGGGTAATAAATTAGTCAGATTTATTGGCTAAGTAATCTTTTAAATAAATAAAAAGGAACTATTTTTAAAATGGTAGAAAATAACATCGCTAAAGAATTTTTAACCGACCAACATGTTATTTACCCTTCTCACGGAGTTGGAAAAATAATCGATATTGAAACACAAGAAATTGCCGGAACAGTTCTTGAACTATATGTTATCTTTTTTTCCCATGAAAAGATGACGCTGAGGGTACCTGTTAGCAAATCAAAAAATGCTGGAATCCGTAAATTGTCGAGTTTAGATTTACTTAAAGATTCATTCACTATCTTAAGAGGAAATGCAAAAGTTAAACGCACCATGTGGAGCAGAAGAGCTCAAGAATATGAAACAAAAATTCATTCTGGAAACATATTATTAATAGCAGAAGTTGTAAGAGATCTGTATAAAGATGCAAAATTGACAGAGCAGTCATATTCCGAAAGACAACTGTATGAAGCAGCCTTAGAATTAATGGCAAGGGAAGTTTCTGTAGCGCATGATATTTCAGAAAAAGAAGCGGTTGTGAACATAGAAATCGAATTAACCAAAGGATTAAAATCAAAAGCAGAGAAAGAATTAGCTGCTAGTGCTGGTGCTGCGGAAGCATAAAACCAAGTAATATTGGTGGCTGTTAGCCTCTATAGTCCGTTCCTTGGAATTAGAAGTATGACTGTAAGTTATTCTTTTATAAAGAAGTAACTTTTTTATATTTTTTTTATTTGATTTATATTAAGTTATTTTTAGTGATCGCGTAACTCAGTTGGATAGAGTGCCAGATTCCTAATCTGGAAGTCGGTGGTTCAAATCCACCCGTGATCACCACTTTTATAAGATATATAAAAAAAGTAATCAGAGAGTAATTAAAAAAATAACCACGATCACCAACATCGTGTCATGTTTGAAATACCTAAAATCTTGAATTAAAATTAATTATTGTTCGTACTTTCATATTGGTCTTTAATTGAGTCCGGCCAAATAGATTTAACATAGGCCAATATAGACCAAATTTCATCATCCGTTAGATCGTCGTTTCCAATCATCTTACCTTTATAATTAGGGTCCATTTTCTTAAAACCATAACGAATTATATTAAATAATGTTTCAAAATCATGGTGCCAGGCATGACCTGTACCATTTAATGGTGGGGCATAATTATGACCATCAGAGTCTTTTTCAGTATTCCATTTAGGCTGACCTTCTAATTTATTCCCATGGC
This sequence comes from uncultured Hyphomicrobiales bacterium, assembly GCA_905181735.1. GTDB lineage: Bacteria > Pseudomonadota > Alphaproteobacteria > Rhizobiales > TMED25 > CAJIYR01. Next base: position 220,736 of record CAJIYR010000003.1, read on the forward strand.
ATGAAGCGCAATTATTTAAATACAGCGATGAACCTAATAGAATTTGTTCCGAGGCACTTTCCATACTCACTGAATTTGAGAATTTGTTATCATTACGATTCTTCTCATTAAAAAAAACTAATACTATAAAAACGAAAATAAAAAGAAAGATAACTATTGAAAAGTAATTAAATATATTTTTCATCTTGTTCCCTTTTAGTTATTCATTCATTTATGAAAGAAGTTTTTCATCAATAAATACCTATATCATCTTCGGTTCAAATACACCCAAGATCACAAACTGTTAAGATATAGAATATTGTGATAATCCTAATAAAAAAAACGGAAAAGTAAAATAATGTAAGATTACATCACAGGTGATTAATCTTACATTATTTAGTTTTTATAGAATTCAAATAAATTAAACTTTTTCGATTAAAATCTTCTCAACCCTATGATCTTTAATCTCTTCAACAGTAAATTTGAACCCAGAATCTTCAATATAGTCCCCTACTTTAGGCAATTGACCTAATTTATTCATTATCAATCCAGACAATGTATTAGCATTACCATCTTCATCCGATTCATAACCGATGGCCCTTTCAACGTCAACTAAAGGGGCCAAACCATGAGCTATCCAATGATCGTCATTCTTTATAATATCGAATTCACTTTCAACATCATCTGTTTCATCAGCAATTTCTCCAACGAGCTCCTCAAGCAAATCTTCCATTGATACAAGACCGGCAAAAGAACCATATTCATCTATCATAAATGCTATGTGACTTCTTTCCACTCTCATTCGATCAAACAAATCCTTTATCTTAGAAGTTTCTGGCACAATCATAGGCTCTCTTGCAAATTTTTCTAAATTATTCCAAGGTTCGTCTTCTCCATTTAGCAGTGCATCAATCATATCTTTAACAATGATAACCCCCACTAATTTATTATCTTTGTCTAAAAGAGGAAATCTTGAATGTTGAGTTTCTCTTATTATATCTTTATTCTTAGCATTATCTCCGCTTAACATTAAACAATGACATTGTCCTGAAGAGATCATCACATCTTCAACAAGGCGCTCGTCAAAGTTAAAGAGATTGTAGAGCATTTGGGCTTGTTCTTCATTCATTTCTCCATGTTTCACGGATACATCAACCAACCCCTTTATTTCTTCGTGTGTATAAATATCTTCATACGTAGAGCCTTTTACACCCAGACCACTTAATATGCCACTTGAAGTAGCTTTTAGTACTTTGTTTAAAGGATAAGCTATAAGGTAACTAATATATAGAGGGTAAGCACACCAAAGCATTACAACTTCAGGGTTCCTGATTGCAAATATTTTTGGAACTTGTTCTCCGGCTACAATATGCAGTGAAGAGAATATAACAAAACCAATCAGAAAAGCTACGAGATGAATTAAATCAGGTGGCAATACATTGGCCAGGACAGGCTCAAGTAATGCAGCAACAGTTGGCTCTCCAACCCAACCCAAACCAAGCGATGCCATTGTTATGCCAAGCTGGCAACAGGCTAAATAACTTTCTTGATACTTTAGTATATATTGTGAAAGTTTAGCACCAAATTTATCTTCGGATGCTAATTGTTGTATTCTTAGAGGTTTTGTTTTTACTATAGCAAATTCAGCAGCTACATAAAACCCATTTGCTACTAGACAAAAAAATGCGATTAACAAATTCGTTACCGTACCACCCATTTTATTTTAACTTTCTCACTTTCTTTTAACGTTTATATTAATAGCAATAAAAATTCCAAGCAAACGTGTACAACGTTTACTATTAAATTTTAATGATATTTAATGATAAAATATTTAATTGACACTCACTATAAATCCTATGTGATGCCTCGAAACATTATTCTTAATAAAATGTTTCAACTGACTATTAAGAGTAATTATAATATTATAAATTAACAGTGTCTATAATAATTTTAAAAAATACTATAATCTACCCTAGAAAGTAGCGTGGAAGCTAAAGAATGATAACTGGGAAAATGATTATTCAATAAATTATTACGCATAAAGTGACTCCAAAAAAATTTCAGAAACGAGTAATTTGGTTTTCCCAATTTTAAAAGTTGAACGTCTAGCCCATGATTCATTGAAGCTCCCTACTTCAAGATGGCCGCGTTTAATCTCTGGATCATTAAATAAAATTTCTCCTAATGGTTTAGCTCCAATTTTTAAAATTTCCTTTGTATCTTGTGTTAAAGGAATTAATGATCGAGCAATAACTACAGGAATTTCAGATCCGATAAGCTCTACTTCCCTAACAATAAAAGTTTGATTGCCAGTAGCTTCAAGTAGCTTTAATTCACAATCATAGGGAATATCCTGTTCTTGAGAGATAACATGAACTTTGAAGTCTTTATATTTATCTCTGAGCTTTGCAGTTAAAGATTGGCCATCCAGCAGCCAGTTACAGACATGTCCAGGCACTCCTTCTTGAGGATTAAAAATTCGCCATTGAAATTTGTCTGGATTGAACATAGGTTATTTATTTTACAAGAGTAATAAGCAGTTGTTTTAAGGTTAAAAATGCTTAAATCTTCCTTTACTATCAATTATTGTTTTATCAAATTCATCGCACAATTAATTATCACCAATTGTTTTGATTATTGCACCCATCAATATGAATGCTACCCTACAAATTTTATCTCCTCTGTTGACCCAGGCATGACTAGTTCCTTGTTGTACAACTATATCACCTGCTTTTAAATCAACTTCATTATCGTCAAGCAATAATGTTATTTCACCTTCAAGAACAATTGCATAATCCGTAGTTTCAGAACGATGCATAAATGGGTGCCTATCGCTTACTATGGAGGTTTCACCAACACCTAAATCTGCAAAATAACTTTTACCATCTATGGCTTGCTTACCATCTTCCTCCGGTTCGAATTCAGATACCCTTAAAACAGTCCCCTTAGATTCAGGAAACATGATAAATTCTTGATCTGCGTCTTTACTATTATTTGGCTTATGTGGAAATTCATTACTCTGCCATATATTTGTCAGACTAACACCAGGTCTGGAAGATTTTTTCATGATATTTGTTGCGTGGCTATCGGATATAATTATTCCTTTTCCTGCCTTATCATGACCTGTAACAATTCTTCTGGTTGGTTTACTCATATTTTTACTTAAGTTAAATTATTACGATTTTAATATGCTTATTTATAGATTAAAGGTGATAAAATTCAAATAGATAAATCTATAAATACTTTTTTAATAGGCTATGAATAAAAAATTAAATTCATATTAGTATTATTTATAAATCTTTCCTTGCCAGTTTATGATAAGACATTTAATAATTATTGATTATTTGTATATTTTTTATATGCGCCGGTAGCTCAGTTGGATAGAGTACTTGACTACGAATCAAGGGGTCGGGGGTTCGAATCCTCCCCGGCGCACCACTTAATGAAAAAATTTATGAATTCTCATATGATAAAATATCTATAATTTCCAACGCTTTTAGAACATTATGTCCATGATTGATAGCCTCATGTCTAAAATCATGAAATCTCACTCTCTTAACCTTTGCTGTTTTTCTGAGTCTTTTCCATGCCGAAGCGATAGCAGAGTTTGTTGTATCGAAAACATATTCAGTTTAATAAACTAACTTACCGTTCACATAGTTCTCTTTAAATTCTAACTGCCCATTACCATGACAGGTAATCTGTTCACCGTGTAACTTTCCGTTCACATAGTTACGTTTATACCATAACTGTCCCTTCTTACGATACATAACGAATTCACCGTGTCGCTTACCATTCATATAATTCTTTTTGGATTCTAACTGTCCATTTTTACGATACACAACATATTCACCGTGTAGCTTCTCACCTATAAAATATCGTTTTATCATAACGATGGTAATGAATAGTAGTTTTTTCATACCCAATCTTTCTCAGCTATCTTTTTAACACATTTATCAAACTCAAGAGTAGAGTATATAATTTAGTTATTAATTAAAATATCCCATTGTGTAACAAACACCAACAATACTTATCAATCCAAGTACTGCATTAGTAATAATAAGGGATAGCTCTTTCCACAAAATACCCACAACACACCAAAGCATTCCCCCTGTAACCATTATTATAATTCCTAGGGGATATATTTCAAGTGAGTTTACACCTGCACCAACCATTAAGACTAAAGTTCCTAGCCACTTCAATATGTTTGCAGTGTTACTCTTTTTCATAGCTTAACATCTTTTGCATTTCAATAGAAATTAATTGTTAATATTACCAAGGTATGTCGGAATATTTTTAAAGGCTAGGAATCGATGCTTTCAATCAATTTAGCTAATTTCTTTTTACTCATTCCAACAACCTTACTAGCGGAAATTTCATTAATATTGGTTGTATCTTTACCTACAATTACCAAAGCAATCATCCCCATACTTTTATGAGGCGTACACTGGTATAAATACACTCCTGGTTGATCAAATGTGTATGAATATTCTTTGCTTGTCTTGCTTTTCTTTGGAATATCCATGCTTCCTGGGACCGTTATGAACTCTACATTATGACCCTTGGATGTTGGCGTCCATTTCACTGTATCATTAACGTCTATATTAATAATATCTTGCGAATATACCATTTTTTGACCGTCTTCGCGTTTGTTAAGCATTTCAATACTATACTCAGCTGAATGAGCATTTGGTACATTTATACTTAATAAAAATAATACACAGAAACATAATAATTTTTTCATTCAATTCCTCTAATAAATATTAATAAGTTACAATAAATATATAGGCATCAAATGATATTAAAACAGGGTCAAAGGAAATTTATTTGCAAATAATAATTCTATATTTGAATATAATTTAAAGATGTAAAATCAGTCATTATGACCAAGCCAACATAACCACATAGGCTCAACGGATTGAAGACTTTTAATGGCAGGCTTTATTGTATACCTTCAACTTGTAGTAATTATAAGGCAACGGCGTTATGAAACCTGCTAACAACATAATCGGAATTATCCCCAATGTCAGCATAGCTCCTCCCGTTAACAATACATCAGTTAGATTCATTGCAATCTCCATTGATATCATAGATATAAGAGACATCTTAATCGCAACTTGGAAAGCTGACTTAAGATTCATTTGCCTACTCAATATTATTGTTTCCAGTAAAATTGAAGTCATAAGCCCATTAAAAATAGCTAACAACATAATGATAATGACTGGCGCACTTGCATTTGTGAACTGAAAATATGCTATGGTTCCAAAATCACCAATTGAGCATCCAATTAAGCACCAAAGAGTGTTATAACTTGCTCTTTTCCAAGTATGCTTACATTGCCAATTTATCTTTAAACGAGTTAATAAATTCATTATATTCCTGTGAACGCATTCCAAATTAGTTTAACGCCTATTGCTATAAAGAGTAATAAAAGTAATCTTTTAAATGTTTCTGCGACAATTCTTTTTCGAATTTCTCTTCCGATTCGCATGCCAATAAGAGCAGCTATTCCGCAGACAATGGCCAATGGAATTGTCTCTGTTATTAATATCCCTGTACTAATATATCCAACAGTTGCAGGGATAACCGCAACTAAAAATAAGAATCCAGTAGTATCAACAAATTCCTCTTTATCAGCTTTTCTTAATATTAAATACATAATAATTGGGACACCCCATATAGAGGTTAGTCCTCCAATTATACCAGAAATACTTCCCATAAAAATTTGCCAATATTTATCATTCCTAATATCAAAGGACCACGATTTTCTAAATAAATTATCCAATGCGAAAATTATTACCATACATCCAATAAGTAACTTTAATGTCTGATCACTGAGGGAAGCTGTTAAAAACGAAGTACAAGAAACACCTAAAAACATAAATAAAGCAAAAATTTTATATTTTTTAGCGATGGATCTTGGACTTTTAGCGGTAGAGAATTGTAATATATTAGCCATAATCACTGGGATAACATTCAATCCAATTGCTTGTAATGGGGAGATAAAAGTTGTCAAAATTGCCAGAGAGGTCATAGGCAATCCAATCCCTGTAATGCCTTTAACGATTCCTGATATAATAAAGATTAATATAAACAGTGAATACAAATAGATTGGCTCAAAACCAGTACCAAACATTATTTAATTTCCTTGAATAAAATATTTATACTTTTTTATAAAAATAACCCATCACTATTGATAACATTAACCATAGAACTGCTCCAGATGCTATAGTAGAAAAAATAAACTTAAATACAAGGTCAGAAGGTAAGTTATTAACCGGGCTAACCTTTATAAATAATATTATCACTATATGGGGAATTATTAACATAACGAAATTAATTATTCTCCATTTAATTTCTTTCTTATAAACAAACAATCCCAACCCAATAACAGAAAAAGATGCCGTTAGAAGCCAAAGAAATTGTCGTAACATTATATCTGCTTGCAAGGTTCCTGGTGGCTGAGGAGATATACTAATTGAAGGCAATAGACAAAAACTTAAAAAACCAAAAAAACCTATTAAAAGTATACGTTTATAATCCAAACTATAATTTATTAAAGTAAGGGTAGAGGCAAAGAAAAAGCTAAAACCCGTTGCTATTAGTATATTAGCAATAAATGAAAAAATAGTTCTCTCCAGATCATAGCCAAATATATGAGCACCTACTTCTTCATTGTGATGATGAACTTCTTCATTATGATGATGGTCTTCATGTATGTTTATCGTCTCTACAGAAGACAATGATTCATAAAATTCAGCTTGATCAATCATCGGTTGAATTAACAATAGATGAAAAAAAGTAATTAAAATACCAACAATAAAGCCAGTCACAAGACTGCTTATTAATAATTTCTGTGTCATATTTCTAGATTTAATGACAAGGAAATGTTATGGAATGCCGAACATCGTGAGCTGCATTATGAATAATCTCAGAATGAGAAAAGCCAGCCCCAAAAATTAAAACCGAACCAAACAAAATACCAATCGCTGCTGATAAGTATCTGTCTGATAAAACCAAATATTTTTGGTCTCTAGTTATGTTAATTGTACTATTCATAATTTCACCCTCCGTGTGTTTATTAACTTAATATAAAATCATCAGCTGGTATCTGGCTTATAGTTAAAATTAACTAATCACAGTTGCGGGGGCAGCTACGGAATTAAAACATTTCCTACCGTATTCCCATAATAAAATTGCATTATTACAATTTATAAAACCAATGAATTTGTTTAAACGCTATAGATTACATTCATTAAAGTCAAATTATAACTAATCTATATTATCTATAAATTTAAAACTAGTTACAATAACTTAACTCAATCAGAATTGATTAGTTTTTTTGTTTGATGTTGACTAAGAAAAATATCTCCACTCAAATCTTTCAATAAACTAGTGCCTTCCAACTTATCCATTACTGGCCCCTTTACCTCTGAAAGATGGAATTTAATATCTCCCAACATTAGCCTTTCATTAATAATATTTAGCGATTCAAGCGCGCTCATGTCGATTGCGTTCACCGCGGAACACATAAGAATAACGTGCTTAAGATCAGGCTTTTTAGCAACTTCAGAGTAAATTCTATCTTCTAAAAAACGTGTATTTGCAAAATATAGACTTTCATCAACTCGAATAGTTAAAACTTGGGGGTTTACTAAAACGTCATGTCGCAATACATTACGATAGTGTTCGGTTCCTGGAACCTGTCCTACGATTGCAATGTGCGGACATGATGACTTGTAGATACGGGTTAGAATTGAGATTAGGACACCAGCAATTACACCAAGCTCAACCCCCATTATAAGTGTCACACTCATTGTTGCTGCGACGGCTGCAAAATCAGCCTTAGAATAAATCCATGTTTTTTTTAAAATCGAAAAATCAACAAGCGCAAGCACAGCTACAATTATAGTTGCAGCAAGAGTTGCTTTGGGGAGGTAAAAAATTAATGTTGTTAAGAATAGCGATGCGACACCAAGGCCTATTGCGGTGAATGCTCCAGCTGCTGGTGTCTCGGCTCCAGCATCGTAGTTGACTATAGAGCGTGAAAAACCACCTGTAACTGGAAAGCCACTAGTGAATGCCGCACCAACATTAGCAACGCCAAGGCCAATGAGTTCTTGGTTAGGATCGATACGTTGCCGTTTTGTTGCCGCTAGAGTTCGAGCAATAGAGATCGATTCAATAAATCCAATAAGTGACATTAATATTGCTGAACCAATTAGACTAGTCCAGATATCTATAGAAAACGACGGCAAAGATATGGGTGGTAGACCTTGAGGAACTTCACCAACAACTTTGACCCCTCGTTCAGTAAAACTAAAAATCCATGCAATCAACGTTGTTATAACGATAGCTATAATTGGCCCAGCCTTAGCAAAAATATTACTGGCGCGTTGATTAATACCAAGCTTTAAAAGAAGTGGAAGAAATCCCTTGCGCACCCAGAGTAGAAAGGCTGTTGTCAGACTGCCGATCAGCAAGGTGATCCAGTTCAACTCTGTGATACTTTCTCTTAGGGATATAGTAATCTCCAATATATTATGCCCATCTGCGTTGATACCAAAGATATGTTTCATCTGGCTTGCGGCGATAATAATGCCAGAGGCCGTAATAAATCCTGTAATCACCGGGTGAGATAGAAAATTCGCTAAGAACCCTAATCGAAAAAGACCAAGTCCTAATAGAATAATTCCTGACATAAAAGCGAGGGTAATTGCAGCCGCAATGTATTCTGGCGTACCAGGAATTGCTATTTTACCAACAGCGGCGGCCGTCAAGAGCGAAACCACTGCTACTGGACCAACGGCAAGCACGCGACTGGTACCAAATATAGCATAAAGCACAATAGGAAACATTGATGCATAAAGACCCATTTCAGGGGGTAACCCTGCTAACAAGGCGTAAGCTAATGACTGAGGAATCAACATAACCGTTACAACAACAGCCGCCACAAGGTCATTAGTAAATGTGACTTGGTTATAAGTTCGTCCCCAATCAAATATAGGTAAAAATTTTGATATGCGAGACATGTTACTCATATTCTTTGTAAAAAATTAGCAGCGATTTTTGGGCCAAGTGATGCCAGATCATATCCTGCTTTTTTGGCAATATAGAGTATTTCCTCAGCCAAGAAACCCTTCTTAGCCTTATTAATTGCCCACAATGATGCTGCACGATGTCCACTTCGACAATAGATGAAAACCGGTCCACTTTCTTTATTTGTTAATGCCTCGAATGCCTGAACGTCTTCCTCTGTGATTTTCCCTGAAACTACTGGTACCTGATAAACCTTTACGCCTATACCGTTGCTAATTAGTTTTATATTGGCGAATGTTGGCTGACCTAGATCTTCGCCTTCTGGACGTGCAATAATAATTGCATTGAAGTTCCTGAAATTTTTTTTAGTGATATCATCTAAAGAAATTTGTGATCCAACAAAAGTTTGGGAATCAAGTTGTATTGTTTGCATTATAAGTCTTTCTTCGCAGATTTTTGTTATTGCTTTTACTATTAAATTAACATTTTAGAGCTTATTAATTGGAACTTTCAGAGCTGGTCGACCAGCTTCGTCTGTAGGAATTTCACCAGCGCGCATGTTTACTTGAAGTGCTGGAATAATAAGTTTTGGCATAGCCAATGAGGCATCTCTTTCGGTACGTAATTTTATAAATTTTTCTTTGCTGGTACCATAACCTACATGAATGTTGTGAGCTTTCTCGTCTCCAACTGTCGTTTCCCACCTAATATCACGTCCATTGGGGCCATAATCATGACACATGAACAGGCGCAATGCATCAGGCAAGCTCAAAATTTTTTGAATTGATACAAACAAGTCCTCCGCATTTCCACCAGGAAAATCAACCCGTGCTGATCCACCGTCTGGCATAAATAATGTGTCACCAATAAATGCTGAGTTACCAATGATATGCACCATACACGCAGGCGTATGGCCAGGAGTTGCAATAACAAATGCTTCCAGAGATCCAATTTTATAGACATCGCCATCTTCAAATAAGACATCAAATTGTGAACCATCACGCTGGAAATCTGTTCCTTCATTAAAAATTATACCCCAAGTTTCTTGAACCTCAAGGATTTTCTTGCTAATTCCAATTTTCCCTCCAAGCTTATCCTGAAGATAGGGCGCTGCAGACAGGTGATCCGCATGAACGTGGGTCTCAATTATCCATTCAAGTGTAAGGTGATTAGATGAGATGTATTCTATAATTTCATTGGCATGGTTGTAAGTAATCTGCCCAGAAGCATAGTTGATATCCAACACAGAGTCCACGACAGAGCAAGCCTTTGTGGTTGGATCCGATACCACATAACTAATCGTGTTGGTGTTAAGATCAAAGAAAGCTTTTACATCTGGTTTAATTGATAAATCGATGGGATTAATGCTCATTGAATTCTCCTTTTAAAAATCATATTGATCAGTGTGAAATTAATGACGTTAATTTTGCTGCAACCATTCCAATCAACATTGCTGGAACGAAAATAAGCGTTCCTTTAGCCACTAGAGGAAGAGATGTTAATGCTGGCCCTGGACAGAATCCTCCAAGCCCCCAACCAACACCAAATATTGCAGCGCCTGCAAGTAAGCGAAAATCAAAATCTGTCCTTGTAGGTAGATGGAATACGTCACTAAAAAATGGCGCCTTACGTTTCTGAACTATCCAGAAACCTGGCATTGCAACCAAGATTGCTCCACCCATTACGAAAGCTAGACTTGGGTCCCAACTACCGAAGAAATCTAGAAAATTTTGAACTTTTAACGGATTTACCATTCCTGACAATATTAAACCAGTCCCAAAAATTAATCCGGCTATAAGAGTGCTTAAGATACGCATCGATTAACCTCCCACAACGTGTCGAAGAACCAGAACCGTTACAAAAGCTGTTGTCATGAAAGTACCAGTAGCAACGATCGATCTTCCTGATATACGGGATATTCCACATACACCATGTCCACTTGTGCAGCCGTTACCCAACACTGATCCAAATCCAACAAATAAACCAGCAATTCCAAGAAGAATATAATTATCTGATACAACCTGAACTGGAATCTCTCCTTGAATAAGAAACCATAAAGGAGCTGAAAGAAGGAGTCCTATAATAAAGATTAAACTTTGAGGTAGTTCAATTCTATCAATAGACGGAGGTAAAATGCGTGAAATAATACCGCTGATACCTGCTATACAACCATGAGAAATCATGAGTATAACTGCAGAAAAACCTATAAGGGCTCCACCTACCAAAGATGTCAAAGGGGTGAATTGAGTTTCCATTTTTAAATTCCCTATAATATTTTTGTTCTTTATAAAACTTGTTAATATACATTTTTATGATATGATAATATAATTATATGAATATTATCATATGTAAAGAGAAACTTTAAAAAGAAAGATTTTAAATGAAAGAGATGGAAGAAAATGCGTTAAAGGCGGCAAACTTCTTAAAAGGTATAGCAAGCCAACATCGATTAGTTATTCTCTGCCAATTAG
>CAJIYR010000004.1 GCA_905181735.1 uncultured Hyphomicrobiales bacterium
AAACTTCTAGACCGTTTGCTAATGTCCCTGATGCACCGAATGTGATTTCTCTAGACATATCAAATGTTGGGCTTTTGATAGATTTTCCACCGCATGGATCAGCATTGAATGAGAATGCAACTTCGCCAGCTGTTTCAACATCATCTAAAGCATTCAATGTTGTTACTGCAACAGCTGTTGTTGCTTGTGTTGCTGGAGTATCAGCATTTGCAGGAGCTATAAGTTGAGCTTGCGCTGCAGCAGAAAGAGTTGCAAGTGCTGTATCAATTTTACCAGCAGCAACACCTATATAAGCATTAGAAGCTGCAGCATTACAAATGCCACCGCCAAAGATTGTTGTCAGTTCAGCTTCACCGCCGACTGTAAGAGAGATAGGAGACCCAGAGCTCGCCGGAGCATCTGCAGCAATTGCCAAACCAGAGTACAAACCACTGATAAGAACCATCGCCGTTCCTGTAATAATTTTATTCATTTAATTTCCTCATGTAATATAAATTAACATTTTATTATATTTATATTTATTTAATATTTTACTTTTGTTACAATTAAATAAATATAATGTGTTAAAGATAGTAAATCTGCCTGTTTAGTCAATTCTTTAATGGCTTTAGATAAATTATTATATAGAGTGTGACTATTTTAACACATGTGTTAACTTTTTGTTAATAATTCGATTATTACTATAAGTTTTTAAGTACATAATATGATTTATATTTGTACTTTTATGCATTTTAATAATAAGTATCTATTATCTTTTTTATATTAAGTAAGTTTAAATATGATTTATACGAAAAATAACTTCCCCAATACTATTAAATCAATTTTAATGATATTTCTTCTATCATTTCTGCTTAGCGCATGTGGCTCGGCTATGACAGGACTTATGGATGCTGATGCTTCGAAAGAGAGAAGAGATGAAAGAATAAATAAAGGAAAAGTAACCGGAAAAGTTCAAGATTCATTTAAACTTCTTAGTGGTACAGATATGTCAACAGGAGCACAAATCGGTGTTAATGCTCTTCTTTGGAGAGCTTCCTTGAATACAATATCTTTTATGCCATTAGATAATGCCGATCCCTTTGGAGGCGTTATCACAACACAATGGTACATTGATCCAAGTAATCCAAACGAAAGATTTAAAATAACAGTATATGTACTGGACACACGATTGCGTGCCGATGGCATTAAAGTAACCGTATTTCGTCAAATAAAAGAAAACGGTGATTGGATTAATACAACTGTAAACAGAGACACAGAAGAGAAAATTGAAAATCAAATTCTCACTTCAGCACGCAAAATGAGACAAAGAAGTGTTGAAGATAAATAATAGAAACATCCAAAGACGAGTTGATTAAATGGAACGGTATAACGCCCAAGAAGAAGAACCTATTTGGCAAAAAAAATGGTTAGATAAAGGTATTTTTAAAGCAGAAGAAAATACCAATAAATCAAAATATTATGTTTTAGAAATGTTTCCTTATCCCTCTGGTAAAATTCATATGGGGCATGTGAGAAACTACACGATGGGAGACGTAATAGCCCGCTACAAAAGAGCATCCGGTTTTAATGTATTGCACCCGATGGGATGGGATGCCTTCGGGATGCCTGCAGAGAATGCAGCAATGCAGAGAAATACCCATCCTGCGATATGGACTTATGAAAATATTAAAAATATGCGCAGTCAACTTAAGTTGCTTGGTCTGTCAATAGATTGGGATCGAGAAATAGCAACCTGTGATCCAAAATATTATGTCCATGAACAAAAACTTTTTCTGGATTTTTTAAAAAAAGATTTAGTGATTAGAAAAAACTCTAAAGTCAATTGGGATCCTGTAGACAAAACTGTGCTAGCAAACGAACAAGTGATAGATGGTTTAGGCTGGCGATCAGGAGCTCCCGTTGAAACCAAAGAATTAACGCAATGGTTTTTTAATATTACTAAATTTGCCGATGATCTGTTGTTAAAATTAGACGACTTAAAAAGATGGCCAGATAAAGTAAAAGTCATGCAAGATCGATGGATTGGAAAATCCACCGGTGTGAAATTACATTTTGAAATAAATCAAAAAACACAAAACATCCCTAACAAAACGATTGAGGTATTTACAACCAGACCCGATACATTGTTTGGTGCAAGTTTTTGCGCTATAGCCCCTGACCATCCAATTGCTAGTATTTTATCTAAAGAGAACCCGGAGATAAAAAAATTCATAAGCACATGCCAGAAACAAGGCACAACGCTTGCGAATATTTCTAAAGCTGAAAAGATTGGTTGCAAAACAGGGATAACCGTTAACCATCCATTTATTAAAGACAAAGAATTGGATGTCTATATAGCAAACTTTGTTCTCATGGAATATGGAACAGGCGCGGTATTTGGTTGTCCGGCTCATGATCAGAGAGACCTTGATTTTGCTAACAAGTATCAATTAGAAGTTATACCTGTTGTGTTGCCTTCAAATCAAGATCCAAAGAATTATAAGATTGTTGACGAAGCTTTTACCGGCGAAGGGATAATAATAAATTCTGATTTTCTTAATAACCTAAATATTGAAGATGCAAAAAACTTAGCAGCAGACACCCTTGAAAAAATACAAATAAACGGACGCGCTCAGGGTGAGAAAACTATCACCTTTAGACTTAGGGATTGGGGAATTTCAAGACAAAGATATTGGGGTTGTCCAATTCCAATTATACATTGTAAAAAATGTGGGGTTGTGGAGGTGCCAAAAAAAGATCTTCCCGTTACCTTGCCTGATGATGTGAACTTCGATGTCCCAGGAAACCCGCTCGATAGACATGCCACATGGAAACATACCAGTTGTCCAAAATGCCACAATCCCGCAGAACGAGAAACCGATACATTCGATACATTTGTCGATTCCTCTTGGTATTATGCTAGATTCTGTTCACCGGACTCTGAAGAAATATTAGATGCAAAAGCTGTAGATTACTGGCTACCCGTTGACCAATATATTGGCGGTGTTGAACATGCAATTTTACATTTATTATATTCACGTTTTTTTATGAGAAGCATGAAAATAACCGGCCATGTAAAAATAGAAGAACCGTTCGATGGATTATTTACACAAGGAATGGTAACCCACGAAACCTATAAAAATAAAAAAGGTGAGTGGCTATTCCCGGAAGAAGTGATAATTGAAGGTAGTAGCGCAAAACATATTGATACAGGTGAAGAAGTTGTTATCGGCCCCATTGAATCCATGTCAAAATCTAAAAAAAATATAATAGATCCAAATGCGATCGTTTCTATGTATGGAGCCGATACTGCCAGATGGTTTATTTTATCGGATACGCCGCCAGAAAGAGATATTCAATGGACTGATAACGGTGTAGAAGCTGCCAATAAATTTATTCAAAAAGCTTGGAAAATTATTTATGAAGGGGAAAGAATTTCTTGTCAAAAAGAAGAAAAAAATCCCGTAGATTTTACTGACGAATCTTTACACATCAGAAAAACCACGCATAAGATAATATCCGACATAACAGAGGCCCTAGATAATCTAAGGTTTAACAGAGCAGTTGCATATATTTATGAATTTAGCAATTATCTCACAACAACGCTTGCTGATAATCCAAAGAACATTGATAAAAGCATTGCGTGGGCTATTAGAGAAAGCCTAGAAGCCTATTGTAAGCTTTTTGGTCCAATGGCTCCTCATCTAGCAGAATCTTGCTGGAATCATCTTGGCTACACTAGCCTTCTTGCCGAACAACCTTGGCCAACCTGTGATAAAAATCTTATTACCAAAGAAACTGCAATAATTATAATACAAGTCAATGGTAAGAAACGGGGGGAAATAGAAATATTAATTGATACCAAACAAAAAGATGTTGAACAAAAAGCATTTAATGTAGAGAATGTCATTAAAGCAATCAACGATAGCGCAATTAAAAAAGTTATTTATGTACCAGGAAAGATTTTAAATGTCGTGGTTTAATAAAAATACAAATATCGCATTAACTCTGGTTCTTCTTTTTTCATCCGGGTGTTCTTTTACGCCTCTGTATAGTAGCTATGGAAATAACATCAATAAAACAGAGATAAAAGATATATATATACCCCCTGCAGATAGTCGAATGGATCAAATTATCAGAAATGAATTAATAGGATTTATTCAAGGAGATGTTAATAACACAAATAGTAAATTGCATTTAAATTTTCAAACAAGCTTTGATAAAAAAGCTTTGTTTTTAAGTTCTAAAGGTAAAGCAACCCATTCTCAAATTACAATTACAGTAGATTATCAAATATTTGAAGTCGGGGAGTTCAAAGAAGTTCTATATTCTAATAAAATTATAGTTATTGATAGCTTTGCTAACTGGCAATCAGAATTTAATAACTCCCGGTCAGAAATAAAAACAAACAACATTATTGCAAAAGAGATAGCAAAAAAAATTAGTAACCAAATAAATCTCCATTTTATTAAATAAAAAATATACAGGATAATTCGTTGGTAGCGCTAAAAAATCAACAAATAGAAGTTTTCTTAAACAACCCTGATGAGAGCGTAAAGGCTATTCTTCTATATGGTTCGGATAGAGGACTTATTCTCGAAAGATCAAAAGCGATATTATCAAAATACGCAAAAGATCCTAACGATCCTTTTGTTGTATCTAAGTTAGACGATAGAACAATACAGGATAGACCAGAGTCATTGGTCGATGAGTTGTTAAGTATTAATTTCAATAATTCTAGAAAGGTTGTTTACCTTAATATTGATAATCCTCTACCAGCTAAATTAATAAAGGATATTTTTGATATATCTTATGATTCAATTTTAATTATAACTACAAACGAACTAAAGCCAGTATCACCACTTCGAAAAGCATTTGAAAAAAATACGGATACAGTAACTATTCCTTGTTATTTAAACGCAGAATTTAAAATATCTCAAATTATAGAGAAAAAATTATCACAATATAGTAATAAAATTTCAAGAGACGCAAAAGACCTGCTTGTTAGTTTATTGGGAAACGATCACCAGGGGACTTTGAATGAGATTGATAAACTTTGCACATTGGTTGGAGAAAATAATGAGATAACCATATCAGATGTTAAAAAAACTATTTACGATTCATCCCAATCAAATGTTGATGAATTAGTTGATATAATTTTTGAAAAAAAAATAAAGCTAATCAATAACTTTTATAACAAATCTCTTGAGAACAATATAACCGCAATACAGATTCTGATGTCAACCCAAAGACATGCTATAAAACTATTGCAACTCTTTAATATTGTTAATATTGAAAA
Source organism: uncultured Hyphomicrobiales bacterium (assembly GCA_905181735.1). GTDB lineage: Bacteria > Pseudomonadota > Alphaproteobacteria > Rhizobiales > TMED25 > CAJIYR01. The sequence goes on from CAJIYR010000004.1 coordinate 5,279, forward strand.
AAAATCAGTTTCACAGGCTGTATCTGAATATAAGCCGGTTATTTTCTTTCAAAGAAGAGACAGTGTTATCAAGCAAATGAATAAATGGAGCCAGAACTCTGTCATGAAAACAATTAAGATACTCTCAGAAACAGAGGAAGACTCAAGGAATTTTCCCACTTTATCTGATATCATTATTGAAAGAGGTCTTATGAAGATATCAACTCTAAAAAATAAATAATTATTTTGCTAGTAATCTTTTTCTTATCAAATCTAACTGATCTAAATCTAAATATTTAATAATAATATTTCCCGAATTATTAGAATTATTATTAATTTTTACCTTAAAACCTAATTGAGTTGTGATATCTTTTTCAAAATCTCTAATTTCTATATCATCTTTGCTGTGCGCACTTACATCAATAACTTTTTGTTTATCTGCTTTATTGCTTACAGATGATTTAACCAGATTTTCTGTCTGTCGTACGCTTAATCCTTTTTTTACAATAAGATCTGCTAAAACTTCTGCGTTCAGAGTCGATAATAAAGCCCGCGCATGCCCCGCTGTTAATTCACCGGAAGAGAGATATTCAATAACTTTTTCTGGTAAATTCATTAACCTTAAAGTATTCGCTACGTAGCTTCTACTTTTGCCAATAACTTTTGCTAAATCATCTTGTGTATAAGAAAAGCTATCAATTAAATTTTTATATCCCGTTGCTTCTTCTATTGGCGAGAGATTAGACCTCTGAACATTTTCAATAATTGCAATTTCTAGTGCATCAACATCTGATAATGTTTTTATAATAACTGGAATTTCATCCAATTGTGCGATTTGCGCGGCTCTCCACCTTCTTTCACCAGCAACAACTTCGTATGAATTTTGAGAACCTTGAATACCCCTTACTATAATTGGCTGTAGAATACCCTTTTCCTTGATAGAGTTTGATAAATCAATTAATTCATGTTCATGGAATACTCTTCTTGGGTTCTGTGTATTCGCTTGAATATACTCTATTGGAATAACATCTATTTCTGTCTTTGTATTGACCTCGTCAATAGTACTAATATTTTTAGGTGCATCACCGATTAATGATGCCAACCCTCTACCGAGTCTACTTGAATGATTTTCACTATCATTTATTCTTTTTTTAATATTATCATCATTAATCATAACTTTTTCTTTCTAACAGTTTGAAGGTTAATTGCTATATTTCATATCTTTATCTCTATTCAACATCTCGCTTGCAAGTTTAATATAAGCTTTAGATCCTGAACATTTATGGTCATATATTAATACGGGCTTACCATATGAAGGTGCCTCTGAGACCCTCACATTTCTTGGAATAACTGTCTGGTATACCTTATTTTTCATGTATTCTCTCACATCTTTTTCAACTTGACCCGATAAGTTATTCCTATCATCAACCATTGTAAGAACAATACCGTGTATAATCAAAGTATCATTAAGAGTTTTTCTTACATGATCAACAGTTTCAAGAAGTTGCCCCAAGCCCTCTAAAGCATAGAATTCGCATTGAAGAGGAACCATTACAGCGTCAGATGCAGCTAAAGCGTTAATAGTCAGTAGGTTTAATGAAGGAGGGCAATCTATAAATATATAATGATAATTATCCTCTATTTTTATGGTTTCTAATAACATATTTTGAATTGCTTCTTTAAGTTTAAATGATCTGTTTTCATCGTTTGCTAAAGTAGCTTCAATACCTAATAAATCTAGAGTAGAGGGAACCAAATATAGATTTTTAACACCAGTTTCAACAGTTGCCTTGTTTACAGACATCCCATCTACTAGAACATCATAGGATGAAAATTCTCTAAATTCTTTATATATACCTAGTCCAGTTGAAGCGTTACCTTGTGGATCTAAGTCTATGATTAAGACTTTGTATCCTTTTTCTGCCACGGCGCATCCCAAGTTAATTGCAGTTGTAGTTTTTCCTACACCACCTTTTTGATTAGCAAATACCATAACCCTTGGCTTATCTGACTTTTTTATTTTTTTACCAATAAAACCAAACATTACTTTGACCTAATTATTAATATTGAAGAATCCGCATCAACCTCGCTCGGCTCTATATCTACATCCATATTTAGATATATAGAAGAATTGGTCAATTCTCTTTTTACATCTTTTCCCTTTTGTAGTAATAAAACAGTTTTTTTCCACATAAAAGGAGAACAGAATTCTATTAGCTTGCTTAAAGGTGCAAGAGCCCTTGCTGTAATAACGTCTGCTTTTAAAGAATTATCAATACATAAATTTTCAATCCTATCCTCATGTATTATTGTCTCAATGCTACAATGTGCTGAAGCTGTCTGTAAAAAAGCACATTTTTTATGATTAGACTCAATCAAATGAAAATTAATGGCTGGGTCATTATAATAAATAGCCAATACAAATCCAGGTATTCCCGCCCCAGAACCTAAGTCAATGTAACTTTTCATATCTGCGGGCATAAATTTTAATAGTTGTAGTGAATCAGCAATATGCCTACCCCAGATATCTTCAATTGTAGAGGGTCCTATTAAATTAACTTTTGATTGCCATTTTTGTAATAAATTAACATATATGTCAAATTTATCTAATGTTTCACGTGAAACATTGAAGCGTGTCTCTACTGCATTCCTGTTCCATGTATTCATATATTTAGTATACAATTCATGCTTGTTTAATCTTACGAGTAGATCTCGATTTTAAATGTGCCAATATTGCAAGAATCGTAGCTGGTGTTATTCCTTCCAATCTTGCTGCTTGTCCTATTGAAGCCGGTTTAAATTTCATTAACTTCTCACATGCTTCGTTTGGTAAACCATTAATATCCTTATAATTAATATTATCCGGTATTAACAAAGACTCATCTTTTTTAAAAGACATAATATCAGCATCTTGCCTGTCAAGATATCCTGAGTACAAAGCATCTGCCTCTAACTGCTCTGCAATATCTTTTTTAATATCATTTAATTCAGGCCATATCTTTGATAATACTGTCATATCTATTTCGGAATAAGACAAGAGGTCAAGAACATTTCTTTTAATCCCGTCTTGGTTAATTTTCAAGCCGTAGGATGTTGCCTTCGATGGGGTTATAATTAAGCTTTTAGCTAAGTTTCTAGCATTTTCTAAGTTATTCATCTTTTCGTTAAAGAAGTCTTTTCTATTTTTGTCTACACAACCTAGCTTAATTCCCAGAGGGGTTAATCTTTGATCAGCGTTATCAGAACGGAGTGTTAGCCTGTATTCAGCTCTTGATGTAAACATTCTATATGGCTCTGTAACGCCTTTTGTTATCAAGTCATCTATCATAACACCTATATATGCATCCGATCTATCCAATATAAACGCATTACTAGTAGACGCTTTGTTTGCTGCATTAATCCCGGCTATCAAACCTTGAGCTGCTGCCTCCTCATATCCTGTAGTTCCATTTATTTGACCAGCCAGAAACAAATTTCTTAATTTTTTGGTTTCCAAAGTAATAGTTAACTCTCTTGGATCCACATAATCATATTCAATTGCATATCCAGGCCTTTGTATAATTGCACGTTCTAATCCAGGGATAGTTGCAATAATTTGCTTTTGCACCTCTTCAGATAAAGATGTTGAAATACCATTTGGATAGACTGTATTAGAGTTCAATCCTTCCGGTTCTAGAAATATCTGATGGCCATCCCTTTCACCAAATCGTACAACCTTATCTTCTATAGAAGGACAGTATCTTGGGCCTTTTGAATCTATTTGCCCAGAATATATCGGTGCGTCTGTTAAATTATCTAAAATAATTTTATGAGTTTCTGTTGTAGTTCTTGTTATATAACAAGAAACTTGATCAATATTTACTTTATTAGATAAAAATGACATAAACGTTTTGTCTTCATCTCCTTTTTGCTCTTCAAGCTCTTTCCAATTTATTGAATCAGAATCTATTCTAGGAGGGGTTCCTGTTTTTAGCCTACCGAGGTTAAACCCAATTTCTCTAAATCTTTTCGAAAGGTGTAAATCAGGTGAATCACCAACTCGTCCTGCTGGGTACTTTATTTTACCAATATGAATTAATCCATTCAGAAAAGTTCCTGTTGTTATTATAGTAGAAACAGAACTAATCTGAGAACCGTTAGAAATAATTATACCTTTGCATGTTTCGTTTTCAACAATGAGGTCAACACAGGTGTCTGAAATGATATCAAGATTATTATAATTATTTAATTTATCTTGCATTTCTTTTTTATACACATCTCTATCTGCCTGAATTCTCGGAGCTCTGACCGCTGGGCCTTTCCTTCGATTAAGAAGCCTGTATTGTATAGCAGCTTTATCAGCAATTACCCCTATAACACCATCTAATGCATCTATTTCACGCACTAAATGACTTTTACCCAGCCCTCCTATTGCTGGATTGCAAGACATAACACCAATCGTATCAAATTTATGAGTAACCAAAAGAGTTGAAGCACCAACGCGAGCAGAAGCGGCTGCAGCTTCACAACCCGCATGACCTCCGCCGACAACTATTACGTCATATTTTTTGTTATTATGCATTTTTATTTTTCAATATCTTATATATGATTGGTATAACTATTTTCATTTTATTTGCCAATACAAAAATCAGAAAATATTACTTCTAATAAATCTTCAACATCAACTCTACCTGTTATTTTTCCCAGCACGTTGCATGCGCTTCTCAATTCTTCAGCAATTATCTCAATATTATCAAGATCTATCTGTAGAGCATTTGTTAATGAATTACTTATTTTAATTAAAGAATCCCTATGCCTAGCCCGAGTAATAAAGGAATCTTCCGTTGCACAACCGTTTAAAGCATTTTTACCAATTAAATCAATGAGATCTTCGATACCAGTGTTATTATGAACCGATATAAATGGTTGATTTCTTTCTACTACAGTTATATCAGATTTAGTCCAAACTTCTATAATATTATTATCAGAACTATATGGGTACGCTATGTTTTCTTTTAAACTTGAATCCTTTAACCATAACACCAAATCTGATTCAGCTATTCTAGACTTCGCTCTATCAATTCCCTGTTGTTCAATATTAGAATCGCTGTCTCTTATACCTGCTGTATCACTTATTATAACAGGACAACCATTTATATCCAAATAAACATCAATAATATCTCTTGTCGTGCCTGGCTCTGAAGAGACGATTGCAACATCTCTATTAGACAACAAGTTCAATAAGCTAGATTTTCCTGTATTAGGAGCTCCCGCTAGAACCACCCTATACCCATCTCTTAATCTTTCCCCTTTTTTTCCATCAGATAGATGTTTATTTATCTGATCTAACGTAACACTTACAAAGAGCATTTCTTTTTCTAATATATTTTTAGGCAAATCTTCCTCGATAAAATCTATGTTTGCTTCTATGTAAGATAAACTCTTAATTAGCATTGTTCTCCAGTTGTCATATAATTTAAAGAGTGATCCTTCCATCTGCGCAAGAGCTTGCTTCCTTTGTAATTCTGTATCAGCATTAATTAAATCCGCTAACCCTTCAACAGAAGTAAGGTCAAGCTTTCCGTTCATAAAAGATCTTTTTGTAAATTCACCAGGTTCAGCGAAACTTAACCCATTTAATCTAGCTAGTATATCGAATATTTTATCAATAACAGCTCTGCCGCCATGCACAAATAGTTCAACAGTATCCTCTCCCGTAAAACTATTTGGTCCAGGAAACCAGATTGCAATTGCCTTATCAACAATCTCACCATTATCAGGATCAACCAATTTTGTAATCTTTGCAACTCTAGGATAACTTGTTGTTCCACCTAGTTTATTTATAACTTCTGATGACTTATTACCAGAAATTCTAATAACCGAAACGCCCGCCTTTCCTTCGGCGCTCGATAGCGCGTATATTGTTGAATTATAATTTTCCTTCTGCATAACGAATAACTCTGATAATAAATACTGAATGAATCATTTTTCTAAAAATAAAAATAATCTCGTCAACACGCTTAGCCCTTACTTAAAACAACACAGTAATAATCCTGTAAACTGGTTTCCATGGGTAGATGAAGCATTTAATATAGCACAAAAACACGATATTCCAATTTTATTATCAATAGGATACTCATCCTGTCATTGGTGCCATGTTATGGCCCATGAATCCTTTGAAGACCAAGAAATAGCGAACATAATGAACAACCTTTATGTTAACATCAAGGTTGATAGAGAAGAAAGACCTGATATTGACAGTGTGTACATGTCAGCGCTTCATTCTATGGGCGAACAAGGTGGATGGCCTCTAACAATGTTTCTGACACCAGAAGGAGAACCGTTTTGGGGAGGCACTTATTTTCCTCCAATACCTAAATATGGAAGACCGTCATTCCCATCTGTTCTAAAAGAAATATCATATATCTATCACAATGAAAAAAATAAAGTGATGACGAATGCTAATGCAATAAAAAAACATATATCTTCTCTTGAGCTTAAAAAAGAACAAAAAATAGAAAATAAATTTAATAAAACACACTATGATACGGCATTCATAAGCATAACCGAACAATTGGATTATAAATACGGTGGTCTTAGTGGATCACAAAAATTTCCTAATGTTGAAATACTTAAATTAATTCAAAGTAATGCTATTTCAACAAATAATAAAAAATTATTAAATTTTATTGATCTAACTTTAAAAAATATATGCCAAGGTGGTATATACGATCACTTAGAGGGAGGTTTCTCAAGATATACCGTTGATGAAAAATGGCTAATTCCACATTTTGAAAAAATGTTATATGACAATGCGCAAATTATTGAAATCCTCTCATATGCATGGCAATTTGATAAAAAAAATCTTTATCAAGAAAAAATATACCAAACAATAAAATGGATGACAAGTGACCTTTATAGAAAGGACGGAGGATTCTACTCAAGTATTGACGCTGACTCGGAGGGCGTTGAAGGTAAATATTATATTTGGAATTCAAGGGAACTAGAAAATATTCTAGGTGAGGAATATGAATTTTTTAAAAAAATTTATAATATAAGTAAAGAAGGAAACTGGGAAGGGTCAAATATATTAAACAGATTAGATGAAACGAGCATAATCTCAAAAAAAGAAGAAATAAAACTTAAAAAAATTGAAGAAAAATTATTACAGGTACGAAAAGAAAGAATAAAACCTCAAATTGATAATAAAATACTCGTTGATTGGAATGGTTTAACTATAAACAGTTTAGCAATTGCAAGTATGATATTTAAAGAAAAAAAATGGCTTTTGATGGCACAGAAAACATACAATCTAATAACAGATAATATGTCACACAATTACCGCCTTAAACATGTCATATCAGAAGATACTGTTTATAATGCATTTGCTTCGGACTATGGTCATATGTGCAATGCCGCAATAACCTTGTATGAAATAACAAATGAAATAAAGTATCTTAACCATGCCAAGGAATGGATAAAAATACTCAATGAGGATTTTGTTCATAAAGATGGTGCTTATTACTTATCGTCAAAAAATAATGATTTAATTATAAGGCCTTACACAGAAAACGATGAAGCTATACCAAATTATAATTCTACAATTGTGCGTTCGATGATAAAATTATCCTATATAATAAAAGACAACAGCTATCTAAAAAAATCTGAAAATATAATTCATTCAAATATTAAAAATATAACTAAAAATCCTTATTACCACGCATCGTTCTTGAATAATTTTTATTTAATAGAAAATAACATGACATTAACGTTTCATATTATTAATGAAAAAAAAGAGTTATTGGATAATTCTTGGACGAACTATTCCTTTAATACCATAAGAACTTCAGAAAAAACCGTACGTATTATAGGTATAGAAAATGATAAAACGTATGCTATAGTATGTAATAACAACAATTGCTCATTACCCATAGATAACAACATCAAATTGGATGATGAGATTAAAAAAAAATACTAAAGAATTAATAATACATAAAAATGAGATGAAAATGAAAAAAATAATTATTGAAAATTTTGGTGGTACAGAAAAATTAGAATTAAAAGATATTGAAAAAATTATTCCCAAAAAAAATGAAGTATCAATTGCTCATAAAGCAATAGGTGTTAATTATATCGATATTTATCAGAGATCTGGAATCTATCCAATCAACTTACCTAGTGGACTGGGATTAGAAGCATCGGGTATCGTTGAATCTATAGGGGAGGATGTTAAGAATATAAAAATTGGGGATAGGGTCTGTTATTGCAACGGTCCAGTTGGTGCATACGCTACACATAATAATGTTCCAGAACAACTTGTTTTAAAATTACCGGAAGAAATAAGCTTTTCAACTGCAGCAGGCAGTTTATTAAAGGGTTTAACTACCTATTTTCTTCTTAACGAAGTATTCAAAGTTAAAAAAGAACATACGATATTATTTCATGCTGTTGCAGGTGGAGTTGGGTCCATCGCTGTTCCTTGGGCAAAAGCAATTGGCGCAAAAATAATTGGCACCGTTGGTAGCGATGAAAAAAAAATATACGCAGAACAAAGAGGTTGCGATCACGTAATAAATTATAACAAAGTATCTTTTAAGGAAAAAGTACTAGAGATAACCAATAATGATGGCGTACCTGTTGCATATGACTCTATTGGCAAAGTAACGGTTAATGACTCACTTGATTGTTTGTCAAAAAGAGGCCTATTGGTAAGTTTTGGAAATGCATCTGGAGTTGTAGACCCAATTAACATATTGGATTTAATGAAAAAAGGATCTTTGTACGTAACACGACCTACTCTTTTTGATTATGTTAAAACCAGGAAAGAGTTGGAAAATGCTTCTAGTGAATTTTTTAAGATGTTGATAGATAAAAAAATAACGATTGATATAAATCAAGAGTTTAAATTGTCAGAAGTTGGAAAAGCCCAAGAATCTATTACAAATCGTAATACAAAAGGCGTGACAATACTAATTCCTTAAGCATTAAGTATTCATAGAATCAAAGAATTCATCGTTGGTTTTTGTATTATTCAATTTATCAATTAAAAATTCAATTGCATCTGTAGTGCCCATAGGATTTAAAATTCTTCTTAAGACAAACATTTTCTTAAGAGTTGCGCTATCCGTTAGCAATTCTTCTTTTCTCGTACCCGATCTCAAGATATCCATAGAAGGAAACACGCGTTTATCCGATACCTTGCGATCTAATATTATTTCAGAGTTACCTGTCCCTTTGAATTCTTCAAATATAACTTCATCCATTCTACTGCCTGTGTCAATTAATGCGGTTGAGATTATAGTCAAGGAACCACCTTCTTCAATATTTCTAGCCGCTCCAAAAAATCTTTTTGGTCTCTGTAGTGCGTTAGCATCTACGCCACCAGTTAAGACTTTTCCAGATGAAGGAACAACTGTGTTGTAGGCTCTTCCTAATCTCGTTATTGAATCTAGTAATATTACTACATCTCTACCATGCTCCACTAACCTTTTTGCTTTTTCTATAACCATCTCTGCAACTTGAACGTGTCTCGATGCAGGTTCGTCGAATGTTGATGATATAACCTCACCTTTAACAGAACGTTGCATATCAGTAACTTCTTCGGGTCTTTCATCAATTAGCAAAACTATTACATAACACTCTGGGTGGTTGGTTGTTATTGAGTGGGCTATGTTTTGTAACAAAACTGTTTTACCTGTCCTTGGTGGAGCTACAATGAGGCCCCTTTGACCTTTTCCTAACGGTGCAACTATATCTATTATTCTAGCGCTTTGATCTTTAATTGTAGGATCATCAACTTCCATCTTGAGACGTTCATCAGGATATAAGGGTGTTAGGTTTTCAAAATTTATTTTATGACGTGCTTTTTCTGGGTTTTCAAAATTTATAGTATTTACTTTAAGAAGCGCAAAGTACCTTTCTCCATCTTTTGGTCCTCTTATTTCCCCTTCAATAGTGTCACCCGTCCTTAATGTAAACCTACGAATCTGACTTGGACTAACATATATATCATCTGGACCAGGTAAATAATTAGCATCTGGAGATCTAACGAAACCAAAGCCATCCTGCAATACCTCAACAACACCACTACCGATAATTGTTATGTCTTTTTCTGCTAAACTTTTTAATATAGCAAACATTAACTCTTGTTTTCGTAAAGTACTTGCGTTTTCAATTTTTTGCTCTTCAGCAAAAGCAAGCAATTCCGCTGGTTTTTTATCTTTCAAAGTTTGAAGCTTAACTTCTTTTTTATTTTCAATATCTGTTGGTGTGTTCATATCTGTTGGTGTGTTCATATTATAATTGGAGAAATTTTTGAAATTAGAAAGGATTATTGTCAGTATTTAGCATATATATTAAAAAATAACAATTTATATATATAAATTCTTTTAGAAAGGTTTTACGATAACTAAAAAAATAATAATCACCATTATTAGTGTGGGTATTTCATTTAGATATTTATAATATTTTTCTGAATTTATATTTTTATTGTTAGCAAATAATCTTAACTTTTTTAATAAAATACCATGACAAGCAGATAAAATTATTACTATTAAAAACTTTATATGAAACCATATATCTGAAGAAAAATTAATTGCATTAAAATAAAAAATAAGAATTAAACCAAAAAACCAAGACGCTATCATTGCAGGGGTCATAATATAATAAGCTAAACGATACTCCATTGTTTTGAAAATTGCAGATGTTTCACTATCTGGTTTCACTTTTGTATGATAAACAAAAATTCTTGGTAAATACAACATAGCACATAACCAAGAAATTACTGAAATAATATGAAGTGCTTTTGTATATAAATAAAAATTATCAAACATTTATTTTCTTTTATATTTTCTTACTATATCAACAAATTCAGATACATGATTTATTGGAGTATCTTTTAATACCCCATGACCAAGTCCCATTATAAACGAATAATCACTAAATGTATCTAATGTTTTAATAATATCATTTTTCATTGTATCTCCACCTAATTTTAAAACTTCAGGTGAAACATTTCCTTGAATTACTGTTAGTTTTTGTAATGTATTTTTACAATATAACATATCAAGATCAGGATCTATTGCAACAGCATCAACTTGAGTTTCTTTAATGTAGTCCTCATAAAAATAACCAGCATTCTTTGGAAAACCAATTATTTTAACATCTGGAAATTTCTTTTTAACATTTTTTACAATTTGATAAGTAGGTTTGATAACCCAATTATCAAAGTCATTTTTATTCAAAACACCAGACCAAGTATCAAATATTTTAATTATATCAGCACCTGCTTCAACTTGCATAATCAAATATTCAGAAGAAATTTCAACTAATAAATTTATCATTTCCATGAAATATTCGTAGTTATCATGTGCCCATTTGATACATTTTTCGTAAGAATTAGTAGTTCCACCGTTTATTATATAAGTAGATACAGTCCAAGGTGCACCACAAAAACCAATTAATGATTTATTTTTATCTAACTTACCCCTTGTTAAAGAAATCGTTTCTCCAATATTAATTAAAGGTGATTTTTTTACCTCCTTATATAAGATATTTATCTTTTTATTAATCAAACAATTTTCTATTACAGGGCCTTTTTTTTCATTAAAATCAAGCTTAAAACCAAGATTTTCAATAATTAATAGAATGTCAGCGAATATTATAGCTGCATCAAAATCAAATCTATCAATAGGTTGTAATGTTACTTTTGAAGCAAGTTTTGGAGAATAACATAAATTTAAAAAACTACCAGATTCAGCTCTAATTTGACGATATTCCGGCAAGTACCGACCGGCTTGTCTCATTAGCCATATAGGTGGAGGGTTAATTATTTTACCGGATATAACTTTATTAAGTATAGTCATTTCAATAATATAATAATATTATAATTGTTGTTGTTGTTACTCTGTGCATTATGGGTATTATTTTTTATTAACAGTTTTATAAGATTATAATATCAGTAAATAATTTTATTCATAATAATTATACATATTTCTAAACATTATTATTAATTATACCTATAATAACATGTTTTTATTAGTTTATTAGTTTATTTATTTGTTATTATTAATGTGGATATCATTGTTAACATCTGTGTGTAATTATTATTAATAAAATTAATAATAACCCTGTTAATAAAGATATTAACAGGGTACCTAATGTGTAAAAAAAAACTAACAAGTAGGACAGGTTTTATTAAAATATGAAATATCTTAGTTTATACACAAAATTGCAAAGTTATTAACAATGGAAAAAATAATGAATGCTTGTTTTCATATCCATTTAGTTAGCGATTCAACAGGAGAAACACTAAACGTTGTTTCAAAAGCCGTTGTTGTTCAATACCGGGATATAGACTCTATAGAACATGTTTATCCATTAGTTAGAAGCGTTAAGCAACTAGATAGTGTAATAAAATGTATAGAAAAAGAACCTGGAATTGTTCTTTTTACCCTTTCTAATCTTGATCTTAGAAGAAAATTAGAGGTTGTTTGTAAAAAACTAAATTTACCAGTAGTTGCCCCGTTAGATAAAGTGCATGAAGTATTAAATTCATATATTGATGCAGAATGGTCTCCCATTATTGGAGCTCAACACGTTCTGGATACAGAGTATTTTAAAAGAATAGAAGCAATGAACTACACCATGGCTAATGACGACGGTCGGTTGACAGGTAATTTAAATGAAGCTGATATAATCCTAGTTGGCGTAAGCAGAACATCAAAAACACCAACCAGTATATATTTGGCAAATCATGGGATGAAAACCGCTAATGTGCCTTTTGTATTAGATATTCCTCTACCGGATGATTTAGAACAATTAAAAGAACCGTTAATTATAGGTTTAATAGCTAGTCCAGAAAGAATTGTACAAATTAGAAAAAATAGATTGGTATCACTTAATGCTGGTCATGATTCTGATTATGTAGATAAAGATGTTGTTTCAAGAGAGATGATTCTCGCAAAAAGGTTATTTGCAAAAAATAATTGGCCTATAATTGATGTGACACGAAGATCAATAGAAGAAACAGCAGCATCAATTATGAATTATCATAGATCTAGAAAAAATGAACAAAATGATAAACTATAAAATTATTTTAGCATCAAAAAGTTCTATAAGAATAAAGATCTTAAAAAATGCTGGGATCATTTTTAAGCCTGTTGATTCAATGATAGATGAACGTTTAATACAAAAAAAATACCAAGAAAGCGAACAATTTCAAGTTAAAGATCTTGCCCTTGCTTTAGCTGAAGAAAAAGCAAGGGTTGTATCTGGTAATTACCCTGACAAGTTAGTCATAGGTTGTGATCAGATGCTAGAATGTGATGATGAAATTTTTTATAAACCACAAGATAGAAAAAGCGTATTGATTGATTTAAAAAAGCTAAAAGGGAAAAAACATAATCTAATCACCTCAAATGTATGTGTTTTAAATTCAGTAAAAATCTGGCAACACACTGAAATTAGTAAAATGTATATGAGAAATTTTACGAACGAATTCATTGAATTGTATATTGCATCAATGAAAGATAAAATTAATAAAGTCGTAGCAGGATATGAAATAGAAGGTCTTGGTATTCAATTGTTTAAAAAAATAGATGGCGATTTTTTTTCAATTCAAGGTATATCATTATTTCAATTACTAAAGTTCTTGCGGCAATCAGGATATGTTAAAAAATGATTGTATTAGGTTTAACAGGATCTATTGGTATGGGCAAGACTACGGTAGCAAAGTTATTTGCGGACCTGGATGTTCCTGTTTTTAACTCTGATGAGGCTGTTAACTTAATATATATGAAGAATCCTGATGTTTTAAAGTTTATAAAAGACAACTTTATTGAGTATGAAAATGATATAATTTGTAAAAAAAGAATTTCCGAAATCGTATTTAACGATAAAAAAAAGTTAGCAATTTTAGAAAAATTTATACACCCTTTGGTTAGAGAAAAGCAGATTAATTTTATTAATGAGTCAAAAAAAAAGAAAAAACCATTAATTATTATTGAAATACCTTTATTATACGAAGTTGGAGTTCATAATTTTATAGATTTTAGTATAGTAGTAACAGCGCCTTTTGAAATACAAAAATCGAGAGTTCTGCAACGCAAAGATATGAGTGAAAAGAAATTTTTAAATATTTTAGATAGACAAATGCCTGATAGAGAAAAATGTGCGAAAGCAGATTATATTATTAATAATTTAGAAATAGAGGCAACAAAGAAACAAGTTGTTAATCTCTGTAATAAAATTCTAAATAGTATAAAGTAATATTTAATGAGAGAAATAGTACTAGATACAGAAACAACTGGGTTAGATCCAAAAAAAGGCGATAAAGTTGTAGAGATAGCCTGTATTGAATTAATTAATCATATACCGACTGGCAAGGGTTACCAAGCATATATAAATCCAATGCGCGATATGCCTGAAGGTGCATTTAAGGTACACGGATTAACAGAAGAATTTTTATCAGATAAACCGGTGTTTGGAGAGGTTGTTGAGGAATTTTTATCTTTTATAGAAGATTCAATTTTATTAATTCATAATGCTAAGTTTGATATAAATTTTTTAAATCATGAGCTTACTTTAATAGGATTAAAGAAATTAAAATTTGAACGTGTAATAGATACTTTGCAAATAGCAAGAGAGAAGCACCCAGGTTCACCAAATAACCTCGATGCATTATGCAGGAGATATAGTGTAGATAATAATAAAAGAGATTATCATGATGCACGTTTAGATTGCGAATTATTAGCTGAAGTATATATGGAATTAATAGGAGGTCGTCAGCACGGTCTCTTACTTGATAAAGAAACTGAAGAAAAAACCCAAATAACTAATGTTACAAGAAATAAAAGAATAAAAGAATTGCCTACAAGATTAAGCTCAGTAGATATAGAGAAACATAAATTATATATTAAATCAATGCATGATAAGCCGCTCTGGAATAGTTATGATTAATTTAGCTGTTAAGGCGACTAGGAATATTGTTTCTATATAACTCAAGGAAATCTATTGGTTCGATGTATAGTGGAGGGAAGCCCCCATCTCTAACTAAATCAGCTAAAATTCTTCGCGCGAATGGAAAAATCATTCTTGCGCCATCAACTAAAACAATAAAAGATTTTTGGTTCACATCAACATTGATTAACTCTATCACACCGGCGTAAACAAGTTCGGCAATGAAAACTATTTCATTATTTTTTTTTGCTTGCGCGTTTATTGTTAATTCAATTTCAAATACATTCTTATCATTATTAATTGAGATAGCATTCACGTTAACACCAACACTGATATTTGGATTGCCGATAAGATGGGGAAGTGTATTCGGAGCTTTTGAATTTTCAAAAGATAAATCTTTAATGTACTGGCTTAAACACTTAAAATTACTTTGAACTTTTTCCATGATATTTCTATATGTTATTTTAGTTTTTTAATTTTATCACATTCACTATCTTCGTCAACTACAGTATAGTCTATATCTATAAAATCTGAATTATTTGTTCTGTCTCTTTTTTTTATAATTTTTGCTAATAAATACTTCCTAATGATTTTTATTAGCAGTACAAAACCTATGATATCGGTTATAAAACCAGGAAAAATTAGTAAAACACCAGACACAGGTAGAAATAAAACCTCTAAAAATTCAGTTAATTTTTCTTGGTTATTTGTATTTTTTTTATTTAAACTAGCTATGATATCAATAAATTGTTTTTTTATTAAAAAAAATCCAAGGATTCCTGTTGTTATTATAAAAAACAATGTTATTACAAAGCCTATTGAATTGCTAATCGTATTAAATAAGCCTACTTCAAAATATATGATTGATAGGATTAATGTAAAAAAAATAAATAATTTCATAGTTTAAGCTTATATAATATTTATCAATAATTACATATTATAGGCTATTATGAATTTTCAATATATAATTAATGTACTTAATTTTAAAAAAGAGATGAGTAATGATTGAAAATATAATCCTTCTTGTAGTTGTGGTAATAATTTTTATAGCCTTATTTAATAATTTGGGACGCCGAACAGGTAATGAACAGAAAAGAACTAATATATATAACTTTAGTAATAAAAAACCGGAAATCATAGATATGAGTGAAGGCGATCTTACTATAACTACTGAAATCTCTGACAATAAAGAAAATGAAATAAATAAGAATTCATTATTAGAAGATCAAATTATAGAAATATCAAAATTTGATGATAACTTTACTGTGAATATATTTTGTGATGGAGCAAAAACTGCATATGAAATGGTTTTAGTAGCTTACGCAGAAGAGAATTACAATACATTAAATAATTTGCTTAACGAAGATATGAGAATTACATTTACCGATGCAATTGAAAAAAGAAAAAGTAAGAATGAATTATTAGAATATACATTAATCAGAGTATTATCTAGTGAGGTTTTATCTATCGAATTAAAATTAAATACTGCACAGATAGCGGTTAAATTAGTTGCTGAAATTGGTTCATTGTTAACACACGAAGTTGTAAATGAAAATAATTTAGATAAAATTCAAGAATATAAGAAAACTGAAGTTTGGATTTTTGAAAAAAATATGAAATCAAAAAATCCTAATTGGAAAGTGATAGCTATAAAATCATCTCACTAAAATAAACATTATTTTAAATAAAAGAAATGATAAATAATTTTAACAAGCATTTTAAAAAAATCTCTTTTAGAGAAATTAATGGCTGGGATGATGATAATCATATTGAGGCCTATGAAGCTCTTAAAAAAGGAATAATTTTTCAGTATAATAATTTTCCTAAATCTAAAAAATTACATATTTTATTAAATAAAATAAGTAATACAGAAAACCCAAAACATTTTTTTGAAAAAAATTATATACCCTTTAAATCTTTTAATTGGGATAATAAAGAAAGTTTGTTTACTGGCTATTATGAGCCACATTTAAAATCATCTCGTGTTAGATCTGATGAATATTATATACCATTATATTCTATGCCAAAGAATCTAATTAAATGCGAAAATAACGAAAAAAAATACAATAAAATTTCTGGATATACACACTTATTAAAAATTGATAAAAAATTTATAATTCCTCCAACGAGAGAAATGATTAATAATTATAATCTTGAAGAAACCAAAGTTTTAGCTTGGTTAAAAGACCCCATAGAAGCATATTTTATGCACATACAGGGATCGGGTAAATTGATATTTACGGACGGGTCTTCTGAAAGATTTACATATGCAGCTAAAAATGGATTTCCATATACCTCTATAGGCAAAGTTTTGGTATCTCTTGGCTATATTGATGAAGAAGAGATTTCAATGAACACTATAAAAAGTTGGTTAAAAAATAATCCAAATAAAATAAATGATATTTTAAATAGAAATAAATCATATATTTTTTTTAAACAGATCGTAAGTGAAAATAATAATTATCATACCATAGGACAAACTGGGATAGAATTATCTTCTAAAAGATCGCTTGCAATCGATTTGTCTATTTATGACATTAACACACCAATTTGGCTTGAAACAAAAATACCTTCACAGAAAATAGATTCAGTAGAAAAATTTCAAAGGTTGATGATTGGTCAAGATACGGGATCGGCAATAAAAGGGTTTATAAGAGGTGATATATTTTTTGGATCTGGTCATAAAGCGGGACAAATAGCTGGTAACATGAAAGAAAAAGGGAATATAATAATATTTTTATTAAAAGATGAAATAAGGTCCTATGGTTAAAAAATTAAAAGAAGAAGATTTAAACTTATGGAAAGAAATCACTTCCTCTATTCAGCCTTTAAAAGCCAATAAAAACATTCATGAAGATAGTGATAAAAAGTCACTTAAGTCTGATGAAAAAAACGTATCTACTGAATATAGTTTGGTTAAAAATTCAAAAAAAATAATAGAAAATTTAAACAAATCAAAGGTTAAAAAAAATATTGAGTATACGGGTATAGACAGAAGAACAAATCAAAAAATGACAAGAGGAAATGTACAAATTGGTGCTACTCTTGATTTACACGGTTGCACTCAAATAGAAGCTTACGATTTATTATATGATTTTTTGGTAAAATCATACCAAGATCATTTAAAGTTAGTGTTGGTTATAACCGGTAAAGGCAGAATAGTTAATTATAATGAATTTAACGCAGTTGGAGTTCTTAAAGCTAATTTACCGATTTGGTTAAAAGAAGATAAGTTTTTTAATATTGTAAACGGCTACAAATTTTCTAATCAGAGGCACGGTGGATCGGGTGCCTACTATGTATTGTTAAAAAGCAAATGAAAAATTACTATAAAATAAATTTTGATAAATCTGTATTTTTAGATAAATTGCCAATATTTTTATCGACGTAATCTGCATCTATTATAACGACCTCACCGTCCATATCTGTAGCTTTGAAACTTATTTCATCCAACACCCGTTCTATTATTGTATGAAGTCTTCTTGCTCCAATATTTTCAACGGATGAATTAACTTCTGCTGCAATACTCGCGATTTTATCAATACCGTCATCGGTAAATTCTAGTATTACATTTTCTGTTCCAAGTAAGGCCACATATTGTTTTATTAGGCTCGCTTCCGTGTCTTTTAAAATTTTTACAAAATCATCTTTACTTAATGCGCTTAGTTCAACTCTTATTGGCAATCTTCCCTGCAATTCTGGTAATAAATCGGATGGTTTGGATAGGTGAAATGCTCCAGAAGTTATGAATAATATATGATCAGTTTTAATTGATCCATGCTTTGTAGCTACCGTTGTACCCTCAATTAAAGGTAGTAAATCTCGCTGTACACCCTCTCGGCTAATATCAGCGCCTTGCCTTCCTTCGCGGGCACATATTTTATCAATTTCATCTATAAAAACAATCCCATGATTTTCAACAATTTTTATTGCTTCTTGGGCTATTTTTTCATCGTCTAATAATTTATCCGCTTCTTCTTCTGTCAAGATTTCATAGCTATCTTTAACGGACATTTTTTTGCTTGAAAATTTATCTCCCAGTGCTTTACCTAGCATATCATTTAGATTTAACATGCCCATTTGGGCTCCAGGCATTCCTGGAATATCAAAACTAGACATATTATTGCGATTATCTTTTATTTTAACATTGATTTCTTTATCGTCTAATTCACCCGATCTTAATTTTTTTCTAAAATTTTCACGTGTTGTTTCCGTAGAAGATTCTCCAACAAGGGAATTTAAAACTCTTTCTTCTGCGGCTAAATGCGCTTTTGCTTCAACCTCCTTCTTTCTTTTTTCTCTAATCATAACAATACCAATTTCCATTAGATCACGTATGATATGTTCCACATCTCTTCCAACGTAACCAACTTCAGTATATTTAGTCGCTTCAACTTTAACAAATGGTGCTTGAGCTAATTTTGCTAATCTTCTAGATATTTCAGTTTTTCCAACCCCTGTTGGCCCAATCATAAGTATATTCTTTGGAAGGACCTCATCTTTCATTGCTCCAGTTAGTTGTTGTCTTCTCCATTGATTCCTTAAAGCAATAGCACAGGATCGTTTAGCTTCATTTTGTCCAATAATATATTTGTCTAATTCTGAAACGATTTCTCTTGGTGAAAAGTCGGCCATTTATTCTCCTTCTTAAGAAATTAATGATTTTTTCTTAACTTATTTCTATGCTTTCTATGGTAACACTTGAATTTGTGAAAACGCATATTTCAGACGCTACTTTCATAGATCTAGTTACTATCTCAATAGCATCATAATCGCTATCAATTAATGCTCTCGCTGCAGCAAGCGCGTAGTTACCTCCAGAACCTATTGCAATTACTCCATTTTCTGGCTCTAAAACATCTCCATTTCCCGTTAACACGAAACCAACATCTTTATCTGCAACCAACATCATTGCTTCTAGCCTCCTCATGTACTTATCCATTCTCCAGTCTTTTGCAAGTTCTACAGCCGCCCTTGTTAGTTGTGTTGGATATTGCTCAAGTTTAACTTCTAATCTATCAAACAACGTTAAAGCATCTGCTGTTGCCCCAGCAAACCCAGCGATAACATTGCCTTCAGCCCCTAACCTTCTAACTTTTTTTGCATTTGTTTTGATAACAGTATTTCCAAAGCTGACTTGCCCATCTCCTGCAATGGCCACAATATTATTTTTTCTGACCATTAGGATAGTGGTTCCAAGCCAGGTATTAGAAGAATGATCAATCATAGTTTCCTCAATGTTTTATTAATTAAAATATTTTTAATGTAAATACCTAAACAAGTATATTATAATTGAGTATTTATTAGTACTTTTAATATATTATGTTAATAAATTCAGTTTACAAGAGTAAGATAATTTTCTGAGAGTAAAAAAATGAGAAAAATTGAACCGAGAATTGCTCATATAGAACGCAATACAAGTGAAACAAAAATATTTTGTGATATTAACCTAGATGGATCTGGTGTTTCTAATATAAACACAGGTATTGGGTTTTTAGATCATATGCTTGAACAGATCGCTAAACACGGCTTGTTTGATATAAACATAATTGCAAAAGGTGATTTACATATTGATATGCACCATACAACAGAAGATGTTGGTATAGTTCTAGGTCAAGCTTTTAAAAAAGCATTAGATAATAAAATGGGAATAGTAAGATTTTCTGATGTCTTAATGCCAATGGATGAAACATTGACCCGTATTGCTCTTGATATATCTGGAAGACCTTTCTTAAAGTGGAATGTAAAATTTAGATCACCAAAAGTTGGAAACATGGACACGGAATTATTCCAAGAATGGTTTCATGCTTTTGCCCATAATGCTGGCATTACATTGCATATAGAAAGTTTACATGGATTGAATGCACACCATGTTATTGAATCATGCTTTAAAGGGTTAGCTAGAGTTTTAAAAATAGCGGTTTCGCTGGACCCCCGAGCACCTGATCGATTACCTTCAACAAAGGGTGTGTTGTAATTAACTAAAAATAGGATTGTTATGGCAATATATACAGTCTATCAAAAAAAAATATTAAATTATAATGGACTAGTGTTAGAAAATGATATTGTTTTTATAAAAGATGGGGTATCAATTATAGCTCTATTTTCACCAATAATATGGTGTTTGTTTAATAAAAACTTGTTTTTAATCCCACTGTATTTATTGGCGTTATTAATGATACCGCAGCTAGATAACTATTTACCAATTAATATAAGTGCATTAACCATAATAATGATTCACTTAATCTGGTCATTTGAATCCAGTGAAATCAAGAGATGGTTGTATGCAATTAGAGGATATAATTTTATTAAAATTATAAGTTCAAGTGATATATTTAACGCACAATGGAAGTATATTAATAGTGTTGGTAATCTAGAAAAGAATAATATTACACTAGATAGAATAAAACAATCTGATATAAATAATATAAAGCAAACAGCTCCCATAATGAATTTATTTCCTTTTAACAAATATTAAAAATTAGAAATGATAAATGGAAAAGTTAGGTATAATCGATTTCGGTTCAGGTAACCTTCATTCAGTATTCAAGGCATTTGAGTTAGTAGCCAGTAAGTCGAATAAGGATCTTAAAGTTGAAATAGTAAAAAATTCAGATGATTTGTTAAATTGTGATAGAATCGTGCTTCCAGGGGTGGGTTCATTTGCAGATTGCAAAACTGGATTAGAAAAAATAGATTGTTTATCGCAGTCATTAAGTGATTTGGTTATTAACAAAGGGAGACCATTTCTAGGGATTTGTGTTGGAATGCAATTAATGGCAGACCAAGGTTTAGAAAATAACCCTACAAAAGGTTTTGGTTGGATTGAAGGTTCTGTTGAATTAATAAATTTAAAATCAAAAATTTTAAAAATTCCTCACATGGGTTGGAATACATTATTCATAGAAAATAATCATAAAATTATAGAAAATATAGATCTTGGAGAAGATGGGTTGCATGCTTATTTTGTTCACTCTTATAATTTTTATATAAAAAAGAAAGAGAATCTAATAACTACTAGTCACCATGAAATTAATTTAACATCCATGGTAGCAAGAGATAACATTATAGGGGTGCAATTTCACCCTGAAAAAAGCCAGAAATTAGGTTTAAAATTAATTAACAATTTTATTGAATGGTCACCTTGATATGATACTTTATCCTGCAATTGATATAAAAAATAATGAGTGTGTTAGACTTAAACTAGGGCGTATGGATCAATCTACGATTTATAATAAAAACCCCGTCGATCAAGCTATTATTTTTGAACGATTGGGTTTTGATTGGTTGCATGTCGTTGATTTAGACGCTGCAGTATCAAATAGTAGGATAAATATTGATACAATTCTAGAAATTGTTAATAAAACAAAAATGTCAATTCAGTTAGGTGGCGGTATTAGAGATATCAAAACTATTGAATTTTGGTTAAACGCAGGGGTTGATAGTGTTATTTTAGGAACTGCAGCAGTTAATAGACCGGATCTTGTAATAGAGGCTGCAAAGAATTTTACTAACTCTATTTCTATTGCACTGGATTCTAGAGATGGAAATATTTCTATAGAGGGTTGGGAAAAATCAACAAATATTAAAGTTGAAGATTTAGCAAAAAAATATTGTGATCTGGGAATAAGATCTATAATACACACTGATATTAATAGAGACGGTATCCTGAAAGGGCTAAACATAGCTGAATCTAGAAGCCTAGCAAACAGTAGCTCAATACCTGTAGTTGTAAGCGGGGGATTAAAATCTATTGAGGATATTAAAAACTTGATACTCCCGGAAAATAAAATACTCATGGGAGCTATTATGGGCAGAGCTTTGTATGATAAAAAAATTGATCCGTCAGAAGCTCTGAATTTAGTTAACGATAAAAAGAAAGATCAATAGTGTTAAAATCTAGAATAATTCCTTGTTTGGATGTAGATAAGGGTAGGGTTGTAAAAGGTGTTAATTTTTTAGATCTGCGAGATGCAGGAGACCCGGTAGAGATTGCTAAGATATATGATTTGCAAGGCGCTGATGAGATTTGTTTTTTAGATATTACGGCATCTCATGAAGATAGAGGAATTATATTTGATATAATAACAAGAACTGCAGAGCAATGCTTTATGCCACTTACGGTTGGTGGCGGTGTAAGAACTATTAATGACGTAAGAAATTTATTATTAGCAGGGGCAGATAAAGTATCAATTAACACAGCAGCTATAACTAACCCTTTATTTGTAAAAGAAGCGGCAGATAAATTTGGTTCACAGTGTATTGTAGTTGCATTGGATGCTAAAAAAATAAATAAAGAGAAGGAAAATTCCTCATGGGAGATTTATACTCATGGTGGAAGAAATAGAACAGGCCTTGATGTTATTGAGTTTGCAAAGAAAATGGTTGAATATGGTGCAGGAGAAATTTTATTAACATCTATGGACAAAGATGGAACAAGGTCAGGTTTTGACATAGAATTAACAAATAAAATGTCAACAAGTGTTTCAGTACCAGTAATTGCAAGTGGAGGAGTTGGAAATCTTGCACACTTAGCATCAGGTATCATAAATGGAAAAGCGGACGCGGTTTTAGCCGCATCTATATTTCATTTTGGTGAATACACAATACTTGAAGCAAAAGAATACATGAAAGATCAAGGCATCGACGTTAGGATTGATTAATATAATTTTTTAATATAATAAATAATAAGTAAATGTTAGAATTTATTTATTTAAGACAGAGAATATAGATATGAATATAGATTATATAGCTAAGCTTTCTCAGATTATAAAAGAAAGAAATGGAGTTGATATTGAAACTTCATATACATCTAAATTACTGTCTAACCCAGAGTTAACTTCAAGGAAAATTGGAGAAGAGGCCATAGAACTGATTATTTCATCGTTAAATAAAGATATACCAAATATAACAATGGAATCTGCAGATCTTTTATACCATTTAATGGTATTGCTTGAATCCCATGACTTATCCTTAGAAGACGTTTCTAATGAGCTGTTAAAAAGACATGGTGTGTCAGGTATTGAAGAAAAAAAATCGAGAAAAAATAAATAAAATAAGATTTTTATAATAATTTATATATTGTTAATATTATGAAAAAAAAAGACCGTATATTTTCTCCTTATACAATTTTTGCTAAAGAAGATTGGGCAAAATTAAGAGCAGATACAAAGCTACCATTGAACCAGAATGATATTGAGAATTTAAGGGGATTGAATGAGCCAATGTCACTTGAAGAGGTTGAAAAAGTTTATTTACCTTTATCTAGGTTATTAAATCTTTATGTAGCAGCTACACAAGGTTTATTTTCAGCTACTAAATCTTTTTTAGGAAATAGTAGTTATAAAGTTCCATTTATAATAGGCATAGGGGGGTCTGTTGCAGTAGGGAAAAGTACAACAGCAAGAATTTTACAAGCTTTGTTAGCTAGATGGTCCAATCATCCAAAAGTTTCCTTGGTAAATACTGATGGGTTTTTAATGCAAAATTCTGAATTAAAAAAATTAAATTTAATGGAAAAAAAAGGTTTTCCAGAAAGTTATAATTTATCAAATTTATTAAAATTTTTGACTGAGATTAAGGCTGGCAAAGAAAATGTAAAAGCACCTATATATTCTCATTTAATTTATGATATTGTTCCAGATAAATACATAAACGTAGATAGGCCTGATATTCTAATAGTCGAAGGTTTAAATGTATTGCAACCCGCACCCCTTCCTAATCAAGGAGAATTTATTCCGTACGTATCTGATTTCTTTGATTTTTCAATATATGTTGATGCAGACGAAGAGAATATTTATAGATGGTACGTTGATCGTTTCTTAGAATTAAAAAATACTGCTTTTATTGATAAGGAATCATATTTTCATAAATATTCATCTTATACTGATGGTGAATCAAAAAAAATTGCTGAAGATATTTGGAAAAATATTAACTATAAAAATTTAAGAAAAAATATTTTACCCACACGACAAAGAGCTGATCTCATCATTAAAAAAAGCAATGATCATAGTGTTGAGAAAGTAATTTTGAGGAAGATATAAGTTTAATTAATATTTTTAATTAAATTAAATAAATTTTTATCTGGCTTTGCACCAATAACTTTAATAATCTCTGATCCACATAAATTTCCTAAATAAGCACATTCTTTGCCGCTTAAATTCATGTCTATTCCTTTTAGAAATCCTGATGCATATAAATCACCAGCACCAGTAGTATCAATTATTTGTGTGTGTAAAACTGGTTTTATATGTTCTATGGATATATTTTCAATTAGATAAGAGCCATTTGAACCATCTGTAATAATTATCTTACCTATATAATTAGATAATTCTAGAGCTTCATTGAGCATTAGGTTTGTATTGTTAGTCTCTAAAAGAGCAGATACTTCATTTTTATTTCCAAATAAGTAATCGATAGACTTTTCTTTGATCAATTTTTTTATTTCTTTGCGGTATAAATCTACACAAATATTGTCTGACAAAGATAGAGCAACATAGCCACCATTTTTTTTACTCTCTTTGACTGACTTATTGATTATTTTTTTTCCAGATTCTAAATACCATAAATACCCTTCAATAAAGACACCCTTTGTATTTTTAAACATACTCATAGAAATATTTTTATCTGATAGTGTGCTTGATGCTCCAAGATATGTATTCATTGTTCTTTCTTTATCAGGTGTTATTAGAACTATAGATCTTCCCGTTACAAGATTATTATCAATGGTTATATGTTCTCCTGTAATATTATAATTATTTAAATCTTTTTTAAAGTTTTGGCCAAGATCGTCATTACCGGTTTTTCCTATAAAAGAGACTTCACAACCAAGTAATGACAAACCAGTCGCTGTATTGCTAGCACTGCCACCACAAGTTTTTTTATTTATATTTATGAGATCTATCAATTCGTCAGATTGATTTTTACTGACCATATTCATAGATCCTTTTGATATGTTTTTATTTAACAAAAAATTATCGTCAACTTCTGCAAGAATATCAACAATAGCATTTCCGATACAAACAATATTCATTTGAGGACCTTATTCTAATGTATTTTTATTATCATAACCGCAATAAGTTATTACAGGACATTTCCAACATTCTGGTTTTCTTGCTTTGCATATATATCTGCCTAAGAATATTAACCAGTTATGAGCATTCATTAAATATTTATCTGGTATTATTTTATAAAAAGCTTCCTCGACTTTAAGGGGTGTTGAACCAACTGCAAATTTTGTTCTATTTCCTACTCTAAAGATATGTGTATCTACGGCGATAGTTGGTACATTAAAAGCAGTATTTAAAACTACATTTGCTGTTTTTCTTCCTACTCCGGGTAACATTATTAGCTCTTCCAGTGTACCTGGAATTCTACCGTTATATTCTTCTATTAAAATTTTACATAAAGCTATAATATTTTTTGCTTTTGTTTTATATAGCCCAATTGATTTGATATAATTAATTAGGCTCTCTTCTCCTAATTTTATAAATTTTTCTGGCGTATCAAAATTTATAAATAATCCTTTCGTAGCTTTGTTTACCCCAATATCAGTTGATTGCGCTGACAATAAAACAGCAACTAAAAGGGTAAAGTGATTGTTATAAGACAAATCTGTTGTTGGATTTGGGTTATTTTTTTTTAATATATAGAAAAAATTATCAATATGACTTTTCATTGAGGTTATAGTTTTTAGCAAAACCTTTTAACAAGTAATTCTGTTTTTTTGGTTATTTTACAATTGTTATCAAGGTGATACACAATTGGGGTACCTGTTACCACTTCAACATTAATAATTTCTTTTTCATTCAATCCTTCTAAATTCATTATTATGGATCTCAGTGAATTTCCATGTGCTGATATAAGTACATTACGTTCTTTTTTTAATTCAGGTAGTATATTTTTTTCAAAATAAGGAACTGTCCTTTCGTAAGTATCCTTTAAACTTTCTCCATCCTCTGGAGCAACATCATATGAACGTCTCCAGATTTTTACCTGTTCTTCCCCCCATTTTTCTCTGGCCTCATCTTTGTTGAGACCTGTTAACTTTCCATAGTCACGTTCATTTAATGCAACATTCTTTTCTATTTTTAGATCTTCTTGTTTTAGAACTTTCAAGACAATTTCAAGTGTTTTTTGAGCTCTAATTAAATTACTTGTATAAGCAGAATGTAATTCTAATTTTAAGTCTTGTAGGGCAAAACCAGCTAATTTTGCTTCAATCATCCCCTCTTGAGATAGATTTACATCTTTCCAACCTGTGAACTGATTTAACTTATTCCACTCACTTTGACCATGTCTTAATAATATTAATTTACTCATATTTATCCTAATTTTTATTTTAAATCCAGCACATCAAGCATTGAATATAACCCTGGATTTTTATGTTTTGCCCACAACGCTGCTGTTAAGGCTCCTTGTGCAAATATACCTCTATCCGAGGCTGAATGTGATAATTTAATAGTTTCTCCGTCTCCTGAAAAAATAACATCATGCTCGCCAATAATACTGCCACCTCGGAGAGTTGCAAATCCGATGGAATTAATCTCCCTTTCACCAGTAATGTTATTTCTGTTATATATAGCATTTTTATCAAAATCAATTTTTCTTCCGATTGCTGCAGACTTTCCTAGCAAAAGCGCTGTCCCAGACGGCGCATCTATCTTTTTTTTGTGATGCATTTCAATAATCTCTATATCAAAATTTTTATTTAAAGTTTCTGCAGCTCTTCTGGTAAGTTCTGATAATAAATTAACACCTAAACTCATATTACCAGATTGTATTATTTTTGCATGCATAGCGGCGAGGAGTATTTTCTCTTGCTGGTCAGCTGTAAAGCCTGTAGTGCCGATTACATGCACTATTCTTGTCTGTGCAGCAACAATACTATTTTCGATAGAAGTTAAGGGATTGGTAAAATCAAGGATGCCATCTGCATCTTTTGCTAAGTGTAAAATATCTGATGAAATTTTAATTCCTGTATTTTTAACACCAACAAGATCACCTATATCTTGATTTAAATATTCTGAATCGGTTTTTACTGTTGCACCAATAATTTCGAAATTATTGTTTATAAGAGCTTTTTTAATAAGCTCTCTACCCATTCTTCCAGAAGCACCTGATATTATAATTTTCATTTTAGTTACCGTTTTTATTTAATATATTATAATATGATATATGAATTAAAATTTATATATCATATTATTCTTTATTAACACCGCCCCAAAATTCTTTTATTTTTTCAAAAAACCCATGACTTTCAGGATTATTTTTTTTACTTGACAGCTTTTCAAATTCTCTTAGTAGTTCTTTTTGTTTTTTTGATAGATTTAATGGAGTTTCAACTGTTATTTGAAGATACATATCACCAAATCTTTTTTGTCTCAATATCGGCATACCTTTTCCACGAAGTCTAAATTGTTTTGTATTTTGTGAGCCTTCTGGAATAGTAACCCGGGTTTTTCCTCCATCAACAGTAGGTATTTCTATTTGCCCACCAAGTGCTGCAGTTGGCATAGATACTGGTATATTGCAAAAAATATCAGCCCCATCTCTTTGAAAAAAACTATGTGTTTTTAACGATACAAATATATATAAATCTCCTGAAGAGCCTCCTCTTATACCAGCTTCTCCTTGTCCAGATAAACGTATTCTATTACCATCCTCAATCCCTGCAGGTATTTCTACAGATAATTTTTTTGGTTTTTGTGTTCTCCCTTGTCCATTGCAATCTTCACAAGGACTTACAATGATGCGGCCTTGTCCTTGGCAAGAGCTACAGGTACGTTCAACCGTAAAAAAACCTTGACTCGCTCTTACTTTACCAGATCCATGACATTGGGGACAATCAATTGGGCTGGTACCTTTCTTGCTACCGCTACCGCTACATTTAATACAAGAATCACTAACTGTTACATTAATTGTATCGGATTTTCCTTTAAAAGCCTCTTCAAGTGTGATTTCCATATTATAGCGTAAGTCTGACCCTCTACCATTATTTCCTTGCCGTCCTGAACCAGAATCACCAAAAAAATCATTAAATATATCAGAAAATGAAGAGCTAAAATTACCATCAAATCCACCTCCACCTCCACCTCTAGAGGCATTATTATTTTCAAATGCTGAATGACCATATCTATCGTAAGCAGCCCGACTCTCTGGATTCTTAAGACGTTCGTAAGCTTCAGAAATTTCTTTAAATTTATTCTCAGCTTCTGTATTACCAGGATTATGATCGGGGTGATATTTTTTTGCTAATTTTCTAAAAGCTGATTTCAAAGTTTTATCATCAGAACTTTTATTTATTTCTAATGTTTCATAGTAGTCACGTTTTGCCATGATTTAAACTATACCTAATAATTTTTTAATATTAATAAATAACCATTTTAATTATAAAAGATTAAATAAAAATAAAATTATTCATCATCTTTATTGTCTTTGATTTCTTCAAAATCAGCATCCATCACATCACTATCATCAAAAGATTCATTATTTTCATCTAAATTATTTTCTGAATTATTTTGTTGTTCTTTATACATAGCTTCTCCAAGCTTCATTGAAGCTTGGGTTAAAGTTTCTGTATTCTGCGATATTTCGATAACATTCTCTGATTCTATAGATTTTCTAAGTTCATCAATAGCATCTATAATTACACTCTTATCTGATTCTGATACTTTATCACTATATTCTTCTAATGTTTTTTCAGTGCTATGAATAAGGGCTTCAGCCTGATTTTTAGCTTCAATAAGTTCACGTTGTAACTTATCTTCCTCCGCATGAACTTCTGCATCTGCAACCATATTTTCAATATCTTCATCTGACAAACCACCAGATGCTTGTATTTTTATTGAATGTTCTTTATTTGTTGCCTTATCCTCTGCTTTAACATTCACTATGCCATTGGCGTCGATATCAAAAGTAACTTCTATTTGAGGTATTCCTCGTGGAGCTGGTGCAATTCCAATTAAATCAAAGTTACCTAATAATTTATTATGGGCAGCCATTTCTCTTTCACCTTGAAACACTCTAATAGTAACAGCTGATTGACTGTCTTCAGCTGTAGAAAATGTTTGACTCTTTTTTGTTGGTATTGTTGTGTTTCTATCAATTAAGCGAGTAAAGACTCCACCTAAAGTTTCAATCCCAAGAGAAAGTGGGGTAACATCTAGCAAAAGAACATCTTTTACGTCACCTTGTAAAACGCCAGCTTGGATTGCAGCCCCAATAGCTACAACTTCATCAGGATTTACACCACGATGTGGTTCTTTACCAAAAAACGAACTAACCATTTCTTGCACTTTTGGCATCCTTGACATTCCACCAACTAGAACTACCTCACCAATTTCACCAGGTTTTAAGCCGGCATCTTTAATTGCTTTTTGACAAGGAATCATTGTTCTTTCAATTAAATCAGCAACTAAATTTTCAAATTTTGCCCTAGTAAGTTTCATGTTTAGATGTTTAGGTCCAGATTGATCTGCTGTAATAAAAGGCAGATTTATTTCAGTCTGTGTTGTTGAAGATAATTCAATCTTTGCTTTTTCAGAAGCTTCTTTTAATCTTTGAAGAGCAAGCTTGTCTTTCAATAAATCAATACCTTGTTCTTTTTTAAATTCTTCTGCAAGATAAGATACTAATCTCAGATCAAAATCTTCTCCGCCTAAGAATGTATCGCCATTTGTTGACTTCACTTCAAAAACACCATCGCCTATCTCTAACACTGAAATATCAAATGTTCCGCCACCTAAATCATAAACCGCAATAATTTCTCCATCTTTTTTATCAAGGCCATATGCAAGTGCAGCAGCAGTAGGTTCGTTAATTATACGCAAGACTTCTAAGCCAGCTATTTTTCCAGCATCCTTTGTTGCTTGTCTTTGTGCATCATTAAAATATGCAGGTACAGTTATCACTGCTTGCGTAACATCTTCACCAAGATATGATTCAGCTGTTTCTTTCATTTTTTGAAGGATGAAAGCCGATATTTGAGAAGGAGAATATTTTTGTGATCTAGCTTCTACCCACGCATCACCATTATCTGCTTTTGCTATTGAATAGGAAACTAAGTCTTTGTCTTTTTTTACAAGCGGATCATTAAATTTTCTTCCCATAAGTCTTTTAACCGCGGAAAGTGTATTTTCAGGATTTGTAACGGCTTGTCTTTTTGCCGGTAGTCCAATCAGCCTATTGGAATCTTCTGTAAAAGCAACCATTGATGGTGTAGTACGAACACCTTCGGAATTTTCAATTACTTTTGGTTCTTTTCCCTCCATAACAGCAACACATGAATTAGTTGTGCCAAGATCTATACCTATTACTTTAGCCATTACAAAACCCTTTCCTTAAGCTTAATAAATGTTAATTTGTTTATTTAATGTAAAAATTTAAAATTAAAAATAATCCCTATGATTTATATAATAGGTATTTTTTAACCTGCAAGTGCTTTTATAAATTTTTTATACTCTCATAGGCATTAAGACGTATAAGGTTGCTTCGTCTGCAGGATCTCTGATTAGGCTTGGGGCTCCAGATTCTGAAAAAAAGAACTTAGTTGTATCGCTTATAAGCTGAGATGTTATGTCTAATAAATATTTAGAATTAAACCCTATTTCAATTGGATCATTATTATATACGACAGGTATTTCTTCTATGGCAGTTCCTGAATCTGGACTTGTAACAGATAAAGTTAATAAATTTTCTTCTATAGATAATTTAATAGCTCTTCCTCTGTCGCTAGAGATTGTTGATACTCTGTCAACAGCATCAGCAAAAACTTTAGTCTCAACTGTCATTATTTTATCATTTTGAAATGGGATTACTCTTTTGTAATCAGGAAACTTACCATCAATTAGCTTTGATGTAAGTTGGATATTATTAAAAACAAATCTAATTTTAGTTGGAGATAATAGTATTTCAACATCTCCCTCTTCCTCATCTGTTAGTTTTTTTATTTCTGCAATTGATTTTCTTGGAATAATAACATCAGGCATGCCTTTTGCACCTTCTGGTAATGGTAACTCAGCTTGAGCTAGCCTGTGCCCGTCTGTAGATACAGCCCTCATCGTTGATATACTGTCTTCTTCATTATTAGCTTTGGCTTCATGAAAGTAGATGCCATTTAAATAATAACGTGTTTCCTCAGAAGATATTGCAAATCTTGTTCTATCAATTAATCTTTTTAATTCATTACCAACCATAATAAATTTATGAGAATGGTCATCGCTTGTTAATTCTGGAAAATCTTTTCTAGGAAGGGTTTGTAATTTAAAATTTGATTTACCAGACTTTAAAGTTAAAAATTCTTCCTCATCATTTTTATTTAATGACAATTGTGCTCCATCAGGGAGTTTTCTAATAATATCAAAAAGTAAATGTGCGGGTGCTGTGAGGTTGCCTCCATCAGTAATCTCGGCTTCAATCTCTTCTATAACCTCTATATCAAGATCAGTTGATATAAGTTTTAACCCAATTCCTTCTGCAATTATTAAAATATTTGATAATATAGGAATGGTATTACGTTTTTCGACAACATTTTGGACGTGGTTTAAAGCTTTTAAGAATTTATTTCTATCAATAGTAACTTCCATTTTTTTTCCACATTATTTATATATTTATGCAAAATGCATAGAAATATAAAAATAATACAATATTATCCTAATGTCTAATAGTTTAATTTAATAAGAATAGAATTCAAAGTATCAGTAGGCACTACTCTCTTAACGAATTTCCTAATGATTCAATGGAAGTGCGAATAGATGGGTCTTCTTTGATAAGACGTTCAATTTTTCTAACAGCATGTAAAACGGTTGTATGATCTCTTCCACCAAATTTCCTTCCAATTTCAGGCAAAGATCTAGAAGTAAGTATTTTTGCTAGGTACATTCCTATTTGTCTAGGGTAAACTATAGTTTTATGTCTTCTTGGTGATAATAAGTCTTGTTTAGTGACATTAAAGTGCCCACTAATAGCTCTTAGAACATCTTCTATCATAACTTGTCTATTTTGCTCTTCGCTTATTAGATCTTGAATTGTTGCCGCTGCTTCTTCAACTGTTATTGGTCTTTTATTTAGGCTGTGTGCAGCTATTATTCTATTCATAGCACCCTCGAGCTCTCTGCCAGAACTTTGAATTCTTCTAGCAAGAAAATCTAAAACTGCTTGTGATATTTCGATCCTAGGATTACCCCTTAGAGTCTGAGACAGTCTTTTTTCTAATATACCTCTTCTTATATCAAAATCAGTTGGTCCTATTTGAGCAACTAAACCACCCGATAACCTTGATTTCATTCTATCGTCCAGCATTTCTAGTTTTGATGGAGGAAGGTCGCCCGCTATAACTATTTGGTGTTTAGAGGTATCTAAAGCATTAAAAATATGACAAAATTCTTGTTGAACTGCTTTTCCTTGAAGAAATTGCATATCATCAATTAAAAGAATATCAATATCTGAAAATATTTTTTTAAAGGATATTGTATCCCTTGCTTTAACCGCTTCGACAAAAGAGCTCATAAACCTGACTGCAGATAAGAAGAGGACTTTTCTTTCAGGTCTTTTAGACCGTGATTCCCAAGCTATTGAATTCATAAGATGAGTTTTGCCAGTACCAACAGGTCCGTGTATATAGAGAGGATTAAATTCTATAGGCTCGCTTTTTGAAGGGCAAGCTACCCTTGATGCAGCAGCATGAGCGAGAGCATTAGATCTACCAATTACATAATTAGAAAAAGTAAACCTTCTATCTAATGGAGTTCCATGGCCCATAAGATCTAAGTCATCTTGTATATTAATATTTGAACTAGGATTTTTTTCACTACTACTATTTCTGACACCACTATTAATATTTTGAATACCGTTTAAAGATTTTTCTTTGTTGGATTCCCCATGTGCTCTTACACGAAGCTCTATTCTTTTTATTTCAGAATTTTCAGCACTCCAAAGGTCTAAAAGTTTTTCTGAATACCTAGATTTTATCCAGCTCTTTAGAAATAAAGTGGGGACGGAAAGAGTAAGTGTACCTGCGTCATATGTACTTGGAACAACTCTAGTGAACCAACTATTATACAAGTCAGAACCAAGCTGAGAACGTAATTTTATAGTTATTTTATCCCACTGACTTTCTAGGCTATGCTTTTTCTTTACTGTTGTATCCACGGTAATCCCTCACACTTCCAGCCATTTGTTATTCCTCTTTTATGAGAAAGATCAGGGTCGCCTTCAAAACCATATAATACATTGTATGAATTATCCCAGCCTATACTTGTCATTAATTTTGCCGCATTGCTTGATCTTGCACCGGAGCGACACATAAAAAATAGCGTATTATCTGAATTAAAATCCAATTCTTTAAGAATATTTTCAATTTCAAACTCAAAATTATGGTTTACATCCATTGAAGGATAATGTTGCCACTCGACATTATGTACATATTTATTTGCAGTAGATAAATCAGGCATTCCAACGAAATTTAATTCAGCTTTTGTTCTTACATCTATTAATTGTGAAGAGGGTTCAGACAAAAGATAATTCCAAACATCACTAGGGTGAACATCACCAGCATAATCATTATTTTCATTTATTACTTTTACATTCATTTTTTGTCTAACTCGTATTTAAAATTAATAATAAAAACTATTTTTTAGCTAGTATGAAAATATGTTTACATTAAGACTATAGCGGTAAATAAAAGAAAATTCAAAGTAGATTTATTGATGATCAGTATGCTGATCATCAATAATAACATCATTATAGCTCTAATAGAAACTTTGGATTATGTTGCAAGCAATTGAAGAACAATAAAAAAATCTGATTTAATAATTAACTATTTATTAATAATTAAAATTTTAAAAAAAATATTTTTTGGTAATTTTTATTATATTATTTATAGGTGAATATATATGTATATGACATTTTCTAGCTAAGTTATTGTTATAAAACGAATAATTTTTTTGTTTTTTTTGTATAAGTAGATTTATATTTGTTGACATAAATTATTTTTTTTCAAAAAATGATTCGGTAAAAAATTTAGTTAATTGCTTATTGTTATTTTAAGAAAAAACATAATTTTTTATTTATAAATTAGATTAGACACTATTATTTTTTTTGAAAAAGTAATTTATTGTGTATTGGGGTATTATTAATCCTATACCAAATAGCAATATTATTTGGTATGAGATTTTTTTAGGAAGCCAGATTAATTATGCGTTTAGTTAAACGGGATATTTTCCTTGCGGCTTGTTTTCTATTGAAAGCACCTTTTTGAGCTCCCCGCATTAATTCCGGTTGAGCGGCTTTTAATGCTGCTTGAGCCAAAGATTTGTCACCTAATTCGATTGCCTCTTCTGCTTTTCTTACAGAAGTTCTAACTTTGCTTCTTCTCATTTTATTAACAAGTGTTCTAGTCGCTATTTTTCGAACCATTTTTTTAGCTGATTTAGTGTTTGCCATGCAATACTCTTATTTTAAATAATTAAATATATATATGAATAACACACATATAATGGTCGAATGGACATACGTCAACAATATGTTTATTATTTATCTAAAAAATTTGGATTCCTTTTTTCTTTAAAAGCTTTTATTCCTTCAATGGAATCTTTTGTATCAAATAATGAATAGAATAGTTCTCTTTCATTTTTAAGATCCGCCGGCTCAAGCTTAAATTTTTCGTACTCACAATCCTTAATAGATTTTTTTATAGAAAGAATAGATTTTAAAGACATTTTTGATATTTTTGAAGAAATTTTCAACGCCTCCTCTATAAGATTTTCTTTTTTGTGAAGACTGTTAACTAAACCAATACGATAAGCTTCATTAGCATTTATTATTTTACCTGTTAAACACAACTCCATAGCATGTGATTTCCCAATAATTTTAGGTAATCGTTTTGTTGCCCCACCACCTGGCATTAATCCTAATAGAATTTCTGGTTGCGAAAACTTGGCGCTATCCGATGCAATTCGGATATCGCATAATAATGCTAATTCGCATCCACCACCAAGAGCATAGCCAGAAATAGCAGCAATAATTGGTTTTTTTATATCGTTCATATACAAAGGCCATTTTGCAATAAAGAATTCAATATTTTCTTCTTTATACCTTTTTAAATTGTCATCAAATTCGTTGATATCTGCTCCGGCAGCAAAAATAGTATCCGAACCTGTTATAATTATACATTTGATATTATTATCTTCATCGGCAATTCTCAATGCATTGTATAGTTCTTCTGTCATTTCTTCATTAATTGCATTCATATGACCGGGTCTATTTAATTTAATTAGATAAGTTTTAGAATGAATTTCAGTTAATATAGTTTTATATTTCATGGTTTTGTAATTCTTGACAACTGTTACAGAAGAAAGTTGACCTTCCTGATTGTTTTATTTTTTTAATTGTTCCAGAGCAATTTTTTCGGTTACATCTTTTACCTTCACAATTATAAGCATTAAATTCATTTTGAAAATATCCCAAATCACCATTTGGAAGCCTGTGATCACTAATAGTTGATCCGCCAGCTTCTATTGCTTTATTTAAGATAAATTTTACTGATTTTACAAGTTTTTTCATGTTATTTTCTGAATCTTTGTAGTCAGCTATTTCGTAGCACGAGGTAAGAGGACTTATTCTGGAGTGATACAACGCCTCTGAAGCATAAATATTACCTATTCCACCTACTATATTTTGATCTAATAAAGCTGTTTTGATATTACATTTTTTATTTGTTATTTTATTTAATAAATACTTAGTATTAAATTCATCACTTAAGGCATCTGGGCCAATATTTTTTAATAAACGGTGCTGATTTATTTCGCTGATTTTAGTAATGTCCATTAGACCAAATCTTCTTGGGTCTATGTATTTAATTATTAAATTATTAGACGTATAAAAGACAACATGTGTATGTTTAATGTTTTTATCGTCATCTAGTGTATTTTTTTGGATTAAAAAATTTCCTGACATCCCTAGATGCACAATCAAAACATAATTATTATTAAGATAGATAAGAATATATTTTGCTTTACGGCCAAAAGAAGTAATGCTACTTCCTTTTAATTTATCGATAAAATCTAATGGAAATGGAAATCTTAAATTTAGACGGTTCTGCTTAACATCTATAATAGAATGTTTTTCTATAGCCTTGCAAAGGCTTCTTTTAATAATTTCTACTTCAGGTAATTCAGGCATGTGTTATAATAGATAATTATATTTTAAATTGAAATTAAAATAAGAGAAAATTAGTAAAATAAAAATGAATAAAAATAAAAATAAAGATTTAACGCACTTTGGTAATGCTATTGTATCAAAACAAGAGAAATCAATTAAAGTTAACAATGTTTTTAGTTCGGTATCTAATAATTATGATTTGATGAATGATATTATGTCAATTGGAGCCCATCGACTATGGAAAGATGCAATGGTAAATTGGATTCCACAAATTGATTCGCATAATAGCTTTTGTCATATTGATATTGCCGGAGGTACCGGAGACATCGCATATCGTTTGCTGAATAGATTTTCTGATAATTTTTCCAGTCATATTGTTGATCTTAATCCAGAAATGATTAACTTTGCAGTAGCGAGGTCTGAAAGGCAAAAGTTTTTAGACAGGATTAGTTTTTCTGTAGGTAATGCTGAAAAGCTGCCAATTAAATCGAATAGCATTGATTTGGTAACAATTGCTTTTGGAATTAGAAATGTTGTTACAATAGAGAACGCATTAAGTGAAGTATTTAGGGTTTTAAAGTATGGTGGAAGATTTATTTGCTTAGAATTTTCCGATGTATCTGTACCTTTGCTAGATAAGATATATGATTACTATTCTTTTAATGTTATACCAGAGCTTGGTCGAATAATTGCAGGTGATTTAGAGTCTTATCAATATCTAGTTGAAAGCATAAGACGTTTTCCAAATCAAAAAACTTTTTGCGAAATGATTGAAGGGGCTGGTTTTGATAATGTTAAATGGAGAAATCTATCTGGCGGAATCGCAACACTTCACTCTGCATGGCGACTTTAATTAAGGTTTTAAGTTATGAATTTTTTTACTCAACTTGCTAACTCTACTAAGGTAATAATAACTTTTATAGGAAGCGATATTCCCGAAGTATTTATACCAAAAGGTCGGGGGGCATTTTTATTTTCATTATTCTTTAATAAGAAGAAAAATAAAGATGCCTCAAGCAAATCTTTTTCATCAACTCTTACTAAATTAGGTCCTAGTTATATTAAACTAGGTCAGTTTTTAGCAACAAGACCTGATATAATAGGATTAAATTCTGCAGAGGAATTATCAATTTTACAAGATGAGGTACCGGCATTCCCAAGAGAAGAGGCTGAAAAGATAATATCCGATGAATTTGGATTACCAGTAAAAGATTTATTTATAGAATTCGATAACGTGGTAGCAGCTGCTTCAATAGCTCAAGTACACAAGGCTAAGATACGGCGCGATGAAATAGAGATAGACGTGGCTGTTAAAGTTCTTAGACCTGGTATCGAGGATAAATTTAACAGGGATTTTCAAGTTTTTTATTTTATTTCAGGGCTATTAGAAAAATTTAACCCTTCCCTAAAAAGATTAAAGTTTGCAGAATCTATAGAAACACTTGAAAGGTCTGTAGATTTGGAAATGGATTTAAGGTTAGAGGCTGCAGCAATATCAGAAATGACTGATAATTTAATTGATTCAGATGAATTTATTTTACCAAGTATTTTTTGGGATAAGACTTCTAAAAAGGTACTAACAACAGAATGGATTGATGGTGTTTCTGTTGGAAACAAGCAAGCATTAATAGACAAAGGATATGACTTAAGTAGTATTGCAAGAATTATTATTCAATCTTTTTTAACGCAAGCCTTAAGGCATGGCTTTTTTCATGCAGACATGCACCCAGGTAATTTGTTTATAAATAATGACGGTAAATTAGTTATGGTTGATTTTGGTATCATGGGAAGGCTGGGTCATAAAGAGCAAAATTTTTTAGCTGAAATATTATGGGGATTAATAAATAGAGATTACAAAAGAACAGCAGAGGTTCATTTCGAGGCAGGTTATGTTTCAGATAAAAGTAGAATTGATGAATTTAGTCAAGCTCTTAGATCTATTGGTGAGCCGTTGACAGGTCGTAATGCCAGCGAAATATCTATGGCAAGAGTATTGGCTCAATTATTTGACGTAACTGAACAATTTGATATGAAGACAAGACCTGAACTCTTACTGCTACAAAAAACTATGGTTGTTACAGAAGGTGTAGCAAGAAGTTTGGATCCAAATTTAAATATGTGGGATATATCAAAGCCAATAGTATCTGATTGGATGTCAAATACATTGTCACCAGCAGAAAAATTTAAAGACACTATGAATAGTGTTTCTGGATTAGGTAATATGATATCTCAGATACCTAACATTATTGATAAAGCTGAAAAAACAACAACTGATATTATTTCTATTTTAGATAAAACTGCTGAAAATAAAAATAAAAGAGATTTTAAAAGATATAAATATATAATATTGATAATAGCCGCATTAATAGTTTTAACAATTTTAACGTGAACTCTGAGATGAAAATGCATGAGTGAATTAAAAAATAAAAACGTGCTTTTAATAATTGGTGGAGGAATTGCTGCATTTAAGGCGATAGATATTGTACGTTTATTGAAAGAAGAAAGAGCTAATGTAAATGTTATATTAACACACGCTGGTGAGAATTTTGTAACAAGCATATCGTTATCACAATTATCTGGAAACAGAGTAAGGACAGATTTATTTGATATGACTGGTGAATTGGAGATGAGCCACATAGAATTATCACGTAAATCTGATATTATTATTGTTGCACCAGCAACGGCAGATTTAATTGCAAAAATGGCAAATGGTCAAGCAAATGATTTGGCATCAACGACATTATTAGCAGCCAATAAACCAATTATAATTTTACCATCAATGAATGTTAAGATGTGGGAACATCCTGCAACAAAGATAAATATCAATAAATTAAGAGATTATGAAGTTGAAGTACTTGGTCCAGATGAGGGTGAAATGGCATGTGGAGAGTATGGTTTTGGTAGAATGTTAGAACCAATAGATTTATTAAATTATTTGAAAGTTTTTTATTCTTCAGAAAAAGCGTTATCTAAATTTAGTGCAATTGTGACAGCTGGACCAACGCACGAGCCCATAGATCCAGTTAGATATATTGCAAACAGGTCTTCAGGGAAACAAGGTTATGCAATTGCTGAGGCTTTAGCAAAAGCTGGTGTTAAGACTACATTGATATCAGGCCCAACCATATTAAAGAAACCAAAAGATGTTAACGTATTATACGTTGAAACGGCTCATGAAATGCTTAATATGGTAAAAAAATATATGCCAACAGATATAGCAATTTTTGCTGCTGCTGTTGCAGACTGGAAGGTTACTAATTATTCTCCAGATAAAATGAAGAAGAATGGTACTGGAAAAAATTTGTTGGAATTAGAGGAAAATCCAAATATTTTAGAGACTATCACTAAAAATATAGAGCAAAGACCAAAAATTGTTATTGGTTTTGCTGCAGAGACTAAAGATCTTATAAAAGAAGCAAAAATTAAGTTTAACTCAAAAGGAGCAGATTGGATTTTAGCAAATGATGTTTCTGCAAAAAATAATGTATTTGGCAGTGATAGAAATAGCATATGCTTTATTTCCAAAGATGATCTAGAGGAATGGAATGAAATGTCTAAGGTGGAAGTAGCACAAAAATTAGTTAAAAGAATTATAAAAGAAATTTCATAATGGTCTCAAGAGATAATATAGATATTAAAATTAAATTAATAGAGACTGACTCAGATTTTATTTTACCAGAGTATCAAACAGAAGGAGCTGCTGGCATTGACTTGCGGGCTAATATAAATACAACGATAAATAGTCTGAATATATTGCCAGGAAAATGGGAAAAAGTAAAAACAGGTATTGCCGTTGCCATACCAAAAGGTTTTGAAGGTCAAATAAGACCAAGGTCTGGTATTGCTTATAAAAATGGGGTCACAGTTTTAAATTCTCCGGGCACAATCGATAGTGATTATAGGGGCGAAATAATGGTAATATTAATTAATCATAGTGCAAATAATTATGAATTAAAGCATGGTGAAAGGATTGCGCAATTAGTGATTTCTCCAGTTATAAGAGCTAGTTTTACTTTGTTAGAATCGTTAGATTCAACTCTAAGGAATGAAAAAGGCTTTGGATCCACTGGCAATAAATAACATCAAAATTATATAGGTTATTATTATGATTTTTTCTGCATCAGAATTAGAAAGATACTCTAGGCAGATCTTGATTAATAATATTGGAGGAACAGGGCAAAGAAAATTAAAGTTATCAAGGATACTGGTAATAGGAGCGGGCGGCCTTGGGTCTCCTGTTTTGACATATCTTGCATCAGTTGGAATAGGAACAATCGGTATAATAGATTACGATAAAGTGGAACTATCGAATTTACAAAGGCAGTTTATTCATAGCGTTAAAACGATTGGTAGTAATAAGGCATTAAGCGCTAGAAAGTATATTAATTATTTAAATCCAGAGATAAATACAGATATTTATGATTATAAAATTAAACTAGATAATTGTGATAAAATAATTCTTAATTATGACATAGTAATAGATGCAAGTGATAATTTTAAAACACGTTTTATAGTTTCTGATTCATGCGACCGTCTTAATAAGCCATATATAATGGGTGCTGTACGTTCATATGAAGGGCAAGTAAGTACGTTTACCCCTTATGAAGAAAATGAAGAATCTATTCTAAATCCTAGATTGAGAGATTTATATTCTGAAGAAAATATAAAATCTGATGAAATTGGATGCAAAGAAGAGGGTGTTTTAGGTGTTACAACTGGACTAATCGGTACGTTAATGGCAACAGAAGCAATTAAATTAATTGTTGGTATAGGCAACACATTAATCGGAAAATTATTGTTAGTTGATTTACTAAATATGAGATTTGAAGAGATAAGATATAAAAGGAAATAAAGATTTTATTATGAGAGTATTATTACATTACAAAGCATATCTAATTTCATTATTAATTTTTATATTTTTATTATCTGTAGTGGTTATTATTTTTCCAGACGCATTAAAAAAATTAAATGAAAATAGATCCATACAATCAACTAATGTAAAAATATATTCAGATAATACTGGTATAGTATTTAAGAGTCTTAAAAAAAATAAAGCAAATCTTAGGCAAGGACCGTCATTAGACCATCAGATATTATGGACTTATAATAAATATAAATTACCAGTTGAAATTATTGGGCAGACAAAGATTGGTTGGAGTAAGATTAGAGATTTTACGGGCGAAGAAGGTTGGATATCCAATACACTGT
This sequence comes from uncultured Hyphomicrobiales bacterium, assembly GCA_905181735.1. GTDB lineage: Bacteria > Pseudomonadota > Alphaproteobacteria > Rhizobiales > TMED25 > CAJIYR01. Next base: position 47,561 of record CAJIYR010000004.1, read on the forward strand.
TATCTAATAATCGTACTGCCATGATTGCACCTTGGGATGTTAAAAGCCAACCGCAGGATTATAGAAATTTATTTAAAGAACCTCTAACTACATCAAAAGTAATTAAATTTTTAGAACCGGGTGTTATAGTTAATATTAGTCAATGTACAGGATCTTGGTGCAATATTTATATAGGTAAAAGTGAAGGTTGGATAAAACAAAACCAGCTATACGGGGTTTATCTTGATGAAGTTATTAATATTGAGCGAGATTAATTATCATCTACAAGATCAATAGTAATATTGATTGATTTGATTTTTTTACCTTCTGGAATTTTAGGAATATTTATTAATTTTAATTCTTTATTATCAATGTCTGAAATAGTATCTTTATAAATAAAATGATGATGATCAGTAGTATTGGTATCAAAATATGTTTTTGAATTACTGATACGAACTTCCTTGAGTAGGCCATATTCATTAAAGTGGTTTATTGTATTATATATCGTTCCTAATGAAATATGAAGATTTGAACTGATAGCTTCTTCATGTATCTTTTCTGCAGTAAAGTGTCTTTTCCCTTTACCGAACATTAGACCAGCCAAAGAAACTCTTTGTTTTGTTGGAATTATATCTGCACGACGTAACATTCCCATTATACATATTTTATCAAAATTATAATTTTGTATTTTCGTATTTTTTTTCATTATCTATTTATTGTATAAAAGTTATAAATAATATATATCCAAACATTATAATTTATATTAGAGTAATATAGATAAAATAGCTATAAAATGTATGAATAAAAGATGAAAATAAAAAAAACAACATTCGAATATGAAGATTTACTATCTTGTGCTAGGGGTGAATTATTTGGATCCGGTAATGCACAGCTACCTATGCCACCTATGTTAATGTTTGATAAGATAACCAATGTTGACGAGATAAAAGGATCATATTCAAAAGGACAGATTGTAGCCGAATTTACTATAGATCCAGAGTCTTGGTTTTTTTTATGTCATTTTCAAGGAGATCCTGTTATGCCCGGTTGTTTAGGGTTGGACGCATTGTGGCAATTGGTTGGATTTTATCTTGGCTGGATGGGAAGGCCTGGAAAAGGAAGGGCATTAGGTGTTGGTGAAGTAAAATTTACAGGTATGGTATTGCCAACAGTAAAAAAATTAACTTATGTCATTAATATAAAAAAAATTATTGCACGTAAACTAACACTTGGAATTGCTGACGGTGAGTTATTTGCTGATGGCGAAAAGATATATACAGCTGAAAATCTTAAAGTAGGACTATTTGAAGAGAGTAATAATAGTTAACAAATAATCTCTAGCAAGATTGGAATTTTTAAATGAGACGTGTAGTTATAACTGGAATGGGAATAGTTTCAAGTATTGGAAACAATAAGGAAGAAGTCTTGTCCTCTTTGTATAATTGTAAATCAGGGATTGTTTCAGCCGATGGTTATAAGGAGCTTGGATTTCGTTCACAAGTACATGGATTGCCGAAATTAAATCCTGCTGATGTTATTGACAGAAGAAAACAAAGATTTTTAGCGGATGGATCGGGGTGGGCTTATATAGCAACTGAGCAGGCGATTGCAGATTCTGGTTTGTTGCCTGAAGATATTAGTAATATTAATACTGGTTTAATAGTCGGTACGGGAGGACCTTCCACAAGAGCTATAGTACAAGCAGCTGATGCTACAAGAGAAAAAGGGGCAAAGTATGTTGGTCCGTTTGCTGTACCTAAAGCCATGTGTTCAATGGCCTCTGCAACTCTATCGACATATTTTGGCATAAAAGGTGTGAATTATTCTATATCTTCTGCTTGCGCTACATCTAATAATTGTATTGGAAATGCTTATGAACTCATTCAATGGGGGAAGCAGGATGTAATGATAGCAGGTGGTGGAGAGGAGTTAGATTGGAGTTTATCAGTTTTATTTGATGCAATGGGGGCTATGTCATCTAATTATAATGATACTCCTGATGTAGCTAGTCGAGCGTATGATGTAAACAGAGATGGTTTTGTAATAGCTGGTGGAGCAGGTATATTAGTATTGGAAGAGTACGAACATGCAATGAATAGAGGTGCCAATATATATGCAGAAATTGTAGGATATGGGTCAACATCAGACGGAAATGATATGGTATTGCTATCTGGAGAAGGTGCTCAAAGAGCAATGAAACAGGCGTTAAATAATGTACATGAGCCCATTGACTATATTAATCCGCACGCAACATCAACTCCACAGGGTGACGTGATAGAAATAGAAGCAATAAAGCAAGTTTTTAAAGATAAATTACCAATAGTATCAGCAACAAAATCCTTAACAGGGCATTCATTGGGTGCAGCTGGTGCTCAAGAAGCAATTTATTCATTGCTGATGATGAATAATAATTTTATATGTGAATCAGCTCATATTAGCGAATTAGATCCGGTATTTGACGGTGTCCCCATTGCTCTTAAGAGACATGATGATGTTGATTTAAGGCATGTTATGTCAAATACTTTTGGGTTTGGTGGGACAAATGCTGCCTTAGTATTCAAAAAATTGGATTGATAATGAATCAAGAAATAGAAAATACAATCGATTTATCTCTAATGAGAGGTAAAAGAGGATTAATAATGGGTGTAGCAAATGACCATTCCATTGCATGGGGGGTTGCAAGATCACTTCATGCGGCAGGTGCAGAGCTGGCCTTTACATATCAGTCAGAAACTTTGAAGAAGAGGATAGAACCTCTTGCAAGCTCTGTTGGCGCTTCTCTTCTAATACCTTGTGATGTAGAGAATGTTGGCGATGTAGAGAATGTATTTGATATAATTTCTCAAGAGTGGGGTAGTATAGACTTTGTTGTTCATGCTATTGCATATTCAGATAAAAGCCAATTAAAAGGATATTATGCAGATACCACTAGAGATAATTTTATTAAAACAATGGTTATTTCATGTTTTTCATTTACGGAAGTCGCAAAGCAGTCAAAAAGACTAATGGTTGACGGCGGCTCATTGTTAACGCTCACGTTTTCTGGGTCTAATAAAGTTATGCCAAACTATAATGTTATGGGAATTTCTAAGGCCGCATTAGAGTCGTCAGTTAGATATCTTGCATCAGATTTTGGGCCATTAAATATTCGTGTGAATGCTATATCTGCTGGTCCTATGAGAACTTTAGCAGGTGGTGGAATAACAGACGCAAGGGCAATATTTAATTTTCAAAAAAGACATTCGCCATTAAGAAGAACTGTAACGCTTAATGAATTAGGCGGTTCGTCCATATATTTATTATCAGATCTTTCATCGGGCGTTACCGGTGAAATACATTACGTTGATGCTGGATACAATATTATTGCAACTCCTAAACCAGAAATGCTTCAGGACGAATCTATCTTCACTGATACCTCAAAAGAAAAATAAGAATAAGTTAAATCTATAAGAAAATTATTTATTTCTTTCTCGGGAAGATGGTCGAGCAGGTCTTTTTCTTTTTGGAGGCTCTTCGTCAGCATTATTATTTGTGCCTTCTACCTGTTTTCCAGTTTCTTGATCAATGTGTTTCATTGTAAGTCTTACTTTGCCTCTGTCATCGAAGCCCATAAGTTTTACAAATACTTTATCACCTTCGTTAACCACTTCTGAAACAGTTTCAGGGCGACCATCGTTTAATTGTGAAATGTGAACTAATCCATCTTTTGGTCCAAAGAAGTTAACAAAAGCACCAAAATCTACTACTTTTACAACATTACCTTCATATATCTCTCCAACTTCTGGTTCCGCAACAATCATATGTATTTTTTCCAGAGCAAGCTCAATTGATGCTTTGTTCGCTGAAGCTACGGTAACAACTCCGTTATCTTCAACACTAATTTGAGCACCACTTTCTTCAACCATTTGTTTGATAATTTTTCCACCAGCTCCAATGATATCGCGGATTTTATCTACTGGAATATTTACAGTAACTATTCTTGGTGCAAATTCCCCTACATCATTTCTAGATTCTGTTATTACTTTAGCCATTTCTCCTAAGATGTGTGTTCTACCTTTTTTTGCTTGAGCTAAGGCTATTTTCATAATATCTTCTGTTATTCCAGATATCTTAATATCCATTTGTAGAGTTGTTACGCCTTCAGAAGTACCTGCAACTTTAAAGTCCATATCACCAAGATGATCCTCGTCTCCAAGAATATCAGATAGAACTGCAAAGTCTTTTCCTTCAAGTATTAAACCCATTGCAATTCCAGCAACTGGACTTTTTATCGGCACACCAGCATCCATTAATGCGAGTGATGTTCCACAAACTGTTGCCATTGATGATGAACCGTTTGACTCAGTGATTTCTGAAACAACTCTTATAGTGTATGGAAAATCTTCTTTGTTAGGTAGCACGGGATGAATTGCTCTCCAGGCTAATTTCCCATGACCAACTTCTCTTCTACTTGTGAATCCTGTTCTTCCAACTTCACCAACAGAATATGGAGGGAAATTATAATGTAACATGAAAGATTGTTTGTAAGTTCCATTTAATGAATCAACATATTGTTCATCTTGTCCTGTTCCAAGAGTTGCAACGGCAATTGCTTGGGTTTCTCCACGTGTAAATAATGCAGAGCCATGAGTTCTAGGAAGAACTGCAATTTCAGATACTATAGGTCTAATATCTTCAAGACCTCTTCCATCAATTCTTTTTGATGTTTTTAGTATAGATTGTCGTACTATACTTTTTTCTACAGTTTTAAAACAACTTAAAATATCATTCTGATCATAATTAATTTCTTCATTGGGATTAAGTTCAGCAATTACTTTGTCTTTAATGCCAGATAGGGTTGATTGTCTTTCTTTCTTGTCGGCAATTTTATATGCCTTTGTAACGTCTGTTTTAATTATTTTTTCTATTTTTGCATCTAATTCTGAGTGATCAGAGATTTCTATTTCTCTCATGTCTTTAGCAGATTTTTGAGCTAGTTTTATTATCATGTCAATTACAGGCTGCATATTACTGTGTGCGAACATCACACCACCAAGCATAATATCTTCTGATAATTCTTTTGCTTCTGACTCAATCATGAGTACAGCATTTTTTGTTCCAGCAACAACTAAGTCGAGAGATGAATCCAAGAGTTCTTCAGTTTTAGGGTTAAGGACGTATTCATTGTTTATATATCCTATTCTTGCTGCACCAACCGGTCCTTTAAATGGGATTCCAGATATTGTTAAAGCCGCCGAACATGCAATAATAGAAATTATATCAGGATCATTTTCTGTATCATGTGACAGTACTGTTGCTATAACTTGTGTTTCATTTTTAAATTCTTTAACAAAAAGAGGTCTGATTGGCCTGTCAATTAATCTTGACACTAACGTTTCTTTTTCCGTTGGACGACCTTCACGTTTGAAATATCCGCCTGGTATTCTACCTGCAGCGTAAGCTTTTTCTTGATAGTTTACTGTTAAAGGGAAGAAATCTAAGCCAGGTTTTGGTTTTTGTTCTGCGCAAACAGTTGCCAAAACAGTTGTTTCTCCATAAGTTACGATCACAGACCCATCAGCCTGTCTAGCTACTTTGCCAGTCTCAATTTTTAAAGTGCGATTTCCCCAAATAATTTCTTCACTATGTGTCTTAAACATTATATCTCTTTCGTTATGTAAAAACTATATTTCTACATCTATGGTTTATTTTAATATTAACGGCGTATTCCTAATTCTTTGATTATAGTTTGATAACGTTCTTCATTGTTTAATTTTATATAATCAAGATGTTTTCTTCTTTGGCTAACCATTTTTAATAACCCTCTCCTAGAATGGTTGTCTTTTTTGTGGGTTTTGAAATGTTCTGTAAGATTTTTTATTCTTTCTGTTAGTACTGCTATCTGTACATGGGATGATCCAGTATCATTTGGATTAATAGCATATTCTTTTATTAGTTCTTGTTTTCTTTCACTTGTAATCGACATCTTTATTCTCCTATTTTTTGATCTTCTATATTTAGAACACGAATTGGTCTTAAAACATTTTCATTAATTTTACATAATGCAATTAATTTTTTTTCAAATATTGCATATGCATCCCTATTATTTCCTATATATTCAGGGCTAAGAGGGATAGATAATCCTGTCTTAAGTTTATTTGCTTCTTGTTTACTTACGTTAACTGCCAGGATGTCGTCCAGCACAGTCTCAATAGGTTGTATAAACAAATATAAATTATCTATACCATGGTTTATTTCAATAAGTCTATCAATAGATACAATAATTTTATTAAAAAAAGGACCGTAAGCAGTTCTTTCAAGTTTAGTTATGTGACCGTATGTCCCTAAACATCTTCCAAAATCACGAGCCAATGACCTTACATATGTACCCTTACCACAGGTAACTTCAAAAGACATTTCTTTTTCTGATATTTTTTCTAATATTTTTATAGTTTCAATTTTTACCTTATTTTTTGATAACAGAGGAATTTCACCGTCTCTCGAAATTTTATAAGCTCTTTTTCCATTAATTTTTTTTGCTGAATAGTTTGGAGGGAGTTGATCAATCTCTCCAATAAATTTAGGTAAAATATTTTTTATATCAATGAGATTTGGATAAAGGTTTTTTTTATTTATAATGTTACCCGTTGAATCATCTGTATCAGTTTCTTCTCCCCACTTTACAGTAAAGGTATAGGTTTTTTTTGAATCCATAAGGTATGAAACAGTTTTTGTTGCTTCGCCAATAGCAATTGGCAAAATACCAGTTGCCATCGGATCCAATGTACCTCCGTGCCCAACTTTTTTTACATTAAATTTTCTTTTAATAATCCTAACAATGTCAGTAGAGGTTAGGCCAAGAGGCTTGTCCACTACAACCCAGCCGTGTAATTGGTTTTTTTTGTATACTTTATCCATACTATGGCTGTGCTTACAAATCTTTTTGTGATGAAGATTTTAATAAATCATTGATATGGCTGGAGTAGGCAAAAGAAGTATCTTCTTTAAAATATATGCCAGGTATATGCTTTAAGGATACCATTGTTGCAACACGACCCCTTATAAATTTAACATTCTTGTTTAGTGCAGTTATGGTTTTTTCTATTTTTAAGCCGCCAAGTGGCATAATGTAAGCAATAGCTTTTTTTAAATCAGGAGTTACTTCAACTTCAGTGATTGTGATTGTTGCATCCATTAAATCCTGATCGTATATTTCATTTTTTATCATCATTTCAGATAAAGCGTGTCTAATCAGTTCCCCAACTCTTAATTGGCGTTGTGATGATTTATTTTTAGGTTGTTTTTTTGAATCTAACATATTTTTGCTAAGAGCTAAATTATCAATTACAGTGTTCGTTCAATGGTTTCAAGTTCATAACACTCTATGATATCGCCTTGTTTTATATCCTGATGATTTTTAAACGCGATGCCACATTCTTGGCCAACTCGAACTTCTTTAACTTCCTCTGTAAATCTTTTTAGAGTTGATAATTTTCCTTCATGAATAACTACACTATCTCTAATAAGTCGAAGATTTTCTTTATTTTTAACTATACCATCTGTCACCGTGCATCCTGCAATTTTACCAACTTTAGAAATATAAAATACCTCTAATACCTTTGCATTACCCACAATAGTTTCTTTGATTGTTGGGTCAAGCATTCCAGATAGAGCTGATTTGATATCATCAATAAGATTATATATTATAGAGTACTGTCTTATTTCAATGCTATCTTTGTCGGCAAGAGCTTTTGCTTGCACATTTGGTCTTACATTAAATGCTATAATCAGTGCATTTGATGCTAGCGCAAGTGAAATATCTGATTCAGTTACCCCACCAACCCCTCCGTGTATTAATCTTACAGCAACTTCTTCTGTGGAAAGATTGTTTATAGCGGTTGAGATATCTTCAACAGATCCTTGTGCATCACCCTTAAGCAGTACAGGCAATTCTTTAAGCTCTTTTTCTTTAAGTTGACCCATCATATATTCAAGTGTTGTTCGTTTTCCTACTCCGCTAGCATAGTTATCCTTTAATTTTCTTTTTCTATATTCTGTGATCTCTCTTGCTCTTGATTCACTTGCTATCACAGCGAATTGATCTCCTGCCTCTGGTATTCCGTTTATTCCCAATACTTCTACAGGCATAGATGGAATGGCTTCTTTTATGCTTTCTCCTTGATCGTTTGTTAAGGCTCTTACTTTGCCCCATTGCGAACCTAAAACAACAATATCGCCAATATTTAGTTTTCCTCTTTGCACCAGAACAGTCGCAACTGGACCTCTTCCACGATCTAAGGTTGATTCAATAACTATACCATCAGCTGCTCTATTTGGATTTGCAGTTAATTCTAACAATTCAGATTGCAATGATATTGCATCTAGCAGCTTATCTAAATTTTGTTTTTTTAAAGCTGAAACCTCCACTTCTAAGATATCTCCACTCATTGATTCAACAATAATACCGTGCTGTAACAGTTCATTTCTTACTCTATTTGGATCAGCACCTTCTACGTCAATTTTATTTATTGCTACAATAATTGGAACACCAGCTTCTTTAGAATGGTTAATTGCTTCAATTGTTTGAGGCATAACACCGTCATCGGCTGCTACAACTAAGACTACAATATCAGTTGCTTTTGCTCCTCTAGCCCTCATAGATGTAAATGCAGCATGCCCAGGTGTATCAAGAAATGTAATTATGTTGTTTGAATTTGTGGTTAATTGATAGGCGCCTATATGTTGGGTTATGCCTCCGGCTTCTCCAGTAACAACATTTGTTTTTCGTAGGGCATCTAACAAAGATGTTTTACCATGATCTACGTGTCCCATTATTGTCACAACAGGTGCTCGGGATTCTAGATTTTCTGATAAATCATCGTTACCATGTAATCCCTCTTCTACATCTGCATCAGAAACCCTTTTAACTATGTGTCCCATCTCTTCCGCTATTAATTGAGCAGTATCTGCATCTATTGTATCGGTGATTTTAGACATCTGGCCTTGTTTCATTAGAAGCTTTATTACATCAACCGATCTTTCGGCCATTCTATTTGCAAGTTCTTGTATTGTTATTGCTTCTGGAAGAATAACTTCTCTACTAATTTTTTGTTGAATATCAAAACCAAGAGATTGCCTTTTTTCACGTTCACGGCGTCTCCTTATGGACGCTAATGAGCGATGTCGAGGAGTATCATCTAGAGCTTTGGTAACAGTTAGTTTTGTTTTCCTTCGTTCGTCTTGGCCAAGTGTTTTAGTTTGTTTTAAATTTGTCTTTTTTCTCCCTTCCTGATCATCATCTATTGATTCTTCACTTACAGGAGATCTTTTGTTCTTTCGTGAATTTTCTGCCTCAGTATCAGCGGCTTCCTTTTTAGGTATATTAACGTTATCTTTGTCATCATCGCCTTGATTTTTTTTGCTGTTTACTTCTAAATCTTCACGTAAAAATTGTTCAGGGCTCTCATTGAGCTTTTTTTCTTTATTTTTAGATATTTCTGTTTCTTTATTTTTAGATTCAATTAAAGCCTGCGTACGCGCGTCCTGTTCGCTTGTTGTAAGAGTACTGTTATTTAGCCCAGCATCTAAAGGTTCTTTACTTATAGCTTTTTCTTTATTAAAAACATTATCTGCATCACTAATGGCATCTGTAGGCCTAATAATTCTTTTTCTCTTTGTCTCTACAATTACAGAATTTGACCTGCCTTGAGAAAAGCTTGATTTAACCTGATTTGGGCTTATTGCCCCTTTTAGACTAAGAGTTTTCTTACCTGTTAGTGAAAGTTTTTTTTCTGTTGTGTCTTTTATATCTGTCATATTTTTTTATCTTATATAGTTGTTATATTGGGCGATAGAGTTAATTATTATATTTGCCATATTACCTGTTTTAACACATAAATGCACAGTATTTTCTTTTCCAATAATTTTACTTATTTCATCAGTATCGAATATATTGAACATAAAAATATCTTTACCACACGCTGACTCTAATTTTTTTTTCCCATCAATTCCAGCATCGCTAGCTGTAAAAAGTATCCTTGTTAGCTTATTTTTTATGCAATCTAAAACTTTTGTATACCCCAATACTACATCGCCCGCTTTTATTGCAATGTTAATATTATTTGAAATTTCTTTCTTGTATAAATTTTCTATTTTTGAAGCCAAATCACTTATCTCAATAGTCTTTATATTTAATTCATTGTTAAAAATATTTTCTTTAATAGCTAACTGTATAATATTTTTATTTGATTTAATCCACAGTTCGTTTCCAGGTAACTTTTTTTTTAAATCGGGTATGATTCTATCATTTGACGTAACAACTAAACGCAACATCGCATCTGTTGGTAACGTTTCCTTTGTTGCTATGCAGGTTCGATGTTCCATATTTTTTATTTCAGTATCCTTGCATTTTTTAGTTTGGTAGCTTTTACAATTGCTTTTTCTTTTTCGTCGTCAATTATTATATTAACTTTTTCATTTTTATTTAGGTCTTCTTCGGTTATCCAGCCTGCTTTAACTCTTGCATCCATGATCATTTTTTCTGCTTGCTGCGCATTGATGCTAAAACTGCTAAATATTCCAGGATACTTCTTGTTGCCGTCTTCATTTTTTTCAACCCAACCAGTTAGGTCATCAGTTATAGAACCGGCAAAATCATCTAATGATTTTATACCATTTTCTCCTAGCTTAACTAACATGTCTGTTGTTAGTCCATCTATGGAAAGCAGGTCATCCGAAACACCTATTTTAATTCTTTTTTTATCTTGTGTGATAGTTCTTTCATCAAGATAGGTCCTGGCTCTTTGCTGTATTTCGATTGCAGTATCTTCGTCAAATCCGTCTATATCAATTATCTCTTTAATTTCAACGTAAGTTAAATCTTCAATTGATGTAAACCCTTCTGAAACTAATAGTTGTGCTATTACTTCATCTACATCAAGTGCCTCAATAAATATATTACTCCGTTCGACAAACTCGCTTTGCCTTCTTTCTGATTCAGTAGCTTCAGTCAGTATATCAATATCCCAGCCAGTTAATTGGCAAGCTAATCTAACATTCTGACCCTTTCTACCAATTGCTAAAGAGAGATGTTCGTCGGGAACCACAACTTCAATTCTTTCTATTTCTTCGTCTAGAACTACTTTTGATACTTCTGCTGGGGCTAATGAATTTATAATGAATGTTGCTATATCCGGGTTCCATTTAATGATGTCAATTTTTTCACCCTGTAATTCATTGACAACAGCTTGCACGCGACTTCCTCTCATTCCAACACAAGCGCCAACCGGGTCTATACTTGTATCGTTTGATCTAACGGCTATTTTAGCCCTACTTCCAGAATCTCTCGATACTCCAACTATTTCAACAATTCCATCATAAATTTCAGGAACTTCTTGGGTAAATAATTTTGTCATAAACTGATTGTGTGTTCTAGAAAGAAATATTTGAGGCCCTCTTTGTTCCCTTTTAACTTCATGGATATAAGCTAAAACTCTATCCCCATTTCTAAAGACCTCACGAGGTAGTAGTTCATCTCTACGCACTATGGCTTCTGTTTTTCCAAGATCAACAATAATATTTCCGTACTCAACTCTTTTTACAATACCGGATATTATCTCTCCAACTCTATTTTTAAATTCTTCAAATTGACGATCTCTTTCAGCATCGCGTACTTTTTGAAATATCACTTGTTTTGCATTTTGTGCGGCTATCCTTCCAAATTCAATTGGTGGAAGCTCTTCTGAAATATAATCTCCTATTTCTGCGTCCAAATTTTTTAATTTAGCATACTCAAGGCTAATTTCTGTAGAATCATTTTCAACTGTTTCAACTACTTCAAGGAGCCTGGCAAGATTTGTTTGACCTGTTTTTGGATCAATTTCAGCACGAATCTCATTTTCAGCACCGTAACGTGATTTAGCAGCCTTTTGTATTGCGTCTTCCATCGCCTCTATAACAATTGATTTATCTATAGACTTATCACGTGCAACAGCATCTGCTATTTGCAACAATTCTAAACGGTTTGCGCTTACGCCACTTTGTGCCATTTTATCTCCAATTCTATGTCTTACAATTATTTAATTATTATTTGCTAAAGAAATTAAATCATCAGTCATAATTAATTTAGCTAAACTTATTTTTTCAAAAGGTATCCCAATAATTTGACGTTCATCATAGCCGTCAATTTCCATTTTTAACAAGACTTCATTATCCTGAGTTCCTTCGATTAGCCCACGAAAATTTTTTCTGTCCGCAAGTATCTCTCTTAACTCTATTTTTGCTTCTAAGCCAATATTTCTTTCAAAATCTATAATTCTTACAAGAGGTCTATCTATTCCAGGTGAGGATACCTCTAGTCTATATTTATCTGAGATAAGGTCTTCAATATCCATAACAGGAGAAAGTACTCTACTAATTTTAGAGCAATCTGATATTACTAAAGTACCGTCTTCTTTTTCGGCCATAATCTGTAATATATTGTGATCTCCACCTATCATTTTAATTCTGACAAGTTGGTAACCCATGTTTTCTATTAAAGGTTCAACTATAGAAGCAATTTTCTCCTCTTCCATTGTTTCATTATTAATTCTTATTTTTTTATTTTTCTCTTTAATTTTTTTTCTCCTTTTTTGCTTTATATACAAAAAAAGGGCTTTTAAGGAGCCCGAAAATTTATACAAAACTATAATTAGGAATAACTTATTATAAATTTCTATTATAAGAAATACAAGTCATTTTAAATAATATTTTTTTTAAACATTAAATACACAGGCTTGTTATTCGATTTAATAGATTTATTTTCATATTTTGTAAGAGGACCCTTTATTAATCGGGTTCTCCAGTCATTGGCGTCATGGACTAACCATTCAAATAATTTGCTTTTCTGCATATACAGTAATATCCAATGTTGGTAATCTTTTGAATCTGTTGCAATTATTATTTTACCATCTTTCTTTAAAATTCTTGAATACTCTTTAATGGAACTTTCATTAATAATTCTTCTTTTGTTATGTCTAGATTTAGGCCAAGGGTCAGGGAAAAGTATATAAATTCTTGAAATTGTTTCAGATTTTATTGATTCAATTAGAGTTATTGCATCATGGTTGTATATTTTAATATTTTTAATATTTTCTTTAACGATTATTTTTAAAAGATTTGTAATTCCATTGAGGAATGGCTCTGCACCAATAATGCCAATATTTGGGTTAGAATAAGCCTGAAATGCTGTATGCTCACCATAACCGAACCCAATCTCAAGAAACACATCTTGTTCTTGTGAAAAGTTAGATAAATGTCCATTGTTATCAATATCTATAATAAATTTAGGAAGAACATCATCTAGTAAAGACTTTTTTTCATCGCTTAGTTTGTATAGTTTTTTCCTGCCATGCAATCTATTTGTATTTTTATTTTCTTCCATTTGATTAGCAATTTATATAAATTTTAAGTCAGTTCACTTAATATATCTTGTATTAAATCTGTCTTTTCCCAAGAGAAGCTGCCGTCCTCTTCAGGTGTTCTTCCAAAATGCCCATAAGCACTTGTTTTACTATATATAGGTTTATTCAATTGAAGATGATTTCTAATTCCTTTCGGGCTAAGGTCAATTATTTTATTAATTACATTTATTAATTTGTCTTCACTGATTTTTGCATCATCTCCTAATTTAACGTATAATGACAAAGGTTTAGAAATACCAATTGCATATGAAATCTGGATTAAACATCTTTTAGATAAACCTGCATGAACGATATTTTTTGCAACATATCTTGCTGCATAGGACGCTGATCTATCCACCTTAGTTGGGTCTTTTCCTGAAAAAGCCCCGCCTCCATGGGGAGCCGCCCCACCATAAGTATCTACAATTATTTTTCTTCCTGTTAGTCCTGTATCGCCATGTGGCCCACCTATTACAAACTTTCCTGTTGGGTTTACTAAAAAATCATCTTCAGAACACATCCAATTTTTAGGGATTACTCTCTCGATATAAGGCCTAATGATTTCGCGGACTTGTTTTGTATCAATACTTTCTTTATGTTGGCTAGACACTAAAATTTTTCCTACTTTGACGGGCATCCCATTTTCATATAATAGGGTTATTTGGCTCTTTGCGTCTGGCCCAAGTTCTGTTATCTCTCCATTGTGCCTGGCTTCGGCGATCTGCATAAGTATTTTATTTGCATAATATAAAGGGGCAGGCATTAATGTGTCTGTCTCTGCACACGCAAACCCAAACATAATTCCTTGGTCTCCGGCTCCTTCTTCTTTGTAAGCAGTTTCATTTACGCCTTGTGCTATATCAGCTGATTGTGAATGTATTTTTGATATTATTTCAACTGTTTTCCAGTCAAAATGCTCTTGTTCGTAACCAATTTTTTTAATACAGTTGCGCACAATGCTTTCGATCTCATTCGAAGATATATTTATATTGCTAGTTTCTCCTGATAGAACAACTAGATCAGTTGTAACTAGCGTCTCGATTGCAACTCTGGATTGAGGATTATCTTTTATATAAGCGTCAAGTAAAGCATCCGATATTTGATCACACACTTTATCTGGGTGTCCTTCAGAAACAGATTCACTTGTAAATAAATATTGGTTTTTCATTAATCTAAAATTTTCTATTTTTTTTTCTAATTATAATAATTCTTCTGATATGCATATAATATATAAATATTGATATTACCATCATAATTAAAGTAATGCTAATCTTGCCATGCTGCGAATAAAATGTTGGGTCTATTTTTTTTGGTAATTTCGACTTTATAATACCAGCTTCTTCTAAAGATAATTTTTTTAAAACCCTTCCTTTTGGGTCGATTATTGCACTAATTCCGGTATTTGCAACTCTAATTACAGGTAATCCCTCTTCTACCGCTCTAACTTTTGCCATCTCTAGGTGTTGATAAGGTCCAGAGCTTCTACCGAACCAGGCATCATTTGTTATATTTAATATCCAATTAGGCCTTGCTTCTTTGGAGTAAGATCTTCCAGAGAATATTATTTCATAACATATCAAGACGCTAAAACTTTTAGACGTGTTTATTGTTTTTTTTGTACCATGAGAAAATGATCCAGTAAGACCACTTATACTAAATCTAGTAAATTTATCTACAAAATTTGAAAAGGGAATATATTCACCAAAAGGAACAAGTATACGCTTGTCGTATTTATCTAAAATTTGTTTATTTTCATTAATTATAAAGAAGCTATTATAGTATTTATAGAATTTATTTATATTATCCCTTTCTCTTCTAATGGCTCCGGTTAAAAGAAAGGTATTATTATTTAACAAAGATATAATTTTATCCATTACTTTCCCATCTTCATCAATTAGAACGGGTAGTGCTGTTTCTGGCCATATTATATATTTTTCAGTAAATTCATTATCTTTCTCGTTTAATGTATCGGATAGATTAAATATCTTTTCAATTATCAGCTCTTTATATGAGGGAAGCCACTTTATTTTTTGGTCAATGTTGGGCTGGACTAATAGTAGATCTATATTTTCATAGGATGTTTTGTTAAGTTTTATAGATTGGTAGCCAAAAAAATAAATTATTATTAACAAAGCTACTGGAAGGCAATATGAATATAACTTTTTCTTATTTTTCTTAAAAAGAATAACAGGAAAAGAGGCTATGTAAACAATCAATAAAGTTAAACTTAATTCTCCAAATATTGAGGTAATTTGCAGTATAGGATTGATATTAATTAAGGTATGGCCAATTTGATTCCATGGAAAATTGAATAAATCACCTTTAATGTATTCGATAAATGTCCATGAAACAGATATAGACCATAATCTATAAGTATTATTTGGGTAAAACAATGATGCAATTAGAGGAATAAATCCATAGAATAGACCAATTATTAAAGGCACGATAATTATAGCAATTGGTAGATAAATATAATAGGAACTTATATCATTTACAAACGCAATGTTAATCCAATACAGGCCAAAGAGAGAGTAGCCAAATCCAAATGACCAACCAATTTTAAAAAGTTGAAATAAATTTTTCTTATTAAATGGTTTTTGAGAATCAATTATTAAAATAAATAATGGAAATGTTACAAATAATACGAATAAAAAATTTACTGGCGCTAATGCTAATGACGTTATCGAGCCACAAAAACATGATAATAAGTATTTATTTTTCAATGATAAATTTGATATTTTAGATGCAAGATTAAACATTGTAGATTATTTTAACTTTCCATAATGATTTAATCATAAATGATATATGGATTTTCATAGCCTAATATTTTTAATATATTTATTTCTATATTTTCCATTGTGTCAGCATCTTCATCAGTTGCATGATTGTACTCTAATAAATGAAGCAGGCCATGTAAAATCATATGTGTGACATGGGCTTCTAGTGTTTTATTTTGTTGCTTACATTCGGTATCAATATATTCGTACGACAATACTATATCTCCTAACAGAGGTAATCCAGCTGGAAAAGATAATACATTAGTAGGTTTTTTTATACCTCTATATTTTGTATTTAATTCCTCTATAGTCTTATTGTTTGTATAATAGATACTAATTTCTTGGTATTTCTTGATGTCAACTGATTCCGTGATATCTGTAATAATTTTTTTTGTGAAATCTTTAATATTTTTAATTTTTCTCCATTTATTTTCATCAATTTTTATATCTACTGTAAGTTCCGCATTATTATTCATTTTCGTAAGCCTTAATAATTTTGGATACAAGAGGATGTCGGACAACATCGTTCGATGTAAAACTAATTTGACTTATCTCCGATATATCTGATGTTAGATTTAAGGCATGATTTAATCCTGATTCAAACTTATTAGGCAAGTCTATTTGGCTTGGGTCTCCTGTAATAGCCATTTTACTATTCTCACCTAATCTTGTTAAAAACATCTTCATTTGCATTCTATTACAATTTTGCGCTTCATCGAGTATTATAAAAGCGTTCTCTAATGTTCTTCCTCTCATAAATGCGAGGGGGGCTATTTCTATAGTTCCGTTAGCTAATCCTCTTTCAACTTTGGTATCAGGAAGGCAATCATATAAAGCGTCATAAAGGGGCTTTAGATAGGGATCCACTTTTTCTTTCATATCCCCAGGCAAAAAACCAAGTTTTTCTCCAGCTTCAACTGCAGGTCTCGACAGAATAATTTTTGAGACAGTTCCGGTTTCAAGGAATGATGCAGCGGCAGCAACTGCGAGATAAGTTTTTCCAGTTCCAGCAGGACCGATGCCAAAAGTTAATGATTTTTTATAGAGTGATTCAATGTAAATATTTTGATTGATAGATCGAGGTAGAATAGTTTTTTTCTGTGTTTTGATAATAGATTTGTATGATATTTCTTTATTATTTTTTCCCATTTTCTCTCTCGCAAGTCTTATGGAGGCATTTACCTCGTTTAGACTGATGTTCATTCCAATCTTTTGACGATTATATAATTCATATAGCGTATATTTGGCAATTATAACTGACTTGGAATTGCCAAATATTTGTATTTTATTTCCTTTAGGTATTGCCTCGACGGATAATTTTTTTTCGATTATATTTAGAATTTCATCATTTTTTCCAAATATATCAACAAGGTGTTTAATGTTATTAAAAGTCAAACCAATGCAATTATTTGATATTTCAGTTACATTTATATCGTCTAATAATTTCATAATTTAGTTTACCTTTTAATTCCTTTATTTATACTACCTCTCCTGCCAGGCTATTAGTATTTGATGAAATTATTTTTATATTTATAATTTTACCAATAATTTCTTTTGGCCCATCAAAATGCACGGATTGTAAATAAGGCGATCTTCCAATAATTTGTTTTTTATCTTTACCAAGTCTATCGGCTAATACTTCCATAGTTCTTCCAACCATATTACCATTGAATAATCGTTGTTGAGATTTTATGAGTTCTTGTACTTCATGGAGTCTTTCCATTTTTATTTCATTTGACAATTGATTGTCCATAGTTGCAGCGGGTGTCCCAGGTCTTTCTGAATATGCAAAAGAGTAAGCTTGTGAATATTGAACGGTATCAATCAATTTATACGTATCTTTAAAATCTTTTTCTTCTTCACCAGGAAATCCAATGATAAAGTCACTCGATATTGCTATATCAGGTCGTGCTTTTCTTACTTTTTCTATTATCTTTAAATAATCAGCACTTGTATGACCACGATTCATTGATTTTAATATTTTATTTGATCCAGATTGTATTGGAAGATGTAGATAAGGCATTAATATATCGATGTCTTTGTGGGCAGATATCATTATATCATCAACATCCCTAGGATGGTTAGTAGTATACCTAAGTCTCTTTAAACCATTTAACTTCGCTAGTTTAAATAATAGTTCACCTAAGCTATATATTTTACCAGATGCATCTATCCCATGGTAAGCGTTTACATTTTGTCCAAGCAATGTAATTTCCTTAACCCCATCATCAATTAATATAATAGCTTCATTTATTATATCACTCACGGGCCTTGAATACTCGGATCCTCTTGTATAAGGCACAACACAGAATGTACAAAATTTGTCACATCCTTCTTGTATAGTTAAAAAAGCAGAAGATTTTCTTATTTTATTTTTTTGGTTAATTAAATGATCAAATTTACTTTCAACTGGGAAGTCTGTATCTACTATTCTTTTATTGCTTTTTAGAGATTGAATTAGATTAGGAAGTTTATGATATGATTGAGGTCCAACTACAAGGTCTACAAACGGTGAGCGCCTTGTGATCTCTTTTCCTTCTGCTTGCGCAACACAACCAGAAACTATTAAAGTCTTCTTCTTTTTTGACGTCTTATCTGATATTTTTTTGATACGCCCTATGTCTGAATATAATTTTTCAGCAGCTTTTTCTCTTATATGGCAAGTATTTAATAATACAGCATCGGATTCTTGAAGATTTTTTGTTTCTTCAAAGCCTTCGTTTGAGAGTATTTCTAGCATACGATCAGTGTCATAAACATTCATCTGGCAGCCGTATGTTTTCGCGTATATTTTTTTCATAATTTAGAATATTCTATTATTGTTTATTTGTATTATATATATCTATTTTATAATAAATGCACTTATATTTGTTCGATCCGTCATTCTTGCGCTATGTTTCTTTCATATAGAGAGTCAATCATGCCAGATCGAACTTTAGCCTCACACTTAAATGCAATTTCTTTTCGAGACACAGTTTCTAAAAAATTAATTGGTTCGTGAAATGTAACTTCAACATCAATGGGTCCAGATTTAATGATACCCCAAAGATGAGATGTGAGGTTCATATCTCCATACCAAGCAATAATAGGCCTACTAGCTCTATCCATTGGAAGCCCATTTAATTTTGTATAGGCGATTGATACTGGTTGAATAGTATTGTAATTTTTAATATTTTTACCTGTATTATATATTCCAAACAATGATGATTTAAATGGTAAGACAAGATTACCATTGCTTGATGTTCCTTCAGGAAATAATACAATTTTTTCATTATGTAATCTTTTATTTATTTCACCAATAATGGATTTAAGTTGATTTGGTCTTTTCCTATTAACAAAGATTGTTTTTTGTAGTTTAGCCATGAGTGATATGAATGGCCATTTTGAAACTTCAACTTTTGCTATAAATGATAGTTCACCTAATGATCCTAGCAAAAATATATCAACCCACGATCCATGATTAGAGACAATTAATCCTGGTCTATCCATGAGTTGACCTCTAGTATTTATTTTAATATTTAATAAATTTAGTATTAATTTATGATATAATATTGGAAATCTTGATGAATACTCTAATTTTAATAAATTTAATAGATACTGGAAAGGTAAAACGATCATAGTTGCAACTAATATTAATAAAGAGGTAAATACACTTCTTATGCTATTGATCATTTTATTGTGTTTCTAAAAATAAATAAAATTTAATATTTTTTATTTTTTATTTTAATCGCATATATCTCAAGACGATGATCAATAATATCAAATCCTAGTTGTTGAGCTATTTTTTTTTGTAATTTTTCTATTTCTTCACTTTGAAATTCAATAACGTCACCGGTATCTATATCAATTAGATGGTCATGATGACCTTCAGGCGTTTTTTCATAACGTGACCTCCCATCTTTAAATTCATGCTTTTCAAGTATTCCAGCATCTTCAAATAATTTTACTGTCCTATATACCGTTGCCAATGAAATGTTTTTATCTATTTTAGCAGATCTTTGGTATAATTCTTCAACGTCTGGATGATCTTTTGATGACGACAGTACTTTTGCTATTATTTTTCTTTGTTCAGTCATGCGCATACCGTTCTGCGCACACCTAAATTCAATTGTATTTTTTTCGCCCATCATAAATTACACTTAATTAGTAATAAGTATTTAATCAATTATTTTAATATACCAAGAATAATTACTTATTTCTATAGTTTTCGTTCATATAAATAGGCATCTGTTTTTTCACCGAACTGATCCGTGTAGTAATTTTTTCTTAAAGATTTTTTCTTAAAGTTATTTTTACTATAAAGATTTAAAGCTCTAAGGTTAGTATTTGAAACCTCTAAGGTTATGAATTTTACATTCAATTTTTTTAATCTATCTATGGCATCTAAAATAAGTTTGTGACAAATTCCTGACCCTTCGTAATTTTTTTCGACTGCAATAGTTATAATTTCAGATACATCTAGTACTTTTTGTATAACCATAAAAGCAATAATTTTCTTTTCTTTTTTTGCTACTAGGATGAGGTTTATATCATTTTTAATGAGTAACTTGATATAGTTTATTCCATATGGTTTAGGAAAGCGTGACTCATGAATCTCTGATATTTTTTTTGAATCTTTATACTTTGCTTCACCGATTATTATAGACTCTTCAATATTTTTATTATAAAAATTGTTATTCATTTTTATATATCTTAACATTTTCAGGTACTTTTGCGTTTGGTTGCCTTATATATAATGGATCTACATTTGTATTATTTATTTCTAACTTTGAACCAATTTCTGCTAATAAAAACTCTGGTATTTCAACATTGCTTTCTAGAAGAGCAGGTGAGTAATTGTTGCTTATACATAAGGTTAGGAAGGCTATATCTCTCTCTATAATATTTATTTGTTTATTTTTTATTTGTTTTTTTATAGATTCAAATGATTCAAGAATAATCTCTGTTTTTGAATTTTGGTTTATATTAAAATATTGAGTATAAAAACTGTCATTTTTTGCATCAATTAATACCAATAACTCATTCGATATATTTTTTTTTATAGCTAGATTAGCAATTAATTCATGTGATGATATTGCGAAGTAAGGAATATCTAACGCTATTGAAAAACCTTTAGCAACTGCGAGCCCTATTCTGATATTGGTGTAATTACCCGGACCATTAATTGTAATAACTCTATCTATTTCATTGATTTTATAAGTACTTTTAGAAAATAATTCTTCAATAGCCTCAAATATTATTTCACTGTTTCCATTATCCGACATCTTTTTAATAAATTTTTGATGTTTCTGAATTGATTTATCTGACTTCCATAAAGCTACGCAAGACTCTTTGGTCATCACATCTATTGATAATGTAAGCATGTTTCAATACTTTATAAAGCTTCAACTTCTTTAATTTCAGGTATATAATGCTTTAATAAATTTTCAATACCATTCTTAAGAGTCATTGTAGAACTTGGGCATCCTGCGCAAGCGCCTTGCATATTTAAATACACAGTTCCGTTTTTATAGCCTTGAAATGTTATGTCCCCACCGTCTTGAGCTACAGCTGGTCTAACTCTAGTTTCAATTAGTTCTTTTATAGTCTTTACAATTCCAGAATCAACTTTATCAAAAAATTCTTCTGTTATATTTTTCGCTTTTTCGCTTTGCTCAATAACTATTGGATCATTTGATAAAAAGTGATCCATTATTTCACCAAGTAGGATTGGTTTTAATTGATTCCATTCTTTATCAATTTTTGTAACGGCAATAAAATCACCAGAAAGAAAAACTCCTGATATTCCATTTATTTCTAATAATCGCTCTGCTAAAGGTGACTCTTTAGCATCTTCAATATTCCTATAATCACGGGTTTCATTTGGTAAAACATCACACCCTGGTATAAATTTTAAAGTATTTGGGTTTGGTGTTGATACTGTTTCTATAAACATTTTATTTATTTCCTTTGCCTGTATATATTATAGTATGCATTGTTATGATAAATATCAAGAGAGTTCGAGTATAGTTTTTTCAGATAGGTGTCCAGGTACTATAGTAATTGGTATCGGAAAGCTTCCAGATTTTGTACCTGTAAAACTTGAAACTAAAGGTCCGGGATTATTAAGTTCAGTGCCAGCTGCAAGTACAAGGAGAGATATAGTTTTATCTTCCTTTATTAGACTTATAATTTCATTGTCAGCCTGACCATGACGTACTATTATTTCAGGTATTAGGCCGGTTTCTTGATTAACTAATAATGATAATTTTTCTAAAACCATATTAGCCTCAGCCTCAGCTTCTTTCTTCATTAACTTTCCGACACCTAGCCAATGATGAAAATCTGACGGATCCACAACTCTTAAAAGTGTTAATTTTCCATTGGCCCTCACAGCTCTTTGGCTTGCGTAGTTAACTGCTCTAAGGCATTCCGTAGTATCATCTACGACTACTAAAAATTTTCTAATTCTCATATTAACCATGATCATCCTATAAAGATAATGCAATAAAGTAATTTATATTATCATACTTTTTAGAAACCTATTATTTTTTTTGTTTCTTCTAAGATAGGCTTTGATATTGTAGAGGCTCTGTCTGCGCCGTCACCTAGTATCTTATCTATGGCATCAACATCGTTCATCAGTCTTTTCATTTCTTTTCCAATAGGACATATTTTTGCAATCAATAGGTCTGTTAATTCTTTTTTAAAACCAGAAAATTGCATACCCCCAAAGCTTTGTAATACAGAATCTCTATCAGATGAACATAGCCCTGCATATATATCTATTAAATTTCGTAATTCATTTCGATTTTCTAAGCCTAAAGGTTCGCTTGGCAGAGAATCTGGATCTGTCTTTGCTTTTCTAATTTTTACTTGAATTGAATCCTCATTATCAATTAAGTTAATACGAGATAAGTCTGAAGGATCGTTGCTGGACATTTTTTTGCTAGCATCCTTTAGAGACATCACTCTTGGAACAGGACCATTAATTAATGGTTCAGGTATGTTAAAAAAATCTTTTTTGTATCCATTTTTAACAATCGTTTTACTAAAATCCATATTAAATTTTTTAGCAATATCTCTGGCTAACTCTATATGTTGTTTCTGATCTTCTCCAACAGGAACGTGCGTTGCATTGTAGGCTAATATATCTGCGGCCATTAATATTGGATATGTATATAATCCTACAGAGGCATTTTCTTTATTTTTCCCAGCTTTTTCTTTAAACTGTGTCATTCTATTTAACCACCCAACTCGAGCTACACAGTTTAAAATCCATGCCATTTCCGAGTGAAAAGGCACTTTGCTTTGATTGAATATAATGTGTTCTTTATAATTTATTCCTGATGCTATAAATCCTGCAGTAATTTGTCTTATATTTGATTTTAATACATCAGGATCTTGCCAAGTTGTAATTGCATGTAGATCAACAACACAGTAGAGACACTCACTTGTTTCTTGTAGGGAAACAAATTTTACAATGGCCCCTAAATAGTTACCTAAATGAAGGTTTCCAGTAGGTTGTATTCCAGAAAAAACTCGCATATTAATATCCAATCCTTGTCAATATTTATAGTTTATATTTGTTATTTAGTTTTCCTAAATTTTTTAGCAATTTCCTTTGTATTTAGAAGACCTGTCATATGTGCAGTTGCCCAATAAATTATAATACCCATCAATACATAAAATGATAAAATTAAGAAACTATATAAATCAGAATAAAAATATTTTTCAATAACCAAAATATTTTTTTTAACGAAATATAAGAAACCAACCATTATTGAGCTACAAACTATTGCAAGTAGAAAGTTTATTTTAATTTTGTTATCAAATATAATATCTTTTGCTCGTGATATGGCTAATAATAGTAAGATAGTATTTGCCCAAGCTGATATACTTGTTGATACAGCTATCCCAACAAATCCTATTTTTTTAAAAAGAATTATTGATAACATTATATTAATAATAGCACTTACTAATGCAAACCACATCGGAGTCAAAGTATTTTCTTTAGCAAAAAAATTAGATTGAAGAATCTTTATTAAAATAAATGCTGGAAGCCCATAAGAAAAAGCAATTAGCGCATGAGATGTAGAAAGTGTATCGGCAGATGTAAAATTCATACGCTCAAATAGCACGTGTATTATATCAAAAGATAAAACAATCATACCAAAAGCTGCTGGAATGGCCATCGTAAGAGCTAATCCAAGGGCTCTGTTTTGTGTAAATGAAGCTTTTGTAAAATCTTTTATTTTATAATTTCTTGATAGCTCGGGTAATAATATTGTGCCAATTGTTATACCAATGAGTGCCAATGGTAATTGATATATTCTATCAGCATAATATAGGTATGATATCGCTCCGTTCTCAAATGATGCAATAATCGATCCTATTAATAAATTTATCTGCGTAATTCCACCTGCAATGACAGCTGGAAATCCGAGAAAAAGAAATTTTTTAACGCCAGGTGTTAGTTTTGGTATTTTTATGCTAGGTAAATACCCTGTTTTTTTACATATATAGACAATCAATAATAATTGGAGTAACCCGGATACGAATACTCCAGAGATTAGGTATTTTGCTGCTAGAGGTGTATTAGGAATATTTATTTTTAATATGATAATCAAAAAAAGGATTAAGACCATATTTAAAACTATAGGCAGTGCAGCGGCAGCGGTAAATTTCTCAATAGAATTTAATATCCCAGAAATAAGGGCTATTAGTGACATGAATAATAAATAAGGAAAGGCTATTCTTGTTAAAGTTATTGTTAGATTTAATTTTTCTGGGTCTTCCATAAAACCAGGCGCTATCATATAAATTATATAAGGCATAAAAATTTCTGCAATGGTTGTTAATATCAACAAAAACCAAAACAATACACTTACAGTCTCCGAGGCAAATTTTTTGGCATTTAATTTGCTTACAGTTAGTTTTCTTGAAAAAATCGGAATAAATGCCGCACTAAGTGCTCCCTCCGCAAACAATCTTCTAAATATATTTGGAAATTTAAATGCCATAAAGAAGGCGTCAGCTATAACCCCTGTTCCTAGTGTAGCTGCAATTAATATATCACGAAAAAAACCTAATAATCTGCTAATTAGAGTTACGCTTGCAATATTAAAACCACTTTTAATTATGTTCATTTTTGATTATTCTGTCTTTATGCATTGTTTTCCTCAAGCATATTTCTAATCATATCTTCTATTCTTTTTCTTTTTTCTGCACTGCTAATTCTATATCCAAATAAGTCACATACATAAAAGACATCAATTGCTCTTTCGCCAAATGTTGCAATATGTGCTGATTTAATATTAATATTAGCTTTTTGCAGAACCTTTGTAATATCATAGAGTAATCCTGGTCTATCTCTTCCTTCTATTTCTATAACGGTCAAATGATTTGAAAGTTTGTTGGTTACAATAACATTTGTTTTTACATCAAAAGCTTCATATAATTTTGAAGTGTAATTTTTTTTAGCAATGCTGGTTTCTAGAGATAAAGCGCCTTTTAAACTTTTTTCTATTGTATTTGCTATTTTTTTTGCCCTTCTGTTCTCATCATTCTCTCCAAAATCTCTATTAATAAATATAGTATCAATTGCTAAGCCATCTGTAGTTGTTTCTATATGTGCATCAACTATATTTGCATCTGAAAGTGAACATGCGCCAGCTAAAGTAGATAGAAGATTGGGATAATCTGGAGCAATTAGGGTAATTTGTGTTGATGTATTACTCGGATTTGTTTTTGAAGAAATATTTATGGTAATTTGCTCGATATCAGCATTGGTAATTAAAGATGCATGTTCTAATTGTATTTCTAAACTACTAGAAGTCCAATAAGATTCATTAAATCTTTTTATATATTGGTTTATTTTTCCTTTTCCCCAATTGTTTGTGCTCTTTATAAATAATTTTTTTGCAACTGAAACCTTCTCTTTTTGGTCTGTACGAGAATGCTTATTTTCATTTATTTTCATTTCTGTATGTTGATATAATGTTATTAGTAGTCCATTTTTCCAACCATTCCAAACAGTAGGACCGACAGCCATAATATCCGCAACTGTTAATGCCAATAAGTATCTAAGTTTTTCTGTAGTCCCAACAATGCCTACGAAATCTGATATCGTTTTTGAATCATATAAATCTCTTTTTTGGGCCATATCGCTCATTACTAGATGGTTTCTTATAAGCCATGATACTATATCAGTCTCATTTTGATTCATTCCAAATCTCTTGCATATTTGATTTGCTACAACAGCACCCTTAATTGAGTGATCTTGTTTTCCACCTTTTGCTATGTCATGTAAAAATGCCGCAACATATAATATTTTTAAATTATCTATTTTTTGTATTAAAGCATTAGATATTGGATGAGGATCTTTTAATTTATTATGTTTCATGTCAGAAACAAAACCAGTAGTTCTTAAAAGGTGTTCATCCACAGTATAGTGATGGTAAAGGTTGAATTGTGTCATACATACAATTTTTCCAAATTCTGGTATAAATTTTCCAAGAACTCCAGTTTCATTCATTTGTCTGAGAATACTCTCAGGGTCTCTTGGAGAGGTTAATATCTCTAGAAACAACCCATTAGCTTCCTTATTATTTATTAAATCTTTATTTATCAAGTAAAGGGATCGGGATATGTTCTGAACTAGCTCTGAACTTAACAAGACATTATGTGTATCCGCTATATGAAATAATTTTATTAAATTGATAGGGTTATCTTTAAAAACTAGATCAGATTCAACCCGTAATCTATTCCTTTCTATTGAAAATCCATTTTTTAAATTTTTTGATTCTTTTCTTATATTAAGAGTTTCAAGCATTCTTTTAAATACGGGTTCTTTTTTTACAGAATTTTCTTCAAGTACTGAACAAACAATTCTAGTTAGATCGCCAACTTCTTTAGCAATAAGAAAGTAATGTTTCATAAATCGTTCTACATGTTTTTGGCCAGGTCTTTCTGAGTAGCCAAGTCTAACGGCAAGTTGAGGTTGTCTGTCAAAAGATAATAACTCATCATCTCTATTCGCAATAAAATGTAGGTGACATCTGATGGCCCACAAAAAATCTTCTGCCTTCTCGAATCTTCTAAATTCACTTCTGGTAAGAAGGCCTTTCTCTATAAGTTCTATTCTTTTATTTGGTCTGTATAAATATTTACCAATCCAAAATAAAGTGTGCAAGTCTCTTAACCCTCCCTTACTTTCTTTTATATTTGGCTCTATTAAGTATCTTGAAGAACCAAATACTTCATGCCGTTTATCTCTCTCAATTAATTTCATTTCTATAAATTCATCTGCTGTTTTTGCTACAATTTCAGTATTAAATTTATCGATTAAATTATTAAATAGGTTGCTATCACCCCAAATAAAACGTGCCTCTAAGATTGAAGTTCTGATGGTAAAGTCAGATTTTGCATGACCTATTGATTGGTCAATATTCCTTGATGCATGTCCGATTTTAAATCCAAGATCCCACAGCATATACAATGTAAATTCAATTACACTTTCCGCCCATGGTGTTAGCTTGTCTGGATATAAAAACAATAAATCAATATCAGAAAATGGCGCTAGAGTGCCTCTTCCATAACCGCCAACAGCTATAAATGCAATACGCTCATTATTTGCAGAATTTTGTGATCTATTAACATTGAATATAGCAAAATCGCTAATTATTTTTATTATTTCATCTTGAAAAATAGAGAAACTCCGGGCACACTGAGTTCCGCTACCATGGTCAAAAAGTTTTTTTTCAGACTCTTTTTTTGATTTTAAAATAACATCTTTTAATAGAACTAAGACACTGTTTCTAAGTTCTTCTGATTTTATTTTTTTATTTTTTGTTATCTCTTTGATGCTTTCTCTTATGAGATTGTAATCAAATAAAATATCAATGTTATTTTTTTTTTTCACTGTACTTACTAATTTAAAATTGCATTAGGTTATGATTTAACTGCATTAAATCTTGTAACGAATCTATCTTCAATTAATTTTTTTGGCATTATGATAAAAACATCTGTTGTTCCAAATTGATGGTCAATTACCGCGCCATTTCCTATGTATGCACCCAATCTTAGATAACCTTTTATCAATGGGGGCAGAGCTTTTAAGGCTTGTTTAGTATTAATGTTTTCCTTTTTTATTATATTCATATTAACAAATTTATCTGGTTGGGCATTTACTAGCCATTCATCGGGGGCTAATGAATTATGATATAAAAAACTTAATGGTAAAGCCAAATCATTTGGATCGGTTCCTTGAAAACTTGCACAACCAATCATAACATCGATATTATTATCATTAAGATATTTCCAGACGCCTTGCCAGAGAAGCTCTATTGTTGATTTATTTCTATATTCTTTTAAAACACAAGATCTGCCGAGTTCTAAAAATTTTTTATCTTTATGCTTTTTAAGCAAATGAGTAAGTTCATATTCATGTTGACTGTAAAACCCATAATTTTTTTCAGCAGCAATTTGTGGAATAAGTCTGTATGTTCCTACAACGCGACTCCTCTTTTTCCCTATTAAAGGAACCCCTCTTTTTTGAGAAGATTGATCAATTACGAGCATATGGCTACATATTTTATCATAAGAATCTCTATCTCGTCTGGTAACACGTGTCAAAGTATTTGGATGTGCTGACATCTCTTTATAGAATACCTTAAACCTTAGAGATTGTGCAGAACGGATGTCATTTTTATTTTCAGATAACCTTACACATAAATTTGGTTTTTCAGAATCATCCTGAGATTTAAATTTTATATGCTTAGCAATTTTTGTTTTTATAGTTTCTTTCATATATGGTTTTCCGTATAAAAGTAGATTATATGATATCAATGTTTAATTGAAAACACATTGTATGCTTATTTTAATTCCTATAAATAACTTTCAATTGAATCCCATAGTGTTGAAGCAACATTAATGTTATCAAATCTTTGAATTTCTCTTATCCCAGTAGGAGATGTAACGTTAATTTCAGTAAGAAATCCATCTATAACATCAATCCCAACAAACATTAGACCCAAGCGCTTTAAGTCAGCTTCCATAGCTTCGCATATCTCTTTTTCTTTTTTTGTAATTATTGTTTTTGTTGCCGTGCCACCAACGTGCATATTTGATCTAATCTCACCCTTTTTTGGTATTCTATTTATTGCACCTGCTATCTTACCGTCAATAAGTATAATTCTTTTATCACCAGCTACTACTGATGGTAAATATTTCTGTACTATGAACTGCTCCTTATTAATTGACTGAAACATTTCAATTAGAGATTCAAGATTTTTATCATTTTTTTTAAGGTAAAAAATACCATCACCACCATTACCATATAATGGTTTAATGATTATATCCTCATATTCATTTTTAAATTTTATAATTTCATCCATGTCCCTTGTTATTAATGTAGGGGGCATGTATTTAGAGTATTTATGTGCAAAAATTTTTTCAGGGTTATTTCTTACACTTATTGGATTATTTACTATCACCGTTTTTTTTATTATTGTTTCTAATAAATGTGTCGCCGTAATATATGACATATCAAATGGCGGGTCTTGTCTCATTAAAATAGCATCAAACTCATCAAGTCTAACACTTTCTTGCTTGCCAGGTATTATAGAATCTACTGGCTTTTGATGAATTTTAATATAATGCCCTTTAGCGAATAAAATATTTTTTCTCATCGAAAGGTTTTTAGGAGTATAAAAAAAAATATTATAATTTCTAGTTTGAGCTTCTAACAATATAGAGAAAGTTGAATCTCCTGAAAGATTTAAGTTTTCTATAGGATCCATTTGTACTGCAATTTTTTTATTCATTTTTAACTTACATATATTTATATCTATATATCAAACTAATATAATTTCTTACTAATTGGAAATGGTTTTCTTTTTTATTTCAATACATCTTTTATATATAATATTTTTAGGGATATTTGTTTTGTCAGCCAGTATATTTGTAATTTCTTTTATAGGAATTTTCCCTATATATTTATTGATCTCAATATCAATAATTTCAAATGTGATTTCATCATTTTCTATAGAATTGATTAAAATAACTAATTCACCTTTTAGATTGTGATCCGATAAATAGTTTAACATAAAATTAATATCACCACTTATTACCTCTTCGTGAATCTTGGTTAATTCTCTCGCTATAACCACATTAAATGATGGGTAAATACTTTTAATTTCTAGGAGTGTTTTTTTAATTCTTTTGGCTGTTTCATAGATTATGACTGTAGAATTAATATTATTAAATTTGTTAAATTCTTTTATTCGTGAGCTATTTTTTTTTGGTAAGAAACCAGTAAAATAAAACCTATCAGTAGGAAGCCCTGATACTGATAGAGATGAAATGAGAGCGGAAGGCCCTGGTACAGTATATATCTCTAGATTTTCATCCCTACATAACTTAACTAGCTTATACCCTGGGTCTGATATAAGAGGTGTTCCTGCATCAGATACTAAAGAGATTTTCATCCCTTCATTTAGCTCTTTGATAATTTTTGGCCTTACGCGTTCTCCATTAATATCATTGTATATCGTTAGTTTTGTTTTTATATCATAGTGTTTTAGTAGTCTCTTGGTTATTCTAGTATCTTCACAATAAATTTTGTCACTCTCGTTGAGAATTCTAATTGCTCTTAATGTTATATCCTCAAGGTTCCCAATTGGAGTTGATACTATATATAGTCCAGATATTAACTTTTTATCTTTATTTAGCATTAATTTCTCGTAAGTTATTTTCTATTAATTGCATAATTCAGTTATAATTTTATTCGTAAAAAGAAATCCTTTTTCTGTTAATTGCAAATACGCATTATCTATGCTTTTTTTAATGAAGTTATTTTTTTTAAGGGTATCAAATGTTTTGTCATTGATACTTCTCCCCATCGATTTGTATCTTTCTATATTTAACCCTTGTCTTGTCCTTAAAGACATAAGTAGATACTCATCGGCAATTTCTTCCTCTAGTAGAATTTCATTTCTAATAATTCCGTTATCAAGTTTTTTTACCGAATCTAACCATTTTTCTGGATTGTGTTCGGTCATTATAGAATGTCTATATCCATTTGAATCATTAATTCGTGAATGGGCCCCTGGACCAATCCCAGCCCATTGTCCAGATTGCCAATAAATCAAATTATGTATAGATTCCTGTCCTTCAGAAGAGAAATTTGAAACTTCATAGCGCACAAGTCCATTATTTTTACATATTTCGTTTGTTAAATTGTAAAGCTCAGAAGACAGCATGTCATCTGGTATTTGAAGCTTACCTTTTTTATACAGATCAGCATATCTTGTGCCTGGTTCAATAGTTAATTGGTAAAGAGAAAGATGTTGATCATTATAAGATATGGCTTCCTTTAATTCTCTTTCCCAACTTTTGCAATCTTGGTGAGGTCTAGCATAAATTAAATCGAATGATACTCTTGAGAAATTATTTTTAGCAATGTGCAATGCATTTAATGCTTCAATAACTGTATGCTGCCTACCCAATTTTTTTAAATCATCGTCAACTAAAGATTGTATCCCTAAAGAGACTCTATTGACCCCACTTTTTGAATATTCGAGAAATTTTTCTGCCTCTACACTTGTTGGATTTGCTTCCAGAGTAATTTCTAAATTATTATCACATGACCAGGTTTTGTATATTTTATCTATAATACTATTGACTGTTTCTGTTGACATTAAAGACGGAGTACCGCCACCAAAAAAAATGGAAGAAACATTTTTCGCATTTGAGTTTCTCGAAAACCAATCTAATTCTTTAAAAATAGCATTACAGTAATCATTTTGGTTAATTTCTTTTTTTCTGACATGGCTATTAAAATCGCAATAGGGGCATTTTGATAAGCAAAATGGCCAATGAATATAGATTCCAAATCCATCACTTTGTTCATTTTTGATAGAATTATTGTTCAATGTATAGCTCAACTAATTTACTAAAAGCTTTAGCTCTATGAGATAGGCCAATTTTAGTTGGAGACCAGGAATGCTTTTCTTCTGAACTCATTTCCCCAAATGTTTTAGTGTGATTATCTGGTAGGAATATGCTATCATAACCAAATCCTAAATTTCCTCTTGGAGGCCAAACAATTGTGCCATTAACTCTTTCTTCGACATATTCAATATGATTGTCAGGCCAGCAAATACAGAGCGAGCAAACAAAACTTGCTTTTCTTAGATCAGAAGTTTTTGCACCTTTTTGGTTTAATAATGTGTTTATTTTTTTCATAGCTGCATTAAAATCTTTGTTCTCCCCAGCCCATCTTGCAGAGTATATACCTGGATCATTATTTAAAGAATGAACTTCAAGTCCAGAGTCATCAGACAGGGCTATATAGTTTGAGTGTTTTGCTGCGGACCTAGCTTTTATTATGGCATTTTCTATAAAAGTAGAACCATTTTCTTCTGGCTCAATTAGATTTAAACCTTTAGAAGAAACTGTTTTAATATCAAAAAAATTAAGTAATTCTTTAATTTCAGATATTTTTCCATCATTGTGGCTGGCTATAATAAGTTCTTTTTTATTTAATTTTCTCATGATATGTTTTCAGGGGATTATTTTAAGATTTCAGATTGGAATTTAATAATTTCATCAATACCATTTCTTGCAAAATTAAACATAGAATCAAATTCATCTTTTGTGAAAGTTTTTCCTTCTGCTGTGGATTGTATTTCTATAATTTTCCCTGACTTTGTAAGCACAAAATTAGCGTCTGTGCTTGCATTTGAGTCTTCATTATAGTCAAGGTCAAGAAGTGTATCGTTGTTTACGATTCCACAGGATATTGCTGCTACTTGTTCAATTATAGGATTAATAGTGATTATTTTCTTTTTTAACATTAAATCAACGCAAAGCTTCATTGCAACCCACCCTCCGGTTACGCTTGCTGTCCTTGTTCCTCCATCGGCCTGAATTACATCACAATCAATCAGTATTTGCCTCTCTCCGATTTTATTAAGATCTATAGATGCTCTTAAACTTCTCCCAATTAATCTTTGTATTTCTTGTGTTCTTCCAGATTGACGTCCTATAACAGATTCTCTCCTCATTCTTTCGTTGGTAGATCCAGGAAGCATCCCATATTCTGCAGTTAGCCAGCCTGAACCAGAACCTCGGAGCCAAGGTGGACATTTTTCGTTGAGGTTGGCGCTACATATTATATGTGTATTACCAAATTTTACAAGACACGAACCATCAGAATTTTTTAAAATTCCTGTCTCAATTGTAAAATTTCTTAATTCATTTGATTCTCTGTCTTCAGTTCTCATTGTATAACCTTAAAAATTACATTAAATTAAATAATGTTGGATAATAATATTTATTTTATTGTAGAATACTATAAAAATAAGGCTATAGATAATATTTATTTTTAAAAGATAAATTATTAAAAAATAGTATCAATAATTGGTAATTATGAAATCAAATGTATCTAAAATTATTAATTTGGATTTGAGATCCAGAGATATTTTTAAGAAAATTGTTGAAACTTATCTTTCCACAGGAAACCCGATAGGATCAATGACACTATCATTAATTGATGAAATGGGGTTGTCTGCTGCAACAATCAGAAATGTTATGCAGGATCTAGAAGGTCTTGGTTTAATTTATTCACCTCATACAAGTGCAGGAAGAATACCAACTGAAGGTGGTTTAAGACTTTTTGTAGATGCTATGCTTGAAATAGGCAATTTGAATGATACAGATCAAGCTGCAATAAAAGAACAAGCTAAATTGAAAAATATAAGTGTTCAAGATGCCCTGAGTAGAGCAAGTGAAATGCTGTCTGGTCTCACTAATTGCGCAGGTATAGTTCTCGCTAAAAAAATAACCAAGGCTATCAAGCATATAGAATTTGTATCTTTAGACAAAGAAAGAGCTTTAGTTGTTGTGGTGGATGTTGAAGGCAATGTTGAAAATAGAATTATAGAAAAACCAGAAGGTTTAACTCCGTCAGCGCTATCTGAAGCAACTAATTATCTTAATCATTATATGAGAGGTTACACGATAGAAGAATACAAAGGTCGTATAGAGAAAGAGTTAAGTGTTAAAAAATTAGAAATAGATAAGACAACCTCAGAGATAATATCGGCCGGATTAGGAGTTTGGAGCAAGGGGAATAATTCGAATGAGAAACAATTAATTGTTAGGGGCGCGTCTAATCTTATTTCAGATACTGAAGATGTTAAGAATATTGATAGAATTAAAGTTTTATTTGACGATTTGGAAAACAAACAAGATATCATGCAATTATTAGGTTTGGCAGAAGAGGCGGACGGGGTAAGAATTTTTATTGGGTCTGAAAATAAGTTATTCTCACTTTCTGGCTCATCTCTCATAATTTCTCCTTATAAGGATAATAGTCAAAAAGTTGTTGGAGTTCTTGGTGTAATTGGTCCAACTAGGTTAAATTATGCTAGAGTAGTTCCAATGGTTAATTATACAGCCCAAATGATGGAAAAGATACTTAGATAATTTTTTTAAAACTTGCATTTATGTATTAGATAATTATATCTCTTTCTGTGATTAACTAATTTATTTATATAAAAGGTAGACATGGATAAATCTAAAAAAAAATCTAATTTATTGAAAGATGAAGAAATTTTATTAGAGGATTCTATAAAAAAAGATGAAGAACCTATCGAAATACAGGACTCTTTCAATGAAAAGCTGGCCGTAGACGAAGATGTTAAATTAAATGTCAAAAATTTATTTGATGAATTAAAAGCTGAGCTAGATGAGGCTAACGATAGAATTTTAAGAATGGCAGCGGAGATGGAGAATCTTCGCAAAAGAGCCTTCAAAGAAAAAGAAGATGCTGGCAAGTACTCTATTTCAAAATTTTCACGAGATATTATAATTGTTAGCGATAATATTGAACGAGCATTAAATTCTATTCAAGATATTGAGTTGCCAGAGAATGAAGCTATTAGCAACCTTATAACCGGTATTGAAATTACATCTAGAGAACTTCAGCAAGTTTTTGCAAGGCATGGTATTGAAAGATTTGATCCAAGTGGTGAAAAGTTTGATCCATTGTACCACGAGGCTATGTTTGAGATCCCAGATGAAACCGTTGAAGTCGGAATGATTGTTCAGGTTCTTGAGCCTGGATATAAAATTAAAGATAGGATATTAAGGCCAGCTAGGGTTGGCGTTAGTAAGGCTAAGTAAATTTAATCAATTTATTAAGACTATTTTTTGTATTTATATTAATTTAATTTGCTCCTACTGATATTAATAATATATCGTAAAAAAATGATTTCTAGTGATCAAAATAAACACCAAAAATTTATTGGTGCTGATATCAAAAAGCTTATCCTAACAGATTTTCGTAACTATAAAAATACGTCTATTGAGATAAATAAAAAATTTATTGTATTGATTGGAAATAATGGTGCAGGGAAAACAAATATTTTAGAAGCAATATCATTACTGAGTCCAGGAAGGGGTATAAGATCTGCTTCAACATCGGATTATGCAAGAAAAGACGGGCCAGGAGGGTGGTCTGTATTTTCAGAATTAAATGGTATTAATGGTTTAGTAAAAATTGGGACTGGGATTACAAAAGACCAGATAATAGAAGGAAAAAGAAGACAATGTAGAGTCGACGGATCATTTGTTGGCAGTCCACTGTCTTTTTCTAATCATGTACAATTTATTTCACTTACACCAGTAATGGACCGTTTGTTTGTAGGCTCTTCAAGTGATAGAAGAAAATTTTTAGATAGGCTGGTGATATCAATAGATCCGCATCACAGAACAAATCTAGGTAAATATGAAAAAGCAATGGCACAAAGAAACAGTCTATTATCCAGTTCAAACAATAATGAAAAATGGATAGATTCGATAGAGATGCAGATGTCTGGGTACGCTGTAGCAATCGCTTCTGCAAGAGTTCTGTCAATTAAAATACTTAATGAAGAAATTATTTCAAGAAAGCAACATAGTATATTCCCGCCTGCGATTGTTTCTATAAATGGTAAATGCGAATCTTCCCTAAGTGAGATTTCTGCTACAGATCTTGAAAAGGTATTTATAGCTGAATTATTTGAGTCTAGGAATAGTGATAGAAGAGCTGGAAGGACAGCAAATGGTCCGCACCGTACAGACTTTACTTTATTTCATGGCACAACAGGAATTGAAGCGGGAAATTGTTCTACTGGTGAGCAAAAGAATCTTCTTATTTCAATAATCTTAGCTGAGGCAAGGATATCCAAGAGAAAAAATAATGGCATTGCACCAATTATGTTGTTAGATGAAATAGGAGCCCACTTAGATACAAAGAGACTTAATAATCTTTATGAAGAAATAATCTCTTTGAACGCCCAAGTTTGGTTTACGGGGATCGAAGCAGAATTATTTAATTACATATCTGATTATGCGGCTTTTAAGCTAGTTACAGACGGATCTATAAAATCTTTGTAATAAGTGTTGTTTTCTCATTATATTCTTGTAGAATCAATAATAAATAACGATAGTACTAAAATAAGTAATTTCAAAAATTATATACACATGAATGACAAAATACCCAATATAGAAGAAGATTACGGCGCTCAATCCATAAAGGTTCTTAGAGGTCTTGATGCTGTGCGTAAGAGACCGGGGATGTATATTGGAGATACCGATGATGGGTCCGGTCTACATCATATGGTTTATGAGGTAATAGATAATTCTATAGATGAAGCATTAGCAGGGCATTGTGATACCATTGAGGCTACGTTGAATGCAGACGGCTCAGTTACTGTAACTGATAATGGCAGAGGTATTCCAACGGATATACATGAAGAAGAAGGTATGTCGGCGGCTCAGGTAATAATGACACAGCTACATGCTGGTGGTAAATTTGATCAAAATTCTTATAAAGTATCTGGTGGTTTGCACGGAGTTGGAGTTTCGGTAGTGAATGCACTGTCATCATCTCTGCATTTAAAAATCTTTAGGAATTCTAAAATTCATGAGATGTCTTTTAGCCACGGTGTTCCAAACGGAGATCTGAAAATAATTGGTGAATGTCCTCTAGAAAAAACAGGAACAGAAGTTACCTTCCTTCCATCCAAAGATACATTTACTAATGTTGATTTTGTTTTTTCAACATTAGAACATCGCTTAAGAGAATTAGCTTTTCTAAATTCAGGTATTAAAATTAAATTATCAGATAAAAGAGATGTTGATACTGTAGTTGTAGACCTTATGTATGAGGGTGGTTTAGTTGAGTTTGTTAAATATTTAGACAGAACAAAGCAACCTTTATTGCCAGAACCTATAAGCTTGGTGTCTGAGAAAGACGGATTAACTGCAGAAATAGCAATGTGGTGGAATGATAGCTATCATGAAAATATTCTTTGTTTTACTAATAATATTCCACAAAGAGATGGAGGAACGCATTTAGCTGGTTTGCGTGCTGCATTAACAAGAACAGTAAATAATTATGCTAGTGAATTTGGATTGTCAAAAAAAGAAAAATTACAAATTACAGGAGATGATGCAAGAGAAGGATTAACGTGCGTACTTTCTGTTAAGCTGCCAGACCCTAAATTTTCAAGTCAAACAAAAGATAAGTTAGTTTCTTCAGAAGTAAGAACGGTTGTCGAAAGTGGTACTTCCGAAGCTTTAAGTGAATGGTTTGAGGAACATCCTGCTGATGCAAAAAATATTATAGCAAAGATTATTGATGCTGCTGCAGCAAGAGAAGCCGCTAAAAAAGCAAGAGAGCTGACAAGAAGAAAGGGTGTACTCGACGTTTCTAATTTACCTGGAAAACTTGCAGATTGCATAGAGAGAGATCCTGCTAAATCTGAATTATTTTTAGTGGAAGGTGATTCTGCTGGAGGATCAGCAAAGCAGGGTAGGAACAGGGATTGTCAAGCCGTACTGCCTCTCAGAGGAAAAATTTTAAATGTTGAGAGAGCCCGTTTTGATAGAATGCTATCTTCAGTTGAAATTGGTACTTTAATTACGGCATTAGGTACTGGAATAGGAAAAGATGA
Organism: uncultured Hyphomicrobiales bacterium; assembly: GCA_905181735.1. Taxonomy (GTDB): domain Bacteria; phylum Pseudomonadota; class Alphaproteobacteria; order Rhizobiales; family TMED25; genus CAJIYR01. The sequence continues at coordinate 85,721 of CAJIYR010000004.1, forward strand.
GTTCAATATAGAAAAGCTAAAATATCATAAAGTTATAATAATGACTGATGCTGATGTTGATGGAGCTCATATACGCACACTACTGTTAACATTTTTTTATCGTTGGATGAGGCCATTGATTGATGGAGGATATCTATATATTGCACAACCCCCACTATATAAGGTCACAAAAAATAGATCAGAGACTTACATAAAAGAAGACAGAGATCTTCAAGAATATTTGATTAATTCTGGTACAGAGGGTGCAATTTTTAAAAGCAGTGATAATGTTGAGCATGGCAGCAATGAATTAAAGGATATAGTTGAAAAAGCAAGAGAGTTTAAAGAGATATTAGATAAAATTAATATTAAATATCCAAAATTTATAATAGAAGAATGTGCTATTGCTGGCGCCTTATCGCAGGATATATTCAGTGATAAAAAATTAATAGAAGAATCAGTTAAATATATAGCAAGAAGATTAGATGCTAACAGGTCCCTAAATGAATTAGAAAAGGGTTGGGTTGGTTTATCAGATGACGAAGGTAACTTTGTTTTTGAAAGGGTTTTAAGAGGCGTCAAGGAAACTCATATTATTGATAAGCAATTTATCCTATCTGCTGACGCAAGAAAATTAAATGAATTTTCACTACATTTGCAGGAGATGTATTTGAAGAACGGCACACTTAAAATTAAAGAAAATGATTTTGATATTAGCTCACCTTCACAATTGTATGAGTTAATATTAGAAATTGGAAGAAAGGGTTTAAGTGTTCAAAGATATAAAGGGTTAGGAGAGATGAACCCTGAACAATTATGGGAAACAACTTTAGATGTAAATATAAGAACTCTTCTCCAGGTAAAGGTGCAAGAGGCAGATCAGGCTAGTGATTTATTTTCAAGGCTTATGGGCGACGATGTTGAGCCTCGACGTGAATTTATACAAAAAAATGCCCTTCAAGTATCTAATCTTGACGCATAAGAATTACAGTTCAACAGCTCCAGTCGGATAATTGTGTAATCGCTCACAGGAATCTTTTTTTATCAGAAGTAATTCACCAGTCTGCACCCCAGATTTATGGTCTTCTGTGATTATATTTGGCTGTAAAACAACAGTCATACCTTCTTTGAATACAAAATCTATATTGTTATCTGCTGGTCTGCTGGTCGTGCCTAAAACTGGCGGAAGATAACCACCACCATATCCGTGGATTAAATCATCCCAAATACTATATCCATTTTTTTCAATAATTTTTGAAGCTTCTATGATTTCTGAAGCATGTGTTCCGTCTTTTAGTAAACTTCTGATATTCAAAAAGACTTCGTCAGCAACTGCATGAAGTTCTTTATAAATACTTGTCATTGGTCCGAGTGAGATGGTCCTTAATATTTGCCCTGGATAGTTCCAGAAGTGAGCGCTAATTTCAGTTGAGATAATATCATTTTTCTTAATTTTTTGATTTGAAGTAAACTGAGAGGGTACACAATTATTTGGATTATCCATTGGGGTAATTCCAAAGAAATTAATAACTTTATTCCCTCCTAAAGGAATATATGCGCTTTGAGTTGAATGAGAAAGTTCATGTTGTGTTATCCCAGGTTGAATATTATTAACCATCGAAGAAATCCCATTATCAGTCATGGCCGCTCCAATTTTAATCCAGGAAAGTTCTTCCTCACTCTTAATTAATCTCATGGAGATATAATTTTTATTCATATCTGATATTTGTAGGGTTGCGTTCCTTATAAGATTGTACATATTAATGGTCAATCTTCCAACTACACCAAGCGTTGATGTTGTTTTTGGTATAGTAGAAACTATATTAGATATGATTTTATTTGATAGGCTTCTTTCCCCCCAAATAACCTCAACATTTTTATGGACAAGGATTTCAGCCATTGGAAGATGATTATAATGTTCAATATATAACTTTAATTTTTCACCGCGTCCGATATGTAATAAAGCTTCTTGCGTGACTGGCCATCCTGTTAACCATTGTATAGCAGATCCAGAATTTCCTGCTTCGTATATAATTGCATCAGAAATTTCATCCGTACCATTTTTTAACATGGCGCTTTCGAACAAGATTCGTCTATTTTCATACTCTGTTGATGAAAATTCTGGATAGTCACTATTTAAGAGTTGAAGTTCTCTTTCTCCAATTTTATTTAAATAGTTAATATTGTTCATGTATTTCTATGTTTCTTTTTAAGATAATCCATACAAGGTTTTACCCGCTACAGGAAGAGTTGCTCTCATAATTCTACCGTTCATGGAATCTGTGATATATAATGTCTTTTTATCTGGTCCACCAAAGGCTGTATTAGTCATTAAGCTGTGCCCTTCTGTATAAATTAGATGAGTTGGCAAACAGTTGCTATCAAACCTCCAAACACCAACGCCAAGATGGTTAACAATCATTCCATCTTCTGAATCCATCTCAAGGCCGTCAGGACCCGCATGCCCACCTGACAATTGAATGGCTACACCACTTTTACTAACGCTATTATCTGCCATAAGAGGTAAACGCCATATTTGTTGCGATCTTGTAATCGCAACGTAAACTTGGTTTTCAGCATTATTAACTGTAATTCCATTTGGACTTGGAGCGTTTGTTACTAGTTTATGCAGTTGTCCATCTTTTGTTAATCTAAAAACTCTACCAGTTGGATCAATTATTCCTGTTTGACCTTGATCGGTAAAATACAAATCTCCATTTGATGTAAAATGAAGATCATTTAAACCCTTAAACCCCTCTGAATACATTGTGTCTATCAGAGGTTCTATTTTTCCAGAATTAACATCCAATTTCATTAGACCTTGTTTATAGCAAGCAATATAAGCTGACCCATCTTTATGAAACTTTAGACCATTTGGCCAACCGTCATACTCACAAACAATATCCCATTCTCCGTCAGGCGTTATTTTAAAAACTCTACCAAAAGGGATGTCAGTAACATATAAATTACCTTTTCTATCAAATGAAGGGCCTTCAAGGAATTGGTTTACCGTTGCACCTTGTCTGTTTGGGTTCGACCAAGCTGTCTGTGTTGTATTTCTGTATTTTTCTGGTAATTCTGTAAATATCTCAGCTTTTATTAGTTCGGGTTGTTTGAAAGGGTTCAGCATTGGATCTCCTAGGCATTTATGTTATTAATTACTGTATATAATATACACTTTTTTGTATAACTATCATTAATTAATTATATGTAAAATGTTTTTATATGTTTTCAGTTTATATTTTAATATTTTATAATTGTAAATTTACGGTTAAATATTATTTTAAATTCATATTTAGAGGAATAATTTAAATGAATGAAGGATTAAAAGAAGAATCTTTAATACCGGCAATAGAGATTGATCATATAGGTCACGCTGTTCCAAATCTTGAAATTGCTATAAACAGCTATCAACGTATATTTGGAATGGTATCTTCGGAGATTAAAGTTGTTGAACAGCAAGGGATTAGAATTGCATATTTATCTTTGGGAAATGTCAAAATAGAGCTTATGGAGCCATTAAACGATAAATCTCCAATAAACAAATTTCTTGCAAGGAATCCTAAAGGAGGCATTCATCATTATTGCATAGTTACGAATGATATTAACTCTTCTTATGATAAATCGGTTTCTAATCAATTAAATATACTAAATAAGCCAACAGAAGGACATCATGGAAGAAATTTATACTTTATTCATCCATCTGAGACAAATGGAGCCTTGATTGAAGTTGAAGAGCCTGCTAAAAAACGATAAACATATTTTGGATGAATTTATTAAAATTATACAATTAACATAAACACTAAAGGAAATGAAATGACGAAAGCTGGCGGAGAATATAAAGAAATATTATTTGAAATTAAAAATAAAGTTGCATGGATATCCATTAATAGACCAGAAGTAAGGAATGCTTTTAGAGAACAAACATTAGATGAAATGCGTGATGCAGTTCTGTCTACAAGAAACGATCCGTCAATTGTTTGTGTTGTTATTCGTGGAGCAGGTGATAAAGCTTTCTCTGCAGGTGGAGACTTCCATGCAATGATGAGAATCGATTGGCAAAATGCAGCACACTGGAATGACCGTATGTTACACTTAGCAATGGCTTGTAGAGGAATACCAATTCCTGTTGTTGCGATGGTACATGGATATTGCATGGGTGGTGGCCATGAATTAGCTTTATGGTGTGATTTAGTAATTGCGGCTGATGATGCAGTATTTGGACAAAGTGGTGCAGTTGTAGGTGCTTGCCCAACTGTAGGAGCAACACAATACTTGCCGCAGCTTATTGGATCAAGATTAGCAAAAGAGATGATTTTTATGGCCAGAAGATTTACAGCTCAAGAAGCTGTTAATATTGGTTTAATCAATAGAGTTGTTCCTAAAGCAGATTTAGAGTCAGAAACACAAAAATGGTGTGAAGGCATGATCGAAAGAAGTGGACAAACTATTAGAATGGTTAAAAAGTCATTAAATCATGATTCAGATGCATTGTATGCTTCATGGCAGCATGGAATGGAATTACTTGCACATGTTTGGGGTACTGATGAATGCATGGAAGGTATGAATGCATTTTTAGAAAAAAGAAAACCAGATTTCCAAAAATTCCGTGAAATGAATAAAGAGAATGTTGAAAACTATCTAGATGGTATCGACAATAATGAAAATGAGAGACCAGCAAAATAGAAAGACTGTTAGTATGAAAAATAATAGGACGGGCCCCTTATCTGGAATAAAGGTTCTTGATTTAAGCAGAATTTTAGCAGGACCATATTGTACTATGAATTTAGGAGATATGGGTGCTGAGGTTATTAAAGTTGAGCAGCCTGGAAAAGGTGATGATACACGATCATGGGGGCCTCCTTTTGCTGGGAGTGAAGCGGCTTATTTTTTAGGTATTAACAGGAACAAGAAAAGCATAACACTGGATTTAAAGTCAAAAGAAGGGCAAGAGATTTTAAAAAAACTTCTAACCCAATCTGATGTGTTAATAGAGAATTTTAAATTTGGAACATTAGAAAAATTTGGAATTACAAAAGAATGGAGAGAGAAAGAAGCTCCGCAACTGGTCCATTGTCAGATTACAGGATACGGAGGCAGGGGGCCAAGAGGATCAAGACCTGGTTACGATTTTCTTTTGCAAGCAGAAAGTGGTTTGATGAGTATAACTGGGGATCAAAATGGAGCTCCGACTAAGGTGGGTGTAGCTCTTGTTGATGTTTGTACTGGAATGAATGCAACTATTGGAATATTGGGTGCACTTAATGCAAGAAATGATACTGGGAAAGGTCAAAAAGTTGAAACCAGTCTTTATGCAACAAGCATCTCTATGTTAATTAATGTAGCTGCAAACAATTTAGTTAGCGGAAAACCTGCACGAAGATTTGGTAACGGTCACCCAAATATTGTTCCTTATAGAACATTTGAGGCCTTGGATGGCAGTATAGCTGTCGCTGTTGGTAATGATACTCAATTTGCTAGACTATCTATTTGTTTAGGTAAACCTGAATGGGCACAAGACGATAGGTTTATTAAGAATTCTGATAGAGTTGTAAATAGAGATATTATTGATCAAGAAATACAGAACATCATTGGAACAAAAACTGCTGAGGAGTGGATTAAGAAGTTATTAGAATCTGATATACCTGCAAGCATGGTTAATACAGTAGAGAATGCTTTAAAAGATGAACAGACGTTAGCAAACGATATGGTTGTTGAGATTGAACATCCTGTTGCTGGGACTTTAAAAATGCTGGGTGTTCCATATAAATTTTCAGACACGCCAGCTACAGTAGATCTTGCTCCACCTCTTTTAGGTGCGGATACAAAAGAAATACTAGAAAGTATTGGTATAGATGACGATACTTTAGATGATTATAAAAATCGAGGAATTGTTTGATATAATTTAGCAGGAAGTGGAAAAAATTTGTGAACGATAATTTTGAAATATCTAAAAAAACTAAAATTGCAACATTAGAAAGTGCAATTGCAGATAATATTAATTCAGGGAGCGTTATATTCTTAGGTGGCTTTGGTCATGCAATCCCGTTTTATAGTTCACATGAGATAATAAGGCAAAATATAAAAGATCTGACAATTTGTCGATCAGGTGCTGATATTCTATTTGACCAAATGATAGCATCAGGGATTGTTAGCAAGGTAATATTTGGATATATAGGTAATCCAGGAGTCGGATTATCTCATTCTTTTCGAAAAGCAGTAAAGAATCATAAAATATTATTAGAAGAATGGACCAATTATTCATTAATTCTTAGATTACATGCTGGACGTATGGGTTTGCCATTCATTCCATCTAAAATTCTACAAATTGGTGATATGCCCGATAATATTAAATATATGAAAACCATTAAATGCCCATATACGGATATAAATATGTCTGCAATCCCAGCGCTTGTTCCAGATGTTGCTGTTATTCACGCTCAACAAGCGGATGAGTTTGGTAATATTCAAATGTGGGGAGTTGATGGAGATACAATTGAAGGTGCTTTGGCGTCAAATAAAATTATAGTTAGTGTTGAAAGGATTGTAGATAATTCTGAGATCAAAAAATTCCCAGATCGGACTGTAATTCCAGCGCATAGAGTAAGCGCTGTTGTGGAGCTGCCATGGGGAGCATATCCTTCTTACGTAACAGATTTTTACTCAAGAGATGATAAACATTACATTGAATATGACAAAATTAGCAGAGATCCAGATCTTTTAAATGGTTATATTGATAAGTGGATAAGAAACATCGAATCAATAGAGGAATATAAGAAATTAATAGGCATGAAAAAACTTAAAGAATTACAAAATGGTATTTGCGGGTTAAAATCTAATGATGAATGATTGTAAAATATTATCTCAAAATGCAAGAATTGCAGTCCTCGCTGCAAGAGACTTACAAGATGAGAAATCTTGTTTTGTAGGCATAGGAATTCCTTCGGACGCAGCTTGTTTAGCAAAATTATCCCACGCACCAAATTTAAGTTTGATTTATGAATCGGGCGTTATAGGGACGTTACCTCACTCACCTGCGATGTCAACTGGCAGCCCTTCAATAGCACATAATTCTGATATGATTACAGACAGCTTTACAGTGTTTGGAGAATTGCAAGCTGGGAGAATTGACATTGGTTTGTTGTCAGCGGCTCAGGTAGATACTTTTGGTAATTTAAATTCAACTGTTATAGGACCCTATGAGAATCCAAAGATAAGAATGGTAGGATCAGGTGGTGCACATGATATTGCATGTTTGGTTCCTGAATTAATTATATTAATGCCTCATGATAGTCGGAGATTCGTAAATGATGTCGATTTTATAACGAGCCCAGGTGCAAATAAAGAATTTAACGAAACAAGATTAAAAAATAAACTAGGATCAGGGCCTGTGTCTTTAATAACAGACAGAGCAAGATTTTATATGTCAAAAGATGGTTGGAAGCTTGATGCTCCATTAGCTGGTTATTCATACGACGAAGCAACAGAAGATCTGCCATGGGATGTAGGTAAGGGAATAAATAACAGTATCACTATTAGTGATGATTTGTTCAATGCAATTAGATATTTACCATACCTAGAATCTAAAAATTAATTTATTTTTATGATATTACTTCAATAATTGCTTTTTTTGTAACATCTACAATCTTATCAATTTCTTTCTTTGATGCGCATAATGGAGGTGCAAACCCTATTATATCCCCTTCTGGCATTGCTCTCGCCAAGACACCATAGTTTTTCATAGCTTTTATTATATCCGCCGCTATTAATCCTGGCTTACTATAAAATTTTCTTTCTTTTTTTTCTTTTACAATTTCTACTGCGGCAAGCATTCCAGCCCCCCTTACATCACCAATTTTTTCATGAGAGGATAGCGCTCCTAATAATCTTTCATTTAGATACTTCCCAGTCTCTGATGCATTATTAATAAGATCTAATTTATCCAATAATTTCAGATTAGCAACACCGGCTGCACATGATATGGGATGGCCTGAGTATGTTGACCCATGGTTTAGAGATGCATATTGATCTGTACCTTTTTTTATAACATCCCATACTTTATTAGAAATTATCGATCCAGATAAAGGCGCATATGCTGAAGTAAGACCTTTGGCTATTGTGATAAAATCAGGTACTATATTATAATGATCTGATCCAAACATTGATCCAAGTCTTCCAAAACCAGTTACGACTTCATCTGCTATTAGCATGATGTCGTATCTTTTTAAAATTACTGATATTTCTTCCCAATATTTATTGGGTGGAGGAACAATACCTCCATTACCCATAATTGGTTCGGCAATAAAAGCTGCAATAGTATCGGGCTCTTGTGATAAAATAAGTTTTTCCAATTGATCGGAGCAATACTTACTATATTGTTCTTCTGTCTGATCAAGGTTTGTTCGGTGGTAATAAAAAGCCTGCTCTGTATGCAAAACACGATCAATTGGTAAATCAAAATTCACATGATAATTTTTTAATCCAGTCAAACTTCCAGATAGAATACCGGCACCATGATATCCTCTCATTCTAGAGATAATTTTTTTCTTTTTAGTTTTTCCTATTATATTATTATAATACCACACTAATTTGACATTAAGCTCGTTTGCATCAGATCCTGTTAGACCAAAGAAAATTTTACTCATATTTTTTGGAGATCTATCCAATACCATTTCTGATAACTCAATAGAGGCTTCGGTGCTATGACCTAAATAAGAATGATAATATGATAACTTGTGCGCTTGCTTGGATATAGCATCTGCAACTTCTGTTCGTCCGTAACCAATATTTACGCAATATAGACCAGCAAAAGCATCTAAATATTCATTATTTTCAATATCTTTTATATAAGACCCATAACCGCTATGCATAATTTTTTGAGGTAATTCTCCTCTTTCAAATTTTTCAAGATCAGTCATTGGATGAATAAAATTATCACGATCCGACTTTTTTAAATTTTTATTTTCTATCATAATAATCCTATTAAATTATAAAAATATTTAACAAAAGCATTGTTTATTGAATATAGTATTACTATATACTTATGCAATAATAATCATCAGAAAGGAAATTAAAATGTCTTTATACCAAAAACTCACAAAAGTCATGACTGATCGGGATGTCGAGAGTTATGCTGCGCTTTTTCACGAAGATGCAGAGATTATATTTCATAAATCAGGCAGCAAATTCACAAAAAGTGAATGGACTACTATGGTCGTTGATATGATGGGGAACCCAAAGTTCTTTAACGATCTATCTCGTTCTCGTTGTGTTTATGAGAATGATGACATCTTGGTTTCACATGAATTCATGTCTTACCCTGACGATACTAAAGAAGCAGTTATGTTGGTTGCTATGAAAAAAGATGGACAAATAATACGCATGGAAACTGGCGCAACTCCTCTTTAATAATATAATAGTAGTTACGTGACAGTAAATTCAGGGGATTAGGGATATATTTTTACAAGTTTTAAATTTTAAAAAACACATAATTTAAAAAACTTATAACTTACTAATCACGCAACTATATTTAATACGTTTCTAATTCTCGCTTGGATCATTAACTATCCTAAGTTGGCGAAAATAATTTGAATTTCTTGATTTGTTAAATAAGATTATATCAATCTATGGAAAAGCAAGAGACATTTACATTAATAGGCGAAGCTCTTGTTATGAGAGAAATCTAAAATTTTGAATAGAAACCAGAATATATTTAGCTAATTAACTAAATTCCTTTTCCTTCGCCATGAACATGTTTTTCAATGGTCCTTGATGGCTTTCCGCCTTTAATATTTTTGCCTATTGGAGACCAGGTACAAACATTTGTTGTTTGGGTCCAGATAGTTTTTGCTTCTCCGGGAACAAAAAACTCAACGAAATGACATTCTTTGTCATTTGTATAAAACCAATGATTTTCATTTTCAAAATTATACAAAATATCTAAGGCTTTTAATTCACATTCAACTCCATCTAAAACAGCAATTATTTCACCAGATACAATAAGTTGATAGTGTTCGCCACCAGTATGATAATGCTCAGGGCACGATGTATTTTTTGGATAGATAATAAGTTCACCTTTAACACCATCAGTATTAATTAAGCTTTCTGAAAGCATATAAACTCTTGTCCTATCATCGTGCTCAGATTTTAATACAGGCTCTTCACCCCAATCAACAATCTGCATATTTGATAAATTTTTTTCTTTTATGCGAGGATCAAACCTATGAAAATCTTGAATTACTGTATGTATAATTACTGAGTTTTGATTTGAATATATTTTTATTTCTTGTTCAGTAGAGAGAAATATTATTTGAGACCTATCCAGCTCACTATCCTTAACAGAAATATTACCATCTATAATTTGAATCCAGGATACTTCATCAGCCTCATTCTTGATTGTATGTGTGACATCACTATTTATTTTTATATAATTGATCTGCAGTCTTTCATCCTGTAAAGAATTTTTTGATAATAATTCACGGAACTCTATTCCTGGAGAAAGTTTGATAATTTTTGTGTCATTAAACTTATTTATTAGGGGCATAACGGTGATCCGAATTTTAATTAATTTCGTTTTATTTTATAGATTTATAAAACAAAGTAAACTACCTTAGTATATAAATTAATATCAAACTATTTTATATAATGAAATTTTTGCGGGGAATGTAATGAGTATTTTTGATTTAGATTTAACAGATAGTCAAATAATGATGAGGGATGTATGTCGCAAATTTGTAGATAATACGATTGCACCTTTTTTAAAAGATAACTGGGAAGTTGAATGGCAAATGTCTCCGGAAGATAGAATGCCTTCTCATATTCTTGAAGAATCGGATAAAATTGGAATTAGAACTCTTGGTGTTCCTGAAGAATATGGAGGAACTCCATTAGAAAAAAACCAAGAAGTAAGAACATTTGCAATTATATCAGAAGAGATTGCAAGAGGTGACTCTGGGCTTGCTGATAAGCTAGTACAAAATTGGAAGGTTTCTGTTCTATTAAGGGAATTAGCTAACAAAGATCATCAAAAAAAATGGTTTGAGAAACTAATGTCAGACCCAAGTTTTTTATTTGCACACGCCTTAACAGAGCCAAAAGGTGCATCTGACAGATGGCTTGGATATAATGCTCCTGAAGCTGCTATGGATACAAAAGCTGTTAAAGTAGATGGTGGATGGGTCATAAATGGAAGAAAACATTACATAAGTAATGGTTATGATGCTGGGTTATATGTAATTTATGCAAATACATCACCCGGTCTTGGTATGATGCAAGGTACTTCTTCTTTTATTGTGCCAAGGGATACTGAAGGCTTTAGAGTTGCAAGGTGCAATGAAACTGTTGGTTGTAGGTTTATGAATAATGGTGAGTTAGAGCTTATAGATTGTTTTGTTCCTGATGAGAATCTTCTTTGTGAGGGAACTGCATTAAACAAAGCTGGTATTTATTTTAGACCAGGAAAAATTATCCAAGCTGCTAAGAATCTTGGAGTGGGACAATCAGCTTTGGAAAAAACAGCAGAATATGTACAAACCTATAGTAGAGGCGGTAAGTTGCTTATAAAGCACCAAGTTGTTGCTAGTCGTTTAGCAGATATGGCTACAAAGGTTACAGCAGTAAGAAGTTTAGTGATGAAGGCAGCGCAGGCTGTTGATATGAAAAGTGAAGATGCTGAAGCGCTATGCAATATGTCAAAGGTTTTTGCATCTCAAGAAATATTGCATGTATGTCAAAATGCAATGGAATTGCATGGCGGTATGGGCGCCATGTTGGATGTTGGCATAGAAAAGTTAATGAGAGATGCAAGTATTTTTCTGCATATGGATGCAACTGTAGATATATCTCATTTTAAAATAGTTAAAGCACTTTGGCCTGAAAATGCTGGTATTTACGCAGGGCCAGAGAATTAAGAAATATTATTAAAATATGATTTGATACCATATTATATAGAAAGGTAATAATTATGATTACATCTACTCAAAAATTTGTAGTACACGCATGGAGTTTTTTATTTAATCATGAAGTTAGTCCACTTCGTCATATTCCAGATGTGGCGATCCGACACTATGTTCTTCAGGTTTTAGGTATTATGTGGGCTGTTAGTTTTTCAATAGCAATAGGAAGTTACACTTTTATGGCTATTAGTATAGTTGGACATACTGTTTTAATAGCAGCTGCTGCAATTACTGTTGCAACTTGGACAACCGCTTCAATGAAACCTAAATTATTTATCCGTAGTACTGGTCAGAAAAATGATAATGATGATAATTGAATAATAGTTAGATTATTGTAAATGACATTTAGACCTATAAAATCAGAAACTTTAGCAAAACCAACAATGGAGGGTGCTGGTGTATCTTTGCACAGAGCATTTGGGTTCCATGAACCTGAGATGTTTGATCCTTTTTTGTTATTTGATGACTTTAGAAACGATGATCCAGATTCTTATGTAAAAGGTTTTCCTTGGCACCCGCACAGAGGCATAGAAACAATTACTTATGTGCTCGCTGGTGATGTAACACATCAAGATAGCCTTGGAAATAAAGGGTTATTATCTGCTGGAGATATACAATGGATGACTGCAGGTTCTGGTATATTGCATCAGGAAATGCCAAAAGGTAATTCGTCAGGTCAGATGCACGGTTTTCAATTGTGGGCTAATCTACCTTCTTCTTTAAAAATGACGGAACCAAGATATCAAGATGTGAAGGGAAAAGAGATACCTGAGGTTATTGATGATGACGGAACCAGTGTAAAAATTATTATTGGTGAATTTTGGGGCAAAAGAGGCCCTGTAGATGGAATTGCAGCGGATCCTCAATATTTGGATATTTATGTCCCTCCTAATAGAGAGAAAACATTTTCTATTGATGCTTACAGGAATGCTTTTGCTTATATATATGACGGATCATGTTCTTTTAAAGATGCCTCTACCCCAGTTGGCATTAAAGTTGAAAAAGAAGTGAATGGTCAGGAATTTAATATAAGAGATATGTCGGGAAATAGGACCCTAGTTCACTTTGATAAAGGTGATGAAATAAAAGTCATTACGCGAGAAAAAGGTGTAAAGTTTCTTCTGGTTACAGGAAAACCAATACAAGAACCTGTAGCATGGCATGGACCAATTGTTATGAATACCAGGCAGGAGCTGGTCACAGCTATTAATGAATTAAATTCTGGTAATTTTATAAAATAATTTTTTTAATCTATTCTCGTATAAATTCATTCATCAGATCATCGTCAAATTTATATGTTAGAGCACCTTCTTGCTCTCCACATCTGTATAACACTTCATCGTCAGAATTTTCTGGTATACAACTTCTTTGTGTAACATCAAAATCCTCAGTACTTGCGAAGCTTCTATAGCCACTCTCACTGCATGCATCTAATATTTCATCTCGGCCAGTCCATTCCTTAATTTGATTGTAAGCCCATTGTTTTTGAGCTTGAACTAATTGCAGTCTTTCATACATGAATCCACCATCATCTTCACCGGTTCCATGAAATCCATGAACTGCAGTTTTGCCGCACTCATTTATCATTACAGGGCTTCCTGAAACATTGAAAACCATAGGAGGATTATCAATACCATCGGCTTTAACATACTGATGCACGCACTCTAAACCTTTAGCACCTACAACTGGCCATATAAGTTTATGCGGTGAGGACCGTCTGGTATTTCTATTCCTTGGATCGCCCACATGAACATGTACAGCATCTGCGCCAAGTTTTGGTAGTGAATTTGCCAGGGGGATTGGATCAATTTTGACATCACGATTACACTGATCACAATCTCTATCGATATGGGCAATAGCAATATCGTATCCAAAAGTCTCTGTCATTCTAAATTCTACATCAATAACTTTTCCAATTCGAATTTTCCCTTTTTTACCATAATCAGTTCCATCACAAACAAACATATTATTTTTATAGCGCTTCCAGTCGTCAGCTTTTTTTTCACAATCACCTCCACAACAAGGAGCAGTTTTTCTAGGATTACCAAAAATATGAGCTTGGGTTATAATAATATCGTCTTCTATAAAGGTTACATCACTTCCTAATGGGTCTCTGCTACTTCCATAACATAATCGCGCCACCGCACTATATTTGTTAGATTCATCCAATGCACCACAATCACCTTTACATTTTAGGACTCTGGGTTGTGAATATGATTCACTACTAAAAAAAATAAATAATAAAATTACTAAGCTATATTTTAAAATAATTCTCATAGTATATTTCTTTATTTAATATTGTTTTCAAATAAATATTTTTTACCAGTCTAATGATTCTTTCAAGAATAGTTCTTCAATATCAGGTTTCTTTGATATTAATTCTTGTTCAAATAGATATTTTAGTAATGTGCCTACATTATTCATATTTGATTTATTAAGGCCAAATGGAAATGGATCATCATTAAATATGCTCATAATTTCAGGCCAATTTCGACTTCCCCATGGTATTAATGTAGATCCAATTTTTCTTTGCAGAGCAATTTTTTTACTGTAGCTATAGGCTTCAAATATTGCAGGAGCGACATTACTGATTTTTTCATAAGTATCCTTATGGATAACAACACAGTGATTTATTGGATAAATACCTGTACGCAGATAATAGTTTTTTTCGGTTTCTTGTACGTTATTCAACAAAGGTCTCAGCTTGCGTTCATTTAATGGTTTTTTAAGATCCTTAGGTCTTGGGTCAATATAAACATCAAGTTCATTGTTTAATAACATTTCTTCTGGATCTTTATCGAGAAGGCTCAAATTAGCTCTTTCGGGAGCTGGAAATCTTTGTATTTTATTGGCATACCAATCTATATCACTCCAGTGAACTCCGTATTCATCTAAAAGCGTTCCTCTTAACCAAACCGCAGCCGTCATGGAATAATCTCTTATTCCCACCTTTAGTCCCTTTAATTGTGACGGTTCTGTGATATCACTTTCTTTTTTGACCCACATGATACCATGGCGAAATGCTCTGTTAACAAAAACAGGAATTGCTACCATATTATTTATATTCTTATCTCTCATCATTGTAAAATTTGAGAGAGAAAATTCTGAAACTTCAAATGATTCAAAGTTTAGTATTTTTGCATATACCATAAGAAGATCGGAAGGTA
>CAJIYR010000005.1 GCA_905181735.1 uncultured Hyphomicrobiales bacterium
GGAAAATGTATTGGATGGCATGCCTTAAGCGAAGAAATATTTGCAAAAAGAAAAGAAGCTTATGAAGCAAAGCAGGAAAAGAATAATAAATAAGGAATTTTATTATATGTTTAAAAATAACAGAATTTTCTTAACAATAGAAAACTTAAGCGCTCCTTTAGGGCGTTTGTTGATTTCATTAATGTTCTTAATGTCAGGTTTGAATAAAGCTGGCAACTACTCCAATACTTCTGGTTGGATGGAATCTATGGGTGTTTCTAGCAGCTTTCTACCATTAGTAATACTCCTTGAGATAGTTGGTGCTTTAGCAATAATTTTAGGCTGGCAAACTAAAATTTCAGCTTTTCTTTTAGCCGGCTTCTGCCTTGTATCAGCTTTAATATTTCATTCAGATTTAAGCAATCAAGTTGATATGATAATGTTCATGAAAAATATTGCTATAGCAGGTGGTTTTTTATTTCTAGTAGCTGGAGGTGCAGGCAACTATGCTCTTGATAATAGAAAAAGATGATTTAAATTAATTGTCTTTAGGATTATCCTTAGATAAACCACAATGAACTAGAACCCTTAGATTTGTATTTGCCTTAGATAATACTTACTATAGAATACATAAGACATCGTAACTAGTAGAGTTGTTAAGAAAATTAAATGTACTTAAAAATTATAATCTTTAGTCTTTTTCTTTATGTTAATTCAATCGGAACTACAATGGCATACGAAGAACCAAAATATGAGTTAATCAAAAGTACTGATAGTTATGAAATAAGATATTACGAAGATCGTCTTGCCGTTCAAACTCTTCAGACCTCAGGAGAAGATAGTTCATTTAGGCGCTTATTTAAGTATATTTCTGGTTCAAACCAAGGATCAGCAAAGATTTCAATGACAACCCCTGTTATAGAATCAGACGAAGGTAGTGGATTAGTGATGCATTTTTTCTTACCAGAAACCTATACAAGAGAAACCGCTCCCTTGCCTAACGAAGATAATGTAAAATTAGTTACGGTGAAAGGTGGGTATTATGCAGTCGTTAAATATTCAGGACGCTATACTAACCAAAACCACAAAAGACACTCTACTTTGTTAGCAAATGCATTAAATAAAGATTCTATTTCTATCAAAAGCAATGTTATTAAGGCCGCTTATAATAGCCCATTTACGCCATTTTTTTTACGTAGAAATGAATCAATGTATCGTGTGGAGTGGAAGTAAATTTATTATATAACAAGATGCTAAACAATAAATGAGTTTACTATGTTCATGGCTACTGCTGTTCCGCTAATAGCGGAACCAATCATTATAGCTCTGTCACTCCATTGCATTCCGACGTATATCCAGCCAATGGTACTTATCATATAAGCAACCTGGCCGTAAAGTACAAATGATGCGCTTATTAAAAATATACCAGCAACTGCAAATAGCATTGAAATCCATTTAACATACCAATCAGCTGTTCCTGTTGGTGTCGTAGATTTTATATCATCATAATCATTTTGGAGTTCTTCTAGCTCTTGTTTAAGCCTTCTTTTTTCATGAGCTAATTCCATGGCTAGTTTTCCTGCTTTTGTCATAGCGCTGCCAGTAAGATTGGAATTTATTTCACTAATTTCATTGGTTCCTGTTTGTACTAACGTTATATTTTCATTTTCCATATTTTTAGTCCTTTAAGATTAATTTTTATTTTCTGTGGAATAATTTATTCAAATTTTAAAAACAAATTCCTTTAAAATTCTGTTATCTATTTTTTTCTTAAATATAAATAGAATCTAGTGGATCAAATCCATTAAACCCAACAGCCGAATACGTTGTTGTGTAAGCTCCTGTTGATAGAATTAAAACTTTATCACCAGATTTTAGAGCTAAAGGCAGATCGTAAGATGTTTTTTCATACATTATATCAGCAGAATCACAGGTTGGCCCTGCTACTACTACGGGCCCTGTTGTGGTACCATCGTGTTCCGTAAGAATGCGGTATTTAATTGATTCATCCATAGTTTCTGCTAGACCTGAGAATTTTCCGATATCCAGATAAATCCATCGCTTTTTGTCGTTATCACTTTTTCTGGATATGAGAACAACTTCTGCTTGTATAACGCCAGCATCTCCAACTAATGAGCGTCCTGGTTCAAGAATCATTTCAGGTAATTGGACACCAAAATGGCGAATCATGGATTGCATCACTGTTTGTGTATAATTAACAAGGGGACGAACTGCTGATCGGTAACGCGATGGGAATCCTCCACCTAAATTTACCATGCGTAACGATATCCCTTGTGTTAAAATATCTTTAAACAATTTTGAAACTTGGGTAATTGCTTTGTCCCACTGAGTTAAATTAGTTTGCTGGGATCCGACGTGAAACGATATACCATAGGGGTCAAGGCCAAGTTCTTTTGATTTGACCAGCAGGTGGATTGCCATTTCTGGGGCGCATCCAAATTTACGAGAAAGCGGCCATTCTGCGCCCTCACTTTCAACTAGAATGCGGCAATAGACTTTTGATCCAGGTGCGCAGGCTGCAATCTTTTCTAACTCATCTTCACTGTCGAAGGCAAACATTCTAATACCACGATTGTAAGCATAACTAATATCAGCAGCCTTTTTGATGGTATTGCCGTAGGATATTTGTGAAGGAGGAACACCAAGTCTTAGGCACAAATTAATTTCACCTATACTTGCGGTATCAAAGTTCGAACCCAATTGAAATAAGCGCGACAGTATCTCTTCTGCTGGGTTTGCTTTAACTGCATAATAGATATTGGCCATTGGCATAGCACGTATTAGGGATGTATAGTTATGTTCGACAATATTAGTATCAACAACTAAACATGGTGAAGGAATTTTATGTGTTGCAATATATTGAGCAACACGTGGCGGTAAACCTCCTTGTTGATCAGGTAAATGATATTCATCAATAGTTTCTGGAACTAACGATATATTGGTTTTTATGGCAACGGATTGCCGAAAGCGGCCATTACGAGCCAATTTGGTTGCTAACATAGTTACACCCCCTTTAGAAACGGCCTTAGCCGACGCTGCCAAAAAGGACGCTTTCGTCGTTGCATAAACCATTAAGGCCAGGGGCACGTGCGTGCGCGTCAATAAATCTTTACATATGCTTCATTTTTAAAAAATGCAACAAAAAAATCAATGCTTATGTTATTTTTTATAAAAAAATTTAAGGTTTTGGAAAACACTAATAAATCCAACAGATTTTGATGTTTTTAATTTAAATGCAATGATAGTTTTTTGATGAGTTTTGATTGTTATTCGTGGTTTAAAATTATTTTTTTATTATTTTTATACAGAGCACAAAAAGTGAAATATAATTATGAATTCTTGCGATTAAAATCAAATGACCTTTGATTGTAATTATTTTATTTAGATATTATAATTTATAAAAGTTCATAATCGTTTTGTAACTGGTATTTAGATAATGAAATTAGGTTAGTCAATATACGATTAATTAACAAACTGTTGGTAGTATAGTGAATTAACATTTACTCAATGTTATAAATAAGTAAAAATATATTTTTATTATATGCTAGTGATAACCTTTGAAATAAGTTCTTGATTTATTTGAATTTTTAAGCCAGAAGTATTACATGCTTTTGAGTGTTACGATTAATCATAAGAATCTATAATAAAAAAAATACGAAAGAATAATCTATGCTCAAATTTGCAGAGCTCGATCTAAGAGCATCTATCCTTAAAGCTGTTGCAGAAGGTGGTTATAAAGAAATGACCCCTATACAAAGTCAGGCTATCCCTTCTATTCTAAACGGCAAAGATCTTGTTGGTGTTGCTCAAACAGGTACAGGAAAAACAGCTGCATTCTCATTACCAATCATGCAAAAATTACTAAAAGCTGAAGGTAAACGTGAAGCTAAAGCTACAAGAGCTCTTATTTTGGCGCCAACGCGGGAATTGGCCGTGCAAATTTCTGAGAATATTAATGCGTATGGTAAATACTCACACCTGCGAACTACTCTTGTTTACGGTGGGGTTTCTGAAAAACCTCAAATCAAAGCTATGGTCGGTGGAGTTGATATTCTAATTGCAACGCCTGGCCGTCTATTGGATTTAATGAATCAAGGTTATATTAACTTAGGTATGGTTGAATTTTTAGTCCTTGATGAAGCGGATAGAATGCTTGATATGGGCTTTATTCGTGATATAAAACGCATTGTTCAGCAGCTTCCTAAGGAACGCCAAACGGTTATGTTCTCTGCAACTATGCCTTCGAGTGTTGAAAATTTAGTTAAGACTTTTCTTAATAACCCTGTTCGCGTTGAGGTAGCACCTGCAGCTACAACGGCAGAAAAAGTAACTCAGCATATCTTGATGGTACCTAAATCGCGTAAGCAAGATCTTTTGAAATTTGTATTAAAGGACAGTGACCTAGAGCGTGTTTTGATTTTCACAAGAACAAAGCATGGGGCTAATAAAGTTTCGCGTAACCTCGAGAATCTGGGTATTTCATCCGGTGCAATTCATGGCAATAAATCACAAAATGCTCGACAAAAAGCTCTTAGTGATTTCCGCGAAGGAACAATTCGAACATTGGTTGCAACCGATGTTGCAGCGCGAGGTATTGATGTTGATGGAGTTACTCATGTTATTAATTATGAACTTCCAAATGAACCTGAAAGCTATGTTCATCGAATCGGAAGGACGGCCCGTGCTGGTGCATCTGGAGTAGCTCTTTCCTTTTGTGATTCAGAAGAACGCGCTTATTTAAAAGATATTGAAAAAATTATCCGCCAAAAAATTCCAATAATGGAAGATCACCCTTTTAATTTAGATGGTGTATCAGCCTATTCTAACGTTGATGATATTGAAAAACCAAAATCAAAATCAAAACAAAAAGTAGGGCAACGCCCGGTATCTCAATCACGGTCTGCCAAAATAGGAAAGCCAAAATCCCAACAAGGTCAACAACAAAAGGCTCGAACTGCTAATCCTCATGTAACTAGAATAAAGCCTAAACCAGGTGCCGGTGGCGGGCCATTGAAACGTAGCTCAAAACGTCAACGATTACGTACGCCTCATGGATGATTTTAGGATATTAACGTCTTGTAAATTTTATCTTTCCCTGAGGAAAGATAGTTGTTATTTTGTATCTTGATTCGTTTAAAAAATAACGTTTAATATAAATTTAAAGTTGCTTTGTAATCATTCTATTTGTTTGGTTTTGTAACTAATTAATAGGAGTCTTGCAATGCAAAGAATCTTTAAAGAGTTATCGCAGAGAATATTGGATAACGAAATAAGTTTATCCAACGTAAGATTTTCTTCATTGTTTTTTTTAAAAACAGAAATTTTAGCTGGGCTAACAGTTGCTTTGGCATTGGTTCCTGAGGCTGTTTCTTTTTCTTTTGTCGCTGGAGTACATCCACTTGTTGGGCTTTATGCTGCATTTATAGTTGGTATTATCACAGCTTTAATTGGAGGAAGACCTGGTATGATCTCTGGTGCAACAGGAGCGCTTGCTGTTGTAATGGTTTCTTTGGTCGCTCAGCACGGAGTTGAATATTTGTTTGCAACAGTTGTTCTTATGGGAATTTTTCAAATAATTGCTGGTTTATTGAAATTAGGAAAATTTATCAGGTTGGTTCCGTACCCTGTGATGCTTGGATTTGTTAACGGTCTGGCTATCGTAATTTTTTTATCCCAGCTCTCTCAATTTCAGATTGTAGATGCTGAGGGTGCTAAGCAATGGATGGAAGGAAAAACCTTATTTATCATGTTAATTCTTGTTGCTTCAACTATGGGTATAATATGGATTACACCTAAGATCACAAAATTTATCCCAGCTCCTCTTATGGGAATATTTATTATAGCTATGGTTGTCATTCTATTTGATATAGATGTGCCACGTGTTGGTGATCTCGCTTCTATCAAAGGAGGGTTGCCAGATTTTCATATTCCAATGGTTGCTTTAACACTTGATAGCTTATTAATAATTCTTCCGTACGCATTGATTCTAGCTACTATTGGTTTGATAGAAAGTTTGTTAACGCTTAATTTAGTTGGTGACATTACAGGAAAATCTGGAGGTGCTTCGCAAGAGTGTTTTGCTCAAGGTTTAGCTAATACTGTTACTGGGTTTTTTGGTGGTATGGGTGGTTGCGCAATGATTGGGCAATCAATGATTAACGTAAAGTCTGGTGGCCGTACGCGAATATCAGGGATCACGGCATCTCTGTTTTTGCTTTTGTTTATAGTAGTGGGATCGTCTTTAATTGAAAAGATACCATTAGGTGCACTAGTAGGTGTAATGTTTATGGTTGTTATTGGAACTTTTGCTTGGCAAAGTATAACTGTTATTCGTCGAATACCAAAAGCAGATGTTATTGTCATGTTAATTGTAACCATTGTTACGGTTACATATGATTTAGCGATTGCGGTTATTTGTGGCGTTATTGTTTCAGCGCTAGCTTATGCTTGGAATAACGCAACACGTATTAGAGGGCGCGTTGAAATTAATGAAAATGGTAATAGTATTTATTATATAGAAGGTCCGTTATTTTTTGGTTCAACGCAAGGTTTTGCTAATATATTTAAAATTAAAGATGACACCGATCTCGTGATAATCGATTTTATTAATAGTCGTATTGTTGACCAATCTGCTTTGCAGGCTATTGAAGAGCTTGCAATAAAATATGAAAAAAGAAAAAAAATATTACAACTAAGGCATTTGTCGATTGATTGTCACACGCTTCTGCGGAAAGCGGGCCAGTTAGTGGTTAATTCTGATGACGATCCTGATTATGGAATTGCTGTTGATTACAATGTAAAGGCAGGGGTATTTGGAAAAGGTCATTAGTTTTTTTAAATATTGTTTTCCGTACTCTTTTAGTCATATAAAAAGGTAGTTATTTCTTACAAGATTTTTGTAAAAAAATAGATTATCCTAAAATAATATTCTATAAAATTATACAACACTAAGACCTATGGTTTTTTAAAGAAAAAGGAAAAATTTCAATTAATTCAAAAAATATCGATATTGTTTATCTTTGGGTGGACGGCAGTGATCTCAATTGGAGGCTAAAAAAAGAGAAAGCCAAACTAGATTTTGGCTTTGGCGATAAATTAGCTTCATACGGCAATGTTGAGGGTCGATATAGAGATAACCAGGAATTACGATATAGTCTTCGAGCGCTAGAACTATTTTTTCCTGATCATGGGAATGTGTTTATAATAACAGATAAACAAAGACCAAAATGGATCAAAAATTCAGAAATAGTTACATTTGTTGATCATAGCGAACTCATTCCCCCGCATCTTTTACCAACGTTCGATTCTGCTAATATCGAATCTTATATTCATCACATTCCAAATCTATCAGAACGCTATTTCTATTTTAATGACGATGTTTTTTTTGGAAAATCAGTTAATGTTGATGATTGGTTTTTTGATGGTGGTATTTATTTGTCATGGTCGAATGAACCTGAAGTCATTGGCTCTGAAGTAATTAAGACTTCCGGTCCATTGGCAAATGCTAGTAGACTATCAAAGAAATGGTTGCAAAATAAAAAAAATAAAATTGATAACAAATTGTTGCCAAGTTGCACTAGAAAGATTAATAAAAATTATACACATACCCCTCGAACCTTTGCTCACTCACCGAGGCCTATGCTTAAATCTTTAATTCAAGATATTGAAGATGAAGTTCCAGAATTATTTGCGTTAATTAGGTCAACAATATTCCGGCAATGGGATAAACCAACGCTCGTATCAGATTTTGTTCTTCGTTATGCCCTTGCTCATGATTCAGCGCTTTTAAAAGATTATTCTTATAGATATATTGAGACAGGTAAATCTGGCGTCAAAGAAGAATTCGATCAACTTCTTGATCAAATCGGTAGTTTAGATTTTTTCTGTTTGAACGATACAACCGACAATGCCTCTTCTGAATGTCAATCTCTTGAAGATGCTAGAAATGCACTGCAGATTATGTTTCCGGTAGCTTCAAAGTTTGAATTTGTATAAGTTGTTTAATATAGTATTTTATATAAATTTTAGAAAACTATGTTGTCTTATAATTAAATAGATATTTTTTATTAAGTATAGAATATAGTGTTAATTTTAAAAGCTTAGGTTAATTTTATGCAAACTACTTATTTAATTACCGGAACTAATCGTGGCATTGGATTTGAATTATCTAAACGTGTAGTTTCCAATGGAGATCGTTTAATAGCTATCTGCCGTAAACCAGAAGAAGCGATTAAATTAGGTGAACTGTTAATAGAATATAATGATCATATGACTATCTATGCTGCTGACGTGTCTAACGATATTGATTTACTTGATGTTGCAAGTCAAATTGATTGCCCTATCGATACAATAATCTGCAATGCTGGAATGATGAGTGATCAAGGTGGAATTGTTAGTCGAGCTAACGAAAGTAACATTGTATCAAATATTTTAATGACGAATATTGCCGGTCCATTCTATACCGTTAGAACATTTCTACCACAATTAAAGCTTGGTAAAAATCCAAGGATTGCTATTATCTCTTCTCAAATGGGAAGTCAAAAACACCAAGGGGCATCTTCCTATTTTTATAGAGCTTCTAAAGCTGGTGTTAATAATATTATGGTGACTTTATCTAACGAACTTAAATCAGCGGGAATTATTGTGAATTCATTTCATCCGGGTTGGGTTAGAACTGACATGGGTGGAAAAAATGCTAATATTAGCCCTGAAGAATCAGCGGAAAATATTCTAAAGCAATTACGTAAATTAAATTTAACCGATACAGGTCTGTTCCTAAATTATAACGGTACAGAATTACCTCTTTAAATATATGTAATTAAAATCTAACAAGTGGTATAAGCGTGCGTAAAATAACAACATCTTTATATATGAATTGCTCATGGAATTAGTTCGCCTAGATAAAATATCTTTAAGTTTTGGAACGCAAGTTTTATTTGATATGATTGATTTGTCTTTAAAGAAGGGCGATAAAGTTGGGTTGCTAGGTCGCAACGGTACCGGCAAGACTACCTTAATGAAGATAATTGCTGGAACTATTAGTGCTGATAGTGGAGAGTTTTGGCTTCGCCAAGGAGCAGAGGTTGCTTGGTTAGAACAGTCTTTGCCAAATACGGATAATAAAACTGTATACGAAGTTGTTGCCACTGGGTTTTCGGAAATAGGCGAATTATTATCACGCTACCATCATTTAATTTCAAACTATCACCAAGATAATTCAACAGAGCTTTCTGAAATACAGAGTCAACTTGATTCAAGGCAAGGTTGGAGTATAGACCAAAAAATTGATAGCATTATTTCTCAATTAGGTTTGCCTAAAAATCAAATGATGTCAGAGTTATCAGGAGGTTGGAGAAAAAGAGTTGCGATAGCAAGGACTTTGGTGAGAGAGCCTGCTTTGCTTTTACTTGATGAGCCAACAAATCACTTAGACATTCCAACAATTGAATGGTTAGAGAAGAAATTACAAGAATACAATGGAACAATCTTAACTATCACTCATGATAGGAGATTTCTTCAGAATATTTCAAATACCATTATAGAATTAGATAGAGGCAACCTTTATCAATTTGAAGGAAGTTTTGAAAAATTCTTATATTTTAAGGATAAGCAGCTTGAAGACCAAGAAAAAGCTAATAAGTTATTTGATAAAAAACTTGCTCAAGAAGAGGTCTGGATAAGACAAGGCATTAGGGCAAGGCGTACCAGAAACGAAGGTAGAGTTAGAGCTTTAGAATCTATGCGGAACGAAAGAAGTGAAAGAAGAGATGTAACTGGAGAGTCTAGTTTTAAAATAAATAATGCAGATAATTCAGGAAAGATTGTTGTTGATCTTACTGATGTAACTCACGGTTTTAATAACAGCGTAGTTGTTAATAAATTTTCTACACGAATTCAACGCGGTGATCGAATTGGTATTGTCGGTTCGAATGGAGCTGGAAAATCAACTCTTGTTAAAATCTTATTAGGTAAAATTCAGCCAGATACTGGTGACGTTAAATTTGGAAGCAAGCTTGAGTTCGCTTATTTTGATCAACTACGCGAACACCTTGATCTAGAGAAGAATCTAATTGACAATATTTGTGGTGGTCAAGAGTTTGTTGAAATAAATGGCATTAAGAAGCACTCTATTAGCTATTTAAATGATTTCTTATTTACACCAGAACGTACTCGTACCCCAGCTAAAGCTCTATCTGGAGGCGAGCAAAGCAGAGCAATCTTAGCAAAATTATTCACGCAACCAGCCAATGTTTTGGTGTTAGATGAACCTACAAATGATTTGGATATGGAAACTTTAGAGTTATTAGAAGAATTGTTAATAAAATTTAATGGTACAGTTATACTTGTAAGTCACGATCGCCAATTTATGGATAATGTTGTAACTAATCTTATGGTATTTGAGGGTAACGGAATGGTCGAGGAATATGTTGGGAGTTATAGTAATTGGTTAGAAGCTGGGGGTAAAATGATCCCATTTGAAGACAATATTACAACATCGTTTGACACTAAAGGTAAATCAAATAAGAGTTCTAGTAGAACAAAAGATTTAGATAAGGTAATTAGAAGAAAAAATAAAAAATTATCTTACAAAGAAAAATTTGAGTTAGAACAACAACCTTTATTAATTGAGAAGTTTGAATCACAGATTGCCAAACTTGATAGGGTTACATCTAGTCCTGGATTCTACGATCAGGACATAGAAAAAGTTAAACAGATACTAAGCGAAATAACTCAACTGCAATCACTTGTAAGCATTGCATATAAACGTTGGGATGAGCTTGAAAAAATAAAAAACTTATCCAATTCTGCAGATTAGTTATTGGGTCATATCCGATGGTATATTTCTGATGTTTAATACTAAGTAGGTAAGTTTTTATAGAAATTTTATCTTATTGAATTGTTTAGTATAGCAGAATCATAATATGATAATAGTTCAATTTTAAATGTGAGGTATAATGAGTAAAGTTGGAATAATGATCTGTGGTCACGGCAGCCGTTCTAAAAGTGCTGAGAAAGAGTTTTCCTTATTAGCTGATGGTTTGAAAAGACATTTTCCTGACAATCCTGTTGAGTATGGTTTTTTAGAATATTCTTCGCCTAATATACATATGGGATTGAACGCTTTGAGAGATGCCGATGTAGACCACATTATCGCGGTACCGGGTATGCTATTTGCTGCCACACATGCAAAAAATGATATACCTTCTGTCCTCATGACTTATGAAAAAAAACATCCAAATATAAAAATTTCATATGGAAGAGAGCTTGGATTACACCCACAAATGATTGCGGCCTTTGAAGCGAGAATACTTCAGTCTCTGGGGTTAGACCATGTTCACGATGGAGACCTTTACGATACAATGCTAGTTGTTGTAGGTAGAGGAACCTCTGATACATATGCAAATGCTGAAGTTTCCAAATTAACGCGTATTGTTGCAGAGAATTTGGGCTTTGCTTGGTCTGAAACAGTATATTCTGGTGTTACATTTCCTTCGGTAGGTCAGGGTTTAGAAATGGGTTTAAAGCTAGGCTATAAAAAAATTGTTGTTGCACCATATTTCTTATTTTCAGGAAAATTGATAGACAGAATTAATGGTTATATTGATAGGGTTGCTAAAAATAATCCTGATATTGAATTTTTTAAAGCTCATTATTTATCAGATCAGGAATATGTTATAAATACATTTGTATTGCGTATAAATGAGATCAGATTGGAGAAAATAAGTGACAATAGTGACTTGATGGCGTCCTTTAAGGCTAGACTTGAATTAGGCGAGGTAACGGTTCACCATCACCATGCTGAATATCAACCCATTTTAGACCCTGATGACGATGAGATGTTAACTGGTCATAGCCATGATCATGGCCACGGTCATACCCACGATCATGTCCATGAACATAACCACGATCATCCGTTTTATAAACATATTGGACACCCAAATGGACCAAGAACCATGATTGATCAAGGTGTCTGTTGTTGTTTTATGAGTCAATTCCCATCGGAGGTTGTTGATGACCAAAGAAAAATTAATTTACTCAAACAAAAAGATAAATAGAATTGGTATTTAACATGCTTATCTCAAAAGAATCATTTTGTAAGATAAAAGAAAATAGATTTTTTCAAACTATCGTGATAACTGCAATAATTTTATCAGCTTTATTGGTTGGTGCCTCTACATATAACATTAATGAAAATATATTGTTATTTCTTCATTTTATAGATATCTCGATTACAATTTTTTTCATTACCGAGATAATAATAAGATTCCTTGCGGAGGATGAAAAAAAATATTTTTTCAATAGCGGTTGGAATGTTTTTGATACTTTGATTGTTCTTGTATCCATTATTCCAGCTGGTCCGCAGTCATCTATTCTTCTGCTAAGACTCTTGAGGATTTTTAGGGTTTTGAGATTAATTTCCGTTCTACCTGAGCTGAAAGAATTAATTGAAGCTCTTTTAAAATCAATTAAAAGGGTCTTTTATGTATCCTTGCTTCTATTTATAATTCTGTATGTATACGCTTCCTTCGGCTCTATATTATTTGGAAGTACTGAACCTGAAAGATGGGGTGACCTTGGCATTTCAATGATAACATTAGTGCAAGTCTTAACCCTATCTAGTTGGGAAAACGTTATGCTACCAATGCAAGAAGTTTTTTGGTGGTCTTGGGTATATTTTTATAGTTTTATTGCAATTGGATCAATTACAATCTTGAATTTAATAATTGCCGTTTTAGTCGATGTGGTAACTAATAATAAAAATTAGAAATATAGAAAAATATGAGAACAGATTTACCTTGCCCTTATTGTTCTAGTTTAATTGGATTTATTTATATTCAATCACATTATCAATGCTTAAAATGCAAGCAGGTTGTAGATTCTTGCTGTAATGGTGAACAGGCCACTTGTGAGGTTTCTGTAAAGGAAAACAAGAAGATTTACTAATTTAAACATTTTGTTTGGCTATATCGCTATATTGCTATTTAAATATAAATACATTATGTTTTTCTCAATTAATAATATTGCATCGGAGTTACAATGAAGAATTCTAAGATAGTTTTGATTGATAAAAACCCTGGAAGGAATTCTCAGGCTTTTGGGATAGCTAGGGAACTAAAAACTGACATAGATTTAATTCATGAACCTTCAATAGGTGTAATAGGCAATAAAGGTGATTCCCAGTGTTATATTGGGGTAAGTCAAAAAGTTGAAATAATTCACAATGCTTTAAAAGATAGAATTGGTTCTGAGTCAAATAAGCTTTCAATGAGACTTGTTCAACCTGAATTCACAATAGCAACATCAGATGGTATTAGAAACGGCACCAAAGAGATGCGCTACTCTCTAATAGGGCGTGAGGTTACCAATGATTCTGTTTGTGAACATTTAAGTGCAACTGGCTTGGAAGGTGTAATAGCTGTGGTTGCATGTGATAAACCACCAGTAGGGACGTTATCGGCAATTCTAGAGCATAATAGGCCCGCGATTATTATGTCAGATGGATCTATAAGACCAGGCATTGATTCTGTAACAGGTGAACCTATAGATATTATTTCTAGCTATCAACTTGCGGGAAGCGTTGATGAGAAATTAAAACGTCGAATAGCTATCGAGGCTTGTCCGGGTTACGGAAGTTGCGGAGGTATGTTTACGTATAATACTATGCAAACATTCATAGGTGTGGTTGGAATGCAACCAATTGACATGATATCACCTGCATCCCAAGATTCGCGCAGAGTTAATGATTTTCCTAACGAACTGATAAATTATCTTTCTGTAATGATGAAAGAAAACATAACTCCTCGAGATATCGTCACAAGAGACTCTATAAGGAATGCTATTATCGTTTCAATGGCAATAGGGGGATCAACAAACGTTATGCTTCATGCGCCAGAATTGTCTAGAGCCGCTGGTTATAGTGATTTTTCATCAGAAGTTATGAGTGCTGAGGAGTTCAACTATCTGTCCGAGCATGTTGTGCCAGTTGTAGTAAACGCTCGTCCCTTCGGAAGATATTCAATGATTGATATCGATAGAATGGGTGGGATGCAGGTCATAGTTAAAGATTTATTAGATGCTGGATTATTAAATGGAAACACATTAACTTGTACAAATGAAACTTTAGAAAAACAGATTGAAAGATTATCACCTCCAAAACCTGACGGAGATATAATTTATAGTGTAAAAAATCCTTATAAAAAAACTGGTGGTTTAAGAATTTTAGGAGGAAATCTTTCTCCAGAGTCTAGTGCAATTCTAAAACTAGCAGGAGTTGAAGGTGGTTTAGAAAATAATATTTTTCTAGGTAAGGCCAAGATATTTGATGGAGAGCAAAGTCTGCTTAAATCATTAGAAGACGCCCCTGATATGTTTGAAAACTTTGATATGGTTGTTGTCCGTTACGAAGGGCCTGTTGGTGGTCCTGGTATGCCGGAGATGCTTGATTCAACATCTAGAATAACAACTTTATGTCGTGAAAAAAACATTGTTGTGGGTTTGATGACAGACGGTCGTTTCTCTGGTGGTTCTGTTGGATTAGTAATCGGACATGTCGGGCCAGAGGCCGCAACTGGAGGTCCAATTGGGCTCTTAGAAAATGGTGATAGCATCACTGTTGATTTAAACAAAAATGAACTATATTGCAAAGAGTTGGGTGATAAAAAAACATACGAAGAACGTAAGTTAAAGTGGGAAAATGAAGTTATAGATAATGGCGGAGTGCATCCTTTAGTTGGAGATGCAGATACAAGATTACTTAATAGGATGAGATGTTCTGCAGTATCTGCTGTTTTTGGTGCAGGAATGCATCCAGATAGGAAACTATGGGTAAATAACCCTAGAGATATTGTAGATTCGAAATTTGTTCCAAAAAATAAATTTAAATAGAAAGATTTTTTATCAGTATCCTAAAAGCTATGCGCCCTAATAAAACAGAAATAAGCATTCATTGGTTTAGACAAGATCTTCGATTGAAAGATAACCCATCTCTATCTAATGCAGCTAAGTATAAAAAAATATTACCAATTTATATTTTAGATGACTACAATTCGAAAGATTGTAAAATGGGTTCTGTAAGCCGCTGGTGGCTCTATAATTCCCTTCGATCTTTAAAGAAAAAATTAAATAATAATCTATCTATATACGATGGAAACCCATTAGAAGTATTTCAATATTTGATAAATAAATATGATATCCAGGAAGTTTGTTGGAACAGATGCTATGAACCTTGGAGAATAAGTAGGGATAAAAATATAAAGTCTTTTCTTAAAAGTTTAGGGATCAAGGTTGTCACGACTAATGGTTCACTTTTATGGGAGCCTTGGGATACTTTAAAAGATGATTTGACGCCATATAGAGTCTTTACACCTTTTTATAAAAGGGCGTGTTTAAAATCTGAATCACCTAGATTTCCAATTGTCATTCCAGATTTTCAGGAGCTTATAAGCGATACTGATGGTTCGCGTAATTTAAATGATATAAAATTATTACCTTCGCATAATTGGTATCAGGAAATTGAATACATTTGGAAGCCTGGAGAAGATCAAGCAAGCATGAAACTTAGCTCTTTTTTAGAGGATGGTATCTCAGATTACAAAGAAGGTAGAAATTTTCCATCCAAAAAAAAGGTTTCCCAACTTTCTCCGTATTTACATTTTGGAGAAATTTCTCCAAACGAAGTTTGGTATGCGTCCCAATCTAAAAATATTGAAGGACCTGGAGAGGAAAATGTAAAACATTTTTTAAGCGAGTTAGGTTGGAGGGATTTTTCGTATAATTTATTATATTACAATCAAGATTTACCGATATCAAACTTACAAAAAAAGTTTGATAATTTTCCTTGGCAAGAAAATTCAGAACATTTATATAAATGGAAAAGAGGCCTTACAGGATATCCTATTGTAGATGCTGGTATGAGAGAATTATGGAGGACCGGCTATATGCATAATCGCGTTAGAATGATTGTTGGTTCTTTTTTGGTTAAAAATTTATTATTACACTGGAAACATGGTGAGCGTTGGTTTTGGGATTGCTTGATAGATGCTGATTTGGCAAATAATAGTGCTAGTTGGCAATGGATAGCTGGTTCAGGTGCCGATGCAGCACCATATTACCGAATTTTTAACCCCATAACTCAAGGAATAAAATTTGATTCTGATGGAATTTATACAAGAAAATATATCCCAGAATTAAAAAATGTACCTAATAAATATCTATTTAACCCTTGGGAAGCGCCGAAGGAAATTCTGCATGAAGCTAATGTCCAGTTAGGTGTTAATTATCCTTACCCCGTTGTTGATTTAAGAGATTCTAGAGAAAGAGCATTAAATGCATTCAAATCTATTTAAATAGATTAAGTAGGGGTTTAGTATTATTAGGATTATAAGATGATAAAAATCGATTTTGATTTAGATAAGAGATTAAATGACGATACAATCTATATTTGTGATTTGCCTCTTTCAAAATTATTGCTAATGAACGATTCGAATTATCCTTGGTTTATTGTTGTGCCAAGGGTCAAAAAAATAAGTGAAATCTTTCAATTATCTGAGGATGATCAAATCCAGTTAAATTCTGAAGTATCAAAATTATCACAGATACTATTAGATTACTTTGATGGTTGTAAGGTTAACACAGCGGCTCTTGGTAATATTGTTAATCAGTTGCATGTTCATATCATCATAAGAAAAGAAACCGATATATCTTGGCCTAATCCAGTGTGGGGATCTTCTCCTGCCGTTCACTATTCGAAGGTTGATTTAAATTCTGTTATTTTAGAATTACAGTCTATTATAGCTAAAATAGTTTTTTAATGTCAGTTAGCTCATATTAATATTTGTTATGCAAAGTTATGAATTATGAAAAGATATTTTTATATTTTATTCACTATCTCTTTTATAAGTTTTACTTTTAATTCTAATGCAGATGAAAATCCTACAATTGAAATTCTAAATTATAGTAAAATACCAACAGAAACTATTTTATCTTGGACAAATTTTGGGGCAAGTAAATTATCAGATTGGCAGGCAGATACTCTAGGAATATTTTACAATATAGGAAAGGAGGTGAGGAAAGGAAAAATTGATATTCATCCTTTTAATAGCCATAGAGTTATATTATCGCAAGATCAAATAAAAGAAATAGAAAATAGTATAGTTAGATATATTGAAGAAGGTAATTGTGCTGACTATAGGGTAGAAGAATCCAAATATATGATTGAAGATATTATTCGTTGGATTAGCGGAGGTGCGGATATTGCTACGGCACCCGATCCTTGTTTCCATAGGCGGATGGTGCTTTACGCACAAACCTCTGAGCAAAGCAATAAAACTGCACAGCAAATATGGCTCCATGAATTTTATCATGCTCATTCTAATTATTTGCATACTTATTGCATAAACCCAAATAATCCTGAATATATTCAAGGCGAAAATAGAGAAAAATATGAAGATGGAAGATGGTTTGGAGAGGCAACTGCTGAGTATTTTGGTTTCATGGTAACAGAAGAGATGAATGGTAATTCTGATCCTGTGTCAAAAATGCTCAAAGAAGGAAGGGTAAGCGCAAAAAAAGAAGGAAAAAGCATATACGATAATTTTGCAAGTAATTCAGCTGTTGCTCTCAGGTTGATAATAGAACGAGGTAAAATACAGGTTTCTGAGAATGATATAATGTCTGCGAGTGTTTTTCATAGTTGTGATTGGCCGGATAAATGGAATAGAAAGTTTAGCGATGAAATAGCTTTTGTACAAGATAATTGGTATAAAATATCTAAGGAAAATGGTTCTTGGGGTTTTAGTGAAAGTGTATTGAAGTAATAATGATTTTTAAGAAATAAGAGTGAGGAATATTGATGTTTTTTAAAAGAAAAAATAAGTATAGAGGTGAAAAGAAAGACAAACTATACCACGGTAAGGGATCAATGATTTTTGTAAATGACGATGTGTACGAAGGTGATTGGAAGGAAGGAAATATGGACGGCCAAGGAACTTATAAGCATAACAATGGCGATATTTATATTGGAAAATTTTCTGTTGGTAAAAAAAGTGGGGAAGGTCTGTATACATATCCTGACGGCAAAACTTATAAGGGACAATTTTCTAACGATATGAAAAATGGCATAGGGAAGCTAACTTACGCCAATGGTGATTTTTATGTGGGTGAGTTTGTCGATGAATTATTTTTTGGTGAGGGTGAATTTATTTATTCTAATGGAACTAAATACATTGGTAGTTATCAAAAAAATTTATTTCACGGCAAAGGAACTATTACACATCCTAATGGGGACGAATATAAAGGCGAGTGGAAGTATGGTACTTATAATGGTATCGGTAAATACACCCATTCCGATGGTCAAATTAATGCAGGTCGTTGGGAGAATGGTAAATATAGAGGAGAGTGATTTAAAAGTTGAAGCCAAAATTTGAATTCAATAAATCTGCAAGCGCATTTACTTTCTCATCTGAAATTTGTTCCAAAGGTGGACGAATATTTCTCCATCTTAAATCACTATTTTGTTTAGCAAGTAAGGATTTTTGGGCAGGAATTGGGGCATAATCTTGGAATAAAAATCTTACTTTTTTGACTGTTTCATGTATTTTTTCTGCCTCTTCCCACTTTCCTAAATGACATAATTCTATAACTCTTGCTATATTTGTTGGGTTTAGGTTTGCTGTTGCCGATATACAACCAGGGGCGCCAAGTTTAATCGCTTCAATTACTGGTAATTCTGCTCCAGGGTACACTACTAAATCTTTAATTTCTAACAATGCTTTTGTGTTTTCCCATACTCCAGAACTATCTTTAATCCCAACAATTATATCTGGGTAGGATGTTTTTAATCTTTTAACCAAATCAATAGAAAGAGCTACACCCGAAACTTGTGGAATGTGGTATAAGTATATTTTTAAATTAGGATGATTAATTTCCTCTATTAATTTTTCGTAATAAGAAAATAAACCATCGTCACTCACGCCTTTAAAGTAGAAAGCGGGTAACGTCATTACGCCAGCGCAGCCTAGTTCAATAGCCTGTTTTGAGAGCATAACAGTATCTGGAAAGTTACACAAACCTGTTCCTGGTATTAATTTATTTGGATTTATGCCATATTTTACAAGGCCTTCTAATGCTAGCATTCTTTCGTTATTGCTAATAGACAGAGCTTCTCCAGTTGTGCCGAAGGGAGCTAGACCCGAACATCCTGTCTCAAGCAGGTTTTCGGCAAAGTTATTGTACATTTCTTGGTTAAAATTAAGATTATCATCGAATGGAGATAATATTGGAGATATTAAACCTTTAATTATTTTCATAGGATCTTCTTATTTTTTTATTAGTGGTTATATCTATTATATGTTTAAATTAGATGTAATGACAATGTTAAACTTTTCATATCTTTTCAATAACGCATAGGTAACAATAATGGTAAGATTTCTATCTCTTCTTTTATTCTTTGTTTTCTTGATTTCAGGTAATTCAAATCATACGATTGCAAATGAATATCCCCAACCAGATGGGTGTGACAACATTTTTTTAAACGCAGAAGAAATAAACTCGGATGACTTTATTCGTAATTTTTTAGAAAAATCAGAATCTGTCATGCGCGACACTACATATTCATATGTTTTTGGAGATGATCCTGAGGCTAGTGGTGATTATATTGCTGAATTTGGGCCGTTTGATTATAATTTATTCAACGAATCTCTTGAATACTTTAAATTATACAAGCCATCAGAATTTGATATCTGGGATGATTGGGATTTTGAGATTACAGCAGAAGACATTCTTTTATTACGTCAAATTGCTTGTGATATTACACTTGATAAAAAAATTATTAGAGACTTTTCAATTAAATTAACTGAATTATTAGGTGAGGCTGAAGAATGGAAAGGCCATGCAGCAAATTGGGAAGATTTTCCTTATATTGAAACAGGTAACGTCGTTATAGAATCTCCTAGCCCAGAGGGCCTCGGGCATTATAAAAAATATGTTACCGGTGGAGGTGTAATTATAGTTGGAGGGAAAAAGGTCCCTGATGCGGCAATGTTAGCTGCAAGAGAAGCTGTTGTGTATATGACTTCTGAATGGGATGGAATAAGGAATAAATTAAAAGAAAACAAAGTTCGTATCTCTTTATTTGGACCAAGAGGTGATACAAGTAAATTGCCTGAATATAAAACAGAACATGAGCCGGGTGGTTTTGCTATGGGTTTAACTGACACAAGTATGACAGCAAATTCCGGATGGCTTTGTTATGAAGGTAACTGGGAGATTGGTGGTAATACGGTAATCCATGAATTAGTTCATTCTATTCAGCATACGGTAATGAATACTGAAAATGATTTATATTTTTATGAAAGAATAGTACCCTTAGCTTTATCAGCTATTGAAAGGGGTATTTATGGAGATTTTGAACAAAATTTAAGCAAGGGGGTAGAGCAAAATATTTCTCACTTGGTTGGAGAATATTGGGCGTTATCTGTCGAGGGTTATATAATGAATAAAGGGCCAGATTTTAAGAATAGTCATTACACACGTGAATGGATTAAAGAAAATGATCCCGGGGTTTATGACTTGATAAGGAGATATTATCCAAAAGCAGAATGGGATTATTGTCCAGGCGTTGAAAAACATATAAGGAATTAATTTTGTCAAATTATATCAATAAATATAGCGAAAAAGATATTACTTCTGAAAAAATATTTCTGAATAGAAGGCAATTATTTGCATTGGCTGGTGGTTTCGGAGCAGCAGCTTTAATTCCAGGAAAATCCCTTGCAGATAATCTGGATATGCGGAAGCCAAACACATTTGAAGATATTATTAATTATAATAATTTTTATGAATTCGGTGTTGGTAAATCCGATCCAGCTAAATATGCTCATGCATTAACAACAGATCCATGGAAAGTAACTGTAGATGGTTTGGTAGATAATCCTGGTATATACGACTTTCAAGAGTTAGTTGATAGTATGTCAATAGAGAAAAGAATATACAGATTCCGATGTGTTGAGGGTTGGTCGATGGTTATACCCTGGAATGGTTTCCAGTTATCAGATCTGCTAGATAAGATAGGGGTCAAAGATCAAGCAAAATATGTAGCATTTGAAACGCTTTTCAGGCCAGAAGAGATGTATATGCAAAAAACAAAAATCTTAAAATGGCCATATAAGGAAGGTTTAAGGTTAGATGAGGCTATGCACCCTTTAACATTAATGGCAACAGGAGTTTACGATAAACCTTTGCCTAATCAAAATGGTGCTCCTTTAAGGTTAGTTGTTCCATGGAAATATGGTTTCAAATCTATAAAATCTATAGTTCGTATTAGCCTTGTTGAAGAAGAGCCTTTGTCATCTTGGAATATACAGAATCCAAAAGAATATGGGTTTTATTCAAATGTGAATCCAAATGTCCATCACCCACGCTGGTCTCAGGCAAGCGAACGTTACATTGGT
The DNA here is from genome assembly GCA_905181735.1 of uncultured Hyphomicrobiales bacterium. GTDB lineage: Bacteria > Pseudomonadota > Alphaproteobacteria > Rhizobiales > TMED25 > CAJIYR01. The sequence goes on from CAJIYR010000005.1 coordinate 21,450, forward strand.
AAAAATATAGGAGGAGGGCTTGGCGGTCTTTTTGCTGAGAGGCATGATACAATGATGTATAATGGCTATAATGAAGTTTCTAATTTATATAAAGACATGGATTTATCTGTATTTTTTTAAAGGATTCTAATGAGTTTAAATAAAGCCTTAAATAAAGTACCTATTTGGTGCATTTATATAATTGGCATGTTCCCATTTTTAATTATTTTGTATTTATTATTTAATTTTAAACTAGGGGTTGATCCACTAAAAACATTGGAACATCAGCTTGGACAATGGGGATTAAAATTTCTTATATTAACTTTGTTAATTACTCCTATAAGATCATTCTTTAAAATTAATCTTATAAAATATCGAAGAGCATTAGGTTTATTATCATTTATTTATATTTGTTTACATTTATCTACTTGGATTTTCTTAGACTTACAATTTCGTTGGGACGAAATTATAAAAGCTATCGTTAAAAGGCCTTTTATTACCATTGGTATGGCAGGCTTCTTATTAATGATTCCATTGGCTTTAACGTCAAATAATTTTTCTGTTCGGATTTTAAAAAGAAATTGGAAATTATTGCATAAATTAATATATTTCATAGTTTTTTTAGGAGCATTACACTATTTACTTTTAGTGAAGTCATGGCCATTGGAGCCGATTATATACATGTGTATAGTACTTTTTCTTCTTCTTATTCGACTATTTTCAAAGATTAAAATTTTGTCTAATATTAAATTTTAAGCTATAAGCCGTAGAATGGTAATTTCACTCATAACTAGATATATCTATGTTTTTCTTTAAAATTACGCCTTAGGGGCTTAGATTACTTATTTATTTAGACAAGGGTTTATTAATAGTTATTTTTCCCCTTTGGCTTTTTTCTATTTTTTCTGTGATGTGATACTTATTTCCTTTGGTGTTATTGGGATTAATATCATGGTCAATCAGGATCTTTTAAATTACTTTTTCTGCTTTGTATTTATTTTTTTATGTTTTTTTACGCGTAAAAAGCGCTTTATAATCAATTCATAAGCTAAACGAAACAATAAATGCTGAAGCCAATTTTATTAAAAGTATTTCGGGAATGGTGACTTTAACTTTATTCAATCCGGATGTCTATTTAGATACGGTAATTTTAATTGGAAGTGTATCTTTAAAATTTAATGGTTTTTTTAAATTGACATATCTATTAGGAGCATTTTTTGGAAGCTTTGTTTTCTTCCTTGCTATAGCTTACTAATCTAAATCACTTTCTTTGTTTGTAGAAAATGAACGGATTTGGCGTATTGTTGATGGTATTACTGCAATTATTATGTTTGTGGTTGGGTATATTATGTTACAATCAAGTCATTGAATTTAGTGTATATAATAATAGATAATTTGTATTTAATAAGGGAAATTATATATGGGAAAACAAGCTCTTTTTTCACCAATTTCTATAAAATCTAAAACATTTAGAAACAGGGTTATAATGTCTCCTATGTGCCAGTACAGTTCAATTAATGGTCATTTAAATGATTGGCATATGCAACATTATTCACGCTTTGCATTTTCTGGTCTCGGAGGAGCTTTCGTTGAAGCAACTGGTATATCTCCTGAAGGAAGAATAACACATGGTTGTGCGGGGATTTGGAGCGATGATCATTTAGATAATCTAAAAAAAGTTGCAAACACATTTAAGTCGTATAATTGCATTGCCGGAATTCAGTTAGCACATGCCGGCCGTAAGGCTAGCACTGAAAGGCCGATGGATAGAGCTAAGTCAATAAAAGATAATGTTAACGAACCTTCCTGGCAAACTTACGGGCCATCAGCAATACCGGTTGATTCAGGATCGCCAATTCCATTAGAAATGAATGACAGTGATATCAAAAAAGTAATAAATGATTTTAAAATAGCAGCTTTTCGCGCAGATAAAGCTGGATTTGATATGATAGAGCTGCATGGTGCACATGGTTATTTATTGCATTCTTTTCTGTCACCATTGTCAAACAAACGAAGCGATGGTTACGGTGGCTCTTTTTATAATAGGATAAAAATAATTGAAGATGTTGTCAGAGAGGTAAAATTAGTGTGGCCTCAAGATAAACCAATTTTTTATAGGGTATCATCAGTTGATGGAGCTGAGGGGGGTACTTCATGGGAGGAAAATATCAAGCTCATTAGCTTTCTTAAATCTCTTGGAGTTGATGTTATTGATTGTTCTTCTGGAGGCATAGGTGGCTCTCCTGTACTAGCTAAGTCTAAAATTATACCAGGATTTCAAGTCCCGTATGCTGAGAAAATAAAAAAAGATACAGGTATTCGTACAATGGCTGTGGGAGCAATAATAGGCTACGAACAAGCTAACAATATAATACAAAAAGGAAGAGCTGATTTTGTTGCGTTGGGTAGAGAACTAATGTCTGAAACTCAATGGGTTTATAATGCAGCTAAGTTTCTTGGTTTGAAGAATTCAAAAGACTTTTTAACCCCAAACTATGCTTTTTATTTACAGAGAAGAGATAGTCAATTGGATAGAGATGCTGAACCATTGTAAGATTTATATGAGAGGATTTGCAGAATAAACTAGAATTATCTTTAGGATAATTAAATAACTATATTAGAATCTAACAAAGGTATATTCCTAGATATCCTTCCAGCCTATTTTTTTCTGAAATTCTTTGTAGGTGCCATTGTAATTAAAAACACGACCTTCATCGTACACAATTAATTTATTTGCAATTTTATTTAAAAAGTATTCGTCATGAGTAACCATTATGACAGAGCCTTCAAATTGCTTTACGGCCTCCATTAATGTTTCTGTAGATTCCATATCTAAATGATTTGTTGGTTCGTCCAAAAACAATAGATTAACTGGATTTAATAATATCTTTCCTAACATAACTCTGCTTTTTTCTCCACCAGATAGAACGCTAATTGGTTTATTTGAAAGCGTTCCTGGAAACATCATGTGCGCACAAGTTCTTCTTACTTGTGTTTCAATTATTAGGGGGTCAACGCTCTGTATTTCTTGGTAAATTGTATTTTTACTATTTAATCTGTCTATATTCATTTGACCAAAATAGCCAATTTTAACCTTTTCATGAATATTTATTTCACCGCTGTTTGGAGTAATGTCTTCTGATAGTAATTTCAAGAGAGTTGATTTGCCTTTACCATTTTTACCAATTACACATATCTTGTCACCTTTTTGGACGGTAAAACCAAGGTTTTTAAAAAGAATTTTATCCTCTGTGTATCCAAAAGATAAATCATCAACCTTCATTAAGTTTTGCTTGCTCCCATACTCTAGATAATTAAATTTAAAATTTAGATTTGCTATTGTGTCTAATTTTTTATGAACTTCATGCTTATCTAGCATTTTTTGTTTAGATTGGGCTCTAGTTGCTTGACTTGCTTTTGCTTTAAATCTGTTGATCCAAGCTTGAGTTTTCTCTCTCTCCTTTTCTTCATTAACCCTTGTTTTTTCAAATATTTCTTCCTCTAAGGATATCTGTTCTTTTATTTTTTTTGTGTTTCCTTCAATTTTTCTAAAATTACCTCTGTGAATATTCAAGGTATGGCTAATAATGCTATCCATAAAATTTCTATCATGAGTTATTAGAATAACTTCATTAGGCCAGTCTTTTAAGAATTTTCTAAGCCATTTTATAGAGTGTATATCAAGATAGTTTGTTGGTTCGTCAAGTAGCAAAAGATTGGGTTCAAGTAATAATAATTTAGCTAAATTTATTTTTACTTGATATCCGCCTGAAAATAAATTTGGATCTTGTAAAGTTTCGCTTTCAGAGAATCCAAGTCCATTCAATATCTTTTCCCCTTTCCAAGCTTCATACACTCTTTCTTCAGGAAGAATACTTGTAACCTCTTCAATTATTGTAGGGTGACTGAATTTGATATGTTGTTCAAGAAATCCTATTTGATAGTTTCTGGCAATTTCTACCTCACCTGTATCAGGCTCTATTCTTTTAAGCAAAAGGTTTAGGAAAGTCGATTTTCCTGCTCCATTCCTGCCTATTAGGCCAATTTTTTCTTTTGGATTTAGATGTATATTTACATCTGTGAACAGTTCTTTTCCATTAAAGGATATTGATAAATCTTTTATTTTAATCATGTATTTGTAATTATTTTATTATATTAGTTAAACGTTATTTCCGGCAACATATCCAGATGACCATGCCCACTGAAAATTGTACCCTCCGAGATGTCCTGTAATATCTAGCACTTCTCCTACAAAATACAAGCCACTTTGTTTTTTAACCTCCATTGTTTTCGGGGATATCTCTTTTGTATCTATTCCCCCAACCGTTACTTCTGCCATTCTGTATCCTTCTGTGCCAGTCGGAATGGTGCTAAAGTTATTTATTTTATTGGATAAAGCTTTTATTTGATTGTTTTTAATATTAGCTATTTGGCCATTAATATTCTCTAAATTACAAAATAATAAGGCTAATTTTCTTGGTAAAAATGTTGCTAAAATATTTTGAATTTCTTTTTTTGGATTTTTTGCTTTCTGCTCGATAAGTAATTTATTGATATCTGTGTTTTTATAAAAATCAATGATAATATTTCTAGAACTTTGCCAATAGGATGATATTTGTAATACTGATGGCCCGCTTAGACCCTTATGGGTAAATAATAAATCATCTTCGAATGCTATTTTCCCTATAGATATATTAGCATTAACGGATAGTCCTGATAATTTTGAGAAATCTGTTAAGAGGCCATGATCAAACTGAAGCGGAACAAGTCCTGGGTATGTTTTTATTATATTTATATTGAATTGCCTTGCAACGTCGTATCCAAATGACGAAGCACCAATCTTTGGTATGGATAAGCCTCCTGTTGCAATAACTAAGGACTTACATTGAATATTAATTTTATTGGTTTTAATGTTATATTTTTCTGATATGTAATTAATCTCTTCAACCTTAGTATCCATTCTTAATGCTACATTATACTTTCTTGATTCTCTGAGAAGCATATCAATTATTTCTTGCGACGAATAATCGCAAAATAATTGTCCAAGTTTTTTCTCATGAAATTTAATCTTATGCTTATCTACAAGTTCAATAAAATCGAATTGCGTATATTGGTTCAATGCAGATTTACAGAAATTATTATTGCTTGAGACAAAACAGGATTGATTGGTATTCAAATTAGTAAAGTTGCATCTCCCTCCGCCAGATATTCTAATTTTTTCTGCTACTTTTGTAGAGTGATCAATCAAACAAACAGATTTCCCCCTTTTTCCAGCCTCTATACTGCACATGAACCCAGCTGCTCCCGCGCCTATTATAAGAACGTCGTATTTAATTGCTTTTTCCATGATTTTAAATTTTTTAATTCATTGAATTATTGTCAGTAATATTCTATATAAGAAATTATATCTCTTTACTTTATAATTAAATAATTCAAAAATGGTTATTATTTATTAATTAATTGCATTTAACAGTGTAAATTATTAATTAATTTTGATATCAAAATCTCTGAAAGTCATCCTATGAAAGAATATAAAGGTGTTGCCCCAGTTTTTACTGAAGCAATGATAAGCCACGGTTATGAAAATCTTACTCCCGTTCAAGAGGCAATTGTAGAACAAAAAGTTCTAGGTGCTGATATGCTAGTTTCAGCTAGAACCGGATCTGGAAAAACTGTTGCGTTTGCGCTAGCGATGGCAAGAACATTATTTGAATCTAAGGATAGATTTACATCAGCCAAGAGACCTGAAGCTTTGGTTATTACACCAACTAGAGAATTGGCATTGCAGGTTAAAAGAGAATTTGAGTGGTTCTTTCAGCCATCAGGAGCAATCATAGCATCATGTGTTGGTGGCATGGATATTAGAACGGAACGTAAAATACTTTCACAAGGTGCTAATTTTGTTGTCGGCACTCCAGGAAGATTAGTTGATCATATTAAGAGAAAGTCTTTTGATAACTCTGACATTAGAGTTGTTGTTCTTGATGAAGCAGATGAAATGCTAGATATGGGGTTTAGGGAAGACCTTGAATATATTCTTTCCGCATGCCCCATTGAAAGACAAACTCTTATGTTTTCTGCAACCGTACCAAAGTCAATAGCATCTCTTGCCCAGAAGTATCAAAAGAATTCAATAAGGCTTAATGTAGACGATTCAAGAGAGCAACATGTAGATATTGAATACAATGCATTAACTATCTCTTCTAGGGAGCAAGAGAATGCAATTATAAACATACTTAGATTTCATGAGGATAAAAGCGCATTAATTTTCTGTGGAACTAGAACTGCTGTGAATCACATGTCAAGCAGGCTTTTAAATAGAGGTTTTGCTGTCGTAGCTCTTTCTGGAGAATTAAGTCAAAATGAAAGATCAAAAGCAATACAGTCGATGAGGGACCTTAAGGCAAAAGTGTGCGTTGCCACTGATGTTGCTGCTAGAGGCATTGATCTTCCAAGTCTTGACCTTGTTATACACGCGGATATCCCGCGTACTAGCGACACCTTATTGCACAGAAGCGGTAGAACAGGCCGAGCTGGAAGAAAAGGTAATTGTATAGTTTTGGTATCAAATAACCTCAGAAAAAAAGCAGAAAGATTATTTAGCGGCGCTAATATTAAGGTAAAATGGGGCGTTCCTCCTTCGAGAGATGATATTATAAAAAAAGATGACGAGCGATTGATTACTAATCCTATTCTAACCCAAGATATACGTGATGAAGATAAAGGTACGATTGAAAGATTAACTAGTGCTTTTAGCTTGGATCAATTAGCATCTGCGTACTTGCATCTATCTAGATTAGGTCAGTCAGCTCCTGAGGAGTTGAGTAAAGTAAGTGAATCTAGAACGGGTATGGAATACAATGAAGGTTTAGACGGTCGGCGAATGTTTAAGAAAAAGAAACCTTCCAGGCTCAGGGATAGTAAAAGAAATAGAGATAACGAAAGAGGCGGAAGCCGTTCGGCTGAAGAAAAGAAACCGTTTAAAAGAAGCGATGGGTTTAAGTTCCCTGATAAAAAATTCAATTCATCCGAAGGTTCCTCGGAATCAAGCGATTACCGAAGGTCCTCTTCAAGTAAATTTACTAAAAGAGATGGATCAAAACCTGCAAATAGAAATGATGGCTTTAAATCCCCGAATAAAAAATTCAATTCATCCGAAAGGTCATCAGAATCAAGGGATGACCGAAGGTCCTCTTCAAGTAAATTTACTAAAAGAGATGGATCAAAACCTGCTGAATCATCTTTTGTAAAGAAAAGTCCTTCAAAAAGAACTGTTATTACCAAGGATGGTTTTAAAAAAGTAAAATAAAATAAATATATAATATTAGTTTTCAATAAATATATTATGGTCTAAATTAACTAACGGTAAAACTTAGGTTAAATGAATGTTTAGAACATATAATAAATGCTATAATACTAATGACTTTCGGCTACTTGCAAAACAAAATATACCTTCGCCTATATTTCATTACATCGACGGTGCAGCTGATGATGAAGTAACTTGTAGAAGAAATACAGAATCTTATGATAAATGCGATCTAATTCCAAATGTACTTAGAGGAGTAAAAGACGTTGATACTTCTGTTGAATTATTGGGGAAAAGAATAAATATTCCGTTATTTTTCTCACCAACTGCTTTGCAGAGGATATTTCATTATAAAGGTGAACGTGCAGTGGGGCGTGTTGCTGAAAAATTTAATACTTTCTTTGGTGTTTCTTCGCTTGGTACTGTGAGCATTGAAGAGATTGGTAAGAAATACAATTGCCCTAAACTTTTTCAGCTATACATTCATAAAGACCAAGGTCTTAATGATAGCATGATAGAGAAATGTATAGAATATAATTTTGATGCAATTGCAGTTACTGTCGATACGATTGTAGGAGGTAATAGGGAACGTGACCTAAGGACTGGATTTACATCGCCACCAAGCCTTAATTTTAAAAGCTTGATGAGTTTTGTTTCGCACCCTAGTTGGACAGCTAATTACCTTATGAGAGAAAAATTTTCTCTCCCTCAGTTACAGGATTATGTAAAAGAAGGAACAAATATCAATATGTCAATCGGTGACTACTTTACAAAGATGCTTGATCAAGATATCACGTGGAATACTATAGAAAAAATTAGTAATAAATGGAATAAACCGCTTTGTATTAAAGGTATAATGTCTGTTGAAGATGCAAAAAAAGCTATCGATGTTGGCGCTTCTGCAATAATGATATCTAATCATGGAGGAAGGCAATTGGATGGTTCAAGATCTCCATTTGACCAGTTATCAGAAATCGTTGATTCAGTTGGTGGAAAGGTTGAGATTATCTGTGATGGAGGCATTCGAAGAGGTACTCATGTTTTAAAGGCCTTATCTTTGGGAGCAACAGCTTGTTCAGGGGGGAGAATGTATTTATATGCTTTGGCAGGAGCAGGAGAACAAGGTGTTGAAAGAGCTATGGATTTGATGGCAGAAGAAATCAAGAGAGGGATGAAATTAATGGGCTGTAAGTCTTTGAATGACTTGGGAAATGAAAATATAAGATTTAGGTAATAATAAATAATGAATCCGATTAAAGAAAATAAAGTATATGTAGCAACATTTTATATGTTTGTTGATTGGGTGGATTTTGAATCTTATAAATTTAAGCTTGAATCTTTATGCGCAAAAGAGAAAACTGTTGGTACTATTTTAATAGCATCTGAAGGTATAAATGGATCCATATCCGGTCGAAAAGAATCAATAGATAGTGTTTTGAAATATATTAAATCAATTGATTTATTTAATGATTTAAAGCCAAAGATATCAATTGCTTACGGTAAAACCTTTAAAAAAATGAAGGTTAGAATAAAAAAAGAGATTGTTACACTAGGTATAGATAACCTTACTCCGGGTAAAAAAACAGGAAATTTTATAGAATCTAAGTCTTGGAATCATATTTTATCCGATCCAAATACAATCTTATTGGACACTAGAAATTATTACGAGCATTCAATAGGTACTTTTGAAGGTTCATTGCAACCTGAGATAAAATCATTTAGAGATTTCCCTAAATGGGTATCTAATAATTTAGATCATCATAAAGATAAAAAAATTGCCATGTTCTGTACTGGTGGTATTAGATGTGAAAAAGCTTCTTCTTATCTTATGGAAAATGGCTACAAAGATGTTGTTCAATTAGATGGTGGCATATTAAAATATTTAGAAAAAGTGCAAGAAGAAGATAGCATGTGGCAAGGAGAATGTTTTGTCTTTGACTATAGAATTTCTTTAAAACATGGCTTGGAAGAGGGTAATTTTGATATGTGTCATGCATGTAGAATGCCTATTACAGATGAAGATAAATTGGACAAGAGATATGTAAGGGAAGTTTCTTGCCATAATTGTTACGGGTCTCATAGCAAAAAAAGTATGAAAAGATTTCTAGAGAAAAAGAAACAATTAGATATTCGTGATGGTAAGGAAAGTAAAAAACCTTCTAATGATTAGTAATTATAATGATATGCCGGTTTTATATTCATTCAGAAGATGCCCGTTTGCCATGCGAGCTAGATTAGCTATCTACTATTCAAAAACTGAATGTGTGATCAGAGAGGTTTTGTTGTCAAATAAGCCTAAGGAATTAGTTGAGATTTCTCCAAAAGCAACTGTCCCTGTTATGTGTCTTGCCAATGGTTTGGTAATAGAAGAAAGTTTAGAAATAATGGAATGGTGTTTTGAAGTAAATGATCCATATAATTTCATGTCAATTTATACGCAACATAAAAGTGATATAAAGAGGATGATAGGCCTGATTGATGGTCCTTTTAAAGATTATTTAGATAAGTATAAATACTCATCGCGCTACAATCATGAAGATAAGATTAAAAATAGAAATAAAGCCTGTGATATTCTATCTGAAATAGAGAACAAAATAAACGATAGTTATTATACATTTGATTATCAATTATCATACCTAGACTTGGCTATACTTCCTTTAATAAGGCAATACATGTTAGTTGATAAGGATTGGTTTACAACTTCTATGCCCCATAAGAAAATAAAACATTGGTTAAATAATTTTTTAGAATCAGATGCTTTAAGTGAGGTTATGGTAAAATTTCCAGTATGGAAGAGAGGCGATGAAGCTCAACTATTTCCTTTGATATAAAGTTGCTGTGAGATAATAATTATTAATATTACAATTCGTCTATGCAATAAACTAGACTTGCAATATAATATTTGATATCAAAGTGATAGATTATAATAAAAGGATTATTACTGTGTCAGATATACTCCGTGAAATTGATGAAGATTTAAGACAAGACAAGCTAAAAGCTCTATGGAAGAAGTACGGTATACTTGTTATTACAATTATTGTTGCGCCAATAATTATTCTTTCTGCATTTAAATTCTACCAGAACTGGGAAACCAACAAAGCTGAAAAGTCTGGGTCGCTACTTTTAGAGGCTATTGAGTATATTAATATAAATGATTTTGATAATGCTTTGTTGAAAATTGAAGATTTAAAAAATATTTCTAGTAAAGAATACGTACAATATGCAACTGTTATTGAAGCTGCTATTGCTGTTGAATCTAATGATATCGATCAAGCTATAAAGCTTTATGAGACTTATATTGAAAATTCAAACGATTCTCTTTTAAAGGGTTTTGCTTTGATCAAGGTTGCTTACCTTAAGGTAGACTCAGTATCTTCTGAAGAGATTAAAGAGCTATTATTGCCCATTCTTGAAGAAGATAACTCACTATATGGAATTGGCTTAGAATTAATAGGATATTCTTATTATAAGAACAACGATTATGATGAATCTTTTAAACAATTTGAACTTATTTTAAACAATCAGTATAATTCACCATCTCTTTTAAGCAGAGCTAATATTATGTATGAATTGTTAGTTCAAAAAATCTCAATTGAGACAGATGAAAAAGTCAAATAATTTTTTTTCAAAACTTTTTATAACACTTTTTTTATTATTATTGAGCAGTGTTTTTTTAGTATCTTGTGAAACTTTTATAAGAGGGAAAGAGGTTATTCTCCCCGGTGAAAGGATTTCTATAATACCAGCTAGCGAGGCTCTTCTGCCTAAAAAAGAAAATTTTATTTTACCTACCTTGTCTGATGTTAAAAAAAATTACAATTGGTCGCAGCCAGGTGGAAACCCTCAAAATAATATAGGTAACATCTCGTTAGACAATACCTTTAGAAAAAAATGGGAAGTAAGTATTGGCAAGGGTTCAAGTAAATCTAGTAGGTTGACAGCAACCCCTATATTAATTGCTAATAAGATTTACACATTAGATGCAGAAAGTAAAATTACTTCTTTTGAAATAGAATCTGGTAAAAAAATATGGGAAAAATCATTAGCCCCCGCCAAAGAGAATAAGAGTATGGGTTCTGGTGGAGGTATAGCTGCTGATCATGGTATGATATTGGTTACCACTGCTTTCGGGGATGTTTTTGCTCTTGATCCGCTAAATGGAAATATTATTTGGAGTAGAAGTATAGGTGTTCCAATAAGAGCATCACCAACCTCAATGAATGGTTACGTTTATGTAATGACTGTTGACAACAACATTCATTGCATTGATATACTGACAGGTGAAACTATATGGAGTTATAGTTGGTTTGTTGAATCTTCTGGTTTTCTTGCTAATACAAATGTAGCTGTGGCTAATAATATAGTTGTTGTTCCTTACAGATCAGGAGAGCTCTTTGCTTTTAACTCAACTAAGGGCAATCGTTTATGGGTCGATTCGTTATCAAAAAAGAATAATTTATCTTCATTGTCTGTCATAAAGGACATTATCGCAAAGCCAATTATAGCTAAAGATATTGTAATAGCCACAGGTCATAAAGGAAGAACTATAGCCCTAGACCTCAATACTGGGTATAGGTTATGGGAGAAAAATATTTCATCAGTTCAAACGCCATGGGTAGTGGGTGATGTTCTTTATATAATATCATCTGATAACAAGCTTATCGCTTTAGATATTAATACGGGTAATATTTTTTGGTACAAGGACTTGTCTTTATATGAGACTGATAAAAATAAAGCTGATTTTATACAATACAATGGACCGTTGGTAGCTGGAAACAAGATTCTAATTTTGTCTTCTAATGGTAATTTAATTGTTCTAGATGCTAAAAATGGAAAAGATTTAAATATCTACGATATTAATAAAGATTTTTATATTACCCCTATAATTGTTGATGATATTATTTATTTATTATCAGATGACGCTAACTTAATTGCTTTATATTAAAAGGGTTTGAAATGACATACAAGATAGTACTAGCAGGAAGGCCAAATGTTGGTAAATCAACTCTTTTTAACCGGATAGTTGGGAGGAGGAAGGCCCTTGTATCGGATACTCCTGGCCTCACTAGAGATTATAGAGAGGAAGAGGTAAATTATTCTGGTTTAATTTTTTCTTTAATCGACACCGCAGGTATTTATGAATTATCAGAAAACACGCTTTCTGGAAGGATGCATGACAATTCAATGGATATTATAACTTCAGCAGATATTTGCTTATTTATAATAGATGGAAGCAAAGGTGTTACTGCTGGCGATATTGAGTTTGCTAGTTTTCTAAGAAAACAAAAAATAAAAACAATTCTTGTTGCCAATAAATGTGAAGGGAGGTTAAACAAAAATAGTTTTTATGAAGTTTATGAGCTTGGATTAGGAAATCCAGTTGCTATTTCTGCTGAACATAATATTGGGATAAGAGATTTATTTCAAGTTGTTGAGCCTTTATTAGCGCAAGAAAAAAAAGAAAAGAATATAAAGAAAAAAAAGAATATAAAGATAGTAATTATCGGCCGTCCGAATGCTGGGAAGTCTACTCTTATAAATAGCTTAGTAGGATCAAACAGAATGTTAACAGGCAGCGAAGCGGGAATAACGCGTGATTCAATTACTATAGAATGGGAATGGAAAGGTAATCTTATTAATTTAATTGATACAGCTGGATTAAGAAAAAGATCAAAGGTAAATCAATATTCAGAAAAATTAGCTAGAATTGATGCTTTGAGAGCAATACAATTTTCTGATGTCGTAATTTTGTTATTAGACGCAACAAAGCCAATGGAAAGACAAGACTTGCATTTAGCAGATTTGGTAGAAGAAGAAGGTCGTGCAATTGTTGTGGCAGTCAACAAGTATGATTTAATTGAAGATAAAGATCTTTTCGAGGAAACTCTTACGGAGCTAAAAGAAACGAAGTTATCTCAAATTAAACTTCAAAGAATAATTAAATTAACAGCTTCAGAGGGTTTTGGTAATGAAAAGCTGATGGAGTCAGTTTTTCATGCCTACGAAGTTTGGAACAAGAGAATTACTACTGGAGCCTTAAACAATTGGTTGAATGAGGTATTAACTAAGCATCAGCCTCCTGCAAAATCTGGAAAAAGAATTAAATTAAGGTACATAACTCAAATATCAGCAAGACCACCAACATTTGTTATATTTTGCTCGTACCCTGATTCTGTTCCAGATTCCTATAAGAGGTTTTTAGTCAATGAGCTCAGGGTAGCATTTAAATTTCCTGCTGTTGCAATTAGAATACATTTACGAAAAGGTAAAAACCCTTTTGAAGATAATTAGCTGTTCTGAGATTCTTTCCATTCATTGAATTTAAATATTTGAGAATGTAAATTTTTATTGTTATTTAAAACTTCAATAAAAAAACCAGATAAATCTTCTGGTTGCGTAAGTGAATCTTGTTTTTCTCCAGGCATGGCTTTTGACCTTAAGTTTGTTGCAACCGCACCAGGGTCTACTAGGTTTACGGATATGTCTGTTTGACGAACTTCTTCTGCGTATGAGAAAGCTATTTGTTCTAACGCTGCCTTTGATGCAGCGTAAATTCCCCAAAAAGGTTTTTTTAATTGCACTATATTCGACGTTAAAAAAAGCACTTGAGCTTTCCTTGACATTTTTAACAGCCTATCAAACGATCTTAATAAAGCTATATTTGCTGTCACATTAGTTGAAATAACTTTGTTCCATTCATTTTCATCAATATGATTTATTGGTGTTAAGGACCCAAGTATTCCAGCATTACATACCAATATATCAAGTTTTTTGTATCTATCGTATAGTACATTAGATAATTTTTCTATTAACTCTGATTGAGTTAAGTCTAGTGGGACTAAGGTTGCCTTGTAGCCAATTTTTTTTATATCATCATCTAATTCCTCAAGCGCTGATTGAGTTCTTCCTATAGCAATAATTTCTGCGCCAGCTCTTGCGAGAGTTAAAGCAATTGATTTGCCGATACCATGTGTTGCACCAGTAATTAAAGCTATTTTACCTTTCAAATTATTAGGTTGTGTCATATTTATTCTTCCAACAAGGACAATTGTTGCATGTTTTCAGGTGTTTGATGAAGGTCTGTTAGCTTTGTTGGATAATCGCCTGTAAAACAATGATCTGTATATTGAGGATTCTCCTCATCCCTTTTCGAGTGTCCTAGTGCTTTGTAAAGTCCTTCAAGTGATAAAAATTTTAATGTAGTTGCCCCTATATAATTTCTCATCTCGTCTAATGTATGGGTTGCAGCTAATAGATTTTCTTTATTAGGGGTATCAATACCATAATAATCACAATATTTTATTGGAGGGCTAGCTATTCGTAAATGCACCTCTTTAGCTCCAGCTTCGTAAAGCATGCTAACAATTTTTACAGATGTGGTTCCTCTGACTAAGCTGTCATCAATAAGAATAATTCTTTTATCTTTTACTGCAGCCTTGTTGGCAGAATGTTTCAACCTTACTCCAAATTGTCTGATATTATGGGTAGGTTCGATAAATGTTCTTCCAACATAATGATTTCTAATTAAACCTAAATCGAATCTAATCTTTGATTCTTCGGAAAAACCTAAAGCAGCAGGAACGCCAGAGTCAGGGACTGGAATAACTGAATCTGCTTCAGTAGAATCTTCGATAGACAATTGGCGTCCTAAGGACTTTCTAATTTCATAGACGCTTTTTCCATCAATAATGCTATTCGGCATTGCAAAATATATATATTCAAAAATGCATGGCCTTGGATTAATTTTAGGGAAAGGAAAAAAGGACTCTATCCCCGTATCTGAAATGACGACAACCTCACCGTTTTTGATATCTCTTATGAATGTTGCTCCTATGATATCTAATGCACAGGTTTCTGATGCCAATATATAAGATTTATCCAATTTCCCAAGAACTAGCGGTCTAATTCCAAGTGCGTCCCTTGCACCTATCAATTTTTTATTTGTTAATGCAACGAGAGAGAAGGCACCCTCTATTTGTTTAATTGCATCAATAAATCGATCTGTAAATTTTGTTAATGCGCTTTTTGCAACTAAATGAAGAATAACTTCTGTATCGGATGTAGATTGAAATATAGCACCTTTGGAAACAAGTTCATTTCTTAAAATTAGTGCATTAGTTAAATTTCCATTATGTCCAACCGCAAATCCACCTGTATCAAGATCAGCAAATAAAGGTTGGACATTTCTAAGAACGGTATCACCACGAGTTGAATATCTTACGTGACCCATAGCAGCAATGCCTGATAATTTTTGTAAAATTGATTTATTTGTAAAATTATCACCTACAAGACCGAGTCTTTTTTCAGACTGGAAACGCTCCCCGTCGAATGAAACTAATCCTACCGCTTCCTGTCCCCTGTGTTGAAGAGCATGTAAACCTAGAGCAGTTAGTTCGGCTGCATCTGTGTGTCCAAATACACCAAAAACTCCACACTCTTCCCTTAATCTATCATCATTTATTTTTTTAGTCATTTAATCGCCTTCAATTACTTCTGAGGGGTCAACATTGGGATTAATTTTTTCTTCAATATTTTCTATATCTAATGTTAGCTTATCAATAACCTTGGAAGGGTTGATAAGCAAGTTAGATTTTATAATATTTTGTGAAGATTCAAGTACTGGTTGAAATTTTGATTTTTTTAATTGGTCTGGGTAATTTTCTGGTATTGCCCATGTAAACAATGAGTACACAGCTAGGATTAATATGTATCCTCTTGTTGCACCAAACAATAGGCCGAGAATTCTATCTACAGATCCTATTCCGCTACGTAATATTAATTTTGAGAGCCTTGATGCGATAAAAGATGATATGATTAAAGCAATTATAAAAATTGTACCTACAAGTATAGTATAGGCTAGCCAATCTGGTTTTATTAAATCTGTAGCGAAATTGCGGGTATAATCAGATACCCATGCAAAAAAAGCAACTGAAAGAGCCGTTATCCAAGAAAATATAGCAAGAATTTCTCGGGTAAATCCTCTTAGCATCGCTAAAATGCTTGAGATAAATATTATTATTAAGATAATAATATCTATAAAAGTTAATTCAGTACCCACTTGTTTGCCTTTTGTTTATTTCTTATTTATAGATAAATGCAATTACTTTTCTTCTTTTATTCTTTTGTTAAGTTCTATGATGTTTTTTAAAATATAGATTTCCATTTTATCAATAAATTCTTTAGTAGTATCGTCATTATTTGATATATCTGCTTTTTTAAACCCAAGTTTTATTGCTTCCTTAAGTCTTGTATTTGATCGATTTGCTGGCCTTAAAGAGCCGGATAAGCTTATTTCTCCATAGTATACTTTATTACTATCAAGAGCGATATCGTAAAATGATGACAATAAAGCAGCAGCGATTGCTAAGTCTGCAGCAGGCTCTGTTACCTTTAAGCCTCCTGCTACATTTATATATATGTCATGGCTAGAGAAAGATATATTACACCTTGCCTCAAGTACGGCTATGATTAAAGATAACCTTCCAGAATCAACTCCAACAACCGCTCTTCTTGGTGTTCCTAAGGATGATTTAACAACTAATGATTGTATCTGTGTTAATAGCGGCCTGGTACCTTCAATGCCAGCAAAAAAAGAAGTTCCCGATAAATCTATATCTTCTTTATTTATAAATAAAGAACTAGGGTTTTCAACAGTTTCTAGACCTAATGACGTCATTTCAAAAACTCCAATTTCATCGGTTGGTCCGAACCGATTTTTAACAGATCTTAAGATCCTATACGGATGATTTTTTTCTCCTTCAAAATACAAAACACAATCTACCATATGCTCTATTACCCTTGGGCCTGCTATCGTGCCTTCCTTGGTAACGTGACCAACTAAAATTAATGTTATCATATTTGCTTTTGCAAAATTTATTAAGGTTTGAGTTGATGATCTAACTTGGCTAACTGTTCCGGGTGATGAATCAATATTTTCATCACGCATGGTTTGTATCGAATCTATAATAACTAAGTCTGGCTTTGGTTGTGATGATAATATTTTAATAATATCAAAAATTGAAGTGGAGGTTATTAAATCCATAGAGCTGTTTTGTATATTCAATCTTCTGCCTCTTAATCTTATTTGTTCTATACCTTCCTCTCCAGACACGTAGAGTACCTTTAAATCATTGGAAGCACATTGAGCAGATATTTGTAGCAATAAAGTAGATTTTCCAATTCCAGGGTCACCTCCAACAAGTAGGGCTGATCCGCTAACAAAACCGCCGCCTATAACTCTATCAAATTCATTATTATTAGCTTTTAATCTTGTGGTTTTCTTTCCAGTGTCATTTAGTTTATGAAGGGTTATTGGGTCGGAGTTCTTAAAAGATTTTTTTTTAGATAAATGCGCTATATTATTTTCTTGAAGTGACAGAGAATTCCAAGAACCACAATTCTCACATTTGCCAGACCATTTAATATTAATCTCATTGCATTGATCGCAAATATAAATAGGTTTTGCGGTTGACATGTTTTATTCCTGATATTATTCGTAAATATTTAATTTAATTGGACCATCCGCTCTACCATTAATAAATTGATCTACATAATCGTTACCAGATGTATCGATACTATTTGTTCCCCCTTGCCATATAATTGAACCATTATATAACATGGCTATTGTATCTGATATCTTTCTAGCGCTAGCCATATCATGTGTTATAGTAATAGCAGTTGCTCCAAGATCGCTAACTAATTCTATTATAAGGTTATTTATAACATCTGCCATAATCGGATCTAAGCCAGTCGTCGGTTCATCAAAAAATATTATCTCCGGGCTTGCTGCAATTGCACGAGCAAGGGCAACTCTCTTTTGCATGCCACCTGACAATTCAGAGGGTGATAAGTTTGCAATATTCATATCAAGCCCTACCTTTTTAAGATTTTTCATTGAAATTTCTTTTGCTTCGGGGATTTGCATACCGTGCCCTTGGACAAGACCAAAACAAACATTTTCCCATACAGTTAAACTATCAAATAGTGCAGACCCTTGGAATAACATTCCTATTTTCGTATAAAATTTACTGTTGATTCTGCTCTTCTCATTTAATTCTTGATCTTTATAAAGTAATGTACCTGAATCAGGGTTTGTTAAACCCAAAATGCATTTTAACATTACAGATTTTCCAGTACCGGAGCCTCCAACAACTACAGTCGAAGATCCTTTTTTGATTTTAAGATTAAGGTTATTGAGTATTATTTTAGAACCAAAGGATTTATGTATGTCAATAAGTTCAATTATATTATTTTTTGTCATATTAAAATTACTGTGTAAATACTAATGATGTTAATAAATAGTTTGCTGCAAGTATAAATATCGAAGCAGAAACTACAGCCCTTGTTGTAGCTTGGCCAACTCCTTGGGCCCCTCCGGTAGAATGATAGCCGTTGTAACAACCCATAAATGCTACAATAAAGCCAAAAATTGCAGCTTTTACAATACCTGAAATAAAGTCTTTATTTTCAATTATATTAACTGTATTTTGTATATAGCTTTCCGAGACAAACCCAAGGCTCATTGTTCCAACAACATATCCGCCCATTATGCCAATTATATCAGCTATAAATACTAAAATTGGCAATGTTATTATTGCCGCTATTAATCGAGGAAATATTAAATATTTAAATGGATTGGTAGAAAGGGTTATAAGAGCATCAATTTGTTCTGTAACGCGCATTGTTGCTATTTCCGCTGCAATAGATGCCGAGACCCTTCCAGCAAGCATTAAGCCAGCTATAACTGGACCTAACTCTCTTGTTATCCCCAGAGCTACTATTGAAGCAACCATACTTTCAGCATTGAATCTTGAGCTACCTACATATATTTGCAAGGCTAAGGCTCCGCCCGTAAAAAATGCAGTTAATCCAATAACAGGAAGAGAATTGTAACCAATTCGAATTATTTGAATGAATACTGCCTTGAAATAAAAAGGTCGAGTAAAACCATTTGATAGCGTATTGAATAGAAAAATAGCGCTGCGACCAGTTTCTGATAGCATGTTTAATGTAATCTTTCCAATAAATGATACTAAAAACAAATTAATTTCCCATAATTTATATATTACACTTAATCATTATAAACTCGTTTGAAACGAGAACCAAGTCTACTTAACATTTCATAGCTTATTGTACCCGCATTTTTTGATAATTGGTCAATATTTTGATTTGGACCAAGTATTTCAACTAATTCACCTCGCTTACAATTTTCACTAGGAACATTTGTAAGGTCAATTGCAGTTATGTCCATTGATATTCTCCCTACAATAGGTGTTTTTATACCATTTACAAATAGATCTGCTCCATATTTATTGTCATCACTGGTGCTTAGGGACCTTATCAGTCCGTCAGCATATCCAATCGATACAAGTCCTACTAGTGTTTTTTTGTTAAATTTATAGGTTGAACCATATCCAATTCTAACACCATTAGAAACTTCTTTTACTTGTATAATTGGAGCATGTAAAGAGACAACGGGATGTAACTCAACGCGCTTATATATGCCTTCGTATCCACCATAAAGGCTTATCCCGGGTCTCACTAATTCTAGATGATAGTTTTCTCCACAAAATAAACCAGCTGAATTACATATACTTCTTGGTACATTTGGAAATATTTCTGCTGCTTTTTTAAATAAGATTAATTGTTCAACATTCATATTAGAATTTTTATCTTCAGCGCAAGCAAGATGACTCATAATAAGTGATATATTTATATTTTTTTTACTCTTAATTACTGATGCAACTTTTATTAGATCATTTGGGTAGAGGCCTAGGCGTGTAAAGCCAGTTTCTATATTTAACGCTATTGGTGGTAATTTTTTTTTATCGCTATAATTAACCCAATCATGCAATTCATCTAAACTACCAATAACGGGCCTAAATCCTTCTTTTATATATTCATCAATTGAATTTTTAGGTAATCCATTAAGAACATAGATTGTAATATTTTTGGATTCTATTGCATCGTTCAAGATAATAGCTTCACTTAAATGGGAAACAAAAAAAACCCTGCATCCGGCAGAATAAAAAGTTTTTGCTACTTTATCTAGGCCTAGACCATACCCATTGCTTTTTACGGTTGCAGATGTAATGCTTTTGCTTGCAACAGAGGAAATATTTTTATAATTCTTATGCAAGTTTTTAAGGTCAATTGACAATATTCCACCGTGTTTATCGGTACAATAATAATCGTTGGTAAATATTTTTGTAGAATCATAACTCATAAATTTATAATAATTCTTCTGGCTAGATCTTCAAGTGAAAACTATCTATTCGTAACGTTCGGGTAATTTTGCATCGGATACAAAATCACTAAACTTTGTAACAGATCCATCAAAATGCATCTGTATTGTATTTGTTGGTCCGTGCCTATTCTTTCCAATAATAACTTCCGCTTTTTGGTGCACTTGTTCCATGTTTTCTTGCCACGCAATATGTTCTTCCGTTCCTTCTCTAGGTTCTTTCCTTTGCAGGTAATACTCTTCTCTAAAAATAAACATGACAATATCTGCGTCTTGTTCAATAGAACCTGATTCTCTCAAGTCTGCTAATTGAGGCTTCTTATCATCTCTGTTTTCTACCTGACGTGACAATTGAGAAAGCGCTATTATAGGTATATTCAATTCCTTTGCTAGAGATTTTAATCCCTGTGTAATTTCTGATATTTCCTGAACTCTATTTTCTGAATATTTTTTTAAATTGCTTGTTAAAAGTTGAAGATAATCAATAACTATTAACCCTAAGCCATGTTGTCTTTTTAATCGCCTTGCTCTTGCTGATAATTGAGACAGATTAATTCCACCGGATTCGTCTATGAATAAAGGAATATCTTGTAATTTTTTTGCTACTGAAACCAGGGAATTGAAGTCATCTTTATTAATTTTACCCCGTCTAATTTTTTCAGAAGAAACTCCCGTTTGCTCTGATATTATTCTAGTAGCCAATTGTGCTGAAGACATTTCTAATGAAAAGAAACCAACTACAGAACCGTCTATCACATTAATAGGGCTTCCATCTGGGTTATCGGCTCTATAATTACTTGCAATATGATAAGCAATATTCGTTGCAAATGCAGTTTTGCCCATGGAAGGCCTCCCTGCAATTATCAAAAGATCTGAAGGCTGTAGCCCTCCAAGAACTTCATCTAAATCTTTAAATCCACTGCTAAGACCAGAAGTATTTCCGTCTCTATGGTATGCATTTGCAGCCATATCAATTGCTTCTGTTAGGGCGGTAGAAAAATTAACAAAATCTTTTCCGTAACGACCTTTCTCCGCTAAATTATACAAGGCCTCTTCGGCACTCTCTATTTGACTATCTGGTTCTGAACCAGCTTCTGGATTGTAGGAGTTATTGACCATATCGGTACCTAAATAGATTAAATTTCTCCAAACAGATAGATTGTATATTATCCTTGCATATTCGTGTGCATTGATTACTGATGTGGCTGAAGAGGCAAGTCTTGCAATATATTTAGACCCACCGATTTCCCTCAAGGATTCATCTTGATCAAAAATTGTTTTCATTGTTATTGGTGAGGCTAGCTTGCCAATTGATACCAGTTTTATAATAGATTCATATATAACAGAATGTATTTTTTCATGGAAGTGTTCGGGTTTTAGAAAACTAGAAACCCGATCGTAAGATTCATTGTTTACCAAAAGCGCGCCTAATAAAGCTTGTTCAGCATCAATGTTATGAGGAACTTCTCTTATAGAGCCTGTTTCTTCATCTTGCAGCAGTCTATTGCTTAGGTTTGATATTGTTGTTGCCATGATTAAATAAATATTACTATATTTTTGTTACTTTAAATAATAGCAATTATTATAAGCAATGCTATAAATTGTTTAGATTAATTTAATCTTATGCAATTTAATCCACATTGCTTATATTTTAATATAAAAAGACCTTGACGTATTTGAAAAAGTGGAATTTTTAACAGAATTAAGCTCCGTCTTTATCTAAGGAATTAGGTTCCCTGTCTTCAGATAAAGTTTCTTCTTTCATGCTATTTTCTATTTGGTTATCTTGATTTAAATCATCTGATGTTAGAGGAATATCAACTCCTTCGTCAAAAATATTCTCATCAATTTCATTTGTTTCTTGCTCTTGGGATTGTCGCGAGATATCTTCACCTTTTTCTTGTCTTATAGCTTCTTCTTCGGTTCTTGCTACATTTATTTTAATGATGACACTAACCTCTGGATGAAGTATAATTTTGACATCATGTATCCCAAGGATTTTTATAGGATTAAGTAATTGTATTTGATTCCGTTTTGTTGCAATCCCTATATCACTAAGAATAACACTAATATCCCTAGAGGTAACTGATCCGTATAATTGACCACTATCTCCAGCTTGCCTGACTATTACATAAAAGCTATTCTCTATTCTACTCCCTATGGTAGTAGCTTCTTTTTTTGTTTCTATATTTTGAGCTTCTAAGACCTTTGACTGACTTTCAAAGAATGCAATATTTTCTTTTGACGCTCTTAACGCTTTTTTTGTTGGGATTAAGTAATTTCTTGCGTATCCTGTTTTAACATCTACTATTTCTCCCATTAAACCAAGTTTTTCAACTCTTTGTAGTAAAACAACTTTCATAATTCTCTCCTTCTATATTATTAACCTATTGATTTAAAGTATTTATTTCTAATCTTAAAATTGAAGTCTAAAATACCGATTATAGCTATGGGTATAATAACGATTAAGAAAAACATTATTAAAGTATACATAGCTGCAAGTATTAATGGCCTGATTGATATTCCGATAGTTATAGTATGGATTACCGATAGTCCTATAATTGTGTAAGCAAATGTGAGTGCGGCAGTTAATGATATAAAAATTATTTGAAATATTCCAGAAGAAAGTATCGCGCCAATCAATAATATTATATACGCGTATATATAATATGGGGGTAGGTTTAGTAACCTTAATGTTGGCCACGGTCTTTTTAATTGTTTTGAGTAATCTAATATTTTTGAGGCTATCCAAAGATTAACAATAAGCGTGATCATTATTATAAGGTTCATTATTGGAGCAACTATTTTTATTAGATACGTAATTGAGTTATTGTTGAGGTTATTTTGCATATCTGGTCGTAATTCAAGCATATTATCAAGGGTTATTTCAATGTTTGCTTGAAAGGTATTTATATCAGTGCCAAAATAAAATACTCCGAATATACAAAGAATAGATGAAATAATTATTATTTTAGAGAAAATTAATGAAACTGGATACCATTCAATAGTTTCGTTAAATTTTTTAGAAAGCATTGTTAAATAACTTAAATAAATAGATGGGATAGCAATGCTTATACAAAAGAATAAGGCCAGATTTTTATTAAATAGGAATATTAAAAAAAATGTTATCAAACTAGAGATAAGAGAATATCTCCAATTGTAATGAATTCCAATTAGTATAATTGGAAGAGGGGTTAGATAGAAAAGTAAAAAAGCTAGTCCATTTCCTAATAAAAACGAAAACAGCATAACGCTAGTTGTTATCGATGATAGTAATATATAAGCGTAATCTTTAACCATTTTAATGCTGTCCCGCGATATTCCGCGGTTAGAGGTAAAAAAAACCCCAACCGAAATTATTTTATTTTAGTAAAAAGGGTATTAAACCTAAAAATCTAGCTCTCTTGATTGCAATAGCCAACTCTCTTTGTTTCTTTGCAGAAACAGATGTTATTCTGCTAGGTATAATTTTACCTCTTTCTGAGATATAACGTTGAAGTAGCTTTACATCTTTATAATCAATTAAAGGAGCTCCTTGTTCAGAAAAAGGACATCCTTTGTTACTTCTAAAAAACGGTTTTCTTTGAGTTTGAGGCGCTAACATTTTGTTCTCTCTTATTTCTTTTCTTCTTCAATTACTATTTTTTCAGACACGGCATCTAATTTTTCGACCTTTAGATCTTTTGTCTCTTTTTCAACTTCTACTAACAATGGAGGTTTTCTTTCGTTGTACGAAGTTTTACCAGCCATCATCATTGAAGGAGAATCTTCATGTTTGTCAACTTTAATCGTCAAATGTCGAATTATATCTTCGTTGATTCCAATTTGCCTTTCCATCTCAGCTAAAGTTTCAGCGTTAGCGTTAATGTTTATTAATGTAAAATGAGCTTTACGATTTTTCTTTATTCGATGTTGGAGTTGCTTAACACCCCAATACTCTACTTTACCAATTGTACCGCCACCATCACTTATAATAGTCTTTAAATTTTGCGTAAGTGCATCAACTTGTTGGGTTGTTATATCTTGTCTTGCTAAATAAATATGTTCATATAGTGGCATTTCATGCCTTTCGTTTAAATTATGTGAATTAAAATATATTATATATAATTATATAACTTTACTTAATAACAAATATTTCATAGAAAATACAATAAAAATTTTCTTTATTTGATCAATATTTTTTTTTATAAAGATTTTTATATTTTAATCAAGCAAATCGTTAAAATAAATTTATAAAAAATTCATACTATTTGTATAAATAGATAGTTATTTTATATTATAGCATTATTACGAATAATAAAAAAGGATGTCTATGTCTATTTTATATGTTTTTCCTGGCCAAGGCAGTCAAGTCATTGGAATGGGGAAGTTGTTTGCAGAATCTTTTAAAGCATCAAAAGATGTATTTGACGAAGTTGATGATGCATTGTCAGAAAAATTATCCAAATTAATATGGGAAGGTGCTCAAGACGAGTTGACGATGACTAAAAACGCACAACCAGCCTTGATGGCTGTTAGTATTGCAATTTTAAAAGCAATAGAATCTGAAAGAGGTTTGGATCTCAGTAAAATTAAATATGTTGCAGGTCATTCTTTGGGGGAATATTCAGCTCTTGCTGCAACTGAAGTTTTTAGCCTTAAGGATACATCTCAGCTGTTAAGGTTAAGAGGGGAATCTATGCAGAGTTCTGTTGCAATAGGTGGTGGTGCAATGGCGGCTCTATTGGGCGCAACGTATAATCAAACAGAAAACCTTATTAGCAAAGTAAATGATTTGTCTGGTGGCCTTGTATGTTCTATTGCTAACGATAACGCGCCTGGGCAGATAGTTATAAGTGGACATAGAATTGCAATTGAATTAGCTATTGATCACGCCAAAGAATTTGGTGCAAGGAAAGCAGTTATTCTTCCTGTGAGTGCTCCATTTCATTGTAGTTTAATGAACAATGCTGCAGATAAAATGAAAGAAGCACTTTCAGAGATTAAAATGCATACGCCAAAGGTTCCTGTTATTACAAATGTTACAGCTAAACCGGAAGTTGACACAGAAGTAATTAGATCTTTATTGGTAGATCAGGTTACTTCAATGGTAAGATGGTCAGAATCAATAACATACGCTGATGAGAATGGAATTACCGATGCATTTGAAATTGGTTCCGGAAAAGTATTGACTGGTTTAATAAAAAGAATTTCTAGTAATATTAATTCGCAATCTATAAACGAACCTCATGATATAGATAATATTAATTAATTGATATTTACTTTAATACGAAAGGATTAATATGTTTGATTTAAAGGATAAAAAAATACTTTTAACTGGCGCAACAGGAAGTATCGGAACTTCTATTGCAAAAAAACTATCAGAAGCCGGTGCTGTCGTTGCTTTAACGGGAACAAGGACAGATAAATTAAATGAAATATCAAAAGATTTTAACTCAGATTGTGTGGTTCTTCCCTGTAATCTAACGGATTCAACGGAATGCGAAAGATTAGTTTCTGAAGCTCATAAGTACATGGGTTCTATAGATGTGTTAATAAATAATGCTGGGATAAAAAAGGATAATCTTATTCTGCGCATGAAGGACGATGAATGGGAAGATGTTATAAATCTAAATTTGAATACTGTTTTTAGAATATCAAGGGCTGTTTCAAGAATAATGGTAAAACAGAGATATGGAAGAATTATATCAATAGCATCTGTTGTTGGTTTTACAGGAAATGCAGGGCAGGTTAATTACGTAGCTTCAAAAGCAGGAGTTGTTGGTTTAACAAAATCATTGGCATTAGAATTAGCTACGAGAGGGGTTACTGTAAATTGTGTTGCTCCTGGTATGATTGATTCTGATATGATCGATTCTCTAAATGAAAAACAAAAAGAAGATATATTAAAGAGAATACCAATGTCAAAACTTGGAAAAACAGACGATATCGCTTCGGCATGTTTGTTTTTAGCAAGCGATGAAGCTTCCTATGTTACGGGACAAACTATCCATGTTAACGGTGGTCTATCTATGGTTTAATTGATATTTTTTATGTATTAGTTAAATTCAACTTGGAATTAATGTTTTTTTTATGTTAGTTAAATATTTATAAAGAAATACTATTTATCAATGCAGTAAGTTTTATTAATAATAATTTATCAAGATTTATAATATCGAGGAATTAAAATGAGTGATGTAGCAGAACGTATTAAAAAAATAGTTATAGACCATCTTGGTGTTGACGCAGAAAAAGTTAATGAGAAAGCTAGTTTTATTGATGATCTTGGCGCTGATAGCCTTGATACAGTTGAACTTGTTATGGCATTCGAAGAAGAATTTAATTGTGAAATCCCTGACGATGCCGCAGAAACAATTCTGACTGTTGGTGATGCTATATCTTTCTTAGAAAAACAACAAAGTTAAATTGTTGCAAGGCAAATCTACGTAAGAGGTTATATTTAGAAGATGAGAAGAGTAGTAATCACTGGATTAGGTTTGGTTACTCCCTTGGGTGTAGGAGTTGAGCACGTTTGGTCAAAGCTTCTAGACGGAGAATCAGGTCTAAATGTTATTGAAAATTTTGACACCTCAGATTTAACTGTAAAAATAGCTGGTCAAATTCCAATAGGTGATTTTAATTTGGGTTGTTACAATCCGGATGATTACATGGAACTGAAAGAGCAAAGAAAAGTTGATGATTTTATCATCTACGCAATTGCAGCAGCAGACCAAGCTTTAGCTGACGCGTCATGGAACCCTTTGTCTTACGAAGATCAGATTCGTACTGGTGTTTTATTTGGCTCTGGTATTGGAGGGCTTCAAGGTATAGAAGAAGCGTCAATACTTATGGATAGAAAGGGACCAAGAAGGGTTAGTCCTTTTTTTATACCAGGAAGGCTTATAAATCTTGCTTCTGGACAAATATCAATAAGACATAAATTAAAAGGCCCAAATCATGCGGTTGTTACTGCTTGTTCAAGTGGAACCCATGCGATCGGAGATGCATCTAGGTTAATTGGATTAGGTGATGCTGATATTATGGTAGCAGGGGGCGCTGAATCGCCAATTTGTAGGTTGTCAATTGCAGGGTTTTCTGCTTGCAGAGCATTGGCGACTAAATTTAACGACTTCCCAAGTGCCGCATCTCGGCCCTTTGATAAAGAAAGAGATGGATTTGTTATGGGAGAAGGTTCGGGAGCTGTTGTTCTTGAAGAGTACGAACATGCAAAAGCAAGGGGGGCAAAGATATACGCAGAATTAACAGGTTACGGGATGTCAGGTGACGGTTACCATATAACAGCGCCAGCAGAAGATGGTGACGGTGGCTATAGGTCGATGCAGGCTGCGGTTAATAGGGCTAATTTAAATTATTCCGATATTGATTATATTAATGCCCATGGTACATCAACGCCAATGGGAGATGAAATAGAAATTAAAGCTGTTGAGAGGCTTTTTGGCGATAGTTCAAAAAATTTGTCAATGTCATCAACCAAATCTTCTGTTGGACATTTGCTGGGGGCTGCTGGAGCGGTAGAAGCAATATTTACAATACTCTCTATAAGGGACGGTATTATGCCACCTACATTAAATTTAGAAAACATCTGCACTGATACTCCAATTGATTTGGTTCCTAAATTTGCAAAAAATAAAAATATTAATAATGCTCTTAGTAACTCCTTTGGATTTGGTGGGACTAATGCGACTTTAATTTTTTCTAAGGTTTAATTTAAATCAATGTAATTTTTTAATAAATTTAACTGATTCAGAAATCTAAAAAGTAATTTATTTATGGCATTAAATTTAAACACAAGACGTGGGTTGATGTTGGTTGTATCTTCGCCATCAGGCGCAGGGAAAACAAGTTTAACAAGAAAATTGCAAGAAGAAGATGATAATATTGAGCTGTCAATCTCTGTAACAACAAGAGATAGAAGGCCGGAAGAAAAAGATGGTTTGCATTATCATTTTATAAATAAAAAGTCTTTTCATGAAATGCTAGAGAACGATAAGTTACTAGAACATGCGAATGTTTTTGGTAATTTTTATGCGACTAGAAAAAATCAAGTAATTGAGTCTATAGAGAACGGCAAGGATGTTCTTTTTGACATTGATTGGCAGGGAGCAAGTCAGCTAAGAAAAAGCATGGCCAGTGATGTTGTTAGTGTTTTTATTTTACCGCCTTCTGCTACAGAGCTCATGAGCAGGTTGGTAAAAAGAGGTCAAGATTCTTTTGATGTTATAAAAAAAAGGATAGATGGTGCATACGATGAGATTAAACATTGGAAAGAATACGATTACATTATAATCAATGATAATTTAGATGATGCGTATAAGGAGTTAAATTCTATATTGGTTGCAGAAAGATGTAGAATAGGGCGATCTAATGACAACCAACTCTATGTTAAGCAATTAAGTAATGATCTAAAAAAAAGATTATAGTCTCTATTTTCTCTTAATCGAAATAACGCTCATAAGCTTCTGAAATAACTATATATTCTTTCACTGAGAGTTCTTCAGCTCTTTTTTCAGCATCTATATTAATTTCTTTTAAAAAATATGTTGGATCGGGAATAATATTTTTTAAGCTAGATTTTAACATTTTACGCCTTTGGCCAAATGCATGTTTTGTAATATTTTCAATGGTACTAATTCTTATTTTCAAATCTTCGAGAGGTTCAAACAAAACCACAGAAGAATCTACTTTCGGTGCCGGATGGAATGCTGCAGAGTTAACTTTAAATAAAATTTTACATTTAGCTCTACATTGTGAAATTACAGATAATCGGCCATAGTTTTTATTAAAAGGTTCTGCTGTAATTCTCTCTGCTACTTCTTTTTGAAACATTAGTATCATTTTGTTCCACCACCCTGGCCATGGATCAACACTTAACCAAGTAATTAATAGTGGAGTGGCTATGTTGAATGGTAAGTTTGATACTATTGAAACGTTTTTTAAAAACTTATTTGAATAATTAAATTTCAAAGCATCTTCATAGTTAACTTTAATTATATTTGGATAATCTTTCTCTATATCGTCTATAGCACCCTTAAACCTTAAGTCTTGCTCTATAAGATGTATTTTATTGGCACCGTTTTCAATTAACGCCCTTGTTAATCCTCCAGGCCCAGGTCCGATCTCTAGAATGATTTCCCCATTTTTGGGGTCTGCAAAACTAGCTATCCTATTAAGCAGGCTTTTATCAAAAATGAAGTTTTGACCAAGAGATTTTCTAGCATTAAGATTATATTTTTTTACCACCTGAGCGATAGATAAATTTTCTTTTTCTTTCAATTTATGGACCTGCAATTTTCTGTTGAATTATGAGCTAGAAGCAAGGATTCGTAAAAACTCCTGCATTCTGTACGACCAGTCCCGGCTAATTCATATGCAGTGCCGTGGTCTGGAGAGGTTCTAAATAAAGGAAGACCCAAGGTCACATTCACTGCATCATAAAAAGATATAGATTTGATTGGTATTAAGGCTTGGTCATGATACATGCATATCGCAAGATCATAGTCTTTAATAATATCTTTATGAAACATCGAGTCCGCTGACAGCGGTCCTTTTATCAATACGCCGGATTCTTTTAATTCTTTAATAGCTGGAATTATAATTTCAATTTCCTCCGTCCCAATAAGACCTCCGTCACCAGAATGAGGGTTAAGTCCGCTGACATAGATTCTTGGGTTTTTGATATTAAAATATTTAACTAAATCATTCCTAGCAATAGAAATTGTATCTATTATTAATTTTTTGGTTATCATTTTAGATACTTTTTTTAAAGGGATATGTCGTGTAAGGGGTATAACTTTAAGTTTTTCTGAAGCTAACATCATCACAGGTTGGAATAGATCGTTACATAAGTAGGAAAGATATTCGGTTTGTCCTGAGAATTCAAAGCCATTTTTGCTTAAAAAATTTTTATTTACTGGGTTGGTGCAAATAGATGACACCTCAGAACTTAAAGCAAGTTCTGTTGAGATATTAATAGATTCTATAATAGGTCGATAGCTATCATTCAGTGGTACACCAGGATCTACGTCTTTTGTTTTAATGTTTAATATAGGTATTGTTTCTTTAAAAGCATCGTTAACATCATTGATTGAGTTAATTGTTGTAGTGTTAATTTTAAGGCCTAATTTTTTCGCTCTTTTTATCAAAAGGTCTTCGCTTCCTACATATACAAAATTAGGAACCTTTAATTCTTTGCGTCTCAACCATGTTTGTATGGTGATGTCAGGGCCAATTCCTGACGGATCTCCCATTGTTACCGCTACTGGTTTATTTTTTTTAACCATTAATTTTGTACTCCACAATAGCGTCGTTGTATAGATCTCTCTTAAGCTTGTTCGCATAGTTTTCTAATTTCCGCGCTGTTAAAGCATCTTTTGCATCATTGTTTTGCCCGTTATTGTTGATAATGCATATGGCAATCAACTCAATATTTTCCTGAGTTATATTTGGAGGGAGCATTGTATTTTCTCTGCCAAACTTTATCATAGATCTTGTTGGTTCCTGTAGTTCTGATAATTTAATATTATTGATTTCAATAATATTAATGTATTCTTTCTCCCCTAACTCAGCAAAGTTCTCTTCACAGTCTTTGAACTTAAAGTTTATAAGAGTTGCTTCCTCAAGAAGTATGTTAATTGTCTTTGTTTGTGTTTTATTTAGAACTATCTTTATTATAGAGTATGTAGAATTATTGGTTACTGATTCATTGAATTCTTCGATATTATCTAGCGTAACGTTTATTAATCTTCGATATCTACTGTTTATATATCTATTCCAACTTAAATTTGCTTCAAGCTGCTTCTCTACTGTTTTTATATCAATCCTATTGTTAGCAAGTACCACTTTATACTCTTCGTAGTTTTTGTAAGTGTTGCTAATTCTGCCTGATAATATTCTTTTAACGTCATCATATTCAATTTTAATTCCATTTTTTTTGCCTATTTCTATCATAAGCGTTTCGTTTACAAGGTCTCTCATCGTTATACCTTGTATCTCTTCTACTGATGATTTCGGTGAATTAAATTGATTATACTTAGCTCTTTCAGAGAAGTCTCTGAAAGTAATTGGCGTATCATTAACTAATGCAATGATTTTGGTAACGACTTTATCTTCAGCTTTAGAGTTTGTTGAAAGGGGTAAAAAACCAGATACCGTTAAACTAACTAATAGAATTATAATTTTAATATTGTTTTTTTTCATAATATTTAAAAATATTTTATAGTTTATTTAATATTTTTTTGCTTAATCGCTTGAAGAAAATGATTTTAAATTAAAGTTAAACATTATTGATTTATCTTTCTTTATGTCGCGATCTACGTAAAAATCTTCTTTGTAGGATAAGCTCATTTCTAAACATTCGTCTTCATAGCTTATTCCAAATAAACTGTTGAGCACAGAGTTGTCTTCTATGTTATAGGTGCCTCTGGAATTAAAGGACCAATCCTTTGTTAAAGCTAGGCTTATGCCACCTGATAATTCTTCTTTTTTCGTGTTACTAAGAACATTTGAGGTAGGCGAATACTCCATATAGTTCATATCAGCAAATAGACTGTCATTGTTATTAAATGTTATATTAAATTCGTTTGTTGTAATCTGATTAGTACGACTATCCATTTTTGTTTTGTAATCTAGATTAACAGCATCAAGAAGATTATAAGATAGCGATGCCACTATATCGGAATGATAGTCGTCCATTCCAGCCCAATCACTCCCATCAAAAGAGTTAAGTCCTCCTATATGGAAAGATTTTCCTAATTTTGCACTAGTATGGCCACCAAACATGTCTTCGAAGTCATAATTAATGCCAACAGCAAATTTATGACCTCCTTCAATTTTATCAAAACCATATGACCTATCTATTTCGAATAGGTTTAAAGTGTTAAAATTCATTACGTTAGAGTCTTCATTTAGTATTTTGTTGTTACTCTTTTCATCTCCACTAAATGTTAATCTTGCTAGAGGTTCTATTAAATGGTTACCGTATGCACTTGCTGAACGCAGTGGCCAACTTGTTTTGATTGAGAGTTTTGGATGCATTCTTGAGAAAGAATAATGGGAATTATCGGATTCGTCATAAGTTCTAAAATGGTCTGCTTTAATCCCAATATATGGTTCAAAGAATATACCTTGATTTGTTATGTACCTATTTTCCCAGCTAAGATTGCTAGATAACCTAGTTTGTTCGTCACCTGCATTTCGGGAAAGACTTGTAAATTGTGAGTTTAGATTTAGATTGCCATTTAATGGCTTGAAAGCAAAGGTATAATCATGATCTATTAGGGGTGTTATCGAAGGTTGATCAAGTTCACTTTCGTTTAACAGATTGGTGTATTCAACCATTTTTGCTGATAAATAGTTTTTATTGGAAAGTCCAGTTAAAAAAATCTCAGATTTATAATTAGTAGAACCCTCAATGTCATATTTTCTCATAAACGTATCGTCGCTTGTATATGTTGCATCCCAGCCCCAATTCCATTTATTATTTATATCAAGTTGGGCAGTAGTTTTAAGGCTATTTCTAAACCTGATATTGCCTGGGGCAATATCACTGGGATCTGCTTGGTATATAAAGCTTGGACTTACGTTGACATAGCTATTTTCGGAAATTTTATTTCTGTATTCAAAATTAAATAGCGGGCCTTGTTTTGTTGTAATAATGGGCGTAAAGGTAATATCGCTATTTTTGTTAATACTATAGAAATATGGTAATTTAATGGCGTTTCCATAAAAATTTGAGATTGAATATGTTGGAAGCAAAAATCCTGTTTTCCTCTGTACTGTCATATCTGGATGTGAAAGGTAGGGAATTTTAATTAATGACTTTCCAACGAGAATAAATTCAACATTATTATACTCTATAATCTTATCAATTTCATTATGAATTATCCTGTCGGCTTTTAATTCCCATGTTAGCGGTTTATTTGTTCCGTCTGTGCATTCATCGCATAAAGTAAACGATGCATCATCAAATTTAGTAACACTACCGTCAATCCTTTGACCTTTACTGGATATAATTTTTGCATTATTTTCAAGTAATAATTTTGCAGAATAGATAAATCCATTTTTTAATCCGTCTTCTAATTCAAGATCTTCTGCGTATAATTCAGATTTATTCTTGTTAGTTAATATGATATTTCCAGACGCTACTACACTGTCTAATATTTCATTATAAATTATTTTATCTGCTTGGATGGTGTAAGATTTATAGTAAAGCAGAGCAGACCCATTTGCAATAATTGTATTGTTTGTATCGTTATAGGTTAGGGTATCAGCTTCTAATAGAACCGAAGGCTCTTCTATTGATTTTTCTGTTTTAGTAGAGTTTTCATTAATTTCGATTGCGTAAGATATATCGCTTACAGAAAGTAAAAAAATCTGTATTAATATTAAAAATATATATAAATTGTATTTTTTTAAAAAAATCACTCTATTTAATCCAGATTACTAACCGTCTTCTTTTTTTAATAATACACTTAAACTTATAAGTATAGTAATAATAATTTGCCACCAGGAAGCTATTATTGGTGGCAACATTTCTGCGTTACCTAGTATTTTTGAAACAAAGTTAATAATAAAAAGTAAGAAACCAATTATTATCCCTGACATTATCGTTATAATTATATTTTTCATTCTAAGTGACTGCATTGAAAACGTAGCTGCAATTAAAACCATTGAGCAAAATAACGCTGGTAATGCAATCAAGAAATTTAGATGAACAATATATTTTATCGCAGGAATTCCTGAAATTTCTAATTGTTTTATTGTTCTTCTAAGATTCCAAAATGAGACGGTTGATGCAAATGATATATTTTCTTTAACCTCTTGTTCGCTAAGATGTGTTTCTAAAAGATAATTATCAAGTCGATATTGTTTTAATTTATTATCTATTAACCATGAGTTTTTCATATTCCAATATCCATCCTTGAATGTCGCAGTATCCGAGTCAATTCTTAACACCATCACATTATTCTTATTAAACTGAAAGGCATTTACGCCAATTAATTCAATATTTTTCTTAATGCTTTTTTTTGCATGTATAATTGCGTAGCCTTCTGTATTTTTTTGATTCACCCAAAGATCAGTTTTATATTTCAGTGAAGATATATTTATACCGTCTTTAAATGTTTCTGCATCCAATATTTGATAGGTTTCATTCCATTTGGATGCAATTGGATTATATATAGTTATTATTAACAGACCCATAACAAAAGCAACTGTTAATCCAGGAAAAACTATTTGCCATATTGATATTCCTGATGCTTTTGCTGCTACAAGTTCGTTGTTTTTAGATAGCCTAAAAAAAGTTATCATGCTTCCGAACAATATGGATATTGGAAATAATTGTTCGCATGTGTTAGGTAGTTTGTACAAGGCAAGGTTTGCGATTACTGAAAAGCTTATATTATTATTCGATGTTCTTTTTAGAAGTTCAGAGAGATCGATTAAATATGTTAAAATTATACATATTACTAAAACAGTAAATATAGAATATAGGAAATCTCGACCTATATAGAAAGAAAATTTACCAATCATACCTGATCTCTTTGAGTTTTTGTTTCATTGTAAACTGAACTTGAATGATAAATTATATTTAATCCGAATATCATGATAGTTACAATTGGAATTAAATATAACGCAATTGAAATTGATGGATTTTTGGTGGCTAGATCTAAGGCATAGATACCTAGAATTTTTACTGAAAAAGCTATAATACAGGTGTTTATAATGGCTTTTATTCTGGTATTTCTGATTATTAAATTTATTGCCATACCATTAAAAGCAATTAACATAAAAGCTATTGTATATAGTGGGTTAGATAATCTCATATGAGCTTCTAGTTTTAATTTATTTAAATAAGAATCATTAAAATTTTGATTTTTGTCAGGGAACAAAAGATCCATTAACGGCTTTTCTGATGGCTTGTATAAAATATCATGATTTTCTTTGTATATATCAGATAAATTAATTGCGTAACGATCAAAGTTTATGGCTTCTATGGGCTTCGATCGAATATTTTTTTGGCTTTTGTGAATAACTCCATTATTCATTACCATAGAAATTTCATTGTTTCTTTTAATTATATTAGCACTTTTTGCTATATATGTAATATCGTTTCTTTTGTCACGAGCATCATTTATAAAAATCCCTGATAATGTATTGTCGTTTTCTTTATTTCTTATATAAATATCCACACCTTCTTCTGGAGAAATAAACTTTGATTCTACCATTGAATTGTTTATTACATCTGTCTTTAGTGTTGTTATCTTATCCCTAAATTCCTTCATGCTCCATGGTGTGATTAATATGTTAATAAAATAAATTAATAGAGTTATTGCTAAACCAAATGCTAAGAAAGGTTTTAATTTTCTTAAAGGTGATATTCCAGATGAGTAAAGTACTATAGCTTCGCTATCATTTAACATTCTATCTAGAAGAAACAAGCAGGTAATAAAAAATGCAATAGGTGCTATAATACTTATTAACCATGGGTAGAGAAGAATAGTTAGTGATATAAATTCATTTATAGTTCTATTTTTTTCTATTATAAATTCTACATATCTAAGAATTTGAGATAACCAGGCTAATGTGGTTATTGCAAGCAAGACAATTATGAATATTTTTAATAATTGCAGGCTAATGTATTTATTTAATATGTTCAATTTTTTCACTAAACTAATAATTATTAAATTTGTATATATTTATTCCAATATATATAATAAATTATTTATATCATTTTATTACATGTTTGGAAAAATTATATGAAAATATTATTTCAAGATAAAATTTTATTGGAAGAAGGGGTTCTGGTCATTTTTTTTAATGACAAACTGTCGCTACTTTTACCCGAGGACGATCAAAAGAAAATTATTGAGAAAATTTTTAAAAAAGCCATTAAATCGATTGACTTTAAATCTAATAAAACAAGTATTATTGATTTAATAGCGCCAAGTAATATTAATTACGATAGGTTAGTTTTTTTACATTTGGGCGATGTGGAATCAAAAACTGAATATGATTGGATAAAAATTGGAGGAAAAATTATTAATTTTTCTCTCAAGAATAATATTTACAAAATAAATATAATATTTGAATACGCAAAAAAATTTACATCTACAACCAAAATACCTGCCTTAATTGTCTATGGGGCACAGATGCGAGATTATAATTTTTTAAAATATAAAACAGCCTTAAACACAAAAAATATAGAAACTTTATGTTTTCAAACAACGTACTCTAATACATCTGTTCGTATGCATGATGAATTGAAGCATGTTCTAGCTGGAGTTAATCTTGCTAGGGATTTGGTTAACGAGCCTTCTAACGTGCTTTATCCTGAGGAATTCTCAAAAAGAATTGAATCTTTGAAGAGATTTAATCTGAAGATAAAAACATTAAATCGAAAAAAAATCGAAAAAGAAAAAATGGGTGGAATATTAGCGGTGTCACAAGGAAGTCGTTTTGAGCCAAATGTTTGTGTTATTGAATATAATGGAGGAAGTAATTCGAAACCAATAGTTTTTCTAGGGAAGGGTGTTACATTCGATTCGGGTGGCGTATCTATCAAGCCCTCGGGAAACATGGGTGAGATGAAGGGAGATATGGCCGGTTCGGCAGCCGTGGTTGGTTTGATGAGAAGTATTGCTGGCAGAAAAGCAAAAGTTAATGCAATAGGTATAGTTGGTTTGGTTGAGAATATGACCGATGGGAATGCTATGAGGCCTGGGGATATTATTACATCAATGTCTGGAAAAACAGTTGAGGTTCTTAATACAGACGCTGAAGGAAGATTGGTTTTGGCGGATATAATTACATATGCACGCAAACATTACGAGCCCGCTTTAATGGTCGATCTAGCAACGTTAACGGGTGCTATTATTGTTGCTCTTGGACAGCAAAATGCAGGATTATTTTCTAACGATGACGATTTGTCTGAAAAATTAATAAAATCTGGAATGAATACTGCTGAGACTTTATGGAGAATGCCTTTGTCTGATGAATACGATAAAATGATAAATTCCAAAGTTGCAGATATGAAAAATATTGGTGGTCGAGATTCTGGTTCCATTACCGCCGCCCAGTTTATTAAGAGGTATGTGGGGGATGTCCCTTGGGCTCATATTGATATAGCCGGCACATCAATTGAAAGTTTAAAAAGTGATATAAATACAAGTTGGGGTTCAGGTTACGGAGTTAGACTGTTAGATGACTTTATTAAACACAATTTTGAGAATTAAAGTTCAATTGGTTAATTATTTTTTTAATAATTGAAACTTTGTAAAATAAAGTGTAATAAATTATTATTTTATAAATCAATGTTAACATACTTTATATGTCTAAATATACAATTTAAGGATGGATCGTTACTATGCCAACACAACAAACACTATCAATTATTAAACCAGATGCTACTAGAAGAAATATAACTGGAAAAATTATCGCAAGATTAGAAGAGTCTGGGTTAAGAATAGTCGCACAAAAACGTATACACTTATCAAGAGAATTGGCTGAGTCATTTTATGAAGTGCATAAAGACAGACCTTTTTATGGTGACTTGGTATCTTTTATGATCTCTGGTCCTGTTGTTGTTCAAGTTTTAGAAGGCGAAGAAGCTGTAGCAAAAAATAGAGATGTTATGGGCGCAACGAATCCTGCAGAAGCTGCACCGAATACTATTAGAAAAGATTTTGCAGAAAGCATTGAAGCAAACTCTGCTCACGGGTCAGATAGCATAGAGAATGCTAAGAATGAGATAAAATTCTTCTTTACTGATAGCGAAATAGTAGGTTAGTTTTTTTATTTTTTATTCATAGTGAAAGTAAAAAATTATCTAAGCTTGACTTATCGTCATATTTTACAATATCGTTATTTATTGTAATTTTTTTGCTTGTTAATAGCATTAATGAATATGGGTATATTTTATGTTCCATTTTAAGAACTCTTTTTGACAGAATCTCTTCTGTGTCGTTTTCTTCTACTGGAACTGCAGCTTGTATAATTATTGGACCGTTATCTAATTCTTTTCTTACTATATGAACGCTACAGCCTGTTACTTTAGTTCTATCATCAAGAACTCTTTGATGTGTGTTTAAACCTTTGTAGGATGGAAGTAATGAAGGGTGGATATTTATAATTTTATTCCACCACTGGTCAATAAATTCTTCGGATAATATTCTCATAAATCCCGCTGCGCAAATATACTCAATATTTTCATTTAATAGATTGCTTGATAAAGCTCGATCGTAATCAATTCTCGAATTGTATTGTTCTTTTAATATTATTGCAGTTTTAATTTTATATTTTTTTGCTATTTCAATTCCTGCTGCATTATTTTTATTTGAAATAACAAGAGCTATTTTTGCTGGATATCTTGGGTCTTTAGAAGCTCTTATTAGCGCCTCCATGTTACTTCCTCTTCCAGAAATAAGAATGGCTACGTTAGCTTTTTTTATTTTTTCTACAACCACGGTAGAATACCGTTATATACTAACTGAGATTCTGTTTCCTGTTGTGTAATTTTACCTAAATACACACCGTAATCATCAGATTTTTCTATACAGTCCATCACTCTTTTTAAAAAATCTTTTTTTACAATAAGCGTCATTCCAATACCACAATTAAAAGTTTTAAGCATCTCTTCTTGTTGTATTGCTGCATTATTCGAAATCCATTCAAATATAGGAATATTAGGAAACTTGTTAAGGTCTAAAGTGGCTGACATGCCTTTATCTATAACTCTAGGAAGATTTTCTGTTATTCCGCCTCCGGTGATATGCGCTATGGCAGATATTCCATCACAATCATCCATTATCATTTTAATAGTGTTGACGTAAATCCTTGTAGGTTTCAGAATCATGTCAATGAGTCTATTATTTTTATCAAAGGCCTCGTTTGTATCTATTTGTTTTTTTTCAACAATGCTATTAACTAGTGAGTAGCCATTTGAGTGAATGCCCGATGACTTTAAGCCAACAATACAATCACCGTCCTTTATTTTTTTTGGTAATAATTTATTTCTTTCAACTGCACCAACAGAAAATCCTGCCAGATCGTAGTGCCCCGGATGATACATCCCAGGTAGTTCGGCTGTTTCACCTCCAATAAGAGCACAATTTGCCTCTTTGCAACCATTTGCTATACCTATAATTACTTCTTCTGCAATTTTTGTATCAAGTTTTCCTGTTGCAAAATAGTCTAAAAAATATAAAGGTTCAGCTCCTTGAGCTATAATATCATTCACGCACATGGCAACAAGGTCAATTCCGATAGTTTTGTGATTATTTGAAACGAAAGCAAACTTTAGCTTTGTTCCAACTCCATCTGTTGCTGATATTAATAAAGGATCTTTTAACCCAAGCTCTTTAATATCAAATATTCCTGCAAAACCGCCTAATACAGGATTGCTTCCTGGTCTTTTTGTAGATGCGATGATAGGTGAAATATTTTTGACGAGTTGATTTCCTGCGTCGATATTTACGCCACTATTCTTGTATGTAAACCTAATATTTTTAGGCAGCGTTTTGGTCATTTTAGTTCATCGACTATAGAAATTTATAATATAGTATATTTATTATATTTAATTGTTTTATTCAAGCATTGGTTTTGTGTAGGTAGAATATTCTGTGCTTTATTTTTTTTAAATAAATTTAAATATGTCGTTATAAATCATATAAGATTTTCTTAATATTTTTATATATTTTTTATTAAAAATCTCTATAGATGCTATAATAATCAATTCACATGGAGTTGTAAGGTATGAAAAAATTAATATCAAATAATAATAAGCAATTATTTTTTGATTTAAACAACAATGCTTCGTTTACTATAGATGATTTTATTACATCGGCTTCAAATATTAATGCTTTTAACTATTTAAATAAATGGCCTGAATGGGATGATAACTTTATTGCCTTAATTGGTAAAATAGGTTCAGGAAAAAGTCATTTAGCAAAAATATGGGCATTGCAGAATAACGCTTTTTATCTTGATAAAAATAGTACCCATATAAGCGAAGTGATAAAAAAAATAAAACTATGCGTTGTTGTTGAGGATATTGATAGAATTGCTTATGATAATACTTTTATGTTTCATTTAATAAATCATATTAGAGAGATCAATGGCTATATTTTATATACCTCGAGAAGAAACCCAGCTAATTTAAAGTCAAGTTTAAAAGATCTTGATTCTAGATTAAGGTCAGCCATACCAATTGAAATACAAGATCCAGATGATTTTTTGTTAGAAGCTATTTTAATAAAATTATTTGCAGATAAACAGATTGATTTACCTAAAAATTTAACTAGTTTTATTCTAAAAAGGTCAAATAGGTCTTGTGATTATATTAAAAAATTAGTTGATTCTGTTTATATCAAAATTATGGAAGAAAGAAGGTCTTTGACAATACCTTTGTTATCGGCTGTATTAGAAGAAATGGAAG
This sequence comes from uncultured Hyphomicrobiales bacterium, assembly GCA_905181735.1. GTDB lineage: Bacteria > Pseudomonadota > Alphaproteobacteria > Rhizobiales > TMED25 > CAJIYR01. The sequence goes on from CAJIYR010000005.1 coordinate 62,409, forward strand.
AAAAATAATATTTTAATAATTAATTAATATTCGATTATTGGTATTCTGGATGATATGCTTTTTAGAGTTTTTTTAGAATAAGATGATATTGACTTAAGAAAGGCTTACTGTACCATTCTTTACCGAAATACTTATATCACCATTTTTTATTTTTTTTGCTATTTCACCAAATATTTCATACCTCCACCCATCTAACATAGCTATGGAAGATTTTTTTGATTTTGCTATGTTTTCTAGATCTTCAGATGTAGCTATAAGCCTCTGTACTATATTAAATTTTTTTGATTGTATTTTTAAGACAAGCTTTAAAACTTCGTAAATACCTTCTTGATCTTTTGTCAGCTCTTTCTTTTTGTCAATAAAGAACTCTCTTCTATCTTTGTCTGTCTCCAGCGCATTCACCACGGCAACTATTTCATCGATTGTATCGATTGGAAGGGGGTTTTTGCTAAAACTTCTAAGATTTTTTAACTCTAATTGATTTTTAGGCATATGATTTGCAATATCAATAATTGTATTGTCCCTAATTATTCTATTTTTAGGAATATTTTTAATCTGAGCTTTTTTCTCTCTCCACTCAGCTATGTCGGCAAGAACTTTTAATGACTTAATAGACTTAGGTTTGGATTTTATTTTTAACCAAGCATCTTTAGAATTATATTCGTAATTTTTAGGGTTTAAAAGATTATCCATTTCCTCGTCAATCCATTCTATTCTTCCGAGATGCTCTAATTTTCTGATCATGGATTTATAGACATCTTTAAGGTAAATCGCGTCATTAAGTGCGTAAGTTAATTGCTTCTCTGATAAAGGCCTCTTGGACCAATCTGTAAATTGAGAAGTTTTATCTAATTGTATACTTGTAATATCATATACAAGATTACCGTAAGAAATAGACTCGCCGTATCCGCAAAACATCGCGGCTATCTGAGTATCAAATATTGGTTTTGGTAAAAAACCACCTTCGTTATTAAAAATTTCTATGTCCTGTCTTCCTGCATGAAATACTTTAATCATGCTGTTATTTTTAATTACATTCCAGAAGGGAGTTAAATCTAGGTCTTCAATAGGATCTATAATTGCTTCAATTTTATCGTTGGCTATTTGTATTAAGCATAATTTTGGATAGTATGTTTTGTCTCGAAGAAATTCTGTATCAATTGCCAGATATTCTGAATCTTCAATTTTCTTACATAATTGTTGAAGTGAATATAAATCACTGATAATTTCCATGGCTTATTTACTGTCAATGGTTTAGTAGTTTATAAAAAAAGTAAAATACTTTATAACATATTAAAATATTAACCTTTATTTTTATATTAATGAATAAGAATCTGTTTAAATGTACAGAAATATTATATTTTAATTAGTAGTTGTTTATTTTAGAGAGAAAAAGAATGCATAGGTATAGAACACATAATTGTAGCGAGTTAAAAATAGAAGATGATGGTAATACGATAAAGCTATCAGGATGGGTTCATAGAGTACGTGACCATGGTGGTTTGCTTTTTATTGATCTGAGGGATCATTTTGGTATTACTCAATGTGTTGTAGATCCAGATTCCAATGCATTTAAATTAGCTGAGAGCGTTCGATCAGAATGGGTTCTTTCAATTACTGGGAAGGTAAAGAAGAGAATTCCTGAAGCGGTAAATAAAAATATCCCAACTGGTAGTATCGAAATATTCATTGATGAGATTGAAATTCTATCTCAATCAGATGAACTTCCCCTTCCAATATTTGGAGAGCCTGATTATCCTGAGGATATAAGGTTAAAGTACAGATTTTTGGACTTAAGGAGAGAGACGCTTCATAAAAATATTGTATTAAGATCTAATATAATATCCTCTGTTCGAAAAAGGATGACCGAAAAAGGTTTTGTTGAATACCAAACACCTATACTAACAGCTTCTAGCCCAGAAGGAGCAAGAGATTTCTTGGTTCCATCTAGGACTCACCCAGGAAAATTTTATGCACTTCCTCAGGCTCCACAACAATTTAAACAATTAATTATGATAGCTGGTTTTGATAGATATTTTCAAATTGCTCCATGTTTTAGGGATGAAGATGCAAGAGCAGATAGATCTCCTGGTGAGTTTTACCAACTTGATATTGAAATGAGTTTTGTAACCCAAGAAGATGTTTTTTTGGCAGTAGAGCCTATATTATTAGATTTATTTGAAGAATTCTCTGTTAACAAGACCATTAATAGAGAAGTGAAAAGAATACCATATTGGACGTCTTTAAGAAAATATGGAAGTGATAAACCTGATCTTAGGAATCCTATTGTCATAGAAGACGTTAGTGATATTTTCTATAATTCAGATTTTAAAATTTTTGCTAAAATTTTAAACGATAATTTTAATGGAAAAGTCTGGACTGAAAAAGCTGAGGTCTGGGCAATACCGGCTCCTGGCGGTGGTAGTAGAGCTTTTTGTGATAGGATGAATTCATGGGCACAAGGTGAGGGGCAACCTGGTCTTGGTTATATATTCTTTAAAGATGGAGCCGGTGTAGGTCCGATAGCAAAGAATATAGGTGAAGAAAAAGTTAGCGAACTAAAATCAAAATTATCTTTGAAAGATGGAGATTCTGTATTTTTCGCTTGTGGCACTCCTTCAAAATTCTATGACTTTGCTGGAAAAGCTAGAAATTTAATTGGCAATGAATTAAATTTAATATCAGACAAAGCCTTTGAATTCTGTTGGATTGTTGACTACCCAATGTACGACTGGAATAATGAGACAAATTCTTATGAGTTTTCGCATAACCCTTTCTCTATGCCTCAAGGTGGGTTAAATACCTTAAACAATATGGACCCAATAAATATTCTTGCATATCAGTATGATATTGTTTGTAATGGTATTGAGTTGTCTTCTGGCGCAATTAGAAATCATAGCCCAGAAATTATGGAAAAAGCTTTTTCTATTGCCGGATATGGTAAAGAAATTCTTTTAGAAAAGTTTAGTGGAATGTATAATGCTTTAAAGTTTGGAGCCCCGCCGCATGGTGGTATAGCTCCTGGTATTGATAGAATCGTAATGTTACTTGCCAACGAAGAAAACTTAAGAGAAGTAACTATGTTTCCAATGAATCAACAAGCACAAGATTTATTAATGGGCGCTCCCTCTGAAGTTTCAAATAAACAATTAAAAGAATTGCATATTAAGAGTGATAAAAAAATCAATAACATTTAACTGCAATTAGCAATGGATAATAAAAGTCATTTATACACAATCGGTTATGTTATTATTTCAAACGATTGTTTTATTGCAAATTCTACTGGCGTAATGCCAAGCGGTCTTAAAAACGATTTAGATTGGCAATATTTTCAGTCAGAGTTAAATAATTCAGATTTAATTCTTATTGGTAGAAAGAGTTATGTAAATTTTCATAAAAGCAAAAGAAATAGACTAATACCTACATCAAAAATAAAGGATATAGAAGTAGAAAAAAGTGATTTATGTTTCTTTAATCCTAGGAAAATTTTAATTGAAGACGCTATAAAAATATTCTTACCTAAGGTGGAAAAAATTGCTGTTGTAGGAGGTAATAAGGTTTATGAATTAGTGTTTAATTCCATTGGTTTTAATGAATTCCATTTGACCGTAGCAAACTCTTTTTACATGAACGAAGGTATTTTATTTAATGATAATACTAAATCATTAAATGATATATATCATTTAATGGATAAAAACGAATTAAAGCTTTCTGAAAAAAGAAATTTGGATAAAAATGTAACGCTGTACATTTTTAAAAAATTATAATTTATTTTACAATGTTAGCTGCAACCACTAGTTGATCCACAGCTATCGCATTTTAAACAGGTTCCATTCCTGACCATTGTAAAGTTTTGGCATTCATTACATGCGACGCCTTCGTATCCCTTAATTCTAGCTTCACTCAATAAATCATTCTTGGATTTGATGTTACCCTTTATTGTAGGAACGCTATTTGATTCGCTTATTTCAGTAGACTGTAGATTGATTGAAGTTGTGGTTGCTAATATATCGTTCGTTCCAGTAAGCTGAACGTCAGCAGATGGAAGCAGAAATAAATTATCATTTCTGCTTCGACCATAACCATTGCTTATATATTTTGCCGCAGGGATTGGAGCTTTTCCATCACTTATCCCATTCCCTATAGAGTCTGGTGATATAGTTGAAGGATCAACGTGAGCTAAATCATTGCGTTCTAGATAAGATATTGCTAATTCTCTAAAAATATAATCTAAGATTGACGTAGCATTCTTAATAGTTTCGTTGCCTTGAACTAACCCAGCAGGTTCGAATCTTGTAAACGTAAAGCTATCAACAAATTCTTCGAGAGGAACGCCGTATTGTAATCCTAATGATATGGATATGGCAAAGTTATTCATTAGAGATCTAAATGCTGCCCCTTCTTTGTGCATATCAATAAAAATCTCACCTATACGGCCGTCATCATATTCGCCTGTACGCAAATAAACTTTATGCCCACCTACTACTGCTTTTTGTGTATAACCTTTCCTTCTGTCTGGTAATTTTTCTCTTTCTTGTGATGCTGCTATCTCCATAATTTTTTCAACTGTTTTCTCAATTTTATTGACCTGAGTATCGTTATTATCGTCTTCTATCGCATCGTCAAATGCTTGAGCATTTAATGGTTGAGATAGCTTTGATCCATCTCTATATAAGGCATTTGCTTTAAGGCCTAATCTCCAAGACTGAAGATAGGCGTCTTTACAATCTTCAACGGTCGAAGTATTTGGCATATTAATTGTTTTTGATATAGCTCCGGATATGAAAGGTTGAGATACAGCTAACATATTAATATGGCTATCAACAGATAAAGATCTTTTACCTGTTCTTCCACATGGACTAGCGCAATCGAAAACCTTTAAATCTTCATCATTAAGACCGGGAGCACCTTCCAAGGTCATAGCGCCACAGCAAAATATATTAGCCCCTAGAATGTCTTCTTGATTAAAGCCTATTTTAGTTAACAAATCAAAATTAGGATCATTTAACTCGTTTTGTGTTATTTTTAATATATTTAAGCAAAATTCTTCACCTAGCGTCCATTTGTTAAATACAAATTTTATATCAAACGCTGTTTTTAAAGAATCCTCTATAATTTCTAATTGTTCTTTTTTGAAACCTTTTTCCGCAAGCGATTCATGGTTGATTATCGGGCTTCCTTTTAATGTAATGTTACCAACAGCATAATCAACGATGCTTTTTATTGAATTTGAATTGTACCCCAATGATTTTAACGCATTAGGAACGGCCCTGTTAATTATTTTAAAATATCCCCCGCCTGCTAATTTTTTAAATTTAACAAGTGCAAAATCTGGCTCTATCCCTGTAGTATCACAGTCCATAACAAGTCCAATGGTTCCTGTGGGCGCTATTACGCTAACTTGAGCATTTCTGTAACCATATTTTTTTCCTAAATCTAAAGCTTCATCCCAAACATTAGTGGCGGCATGAATTATTTTTTGATCAGGGTTGTTTTCATGGTCCAAGGGTACGGGGTTTGTTGACAACATCTTGTAGCCATCAGCATTTCCATACGACGCATTCCTATGATTTTCAATGACTCTTAGCATATGAGTACTATTTCTTTCGTAATCTGGAAATGAGCCTAATTCTTTTGCCATTTCAGCTGACGTTTTATAGGACATTCCTGTCATAAGAGCTGTAATAGAAGCGCAAATGGCTCTACCTTCTTTAGAATCGTAAGGTATCCCGCTTGTCATTAGATAACCGCCAATATTTGCATACCCTAATCCAAGGGTCCTGTAATCAAAAGAACGTTGAGCAATATTTTTAGATGGGAATTGGGCCATTGTGACAGAAATCTCTAACACCATAGTCCATAATTTTACGGTATGGGAAAACCTCTCAACCTCAAAGTCTCCATTCTCATTCCTAAATTTTATTAAATTTATAGATGCCAAGTTACACGCCGTATCATCTAAAAACATATATTCTGAACAAGGGTTTGAAGCTCTTATTTCACCGGCTTCTGGGCATGTGTGCCAGTCATTTATTGTTGTGTGATACTGAATACCTGGATCCGCTGAAGCCCAAGCTGCATGTCCAATCTGTTCCCATAAGTCTTTTGCTTTTAATATTTTTATTGGCTCACCAGTTCTTCGTGATTTTAGCTCCCAATCAGAATCTTTTTCTAGAGCTCTAATAAAATCATCGGTCACTCTAACTGTATTATTTGAGTTTTGACCTGAAACAGTAAGATAAGCCTCAGAATCCCAATCTGTATCATATGTTTCAAATGCAAGGGAAGTGTATCCCTGTTCTGCAAACTGAATAGACCTCTTTATGTAATTTTCTGGAACATACATTTTTCTAGCAAGTATAATTTCTTTTTTTAATGCTGGATTTTTAAGTGGGTTAAAACAATCTGATCCAGAACCCTCACAGTTTAAACAGGCTTTAAGTATAGCATTTAAGTGTTCTGCACATATTTTTGAACCTGTAACAAGTGCGGCTACTTTGGTTTCTTCCTTAACTTTCCAGTTGATGAACTCTTCTATATCCGGATGATCTATGTCAACAACAACCATTTTTGCTGCCCGTCTAGTTGTTCCTCCTGACTTTATAGCACCAGCAGATCTGTCGCCGATTTTTAAGAAGCTCATTAATCCAGAAGATCTACCACCTCCAGATAACGATTCGCTGTCACCTCTTATTTTTGAAAAATTAGATCCTGTTCCAGATCCATATTTGAACAACCTTGCTTCACGTGTCCATAGGTCCATTATTCCCCCCTCGTTAACAAGATCATCTTCTACAGATTGTATAAAGCATGCATGTGGTTGAGGGTGTTCATAGGATGATTTTGATTTGGTTAGTTTATGTGTTTTGTAATCTACATAATAATGGCCTTGACTTGGTCCATCTATCCCATAAGCCCAATGCAACCCAGTATTAAACCATTGAGGACTATTAGGGGCACAAATCTGATTGGCAAGCATGTACCTTAATTCGTCGTAAAATGACTTTGCGTCTTCTTCTGTGTCAAAGTAGTTGCCTTTCCATCCCCAGTAAGTCCAAGTTCCAGCTAACCTGTTAAAAACTTCCTTAGAGCTAGTTTCGGAAGTAGTAGAGTTTTCAGGATTTGATAAACTTTCTGTGTCTATTTCATGTCTCCATAACCAATTAGGCACGCCATTCTCTTTTATTTTCTTTAGTTTTTTTGGTACTCCTGCTTTTCTAAAATATTTTTGAGCAATAATATCAGCCGCAACCTGACTCCAGTGTTCAGGTACTTCGAGATCTTTTAATTGAAAAACTATAGACCCGTCGGGATTCTTAATTTCACTAGCGGTATTGCGAAATGGAATGTCTTTGTAAGGTGATTCATTTTTATGTGTAAAACATCTGTCGATCCGCATTTCTTGCTCCTAGTTTAAAATATAATACTCAACAATCACTATTGTGGTTATGTTTGAATTTATTGTCTATAGTTAATTTTAATCTTAATAAGTTATACTAATAAAATGTATTAAACTTATCTAAACGTCAACAATTAGTGTCTTTTTTAATAGATGTACACAATATTTAGTATAAAATTTTTTTTCTTTAATAATTTTTTTCTTTTTTAACCGTTATTGCTATTCTTTAATAAGATGGTTATTATTATAGTTAAAATTATTATTATTTTCTATTTTTGTGTAGAAGAATATTAAAATTTCTATTATTATAATATTAATATTAAATATTAATTTAAAAAATTGAGTTTTATGATGAGTATCATGAATGAAGTATTTGTTTGGTGGGATGGGCAAACTTTGGGCACTCGTATGCAGACAATGTTAAGTGGTAAAAAAGTTGGTTCAGATGATATTGGTAATACCTATTATTTGTCCAAAAAAAATACAAAACGTTGGGTTGTTTATAAAGGAAGTAATGACGCTTCAAAAATACCCTCAGAATGGCACTCTTGGCTTCACTATAGTACCGACGAAATACCTGTTTTTAACTATTCGAAAAAATATATATGGCAGAAAAAACATAAAAAAAATATGACAGGAACAAGTGAATCATACCATCCAATTGGTAGCTTAAGAAACAAGAAATCTAATAATATTATTAAAAGCTACGAATCATGGAAGCCATAATTAACTTACTAGAGGCAGATAAATGAAAATAACAGCTATAGAAACAATTGTTGGTGCAATAGTTATATTTATTGCTGTAAGTTTTTTTTATTTTGCTTATACGATGCCAAGCGTTAAAAGTATAAACGGTTACAATGTATCTGCAACTTTTAACAAAGTATCTGGATTAGTGAATGGTGCTGAGGTTCGGTTGTCTGGTATTAAAATAGGATCAGTATCTTCTCAAAATCTTGATTTAGAGACTTACGATGCCGTTGTGTTAATGGAAATAAGTGAAGATATAAGAATACCAGAAGACAGCAGTGCTAAAATTTCTTCACAAGGTCTTTTGGGTACAAATTACATTGAAATAGAACCGGGTGGATCCTACACTATGTTAGCAGACGGTGAGACAATTGAATTGACCCAAGGATCTGTAGATATAATGGAATTATTAGGGAAAGCAGTTTTTGGTGCTGCAAAATAACTATTCAAATGAATAATGTAATTAAAGGCTGCAAATTTTATTTTATCGCTTTAATGTTTCTTATACTTCCCTTACTTGTATATTGTCAAAATTCTTATTCAAATTCTAATATTTCTCAAACTGATATAACAGAAGGAAATATCACATCAATTTCAATTTTAGATAAAATTACTGCAAAGGTTATTAAGTTGGATATTCCTATAAACACAGTTTTTTATTATAAAGAGATAGAAATTAAACCAAAGAAATGTTTTATAAAGAATATTTTAAGCAATAATTTAAATGCTTTTTCTAATCTTGAGATTAACAAAAAAATTGCAGACAATAGTTATATATTTTTATTTGATGGTTGGTTTTTTAAATCGAGACCTGGTCTAAATAGTTTTGAGCATCCCATTTATGATATTTGGTTAAATTCATGCAAAAGATCACTTGATGTTATATCTGTTGGTAATTTAAAAAAAATACCATGATTGTTTATCGATACATTTAATAATTTTAGATAATCTTTTTGTTCTATTTCTTTTGCGCCAAATTGTGTTAAATGTTTTGTAATAAATTGAGTATCTATAAACTTAAAATTAGATTTTATTAGCATAATAGCAAGAGATACAAGCGCTATTTTACTTGCGTTATCTGTAAATGAAAACATGCTTTCACCAAAAAAGACTCCACCTATTGCTAGCCCATACAATCCGCCAACAAGTTTTTCGTTGTCCCAGCATTCAATGCAATGACAGATATTGTTTTCCCCTAATTCTGCGTAGCAATTAATTATATCTTTATTTATCCATGTGTTAGTTTTTCTATTGCCAGCAGAGGCGCAGGAATTGATAACGGCCCTCAATGATGTATTTGCTTTTATTGTAAACTTATTCTTTCTCATTAGTGATTTAATTTTCTTTGGTATATGAAGCTCCTTTAAATCTATGATCCCTCTTTGATTGGGTTCGATCCAATTTATAGTATTTGATGTGTAGGAATCGGCCATGGGAAATAATCCTATTTTGTATGCATTTAGGATTTTATTTGGAGATAATGGAGTATTTGTGCGAATAATGGGGGTATCAGGCATCTTTTGATAAATATTTTTCTAACCAATGAATATCATAATCCCCATTAATAATGTCATTGTTTTGAATTAATTCACGAAACAAAGGTATTGTTGTTTCGATTCCCTCTATCACAAACTCATCAAGTGCTCTTTGAAGTCTAGACAGGCATTCTTCTCTACTATCAGCGCTAATAATAAGTTTTCCAATAAGGCTATCATAGTAAGGAGGAATATTGTACCCAGCATAGACGGCACTATCAATACGGATACCAAGGCCACCGGGAGGGTGGTATGATTCTATCCTACCTGCTGATGGGATAAAAGTTCTTGGATTTTCTGAATTTATACGACATTCAATTGCGTGACCTTTATATTTAATATTATCTTGTATAAACGAGAGATCTTCGCCGCTTGCAATTTTTATTTGTTCTTTAACTAAATCTAGCCCTGTTATCATCTCCGTTACAGGATGCTCAACCTGAAGTCTTGTGTTCATCTCAATGAAATAAAATTCATTGTTTTCGAATAGGAATTCAATAGTGCCTGCACCTTCGTACTTAAGATCTGATATAGCCTTGGCAGAAATGTTACCAATTTTTCTTCTTTGCTCTTCTGTGATAATAGGTGAGGGCGCCTCCTCAAGTATTTTTTGATTCCTTCTTTGAAGGGAACAGTCCCTCTCCCCTAAGTAAACGGCATTTCCTTTTGAATCTCCAAATACTTGTATCTCTATATGTCTAGGTTTCTGCAGATATTTTTCTATATATACAGTGTCATCTGAAAAAGCAGCTTTTGCCTCAGTTCTTGCCATACTAAAAGCTTCGCTAATTTCACCTTCGTTGTTTGCAATCTTCATGCCTCTTCCACCACCACCGGAAGCAGCTTTTATGAGTATGGGGTAGCCTATCTGCTTTGCAATTTTTTTTGCTTCATCGACATTTTTGACATCACCGTCTGATCCAGGAACAACTGGAATTCCTAATTTTTTAACGGTATCTTTGGCCGTTATCTTATCGCCCATTAAAGATATATGTTTAGAGCTTGGCCCGATGAAGGAAATGTTATGCGCTTCTAATATTTCTGCAAAATGAAAATTTTCTGATAGAAATCCATAACCAGGATGCACTGCATCTGCTCCAGTAATCTCACATGCCGCTACAATGGAAGGTATATTTAAGTAACTTTCGCTAGCTTGAGGTGGACCAATACAAACACTTTCATCGGCTAGTCTAACGTGCATAGCATCTGTATCTGCAGTTGAGTGAATAGCAACTGTCATAATGTTCATTTCTTTACATGCCCTGAGTACACGAAGTGCGATTTCTCCACGATTTGCTATAAGTAGTTTTTTAAACATATATTTATTCTATTGCAATGAGGTTTTCGCCAAATTCAACTGGCTGACCGTCTTCAACTAAAATTTTGATAATAGTTCCTGATTCTTTTGCAGCTATTGAATTAAATGTTTTCATAGCTTCGATTACAATAACTGTATCTCCTATGTTTATTTTATCCCCAATGCTTACAAAAGAAGCTGTTCCAGGTTCAGGTGATAAATAACACGTTCCAACCATTGGTGATTTTATATATTTTTTATTATCATTTATAATTGCATCTTTTTCTTCTATTGCTTGATTACTTCTAACAACTTGATTACTTCTAACAACTTCATTATCTGTAACATTATAAGAAGGATTGTTTTGAACTCTAATTTTTAATCCGTCTTTTTCAAACTCTATCTCGGTTAATCCTTCTTCCTTTAGAGCCCTGGATAGATCACGAACTATAATCAGCTCTTCGCTATTTTTTTTTGACATGGTATTACTTTTCTCATTTTGTTAATTTATTTATTGCCTCTATTGCCAAAACATAACCATGAGCTCCTAATCCAACAATGGAACCAGTAGCTACAGGAGCAACGTAAGATAAATGCCTATAATCTTCTCGTTTGAATATATTTGATATATGCACCTCTATTGCAGGACACTCTAATAATCTCATGGCATCTTGTATCGCTATCGATGTATGAGTATAAGCTCCTGCATTAATTATCAAACCATCATGATTTCTAGATTCCTGTATCCAGTTAATAAGCTGGCCCTCGTCGTTTGATTGGACAAATTCAATAGCTATATCTAACTCTTCGCCTCTTTTTTTTGACATTTTTTCTATGTCTTTCAGAGTGAATTTTCCATATAGTTCAGGTTCACGTTTTCCTAGTAAATTTAAATTTGGACCATTTATTATAATTATTTTTTTTTTAATTTTCATTCTTTTATAATACAAATAATTTATTAATAATAATATAATTAATCTTAAATTAATATTAGATTCTTCGTTAATTAATTAATTCAATGTCATCAGCTAACATCCAATTTGATGACATATGTTCAAATTTACCTTTTGCTCTTTTTGCAAAAATTTTAGCTTGTTTTTTATTACCGGTCATAAGTTCTACATAAGCAGAATATAATTCAGCTAAGCCAATATTATTATCTTTATAATAAGCTATAGATATTTGCCTGTAAGCTTCAATATTGTCTGGACTGTTTTTAATTGAATCGTCTAATATTTTTATCGCTTTTTTTATATTTTCACTAACTTCTGTTGATATTAATATTTCCGCATATTTGTTTAGTATTAATTTTTCGTTTGGAGCTAAGTTAATTGCGTTTTCAAAGGCTTCTAAGGCTTCTTTGGGTTTTTTTAGTTGAAATAAGATCTCCCCCTTTAATTCACTGTAAAAAGGATTGTTATAATCCGATTGTAAAAGTATGTTTAATTTTTCTAAAGCTGGATTTAAATCTCCTCTTTCGAAGTCTCTTATTACATCGATATATTGAGTATATACATTATCTGCAATGAAATTCACGTTATTATAATTTAAATATGCTATTAATTTTGCTCTAACTAGGTTGTGACGATGTAATAATTCCATACTATCGGTTTTATCGTAATACGGGCTTGAAATTGCTAGTGACTTGATTAAATTTATTCTATCTTGAGAGGATGCATGAGTTAGCTCGTAAGGGTTCATATGCTTGGCAGAAAGCAAACGATTTTTCCCTAGAGATTCAAGTGTATTTATTAAACCTTTAGATGATTGACCTGTTTTAAGTAGTAGATTTACTGCAGCCACATCGGCCTCATATTCTTGGCTGCGTGTATAGCTTAATAAATTTCTTTTGGCGCTATTTTTCATTCCCATTGTTAGGCCGAAGCCAGCTCGGCTTAAATCATGATTGTTAGAGTTTATTCCAATTGCCGTAGCGCTTAGGCCGGCAATAAGAGCTAGAGCATTATTTATGCTAGACTTTTCTATTTCAGACCTTCTTGTTATAGCGTGGCCATTTTTTATGTGGCCAATTTCATGAGCAAGAATTCCAATAACTTCATTAGGTGTTTTGCTTTGGGCTAATAAGCCTGTGTTTACAAATATCCTGCCATTCATAGTGACAAATGCATTCATACTAGGATCAGAAATAATAACTATATCAATGTTTTTAACTGATAAATTAGATGATTTAAATAATGGTCTAGCGTAATCTTTTAATAATTTTTCAATCTCTGCATCTCTTATCACCTCCAATGAAAAGGCAGGTTTTAGCAGTAATATAAAAAATATTATCTGCAAGAAGAATATTTTCTTATATTTTTTTCTGAATTTATTCATATTTAAAATATTTTACCATACGCACTAAAATCTAGATATCCCACCAACCGGTCTTTTTAATCGTAGGCTCTTCTTTCTTTACCTTATTCTGAATAGGCTTTGTATCTTTTGGCTCTTCTTTCTTTACCTTATTCTGAATAGGCTTTGTATTATCTTGTTTTTTTTGTACATTATTATTTGTTATTTTTTGGTCTTCTTCATTGCTGTTTGTATTTATTTTATTTTCTATTTTTTTAGCATTTGATTTATAGTTTCTTTGAGTTCTTGTTCTGTTATTTTTTGTAACATTAGTCTCGATATCGTTTGAATTTGATAGGTTCGCTTTATTGCTCTTTATTTCTTCTGGCAACTCTACCTCGTTAACTTCAGCGTTTGAAATTATTGCAGTATTATTTGCCTTCTGGTGATTATTTTTTCTCTTATTTCCAGGCTTAGATCTCTTTTCTGGAGTTTTTTGGAGGGCTATCTTATTATCAGTATTTCTATTAATTTCAGGTGTTTTGCTTTTGTCGTATACTGTGTCCATACTAATTGCTGAGGCATTGCTTTTAACTAAATTGTCTTTTTTAGTACCCCTTGTTAATGTAAATATTTCCTCATTTATACTATCATCAATTTCAATATTTATTGAAATTTTATTTCTACTTTCTATTTCTACTAGAGTAGATCGTTTATTGTTAAGGGTATAAAAGCCAATCTTAGAGTTTGTTTTTATGTTGATGTTTGCGGGCCCATCGGTCAATAGGCTTTCTTCTATCGAACGTACAATTTGTAATGACGACGAGCTAACTGAATTAACTCTTCCCGAACCCTTACAATGATCACATTGTATCATAGAGGATTCGATAACGGATGATCGCATTCTCTGCCTTGACATTTCAAGCAATCCAAACTGACTTATATGACCTACTTGTATTCTAGCCCGATCAATCTTCAAGGCGTCTTTCAGCCTTCTTTCTACAGATCTGTTGTTTCTTTTTTCTTCCATGTCAATGTAATCAATAACAACTAGCCCCGCTAGGTCTCTTAGCCTTAATTGTCTGGCTATTTCATCTGAAGACTCTAAATTTGTCCTTAATGCCGTATCTTCAATGTTATGTTCGCGAGTTGATCTTCCTGAATTGACGTCAATAGCAACAAGAGCTTCAGTTTGATTTATTACAAGATAACCTCCAGATGGTAAGGTTACATTTGGTACAAACATCTCGTGGAGTTGTTTTTCTGCTTGGTAAAATGAAAATAATGGCACTTCGCCTTCATATTTTTTTATGAATTTTATATGACTTGGAATTAACATTTTCATAAATGACTTGGCTTCATTGTAAGCCCCATCACCGGATATAAGTATTTCATCGACATCTTTATTATAAAGATCCCGAATGGATCTTTTAATTAAACTTCCTTCTTCGTATATAATTGCTGGTGCCGTCGAGCTAAGAGTTAACTCCCTTATAGTTTCCCACAATCTTAATAAATACTCAAAGTCTCTTTTTATTTCAGTCTTCGTTCTTTGAGATCCAGCTGTTCTAACTATTACACCAGTTCCTTTTGGAATTTTTAAGCTATCAACTATTTCCCTTAGCCTGCTTCTATCTGGCATCGATGTAATTTTTCTTGATATCCCGCCACCCCTTGCGGTGTTAGGCATTAAAACGCAATATCTTCCAGCAAGAGATAAATAAGTTGTTAAAGCTGCTCCCTTGTTACCCCTTTCTTCTTTTGTCACTTGAATTAATATTATTTGACGCTTTTTTATGACTTCTTGGATTTTGTAACGTTTTCTTTTTGGAAAATCTCTTTTTGGTATTTCTTCTAAAATATCATCAATACTATCTTCATCTTCGGGATCTCTTGCCTCAATTAAATCGGCATCAATTATTTCAGGATTTGGATCTTCGTTTACTAATCCTTCCTGTGCAGCAAGTTCTTCGCGGTCAGATATTGGAATTTGATAGTAATCAGGATGAATTTCACTAAACGCTAAAAAACCGTGTCTATTTCCACCATACTCTACAAATGCGGCTTGTAAAGACGGCTCAACTCTAGTAACTTTTGCGAGGTAAATATTACCTCGTATTTGATTTTTTCCTTGTGTTTCTAAATCAAATTCTTCAATTCTTCCTTCTTTAAAGACAACAACGCGAGTTTCCTCTTCGTGGCTGGCATCGATAAGCATTTTATTAGACATTTTTTTTCCTTATAGCAGCTATCATTCTTATTATTTGTTAATATTTTACCCAACAAATGATAAGGGAATACTGTGTATGATTTATTTTTATGATCATTGTTTATGGCAGATCTATTATCTTTTTTGAATTTTATTTGCGACAGTGCCATAGTTATTTCTTTTATTTTATTTTATTTTATTTTATTTTATTTTATTTTATTTTATTTTATTTTATTTTTAAAATGAGTAAATAGTTATTATAAACCAAACGCTACATTTAAAATAAAAACCTATTTTATATATAATGTTTATATTATCTATTTAGCAAGCAAATTATATTATTTAAACAAATCAGCTGATTAAATAAATATTATTAATTGTAACTACGTTTATTGTGTAACAGCATCTATTTAAAATTTTTTTAAATGATTCTATTTTAGACTGTTTGACTTATTGCTGATATTATTGATTTATATACATTACATTAAGAGTCTAAATTATGAATTCTAATATTTTTGGTTTTATATTTGCTACTTTGAGTTACGTTTTGTTAACACTGATTGCTTTAATATTTGTAGCTGTATTAATCATCTCTAGAGATCTTCCGGATTATAATAATTTTTCAAGCTATCAATCTCCATCTATTACAAGGATATATACATCTGATGGTTATATTCTTGATGATTCTGTTGTAAAAAATAGGATATTTATTGAAATAGAGCATATTCCCGAGCTTATCATAAATGCTTTTATCTCAGCCGAAGATAAAGATTTTTTTACGCATACGGGTATTGATTATAAGAGCTTGTTGAGTGCTATATATACTAATATAAAAAATATAATAATACGAAATGATAGGTTAATTGGGGCATCTACGATAACCCAACAGGTAGCAAAAAACTTTTTTTTAAACAACGACCGTACTATTATTAGAAAATTTAGAGAATTTGTAATCGCCTATCAAATAGAGCAAAATTTATCAAAAAGAGAAATATTAGAACTATATTTGAATGAAATCTATTTTGGTATGGGATCTTATGGCATCGCAAGTGCTTCGATAAATTATTTTGATAAATCTTTGGATGAACTGAATCTTGAAGAAGTTGCATATCTAGCAGCTTTGCCTAAAGCTCCTAATAATTATAACCCCATAGATAATAAAGAAAAAGCTATAATTAGACGTAATTGGGTTATCGATAGAATGTTTGATAACGGCTATATCTTAGAAACAGAAGCTAGTGAATTAAAAAATTTTCCATTAATAGTTAATGTAAACTCTGATAAAATTGAAAAATATAATGCAAATTATTTTTTAGATGAAGCGAAGCGGTCTCTAGTTAAAATTTTTGATAAAGAAATTCAATACAAAGACGGATTAACCATTAAGACGTCACTAGATTCTAATATACATAAAAAATCCGAAGTTTCCTTTAAGAGCACGCTAATAAAATTTGATAGATCAATGGGGTGGTCTGGTCCTGTATTAAAAATTAATACCAACAAAATTGATTCTATAAATAGTTTCAATAATTTAATGTTAAAACCTATTGGTAGAGATTCTTTTCTTGCAATGGTTCAAGATATTGAGGGTGAAAAAATTACATTTATACTTCATAAAAATTATACTCAATATCCAGATAATAATAAAATAATCTCAATACCAAAAGTAGACCTTGCCTGGATAAAAAAATCAAATAATAAAAACCTTCTTAAAAAGAAATATTTATCATTGGGTGATGTGGTTTATCTATCAAATTTTAATGATAATATCGGTTGGAATATATATCAAGTTCCTGAATTACAAGGATCTATGGTTGTTATGGATCCGAATACAGGTAGAGTTTTATCAATGATAGGTGGTTATGATTATAATTTGAATAAATCCAATGATGCTACAAAAGCATATAAAAAAATAGGATCAATGTTACAGCCATTCATATATCTCAACGCTTTAGAGCAGGGATATAAACCTAACTCTCTGATTCTAGATGCTCCTTTAGTAAAAAAATCAAATGATTTAGATAAGATTGTATATAAAAATTATAATAATATATATAACGGTCCATCTACACTTAGATATGGCCTTGAATCCTCAAGCAATGTAATGGCAATAAGATTGCTGGAAAAGTTAGAGTACCAGACTATATATAACAGTCTTATTAATTTTGGTGTTACAGAAGAATTGTCACTTACCTTCCCATTAGAATCAATTGAAACAACGCTTTTAAAGTTAACCAACGCTTTTTCGTCATTTGCAAATGGAGGAAAATTAGTAACGCCTTCATATATCGATAAAATACAAAATAAATACGGTAAAACTATTTACAAAGCCGATAAGTCTGATTGCCTTGGTTGTGTATTGAGTTTTCCCAGTAATCAGGATGTCCCTTTTGTTGTTGATAATAGAACTACTTTAATTGAAGAAGCAAGAGCTTACCAGATAACGTCAATTTTGGAAGGCGCTTTAAAATTTAACGCTAATGAGAATATTGATTTATCAAAAAGTCTTTCAGTTGCAGGAAAAGGCGGTATGTCCAATAAATTCTCAGAATCGTGGTTTGTTGGCTATACGCCAGATATTATTGTTGGAATTTATCTTGATCACAATCACCTTAGTAAGGCTATTAACGGTTTTAATGAAAATAATAAAAAAAAATTAACAAAGTTAATATTTGAAGAATTTATTCAAAGTTATTTGGATGAAAATTTAATAAAAAAATTTTATATTCCCGATGGTATAGATTTAATTGAAACAAATAGAAAAACAGGTAAGCGATTTAATTTGATATCTGGGCAAACAATTTTAGAAGCTTTTGTAAAATAAATTATTAAATTTGTATTCAAAAGAATATAAATACTTAAAAAGTTTGTACTATTGATTTTTTTTAATATATCAATAGTAAATATTACAATTGTTGAGGTTATATGAAAGCTGAATTTCAAATTATTATAGATAGCGTTAAGAAGTCTCTAAGCTTAATTAGGAGGCATCTTTGACTGGGATAAATCTAACTCTAGGCTTCAAGAGCTCGATGAAATTTCAAAGGATCTAAATTTTTGGGACGACGTTCAAAATGCTCAGAAATTAATGCAAGAAAGGCAGAAATTAGAATATTCAATAGAAGGTTTTAACAAACTGTCTAATTCTCTAAGCGAATATGTTGAGATGTTAGAATTAGCAGATTCAGAAGAAGATAGTAGTCTTATTAACGAGATTGAACAGAGTTTAATCTCGTTAGAAAATGAATGTTCTTCTATCGAATTGGAATCTCTTTTATCAGGTGAAGCTGATCATAATGACGCTTTTCTCGAGATACATTCTGGTGCAGGTGGTACAGAGAGTCAAGATTGGACGGAGATGCTGTATAGAATGTACATGAGATGGGCTGACAGAAAAGGTTATAAAATAAAGACAATAAGTTATAGTCCAGGGGAAGAAGCTGGTATAAAAAGTGTCAACATACAAATAAGTGGCATAAATGTATACGGTTGGCTTAAGACAGAATCTGGTGTTCATAGATTGGTAAGAATTTCACCGTTTGACTCTAATGCAAGAAGGCATACTAGCTTTGCATCTGTCTGGGTTTACCCTGTAATTGATGATACAATTGTTATCGATGTAGCTGAATCTGATGTTAGAATTGATACTTATAGGGCTAGCGGATCAGGTGGACAACATGTAAATACTACTGATAGTGCTGTCAGAATTACCCATATACCTTCAGGAATAGCTGTTCAATGTCAAAACGAACGTTCGCAACATAGAAACAAGGACACAGCATGGTCTATGTTAAGAGCGAAGCTTTACGAACAGGAGATGAAGAAACGAGAAGAGGAAAGTACAGAAAAAAATATGCAAAAAACTGATATTGGATGGGGGCACCAAATACGATCTTACGTACTGCATCCATATCAGTTGGTAAAAGACTTAAGAACTAATGTTGAGAGTACAAATCCAGATAATGTTTTAGACGGAAATATTGATAAATTTATTGAAGCTGCTTTGGCGAATAGAATAAATAATTAATAAAAATTTCTCTAATATTTTTATTAATTTAAAGCAATGCATTCTTTTAGCACTTCATCAACATGACCAGGAACACTAACTTTTTTCCATACTTTTGATATTATTCTATCTCTGTTTATTAAAACTGTTGTTCGATCGATACCCATGTATTTTTTCCCATACATACTTTTTTCAACCCAGACTTCATAGCTCTCAACAACAGACTTATCTTCATCTGATCCTAAAATTATATCCAAACTGTGCTTTTTCTTAAATTTTTCATGGTTCTTAATCGAGTCCGCGGAAACGCCAATAACAACTGTATTTGCCGATTCAAAATCTTTTTTATGTTGGGTAAAATCAATAGCTTCTTTCGTGCAACCTGGTGTATCGTCTTTTGGATAAAAATAAAGTACAATATTTTTGTCTTTGTGAGTATCTAAGGTAATTTTTTCATTATCATTAATAAACATATTGAAATCAATTGCTTGCATTCCTTCTTTTATCATTTTTTTCTCCATATTTAATTTGCTTACACATTATACATATATATATTGTAAATTAGCTAAAAATTCATAATTTATATATAGTAATATTTATAGTAATATTAAAGACGCGTATAGGATTATGTGTATTTATATAGATAAATTACTATATAAATAAATTGAAAATCCAATAGAATGCAATAGAATTTGTTATGAAATTTTTTTTAAATAATATAAAATATAAAAATATACTCCTATCTTTGCTAGGAGTTCTATTGTTTCTCGCTCTAGTTGCGCTTCTAGCAAATACTTTTTTAAATAGGAAGCTAGATAAATCTAATATCTCTCTCAATAATTTCAGTGCATCTATTGGTGAGATAATATCAAATAATTTCAATGGATTAGATGTTGATATTGATAGCATTGAATTAACAAAGCTAAAAGATAATAAGATTTATTTATCTATAAAAAACATCTCAATTAAAGATCAATTTGGAAGAGAAATTATAAATTCTCCAATTGCTTATATTGAAAACGGTTTAACATCATACTTGTTGGGATCTCTGTCTAAATTGTATTTAGAACAAATAACTCAAAGAAGTATAATTTTGATAAGACCTAATATATCGTTTTTTCAAGAGGAAAATGGGAAATTTGATATTTTAAAGAATGCAAAAAATGATGATGAAGATGTTTCTATAGATCAAAATACTAACTTTATTAATTCTTTTGAAGAAAATGCGAATTATCATTTTTATCAGCCGTATTTACAACAATTGTATAGCTTAGTTTCTTCGAGTGAAAATTCCTTTTACAACAAATATCTAAAATCTATAAAAGCATTAGATATAAGAGATGCTTCGATAGTTGTTATAGACAACAATCATGAGGAGATATTTAGAATAGATAACGCCGCTTTAAATTTTAACAAGAAAGATTCTGCGGTTTCAATTAATTTAAATATTAAGACTGAATTTACGAAAAATGATGATTGGTATGCTAATATTAACCTTTTAAATAATATTGATTTAAATCATGTGAATGTAGATTTAACTTTTAAAAACATATCAAATAAAACTAAAGAATTTAATTACCTAAATTTTTTAAATTCTATTCAGGTACCTTTATCTGGTAGGGTAAATTTTGATATAACGGAACTTGGAATGATTGGTTCCCTTAGATCTGATATTAATATTGGTTCTGGTGACCAACTTCTTGATAGCTCAAAACTTAAAGATTATAAATTTAATGTAATTGATAAAATTTTTATAAAAGATGGTTACTTAAGTTTTGAGTACAATAGTAGCTCTAGTGAAATAAAAATAAGCGAGATAAGTATTGATTATGATAAATTTATTATTAACGGGGCGGGTCAGTTAACTTTAGATTTTAATAGAAAAGGTTCGCTGGTAGCTTTAAATTTCTTACTTGATCGATTGCAAGTTGAGGATAGTGAATTTGAAGAAATTAACTCGATTTTATTGTCTGAGGGAATCCTAAAAGGAAAAGTAAACTTTCAACCACTAATAGTAAATATCGAATCATTTGATTCGTCTTTCTTTGACGGCTTGGTGTCATTAAGCGCTGACTATTACCATGAAAAAAAAGAGAAGTTAAGCCTATTTCTTGACATTAAAGACGGGGATATATCTGATATCTATGATTTATGGCCAAAAAATTACAATAAAGAAGCTAGAAAATGGTTTATGCATAATGTGAAAAATGCCACTATAGTTAGTAGTAAACTAAGCTTAATTTCCAAAGATATGCAAGAATTTAATGTAGGATTAGAGCTCGATTTTATTGGTGCAAATATATCGTATTACAAAGATTTACCTAATTTATCCAATTCATCTGGTAGATTGTCAATTAAAGAATCTCAACTTAATTTATCAATTAATAACGCTGATATTAAGATGTATGAAGGAGGTATCTTAAAAATAGAAGACAGTAAATTTAATATCCTCAACCTATTTAAAGAAAAGGTAGGTAACTTTGATTTGAATATACATGGAGAGATTAAGGATTCGATCAATTATCTATCAAAATTAGGGTTTGGTGCAGATAAATTTACCCCCTTAGTTGGAGATAATGTTAATGGTAAGTCTATGATAAGGGCTCAATTTGAAATACCTTTTGCTACAAGAGAATCCTATGACGATATCAATATAAATGCAAAAATCAATATAAGGGATCTTATGGTGAAGGTTCCTGACAATGCACCTTTACCATTTTCTGTAGACTCCATTTCATCTCCAGACCTTGAAATAGAAATAAATAATAACAATCTATCTATGTCTTCTGATGCTTTTGTCAACGGAGTTTTAGCTAAAGTTGATGTTAATTTCAATATTTATAATAATGATGGTCAAGGTAATTTTCTAATATATGCGGAATTAAGTCCAACAGATTTAGAAACATTTGGCATTAACACGGAGCCTTATCATTCTGGGTTTGGTCGTGCTCCTGTATGGTTACAAATAATAACAAAAGGTAATTCTTTAGAAGAAATAAAAATTACTTCAGATTTGTCTATGTTTGAACTTAGGTTCCCTGGCATAGATTGGGTTAAACATCCTGGAGATACAGCCAATCTAGAAGTCACATATGGTAAAGAAAGTTTTATTAACAATGAAAAAAAAGCCAGGATTAGGTTCGCTACAGACAAAGAATCTATAGAGGCTTTTGTAAAACATGATATTAGTAAAATTAAAGAATTTAATATTCTTAATTTTGATAACAAAAATTTTAAGAATATTCAAGTAATTGGAAATTTTGATAGTGAAAGAATTTTATCTCTTGATGTGTCAGGGAAAAGTTTTGATCTAAGTTCTATAATTGACAAAACTCTCTTCAGTACTTCGGTCAGTAAATCAATTACAAGTTCACCCATCATTAATATAAATATAATTAACGTAGAAAATATAGTAGGAAAAAGATCAAGCGTACAAAATGTAACAGGAAATATTATCTTGCAGAACGGAAAATTATTCCAAACAGATCTTAGTGGATATTTTAATGAAGATGATAAAATAGACTTTATATATACCGATCAAGATGATGTTTTCCCTATTGATCTTGGTATAAATACAAATAATGCTGGAGAATTCTTTAAATTTATTGGCGTTTACACAAAGGCTTTATCTGGCAGCATGCAACTTCGCGCACAAGGTCCGGCAATAAACAATTTGACTGGAAAGCTTTTTATAAATGATTTTAACATCTCAGGAGACACTACGCTTTTATCGCTTTTTGCTGCCTCTGGACCAAGCCCAGAATTGTCATCTATAGAACAGGTTGGCTTTAAAAAATTAGATATTGATTTTTCTCTTACTAACGGATCAATTTTTGTTGATCAATCCTTGTTAGACGGCCCTAATGTTAGAATGTCTTTCAGTGGTCCGGTTAATCAGGAAACTGGTTTTTTCAAAATATCTGGTAACTATTGCCCTGCTTATGAAGTAAACGCATCCTTTGGTACAATTCCATTATTTGGACCTCTATTATCAGGGGGGGATGATCAGTGTTTATTCGCCGTACCATTTGTTATTATGAGGGATAAATATGGCGAAGGGACTCTTGTAAAGCATAACGCTGCTGGTTTATTAGCACCGGGTGTTTTCCGTCAATTTTTCGCTTATTGATTGATCTTTATTAAGATGTGTTTCTTTTTCCCCAGTGATAATTTTATTGAGCTGCCATTTTTGAAATTTGTAATTTTGATTATGGTCCTGGGATCTGTGACTGAAACATCATTTATTTTCACTGCATTGCTTTCTATGTGTCTCCTGGAATCACTGTTAGTTTTAGTAAGATTTGCAAGAACAAGCAGATTAAGAAGCCCGATTCCTTTGTCTAATTCAATTTTATTGATTTTAACTGTAGGTAAGGTTTCCGAAGCAACCCCTTCTTCGAAGGTTTGTTTTGCTGTTTCTGACGCTTTTGTTGCCGCCTCTCTCCCATGAGTCATAGAAGTTACTTCTGTTGCTAATATCTTTTTAGCTTCATTTAATTCTTTTTCTTTTAAGTTTTCTAACTTTTTAATTTCATGTAATGGAAGCTCTGTGAAGAATCTCAAGAACCTTCCAACATCACTGTCCTCAGTATTTCTCCAAAATTGCCAATAATCATAAGGGCTGTATAAATCTTCATCAAGCCACACGGCTCCATTAACACTTTTTCCCATCTTGGTTCCCGACGATGTTGTTATTAACGGGGTTGTTAAGGCGAACAATTCCTTCGAATCTACTCTTCTTCCAAGTTCTATTCCATTAACCATATTACCCCATTGGTCAGAGCCACCCATTTGCAATTTGCAATCAAACATTCTATTTAATTGAACGAAATCGTATGCCTGAAGGATCATATAATTAAATTCAATAAATGTAAGTGGTTGCTCTCTCTCAAGCCTCAATCTAACTGAGTCGAAAGCCATCATTCTGTTTATAGTAAAATGTTTGCCAAAATCCCTAAGAAAATCGATATAATTAATATTATTTAACCACTGTTTATTGTCAGCAATAATTGCTTTTCCTTGGCTTGTATCAATATATTTATTGAAAACTTTTAGGATGCCTTTTTTATTTTTAGCAATATCTTTTTCTGATAGAATTTTTCGAGTATCGTCTTTTCCAGACGGATCTCCAATCATTGTTGTGCCGCTACCTAACAGAATTAAAGGTTTGTTTCCATACTTCTGAAACCATCTTAATAACATTATTTGCAATAAAGACCCTACATGCAAACTGGGAGCAGTTAGATCAAACCCAATATAACCGGTTACTTGATTGTTTTTAATCAAATTATCTAGACTATCTGGATCAGAAACTTGTTTCAAAAATCCTCTGCTCTGAAGTTCAACCAATAATTCTGATTTGAAATTTTTCATGTATAAACTCTTTAAAAATTAAATATCTTATTATATTAAAATAAATTTAAATCTTTTGTATCATTTTATAACAATGAATGAAAATATAAACTTAAAAAAATTTGTATCTATCGGTTTAATGAGCGGTACATCAATGGACGGAATTGATGCAGCGTTAATCGTAACAGATGGATTGAAAATTATAGAATTTGGGCCAACAAAATCAATAGAATATTCAGACAAATTAAAATACGATCTTAAATCAATTTCTAATGAATACAAATCAACCAATGGAAAACATATACAATCAGAAGTAAATGCTATGGGTAATCATTTAGGGGAAATTAATGCTAAATTAATTCTTGATTTACTTAAAGAAGCTAATTTTAATACGAGTAAGGTTGATGTAATAGGGTACCATGGTCAAACTGTTATTCATAAGCCACATCAACGTGTTAGTATTCAATTGGGTAATCCATATATTATAAAAGAGGCTGTAGGCTCCAAGGTAGTTTATAATTTTAGAAACAATGATATTATTAACGGAGGAGAGGGTGCTCCACTAACGCCAATTTACCATAAGGCTCTTAGTAATTTATCTGCAATTTATCCTAAGGTGTTTTTAAATATTGGAGGTGTATGCAACGTTACTTATATTGATGAAGCTATGGATCCAATTGCCTTCGACACAGGACCAGGCAATGCACTTATAGATGACAATATGATAAAGTTATATGCAAAAGATTACGATAAATCTGGTGAAGTTGCGGCTATTGGTATTGTAAATAATAGCTTTGTTAAAAAATTCTTATCAAACAACTACTTCAGATCACCGCCGCCAAAGTCTCTTGATAGGAATCATTTTGATATGGATATTGATTTTCCAGTTAAAAATGCGGATTTAATTGCTTCTTTAACTCAAGTAACCATTGAATCTATATGTTTATCTAAAGCTTATTTTCCAAAAAATCCAAAACTTTGGATCGTTTGTGGTGGGGGTAGGAATAATAAAACGATAATTAAAGGTCTTCAAAAAAACATTTACGAACAAGTAGTGCTGGCCGAAGAAGTTAACCTAAGGGGGCAGTATATTGAAGCCGAAGCCTTTGCTTTTTTAGCGGTTAGAAGTCTTTTAGGATATAATATAAGCTATCCAAGTACAACAGGTGTAAATCAACCGACTACAGGTGGAGAAATTATTTAACACCAAGGGATATTCTGTAATCTAAATACGAGTCTATACCTTCGATCAAATTGTCAATTTTATTGTCAAAAAAGTGGTTAGCGCCTTGAACAACCTTATGTTCTATTTCAATTCCTTTTTGCTTCTTTAATTTTTCAACTAATTTTTGTATATCAAGTTTTGGAGCCACTATATCTTGGCTTCCATTGATTATTAACCCAGAAGAAGGGCAGGGAGCTAAAAAGCTAAAGTCATATAGATTGGCTGGAGGGGATATTGAAATAAACCCTTCTATCTCAGGTCTTCTCATTAAAAGTTGCATAGATATCCAAGATCCAAATGAAAAACCAAGAACCCAACACCCCATTGAGTCGGGATTATGAGACTGTGCCCAGTCAAGAGCAGCAGCAGCATCAGAAAGCTCTCCAAATCCTGTGTCAAAAGTGCCTTGACTTTTTCCAACTCCTCTAAAATTAAACCTAAGAACAGAGAATTTTTTTTCTATAAATTTATAAAAAGAATGGTATACAATAGGATTATTCATTGTTCCCCCAAACTCAGGATGAGGATGAAGTATAATTACTAATTTCGATTCTGGGTCTGGATTATGGTGATATCTACCTTCCAGACGACCAGCTGGACCGTTAAAGATTATTTCAGGCATTTATTTTCCTTGATTAAACAACAGTTATTCAACTGTATATATTATAATAGTAAATATATTAATAAGTTTATGAAATGAATTTAATATAAACATTATACAATATACCGCAAAGGATTGACATATTAAAATGAGAGTTTATCTAGATAATGCTGCAACAACACCCCTGAGACCAGAGGTATGTAAATTTATGAGAGAACAACTTGAGTTTTCTGCAAATGCATCCTCCATCCATCAAGAAGGCCAATACTCTAGAGCAAGGATAGAAGAATCAAGAGCATTAATTTCAGATAAAATAAATTGTAATCAAAGTTCTATTCTTTTTACTTCCAGTGGCACAGAGTCTTGTAATTATGTAATTAACTTTGCAAAGAACAAATTGAATGTTGGAAGTATTGTTTATTTGCCAACCGAACACACTGCTGTGTTGAGTCCAATAGAAAACAGTAATTTGAATTCTGCTGTATGCCCTATCCAACCCGATGGGCTGATAGACCTATTTCAACTTGAGAATATCTTAAAAAAGCCCTCTGAATTAAAAAAATTAGTTTGCGCTATGGCGGTTAATAATGAAACTGGCGTGATCCAACCGATTGAGGAAATTTCAAATCTATGTAAAAAATACGAGGCATATTTCTTCTGTGACTGCATTCAGGCTTTAGGAAAGATTCCATTGGATATAAAAAGTTTAGGTATAGATTTTTCAACATTTGCATCTCATAAAATAGGCGGTCCTCATGGTGTTGGAGTTGTTTGTATGGAGACTGATTTGGATAATTACTCTGATATTGTTGGAGGTGGTCAAGAGCTTGGAAGAAGAGGAGGAACAGAAAATGTGTTGGCCATATCTTCTTTTGGAAAGGCGTTAGAGGTAACTTTCAATAATCTCTTAATTGAAAGCAATTATATTAAAAAGTTAAATAAAATATTACTAAAGGGAATAGAAAATATATCCACTGATATAATTATAGTCGCTAATGATACAAATAAGTTGGATTCAATAATATCTGTAATCATACCAAATATTAAATCAGAAACAATGGTTATTGCAATGGATATTGAAGGATTCTCTGTAAGTGCGGGCGCTGCCTGTTCTTCAGGTAAGCTTAATTCGTCTCATGTATTAAAAGCCATGGGTTATGATGATATTTTGTCTAATTCGGTAATAAGAATTAGTATGGGGTGGAATAATACTGAAGAAGATATATTAAATTTTATAAATATCTTAAATAAATTATCAAAAACGATGAATTTTTAAATAAACATATTATATAAACTATAGTATAGGTATTTAAATGAAAAAGATAAATAAGGAACAACAATGCCTGCCATAAAAGAAACTGTAGAACAAGTTTTAGATATAGATGTTGATAATTATAAATACGGTTGGTCAACTGATCTTGAAAGCGAAAGAGCCCCAAAGGGTTTAAGTAAAGATGTAATAAAATTCATTTCTAATAAAAAAGAAGAACCCGAATGGATGCTTGAGTGGAGATACGATGCTTACGAAAGGTTTTTAACAATGAAAGAACCTGATTGGGCTAAGGTTTCGTACCCTCGTATGGATTTAAATGATATTTATTACTATTCGGCGCCAAAAAACACCGAAGGGCCAGAATCGTTGGATGAAATTGATCCTGAAATACTAAAAACTTATGAAAAGCTTGGTATACCTTTAAAAGAACAAGAATTTTTGGCAGGAATAAAAAATAACATTGCAGTTGATGCTGTATTTGATTCGGTTTCTGTTGTAACAACTTTCAAAGATAAGCTTGCAGAAGTTGGAATTATATTTTGTCCTATTTCAGAAGCCATAAAAGAACACCCTGATTTAGTAAAAAAATACATTAGTTCAGTTGTTCCTAAATCAGACAACTACTACGCAGCTTTAAATTCTGCAGTCTTTACTGATGGTTCATTCGTTTATATTCCACCAAATGTAAGATGCCCTATGGAATTATCAACGTATTTTAGAATAAACGATGTTAACACAGGTCAGTTTGAAAGAACCTTAATAATTGCCGACAAAGGATCTTACGTAAGTTATTTAGAAGGTTGTACGGCCCCTAAAAGGGATGAGAATCAACTTCATGCTGCGGTCGTTGAATTGGTTGCGTTGGAGGATGCTGAGATTAAGTACTCTACTGTTCAAAATTGGTACCCTGGAAATTCAGAAGGAATTGGTGGAATATATAATTTTGTTACAAAAAGAGGTGACTGCAGAGGAGATAGGTCAAAAATTTCATGGACTCAGGTAGAAACTGGTTCTGCTATTACATGGAAGTATCCTTCATGTATTTTACGCGGTGACGGTTCAAGTGGTGAATTTTATTCAATAGCAATTTCAAATGCATTTCAGCAAATAGATTCTGGTACAAAGATGGTTCATTTAGGTAAAAATACTAAAAGCAAGATCATCTCAAAAGGTATTTCTGCTGGCAAGTCATCTAATGCTTATAGGGGGCTAGTGTCTTCTCATAAGAAGGCCGAAAATGCTAGAAACTTTACACAATGTGATTCTTTGTTAATAGGCAATAATTGCTCTGCACATACCGTTCCTTATATTGAGTCAAAAAATAAATCATCGATATTTGAGCATGAAGCAACTACATCAAAAATATCTGATGATCAGATATTTTATTGTTGTCAAAGAGGTATCGGAAAAGAAGATGCTATTGCATTAATAGTAAATGGGTTTTGCAAAGAGGTTTTGCAAAAGTTACCTATGGAATTTGCTGTTGAAGCGCAAAAGTTAGTTGGAATATCACTTGAAGGTAGTGTCGGTTAAGTTTCTTAACCTGCTAAAATATAGGAAAAATAATGTTTGAAATAAAGAATTTAAATGCAAGTATTCAAGATAAACAAATATTAAAGGATTTTAACCTAAAGGTTAATCCGGGCGAAGTACATGCAATAATGGGTCCAAATGGATCAGGAAAATCAACGCTAGCACATGTTTGCGCTGGTAGGGAAGAGTACGAAATATCAAGTGGCTCTGTTAGACTCGACGGTGTTAATTTACTCGATCTTGAGCCTGAGGAAAGGGCAGTCAGAGGGCTTTTCTTGGCATTTCAGTATCCTGTTGAAATACCTGGTGTAGCGTCCATGACATTTTTAAAGAGTGCGCTTTCAGCACACTATAAGTTTAATGGTAAGAAAGAGCTAACTATACCGGAATTTATGAAATTAATTAAAGAAAAATCAAACAGTCTCAATATAAGCGATGACATGATAAAAAGACCCTTAAATGTCGGTTTTTCTGGTGGTGAAAAGAAGAGAAATGAAGTTCTGCAAATGACATTATTGGAGCCTAAAATATGTATCTTAGATGAAACCGATTCTGGTTTAGATATTGATGCTTTAAGGTTAGTAGCAAATGGCGTTAATTTATTAAGATCTAAGGAGAGGTCTTTTGTTGTAATAACCCATTATCAAAGATTATTAGATTATATAGAGCCAGATTTTGTGCATATTATGGCTGATGGTAAAATCATTGAAACTGGTGATAAAAATCTAGCCCTAGATCTAGAAAAAACAGGTTATAATGATTATATCGAAAAAGATATTTAAAGATTATGACAGTTAAACCATCAAATAAAACAAGCCAAATAGATCAAGAAATCTTAAAGTTATGCAATGATAAGATTGATTCTTTTTTAGATTACAATGATGACATCTCTGTTATAAAAAGAGAAGCGTTCAAACGGTATAGCAAAAAAGGCCTTCCAAATAGATTTGAAGAAAGCTGGAAATATACAAATATTCATAAAAAATTACAGAATATTCCTGTATCCGATAAAAATTATCCAATTCCTCTCAATGTAGATAATTTTATAAATAGCTTCGATATAATGAGCAAAATAAAGAGTGACAATGATACTCTGATAGTTTTTATGGATGGCAAATTTATACCAGAGCTGTCTATGTTAGAATATAGTAAAAATGGAATGGAAATAAATTTCTTATCCCATGGTGATGTCCCGAGATGGGCGATTGAATTGATGATAAATAAGCATAATGTAAATGAGGATCCGTTATTTGATTTGAATACAATATTAATGCAAGAAGGTGTTCTTATCAACGTTAGCGCTAACGTTAAAATTGATTCAAATGTTTATATTATTCACATTGGAAATAATGATGGTTTTTTCAATTATCGTCACGTAATAAATGTTGGAAAAGATAGCCATATAAATGTAACTGAATTAAAAGTATCAAATCGAGTTAACGATGCTTTGTATACATCTTCTGTTCTGTGGAATGTAGAAGATAATGCTATTGTTAATAACGTTAAATATCAAGCCCATAATCAATCAACAGTTGGTTTTAATCAACAGTATGCGGATGTTGGCAGCGGATCTATTTTTAACAGTTTTACTATCTCATCTGGATCAAAATTATTACGAGAATCGCGTAATATAAGCTGTAATGGAGAAAATAGCGAAGTATCTATATCCGGTGTCAACTTATTAGATGGCGAAAGCCATATTGATACAACATTAGTAGTAACACATAAAGCTCCTAACTCATTAAGTAAGGAAAAGTATAAGTCAATACTTAGCGACCGTTCTAGAAGTGTTTTTCAAGGCAATATAGTTGTCGACCAAATCGCACAGAAAACTATAGCTAAACAATCCATAGACGCATTAATTTTATCGAACGACGCAGAACATGACTCTAAACCTGAATTAGAAATTTATGCCGATGATGTGCAGTGTGGTCATGGCGCTACGACTGGTCAATTAAGTGCCGATTCTTTATTTTATTTAAGAGCAAGAGGTATTGGTGAGGATGAAGCGAGAAGATTGTTGGTACATGCTTTTATAAGTGATGTAATGGAAGAAATACAGGATACAAATTTAAGAAATGTATTAAGAGATGTCATGAATAATATGCTAAACAGAGTTTCAAAGGGTAGATTAAATGTCTAATTCCAGAGAATATGATGTCAGTTTAATAAAATCAGAATTTCCTGTTTTCTCAAAAAATATATATGGAAAACAATTAGTCTATTTAGACAATGCAGCGTCTTCCCAAAAACCAAATATCGTTATTGATAAAATGGCAAATGCATATAGATATGAGTATGCAAATGTTCATCGCGGTTTGCATTATTTGTCAAATAAAGCTACGGAAAATTATGAAGATGCAAGAAAAACTGTTGCTGAATTCATTAATTCAAATCATGTAAATGAGATTGTTTTTACAAAAAATGCTACTGAGGCTCTTAATTTAGTTGCCCATTCTTATGGCGGAGAAATGTTAACCGAAGGTGATGAAATTATACTTACGATAATGGAGCATCACTCTAATATTGTTCCGTGGCATTTTTTAAGAGAAAAAAATAAAATTAAAATAAAATGGCTATCAGTCAATGATGACGGTGACATTGACCTTGATGAATTTAGGTCTTTGATAACAGATAAAACTAAACTTATCTCATTAACCCATATGTCAAATGTATTGGGAACAGTTTTGCCAATTAAAGAGATGATAGCGATAGCCCATGATAAAAACATTCCTGTAGTAGTAGACGGTACCCAGGCTATTGTTCATCACAAAGTTGACGTTCAGGATTTGGATGTAGATTTTTATGTTTTTACAGGTCATAAATTGTACGGTCCTTCCGGTATTGGGGTTCTTTATGGTAAGTCTGATTATTTAGAAAAGATGGTACCTTACCAAGGTGGAGGAGAGATGATTGAAGAAGTATATACCGATAGAGTGGTATATGGTAAGCCTCCGCAGAGGTTTGAGGCAGGAACACCAGCAATTATTCAGTCTCTTGGTTTAAAGGTGGCCATAGACTATATCAATACAATTGGTCAGGAAAAAATCTTACAACACGAAAATTTATTAAAAGATTACGCGGAAAATAAACTAAAAGATATTGATGGACTCAAGATAATAGGTAACAGCAAAACTAAGGGTGCAATTTTTTCTTTTATATTAGAAGGTATACATCCTCATGATGTTAGTACTATAATAGATCGATCAGGAGTCGCAGTAAGGGCGGGGATGCATTGTGCAGAACCACTTTTAGCAAGATATAATGTGCAGTCTACCTGCAGAGCATCCTTTGCCATGTACAATACAATAGAAGATGTTGATATTTTGTGTAACTCTTTGCTTGAGTGTAAAAAATTTTTTAGGTAAAATATATAAAATGAACGAAAATAATATATCAAACAACGATAAAACTATAGACAACGAGGCTATTGAAAAGCTTACTGAAGATATAATAGCTTCATTAAAAACTGTATATGATCCTGAAATTCCTGTTGATATATATGAATTAGGTCTCATTTATAAAGTTGACTTAGATGACAATAGCCACGTTAATATAGATATGACACTAACAGCGCCCGGATGCCCGGTAGCCGGAGAGATGCCAAAGTGGGTTGAAGATGCTGTTAGTAATGTTATTGGTGTATCAGGGGCAACCGTTACTATGGTATTTGATCCACCGTGGGATATGGTAATGATGTCTGAAGAAGCAAAAGTAGCTTTAAATATGTTATAGGAGAGGTGTATTATGTTAAGACAATTAAATAGCGTTATAACACTGACTGATGCTGCTGCTGCTAGGATTAAGTTGTTATTAGAAAAATGTAACGATCCAAAAATAAAGACTTTAAAAATAGGAATTAAAGAGGGTGGTTGTGCTGGTATGACGTATACATTAGATTATGCTGTAGCTGCTGAAAAATTAGATGAAATTATTAACGACAAAGGTGTTACAGTTCTTATTGAACCTAAAGCAGTGATGTACTTATTAGGGACTGAGATGGATTATAAAGTTGAAAAGTTAGGTTCTGGTTTTATCTTTAACAATCCTAACGAAGAGTCAGCATGTGGTTGCGGTGAATCTGTTAACATCAAGCCAGTCGAAAATATTAATTAATTTCATCTGTTATAGAATACCCAAAACCATGAATGGTTTTAATTAGTTTATGGTTGCTATTTATTTTCTTTATTGATCTTCTTAGTCTACTGACATGCACATCAACCGTTCTGTCTTCAATTAATGAATTATTATCCCAAACGGATTCTATTAGCTGTTCCCTTGAAAATACATATTTTGGCCTAGAGAGTAAAATAGATAAGATTTTATATTCTATTTTGCCAATCTTAATGAGAGAACCTCCAACGGTTACCTCTTTTGTGTTGTGGTTTATATTAATACCGCCATAAGATAGCTCGGATTCACTTTTTATATTTCTTGAACGCCTAATTAGGGATCTAACTCTAGCCATGAGCTCTAGTGGGGAGAAGGGTTTTGCCATATAATCATCAGCTCCAGCATTAAGCCCATGTGAGGTATCTATATCTTCGCCGCGAGCGCTCAATATAATTATTGGAATATTCTTTATATCTTTATTAGATCTAATTTTTCTGGTTAAGCTGATGCCAGATAATCCTGGCATCATCCAATCAATTATAATGATATCCGGTTTATTTTCCTGAATTAACTCAAATGCGTCTTCGCCGTTTAAGGCGGTTAAAGTTTTAAAGCCTTCTTTTTGTAGATGGTATGAAATCAATTCCAATTGATTGGGTTCGTCATCTGCTAATACAGCTAAATACATATTGCACTCTTAATCTATATTAAAATCTGCCTTCGGTCTGTGGTCAGGGGGCATGGATCCGTTAACAAGGAAATAAATTTGTTTTGCAATCGCGGTGGCATGATCACCTATCCTCTCAAGGTTTTTGGAAATAAAAACCATATGAGTTAGATCTTTTATCTCTTCTGGATTATCATGCATTATTGTTGTAAGTTCTTTGAAAAGACTTAAATATAAACGGTCAATATCGATGTCTTGACTCCATATCTCCATAGCTAAATCAACATCTCTTTCCATATAAGCATCTAATACATTGTGAAGTAGTTTTTGCACATGTTCACCTAGTCCAATTATATTAACGGGAAGTGTTGAAAAGTTATTATCTTCAATAATAATTAAACTTCTTCTAGATATATTCTTGGAATAATCACCAATTCTTTCCAGAATAGATGATATTTTGTGTGCAACAAGAACATTTCTTAAATCACTTGCAATTGGTGACCAGATTGCTAAAAATTCTACAACTTTTTTATTAATCTCATCTTCCAATGCATCTAATTTTTTGTCTCTATTAATAATTTTATTGAATTTATAGACATTTTTATCTGCTAATGATTGCATTGTTTCATAAAGCTGTGTTTCAGCTAAGCCACCTAGTTTCGCTATGTTGTTATTCAATGACTTTAGATCCTCATCAAAGCCAGTGTTAATATGATTATTTGTTTTCATTTTTCTCTCCTTAACCTATCTTACCTGATATGTAAGCTTCGGTCATCTCATGTTTTGGATTTGTAAATATGCTGCTAGTATCACCAAACTCTATCATTTCACCGAGGTGGAAATAAGCGGTTTTTTGAGAGAGCCTTGCTGCTTGTTGCATTGAGTGAGTTACTATCATTATTGTATACCTCTCTTTTAATTCATTTATAAGCTCTTCAATGACTGCAGTCGCTATTGGATCTAAAGCCGAACAAGGTTCGTCCATAAGTAAGATATCAGGATTAACTGCTATAGCCCTAGCAATGCATAGCCTTTGCTGTTGCCCTCCTGATAAAGATAAACCTGAAGCATCTAATCGGTCGTGAACTTCATTCCACAAGCCTGCCCTCTTAAGACTTTTCCTAACCATGTTTTCTAATTCTTCTTTATTCTTTACAGTGCCATGTATTCTAGGGCCATAGGCTACATTATCAAATATTGATTTTGGAAAAGGGTTTGGCTTTTGAAAGACCATGCCAACTTTGGCTCTTAACTCCACAACATCCATGTTTTGATTATTAATATCCTCGTTATCTATTAATATTTTTCCATTAACTTTGCATCCGTCAATCAAGTCATTCATTCTATTTATACATCTTATAAATGTTGATTTACCGCATCCAGACGGACCTATAAGTGACGTCACTTCATTAGAAGATATATTTAAATTTATACCATGAAGTGCTCTTTTTTCTCCATAATCGACTGTAATATTTTCTGTTTTCACTTTATAATCGTTTTTCATTTTACCATTTTCTCTCATATTTTTTTCTTAAATAAATAGCCAATGCATTCATCGTTATTAGAATGATAAGCAGAATTAAAATAGCGGCACTTGTTAGGGATTCAAAAGATCTTTCTGGATTATTAGCCCACATATATATTTGCGCTGGCATAACAGTTGCTTTGTCTGTAATTTTATGCGGTGTATCAACAATGAAGGCCATCATTCCTATCATTAACAAGGGAGCCGTTTCGCCTGCCGCTCTTGCTATTCCAATTATAGTTCCTGTTAGGATTCCGGGTATTGCTAAAGGTAATACGTGATGGTTAATAACTTGCAATTGCGATGCACCAACTCCATAAGCTGCTTCTCGAATAGAAGGTGGGATAGACGCAAGTGAAGCTCTTGTTGCTATTATTATTACTGGTAGCGTCATTAATGCGAGTACAATCCCACCAACCAATGGTGCCGAACGTGGCATACCAAAATATCCGATAAAAACAGCCAGTCCCAGTAACCCAAAAACGATAGAAGGAACAGCTGCAAGATTATTAATGTTGACTTCTATAAAGTCAGTCATCCTATTTTTAGGTGCAATTTCTTCTAAATATACGGCTGTCATAACTCCTATAGGAAAGCTGATAATCAATGTAACAAACATTGTTAATAGAGTCCCAGCTATCGCACCTTTTAAACCAGCAACTTCCGCTTCCCTGCTGTCGCCGTGATTAAATAGCTTCCATGCAAAGCGCTTGCTAACTCTTTTCTCATATATAAATTGATCGAGCCATTTTAACTGAAGGTTGCTAACAGTTCTGTTTTCTTCTGGTAAATTCCTGTCAATCAAACCTTTTGTTAACAGGTCAATATCATCTGAACTGGGTATGTTTATTTGTACTTTCTTCCCAATATCATTAGGGTTTTCTTTTACGTAATACTTTATAGAATCACCTGCAATTACAGATACAAGCCCGTATAGCTCTCTTTTTTCTTTTCTATCATTTACACCGGGTACCATTTCTCTTAATGAAGATTTTGCAAGAGATCTCCATGGTCCTTCTCTTAATATAGCTTCAAGGTCATTTGTGTTGTTAGGGTCTAGCAAATTTTTATCCAGATAGACATCTGTTGTTATGTGCGTTTGCGTAAAAGCAGGCAGTGAATTTAATGTAATAGATGATAATAGTGTAAATAATATTGCCATAGCTAAAGCTAACGCTGCAATACAATAAGCTTTAAATCTTTTTTCAGAGCTATATCGTTTTTTTGTTAAAGCGCTTATTTTTTTATTAGTCATACTGCTCTCTATATTTTCTTATTATGTATATTGATAAGATATTTAATCCTAAGGTAATAATAAATAGCGTAAACCCTAATGCAAAAGCTGCCAATGTTTTGGCGCTATCAAACTCTTGATCCCCTACAAGCAAAACAACTATTTGAACTGTGACTGCAGTTACAGATTCAAACGGGTTGGCGGTTAGATTTGCAGCCACACCTGCCGCCATAACAACAATCATAGTTTCTCCTATAGCTCTTGATACAGCTAATAATATAGCGCTAACGATTCCCGGTAGAGCTGCAGGTAATATAACCTTCTTAACAGTCTCTGATTTTGTTGAGCCTAATGCAGCCGAGCCTTCTCGTAGACTTTGGGGAACTGCGTTAATAACATCATCTGATAGGGATGATATTAACGGTATAATCATTATCCCCATAACAAGGCCAGCTGCTAACGCAGATTCGGATGATAATGTTAGACCGATATCAGCGCCTTTATCCCTTAGGAATGGAGCAACAGTTAGAGCTGCAAAAAAACCGTAAACTACCGTCGGAATTCCAGCTAATATTTCTAATGCAGGCTTTGCTATCGAACGTAAAGTATTTGATGCATATTCTGAAAGATAGACAGCAGTCATGAGACCAATTGGGACCGCTACAACCATTGCTATAACGGTGATCATGAGAGTACCAGCAAATAATGGAACGGCGCCAAATAAACCTTCGTTAGCTACTTGATCTGCTCTTAAAGCTATCTGTGGGCTCCATTTTAATCCGAATAAAAAGTCTGCTATATTTATAATTTCAAAAAACCGTATTGTTTCCACTACAAGAGATAAAATAATTCCAACTGTTGTTAGAATGGCGATTAAGGAAGCAAGTATCATTATTGATTTAACTATGACTTCAACATTAAACCTTGCATTAAATCTTATCGTTATTTTTTTTCTTGCATATAAGAAAGCTGCTGCTGATCCTAGGCATGATAATATAATATATATTTTTTTTGAAACAGTTTGGATATATAAATAATAGTCAGATATATAGTTAACCTCTTCACTTAAGTTACCTGCGATTAAAACGCCATTTGAGAGAGCTATAACTTGAGATTTTAATATTTTTAACTCATCAATACCTAATTGACCAAAAATATAAATTATTTTAATTGTTAGAAGTTCATCAATAATATTTGGTGAAATAACAATCCAAAGAGATAAAAAAATTATCGATGGTAGGATTAGGTATAAAGATATAAAAGCACCGTGATAGGTGTCTTTTGAATGTTGTTTTTCTGTTGATGTGGATGTTTTGTTTTTTATAAAATTTCTTCCATAGAAATACGAAGAAATCGAAAGAAGCATAATTATAATCATGTATATGTTTATTATGCTCATCTATAAAACCTATAATTAATTTATTATAAAAATATTCTCCTGTTTAATATTTAAACAGGAGAATATATCAAGATGAAAAAAAGCTATTACATCTCTAATTTAGGCATATTTTTTGCAGCTGAACTATATTTAGCTCGGTCTGCAGCAGGAAGAGGGATTAGGCCTTTGTCAACCAAATAACCTTCTTCTCCATACGCATCTTCACTTGTAAATTCTTGTGCAAAGCCTTTTAGACCTGGCACAACACCAATATGCGCTTTCTTAACATAGAAGAACAATGAACGCGATATTGTGTATTCACCGGCAGCAATATTTTCAAAAGTTGGTTCAACGTCATCAACGATAGCTCCCTTAATTTTATCGGAGTTTTGGTCAAGGAAACTGTAACCAAAAATACCAATTGCATCTGGATTTGCATCGAGTTTTGATACCATTAGATTGTCATTTTCGCCTGCATCTATCCACCCA
Source organism: uncultured Hyphomicrobiales bacterium (assembly GCA_905181735.1). Lineage (GTDB taxonomy): Bacteria > Pseudomonadota > Alphaproteobacteria > Rhizobiales > TMED25 > CAJIYR01. The sequence goes on from CAJIYR010000005.1 coordinate 101,290, forward strand.
CCATCTTCACGAAGACCGTGAACCGTAGCTTTCCAAGCACTGCTGTCTGTTATCTTAAGTGCACCAAGGCATTTGAATGATTTTGACCCACCTTCCATTGCTAACTCTGCGAACGCATCTCTAGTACCAGAAGTTGGTGGAGGGCCTAATACTTCAATTTTAACCGCTGGAAGCGATGACCTGATGTCACTCCATTTAATGTTTGGGTTAGAAATTAAATCGCATGAATCATCTGTTGATTTAGGACCTGGAACAACAGCCGCTACAGCAGAAAAAATTTCACCTAGTGTTAGATTAAGCTGTGGAGCAGAGTTTGCATTAGCTATCACGATGCCATCATAGCCAATAACAAATTCAGTCATATCAATACCATTTCCTTGGCATTTTTCGAATTCTGAAGATTTGATTCTTCTTGATGCATTTGTTATATCTGGATGCTCAAGTCCAATACCAGCACAAAATAATTTCAACCCACCTCCGGTACCAGTTGATTCTACGACAGGTGTTCTAATACCGTAAGCTCTTCCAAACTCTTCTGCAACAGATGCAGAAAAAGGAAAAACGGTTGATGAACCAACTATTGAGATTTGCTCTCTAGCTTCTGTATTCATCCCAGATGACAAAAGCATAGATAATGCTATCGCACCGAATGTTAATTTATTAAGGTGTTTCATTTACGTCTCCATTGTTAATATTAAACTTCGCACTGATACCGACCTTCACTATCAATTGCTTGGTTAACATATGCATCGGATATTTTAAGAATGTGTGACAAAAATGTGACAAAAATGTGACAAGTTATTTTGCAGTCAACTTATACACGGAAGATTTATAGAGAAAGTTGTTTTTTTATTAGGTGTACTTTCTATAAATAGCTCACCGTCATGCCTATACATTATATGCTTTACTATCGCAAGCCCTAGACCTGTCCCTCCAACTGTTCTGGAGCGATCTTTATCAACTCGATAAAATCTTTCAGTTAATCTCGGTAAGTGTTCTTCTGAAACACCTGTTCCTTCGTTTGAAATGCTTATTGTTATTGTATTAAGTTTGTTATCATTTTTTTTATAACTAACATCTATAGAAATCGTCTTATTCTCAGGGGAGTATTTGATTGCATTGTCTATTAAATTATTAAATACCTGTGTTATCTCATCGAAGTCACCTCTGATTTTATATTTAAAGGTATTTTTTGATTCTGTATTCAATTTAACTTCTATCCTTTTCTCTTTAAGTCTTATCTCCATAGTTGATAGAACTATATTTAAATTTTCTAGAATATCTATCTCATCTACCGGTTTTATATAAGCGTTAATTTCAAGTTTAGATAATGACAGTAGGTCATCTAATATGCGAGACATCCGATTAGCTTCGTCTTGCATAATCTTTAAAAAATGATTGGATTTATCTTTTGGAACTTCTTGTGTTTGTAGTGTCTCTATGAATCCGATAATGCTTGTTAACGGAGATCTTAATTCATGGCTAACATTAGCAATAAACTCTTTCCTCACGTTTTCAAAAGCTTCTCTTTGACTGTAATCAGCAATTTTTAATGCGGTAGCTTTTTCCGTTAAAGGGATAATGGTAATTACGTATGTTTGTATGGTATTGCCTTGATGGATGTACTCGAATATTTTTGGTTTTTTTTCAATATTTATTAAATCAATTAGCTGGGGTGCTCTTATAAAATTATATATAGGATTGGATAATATCCTTTCACCAAAATAAGATAGAGCCTTTGGGTTTGCGTACATTACATTAGCATCTAAATCTAATAAAATAAGACCTTCATCTAATTCTTTTGATATTATCTCAATGTCAACAGGACTCGTCAACTGAATGATCCTTTTATAATTTTTTATTGCACTCTAAATACTAAAGATTTTTAAAGTTAGCATACTTTTGAATAAAATTAAATCTTGCTTCGGGTTTATTTCCCATTAATTCTTCAACAGCCTGTATATTATCCTCGTCTTCGTACATGTTAATATCAATTAACAGCAGTTCTCTTTTTTCAGGGTCCATTGTAGTTTCTTTTAATTGAGCCGGCATCATCTCTCCTAACCCTTTAAACCTAGAGACGTCAATTTTTGATTTATTGTTGAATTGTTTTTTTATAATTTCTTCCCTATCTATCTCATCTTTTGCATATATTACTTTACCTCCTTGTGATAATTTAAATAGAGGTGGAACAGCAAGATAAAGATGTTTGTTTTCAATTAGTTGTTTCATTTCTTTGAAAAAAAATGTCATAAGTAATGCTGAAATATGAGCGCCATCTACATCTGCATCTGTCATAATAATAATCTTTTCATACCTTAGATTATCTTCAATGTAATACTCACCGCTTCCGCATCCCAATGCTAAAACTAGGTCTGATAATTGTTGATTTTGGTTGTATTTTTGTGAAGAAGCATTTGCAACATTCAATATTTTTCCTCTTAGAGGCAAGATAGCTTGATTTTTTCTATTTCTTGCTTGCTTTGCTGATCCTCCTGCAGAATCTCCTTCTACTATAAACAGCTCTGTCCCTTCCGGAGAATTGTTTGAACAATCTGATAATTTTCCTGGAAGTCTTAATTTTTTAGTAGCTGATTTTCTGCTTATTTCACGTTCATTTTTTCTTTTTATACGCTCCTCTGCTATATTGGTCAGCCATTCTAGGAGCCTCAAAGAGTCCTTAGGTGACTGAACAAGCCAGTGATCTATATGATCACCAACAATTTTATCTACAAGCTTATAAGCGTCTTGGGATGCAAGTTTTTCTTTTGTTTGCCCTTGAAATTCTGGCTCGTTTATAAATATGGATAGTATCCCTGAAGTTGAGCTAACAATATCATCTAGGGTCAGTAGCTGAGATCTTTTGTAGCTTATAAGGTCGCCGTATTTTTTAAGACCCTTTAAAAGAACATTTTTTAATGAATTTTCATGTGTTCCGCCATTTATTGTAGGTATTGTGTTGCAAAAAGATTTAATTGTACCTGATTGCCTTTCAAGCCATACTATTGACCATTCAACACTATATTGACTTTCATTTTTATGCTTGCCGTGGAATATGCTGTTTATTATTTTTTCATCATTAGCGTATGTTTTTTCGATATAATCATTTAGCCCATTGGGAAAATGAATAATTTCTTCTTTTGGAATGCTGTCATCAATTGAATCGGATTTGTTTTTCCAATTTATTTTAATTCCAGCAAAAAGATAAGCTTTGGATTTGGTTGCTTCGTATATTACAGAAGGATCAAAGACTGTGGTTTCTTTGAAAATTTCTTTATCTGGGACAAACCTAATGGTAGTTCCTCTTTTTTTAGATGCCTTTCCTATGCAAACAAGTTTTGATAAAGGAATTCCTTTTGAATATTCTTGATAATATGTTTTTCCATCTCGAGTTACCGTTACTTCTAAGTGCTCAGATAAAGCATTAACAACTGATATTCCTACTCCATGAAGGCCACCGGATGTTTGATAACTGTTTGAATTAAATTTTCCGCCGGCATGTAAAGTAGTAAATATAACCTCAAGTGCCGTTTGGTCTGGTTTTTTTGGATGAGGGTCTATCGGTATGCCTCTTCCGTTATCTGATACTGAAACGCTGTTATCTTTTTCAATAGTTATTTCAATTAAATCGGCGTGGCCAGACACAACCTCATCCATGCAATTATCAATAACTTCGGAGAACAAGTGGTGAAGAGATTTTTTATCTGTTCCGCCAATATACATACCTGGACGCATACGTACAGGCTCTAGCCCTTCAAGTATTTCGATACTCGTTGCATTATATTCATTTTTTTTATTATTTTTTATATTTTTTATTGATTTTGTTTTATTTTGAGGAACTACTAGGTCTTTCCGATCTGTAATGGATTGTTCATCAGTGTTTAAAATATCAAAAAGATCACTTGTCATACTAATATCTTTACTTAAATTTTCGAATCAAAATAAATTCTTATTATAATATGAATTATCTAATAATTAGATAATTAGATAATATTTTTTTAGTTAAGTAAAAATTTTTAGATATTTAATTTAGTTAAAAATAAAGGGGGCTTAGACTAACCCCCTTTATTATGCGTTTTTAATATAATTTAAATCAAACACTATAATACATATCAAACTCAACTGGGTGAGGGGTGTGTTCGTATCTAATAACGTCTTCCATCTTTAATTGAATGTATGCATCAATTTGGTCTTTTGAAAAGACTCCACCCTTTAACAGATAGTCATGGTCAGCCGACAAGCTTGACAAGGCTTCTCTTAAATTCGCGCATACTGTTGGTATTTTTTTCAACTCTACTTCTGGTAATTCATATAAATCCATATCCATTGGTGATCCTGGATCTATCTTGTTTGCTATCCCATCAAGGCCAGCCATTAACATAGCTGAGAAAGCAAGATAAGGATTTGCAGTAGGATCAGGAAAGCGTATTTCTACACGTTTTGAACTTGGAGAGCTGCCGAATGGTATGCGACATGATGCTGATCTGTTTCGTGCAGAATAAGCCAACAATACAGGGGCTTCAAATCCTGGTACTAATCTTTTGTAAGAGTTAGTCGATGGGTTTGTGAATGCATTTAATGATTTTGCGTGTTTTATTATACCACCAATATAATATAACGCTATATCAGAAAGTCCAGCATACTTGTCTCCAGCAAAAATTGGTTTTCCATCTTTCCAGATAGATTGATGCACATGCATTCCGCTGCCATTGTCTCCGTAGACAGGCTTAGGCATGAATGTTGCTGTTTTTCCATAAGCATTTGCCACCTGATGAACTACATATTTATATATCTGTTGTCCATCCGCTATCTTCGTAAGATCGTCAAATTTAATTCCAAGTTCATGCTGAGCTGCACCAACTTCGTGATGGTGTTTTTCAGTTGTAACACCCATATCAGATAAAACACTTAACATTTCAGACCGTATATCTTGTGCCGAATCAATTGGTGGTACAGGGAAGTATCCCCCTTTAGTTCTTGGTCTATGACCAAGATTACCCATTTCATACTCTGTTGCGCTGTTGGTAGGCAATTCTGTACAATCAACTTCAAAACCTGTTTGATAAGGGTCTGTTGCAAATTTTACGTCGTCAAAGATAAAAAATTCTGCTTCAGGGCCGAATGATGCAGTGTCACCAATACCGGTAGACTTTAGGTAACTTTCAGCTCTTTTTGCAGTCATTCTTGGGTCACGTTCGTAGCCTTCGCCACTTACAGGATCAAGTATGTCACAAAAAATCGCTAATGTTGATTGGGCAAAAAATGGGTCAATATGCGATGTATCTGGTTCTGGCATTAACGTCATATCCGATTCATTTATTGCTTTCCAGCCTGCTATAGATGATCCGTCAAACATAACCCCATCTGCAAATGCATCTTCATCCATTAATTTAGAATCCATTGTTAGATGTTGCATTTTTCCTCTTGTGTCAGTAAACCTTAAGTCAACAAACTTGATGTCTTCGTCTTTAATTTTTTTAATTAATTCACTTACTTTAGTCATTTATTCACAACTCCTTATTGTTAATTAGTGATCTTAGATTTTTTATATAGCGTCTTCGCCTGTCTCTCCGGTACGAATTCTTATAACTTCCTCAACGTTCGTTACAAAGATTTTTCCGTCTCCTATTTTTCCAGTAAATGCTGATAATTTAATTGTATCCACAACCTTTGATGCTAAATTGTCGTTAACAATTATATCAATTTTAATCTTAGGTAAGAAATCAATTATATATTCTGCCCCTCTGTATAATTCAGTATGACCTTTTTGCCTTCCAAAACCTTTAGTTTCAGTAACCGTCATTCCTTCTATCCCTATTCCTTGGAGAGCTTCCTTTACCTCATCAAGCTTAAAGGGTTTTATGATTGCTTCAATTTTTTTCATTATGTCCTCGTGTGCATTATATATATATATAATTAGTGTGCATGTTTTATGCCAACAAGGTGAATTTATTCATAAAATATTGTTTTAATGTAATATATTTAATTAAACTAAAATAATATAGTTTATGCAATGCTGTAATAATGCTTAAAAATTAATCGTTTTACCGATTTTACGCCTATTGAATAGGCAATAAATCTTTCAATATAAATATAAATTTTATCATAGATGTAATATTTTATAGAAACGGTCAACTATTTTTTGTCTACGATATTGCTATGGATGTTAAAATTGATAATTTTTTAATATTATAATGTACAAATGTTTTTTAATCGTTTATTCAAAATACATTAAAATTTTTATTTATAACAAATAGTGTTATATAAGATATAATTTTACACGTTGTGCGGGCGTGGCGGAATTGGTAGACGCGCTAGATTTAGGTTCTAGTTTCTAACGGAGTGGGGGTTCGAGTCCCTTCGCCCGCACCAAATAATAAATACAAACAATTGGATGTCACAATATGAATGTCACAGAAATAACCTCAAAAGGTCTATCTAGAGAGCTTAAAATTGAAATTAAAAAAGATATTATTCATAATAAGTTAATGGATCGATTAGAAGAATTAAAAAAGACGATCCAATTAAAAGGCTTTAGACCAGGTAAAGTTCCTATCTCACACTTAAAAAAAACATTTACAAACCGAATAATGCCAGAGGTTGTGGAAGAAATTGTTAGAGAATCATCAACTAAAGCTGTTGATGATAGAAAAGAAAAAGTTGCAATGCAACCAGAAATTATTTTTGGCAAAGGTGATGATAAAGAGGGAAATAATGAAGAGATAGCTCTAGTAATTAAAGGAGAGAGCGATCTCATCTATAGTCTTAAATACGAGATATTACCTGAAATAAAAAGTCCTAACTTCACTGATATTTCCATAGAAAAGCTAGTTGCATCTGTAACAAAAAAAGACATAGATGAATCTTTAGAAAACATCAGAAAAGAACAAAAAACATTTTCTTCAAAGAAACCTACAGAAAAAGCTTCTAACGGAGATCAAGTTTCCATTGACTTTATTGGTAAGATCGATGGCGAACCTTTTGAGGGAGGTTCCGCTACTGATGCTCCACTTGTTTTAGGGAGTGGTACATTTATTCCTGGATTCGAGGAACAACTTGTCGGAACAAAAATAGGTCAGGATGTTAAAATTGATATCAAGTTTCCGGATGATTATCAGGCTAAACATTTAGCTGGTAAGCAAGCAATATTCGAATCTGTGGTTAAAAAGATAGAACAGCCATCGGAAACTAAATTAGACGATGAATTTGCAAAGAACATTGGATTCGAGAATCTTGAAAAACTAAAAGAAGCTGTTAGTTCTCAGATTGAAAGAGATTTTGAAGAAGCTTCTAAGTCAAAATTAAAGAAATCTCTATTAGATGAGCTTGATGAAATTCTCGATTTTCCTCTTCCTACAACCATGCAAGAGTCGGAGTTCAAGAACTTATGGGCATCTTTTAAGGGTGATATAGAACAATCTGGTAAGAAATTTGAAGATGTTGTCAAAGATGAAGAGAAAACTGAAAAAGAATATAGGGCAATTTCAGACAGAAGAGTTAGACTCGGGTTATTTTTAAGTCAAGTGGCGGAAGAAAATAAGATTACTGTATCTGATGATGAGGTTAATAAGGTGGTGTTGGAGAAAACTAGAGAATTTCCAGGTCAAGAATCGGAAGTTTTAAAGTATTATCAAGAAAATCCAAATGCAATGAATCAAATTAGAGGTCCTATTGCTGAAGATAAAGTGATAAATTTTATAATAGAGCTTGTAAAGATTAAAGAAAAGAAGGTTACGAGAGACGTGCTCTTTGAGCATGACCACGATCACGATCACGATCATTCCAAGGAACAAAGCCCTAAAACAAAAAAAGCAACAAAAGTAACAAAAGAAAAAGTAGTTGCAAAAAAAACTTCTGCTAAAAAAGAAGAAAAGAAATAAGTTGTTAACTTAAAGTTGTATAATTGGATATAAATTGATTTTAAAAGGATATTGTTATGGTTAATGGTGAAAATTTAAATATGAATTTAGTTCCTATGGTTGTGGAGCAATCTAATAGAGGTGAACGTGCCTATGATATATTTTCTAGATTACTGAAGGAGAGAATTATTTTTATTACCGGTGCAATTGATGATAATATTTCTACATTAGTTACAGCGCAACTTCTTTTTTTAGAAGCTGAGAATCCAAAAAAAGAGATTTCCATATACATTAATTCACCTGGAGGTGTTGTGACTTCTGGTCTAGCTATATATGACACAATACAATTTATTCGTCCGCCAGTTTCAACTTTATGTATTGGGCAAGCTGCTTCAATGGGGTCATTATTACTGGCTGCCGGAAAAAAAGGTTTAAGATTTTCACTTCCGCATTCAAGGATTATGGTTCACCAACCATCTGGAGGTTTTTCAGGCCAAGCAAGTGATATAGAGAGACATGCTCTTGATATAATTAAGATTAAAAAAAGATTGAATGAACTGTATGTCAAACATACAGGCCAAGAATACAAAACTATAGAATCAACGCTAGATAGAGACCATTTTATGGATGCTGTAGAGGCTAAAGCATTCGGTTTAATTGATGAGGTTATTGAAACTAGGCCTGCTGATGAAATCAAGGTCACTGGTAAGGATTGAAAAATAATCAAATTTAATTAAGGTTGTTATCTTGTTATTAATAATTATTGGTTTTATATAAGTTTAACAAGATAATATAAATTAGTAAGATCAAGTTTTAGACGGAGATTATCAAATGAGTAAAGTTGGCGCTGGTACAGGTGAGACAAACAATACGCTTTACTGTTCTTTTTGTGGAAAAAGTCAACACGAAGTTAGAAAGTTGATAGCTGGACCCAGTGTCTTTATCTGCGACGAATGTGTTGATCTTTGTACTGATATAATCAAAGAAGAAAACAAGTCATCATTAGTTAAAAAGACAGAAGGAGTTCCCACTCCTACTGAAATATTTGATGTTCTTAACGACTATGTAATTGGGCAAGATTACGCAAAGAAGGTTCTTTCGGTTGCTGTTCACAATCATTATAAAAGATTATCGGAAAGCGATAAAAATAGTGATATAGAATTGGCAAAATCAAATATTTTAATATTAGGGCCAACAGGAAGCGGAAAGACGTTATTGGCACAAACTTTAGCCAGAATATTAGATGTGCCTTTTACTATGGCAGACGCAACAACTTTAACAGAAGCGGGTTATGTTGGTGAGGATGTTGAAAATATTATCCTAAAATTACTACAAGCAGCAGATTATAATGTCGAAAAAGCTCAAAAAGGGATAGTTTACATCGATGAGGTTGATAAAATAAGCCGAAAATCTGAAAATCCATCTATAACAAGAGATGTTTCAGGTGAGGGAGTTCAGCAGGCATTGTTAAAGATTATGGAAGGTACTATTGCAAGTGTTCCTCCGCAAGGCGGAAGAAAACATCCACAACAGGAATTTCTTCAAATTGACACAACAAATATTCTATTTATTTGTGGTGGAGCTTTTGCTGGCTTAGAAAAGATTATCAGCCAAAGAAGCAGGGATACCTCAATCGGCTTTGGAGCCAAGGTTGATGTAGAAGATCAGAAATCTATGGGTGAATTATTAAAGAAAATAGAGCCTGAAGATTTATTAAAGTTTGGCTTAATACCAGAATTTGTCGGAAGATTACCAATTCTTGCTACATTAGAAGATTTAGACGAAACTGCTCTAATTAAAATTCTTAAAGAACCAAAAAATGCCCTCATTAAACAATATAGCAAACTTTTTGATATGGAGAACGTTAATCTAACCTTCTCTGAAGATGCAATGCAAGCTATAGCAAAAAAAGCAATAGAACGTAAAACAGGCGCAAGAGGACTAAGGTCTATTCTAGAATCTATTCTGTTAGATACAATGTTTGATCTTCCTGGCTTAGATGGGGTAGAAGAAGTTGTTGTTTCTAATGAGGTTGTTGAAGGTAAAGCACGTCCTCTTTATATATATTCAGAGAGATCTGATGACGTTGGAAGTTCTGCATAGTTAGATAATAATAAAAAATACAGTTCATTTCTTATATTAGCCCTTGAAACTAAATCAATTACACTCCAATTTATATATATACTTAAATATAATCATTATACTTGATTGTAATAAATTTTATTAGGATAAACAGATGAATACAAATGAAGATAAAGATCTAGAAAATATCGATGATATTTACCCTCTGCTACCATTAAGAGATATTGTCGTTTATCCAAATATGATTGTTCCGCTTTTTGTAGGTAGGGAAAAGTCTATATTAGCACTTGAAGAGGTCATGAAAGAGGATAAGTGTCTTATTCTCGTTGCACAAAAAGATTCTGCAAATGAAAATCCAACAAAAGACGATATCTACGAAATAGGAACTATAGCAACCGTATTGCAACTGTTAAAACTTCCAGACAATACTGTTAAGGTATTGGTAGAAGGGTCAAGTAGAGCTAAGATCAAAAGATATTTAGACACGGATAATTTTTATCAAGTTGAAGCCGAGTTAATAGACGATGACACCATTGATTCTAAAGAACTGACCGCATTGGCTCGTACAACTCTATCTCAATTTGAATCTTATGTTAAATTAAACAGAAAAATACCTTCAGAAACATATAAAACCGTATCTAAAATTGAAGATTATTCTAAGTTAGCTGATACAATAGCATCAAATTTAGAAATAAACTTGTCAGATAAACAAAAGATATTAGAGACCCATTCTATTAAAGAAAGGTTGGAGCTAGTTTATGCATTTATTGATGGTGAAATAGATGTATTGCAAACTGAAAAAAGAATAAGAGGGCGCGTTAAGCGTCAAATGGAAAAGACTCAACGTGAGTATTACCTAAACGAGCAAATGAAGGCCATACAAAAAGAATTAGGAAAAGATACTGAAGATGCATCCGATGAATTGGATGAATTGGAAACAAAATTACTAAAATTAAAGCTCTCTAAAGAAGCAAGAGAGAAAACTAATTCAGAATTAAAAAAATTACGTCAAATGAGTCCAATGTCTGCAGAAGCAGCTGTTGTTAGAAATTATCTGGATTGGATTACTTCAATACCGTGGAGCACTAAAGGAAAATTTAAAAAAGAAATATCTTATTCAGAAAAAGTGCTTGATGAAGACCATTATGGGCTTGAGAAGGTTAAAGAGAGAATTATTGAATATATAGCCGTCCAAAAAAGGACAAATAAATTAAAAGGGCCAATATTATGCCTTGTTGGACCTCCTGGGGTTGGTAAAACATCTCTTGGAAAGTCAATTGCCCAAGCAACCGGCAGAGAGTTTGTGAGGGTTAGTTTAGGCGGTGTGAGAGATGAAGCTGAAATAAGGGGGCACAGAAGAACTTATATTGGTTCAATGCCAGGTAGAATAATACAATCTATGAAAAAAGTTAAATCGAATAATCCGCTTTTTTTGCTTGATGAAATAGATAAGATGGGTTCAGACTCAAGGGGTGATCCTTCTTCAGCCCTATTAGAAGTCTTAGATCCAGAGCAAAATAATTCTTTTAATGATCATTACTTAGAATTAGATTATGACCTTTCTGACGTAATGTTCGTAACCACTGCAAATACACTTAATATTCCACCAGCATTAATGGATAGAATGGAAATTATTAGGATTGCCGGTTACACCGAGGATGAAAAATTACAGATATCAAAAAAACATCTAATGCCAAAGGTTATGAATCAGCATGGTTTAAAGGCATCTGAATTGTCAATAAGCGATGATGCTGTTTTAGAAATTATAAGACGCTATACAAAGGAAGCTGGTGTGAGAAGTCTTGAAAGAGAATTATCAAAATTAGCCAGAAAAACAATTAAAGAGATACTTTCTAAAAAATTTAGCAAATTAAAAGTTACTACTGAAAATCTAGCTGATTACCTTGGTGTCTTTAAGTACAGGTATGGAGAAGCTGAAGGTGCAGATCAAATTGGAATAGTTACGGGTTTAGCTTGGACTGAATATGGTGGTGAATTACTTACCATTGAAGGTGCAATGATGGTTGGCAAGGGAAAGATGACCATAACAGGAAATTTAAGAGACGTTATGAAAGAATCAATTTCAGCCGCCGCATCATATGTAAAATCTAACGCTGTAAAATATGGAATAAAGCCTCCTTTATTTGACAAAAGAGATATTCATGTTCATGTGCCAGAGGGAGCTACCCCAAAAGACGGTCCATCTGCTGGTGTTGCAATGGCTACAGCTATTATATCAGTCATGACACAGATTCCTGTAAGAAAAGACATAGCAATGACAGGAGAGATAACTTTACGTGGACGCGTGCTTCCGATAGGTGGGTTAAAGGAAAAGTTACTGGCTGCGCTTAGAGGTGGAATTAAAACAGTATTTATTCCTCAAGACAATGTGAAGGATCTTACGGATATACCAGATGTCGTCAAATTAGGTTTAGAGATTATTCCTGTTTCAATGGTTGATGAAGTCTTAGCAAAAGCATTAGTTGCAGAACCTAAGGCAATTGAATGGAATCAAGAAGATATTGAAGCTCATGACGCATCAATGCAAGGGCCTTCTACTAAGCCTTCTCCAACAATTGCACATTAGTAAGATAAAAAATTGATTCTAAATTTATGGCAATTAGGCTGCTGATTGCATAGGTTTTTTAGTAATTTTAGCTGTTTTACATCTAATTTAACGTTTATTTGATAAAATATGCTGATTTTGTTTGTTTTTTTTGATTAGTTCTGTAGGAATCGTTATTATAACTTAATTGAAAAACTCTTTTATTAATTCACACTATTAGGTGTGCATTAAAAACGAAAGGATAAAAGATGAATAAAAACGATCTAATAGCAAGTGTAGCAACAGCAGCAGGAATATCAAAGACCGATGCTTCTAACGCAGTAGACGGAGTTCTAAGTTCTATCAGCTCAGCTTTGAGTGGCGGAGATGACGTACGTCTTGTTGGTTTCGGAACATTTTCAGTTGCAAGTCGTGCAGCAACAACTGGAAGAAATCCTCGTACAGGTGAAGCAATTCAAATTAAAGCTTCAAAGAACCCTAAATTTAAAGCTGGTAAAGCTCTAAAAGAAGCTGTTAATTAATCTTATTAGATTAAATTAATATGTTTTTTTTAGATTTTTTTTAGTTTATTTACGTGCGTTAAATTAAATGTTTAACGCACGTAATTTTTTTAGTGTATTTTTTTTATTTTGTTGTTATAAAACATTACCTTTATTTATGAGGGCGGTTAGCTCAGTTGGGAGAGCATCTCGTTTACACCGAGAGGGTCGGCAGTTCGAGCCTGTCACCGCCTACCATTATGGGGATGTAGCTCAGTTGGTTAGAGCGCCGGCCTGTCACGCCGGAGGTCGCGGGTTCGAGTCCCGTCATTCCCGCCACTTAAAAAGTGGCATAAACATCGAGTTTCTAACGAAAATAAGGTTTTATTTCAAACAATTAGTTTTAGTGATTTTATGTCTATTTTGGCAAATCTTCCGTTTTTTAAGGAAAATTCTTCTGTTTTTTGCTTTTTTTATTATATTGAGGAAAGTCCCCTATTTTATAATTCATATTCTTTGATATTGCATAAGGTTTTTGTATACAATTGCCTATATATTTAAAGTTTTTAGATACGATTGATGGTGTGACATGGTCGTACTCTGTTTTAATCTTAGTATAATTTTGCTTGCAATAGGTTGCTACTTCTTTAGCATTGCCATACACTAATTCTTCATTTTCTAATTTAACTAACTTTTGTTTTTCTTGCATATTAACCTCACATAATCTGACGTTACTTTTATTAAATACTGATTGTACATATTATTAATTAATAACCAATAAGAATTTATTTCGTGTCCTTTATTTTAATCATTTGATAAAAATTAGTCATCTATCTGAACACTCTATTATCTATAGACAGCTAGAATAATTATGGTAACATTCTCCCTATGAGAAAACTATTAGCTATTATAATACTAAACAGTTTCTAGATTTTGAAAGGATAGAGAAATGGAGCCAAAAAATCTAATATTTATCATGGCTGATGAACACAATAGTAATTTTTTGGGTGTTGCTGGAAATAAGTATATAAAAACTCCTAATTTAGATAGTTTGGCGAGAGATGGGGTATTATTTAATAATGCTTACACACCTTCTCCACTATGTGTTCCTGCAAGAGCTGCTATGGCAACTGGGAAACACGTACACAATATATCTTATTGGGATGGAGCGCATGCATATGATGGAAAAATAAAAGGTTGGGCTCATGAATTGAGAGATAAAAACTATAATGTGACTTCAATTGGTAAATTACATTATAAGAATTGGGATATTGACACGGGATTTACAGAGACAATTGAACCAATGCATTTAAAAGATGGTTTAGGTGATTTATTTGGACTGTTAAGAGAAGAAATGCCGCCAAAGTTAGCTTGTAAAAGGCTTTCAGAAGAGTTAGGAAGAGGAGATTGTGAGTATTTAGAATATGACAGAACAATTACAAAAAAAGCCTGTAGTTGGTTAGATAATATTGTAAAAAATCCAACAGAGAAACCTTGGGTTTTATTTATCTCATATGTTTCTCCTCACTATCCATTGATTGCTCCACCAGAATTTTATGATCTATATGATGATATTGATCTACCCATGCCAGAATATGTTGATAAGAATAGTGATAAATTACATTCTTGGATTAAGGGCATCAGAAAAGGGTGGCCTTATGATGATTATATGGATGACGATAAAAGAAAGGTTGCGATACAAGCCTATTACGGTATGTGTAGTTTTATGGACTCAAATGTTGGTAAGGTTTTAGGTAAATTAAAAAACTTAGGATTGTACGAAGATACAATGAAAATTTATGCAAGTGACCATGGAGAGTGTCTTGGTAATAGAGGGTTGTGGGGTAAAATGACTATGTATCAAGATGCATCATCGATACCGATGATTATTGCAGGCCCAGAGATTAATGGTAATGAGATATGCGAAACTCCAACAACATTATTAGATATATATCCGACTATTTTTGATTGTCTTGATATTAATTTAAATAATGAAAAATCTAATTTACCAGGTAAGTCTTTAATAGAGATATCTCAAAATGATTATGATAATAAAAGATGGGTTCTTAGTGAATATCATGGAGCTGGATCTGTTGGTGGAGCTTATATGTTAAGAGAAGGTGATTATAAATATATATATTATGTAGAACATAGATGTGAATTATATAATATTAAAAATGATCCTGATGAGCATAATAATATTGCCTTAAATGAAGAAAATAAAGCTTTGGTAGAAGAGTATGATTCAAGATTGAGATCAATTCTTAATCCAGAAGAAGTTGACTTGAGGGCTAGGGCGGATCAAAGAGCTATGCTCGATAGTGTTGGTGGATTAGATTTTGTATTAAATAGGGGTAGCTATGCTGGTACTCCAGTCGGTTCGTGATAAATAAGGAAAAGTATAAATACCTATAAAATTAATAATCGACAACTTTAATGCTTAAATTGAATCGCATACCGAATAATGGCAGATTTCTAGATTTCACCAGTAAATATAGACAGCTACCATATTTGTGGTAATATTCTCTTAAAGGAAAAGATATTATTGTTACGTTATTAAGGAAAAAAAATGCTTGTTGTTGTTTCGCCTGCAAAAAAACTGAACATGAATCCCGTCGAAGGAATCAACGTAACCGAACCAGACTTTTCTACAAATGT
The DNA here is from genome assembly GCA_905181735.1 of uncultured Hyphomicrobiales bacterium. Taxonomy (GTDB): domain Bacteria; phylum Pseudomonadota; class Alphaproteobacteria; order Rhizobiales; family TMED25; genus CAJIYR01. The sequence goes on from CAJIYR010000005.1 coordinate 116,934, forward strand.
TAAAGAGCTAATTGATATAACTCGTACTTTGAATATTAACGAGATAAAAAATCTTATGGGTATTAGCACAAACTTGGCTCAACTAAATATGGAACGTTTTAGTTTATTTGGTAAGCAAGAAAAAAAACCTGCTGCATTAGCTTTTGCTGGAGATACGTATAAAGGATTAGATGCTGAATCAATGACTTCGGATGATCTAGAATGGGCTCAAAAACATTTGCGAATCTTATCGGGTCTTTATGGAATTTTACGTCCTTTGGATTCTATAGAACCTTATCGTTTAGAGATGGGCAGTAAGCTGAAGGGTTCCCATGGAGCTTCACTTTATGACTATTGGGGTAAAAAAATATCAGAAAAACTGAATGAACAAGCTAAAGAAATTGATTCTCAAGTTCTGGTAAATTGTGCATCTAATGAATATTTTAGCGCTATTGATTCCGCTAGCTTATCTCTTAAAGTCATCACACCTGTTTTTATGGAACGCAAAGATGGAAAGCAGAAAATTGTCAGTTTCTATGCTAAGAAGGCTCGTGGCTCAATGGCAAGATTTATGATTCAAAACCGTTTGACTGAGATTGATAAGCTGAAATCTTTTGATACCGGTGGTTATACTTACCAGTCTGATCAATCAGACGATGAAAAATTAGTATACGCAAGAGATCATCCAGAGAGTTAAAATATGTACTCCAATACCAAGAGCTTCCATACCCCCCAAGACAAAGATTAATGTGTACCTGCATCATACAATTGGATTTTAGTCCTTCTCTTTAAAATAACTCTCTATCTCTTAAAAAAGCTTACATTGTTTAAGCAATGTAAGCTGATCTATAAATGATAATTAGTGTGTTAAACACTTTTTAAAATTATCGGCAAGTTCTCTCATTAATGTAAAATAAAGACCTTTATCATTTTGTAAGCTTGCTCCAAGTGGATCAAGAGTTCCAACTTTAATATCAGCTTTCTCTGCAATAGTATTTATTAGACGATCTGAAAATTGAGGTTCTCTAAAAACACATTCTGCATTAGTTTTTTTAATTTTATCTTTAATCTCTTTTATGCGGTTTGGTGATACAGAGTGAATGTCATCACGCAAACTAATCGAACCAACTGCATTGAGATTAAAAGCGCGCTCAAAATATTGATAGGCGTCATGGAATACAATAAATGGTTTATCTTGAAGACCGCTGAGTGATATTTTTAATTCGGCATCTAGGTTGTTAAGTTTTTCAATATACCTCTTTCCATTTTCTTCATAAATTTCATGATTTTTAGGATTAATAAAGGTTAATTCCTTAACTACATAATTAACAATACTCTTAGCGTTTTCTGGATCAAGCCACACATGTAAATTTACATCGTCATCATGCTCGTCTTTATGTGCGTCATGATCGTCATGTCCGTCATCACCCTCGTGGAGATGCTTGTCCCATGCGCCACTTTCACGATATTGAAGAAGGTTTAAATTTGCTTTCTCTATGATTGATGATTTTCTTACTTTAGGAGGCAGTATATCAAAAGCAGAACTCATGAAAGTTTCAAAATTATCATCAAAATAGAAAATTATATTTGCATTCTGCATAGCTTTTAATTGTGATGGCTTTAATTGGTAATCATGTGGAGATTGGTTAGTAGTAACAAGTAACTCAACCTGATCTGAATTAGTAGCAATCGCATCAACAATTGAATGTAATGGCTTAACGCTTGTGATAATACTAATTTTTTCTGAAGCAGATATAGAACTCGTAGAGAAAATTAATAAAGTTAGAACGAATATTAAATTTTTTATTTTCATAATTATTTCCTGTAATTTAACGTTTATGCATGTTATGTTATATTATATCATTTATTAAATAGTCAAGTAGTGAAATTATGCTTGCACAATTTTTATTATGTTATAATATAACATTTAAAGTTTTACCAAATTTTTAAAGAAAATAAAGATATGTATAGTTGTTCAGATCATAAATCTTGCTTATCAGATGCCCTTTATGTTGCTGATAAAATTTGTCAGAAGAAGGGACTACGCTTTACACCTTTGAGAAAAATAATCTTAGAGATGATTTGGTCAAATCATGAACCTTCAAAAGCCTACGATATCCTAGATAAATTAAAAGATGTGAATTTATCTGCAAAACCACCAACAGTATATCGCACACTAGACTTTTTATTAGAAAATGGTCTTATTCATAAACTTAATAGTCTGAACGCCTACATAGGGTGTTCGCATCCATTAGAACATAGTGAATGTTTTTTTTTATTCTGCCAAGAATGCAAAGAAATTAAAGAATGTTGCAATAAAGAATTAGCAAAAGCTATTAATCAAACGGCATCTAATAATAAATTTCAGCCTATGAATGTCACCCTAGAGATTCAAGGAGAATGCCAAGAATGCACGGACAAGGCTAGATTATGACAGCGTTAATAAATGCAAATAATATTAGCGTTATTAGGCAAGATAAGCATATCCTTAAAGATGTCTCTATCAATATTGATGATAAAGATTTTATTACTATCATTGGACCCAATGGAGCAGGTAAATCCATGTTATTAAAATGCCTCATGGGACTTTACCAGCCTGAAAAAGGAAGCGTTACAAAAAGAAAAAATTTAAAAATTGGTTATATTCCTCAGCGTATGACAAGTAATAATTCTATGCCAATCACTGTTCATGGTTTTTTGCGGTTAAGAAAGAAAAATAATGAGAATAGCCTTCAAAATACAGTTAATGAAATTGGTATCGAAAAAATTTTAAATAAACCATTGTCGGTTCTATCTGGTGGGGAGTTACAGCGTGTTTTATTGGCTCGTAGTCTATTGAACGATCCGGAGTTGCTTGTTTTAGATGAGCCAGCACAAAATCTTGATATTTCGGGTCAATTGAGTTTTTATAGATTATTAGAACGTATTTATAAAGAGCGTAATCTAAGCATCTTAATGGTATCGCATGATTTACATATGGTTATGGCCTCTACAATGCAAGTGATCTGCCTATTCAATCATATCTGCTGCTCTGGAAAACCAAGTGTTATTACAAAAGATCCTGAATTTATTTCATTATTTGGTAATGATATGGCTAATATGATGTCTGTATATCAACATGAACATGACCATGATCATGACCATCAGAACACTGGTAATGAACATGCTTGACCCCTTTATTTTACGTGCTATTGCTGCTGGTTTGGGCGTCGCAATTATTGCTGGTACAATTGGCTGTTTTGTTGTTTGGAGAAAGATGGCATACTTTGGAGATTCATTGGCTCACAGTGCTTTACTTGGTATTGCATTGGGGCTTGCAATCGGTATAAGCACATATCTATCTACAATAATTGCTTGTTTAGCATTTGCTTTAATTCTTTTGTGGTTGCAACAAAAAAATCTTTTAGCTACCGACACATTACTAGGAATTTTAGCCCATGCAGCTTTGTCTATCGGCATGATTGCAATTAGTGTGTTAGAGCTTCGGGTTAACTTACATTCTTATTTATTTGGTGACATACTTACAGTAACATCAGTAGAATTATGGTGGATTTATTTGGGGGGGGTTTTTGTATTATTAATGATCATCCTAAACTGGCCATCGTTAGTATTAATGACAATTCATGAAGAGTTAGCAAAAGCAGAAAATGTTAACGTTTACTTTCAGAATCTATTATTAATGCTTCTGATGACAATTGTTGTAGCTGTTTCTATACGAACTGTTGGAATTTTGCTTATTAGTTCTATGTTAATTATTCCAGCAGCTACCGCTCGACATTTAGTAAATTCTCCGGTTGCAATGGCAATAACAGCGTCAATTTTGGGTGCAATTGCTGTTCTAGGTGGCATATTCTTATCAATGGAACTAGATACTCCGTCTGGTCCGTCTATTGTAGTTACTGCAGCGTTACTATTTGTGATACTATTTACTTTTTCTAGTTTAATATTAAAAAAATAATTAATTAAATTGGATTATTTCAGTGAGATCTTATTGTAACTTAAATTAGTTATTCATGGATCAGGGCACCCAACTGGTTTTAAAAAGACGGTTGAGAAAGATTAAATAAAATATATGAATATAATAACCAATGATAATTTAACAATTGAAGTTATTAAAACAAAAAGAAGAAAAACTATCTCAATTAAGATAGCCAACGGTTCTGCTAGGATAATTGCACCTGAAAAGATATCTAATTTTAGATTAGAAGAAATTATTAAAGATAGAACAGTATGGATAAGAAAAAAACTTGAAAAATCTAAACTAATTATTTCCAAGCCAAAGAAATATATAAATGGAGAAGTTTTTTCCTATCTTGGTCATGACTATAAATTAAAAATACTTCCAGGTATAAAATCTCATGTAAAAATTAACGATGGATTTATAGAGGTTAGCTCCTCCAAAAGATTTCAAAAAGACAGTGTAAAAAATGTATTAGTAGAATGGTACAAGGATAAAGCTATTGAGGTATTAGTTGAAAAAACGAATAAATTTGCAGAAATTATTGGAGTTCAGCCAAATGCAATTACTGTGCGTTATTATAAATCTCGATGGGGTCAGTGTTCGAGTATTGGAAAGATTTCTTATAATTGGAGAATTATGATTGCTCCTGATCATATTGTGGATTACGTTGTTGTTCACGAGCTCTGTCATCTACTTGAACTTAATCATTCAAAAGATTATTGGAATCATGTTTTGTCTAATTACCCTGACTATAAGGAGTGTCATAATTGGTTAAAAGCGAATGGTCATACTTTAATTCTGTAAATAAAAATTCTATTTACTGTCTTGCTTTTTGTATAATTCTTGAGAGTTAATGTAACCTAAGAACTCATTGCATCTAAGAAAATTTTTCCATATTTTTCTAGTTTATGGGGTCCTATCCCTATTATCTGTTTCATTTCATCCAGTGTTTGCGGTTTTGTTTCGACTATATGCATAAGAGTTTGATCTGCAAAAACTACAAAAGCTGGTACATTTTGTTTTTTAGCTAACTCTAATCTCAATTCTTTAAGTCTTTGTAATAGCGGAAGCTCCTCGTCTTTTATGTTTATTTCATCGTCTTTTTTGTATTTTTTCTTAGACGAATTTTCTGTTATAACGATCGATTTGTATTTAAATTCTCGTTCACTCTTTAGCAACTGAAACCCAGTCTTTGTAATTTCATATATTCCATATTTTTTTATGTTAATTATTATATGATTAGACGAAATAAGCTGTCTCATAAAGCTTTGCCAGAATTTTTTTTTATATTCCTTACCTCGTCCAAAAGTTTTTATCTTATCATGATGATTATTAATTATTTTTTCTGATTTAACACCCATTAAAACATCAATAATATAATTAGAGCCAAATGATTGACCTACTCTGTATATGGCGGATAATACTATTTGCGCAAGTTCTGTCCCATCTTCTAACAGAGGTGGGTTTAGGCAATTATCACAGACACCACAGTTTTCAATTTTCTCACTAAAATATCCAAGTAAGGAAACTTGTCTACAAGCGGCTGTTTCGCAAAATGCTAAAAGGGCGTCCAATCTTCTGTGATCCATGCGTTTATGATCCTCGTTGCTGCTGCCTTCCTCTATAAACCTTCTTCTTTGATACAAGTCATCCAGCCCATATATCATCATGGTGTCGGAAGACTTTCCATCTCTGCCTGCTCTGCCAATTTCTTGATAATATTCTTCTATATTTGTAGGTAAGCTAATATGTGCAACAAATCTTACATCCGGTTTATCAATGCCCATGCCAAAAGCTATGGTTGCTGCCATTACAATTCCAGTTTCTGTCATGAAGATATTTTGATTCCTCTCTCTTATATTGCTGTTTTGTCCCGCATGGTAAGCTATTGATTTAAATCCATTGCTATTAAGAAATTCAGCAACTGTCTCAGTATTCTTTCTAGATAGACAATATACTATCCCAGATTGTTTTTTCTTATCTGTTAGGAATTTTAGTAACTGGTCTTTCCAGCTAAATTTTTGGTGCACACTTAAACTTAAATTAGGTCTTTTAAGACTTTGAAGAAATAGCTCACAGTTGCCTCCTGTTAATTTTTCTACAATATCTTCTCTAGTATCTTTGTCTGCAGTGGCTGTAAAAGCGCATATATTAGAGTTTGGAAAAAAATCTTTTAACTTGGAAAGGTTTTCATAATCTTTTCTGAAACCGTGACCCCATTTAGAGATGCAATGAGCTTCGTCAATAACAAAAAGACCGATATTTAGACCTTGAATGATTTTAAGTTTACTCTCACGCATTAACGCTTCAGGAGACATGTAGAGAATTTTAATATCTCCTTTGCAAAAGTTTTTCCATATTTCGTTATTTTCCTCTTCTTTCATATGGGAATGCAATCTTTCTGCAGAGACTCTATTCTGTTTTAAGGCATTCACTTGATCGTCCATAAGAGCAATTAAAGGAGAGATCACTATAGTTTTAAGTTCATTAATAATAGCTGGTATTTGATAGCATAATGATTTTCCAGCACCGGTTGGCATTATGGCGAGAATATTTTTTTTAAGTAATATTGCATTTATTATATCGGATTGACCTGATCTAAAATCTTTGTATCCAAAAGTATTGTTTAATACTTCTATTGCGCTTTCTGATAACATTCTATTACGATAACATTTTTTGTTAAAAGGTTACAATCTGATTGGTGTTAGGTCCCAATATTATACAATAAATATTCACATAAAAATTCAATCATTTTATTCAAAATAAATAGACAGAAAGCATTATTAATGTAGAATAATATCCATGTTATATAAAAAATTTTTAATTTATAGGTATCATACAATAAAGTTTTTCTTTACGCTTTCTATAATTTTTACACTTATATCCATTGAAAAAAGTTATGCAGCAGAGTACGATTGGGTTCCATTTAATGATTCTGATGAAAATATAACATCTTATATTGATATGAATAATATTGAACGTATAGATGATATTATATATTATTGGCTTTTATTAGATTACAAAGAGCCTCAGCCTCTAGAATCCAAACCAAACAAAACTGTTCTATCAGCAATTGCTTACCGTCAATTTTTCTGTAACTCTAAGGGAAGAAGAAGTGTTAGAAGTGAATTCTATTCAGGAAAAATGGCAAGTGGTGATTTGTTAGATGAATATGACTATCCGTTAGATTATCCTGTGAATAAACTTAAGCCCTCAGAAGAGGGGTACAACTATTGGTCGAATGTTTGTGACAATTCGAAGAAAATAATTGCACCTCAAAATGCAATTGACATCTAAGCAAAGTCTTTAGAAATGCACTGTTAGGCAAAATCTATTATTATTAGTATAATTTTAATAACAATGTTTAAAATATTTAGATTTTTTTATAATTAGCCGTTGTGTTATGCGTCGTCTTGTTATTTTTAATTAAAAGAATTATAAAAGAGGTTTTCATTTTAATTTCCCATACCAACGACTCAACAAAATTCATGATAAAGAATATCCATTATTTTTAAAATTGCTTCATTATTTATTGAATAATAAAGGGTACGATGATCACG
>CAJIYR010000006.1 GCA_905181735.1 uncultured Hyphomicrobiales bacterium
GGAATTGCTACCATATTATTTATATTCTTATCTCTCATCATTGTAAAATTTGAGAGAGAAAATTCTGAAACTTCAAATGATTCAAAGTTTAGTATTTTTGCATATACCATAAGAAGATCGGAAGGTAGGTAAGTACAATCTATCCCTTGCCATGTTCCTGAAACTTGTAAGGTAAATTCATAATCTCCACCTAATATGCTTAATTTTGGGTTATTTTGCACACATTAATCCTTTTAATTGATGTGTTATTCTAACATATATTTTTTAAAATCAAATAGGTATTAGTTTATGTGTTAATTTTGATGATTATAATTATAATAGTTATTTAGTATGTTAAATTTAAACATTTATATTGATAATTATTGCGAAAGAATTGATCCGGGACTTCTGGGTGAACCTCTTAATGCTATTTCGAATATTACTTTTTTTATAGCAGCTTATTATTTAAGTAAATCCTTAGCATTGCAAGAAAGAGAAGTTAATGAAGTTGACATGCAAAGTCGTTATTTAATAAATCTCGTTTGGTTTATTGGTTTTGGAAGTTTAACCTTTCATGTTTTTGCAACTATATGGTCAGGAATACTGGATATTTTCCCAATCGCGTTATTAATACTATACTATTCTTATTTCTCTTTAAGGAGATTTTTTTTAATAAATAAATATATTTCATACCTAGCACCTCTTGTAATTATTTTTATAACTCTAATTTTAAGTAAAATTGGAAATGTTACTAATTCTGCATATTTTGCTGCATTGAGTGGTATAATATTAATTGGATCCATCTCTCTATTTTATCGTCAAAAGAAAATTTTATTTGGTATGCTGCTCGCAGCTTTTATTTTTTCTATTTCACTAACGCTAAGAATATTTGATGAGATATTATGTTCAAACATTGTTATTGGAACACATTGGATGTGGCACATTTTAAATTCATTAACATTATATATAATTATTAGAATTTTTATTGAAAAAAAACTAAATAAATAAAAGTATAAATTTTAATAATACTGTCCAATTAAATCAGCCATCAATCACCCTCATTATATATTTTTATGTTCAAATAATGTAAGTCAACAAGAAGAGTATCGTAACTTTTTTGTGATATAAATTTAATTGTATTTTTTGTATTAATAGGTTTTGCTGTCGGTGTATTTGGAAGTAAAATAACCATTACGATTAATACAGTAAATATATTTTTAATAAATTGAAATAATGAATTCATTGGTTTTTCTTTATAAGAGATTAATTGTAAATTTTTTCATTTTAAGTCCAAGATCAACATCCTGGTTTATCTAAGTATTTCATATTTTTTATCTAAATTAAAATATAAATAACGTATATTAGGCATGCGTTATTTGCATGGATATTTATATATACCCATGTTTATTCGGGTAGTTTATTATGTAATTAGTCTTTTGATGCCAAGGGGGGTGTTCTTATTTTGATCGAAGCAAGATTGCAGAAGATCCATAGTGATGGTAATCTTTTTTATGGCATTTAACATATTTTGGATATTAATAGATAAGCTCGGAAGCAAAGGTTTAGTCTTTGCTATGGTAATGTCGTGTACATGGTTAATCGCTGTATTAAAATCAGGATATTCACTAACTTTTATTGTGATATGTTATATAATTTGCGTCTGTTGTGTATACGTATATATTATGAAAAATATTTTTGACAAAAAAGTTGATTTATATGGCTCTTCGACAGATAAAGATGGGAAGTATTTAAACTCTAAATACGATTATTCTTTAATATTTGGTCTAGCCACTCCCGTTATCTGGTTCTTATTGAGATGATGTATAGAATTAGGTATTCCAGAAAAATGGATCAGTAGTTAAGCTTTGATATTTACACAGTTAAAGTGATGCATAGAGATAAAGTACTCTAAAAACTGATTGGGTAACAAAAACTCTATCATCGTGTTATTGATTTAAGGCCCTACACATTACTATTCTAGAGAAACTAACGGCCTCGTGCAGAACCACGTGTTGTAGGTTTGTTGCTAAAGTTTTTTTGATAATTTTTTTGAGAAAATTTTTTATTCTGCTGGTAAGGGGCAGCTCCTTTAAATTTAGTCTCTTTTTTTTCTTCTACTTTTTTTTCTTCTACTTTTTTTTCTTCAATCTCGTTATTGTCAGGCATTTATTCGTTCCTTTTATAAATTATAGAGATTACTTTAAAGTCAATCTTCAGTATTTTCATCGCAAGAAATATCCAAATAATACTCAAATTCTAGAGTTGAATGAGTAATATTAAATTTATTTTTTAGTTTAGATTTTATTTCATCCTTAATCACTTTTACTTCTTTTAATTCACTAACCATCATAACTACATGAGCTTCTAAAGCAATTCTATTCTCATCTAAATTCCAAACATGCAGATGGTGTATATTCTCTACACCGCTAACTTCATTCATGCACAATTTGATATCTTCCAAAGATAAACCTATTGGAGTGCCTTCCATCAAAAGATGTATTGTTTTAGGTAGCATTGTGATGCCTTGCCATAAAACAAAAGCTGAAATCATAAATGTTAAAACTGTATCAGTCCAATACCATTCAAAAAGAATAATTAATACCCCTGCAATAATAACACTTACAGACGATAAGGCATCTGAGAGATTATGTAGAAATGCAGCTCTCATATTCATATTATTTTTTGAAATTCTATGTGTAATCATTGCTGTAAAAACATCAATAATCAAAGCTATCCCTGCAACTAATATTATAATCCACCCTGTTACCTGTTGAGGATTTGCTAATCTTATTACGCCTTCATAGGCTATATAAAGCCCAATAACAATTAAGAGGGTTAGATTAATTAAGGCTGCTATAGTATCCGCTCTTTGATAACCAAAAGTTTTTAATGTATCTGGAGGTCTGCGGCTCACTGTTCTAGCAAATAATGCAATACACAGAGAAGCTGCGTCACTGAAATTATGTAAAGCATCGGCTATAAGGGATAAACTTCCTGAAATAATACCGCCAATAATTTGACTTACAGATAACAATACATTGAGAATAATCGCTACAAACAAGTTACGGTCTGAATCCTTAGAATGATGGTTATGTCCGTGATGAAGGTCCATAAAAACCTCTTAAAAATTATTAAAAAAATAAATCTAAAACGAAAAGTATTGAATAATATTATAATATATTAATATTATAATATTAGTTTAATTTATTGTTAATCACCTCGAATAAGATATATAGGTATTATAATTGTGATAAAGCTTTCTTTATGAAGAATCTATTAAAAGTAATCGACTTAATTGGACCATGGAAATCAACAATTATTGGGACCATTGTGATTATAATTGCTATTAAAGCAATAATGAATTTTCTTTCTTTTGCTGAGTTTAGCCGCGTAGAATTTGAGTGGACGGTCCGCCCTGATTTGAACGATGATTCTGGCAGCAGTTATGATGATTATAGAAATATGCGCCGGATTGACAATGAGATATATAAATACAGTTTATTGAATTATTCTAACCCTCAATACTATAGTTACAATAAAACAATAAAATCAATAATCGTATTTGAAGTCATTGATTGTGATGTTTTGAGCGTTAGACCTTTATCTTTTGAACTTTACGCAGAATCTATGGGAGAAGGAGAATTATTAAATACGAGGAATCCCTCTGTTAAGCCAACCCTAATTACTTTAGATATGAATGAATATAGTATTATGAAAGGATTATGCGATCTTAGCCCTAAAGAGTTTGAGATTTTAAAAAATGATAAAGTCTAGAACTTTGAAAAAGAAACTTTACGAGACAACTTAACAAATCATTATATGCCCCAAAAATAATAGACAGATTTCATAATTGTGGTAGAACTCTCTTTATGGAAAAAATATTAGCCACCATTCATTTGTTCCGCTACTTTTTCTCTCACAGAAGAATTAGGAAAGATTGGGTTATAATCGATGGGTAATATGCAAAAACATAATAGCACTGCAATCCTTTTATTCTTAGTTATAGGGATTATAATTTCTCCATTTTTCTTTGTAGTGTACTATTTGGTTACAATCTTTATAACAACAATAATTGTAAATTATGTAGTTAAGTATTTTGCTCATCAGAGAGATTTATATTATCAAATTGATCCTTATGAGCGCACAGAAGAGGATACTGTATTATACAAGCTTAATTCACAGAAATTTAATTACGGTAAATATCTTATCCCAGCTACTGGAATCTTGCCATATATAGCATATCTTTTTGATCCAATTTTATCATTAATGGTATATTTTGTTTTAATAGGTCTTTGTTCTTTGTATTGTTTCTCTTCTTATAAAATCTATGAGAAGCAGTTGAAATAAACACACTAATATCCTTTAGAAGACTTCCCTTATTATATTTTGTTGATAAAGATAATATTTCTTTTACTGCATTAAAAAATATTATAAGTCTCGATGGGAATAAATTAAATTCTAGAAAATTAGGTCAGTTCATGTTTAAATATATAAGAATAATTCTCTCAATAATTTTCATCCCAGGTCTTGCAATTGCTGCCGAAGAACCTGAATCGAATAAGCTAGAATCATTGTTCAATAATGCTGAGCATTATATTACATTTGGATTAACTCATTCTGATGCTTTTTTTCATTCAAAATACTCAGGCGGTTGGTGTGGGGAAGGCTATGAAGATTGTGCAAAAAAGAGCCATTCAGATACAAATATATCATTTGGATATGGGATTGAATTTAAACCTGAATCCTCAAGATTCTCACATGGAATTGAATTGTCTTATTTACCATCGGTAATTTCAGGAGAAGAATGCAACAATGCAAATTGTACTTCTTCAATGAATTTTGATATTGATAATCAGATTAACTTAGAATACAATTTGATTTCAAAATTTAATGATCGGATTGATTTTATTCCTCTTATTGGTATAAGTAATTTTAACTTTGAACACCAACAAGAATCATCAAATATTTCAAACTTTAAAACACTAAATGTCACTAAACCTTATGTCGGTATAGGACTGCGTACAAAAATAAACGAAGATATTTCCCTGAAAGCAACATACAGACAATATGAGAGTTTTATAAGTGATTCTATAAGTGATCCTGCTTTTGGTTTTAGTGATAGGGACCCTGCATTTAATGACTTTAGACAAGTTTCAGTCTCTTTGGTTTATAAATACTAAAAATAGAAAATTTTCTCTTTTAAATAATGAAGTTAGAAATATATATTAATATATCTTCGTTTGTTGAAATATTTAACTTTTCTATATATTACATTCTTGATTTTAATTTTTGAAACACATAATTCTAGTTTTAGTAGAGAATCTTTAATTTAAAATCAAAGGAGTAAAACAATGAAGATCTTGCATAGTACATTTATTTTTTTTGGAATCCTATTATTTTCATCATCTCTAATGGCCTCTCCGTTAGTGAGTGTTGATTGGCTTAATAATAAAATAAAACTATCAGAAACAGCTCACCCAGATGTTGCAGTTGAATTTGGTCAAAAAGGTAATATAGTATTAATTGATCTAAGAAATCGTATTGATGGCGGAAGTTATGATACTTTTTTGGAAGGCCATATACCAACTTCAATTCATTCTAATTATGAAGAAGATGGTTGGAGGTTTGATGCGGATGACGGAACGATAGGGGTTATTCCTTCACAGTCTGACTTTCAAACACTCGTTAGAAGTCTAGGAATAAATAGTGACTCTCATGTTGTTCTCATTCCAGCTGGAGTATCTACTAGTGATTTAGCAGCTTCGACAAGGAGTTACTGGACTCTAAAAGTTTATGGGCACGATAATGTTTCAATCTTAGATGGTGGTTATGCAGCTTGGCTTACAAAATATCCTGACTTTGTTGATGTTGGACTACCTGATCAAAGACCAGAAGGTAATTTTGTAGCATCATTTAGACCTGATTTATACACGAGCACAGTCGACGTTGCTAGTATAGTTGATAACCAAGACTCTGTTGTATTACTCGATGGTAGACCCGCTTCACAGTTTTATGCAGAAGCAAAACACCCAAGAGCTAGAGTTGCAGGGAGACTTCCTGGCGCCGATCTATTATTTAATAAAGACGCATACGACTCTGAAGCAAATGCCTTTAAGACTTTAGATGAGTTGAAACAGGTTTTTTCTGCATACCAAAATGCAAACGTTATAAGTTATTGCAATACAGGACATTGGGCTGCAAATAATTGGTTTGTTTTATCGGAGCTACTTGGAAATAAAAATGTAACTCTCTATGATGGATCTATGGTTGAATGGACATCAGATATTTCACTGCCAGTTGATTCAACAGGGCGATCAAATATGGATAAAATAAAAGGTATCATAGGATAATTATTAAATAGACGAGGCAAAATTAAAATTTATTGTTTGACATTAAATCTTATTTTCCCCAGAAACCTAAAATTCCCGTCACTTTTAAGCGGCGGGAATGACGGGACTCGAATCCCCGAACGAGATGCCCCATTGCCACCTATAGTTTATACATACATGGGGTGTGCAGTAGATGGTTTTTTTGGGGTTACAATAAATGTAAAATAAATTGACATAATATTAATAAGAAGTTCATTAACGGTAAATTTTCTTGTAAAATGACTTTAAAAAAGTTAACTATTCCTGATAACATTAGATTGATATAATGAGGAATAATATAATAATGATTTTTCAAAATATTAAATTTTGTATCTCTTTCTTTACAATATTAATTACATTTATTTTAGGATTTGAGAGTGTAGCTCACAGTAAAACTTTTGAACTTCGTAAAGTCTCGGATACCAATGCTTTGTGTAATAATGGTAAGGTAGCGAATTATTGGCTAGCTAAACAAGAGACTGATAAGTGGTTTATTCAATTAGAAGGTGGCGGTTCAGGTTGGCCTGCGAAATATTTTAAAGATAGAGATTTTTATCTGAAATCACCAGCTAGCAAAAAAAGCATTGGCGATTCAGCCATAGCTAAACAATTTTATGAACTAGGGTATAATGTAATCTGGATTCATTATTGCTCAAGCGATCTATACGGTGGAAATCACATGAATTCAATTGATGGAAAAGAAGTTCCCTTCAAGGGGAGACTGATTGTAAAATCCATCATAGATGAACATGCAAAAGCATTATCGCAAGCACAAGACATTGTAATCGCAGGTACTAGTGCTGGAGCTTATGGAGTTACATTAAATTTAGACCTGCTTTCCTATTTCAATAATGTTCGTCTAATTTTAGATGGAATTTGGCGAGATGATTTCCAGAAATCAGCGGAAGTGGAAAAACCTGAATGGTTTAATCAAACAGATGATTGGGTTCCTTACCTACTGGGTAAAATGCCAGATCATTGCGAGGGAGACTTTTACAAAAATTGCTGGGTAGATAAAAAAATATTAGACAAATATGGCATAAAGAATGCTTTCATTATTATGAATTATGGCGACCCTTATAACTTTGTGAATAAAGACTCCCAAAAAGAAAAATTTGTGTCTGCCTTTAAGTCTGATGCATTATATTTTGGTGGTGGATTTTCAGTTGATGCTAAAAAGTTTAATTTACGTGGAAGCGTAAAATGGGGACATGCTTTATTAACTGAAAGTAAATATTACAAAAAAAAAATTGATGGTGAGTCTTTGCATTCACTTATAGGACAATGGGTTAACCATAAAAAACCAATCCATATTAGGTATTAAAAATTGGTGGAGCCAAGGGGAATCGAACCCCTGACCTCTTCACTGCCAGTGAAGCGCTCTCCCAACTGATCTATGGCCCCATATGTAAGTAATATTTTATATCACAGTTATTTACTGTGTCTATTTAAATAAGAATAATACAGATTTCAGTATTTTATTTTTCTATTTGTATATTAGTCTTCTGTCAGAAAAGGTTCTGACCCTTCTTCTCCATGCTTTATAGGAGCCTTCTTTTAAATTTTCTCGCATGATTTTTTTGACATCTTTCTCTGGGATCCCATATATATTTTTTATATTTTCGAAACTTATATGATCAGAAAGAGCCATCTCAATAATCTCACTTATTTCATTATCAGAAAACATGCTATCTATTCCTATCAGATAAAATTATATTATATTGAATTAATTTGAGTCTCTTTTTCTATTATTAATAAATTAAGATTTATCATTCGGATCAGCTTATTTTAGTTGGTTCCTATTTTTCAGAAAAAGAAAATATGAAATAATTTCATAAGAATAGTGAAATACCATAAAACATGGTTTAAAGCTGAATATCTTTGCCAAGAATTTATATTTATCCATGTTTGACCAAATGACAATAAAGGCCTCAGCTCCAACAATTACCTTGCCTTGATTAATAACGTGAAGTCTTCTTAATAAATCTTTTTGAGATTTTGAAGTTAATGAAAGAGCATCTTCATTATTAGTAATATCTATCCATTCAAAGGAATCGTCAGAGATTTTTTTATAATGATCAATCTCAAATCTGCATATATTACACGAGTTGTTAAAAAACACTTTTGTTCCCAAAGGACTATCCTTTTGATTGAAGTTGATACCAGCTGCTAGCGTATTTTATATTGAAAATTTTGTGTTGTAGAATTAATACTGATTAGCTCTGCCCCATTCCTAATATGATAATGCGTTGCAATGGGTGTAAGCGGTGATAGCGTTATAATCTTTTCTATCTGTGGCATGTCTTTAATAATATGGTTAGTAAGTTTCTTTATAATTTCTCTTCCTGCACCACGTTTTCTAGACCATACCGTATACGCTACAGCGATAGTTGCATTTTTTTCTAGATAAGAATTTTTGCTCATTAGCTCTAATTCTTTTTCAGTGTTAGGGATTTCATTTGTAAATGCAATACAAACAATACCTTCTATATTATCTTCGTATTTAAGGCCGTATATTTTTCTGTCATAGCTTGTGCGAAATTTTAAATCAAGCGCAGGTCTTACAGGGTCTTCTGATACATCAATATCAAATAATTCAACTAATTCAGTACCCTTTACCCATTTAAAAAAATTATCAACTCGATTCATGAATGTTTTCATTGTAAATACCTTTGAATATGTTTTAAATATTTTTGTGATGTAATCTCAGTTTATCTGATACACATTTATACTATTACATAACAAGATAAGATATAAATATAAAATCTTATATTTACAATAAGGGTATTTCATAATTAAAGAAGTTATAGGTATAATAATAGCAGCGATAAGCATTATAATTATTTTGCATTACTCTGCAAAATTATTACAATATATTCTTTAGATTTTAGAACAGAATAATTTGACTTTGATTAATTAATTTATACAGGAGTTTATAGTGGTTAGTATTGCTGTTATTGGAGCTGGACTATCAGGTTTAGTGGTTGCTAATTTATTAAAAGATAATGCCAAGGTTACTGTTTTTGAAAAAGCTCGTGGTGCAAGCGGTAGATTGTCAACTAGACGAGCTGAGCCTTATTTTTTTGATCATGGAGCGCAATTTTTTAAAGCAAAAACACCAGAATTTCAAGCCTTCCTTACCCCTATGATGGAGCTAGGTATTATAAAAGAATGGAATGCGCGTTTTGTAGAATTCATGAAAACAGACGTCATTAATAAGCGTCTTTGGAATGGCACAAACCCGAATTATGTTGGGGTTCCAGGTATGAGTGCAATTTGCAAATACTTAGCCAAAGATATCGATATTCAATTTAGTACCCGTGTTAGTGAGATGGTAGATAATGGTTCATGGAAACTCCTTGATAGCGATAGAAATGATCTCGGCAGTTTTGATTGGGTTATTTCGACGGCTCCAGCACAACAAACAGCTGAATTAATGCCAAAATCATTTTTATATTATGACTCTGTTTGTTCTACTAAGATGGTTAGTTGTTTTACTTTAATGCTTGGATTTAATAAAGAATTGCCAATAGACTTTGATGCGGCATTGGTTGGTGGTTCAGACATTAGCTGGATTTCAGTTAATAGTTCTAAACCAGGAAGAGCTAAAGGCTATAGCCTTGTAATTCACTCAACAAATAAATGGGCGGAAGAGCATCTACACGACGATAGAAAAGAGATCATGGAGTATATATGTCGTCACGCTAGTGGTATTATTGGAGTCGATCTTACTTCCGCAGATCACAAAAATATACATGGTTGGCATTATGCTAATATCGAAAAACAGCCAAAGCAGGATTTATTTATCGATGAAAGACAGAAATTAGCTGTTTGTGGAGATTGGTGTATTCAAGGAATAGCTGAGGCAGCTTTTACTAGTGCATTTAATATTTCAAATAAAATAAATGAAATCATATCGGGTAAGTAAGTCTTTCTTGAATATAAATAGCTTGAGAGCTTGCAATTATCGGTTTACTGTAAATTTAGCAAATTTATTGATGTGAATTATAATGCATGATGAAGTATTAAAAATGGGTCCACATGATGTGGGTGGAGAGAAGTATCTTCAAATAGATACCGAAGATCATGGGATGACCTATTGGGAAAAATTTTCTAATGGGTTGAGAATAGCAGTATCTGCAAAGAAAATTATTACTTTAGATGAATTGAGACTAACCGCCGAGAAATTTGGCGATGAATATTTTCAAATGGAATATTTTGAAAGAAATGGTAAGGCTCTTACCCATGCTTGTTTGAATAAAAAGTTGCTAACGGATAAAGAGCTTATAGCAGGAAAGAAAAGGCATAAAGAAAATTTTACGATCCCCATGATTGAATTACCGGACCCAAAGTCAATAATTCATTTGCATGATGGAGAGCCACATACTCATAGTAGAGATGATTTTCAGGAAGATGAAAAAGGTGAGGGACCTCCAGACTATTTTCTAGAAATGTTGACGATAGCAGATATCTTGACAGAAAAAAAATTAATAAAAATGGAAGATATTTTTCTTAAAATTGAACAGTTTGATAATCAATTTCCAACCAGAGGAATTGATGTTGTTACCAGAGCATGGGTTGATAATTCATTCAGGGATTTTTTGATTAACGATGCTAAAAATGCAATCATTGATATTGGAATAAAGTTAGAATCTTTTGCCGATATTATTTGCATGCCTCAAAGTGATAAAACGCACCATCTTGTTGTTTGTACGCTTTGCTCATGTTATCCAAGAGCTCTATTAGGAATGCCACCTTCTTGGTATAAATCACGAAGCTACCGTTCTCGTGTTGTCTATGAGCCTCGAAAAGTATTAGAAGAGTTTGGTACAATAATTCCTGATTCTGTTGAAGTTAAAGTTCATGACTCTAATGCGGATATGAGATATTTAATATTACCGCAACGCCCTAAAGGAACAGAAGGTTGGTCTGAAAGTGCGCTTTCAGCTCTTATAAGTAGGGACCACTTGGTTGGCGTAAGGTTACCTAAAAATGTTATATGATAATAAAACTTCTTCATTCCCCTGTTTCGATAAAGACTCTGGCATTAGAGTTGCTAAGAGAAGTTCTGAAGGGCATTGCAGAACCCCAGCATATATAAGGGGGAAAATAGGAGTGATTGAAAGATATTGTGGTAATTTTCCAAATCCTGAACAAATTGCTATCTGTCATCCTAAGCCAGATATCATTCCATTGTATAGATGCAGGTTTTATCAAAAAGATATTTGGTCGCATTATACAGGCAATGATTGTGATACTCTAGAGCTTGAAATTTTTGAGCATTGGCTTGAGCCAGCCACATTTTAATATGATTAATTATCCAGCCAATACTGATTGATTTTCTTAAAGGCTTTAAGCCCGTTCTCTTTTCTTTTAGATGCGGTAATATCACCCCAATCTAATACAGCTACCTTGTAGGCTTTTCTATTAGAAATTCTTTCATACCAATTATCTAAATATCTCAGATCACTCCATAATGGTGCCATCATAAATGATTCAAGTCTTTGTAAATATACAACTAAAGCAATATCTGCAAGTGAGTAGTTATCATTTACTAGCCACTTGTGAGTTTTTAAATGGTTATCCATTTCGGTAAATAATTTTTTAAATTGTGCAATGGCATTTGGTAACAGAGGAGATTCAAGGCCATATTCAATATTTATTTGATCATTATTTTTACGAACGTCATCTTTCATTTTATCGTAATATTTTTTAATTAACTCAGGGTCTTTTTCTTCATAAATATGTCTATTAACAAGGCATACGCCGATAGTTCTGCTTGCAACATGAATGCCATCATCAATTTTCTTCATCCATAATCTCATGTCAGCCTTATCCTCAGAACTATCTGGGCGGAAGCTGGGGGTAGGAAATTTATCTTCAAGGTATTCTAATATCACAACGGATTCTGGTATAGCCTTCCCTTCGTGTATAATTACTGGAGTAAGACCTTTTGGGTTAAGCGTATAATAATTTTCTGGTAGATCGTCAATATCACCGCGTGCAGTATCTACTATTACACTTTCCCACTCTAATTGTTTTTCTTCAAGAAGAAGCCTTACTCTTTGACATGCCGTGGATCTATCGTAATGAAAAACTTTAATCATAATACCCCCTAAATATATTTTTCGATCATAGAATTATTATTTAAGTTACGGAACGACTTCTAAGCAAACATCATTCGAACAGTTAAATTCTTTTGATCGATTTCCTTTGTTGTTATAAATAATTTTTTTACCATGTTTTTGACCTTCTGTATAATTTGTTTCAGATTTTATTTGCCCATTTCTGTCCCAAAATGTCCAAATTCCATCTTTTAGTCCATCTTTATAATAACCTTCATACCATTTCTTGTCACTAATATCCCATATGCATAAGCTTCGTCCTGTAAAGGGAGTTTTTTTGTTTAAAAGATAAAGAATGCCGTAAATTTTCTTCGCATCCATATCATCGCAGATAGTCTTTGTCCGTAATATAAAAAGCACTAGAGCAATTGCTACGAGAAATATTACTATGTAATTGAAATACTTTTTCATAATGACTTTTCAGGCTTCGTAGATTTATTTTTTCTCAATACTCTCAAGATATTTCGCAAGTCCTGTAATCAGGGTATCCTCCGGACCTTCTTGCAATTCTTTTGATTCACTGTACCCCATTTCAAAGCCCTCTTTGTACAATTTTCCTTCTTTGTGATATTTTTGAGTATTACTTATAATTGTAATCGTTTGTTTTTCTCCATAAAAACCATGAAAAAAAGATAGAAGAGCTTTATTTACACTCACGCTATCATTAAAAATAGTAATTTGGAGGAAACAGGTTACAAAACCTGTTAAATAACCGTATATGAATTTTTTTTTCGGGAGGGTATTTATGAATTCCCCTTCTTTTAATAGCTGTCCACCTGAAGTCTTTGTCAGAACGATTTGAGTAACCAATAGATCTTTTATTACTTGTACTAAGTATTTAAATTTCTCTGGGTCTTGCTCACACGCCGGTACATTCTTATTCATAGTTAAATATCCTAAATTTTTTAATACTGAACAACATTATCATCTATATAACACCAAAGATAGAAAGTAGCGACAGTTCTCCAAGGCTTCCAATTTTGTGATAATTCAACTATTTTATAATCAAGATCTGTTTTAGATAGATTTTTAATGCCATAGGTATTTTTAATTGAATTTATTAGACCAATATCCTTCGATGGAAATATATCAGGTTTCTGGCAATGGAATATTAAAAACATGTCTATTGTCCAGGGACCGATGCCTTTAATTTTGATTAGTTCATTATAGAGCACGCCAACATCACTATTTAAGAAGTAATTATTTTCAAGTCTTTGTGGATCGTTTATAAAAAAAATTGCGATATTTTTTAAATAATTGATTTTTTGCCTTGATAGACCTATCTCTCGCAAAGATTTATTATCACATGAGTATATATTTTCTGGATTTATATTTTTTTGGCAAGAAATTTCAAGTCTTTGGTAGAGCTTATCAGCAACTTTTACAGAAATTTGCTGCCCAACAATTGACTTTACTAATGTAACAAAGGGGTTCTTATGGCTTATTAATTTAGCATGAGAATATTTTTTAATAATATTGCCAAGCAAAGCATCAGAATTAATAAGATAATCTTTTGCTTCGCTCCAATATTCAGGAACCATCAAGTCTGTTGAATTGATTTGTATAGTGGTTTTAATAAATTCTTACCAAATCTATTCGTCGTCATTTTGTTTTTTAATTATTATTGCTGGATCATGATCGTCTTCATCCTCGACAAGGAATGGGTCTTCGTCTGCACTGATAAGTTCATCATTGTCTAATTCTGGGATGTCGATATCATTGATAATGTCATCATCATCATCATCATCATCATCATCATCATCATCATCAATTATTATAGGGTTATCTTCTAGAAGAGGATTGTTAATAACCTCTATCAAATCAGGTATACTAGCTGTACCATCAGAGCTATCTTCCGTTACGACTGCGTTAGATGTTTCAGGACTTACTGCATCTTGAAGTACTTCTATATCAGGTATAGAGGATTCTAATGTTTCATTTACAGAAGTTCCACATTCAGGGCAATGAATATCTTCTTTGTTTAAGTCGTAGAATTTTACTTTACATTTTAAACAGGTTCTTTTTATTCCTAATTCAGATTTAGCCACTATATTGTATCCTTAATTTACTATATTAAAAATTATTGCCACGAGCCACTCTATATTGTCAAAAGAAAATATTATTATTTATCAATATTATCATAATATGTTAATAAACATTATATTTAATATATGAGATGACAATGGAAATTAAAAATAAAAAATCGATAAAAGCATTTAA
Source organism: uncultured Hyphomicrobiales bacterium (assembly GCA_905181735.1). GTDB lineage: Bacteria > Pseudomonadota > Alphaproteobacteria > Rhizobiales > TMED25 > CAJIYR01. Next base: position 14,693 of record CAJIYR010000006.1, read on the forward strand.
TACTCCTGGATTAAAAGGCAAAATTACAATTCCAGGAGACAAGTCAATATCTCATAGAGCATTGATACTAGGTTCAATGTGTGTAGGCAAGACTATAATTAAAGGATTGCTTGAATCGGAGGATATTTTTTCTACAATAAACGCATTAATTAAATTTGGAGTTGATATTGAACGAAAAGAAAATGGTGATTTTGTAGTTCATGGTGTTGGCGTTGGTGGACATTTACAACCTGACGAACCTGTATATCTTGGTAATTCAGGTACAAGCGCTAGATTATTAATTGGCTTGGTTTCAAGTTGCGATATAACTGTAGATTTTTTAGGAGACGAGTCTCTTTCATCACGTCCTATGAATAGAATTATTGACCCAATAATTAGGATAGGAGCTGAAGTTATTAAGGGTGATAAAAATAAATTACCATTTACTGTAAAAGGTTCTTCCTCTCCATTACCAATTAAATATGAAATGAAAATACCATCAGCACAAATTAAATCTGCAATTATGATCTCAGCTTTAAATATCCGAGGAGAAACAACAATAATTGAGCCGGTGTTGACTAGAGATCATACGGAGAACTTATTGAATATATTTGGAGCTAATATATCAATAACTAAGAATAAATTAGGTCATAAAAGCATAAGTATTAGGGGTCACAAAGAGTTAAAACCAACAAATATTGTAGTTCCAGGAGATCCAAGTTCTGCGGCCTTTATTATAGTGGCAGCGCTTATTGTTCCGGGTTCCAGTGTTGTTATTAAAAATGTAATGATAAATAAGACCAGATCTATTTTTATAGATTTTTTAATTGAAATGGGCGCTGATATTATATTTTTGTCAGAATATCAAAATAGCGGCGAGAAAGTGGTCGATTTAAAAGTAAATTATAGTCAATTATATGGTATCGATATTCCATCCACAGCTGCACCAGCTATGATTGATGAGTATTTAATAATTTCTATTGCAGCTGCATACGCCAAAGGAAAAACTTTATTAAAGGGTTTGGGTGAGCTAAGGGTTAAGGAGAGTGATAGATTTAGTGCTATAAAAAATATTCTACAATTGGCAGGAGTTAGATTTGAATCCTTTGATGATGATATAGTAATATATGGGAATAGTGGGTCTGTAAAAGGTGGGTGTTTAATAGACACAAATTTAGACCACAGAGTAGCAATGGCTTCAATTGTTATGGGATTAGGCGCTGAAGAACCAATAGAGATTGATGATGGTAGCTCTATCAACACAAGTTTTTCTGAGTTTTTTGGTATTATGAAGACTTTAGGCGGAAACATAAAAAACAATGAAAAGTAATAGCTTAGTGATAGCAATAGATGGAACTGCAGCAAGTGGAAAAGGTACATTAGGAAAAAAGCTTGCTGAATCCTACAAAATCCCTTATTTAGATACTGGTAATCTATATAGATCAGTTGCCTCTCTTATGTTAAGTGAGAATGTTGACCTAAATGACCAAGGAATCGCTATAAGGATAGCTAAATCACTTGATCTAAAAACTGTAAATGTTTTTAATAATAGGAATATAGAAGTTACAAACGCATCCTCTATAATCGCACAATTTGAGGGTGTTAGAAATGTTTTATTGGATTTTCAAAGAGAATTTGCTAAAGATGGTGCAGTCGTTGATGGAAGAGATATAGGTACAATTGTTCTGCCAAATGCAGATCAAAAGTTTTATATAACAGCTTCGTTAGAGGTTAGAGCGAAAAGAAGATTTGAACAATATAAAGAAAATAATGAAAAAATTGATTTAAAAACAATAAAGTATGATATAGAAGCAAGAGATAAAAGAGATAAAGAAAGAAGTATTGCGCCGTTAAAAATAGCTGATGACGCAATAATAATCGATACTTCCAACTTATGTATAAAATCTGTTTTTGATTTTGCTGCTGGGCATATAAATAATAATTTAAATACAAATAAATATAAAGTTTAGGAGATTGCATGGAAGACCAAATTTTAAACCAAATGAATCCAACTATTGATGAATTTGCCTTACTTCTTGATGAGAGTATGAGTAAAATGAGCCTTGCAGAAGGTCGCATTGTAACAGGAACTGTTATAGCTATTGAAAATGATTTTGCTATTGTTGATATTGGTCTTAAAACAGAGGGAAGGGTTCCTCTGAAAGAATTTAAATCTCCAACCAATAAAGTACTTCCAGGAGTTGGTGATGAAATTGAAGTCTTTCTAGATAGAGTTGAAAATTCAAACGGTGAAGCCGTTTTAAGTCGTGAAAAAGCAAAGCGTGAAGAAAGCTGGGATATATTACAAAAACTTCATGACGATAATGTAAAAGTTGATGGTATCATTTCTGGAAGAGTAAAAGGTGGATTCACAGTTGAGCTCGATGGTGCAATTGCATTCCTTCCTGGTAGCCAGGTTGATGTAAGGCCTATAAGAGATATAGGATCAATGTTAAATGTATCTCAACCTTTTTTGATACTAAAGATGGACAAAAAAAGAGGGAATATAGTTGTCTCAAGGAGAGCTGTTCTTGAAGAAACACGTGCAGAACAAAGGACAGAGCTTGTAGATAATCTTGCAGAAGGCCAAACTGTTGAAGGTATTGTTAAAAATATTACTGATTATGGAGCTTTCATTGATTTAGGAGGAATTGACGGACTTCTTCACGTTACAGATATATCATGGAGAAGAGTTAGTCATCCTAGTGATTTATTAAAACTAGGTCAGACAGTTAAAGTGCAAATTGTAAAAATTAACCCAGAAACTAAACGTGTTAGCCTCGGAATGAAACAATTAGAAGAAGATCCTTGGGAAAATATTCACATAAGATATCCGATTAATTCTAAATTTAAGGGTATTGTAACAAATATTACTGATTACGGTGCTTTTGTAGAATTAGAGCCAGGCGTTGAGGGCTTAGCTCACGTTTCAGAAATGAGTTGGACAAAAAAAAATGTACATCCAGGAAAGATTGTTTCAAGTTCACAAGAAACAGAAGTAGCAATTCTAGAAATAGATGTGCCGAAGAGACGTATCTCTTTGGGTATGAAACAATGTATTGATAATCCTTGGTCCACGTTTGCTGAAAATAATCCTGTGGGCTCTATTATTTCTGGGGAAGTAAAAAATTCAACAGAGTTTGGTTTATTTATTGGATTAGACGGAGACGTTGACGGTATGGTTCATACTTCTGACCTTGATTGGAATGAAAAGCCTGAAATAGCAATGGAGAATTATAAAAAAGGCCAAGTTATAGAGGCCAAAATTCTTGATATTGATATTGAAAAAGAAAGAATTAGTTTGGGTGTGAAGCAATTAGTTAAAGATACTCGTGTAAAAACTAATGATTTGAAAAAAGGTTCAGTAGTTACTTGTCATATTGTATCAGTCAGAGAAGGTGGCATTGATGTGACTATTGGTGAAAATGGAACCGCAGCATCAATTAGAAGATCAGATTTATCAGTAGATAAATCAGAACAAAGACCAGAAAGATTTGCAGTAGGTGAGATGGTCGATGCTCGTATAATACAGGTTGATCCGAAAGGCAATAAAGTCACTCTCTCAATCAAAGCTTTACAAATTGCAGAGGAGAAAGAAGCTGTTCAACAATATGGTTCTGCAGATTCAGGAGCATCACTTGGGGATATTCTTGGAGAAGCTCTTAATCGTGGAAGCAAAGAAATAGAAGTAAAAGAAGAATCAGAGAAAAAACCTAAGAAGAGTGTTAAAAAAGTTGATTCTGAAATTAAAGATGAGGCCGAACCGACGGAAGTTAAGAAAAAAGTTACAAAAGCTAAGTCTTCTAAAGATTCAGATTGATAAATAATTTTATGAAATGGATATTGGACTATGGCTTCAATCGATCCAGATTTTATGGTTGAACGAAAAAGTATTAGAAGAAGATTATTTCTTTGGCGTATTTTTTCGTTTATCTTATTATTAGCTATAGTTAGCATTTTCTTTGCAAAAGAAAAAAATTTTCAAAATACATACAATAGTCATATCGCTTCTATAGAAATCAAGGGTCTAATTACTGGTAATAAAGAAACAGTTAACCTGTTAAGAAAAATACGTGAAAGTAATAATGTTTCTGCAGTAATTATGTATATTGATAGTCCCGGTGGTACTACAGTTGGTGCAGAAATCCTATACGATGAATTAAGAAAACTGGGAAAAGAGAAACCTTTGGTTGCAGTTATGAATACCATGGCGACCTCTGGAGGATATATTGCTGCACTAGGTGCTGATTATATTGTAGCTAGAGGAAATACCGTTACGGGATCTATCGGTGTTCTTTTACAATGGGTAAGGATAGATGAGGGTTTAAAAAAACTTGGAATTGAAGTGAACACAGTAAAGAGTGGAGAATTGAAAGCGGAACCAGACTTTATAGGACCGGCGTCAATAGAAACAATACAAGTAACCCAAAGTCTTATCGACGATTCTTATGAATGGTTTGTTACTCTTGTTTCTGAAAGACGGAAAATGAACATCAAAAAAGCAAGAAATATATCGGACGGTAGAGTATATTCAGGTAGACAAGCGCTAAATAATGGATTAATTGATATTGTTGGAGGCGAAGAAGAAGCGATTAATTGGCTTGTAAACATAAAAGGTATGAGTAAAGAGTTGAATGTAGTTGAGTGGGATGCACATTTAGATAAAGATATTAAAATTATACCAAGATTTGCATCTAAAGTTTTTTCATTATTTGGAATAGAACTAAAAAATTATAGTATATTTCAAAATACAATTACCGAAGAGGGACTCGATGGTTTATTGTCTCTTTGGAATCCTGTTAATTAAATTTTATGCTATGGAGGATTAATGATTAGATCGGAATTGATAAAACAATTATCAGAAGAATACCCGCATTTATATCATGGCGACATAGAAAGGATTGTTAACACTTTCTATTTGACAATATCAGAGGCATTGGCCGAAGGAAATCGTGTTGAATTAAGAGGATTTGGTGCATTTTCATTAAAAAAAAGAGAAGCAAGGGTTGGTAGAAATCCAAAATCAGGTGAACTAGTTAATGTACCTAAAAAAGTTGTAATCTCTTACAAAGCAGGAAAAGATTTAAAGAGTCGTATGAATAATATTGATTAATTGCAAATAATTATTTAGGAATAATTCACTTGATATTCAATAAAAAAAAATCATTATTTTGTGCATTGGACACAAAAGATTTATCGCTAGCAGTAAGTCTGGTTAATACAGTTAAAGGCCACATAGATGGAATAAAAATTGGCCTAGAAGCCTATTATTCTATCGGTATAGAAGGTTATAGACAATTGGAAGAAATTGGAATTCCAATTTTTTTAGATTTAAAATTACATGATATTCCTAATACGGTTCATTCTGCAATAAAAGCCTTATTACCATTAAAACCAGCGATATTAAATATCCATGCTAGTGGTGGAGAAAAGATGATGAAATCCGCCGTAGAGGCAATATCTGATAGCTCTGGTCACAAGCCTTTGCTAATTGGTGTTACAGTGTTAACAAGCTTAGATAGCGATGATTTAATAAAAATTGGTGTAAATGGCGATAGTAATGATCAAGCCTTGAGATTAGCTGAGCTTGCAAAAAATTCAGGATTAGATGGAGTAGTTTGTAGTCCTTTTGAGGCTGCTAGCATTAAAGAAATTTGCGGTAACGATTTCATTACTATTGTTCCTGGAATTAGACCAAAGGGTTCTGATGCCAATGATCAAAAAAGATTTATGACACCACATCAAGCAATAAATAACGGAGCTGATATAATTGTAATTGGTAGACCTATAACTGCTTCGGAGGATCCGTTAAAAGCGGTAATAGGAATTCGTGAAGATATGAATATATGAAATACAAGATTGGTATAAAAATATGCGGTTTAAAAGAGCAATATGCCATTGAATCTTCCGTTGAGAATGCCGTAGATATGTTAGGTTTTGTATTTTATGAAGATAGCCCAAGAAATCTAGATTTTAGTTTAGCAAAAAAATTATTTACTATCGTGCCAAATAATATTAGTTCTGTCGCATTATTGGTTAACCCAACAGATGATTATTTAAAAAAAATAATTAATGAAGTTGGTATAAATATAATTCAATTACATGGCCAAGAAACCCCAGAAAGAACTGCAGAAATAAAGAATGTTTATAATTTTGATATTATTAAAGCTTTTTCTGTTAAAAATCTAAAAAGTATTGAAAATTGTCACTTATACAAAAAAAGTGTAAGTAAATTTTTGTTTGATGCAGAGCCGCCGTTAAATTCACGTCGTCCAGGTGGCAATGGGACTAGTTTTGATTGGAAAATCTTAAAAAATTATACTACTAATATACCTTGGATTTTATCAGGAGGTCTTAATCCAGATAATATTAAAAAGGCAATAGAAGTATCAGGAGCTAATTTTGTTGACGTTTCATCTGGTGTAGAGAGTGAAAGTGGAATAAAAGATATTGATCTAATTAATAAATTTGTTAAGCATGCAAGGCAATAACACTATGAAGGAATTTTCTCATGGATAATGAACAAAAAAATTCATATAAATCTGGACCTGATGAAAATGGTAGGTTTGGAATATTTGGAGGAAGATTTGTTGCTGAAACTCTCATGCCATTAATTTTAGAACTTGAAAAATCCTACAATAAAGCTAAAGAAGACATTGAATTCCTTGAAGAATTGAATGAATTAAATTCAAAATATGCAGGAAGACCAAGTCCATTATATTATGCGGAAAGGTTAACCGAACACTTAGGCGGTGCAAAGATATATTTTAAGCGTGATGAATTAAATCATACCGGTAGTCACAAGATAAATAATTGTCTTGGACAGATTCTATTGGCGAGAAGAATGGGTAAAAAGCGTATCATTGCTGAGACAGGTGCTGGGCAGCATGGAGTAGCTGTCGCTACGGTTGCCGCTAGATTTGGCTTGCCTTGCGTGATATATATGGGTGCAACTGATATAGAGAGACAAAAACCAAATTTATTTAGAATGAAGTTGTTGGGTGCTGAAGTTATTCCTGTTACATCAGGAACGGGGACCTTAAAAGATGCTATGAATGAAGCATTGAGAGATTGGGTAACGAATGTTGATGACACTTTTTATATTATAGGAACTGTTGCTGGACCTCATCCTTATCCAGCCATGGTAAGAGATTTTCAATCTGTGATTGGGACCGAAGCAAAAGAACAAATCCTTAGTGCGGAAGGCAGGTTACCTGACTATCTAATGGCATGCATTGGGGGTGGTTCTAACGCTATGGGTCTTTTTTATCCATTTTTAGATGATGTAAGCGTTGAAATGATAGGAGTGGAAGCTGGCGGTAAAGGGGTTGAAACAGAAGAGCACTGCGCAAGCCTTACGGCAGGAAAGCCGGGAGTGCTTCATGGTAATAGAACTTATTTACTTCAAAATTCAGATGGACAAATTACCGAAGGACATTCTATATCTGCGGGATTAGATTATCCTGGGATTGGTCCTGAGCATGCTTGGTTAAAAGATATTGGTAGAGTTCAATATGTAGCAATTACTGACCAAGAGGCTCTCGAGGCTTTTAAAGTATGCACTAGATTAGAGGGTATAATACCTGCTTTAGAACCATCACATGCAATAGCGCATTTAATAAAAATAGCTCCAGAAATGTCACGAGATAAGCTTATTATTGTTAATCTTTGTGGACGAGGAGATAAGGATATTTTTGCAATTGCTGAACATTTAAATATGGCAATATAACAATGATAAAAACAAGAATTGATAAATGCTTTGATATTTTAAAAGCCAAGAATAAAAAAGGCTTGGTTACATTTATAACTGCAGGAGATCCAAACTATAAGACATCGTTAGAAATACTAAAGAGATTGCCATCAGCGGGAGCTAACATGATAGAGCTTGGTATGCCATTTACGGATCCGATGGCTGATGGGCCAGCAATACAGGCTTCATCATTAAGGGCTCTGAAATCTGGCCAAAATATGATCAAGACACTTGAATTAGTCAGAGAATTTCGTGAAACTAATCAAGAAACACCGATTATATTAATGGGTTATTACAATCCAATCTATGCGTACGGTAACGATCAATTTCTAGAAGATGCGTTTAGAGTAGGTGTTGATGGCTTGATTATTGTTGATTTGCCACCAGAAGAAGATGACGAACTTTGCCTTAAAGCTATAGAAATGGGTATTTCTTTCATAAGGCTAGCAACTCCAACAACAGATGAAAAAAGACTAGGTAGTGTTTTAAAAAATACCTCTGGATTTTTATATTATGTCTCAATATCAGGTATAACAGGTACAGCTACACCGAATATAAATAAGGTAAAAGATGCAATTATAAGAATAAAGAATAATACAGATCTTCCTATCGCTATTGGTTTTGGTGTAAAAACAAAACAAAATGTTGAAGATATGTCAAAGATCGCGGATGCTGTAATTGTTGGTTCAGCATTGGTAAGTTTGATGAATAACGAGGATAAAACTGACGCCTCTATTATCAAAGACGTCCTAGACAAAGTTATTGAATTGGGAAAAGGTTTATAGATTTTTTTTAAATAATTTTAGAAGTAAGAAAAATAAGAAAATGAATTGGATAAATAACGTAGTTCGACCAAAAATAAAGGGGATTTTATCAAAAAGAGATACTCCGAATAATTTATGGATAAAGTGTCCTGAAACTGGGCAAATGGTTTTTCATAGCGATTTAGAAGAAAATCAATGGGTTATGCCAGGATCAGAGTATCATATGAAGATACCAGCAAAAAAAAGATTAGAGTTTTTTTATGATAATGGAAATTTTGAGTTAATAGAAACAAAAGAAATTAAATTAGATCCATTAAAATTTAAAGACGAAAAAAGATATATTGATCGATTAAAAGACGCGCGAAAAAAAACTGGTATGGATGATGCCGTAATAATTGCTAAAGGCCTATTGAACGACCGTCCTACCATTTCTATTGTACAAGATTTTGCATTCATGGGAGGTTCTCTTGGGATGGCAGCGGGTGAAGCAATAATTAACGCAATGTCAACTGCTGTGAAGAATAAAATTCCTGTAGTCTTATTTTCTGCCGCGGGAGGTGCTCGTATGCAAGAAGGAATACTATCGCTTATGCAAATGCCAAGAACTACAGTAGCAGTTCAACAGCTAAACGAAGCGGGTTTGCCATATGTTGTTGTTTTAACTAATCCTACAACAGGTGGTGTTACGGCTTCCTATGCTATGCTTGGAGATGTGCACATTGCAGAACCGGGCGCATTGATTGGCTTTGCTGGCCCAAGAGTGATAGAACAAACAATAAAAGAGAAATTACCAGAGGGATTCCAAAGAGCGGAATATTTATTGGAACACGGTATGATTGATATGGTTGTGCACAGGCATGAATTACGAGATAAATTAATAACAATATTCAGTCATTTAAACCTACAAAAACAATAGAAGAAATTAATTATAAAAATTCCATTTAGAGAGAAATAAAATGTCTATTGAAAATATTAATTCAATACTTCAGCGTTTTATTCTTTTGCACCCACAATTAATTGACTTGTCTCTAGATAGAATTGTAAGTCTAACTAAAAAATTAGGTAATCCAGAAAAAAATATAAAGAATATAATTCATGTTGCAGGTACTAATGGTAAGGGTTCTACTATTGCCTACCTAGCTGCGTCATTAAGCGCCGCTGGGGAGAAAGTAGATTGCTATACATCGCCACATCTTGTGGAATTTAATGAGAGAATTAAAATAGGTACTAATGGAAAGCAGGTACCTATTTCTAACGAAGACCTACAAGACATTCTTCTTGAATGTGAGAAAATGAACAATAAATCACCAATAACAATTTTTGAGATTACGACGGTAGCAGCTTTTTTGCATTTTTCTAGAACAGGATCTGATTACCTTTTACTTGAAACTGGATTAGGCGGTAGGTTGGATGCAACGAATATTATTGATAAGCCACTTATTACAATAATAACGCCCATAAGCATTGACCATCAAGATTTTCTAGGGAAATCAATTAAAGAAATAGCATTTGAAAAGGCTGGTATATTAAAGAAAGGTGTGCCTGCAATAATTGGGCCTCAAGAAACAGATGCCCATCTTGTGATAGAAGAAAGAGCTCATGAATTAAAATCTTCATTAATTAAATGGGGGACAGATTTTATAGCTTATGAACAGAATGGTAATTTAATCTATGAGGATGGTTATGGTTTACTAGATTTGCCAATGCCTGCACTGGAAGGTGATCATCAAGTTATAAATGCTGGTACTGCGATCGCTGCGTTAAGGAATGCCTCTAAAAGGACTACAGATAAAAGATATATAGCAGAAGGTATGCTGAACGTTGAATGGCCAGCAAGATTAGAACGTCTAGAAAACGGAAGTTTAAATAAATTTATGTTAGAAGGATCAGAGTTATGGCTTGATGGTGGCCACAATACATCTGCTGCGAAGGTGATATCGAAGGCTATGAAAAATCTCAACGACAGAAATCCAATGCCGCTCATTATGATAGTTGGTATGATGCAAAGTAAGGATAGCAAATCGTTTTTAAGTCATTTTTCTGGCATTTGTAATAAGGTAGTAGCTATAAATATTCCAGATCAAAATAATGCCCAAGACGCGAGATCAATAGAGATAAATGCCTGTGATTTGGGAATAAAAGCATCTATTGCGCAAGATATAAAGCAGGCAATAAAAGTAGATAATAAAAATAAAGTTAGAATATTGATTGTTGGATCATTATATTTGGCAGGTCATGTTCTTAAGGTGCAGAAAGAAACTGGTCGATAATTATAAATTTAAATCGTTTCTTCAATCCATTCAACTATCTTGCTTTTTGGATAGGATCCAACTTTTGTAGATACTAATTCCAATTTTTTAAATAATAATAAAGTCGGGATACCTCTTATGCCATATTTGCTTGGTGTAATTGGATTTTCATCAATATTAATTTTTATAATATGAATTTTATCTGCATATTCCAATGATATTTCTTCTAATATTGGCGCGATTTGCTTGCATGGTCCACACCACTCAGCCCAAAAATCTACCAAGACAAGCTTATCCGAGTTTAATAATTCAGTATCAAAATTTTCATCATTTATTTGTTTTGTAGGCATTTTTTTCTCCTCATTCCAATTATTTTTTAGATTAGAGATTAATCAATTATTGTCAACTAGGCTGACTGGTATTTAATTTCAATTTCCTCTATAAACTCGTTTATTTCATTCATTAGATTTAAGGATTCAATATCATTATTATTTTCATATTTAACCCTAAGGTTGTCAAGTTCATTATATGTCTTTGGTATTGTATTCCATTTCTCATCACTAGTGCTTAGAATTTTTTCTGCTATAGCTCTGTGAATAAGATTATAATCTTCTTTTGGTAAAAGGTTTGGATTTTCTTCGTAGATTATTTTTTTAGCAAAGTATATATAACGTTCTTGTGAAAATTTATTTGCTATATTAAGTTTTTCATCCCATTTAGCATTATAAAATTTTTCCATATTTTGTTTGTCTATAGAGGAGGCAAACCCTCCAGAATAAATGCTTTCTTCAGCTAAAATATCTATTTGGGAGACCTGTGAATCCTTATCTTCAGACTGATCGGATAATATATTTATTATTTTTTTTATAAATTCAGGGTTAGACCTTATCTTCTGAGCTCTTTCTGTCAGGATTTTAAATCCTATTTTTTCATAGGATGGAAAATTTTCGGCGTAGGTTTTGTCCATAATAACTGGATTTTTATTATTTTTTACACTGCGTAAAAATTTAGGACTTTTATTTAACTCTACCTTTAGCTCGTCCTTATTTAAATAAATAAAGTCTTCAGGATCATTTTTTAAATCAAAGCATTGAGGGTAATGGTATTTCGGGTGATAGCATATAAAACTCGTTACATACGGGTATGCTTTTCCATAATAAAATTCACTAAAGCAGAAAAAATCACTTTTTTCGACCAATAGGTTTGTCTCATTTTTAGAAGAAGTCAAAAGGCTTTTCTCCCATAGCTCAGGTATTTTTTCTGAAACTATTTTTGCAATTGCTATTGTTGCTTCTACATCTGCCATAGCATCGTGAGCATCACCGTGCTCGATTCCATTTAAGGGTGCTATTTTGTCTAACTTAAAGACGGGGTTACCTTTCTCGCTTAATGGCGTTTTAATACAATTTGGATAATATAAATTTGAGGATCTAGCTATACCTAGGACATCAGCTCTTTGGTTTCCTTCTGTATTAGTTAAATAAGGCTGTCTTAAATTTTGAAAAAGAGCATTTCTAACAAACTCTTCATCAAAGCTTATGGAATTATATCCAATAAATATTGCAGGAGACCATTTTTTAAAAATAGCCATCATTTCGTTAATTAATTTAAAATGCGATAGATTTGAGTTCTTTAACATTAATGGGGTTGTTTTATTTACAATTAAGGCTCCTGGTTCTGGGATAAGTCCGGGTCTTAATGAACATCTAGACTCATATCTATCCAATTCTTCAAAATTGTTATTTACAAGAATCGCTCCTACCTGAATTATTTGATCCCAAATTGCACTTCTGCCTGTAGTTTCTAAATCGTAAAATACGAAGTTCATTGCTAATCCTTTAATTTTTTTAAAATATTATAACATATTTTCTGCAATTTTTAGAGCATCTTTAGTTCCTGTATGGACCCATGTTAGATTCCCTTCTATTCCAAAACATCTATTATTTTTTATAGAAACATCCCAAGCTTCATTTAATGAAAATACTCTTTTTTCTATTTGTTCAAGAATTTTTGGTTGCATAATTGATATTCCTATGTTCACGAAAGGTTTTTCATTTTGATTTTTGTCAAACCTCTTAATCATATTATTTTCTGTTAAGTAAAAATCGCCAATTCCACTATAACCAATGGATTCATCAATAGTAGAAATTCCTAATAAGAAGTCCATTTTCTCCTGATTAAAGCTTTTCTTTAATTTATTCAACATTGGTATATAATTATCAAATAACATAGCGTCACAATTTATTACATATATAGGTTGATCTGTTTTTGCTCCTAGGGCATATTTTATTCCTCCGCCTGTATCAAGGATTTCATCTCTTTCTTGGGATATAAATATTTTATAATCTGTTCTCTTGTTTAAATGTTCGGTTAATTTCTCTGATAGATAATGTGTGTTAATAAATATTTTTTTGATATTTATTTCATGTAACGGGTCTATGAGATGGTCTATTAAAGGTTTGTTTTTTAATTTTATTAACGGTTTTGGAGAATTTTTTGTTAAAGGCAATAGCCTTTTACCATAACCTGCAGCTAAGATAAAAATCTGCTCTATTTGATTTATCTTGGTGTTCATATTTAATCTTGTAATTTTTTTATAATTTTAATACTAATAGAATTATCAATTTGAATTTGCTGTTCAAATGCATGTAGACGCTTAAATATTGATATTAATTCAATAATGGTTGGCCAGGCGTTGACAATATATTGAAAAGAATTAGATACTTGGCCGAACGCTGTTAATATTTGTTGTAATATCCCAAAAGTAATTTTCCCAGCAACAATTGTTGGAATTAAAATTAAATAAGAAAAAATATTATCAGCCTGAATGTAAAAACTTCTAGCAATATTGAAATATAGATAATGAAAGTATAGTCTAAAGTAATTTTTTCTAACATTATCAAATAATTCATAAATGGTTGCTGGTTTTGCTCTATCTTCATTGTCTTCACCATAAACCAGTTCTTTTCTTAATGAGGCTTCGACTTTTTGGTTACGAAACTCAAGACCTGGAAGTTTTATCCCAACTATAGCTAGAAAAACGGTTCCAAATAATGACCAAAAAATTGCTGCATTGACTAAAGGTGCTGGTATTTGACCAAATATCGGTACTGTGTTTACATATTCTGAAAGTGCTAACAAAACTGGTAAAAATGCAATCAGCGTCATAATAGAGTCAACTATCGATACCCCTAGGCCTTCCATTATACCCGCAAATCGCATTGTATCTTCTTGGACTCTTTGTGCAGCGCCTTCTACATGCCTTAATTTTGTCCAATATTCTGTGTAGTAAAAATTCATAGCCGTTCTCCATCTAAATATGTAATGGCTAACAAAGAATCTAGTTATAACAAAAACGGTAAGGGACAAGAAGGCTATTTGTGCGAAAATAAAGATTAATTGGTATAAATCTGATGCTAAAACTGTTTCCTGACCCGTCAAGGCACTTTGTACAGAGTCAAAGAAAGGTCTTCTCCAATTGTTTATTGCTACCATAACTTGAACATTAAAGTAAGTTGCAAATAGTATAAAAGAGGATCCTAAAATTGACCAATATTGCCATTTGTGGGGTGAAAATTTAAGCCAAGAATAGAAGAAAATCAATGTAGATAATGCGTAATATATATAAAATAATATAAATTCAGTAGTTATAAAGTGATTTAATCCTATAGCAGGTTCTTCTGGTTTGGATAAATTAAATCCTATATATTCTCCAAAAGATTTTGCTAAGGTAAACCAGATTATTGTACATAATGAAATCCAAATAGTGCCCGATGTAAAAAAAAGTAAAGGTCTTGGGAAAAAGCATTTAAACATTATTTTTCTTCCTTAAAATTTCTTTCAAACCATTCTTTAAGATCTCTTAATATTTCATTTTCAAAATTTCTTTCAATGTATCCTATAATTCTAGGCATATGCAATAAGTATTCCGGGCTATTATTCGACATCGCAAGCCTTGCAAATACGCCAAGTATTTTAAAACATCTCTGTGTGGCAATGATATAGTAATCCTGCATTATATCTGCTCTTAGATCTTTTGGTGATTCAGAATACTTTAACTCGATATAATAATTTAATATTTGCGTTTCTAACTCTTTGTTAATATCAATCCTTGCATCTTGAGTAAGCGATATTACATCATATAATGGGTGGCCAATCAAAGCATCTTGAAAGTCAATAATGCCACATCTTCTCAATCCTTTTTCATTGTCTACCCAAAGTAAATTCGGTGAATGAAAATCCCGAAGAGTTAAGGATGAAGATTGTGAAATTTTACTGATAAGTGCTAACCAAATAGAAATATATTCATTGTAAGCATTAGCTTTGCATAAAGTGCTTTTTTTATAAGGCCAATACCAGTTGGTTAATAATTTCACTTCTTCTAAATAAATATTATTATCATATGAATTTAATATATGTTTCATCCCATCGTGTTCTAAGCTTTTCTTTGGATAAAAATTCTGGATCAAAACTAACGATTCCACAGCAGGAAGGTAGTAATCAAAAGTATCATTGCCGCTTAAATCTATTTGACTATATTGAATATTTCCTAAGTCTTCTAATAGTAAGAAAGAATTTTTTCTATCTATTTTTATAATTTTAGGAACTTTGACACCCAAGTTCTCTAAATGATAATTAATTAAAATAAAGGCTTCGAGACCCTCTGCTAGTTTTGTAGGATTTTGTTTATTTTTTCTCTGATTATGATTCATTACAACATAAGAGTTGTTATTTGTAATGATTCGTTGGTAAGATCGCTCTGATGCATCGCCCTTCATCCAATTTCTATCTACTACTTCTAAATTACACTGAGCAATAAAGCTATTTAGATGAATATTTCTTTTTAATCTTTTTTCCCAGCTTCCATAACCTGTTATATGAATAATTCTTTTGTTCCGACCGTTATCTTCTATTTTAATTTGAAGTCTATCTTTAGGCAGTTCATCTGAGAATTTTTCTGCCCACTCTATGATTACGACGCCTTCTTCTAACGCTTCGTTAAAACCAATTTCTTCAAGATCTGCGTAATCCTCTATTCTATATAAATCATAATGTGTTATAGGGCATCTTTGTGTTGGATAGGTTTGTGATAGATTAAATGTCGGGCTAGTTACCTCTTGATTATGTTCGCAAACGCTATTTACAATATATTTAGTTAGAGTTGTCTTTCCTGAACCCAATTCACCAATGAGTGATATAAAGTCTCCTTTTTGTAGGATTAATGATACCTCTTTTGCAAGCGCCTCTGTGTCTTTTAGACTATTTATTAAAAATTTATTTTTCATATCAATTGTATTTATAAATTATTTTGTCTTTTAATTGGCAATCTAATTCTAACTCCAAAATCATTGTTGTTATTATTTATAATAGATATCTCTCCATTATGAATCTCAACAAATCTTTTAATTATTGACAACCCAATTCCTGTTGCTGTGAATTCATTATTATCAGTTTTTGTAGATATTGGATTTATTATTGTAGCTATCCCTTGCCATTGATCGTAAGTAACTATTTCAATATGGTTATTTTTCTTATAGATTTTTAATTCAATTTTATTATTTGGAGGTGAGCTATTTATCGTAGTAGTAAGTAAATTCCTAATTATTTTTTGGAAGCAATATTTGTCCATTTCTATTTCTTGAATAGGGTTGTCTATATCAAAAATAATTTTAATATTGTTAAAGCCTAACGTAGAATGAATATCTGATTTAATTATGTCCAATGATTCTTGAATTTTAATATTTTCATAATTTAATTTTAATCCCCCTGAATCAATTGCAGTTAGGTCAAGTATATCATCAATTAGTGAATGTAATTCTTTACTTGAAATTTGAATATCATTTAGATAATCAGCCTGCTTCTTATTTATTTTACCAAAATTTTGATTACTGAGTATTTCTGAAAAACCTATTATATTTGTTAAAGGAGCTCTAAGTTCATAGGAGATATGGCCCATGAATGTATTCTTAATATTACCTGCATCAATTAATGCTTTATTCTTTTCCCTTAAGGCATCCTCTACTTTAGTTTTATCCGTAATATCATTGAAGCTATAAAGAACGGCACTATCTGGCAAAATTACGCTCCTATAGTTTATGGTTTTATCGTTTTTTACTTTAATTTCTCCGGTAATTGCTACCCTATCATTTTCTGAAGAAATAATATTATTGTATATGTTAGACCATAAGTCTTTGTTAACTCCGTTTTCTTCTAGGATATTTATAATACTTTCTATATGAGGTCCTTCATCTAAATAATTTATTTCTAGATTCCATAATTTAGCAAACGAGGGATTGTATAGTTTTAATTTACCATCTGTTCCGAATAAGGCTATGCCTTCATATAAATTTTCTATCGTCTGCTTCTGTATGGTATATAATGTATTGTAATCACTCTGTAGATTTAATTTTTCTGTTAAGTCTTCGTATAGATAAGTAACTCCTCCAATAGGGTTTGGTTGCTTTAGCAACCTAATTGACTTGCCGTCAGGGGTATGCCACCATTCTTCAGAATTAGTATCAAATTCATAAATTTTGAGGTAATCTGATCTCCATTTTTTATAATCAATTTGGTCTGGTATTTGATTCTTATTACGCAAATAATCGAGTATTTCTATATCCGAAGGATTACTTTGAAGCCATTCTTCATTTATTCTCCATAGTTTTACATAGGCCTCATTATAAAAATTTATTTTTTTTTCTTGTGAAAAAATTGCTACAGCTGTTGTAATTTTATCAAGTAAGTGTTGGTGCGCTAATACTTGTTTGTTTAGTATTTCAAATTGATCTTCGCGATTGGTTACATCTATGGCTATATAGCAATTTTTATTATACCTAATAAATTTTGTAACTTCGTAAATATATCTTGATCCGTTAACTACGGTTTTTAATCTAATTTTTTCAGTTGTTATTGCGCTCAATTCATTCTTTTGTATTATTTGAATATTATTTTTAATAATATATCTTTTATCTTTTATATTTAATATTTTTGCATACGTTTTATTAATTGCGATTAGTTTATTGTCTTTATCTGCAACCCACATAATTAAGGGAAGGCTGTCTAAATTTTTTTTAATTACGAATATATTCCATATAAAAAAAATTAAATTAAATTCTATTGTTGGAAATCTTAAATTTTTAATACAGTTAAATGTTTTTATGAGGCAGGAGTTTAGTTCTTTATATTTACGTTTAATAGCTATCGTGATCTTTCTCTTATTAATTGGCTTTGTGTTATAGAAATAAAAGCATATAATAATTATTGATAGTGAGATAATCAAGGATATAGAGAGAATAAGAAATATTAAATTCCCTCCATTTATTGAATTACTTAAATGAATAGATTCTAGCATGTTACTAACACTTTATAATTGAAATAATCATTTATATTTACGAAATACAATGTATCACTAAATCTTATAAAGCTTACATTCATTTCTAATAATGTCGGTAATTAAAAATAGAAATTTTTATGGATAAGTCAGTATCTATAATGATCTGGTTTGTAGGGGCCATCCTCTAAAATGCCAAGATAATCACTTTGTTCTTCAGTTAGCTTGGATAATTTTACTCCTAATTTTTCTAGGTGTAAAGAAGCAACTTTTTCGTCAAGTAATTTTGGTAACATGTGGACATCAATTTTGTATTGACTTGATTTATTCCACAATTCCATTTGCGCAAGAACTTGGTTTGTAAAGGAAGCGCTCATTATAAAGCTAGGATGGCCAGTCGCACAACCAAGATTAACAAGTCTACCCTCTGCTAGGACTATTATTTTTTTACCATCTGGGAATTCAATTTCATCTACTTGTGGTTTTATATTATTCCACTTCAAATTTTTTAAGTGAGATATTTGAATTTCTGCATCAAAGTGTCCAATGTTGCATACTATAGCCCTGTCTTTCATCTTTCTCATGTGATTAAGTGTAATAATATCTTTATTTCCTGTAGCTGTAACGAATATGTCCGCCTTTTCCACGGCATCTTCCATTGTAACGACTTCAAAGCCTTCAAGCGCTGCCTGTAGGGCACAGATAGGATCAATTTCAGTGATGAGGACTCTTGCCCCCGATGCTCTTAATGCTTCTGAAGATCCTTTTCCAACGTCCCCGTAGCCAGCTACGACAACTGTTTTCCCAGCAATCATTACATCTGTGGCTCTTCTTATTCCATCAACCAGGCTTTCGCGACAACCATATAAATTATCAAATTTTGATTTTGTAACAGAATTATTGACGTCGATGGCAGCAAAAGGCAGCCTACCATCCTCATTCATTTGATGAAGACGATTAACTCCTGTGGTAGTCTCCTCCGTCACACCTTTTATATTTTTAAGTATCCTTTTAAACCAGCCAGGAGATTGTTCTAACCTTTTCTTTATTTGAGCAAACAGCACTACCTCCTCTTCATTCTTTGGATTATCTATTACGTGGATGTTTTGCTCAGCGTCAGCCCCTAAAATTACGTAGATTGTTGCATCCCCTCCGTCATCAAGTATCATATTGGGACCATTCTCATCAGGCCAATCAAATATCTTATCTACATAATGCCAATACTCTTCTAAAGTTTCGTCTTTAAATGCAAATACAGGTATATTTTTTTTTGCAATTGCTGCAGCAGCATGGTCTTGGGTAGAAAATATATTACAAGATGCCCAACGGATATCAGCCCCAAGTTCTGCTAATGTTTCAATTAATACAGCAGTTTGAATGGTCATATGCAAACAGCCTGCAATTCTCGCGCCTTTTAGAGGTTTAGAATCTGAAAATTCTTTTCTTATGGACATTAAGCCAGGCATTTCAATTTCAGCTATATCCATTTCTTTTCGTCCAAAATCTGCTAGATCTATATCACGAACTATATAATCAATTTTTTGTGCCATCGTATCTCTCTTGATAGTATTTTTTACAACTGAATAGATTGTAAATTTATTTAACAATTAATTTATTCTTGCTCATTAAAGCAATGCCCAATAAGTTTTACAAGATCCTTTAATGCCTCTTCGGCATCTTCTCCTTTTGCTTTTATGGTAATATAAGAACCCTTACTAGCGCCTAACATTAATAATTCCATAATTGATGTGCCTAGCACGGTTTCATTGTTTTTGCAAACTTCTATAATGCATTGATATTTTGATGCAATTTTTACAAATTCTGCAGAAGCCCTAGCGTGCAAACCCTTTTCATTGATTATCTGAACTGTTTTTTTAAGTTGTTTATTCTTCATCAAGAACCTGGCTTGCAATTGTTATGTATTTTCTACCTGCGTCTTGAGCATTCCTAACTGCAGTATCTAAAGTATTTCTCTCTCTTTCGCTTGCTAGTGTAACAAGCATTGGTAAATTAAAACCTGCAATGACTTCGATTTTTGATTTTTTTAGTGCGGATATTGCTAAATTAGAGGGTGTCCCTCCAAACATATCGGATAAAATTATTACACCATTCCCAGTATCAACACTCTCAATTGATTTTAAAAGATCAGATCTTCTTTCGTTAATGGAATCATTTGATTGTATGGATATTGTTTCAATATTTTTTTGTTCTCCAACGATATGTTCTAGAATTTTTAGTGATTCTGCTGCGAGATTACCGTGTGATACTATAACTATACCAATCATAAGCTAGTCCTTTTATTTTATTAAGTGTCTTTTTATTGTGATTTTAAATACAGCTCCCCTTTTGTCTTTCTCCAAAGTAGAGTTATTTAAAACAGTTATATCTCCACCATGTGATTTTATAATTTGCTTAGCTATTGATAAACCAAGGCCAGAGTGTGTTCCAAATATTTTATCATCCGGTCTATCTGTATAAAATCTATCAAATATTTTATTTATATCAGAACCCTTTATGCCGGGGCCATTGTCTTGTACTGATATTTTTATAAATTCTTTATTGTTGCTTACTTTTATCACAACTGGGTCATTTTTTCTAGAGAAAGACTTTGCGTTATCAAATAAATTCACAAAAACTTGACGCATCCTTTCCTCATGACCGTTAATAATCATTTTTTCTTCTGGTTCGTCTATAGATAAATACAGATGGATTTGTTCGTATTGATTTTTATTCTTTTCAACTTCTACCAAATACCTTATTAACTTTACTAAATTGAATGGAGCTCTATGCTCTAAAGATAATTCTGCATCTAATCTAGAAGCGGCGGATATATCTGTAATTAATCTATCTATTCTGTCAATGTCAGATTGAATTACGTTAATTAGTTTTTTTCTTTCATTCCCATTCTTTACAATTTTGAATGCTTCAATAGCACTGCGTAGGGATGTTAAAGGATTTTTAAGTTCATGAGAAACGTCGGCAGAAAAATTTTCAATGGCTTCAATCCTATCGTATAAACTTTTGGTCATTTCTTTTAATGCAATTGATAAATCTCCTATCTCATCGTTTCTTTGCGAAAAATCTGGTATGTCTTTCCTGTAGCTAATATCTTTTTTAACATTATCTGCAGCAGATGCTAATTGTCGAACTGGTTTTCCAATAGTATGAGATAAGATTAAAGAGAGAATAATCGTTACAAAAGCTGCAACTAAAAAGACTCCGAATATAGCTTTCCTCTCAGAGTTAACAATATTATCTATACCCCCTCCCTGAGTTGTTAAGACGAGGATCCCTAGTGTTGATTGAAATTTTTTTATTGGTACTGCAACTATTACAACTGATTCGTTAGTTTCATTTTTGCTTACTAATGATACTAGCTTTCCATTTAAAGCATTAAAAACAGAATCGTAATGATCATTAGAGTTAATGCTAGGGTTTAGTTCTCTAAATAAGTTTACTTTTTTAATGCTATTGTATATTTTGTAATAAATTGAATTATTTTCAATTAAAGGCACGTCATATTTTTTTATCTGACCTTTTGTAAATAAATTTATTGAATCTAATATTATTTCTTTTTTATCATTGTGTATTATTGTACGCATCCTATTTGGATCAATTAGCTTGGTAATAATTGGCAGGGCTAGCTCTGGATCAATTTGATAAGTTGTATATTTTATAACCTTTGAGCTCATATCTCTGATATCTTCATCTAAATAATAATAACTAATTTTTGATGAGACTGAAGCGCTTGTTGATATAGCTCCTGCTATGATTTGTCCTTGAGTAAGCAAACTTTCTATTTTTGCTTCTATGAGACCCTCCTTGAATTGATTTGTGTATAAAATCCCGCACAATAATATTATTAGAGCGAAAAGATTTAGGGTTATTATCCTTTTTGTAAGGCTAGAAAATAATTTATTGTAAATTGGTACTGATTCCACTT
This sequence comes from uncultured Hyphomicrobiales bacterium, assembly GCA_905181735.1. Classification (GTDB taxonomy): domain Bacteria; phylum Pseudomonadota; class Alphaproteobacteria; order Rhizobiales; family TMED25; genus CAJIYR01. The sequence goes on from CAJIYR010000006.1 coordinate 36,708, forward strand.
GAGAGCCTTTTTATAAAAAATATACTTATTTTTTAAACGGTCAATGATAGAAAATAATATTTATTGTTCATCTATTTTTATTTTGTAACCTACTCCATAGATTGTTTCTATGGCAGTAAAATCAGAATTTAAGAGTTTAAATTTTTTTCTAATTCTTTTAATATGGCTATCAATTGTTCTATCGTCTAGATATACGTTCTCTTTATATGCCTCGTCCATTAATTGGTCCCTAGATTTTACTACACCAGGCCTATTTAATAAAGATCTCATTAAGAGGAACTCAGTTGATGTGAGGGAAATATTATTCCCTTCCCAAAGACATGTATGTAATTTGGAGCTAAGAACAAGAGATCCGCACTGTATAGTACCGTCTTCTTCCAGGGAAGGTTTAAAAGTTTTGTTAAAATCAACTCTTCTTAAGACAGCTTTTATCCTCTCTAACAAAACCTTTTGTGAGAAAGGTTTGCGGATATAGTCATCCGCTCCCATTTTAAAACCAAAAATTTCATCTAATTCATCATCTTTTGATGTAAGAAAAATTACCGGTACATTATTAAATTCTCTTAATTTTCTGAATAGTTCCATCCCATTCATTCTAGGCATTTTAATGTCCAGAAGAACTATATCAACAGAGTTATTTTTGATTCCCTTCAGTGCAGCGATACCATCTGGGTAAGTATGAATAGTATAACCTTCTGATTCTAATATCATTTTCAATGATACAAGTATATTTTTATCGTCATCTACCAGTGCAATTTTTATCATTAGATAATCCAATTTATTGCTAGTTATTAGATTAATATATATATATAGTCCCATTATGTTAAAATTAAGACTAATGGCAAATATTATTTAAATTCATATTTTAGGGAGACTGACAGTGAATTCTGTAGATATTAACCCAAAGGTTAGCAAAATATATACAAATAACTCAGCAGCTGAGTTAATTCAGCTAGCTTCAATGAAAGAAGAAGGTGTGTTGACTGTAGACGGATCTTTTTCTGTTGAAACCGGACAACATACAGGGAGGTCTCCAAAAGATAAGCATATTATTTGTGATTCCAATACAGAAAACGAAATTTGGTGGGATAATAATGCTAAGATTACAAGAGAAAAATTTGAATTATTAGACTCTGATATGTATGAGCATATGGCAGGCAAAGAGTTATTTATTCAGGATTTATATGCTGGGGCTGATTTGAATGAAAGAATTAAAGTACGTGTTATTACAGAATTTGCATGGCAAGCATTATTTATTCAACATCTTTTAATATTACCTCCAAGAAATGAATTGGATGGTTTTATCCCTGATCTTACTATTATCGATTTGCCAAGCTTTGACACAGATCCAGAAAAGTATGGGGTTAGGACAGAAACTACAATAGCTTGTGATTTTCTAGATGGAAAAATTTTAATTGCAGGCACCTATTATGCAGGTGAAATTAAAAAATCTGTTTTTACTTATTTAAATTATACTCTGCCTGCAAAAGGTATATTCCCAATGCATTGTTCTGCTAATAGTAAAAGTGATGGAAGTGATTCGGCTTTATTTTTTGGTTTATCAGGCACAGGGAAAACTACACTTTCAGCTGATCCAAGTAGGGTATTGGTCGGCGACGATGAACACGGTTGGACTGATGATGGGATATTTAATTTTGAGGACGGGTCATACGCAAAAGCTATTAATTTATCTAAACAAGCTGAACCTCAAATCTATAATGCGGTTAGACAATTTAGTTCTGTTTTGGAGAATGTAGTAGTTGATGAGAATACTAGGGAATTAAATTTTAATGATGGATCGTTAACTGAGAATACTAGAGCTGCTTTCCCCATGAGTTTTGTTGGAAATGTTTCAAAAAGTGGTGTTGCAGGGCACCCAAAAACTGTCATATTATTAACCTGTGATGCTTTTGGTGTCATTCCACCAATTGCTCGTCTATCTCCAGACGAAGCGGTATATCATTTCCTATCTGGGTATACAGCTAAAGTTGCAGGCACTGAAAAAGGTGTTATAGATCCAGTAGCTACATTTTCTACTTGTTTCGCAGCACCATTCTTGCCAAGACATCCAAAAGTATATGGAGATCTCCTGAAACAAAAGATGGAAAAATATAAAGTTAATTTTTGGCTTATCAATACTGGATGGAGTGGCGGACCTGCTGGTGTTGGTACTAGGATGCCAATTGCATTAACTCGCAGTTTACTTAAAGCTGCATTATCAGGAAATTTGGATACCGTGGAGATGAGAAAGGATCAATATTTTGGATTTGATGTTCCTGTTTCTATAAATGGTGATTCAAGTTATCTAAATCCAAAGGAGACATGGGCTGACAAAGATTCTTTTGATTCTTATTCCAAGGATCTGGTAGCAATGTTTAATAAGAATTTTAAGAAATTTGAGGATTCCGTTGATAAATCTGTTATTTCTTCTGGTCCTTCGTCTTTGTAAGTAGTGGGTAGACTCTTCTTAGTGAGCTTCATCCCAATTAGTTGATACTTTTATATCAACTTTAATTGGAACTGATAATTTTATTATCGGTTCTGCTGCAGCTTCCATTGTATATTTTATTAATTCTTTTACTTCTTCTGCTTCGTTATCAGGGCATTCAAAGATTAATTCATCATGAACCGACAAAAGCATTTTTGTATTAATATTTTTATCTAGAAAAACATTATTTATATTAATCATGGCTCTTCTAATTATATCTGCCGCTGACCCTTGGATGGGCGCATTAATCGCCGCTCTTTCTGTAAAAGATCGAATAGCATGATTTTTTGAATTAATATCTTGATAATGGCATTTCCTGCCAAATATTGTTTCTACAAATCCAAATTTATGAGCATATTCTTTTGTTTTATCCATATAATCTTGAATTCCAGGGAACTTTTTGAAATAACTTTCGATATATTTTTGTGATTCTACTCTTGATATAGACAATTGATTTGCGAGACCAAATGCTGAAATTCCATATATTATACCAAAATTTATAGCTTTTGCTTTTTGTCTGGTTTCGGAGTCCATATTTTCTAATGGAATATTAAATATTTCTGATGCTGTGATTGCATGGATATCTAGGTCATCTGAGAAGGCTTTTTTTAGTGACGCAATATCAGCAATGTGTGCAAGGATTCTCAATTCAATCTGACTATAATCTGCAGAGATTAGGCAATTTTTACTTTTTGATATAAATGCTGATCGAATTAGTCGACCTTCCTTAGTTCTTATTGGAATGTTCTGTAGATTAGGGTTAGATGATGATAGTCGGCCTGTTGATGTGGAGGCTAATGAGAAAGAAGTGTGTAATCTATTGGTTTTATTATTGATATACTTTGGCAAGGCATCTGTGTAAGTGGTTTTAAGTTTTGATAATTGCCGCCACTCTAATACGTGATTTGCAATAGGGTGTCCTAATAAAGAAATATTTTCTAGAATATCTGCACCGGTAGCCCACGATCCGGTTTTTGTTTTCTTCCCTCCATCTAGGTTCATTTTTTCAAATAAAATTTCACCTAGTTGCTTTGGACTTCCTATGTTAAATTCTTTACCAGATTCTATAAAAATAGAATTTTCTAGCTTTTTAATCGATAGAGTAAATTTTTCTGATAATTTTTTAAGTATGTTTTGGTCTACTAATATTCCAGAGATATACATTTGAGATAATATTGGAATTAATGGTTTTTCCAATGTATCGTAAACAGGTATCATTTTTTCTACGAACATCTGATTGTTTAAAATTTTCCACAAACGAAGCATACAATCGGTTTTCTGATTTGAATAAGAAGAAGCATCTTCAATGGATATTTTATTGAAAGAAATAGTTGATTTTCCTGATCCAATGAGGTCTTTTTCGTTAGTAATATTAAAATCTAAATATTTTTTTGCTAAGTCAGTTAGATTGTGCATTTCCGTTCCACTGTTGAGAACGTAAGACATAAGCATTATGTCATCTAAGCTGTTAATTTTTATATTTTTCTCTAACAGTAAAATAAAAGAATTTTTAATATTGTGCCCTATTTTCAATATCGAACTATCTTGAATCATTTCTTTTAGTATTTTTAATGCAAAGTCTTCTTTAATTTGATTGGCTACCTTTAAATCAAATACTAAATCTGTAGAAATATGATTTAAGGGAATATATACAGCACTCCCAACTTTATATGACAATGATAAGCCTACTATCTCTGTTGTTAAAAGGTCTTGAGAAGAGGTTTCTAGGTTTATTGACACTATTCCTGAACTTCTTATTTTTTCAATATAGTCTTCTAATTCTTTTTCTTCTTTAATAATTATATATTTCTGGCTATCGAATGGAATTTTTAGAATTTCATCAGTAATAGTCAAAGGATTTTGATTTATATTTACACTACTTAAATCTTTTTCTTTAAGATCTTTTTCAATATTATTGCTAATATTATATTTTCTGCTTACTTTTTCGCTAAAATTTGTTAATTCTAGCTTATTTGAAAAATCTATTAGTTTTTCTGGGTCTATATCTAATGAGGCTAACTTTTCAAGTTCAATTTCTATGGGTACATCTTGTCTGAGTAATGCCAGCTTATATGAGATCCTTGCATTATCTGCGTACTCAATTAGATTTTCGCGACGTTTATTTTGTTTAACTTTTTCTGAATTTTTTAAAACCTCGACAAGCGAACCATACTCATTGATTAATTCAGCTGCTATCTTAATTCCTATTCCAGGAACCCCCGGTATATTATCGGTTGAATCACCCGCTAACGCTTGAACGTCAACAACTTTGTTAGGCATTACCCCAAATTTATTTTTAACAGCCTCCTCGTCAATAAATCTCTCATTTCCAGGCATAGGATCATACATTTTAGTTTTATCATTAACTAACTGCATTAGATCTTTATCGCCAGATATAATGGTTACGTTTGCATTGTAGCTATTGGCTATTTTTGTATATGTGGCAATTAGATCGTCTGCTTCAAAGTTTTTTTGAATTATTGGCTCTAAATTAAAAGCCCGTATAGCATCATGTATCAAGGGAAATTGAGGGATTAGATCTTCAGGAGCAGATTCTCTGTTTGCTTTATATTTTGGATATATTTCATTTCTAAATGTGCTGCCCTTAGGATCAAATATAACCGCAGTATGGGTTGGGAATACCCCGTCTATACCATTATTTATAAGTTTCCACATCATATTACAGAACGCCATTACGGCTCCTGTTGGAGTGCCATCTGAATGAGTAAAGTTATTACCACGAGCTTGTGCGGCTTTATACATAGCAAAGTATGCACGAAAGATAAAAGTTGAACCATCTATAAGGTAAACCCTTGATTCAGAATTTAATGTTTTTTTATTGACCACTTCTATTTCTTTTATCGTTTTATCCTCAATTATTATTTTATTAAAAAAATTAAACCTTTTTTATTATTAGATTATTATTCAGAATCATGGAATAGTATATTTTCTATTATAATTTATAGATTATCTATGAGTGAATTAAATTACAAATTAAAAATCATTTTATAAAGGTTGGTATGACTAGTTCTCAAACAAAATTTGCAATTGAAACAAAGTTACTAAATAAAGTTTATCGCAACAAGAGGTCTTTAACGAATAAACATGCTTTGAAAGATGTGAGTATTGAGATAGAGCATGGTCAGATATATGGCTTGTTAGGGCCTAACGGGGCCGGGAAATCTACATTTATAAATATATTAGGTAATCTTGTTCTAAAAACGTCAGGAGTTGCTAAAATTTGGGGTTATGATATTGAGAAGAATCCTAGGAATGCAAGGTCTGCAATTGGTATAGTACCGCAAGAATTGAATTTAGATCCATTTTTTACTCCAATTGAAGTTTTAGAGACACAAGCAGGTTTATACGGGGTTCCTAAAAAAGATAGACATTCAATGGAACTGCTAAAGACTTTAAGGCTTGAGGACCAAGCACATGCATACGCTCGTTCATTATCTGGAGGAATGAGAAGAAGGTTATTGTTGGCTAAGGCAATGACACATAGTCCGCCAGTTTTAGTTCTTGATGAACCAACGGCCGGTGTAGATATTGAATTAAGACATCAGTTATGGGAATATGTTAAGAAGTTAAATAGAGAAGGAACTACAATACTCTTAACAACACATTATCTAGAAGAAGCACAATCTTTATGTGATAGAATTGGTATTATAAATCATGGAAAAGTAGTTGCAGATGCTCCTACTAAAGATTTAATAAATAGTTTGGACAGGAAACAGGTATTAATAAAAACTGAAAAACCTTTATATGCTTGTCCATCCTTAAAGGGCGTAACTGACGTTATACTAAACGAAGAAAATGTTCTGAATATAATTTATCAGCCTACAAAGATAGATTTTAATTGTATTCTATCTCAATTGCAGGATAAAGAAATCAATATTCAAGACATAATAACAAAAGAAGCAGATCTAGAAGATATATTTTTAGAATTAACAAACACAAATGAGTAAAATAGCAATCTAAACAATAAAAAAGCCAGGTTTAATTAAAAACCTGGCTTTTTTTATTGTTCAAAAAAAATAACTATTTTAGTGTGTTCATAACTATTAAAGCTGCTATTACACCAATTAGTCCTGCACCTGAGAATTGATTTATAAGATCAATCAGGTTGCCTGCAACATTTGCGTTAATAAATGCAAGTGCATCAGGAAATAGAATTTGTAAAACTACTCCTAAGCCTACAACAACTAAAGCAACTTCAATACCGCTTTTCAGCATACTTGTTAAAGATGATAACATTTTATTCTCCCATTAGTTTTTTAAAAAAGTTAAGCAAAATATTACAGCACACAAAGTTTAACTTACAGTGCACTATAAACCGAAAAAATTAGTAATTTATAGCTTATTTACGCACAATAAGGTATGCAACGACCCCTGCAGCAATTAAGCCAACAAGCCCTTCGTTACCAAACTGTGACACTAAACTTCCAATATTTCCAAGGATATCTATTCCGAAGAACAGGACGAAACTATCGCCAAATAAAACTTGGAGTAAGGTCATTAGCGAAACAAGCCAGAGAACCATTTCAAGAGCGCTTGATAGGGTTCCTCTTAATTTATCTAATAATGCTGTCATTACTTCTCCCATTTTTAAAACTATCATACGAAAAAATTATCAATGATAGAATCATTATGTAAAGTCTAATTATTGACTAAAAAATAGTCAAGTGATTAAAAAAGATACAATATTTTTTTAAATCTAAATAGTTGATAAATTATTAATATTTTTTTTATTAAAATTATTTAATTATTAATTAGCCATTATTTTAAGTTAATTTTTTTTTTTCATAAAATTAAGAAAAATCATTTATATTAGATGCTTATTGTAACTTTAATAAGAGGGGTATTTATGAAGCCATTCATTGGAAATAGCATTTTGATTACAGGATGTTCAAGTGGAATAGGTCTATGTGTAGCAAGGGATATGCATGATTTAGGATGGAATGTTGTTGCCGCCTGTAGAAAGAAAAAAGATTCGACCTTTATTCAAGAAAATTATGGAATTAAAAGTGTTGTTATAGATTATGAAAAAGAAGAGACTATTCAATCTGGTATGGAAATAGCATTAAAAAAACTGAATGGCAGGTTAGATGTTTTATTTAACAATGGAGCTTATGCGATGCCAGGAGCTGTAGAGGATATTCCTGTGGATTCTTTACGAAAAATATTTGAAGCGAACTTTTTTGGTTGGCATTTATTAACAAAAGAGGCAATTCCTATAATGAGGAAACAAGGTTTTGGAAGAATAATACAAAATTCATCAGTACTAGGTTTTGCCGCCCTAAGGTATCGAGGTGCTTATAACGCTACTAAATTTGCTTTAGAGGGTTTAACGGATACCTTGAGATTAGAATTATATGATACGGGTATTAAGGTTATTTTAATAGAACCTGGTCCAATAAGAACTAAAATAAGAGAAAATTCATACCCACACTTTAAAAAATCAATAAAATGGAAAGATTCTCCTAACGGATCTATCTATGAAAAATATTTAATTCCAAGATTAGAACAAGTAGATCCTCCAATGGATAGATTCGAACTAATGCCAAGTGCTGTTAGTAAGGCGGTAATTCATGCATGTACTTCAAAGAATCCACATAATAGATATCGCGTAACATTAGCAACAAAAATAATAATGATTTTAAAAAGACTACTAACATCAAAAGCATTTGATTCGATTGCTAGAAAAATATAAGCTATCTTATAATACGCTTCTTATTAATAATTATATTTAAGGAATTTATAAAATGAAATATTTTATAACTTTTATGTTTTTTATGATAACAACTTCTGCATTTGCAAAATGTCCAGATATAGATGAGATGAAAGTAGATAATAGTTTTGGTGTAGAAATTTGTGCTATGCCAGGTGTTAAACAAATTCTTTTAGATCATGCAACTTCAGTCATGGATAAAATACTTGATTATGATCAAGACGGATTAGTTGATAATCAAGATGTAGTTGATACTCTTGTGAAAAGTGGAAGTGTTTATGTTATTTTTAGAAGTGAAAGACAGGAAGATGAGTTTGAAGAGGCTTTTTATGAAGATAACATGGATTACATTGAGGAAGTATGTTTTCCACTTGAAGATGAAAGAGATTATGTTGGATTTGATGAATGCATAGAGCAGTTTGGAACATTCCTCGCAGTTTTTACTAACGAAATGAATACTGGCAAAGGTTGGGATCCAACGATTGAAGAGGCTTTGCATTTAGTAACGCACGCAGGATATGCTCAATTCTATTATGATCAATTTGGTCAACATAAGGATTCATATATTGCTAAATTAATGGATCAGGCAAGAGGGGGTTATTTTGAAAAAAGCCAAAGAAGATACCCTCATGGTTCATATTATACTTATGATGACAGATCATGTTCTTATTCTTGTCAAATTACAGAATTTACCTATTGGTCCATTACATCTTTGAGAGGCCAGCAGGCAAATAGAAAGCTTAAAGATATTAAGGAAGAATGGAAATTAAATACTCCTGAAAAAATGAGAGAAATTGCTCCAGACCTAGTAGCTTTTTTAGAAGACCCTGAATATAAAATAAAATTTTAATTATTTTTTTGATATTTATCTTATTTTTATGCACCCGTAGCTCAGCTGGATAGAGTAGGTGGCTTCGAACCACTTGGTCGGGAGTTCGAATCTCTCCGGGTGCACCATTTTAGAATCTAAGATTTTTTATTAAGAAAATATTTTTTTATTTTATGCAGCATAAAAGCTATGGCCGCTAATCCTATAAACACAAAATTAGCTTGGATATATACGTAATAAATATCAACGCCAAATAATATGTTGGTTTTAGTCCAAAGATTTTGTACCCAATAAATATTTGACAGAATAGGTAAGCTAGCACTTAACACGCCCACGACCAATCCTTTTGATACGAAGGCTATGCTTACTGTTGAAAGATAAACTATAACTCCAAGAATAAATAAAATTCTTGATAATATTCCTTGTATGATTCTCATTTGAAGTCTTCTCTTTATTGTTTTTTAATCTCTATAATGTAACTTTATTATTCTTTGTTAAGGGATGCAATATGTATTGGTTATATTTATTCTTAGCTATAAGCTCTGAAGTATTAGGAACTAGTTTTCTAAAATTATCAAATGGTTTCTCTGTGCTTTATCCTTCACTAATTGCCGTGTGTTGTTTTTTATTTTCTTTTTATTTTTTATCTCTTACTTTAAAATATGTACCCGTAGGTATTATCTATGCTATTTGGTCAGGTGCTGGCATTTTTTTTATTTCTTTGATTGGTATTGTTTTTTTTAAACAAAGTTTAGATATTGCAGCATTGATAGGCATGAGCTTGATAATATTAGGTGTAATCATAATTTATACTTTATCAGACAGTTTAAGAATTAATTGATTATTTTAAGTCAAGGTCAGTTTGAGATACAGAGTGGTTCCATAGTTTATTCCTTAATTCTTTATTCAAGACGATCTTATTAGGATGCTCAATTATCAAAGGATTTCCTTTGTGTTGTTTTAGTGTATCTAATCCTACAAAATCTTTTCCTTTAATTGAGGCATCTAAGCCAGCTTTAATCAAAGGCGCAGCTCCTTTTGAAACATTATGATGACGATTAAGTAACATATACTTCATTTTTAGCTTCAAAGAATATTTTTGGATATTAGTTAGAACAACACCTGGATGTCCTGATACAGCTATTGTTTCGTATTTCTTGTCTTTTAATCTATTGTCAAGTTCATAGGTAAACATTGACCGCATTAATGTGCTGTCTTCATAGACTTTCATCCTATTAAATTTTGCATGTTTCACATATTGGTCTATATTTAATGTTTTTGGCCTGAAGCTAGCAAGGCTTGATGTATTAATTATACGTGAGCCCGGAACTTTTTTCATTAGGTGAATTAATGAATTAGTTAAATAGAAATAGGATAGATAATTAACGCCATATGTTAATTCGTAGCCCTCATTGGTTTCTTTATGGGGAGGAAGGAAAACACCTCCATTGTTAAAAAGATAATTAATATTTTCAAACTGGCTATTTATCGAATGGCAAAATTTTTCCATACTTTCAAAATTAGCGAGGTCACAATGGAGGTATTTTGATTTTTCGCCTAGATATTTTTCTACTTCTTTCCCTTGCTTCTCATTTCTGCAGGCTAGTATTGTGTAAATATTATTTGCAACCAATTGCTTTGCTATTTCTTTTCCTATTCCTGAGTTGGCCCCAGTAACTATTGCTATTTTATTCATATTTTTGTTCCGATCATAATAAAGGGTAATTATTTGAGATATATTATTATTTTCTTACCCATTTTTTAATTAGATTAATAGTCTTTAGTAGTTCAGATTTCCTTTTAAGGGGGTCTTCATGCCGTAGATTTTTTTGAAAGGAACGGCTAAATATTTCGCCTTTTTCAATATTATCTTCAACGTAATCTAAAATATCATTAAACTCTGAATCTTGTATATACTCATAGGAACATCTTTTATAAATATTTTCTAGTCTTTTTACAATAATAGAGATTTCATCGTTAGATTTTATAGATTCCGACCAATCCCCACCGAAGGCAACATTTTTTAGTTGATTTTTTTTATCCATTATGAGAACAAAGTAAGAACAAAATTAAAAAAAATAAAGAAAAAAATTAAAAATGACTATTTTTAGAACGTTATATGTGGATATGGACAGTTTTTTTGCAAGCGTTGAAAAACAATTAGATCCATTTTTAAGAAAAAAACCTGTTGGCATTACAGCAGTAAATCAAGATTCTGGTTGTATAGTTGCCGCAAGTTACGAAGCAAAAGCTTATGGTGTAAAAACAGGAACAAGGGTATATGAAGCAAAAATATTGTGCCCGAATATATTACTAAGAGAAAGTCGTCATAAATTATATGTTAGATATAATCAAAAAATTGCTTCTATTTTAGACGGTATAGCTGAATTAGAAAAAATTAGATCAATTGATGAATTTCAAATTGCATTGGGGGGTGATAGCGCAAGGCTAAAATCTGCTATTAGTTTAGCTGTCCAAATGAAATTAAAGATAAAAGAGTTAATGGGACCTGAAATAACTTTATCAATTGGGATAGCTTCCAATCCTCTGTTAGCAAAAATTGCTAGTAAATTGGATAAACCTGATGGGCTTCAATGGCTTTCTTTTAATAACATGCCTCAGAAAATTAGACATCTAGACCTAGATGATTTACCAGGAATATCAAGGGGATTAAGGTTGCGTCTATGGAAAGCGGGTGTATATGATATCCAGAGTTTGTATAACCTTGATCCTGCTCATGCGAGAATTATATGGAAGTCTATTGAGGGAGAAAGATTTGTTCGGTCATTGCGAGGAGAGAATATTCCGATAGGAAATACAATTCGTAGAAGGTATGGTAATTCAAAAGTCTTGTCTCCTGAATATCGATCAATAAAGAAAGCATATCTTGTTGGTAGATGGTTAATAGAAAAATCATCCGAAAGATTAAGGAAGCATAAATATTGCTCTGGACGTCTAGATATTATTGTCAGGACATCCTCTTTAGGAACATGGGCAGACTCAATAACATTCACACCTTCACAAAATACTTTTTTCTTTTTGGAACAATTTGCAAATCTTTGGGATAAAATGATTGATTCTATTAGACCTCTTTATATAGATTCTCTAGGTGTGCATTTCTCAGACATTATATTTTTAAAAGATAGGTCTGCAGAGTTTTTTATAAGTTTTGAAGCGGGTAAGCAGAATAAAAAAGAGAAACTTTCTTCGTCTATTGATAATTTGAATTTTAGATATGGCAAGAGGGTAGTAAAGTTTGGAATTCACAAAGAACATCCAGGATTTTTTGAGAAAGGTTAACAAATAACTATTTATCATGTTTTTTTAATACAATATAGATCCGTTAAAAATAATTATTTAGTTATTGCTTTATGCATAGCTTAAGTTAGTATTTTTGATTGGGAATAATTAAAATTAATTTAGGAGGATGTTTTTATGGTTTATGAGCTTAGGATTTATCACTGTGTACCAGGTTGTCTGCCAAAGGTTTTGGATAGATTCGAAAACGTAGTATTTGATTTCTGGAATAAGTATGGAATAAAACAAGTTGGTTTTTGGACGACACTTATTGGGGAATCTAATCAAGACATAACTTATATGTTGCAATGGGATTCATTGGCTGATCGTGAAGCTAAATGGGCAGCATTTCAATCGGACCCTGATTGGATAAAAAAAAGAGCAGCAACAGAACCAAATGGACCTTTGGTTCTATCGTATAGTAATTCAATATTAGGTGCCACGGCTTTTTCAAATATCAAGTAGTACTGAATTTATTGTACATAAAATTTTTTTAGAAAGGGAATACTATGTCTAGAAAATTGGATGACAAGACAGATAAATTGTCTTCTAATCGCCCTGTAGCAGAGCACAGTGTAGTTTTAGAGAATGAGAAAATGATTGTTACGCATTGGGTGTTTAAACCTGGAGAGCAAACAGGATGGCATTTGCATGAAATGGACTATATGCCTATACAATTGTCAGAAGGTAAGCTGCTTTTTGAATTTGTTGACGGATCAACGAAAGAAATTAATTATGTACCGAGAACTACTTCTATCGTACGCGCTCCATTAGAGCATAATGCAGTTAATACTAGTGATATTGATGTAGTAGCATTAGAAATTGAGTTTAAAGAATAGAATTATAATATTTAATTGTAGGGAATAGTTTATGGAATCGATTGGTAAATTAGTTGGTAATGTTGCGATTGTAACTGCAGCAGGACAAGGTTTGGGAGAATCTATTGCAAAGACTTTCGCTAGAGAGGGTGCTTTAGTAATTTTAGTTGATATTAATCAGCAAGAGATTCTAAGAGTTAAAGAAGATATTATAGAAGAAGGTGGGAGAGCTGATTTAATGGTCGCCGATCTAACTAAATCTGATCAAGTTAATGATTTGGTAAATGCCGTTGTAAAAGATTATAAAACAATTGATATACTAATTAATGGTGCGGGAGGATTCCAAAAATTTTCTCCGATAAATGAGATTACAGATAGTGACTGGAATGATGTAATTGCATTAAATTTGAATTCTGCGTTTTATTGTTCTAGGGCCGTTTCTAGTATAATGATTGAGAATAAAAAGGGACGCATTATAAGTCTTTCTTCTGGTGCAGGGATTGCTCCGAATCCATACGCTCCTTCTTACATTCCTTATGGTGCAGCTAAAGCAGGATTAATTGGAATGACGAAATTAATGGCTAGAGACATTGGACAATATGGAATTACTGTTAATGTGATAGCGCCCGGAACAGCTCTAACCCCTCGCGTAAAAAGGATTAGAGATCAAGAAAGTCTAGATAATATTGCATCAATGAATCCGATGCGTAATTTAATTGAGCCTAAGGATTGTGCGGAAGCGGCATTGTTTTTAGCGTCTGATGAAGCACGATATATAACTGGGATTACTCTGATGGTAAATGCTGGTAATCTAATATTATAAAGTTAGAAAATTCTTTTAGTGCGGGTATGAATTAGCAATTGAATTTAGGAGAGGTGAGTATAGAATTAGTCTTTTTATAATTTTTTTAAATAACGTGATTTTTATTGAGATATCAAGATAAGTTAAATTCTTGTTATACCTTCGTCCAACTGCTATCTTTGGCTGACTTAGTTATAGCTTCTAATATTGCTACATTCTGGACTCGCTCGATATCATTAAATCTGTATGTCTTATCCTTATTTACTGATAATGCCCATTCTTCTAAATTTGCTTTTATTGTATTTACTGCTGGGAATATTTTAGAAAGGGGCTCTCCATTTGTAACGCATGAGAGCAATTGATTTTCAGCTCCGTACATCGGATGCTTAGTATCTCTTACTTCAACCCACATATTGTCACCAAAAGCTGATAATCTGCAGTAATAGGGGGTTTTAGATATTACAGATAGTTGTCCTGTTGCTCCATTTGTAAATTTCATTAAAACAACAGTTATGTCACCGGTTATAAAATCTAGAACCTGGTTTGCTGTTTGTGCAAAAACGGATTCAACGGTCCCAAAAAGCGATAAGAAGAGATCTGTCATATGTACGCCTGTTCCAGTCATTCCACCAGCAGGAGCTTCTTCTAAAGACCCTCTCCAATTATTAGAATCCAAAGCCGCAAGTATATCGTGCGACCAATTAGCCTCAATATGCATCTTTTTTCCAAATTGTTCAGAGTTTATGATTTTTGATAATTCTTCCATAGCTGGATCAAATCTTCTTTCATGGCCAACGCCTAATACTAAATTAAATTTATTCGCATATGAAATTATATTTTCTGCCGCAATTTTGGTCAAAGCAAGAGGCTTCTCACAGAAAATCTGTTTTCCTGCATAGGCGGCTTCCCTTACTTGCTCTTCATGTTGTGTATTTGGCGTGCAGAGTATAATACCATCAACTAATGGATCGTTTAATAATGCATCATAGCTTCCATAAAGAACTATATTTTTTTCAGTTGTGAATTCTTTATGCTTATCAACGGTTCTAGACGCTGCAGCGACAACATTGATTAGATCACTATCTTCTAATGTCGTTACAAGGTGTCTGCCCCACCATCCGAGTCCAAGTATGCCTATATTTAACATTAAATAACCTAATAATTTTTTTACTTATATTAATTTTAAATAATCTTTATATAATATTATTAATATAACAAAAATATTTTTTGTTATATTAATAATAATTTTTTATCAAGGGTATAAAATATGAAAGCTTTAGTATTGGAATCAAAAGGGACTCCATTTGTGCATAAAAATGTTGAGGACCCTAAGCCTAATGAAAATGAAGCTGTTATAAAAATAGTAGCATGTGGATCTGGACTAACAATACAGCATGTAAGAGCTGGAAGAATAGAGGTAGATTACCCTAGAATTATTGGCCATGAAATTACAGGTGTTATAGAAGAGGTTGGTTCAAATGTAACGAATATTAAGGTAGGTGATGCAGTAACTGCATATTTTTATCTTACATGCGGCCATTGCAAATGGTGCAGAATGAATCGAGAGACACTGTGTGAAAATTTTGGTGGTTATATTGGCAGGCAAATTGATGGCGCTTATGCTGAATATATGAAACTCCCAGCAGAGAATTGTTTAAAGATTCCAGAATCTCTGAATTGGAAAGAATATCCAGCTGAGATTGCGGTGATATGTGATGCTATAGCGACACCTGTTAAAGTTTTAAGACATGCAAGCGTAACTCCAAATGATAAAGTCGTTATTATGGGTGCCGGAGGAGGTCTTGGAATACATATGATTATGATGGCAAAATGGGCGCATTCAACAGTGATTGCAGTTGATATAGCGTCGGATAAATTTGAATCCTGTAAAAATGTTGGCGCTGATTTCTGTGTTAATCCAAGAGATTATAATGACAATGAAATATTTTATGAATTAACAAAGGGGGAAGGGGCTGATGTTGTTATTGATTTTGTATCAAGTACAGAATCTTTGAATCTTGGTTTTTCTATTCTAGGCAGAGGAGGCCGGCTTGTCACTTTAGGTGGAGGAGGGCCAGAAAATGTTGTAAATGCAGCAGCTGGTATGCTTCTTGATAAAGAAGCGGTAGTAATGGGAAGCCGATATGCAACTAAGCAAGAAGTAATTGATTCACTAAACCTTGTTGCAAGAGGTGAGATTTGGCCATTAGTTACTGATATTAGAAAAATGTCAGAAGCAGAAGCTTTGCACGATTGTGTTGAAAAAGGGTCTGTTATTGGTAGAGCTGCATTACTAATTCAGGATTAATTCCTGTTTATTAAAAAAGGATAAAAGTATGAACGGTTTGATTGTATATTTGTCAGGTGAGATACACTCTGATTGGAGAGAGAAGATTGAAAATTTGTCTAAGATAAATAACCTTGATATTTCTTATACAAGTCCAGTAACAATACACGAAAATAGTGATGATTGTGGTGCTTCAATTCTTGGGAATGAAGATAATTCTTTTTGGCATGACCATAAGGGAGCTAAAATAAATGCAATTAGAACAAGAAATCTTATTCAAAAAGCAGATATTGTTGTTGTTAGATTTGGAGAAAAATATAAACAATGGAATGCTGCTTTTGATGCTGGATATGCAGCTGGATTAAATAAACCAATTATAATTATGCATAATCCTGAACACGCCCATGCGTTAAAAGAAGTTGATGCTGCAGCTTTGGCTGTTTCGGAAACGCCAGAACAGGTAGTTAAAATTTTGAAATATGTTTTGGAAGGGATGTTATAGTTTAATAATATTCAGTTTTGATAGCTGCTATGCCATTTTCTCAACAACAGGTATGTGATATAAGTTATAATTAGATAAATTGTTATTCCAATTATTGCTATCAGGAATAATGCTGCAAACATTCTTGGTATATTTAGCCTGTAACCTGATTCTAATATTCTAAAGGCTAATCCAGATCCTACGCCAGCACTTCCAGCTGTAAATTCTGCAACAATTGCCCCTATTAAAGATAATCCTCCTGCTATTCTTATACCCGATAAAATATTCGGAAGTGCGTAGGGTAGTCTTAAATAATAGAGGGTTTGTATTTTATTAGCATTTTGTAATTTAAATAATTCAACTAAATTAGTTTCAACGCTGGTTAGTCCAAAAATAGTATTTGATAATACAGGGAAGAATGCAACTAACCACGCACATATCAATAAAGCTGTTTCAGTTGAATTTGCATAAATAAGAATTAGTGGAGATATAGCTATTATTGGAGTAACTTGAATAATAACTGCTATTGGAAATAAAGCATTTTCTATTGTTTTTGATAAAGAAAATACTATTGCTATAGCAACTCCGCCAAATGTTGCAATAGTAAAGCCCCCAAGTGTAATTTTTATTGTATTCATCATTGATGGATACAATATAGACCAATCAATAATTAATGTTTCTATAACGAATGAAGGTCTTGGTAGTATATAAGCTGGAATATCTTTTGTAATAACTATAATTTCCCATAATAGCATTAGTACTACTATAACAAGAATGGGAAGAAAAATTTTTTGTGATATCTTTTTTTTAAAGCTCATTTATTTATGTTGAATTATTGATGATATTTCTTATCTTCAATTGATCTTTCAAATTATTTAAGTAATATTTCTTTTTCTTTTAATCCAATGCCTTTATTTACATACTTTAATGTATAGGCATCTTTATAATTCAAACTATCACTTAGTATACCTGACTTTACCATTTTATTATAAAAACTTTTTTGTCTTACGTCGGTCATTGAACCTATGCCTAATTCTAGTGAAGATCCAGAGTCGATAATTCCATGTATTTTTAGTTTCTCAATTGAATAAGCAATCTGTTTATCCGTTATATCTGGGTTATGATATTTTATTAATGCATTAGCTTTTTCAGGATTTCCGTATAAATAATTAACCCATCCTATACTAGAAGCATTTATAAAACATTCCACAACATCTGAATTATTGATGACTTGTTCTTCCATGGTCTCGATTGTTGTAGAGTACGAATTGAAACCGTAATCAGATAGAAGAAATACGTTTGGCTCTTCTCCGGTTTTATTCAGAATAGAAAATGGTTCAGAAGTTAGATACCCTTGCTGGCCAGAATTTTTATTGGCAATAAAGGGAGCTGAATTAAAGGTATAAGGTCTTCTTTGTTCTTCTTTAAAATTATGTTCATTTATCATCCACTGATAAAAGCTTACGAAGCCTGTGTCGCTGATATATAGTGGATCAGTTTTTTTTGCATCTTCCCAATTATCCATACCCACATTTTTATGGGTCATTATGATTTGGGGATCTTTTTGAAAATAAGCTGCTACAACCTTAATTGGAATTCCTTGAGACCTTGCAAGGATTGGTTGGATCATGTTCCCGCCCATATAAAAATCAATTTTACCGGCAATTAATTTTGCTCTATTATTAACCTGAGGACCACCTTGAATGATTTCAACGTCTAAACCACATTTAGAATATTCATTGTCTGCTATAGCTTGATAGAAACCGCCATGTTCGGGTTGAGCCAACCAATTGGTTGCGAATAATATCTTTTCATTTGCGTTGGCAAATAATATTGAATTCATGAAAATAAATAGAGATAATGCTATATAGAATTTATACTTCATATTTTTTTACTGACTTAGTTTATTTTAAAAATATTATAATGTGTTATCGTTTATAATATAGTAACTAGAATAATAATATCTAGTTTTATGTTTAATAATTTTTTTATGCAAAAGATGATAATCTTAGTATTATCACTTTCTGTGATATTAAGTTTATATTCTTTATTAAAGATTATTAATCTAGTATGTTGTTTTATAGGTTAATTTACTTACTATTATTATAAATTTTTTGTGATTACAATGTATATATATCTTCCTATTGCTGAAGTCTCTGTGAATATATTTATTATATTTGGAATGGGGGGTTTGGTCGGTTTTTTATCTGGCATGTTTGGAGTCGGAGGAGGGTTTTTGATGACTCCTTTTCTGATATTCTACGGAATTCCCCCTATGGTTGCTGTTGCAACAGAAGCAAACCAGATTGTTGCTTCTTCAATATCGGGTACTATTGCCCACTGGAGAAAATCTGCAGTTGATATGAAAATGGGTTCTGTGCTTTTATTTGGTGGGATCATAGGTTCTTTTATTGGTATTGAACTATTTGTTTATTTAAGGGAAGTTGGCCAAATTGATACATTCATATCAATCTCATATGTCATATTGTTAGGATCAATTGGGTCTTTAACATTAGTAGAAGGTCTTTATTCGTTAATAGCAAAGAAATACAATCTAAAAATTTTTAAGAAGAAAAAAGTAGATAGAAATTGGATATACTTATTACCATTTAGAGTAAAATTTAGAAAGTCTGGTTTATATGTTAGCGTAATACCTCCGATATTAATTGGAATGGTTGTTGGTATTTTGGCAACAATCATGGGTGTTGGTGGTGGATTTATAATGGTTCCAGCTATGATATATATTCTACGAATGCCCACGAATGTTGTGATAGGTACATCATTATATCAAATAGTTTTTGTTACAAGTTTAGTGACTATACTTCATTCATACGAGAATCAGACTGTTGATATGGTGTTAGCAATAATGTTGATGATAGGTGGGGTTATAGGAGTGCAGATAGGCGTATATTTTGGGCATAAATTAAGAGGCGAACAACTTAGATCTTTGCTCGGACTTATTGTATTATTGGTTTGTTTTAAGATGGCTTATGACCTAGCCTTAAGACCAGAAGATATTTTTTCAACGGTTAATATAAGATGATAAAATTAGATATGTTTAGGTATTACTATAAACTTACTTTAATATTAGGATTATTATTTTCAATGGCTACTGAAGTTCATTCTGATGAACTAATTTCTGATATATCTGATAAAAACATATCAATAGAATCGCAGTTTAATGGCAAAGAGCTGTTATTGTATGGGTCTATAGAAACTCAAGGTAAAATTCAATCTGATATTGTTATTACTGTAATAGGCGCTGATCATCCATTGTCCGTAAGAAAGAAGGACAGGAAATATGCTATGTGGATTAATGATTATTCATATAATTATTCTAATGTACCTTTTTATTATTCTGTTTATAGCAATCGTCCTTTAGAAAATATTTTAGATGCAAAGCAGATGAAAGAAAATAGGATTGGGGTTAATAATCTTTCTTTTATAAATCGATCTGAGTTAAGAAGCGAAGATGAAAAGTTAGATTTCTTTGAAGCAATATTAAGGCATAAAAAAGCAGATAGATTATTTTCAGAGGATACGAATGGGGTAACAATAAAGAATAATAAATTATATAAATCTAATATATACCTACCTCCTGGTATAAAAGAAGGCAGGCTAAAGGTAAATATTTTTTTAATAAGGGACGGTAATATTATCAATATCGATTATTTAAATATCTACCTGAATAAAAGGGGTGCTGGTAAAATTGTATACGATATTGCTCATAAAAAACCCTTGATCTATGGGATAATTTCGGTTCTATTTGCATTACTGTTGGGTTGGTCGATGGCAGTTATTGTTAGATATATTTAATATCAAAATTATTATTTATAATTCTTAGATTCAATCCCAACTATCTCTTTAATGGAGTTAAAACCTTGCTCTTTTAACAATGTAGATAGTTCCTTCTTTATGTTAATAGCAACATGAGGACCCTGAAAAACTAGTCCTGTGTAGAGTTGTATTAAACTAGCTCCGGCTTTAATTTTTAAAAAAGCATCGTATCCATTGGCAATTCCGCCTACTCCTATCAAAGGTATTTTCCCCTCTGATATTGTATAGGCTTTAGCTAATAAACGAGTTGATAAATTAAAAAGCGGTTTTCCGGATAGACCCCCATCTTGATGTGAATTTTTTATTTTTCCAACCATGGATTTATCAATAGTTGTATTGGATATGATTAGGCCGTCAATTTTAGAATCTATTGCAGCTTCTATGATATCGGACAGTTCTGTCTGATTTATATCTGGAGATATTTTTAGTAAGATAGGTAAATTACAATTGATAGGTTTCTCTGCACTAATTAAGTTTAATAGTTCGCGGATGTTTTGTTTTTGCTGTAATTTTCTTAAATTAGGCGTGTTCGGAGAAGAAATATTAATAGTTATATAATCAGCTATTTTATAAAATGTTTTGAGACCATATATATAGTCTTCCATCATGTTATCGCTATCTTTATTAGCTCCTATATTAACGCCTAAGACTCCAATTCTTTGTCTATTTTTTAATTTTAATTTTACTTTTTCTGCGCCTTTGCTATTAAAACCTAATCTATTTATCATACCCTCTGCTTCTTCTAGTCGAAATATGCGAGGTTTAGGATTACCTTCTTGTGGTCTGGGTGTAACAGTCCCCACTTCAACAAACCCAAACCCCATTTTCAATAGTTCATTTGGTACCTCTCCGTTCTTATCAAAGCCCGCAGCCATTCCAATGGGGTTGTCAAAAGATAAATTTATAATATTTTGTGAAAGTACATTTGACGATTTTTCTGTATCAATTGGATGTAAGCCGAGCTTTATACCACTTATAGCTATACTGTGCGCTTTCTCAGGGTCGGTTGAAAAAATAGCAGGTTTTATAAACTTATATATATCCATATATTTACAATAATAACTTAAAATTAAGATTTTTCATCTATTTTTTTGTGATTAATTTTCCGTCTAGGGCTTCTTTAATTAATTTTTGAGTTTCTTTAATACCATAAATTGCTACAAAAGAACCAAATCTTGGCCCTTGTTTAAGGCCAAGAAGAACTTCATATATTGCGCTAAACCAATCTTTTAGAGGTTCAAAGGAAAAGTCTTTTCCTACTTGATATATGAGGGTTTGTATTTCTTCGCTATCGGCATTTTTATCGATTTCTCCAATTAATTTAGATAGATTGATTAGCGCTTCCTTTTCTTTTTTTGTTGCTAATCTGTAAACTTTATTTGGTTTAACAAAATCATGAAAATATGAAATGGCATATTCAATCATTTGGTCTAAGAGCGGGTTATTATCAGGATTTGCATTTCCACCAATATAATTTTTTATAAATCCCCATAGTGTATTCTTATCTTCGGAGTTTGAAGCACTAACAAGATTAAGTAGTAGCGAAAATGACACTATATTTTCTATTTTTGGTGGATTTCCCGAATGAATATGCCAAACTGGATTCTCAAATTTTTCTTTTTCTTCTTTAATCTTATGGTAATTCATTAAATGAGTGTTGTATTCATCAACATTTTTAGGAATAATATCAAAATATAGCCTTTTTGCTTTTCTTGGAGATTGGAACATGAATAAGGATAAACTTTCTTGAGTTGCATATTTTAGCCAGGATTCTATCGAAATCCCATTTCCTCTAGATTTCGATATCTTTTCACCATTTTCATCTAAAAATAATTCATAGTTAAATCCTGCTGGTGGAGTGCCTTTTATAATTCTGCATATTTTGCTACTAATCTTTACGGAATCTATTAGATCTTTCCCTGACATCTCGTAATTAACTTTCAGAGCTTTCCATCTCATTGCCCAATCAGCTCTCCATTGTAATTTACATTTCCCTTTTAAAATCGAAACCTCTGTTTCTTTTTTTGTATTAGGGTCAGTAAAGCTAATGGTATTATTTTTGACGTCACATTCATTGATTTTTACCTGCAGAACTTCTCCAGTTATTGGGCATATCGGAAGTATAGGGCTATAGCTAGCTTTACGCTCACTGCCAAGAATTGGAGTGACGGTTGAACAAATTTTATCATGGTTAAGCAATATTAGTTTTAGCGTTTCATCAAAAATCCCTGAAGTATAATAATCCGTAGAACTTACGAATTCATAGGAAAAATTGAATTTGTCCAAGAACATTTTTAATCTAGCGTTATTATATTCGCCAAAGCTATTGTATTCACCAAATGGATCTGGAACTTTAGTAAGAGGCATACCAATATAGGGCAGCATTTTATCTTGATTTGGTATATTTTCTGGCACTTTTCTAAGTGCATCCAGATCATCAGAAAAGCAGATTAGTTTTGTTTTAATTTGATCTCCAGTTATGACTTTGAATGCATTTTGTACCATAAGAGTTCTAGCTACTTCTCCAAATGTACCAATGTGAGGGAGCCCAGAAGGCCCATATCCAGTTTGAAATATAATGGTATTATTGCAATCATCTTCTGATAACTGATCAATTAATTTATTGGCCTCTTGAAACGGCCAGGCTTTGATACCTTCTGTGATATTTTGTGTTATTTTATTCATCTCTAATTACAGTTATTTTTTTATATAAAATTTAATAATATATAAAATTATCCATAAAAATGTTTGGATAATTTTAATGTTTGTGATTGGTATGTTGATCCTATATCTTTTCCATATAATTTTTTTGAATCTTCGGCAAGTTTCTCATATTTTAAACGTGCGACAATTTGTTTATGCTCAAGATAAAAAGGAACATCTAAACTTCTTACTTCTAACACTGCTCGGCTACCTTTTCCTCCGGTTGAAGAGAAGCCAAACCCAGGATCAAAGAAACCTGCATAATGCACACGAAATTCACCCATCGACGGATCAATTGGAACCATCTCTGCTGCAAAATTTGGGGGGATGCTCACTGATTCAGAAGAGGCTAGTATATAAAATTCATTTGGATCAAGTATTATTCTATTTGAGGGATCTTGAATTATGGGATCCCAGTAATCACTAGTTTTGTAATAGTTTATATTATCTACATCGATTGGTGCTGTGTAAGGCTTTGCTCGATAACCAATAATGTCTGAATCACTTTTCAGAGAGATACTCAATTGTAAGCCGTCTCTAATGCTCGCTTTCCCCTCTACTAGGCCAATTCCATTATGAGTTTTACATAGTTCATCGTGTAATTTCATGAGCTCTCTGTCAGATAAAGTAGACCTTTGGGTTTCAAGTTGAGTCGAATTTTTTCTAATAAATCTAATTTGGCTTAGACGGCTCCCTTCTCTAACTTTTATAGAGAATTTATGAGGTGATATCTCTGCATACAGTGGGCCTTTGTAACCAAGTGGAATTGTATCGAAAGCTTGTGTCCCATCAGCTATAACTCTTGTGAAAACATCAATTCTTCCTGTTGAACTTTTAGGGTTAGCAATGGCCCATAAGCTTTCTGGTAGATCTAAATATTCTTGCAATTCAACTAAATAAACACAATTTCTTTCCAAGACAACACCGTCTTCAATATTAAATTCATGGTCAATTAGATCTTTGGCGCATTCTTTAATTGACCTACCTTCGCTTGGGATAAAGCTAGCTCTAATTCTGTAAGCTTTTTTCCCTAATCTTAGATCTAGGCTTGCAGGTTGTATTTGTTGTTTTTTTATTTCATTTATTGATAATAATTTTTTTCTGGCAATGAGTGTTTCAATAAGGTGATCTGGAAGAATTCCACTAGCTCCACTTAAAGATTGCGTTTTTTTTGAGTTGTGAGAATTATCATTTTCTTCTGAATTTATAAGGAGATTTTTATTTATCATTTTATTAAACTTTAATTATACGCGACAGATTTTTCTGGTTAACTTTAGTATATACAAGATTAGTTCTGATAAATAGATATAAATTTAGTAATTAAAGTAATTATTGACCATTAATCACAACCATTATAAGGTAAGATAGTGGTAATTTGGGGCCAGCCAGCTTGCAACCACTTATATAAATCGCTAAATAGGCTGGGTTACTCAACCTAGCTTATAGCTAGGTTTTTTTTTGGAGAAGACTATGAAAGATAAATCTTTTTTATTGAATAGAAGTATGGAAAGTAATTTAATTCACGGAGGAGTTTTGAGATCTCAATTCAACGAGACATCAGAAGCAATATTCCTAACATCTGGTTATGTTTACAATAGCCCTGAAGAAGCAGAAGCTAGATTTAAAGGTGAAAGTGATGGGTATATTTATAGTCGTTACTCTAACCCTAATATCACGATGCTTGAAGATAAATTGTCTATAATGGAAGGATCTGAAGCGGCGCGCTTGACATCAAGTGGCATGGCTGCAGTTTTCAATTCATTATTTACAAATGTTAAGAGCGGCGATCATATAGTTGCTTCGGATGCTCTGTTTGGTTCATCTATTTATATATTGAAAGACTTATTTCCAAAATATAACATAGAGGTAACTCTTGTTAGGGCAACTGATATTGATGCATGGGAGGCTGCGATAAAAGAAAATACAAAATTATTTTTCTTTGAAACTCCTACAAATCCAATGTTAGAAGTTTTAGATATTACTCTTTTGAGTTCGCTTGCAAAATCAAGAAATATTAAAGTCATTGTAGATAATGTTTTCTCAACACCATTAAGACAAAGACCGCTTCAGTTGGGCGCAGATATAGTTGTATATTCAACTACAAAACATATAGATGGACAAGGTAGGTGTCTTGGCGGAGCAATATTAGGTGAAGCTGATTATATTGAAGGTGAATTGCATAATTATCTAAAACACACTGGACCTGCGTTAAGTCCATTTAATGCTTGGGTTATGGTTAAAGGGCTTGAAACCCTTGATGTCAGAACTTCAAGGCACATAGAAAATGCACAATTGATAGCAGACGAATTATCCCTAAACTCTAAAATTAAGAAATTAATCTATCCAGGAAATGATGACCATCCTCAGAAATCAATAATTAACAAACAAATGATTGGAGGAGGGCCAATTGTGACCTTCGAATTGCATGGAGGGAAGTCTAATGCATTTGCATTTTTGAACTCTTTAAATATGATATTAATTTCAAATAATCTTGGAGATGCTAAAAGTTTAATTACCCATCCTTCAACAACTACCCATCAGAAATTAACAGATAAAGAGAAGGGTGTGCTTGGTATTAGCGATTCTGTGTTAAGGTTATCTGTTGGTTTAGAAAATCCAAATGATTTGATTGACGATATAAGCAATGCCCTTAATTCGATATGACTATATTTTGTATATATTTTTCTTAATCTTAATTATATAATTAGAATAATGTATAAATTACTAAGGCTTGCAGATGAATATAAATATAAAAAATGATATTATAATTAATGTTGATCCTGTTTATTTAGAGGATGAATCAGAGCCTGAAGAAGATTATTTCCTATGGGCATATACAATAAATATCTTAAATGAAGGTAAAGAACCAATACAGTTAAGGTCAAGGTATTGGAGAATTACTGATAATCAAGGTATTATGCATGAAGTAAGTGGTGAAGGTGTTGTGGGCGAACAGCCAATATTGAACCCAGGAGAGTCATATGAATATACTAGTGGCGTACCATTAACAACGCCATCCGGAATTATGGTAGGGTCTTACATGATGGAGAATGATATGGGGGAAAGTTTTATTGTAGACATCCCAGCTTTTTCGCTTGATAGTCCGTTTGATTTGCATCAAATACATTAATAAAGTGATTTCATAATAAGATGAATTATCGCCCAATTATAAAAGTTATTGGAATATTTTTAATTATTTTAGGTATGTTTATGTTCATACCTGCTGGTGTTGATATTATTAGTGGCACAAAAGATATAAAAGTTTTTGTGCTTTCTGGTTTAATAACTATTTTAATTGGTGTTGTATTAAATTTATCAGTCTGGGGAAGAAGTGACATTCTAGGCACAAAAGAAGCGTTTATTTTGACAACACTTTCGTGGTTTGTGATTGCTGTATTTTCAGCGATACCATTTTATTTATCGGATATTGGTTTAGATTTTACTGATTCATTTTTCGAGTCTATGTCCGGGATAACGACCACAGGGGCAACGGTTATTGATACTTTAGATGATCAATCACGCGGAATATTAATATGGAGGTCTTTATTGCAATGGTTGGGCGGGATAGGGATTATTGTAATGGCTGTTGCGGTATTGCCGATGTTACAAATTGGTGGTATGCAGCTATTTAGGTTGGAATCATCTGATGCATCAGATAAAATCTTGCCAAGAGCTACACAAATTGCTGGTTCATTAACATTATTGTACTTATCTCTTACATTACTATGCACTCTCGCATATAAATTTTCTGGTATGGGCTTATTTGATTCACTCGCACACTCAATGACAACAATATCAACTGGCGGATATTCAACTCACAATGAATCATTTAAATATTTTGACAATGTTACAATTGACTATATGGCAATTATTTTTATGATATTAGGAAGTTTGCCTTTTGTATTATATCTTCATTTGATAAGAGGGAAAGCCTCCACGTTTTACAAAGATACACAAGTTATCGCATTCATAGTAACATTGCTTATAATAGTCTCTATAACATGTTTATATTTATATTTTAATAATTTTGGTAATAATTCTGAGATATTGAGAATTGTATCTTTTAATATCGTGTCGATAATGACAGGCACGGGTTTCGTAACTGATAATTATATGGAATGGGGCTCTTTTGCTGTTATTATTTTTTTCTTTATTATGTTTATTGGAGGTTGTGCGGGCTCAACTTCTTGTGGAATTAAAATATTTAGATTTCAAGTGTTGTTTCAGCACATAAAAATACAACTTAAGAAAATCTCCTACCCCAATGCAATACTCGTTCCACAATATAATAGAAAAGAGATTCCTGATGGCGCTTCGCGATCTGTAATGGCATTCTTTTTGTTATTCTTCTTATCATTTGTTTTACTATCTTCCGTTTTAAGTTTTATGGGTTTAGACACAATCACAGCACTATCAGCGGCAGCAAGTGCGCTTGCTAATGTTGGGCCCGGTTTAGGTGATACCGTTGGTCCTTCTGGTTCATATTCATCTCTGTCTATGGGTGTTAAATGGGTTCTTTCATTTGGTATGTTGCTGGGTAGACTTGAATTATTTACTGTCTTGGTAATATTAACACCATATTTTTGGAGAAAGTAAAATTATTAAAGAATTAAATATTGAGTCATTATTAGTTGAGCAAAGAAGAATATTATTAGACTTAATATCTTTTGATACAACGAGTTGTAATTCAAATATTGGAATTGTTAATTTTATAGTATCTTATTTTGAAAAGTTTAATATAAACCCAACTTTAGTTAAGGATGTAAAGGCAAAAAAAGCTGCGATTTATGCAACTATTGGACCTAATATTGAAGGTGGGGTCGTCTTTTCAGCTCACACTGATACAGTGCCTGCTAACCCAAAGGAATGGAAATATAATCCATTAAAGATGACCGAATTCAATCGTCGCTATTATGGTTTGGGATCGGTTGATATGAAGGGTTTTATTTCAATTATCTTATCAATGATACCTTATTTTCAACACATCGCTTCAGTTCGCCCAATCCATATTGCATTATCTTATGATGAAGAGGTTGGATGTCTTGGCGTGCGTCCTTTACTGAAAAGTATGCAACAAGAAATAGCAAAGCCATACTTAGTGATTGTTGGTGAGCCAACGGAGCAGATAGTTGTTAATAGCCATAAAAGTTGTTATACATTTAATACAATATTCAAAGGGAAAGAAGCTCATTCAAGTAATCCAAATTGGGGGCTTAATTCTATAATATACGGGGCAATGTTTATTGACAAACTTAGTAAAATTAGCAAAGACATATTACTAGAAGAAAAAAGAAACAATAACTTTATCCCTCCAAATACTACCATTAATATAGGAAAAATATCTGGAGGCAAGGCACATAATATAGTACCTAGTTTTTGTGAAATTATATGGAATTTAAGGGTTTTGCCAGATACAAATCTTGATGTCATTATTCAAAAAATAGAGAATATTAGGCTAGAAATTTTAGAAAAGCATATGCAACCTCTTTATAAAGATGCAGACATAAAGACAGAAATGACAAGCAGCATCTTGCCATTAGATACTAAAATTGATTCTTCAGTATTAATTTTCATGAAGAAAATATTAAGTGATGATAGGATTGAATCGGTTTCGTATGGAACTGATGGTGGATTTTTTAGTCAAATTGGATGGCCGACATTGATTTGTGGTCCAGGTAGCATAAAACAGGCCCATCAACCTAATGAGTATATTAATATAGACGATATAGAAAATTATATGAATTTCGTATTTAAATTAGTGAACGAACTTAACGCTTAACTTTGTAATCTTTTCCGCAAAATTCGCACTTTATAACTATATTTCCATCAATTGTAATATCTTCTATATCATCCTCAGTAAAAGATTTTAAAAGAGACTCTATTTTATTTTTAGAGCACTGACATGAATGCTTTAATTTAATAGGACTATATACAGTTGTATCATACTCATTAAAAAGCCTGTAAAGAAGGTCCTCTGCATTGAGAGAGAGGTCTATTAATTCATCATAAGTGACTGTATCTAGGAGATGAGTTGTGGTGTTCCATAGATCGTTGTCTTCTATGGTTTGGTTATCCTGGTTTGGCATTTTTTGTAGAATGATTCCTCCAGATATCCATTTTTCTTTTTGTCCATAATATTTTACTTTGCCACACGCAAGAAATAGTTTTGTAGGTATTTGTTCTGAATCTTGGAAATATGAATAAGCAGAGGACACTAAGTTTCCATTTTTTAGCTGAGTTATGCCTTGGTAATTTTCCATTTCATGCCCTTGATCTATTGTCATTGCCATATGACCATTCCCTAGTAATTGTCTTGTATCAGCTATTATTTTTTCTTCTTTAAAATGGGCATAAGCTCTTATGCTTCCGGGTGTTTTAAAATCAGCGATTAATAGATTGATTGGTCCGTCTGAATTTATTTGACATGTAAACTTACCATCAAACTTAAGAGCACTACCAAGCATAGAGCTGAGTGCAATCGTTTCCCCTAAAATAACATTAACTTTTTCGGGATATTCGTGTTGGGATAAAATGTTATTAACAACATTGCCTGACTTAAATATTCTTCCTCGAACACTATTCCTCCCAAGTGAGAAGGGTGTAATAACATCATCCTTGATATTTTCTTTAATAAGTTTAGAGGGTTCCAATAAATCAGACCTTCATTCCCATACACCATGCAATAATTGCTTTTTGCACATGCAATCTATTTTCAGCTTCGTCCCATATAACTGACTGTTGTCCATCTATTACCTCTTCTGTAACTTCTTCGCCTCTGTGTGCCGGTAAGCAATGCATAAATATAGCATTTGGAGATGCTATTTTCATTAAATCATTATTTACTTGAAACGGTTGTAAGAGTTGTTTTTTTCTTTCTGTATTTTTGTCTCCCATTGAAGCCCATGTATCGGTTATTACACAATCAGCATTTTCAATTGCTTTCTCTGGAATACTGGTTAAGAAAATTTTACCATTTTTTTTCTTGGCTGCTTCAGTTATACTAACAGACGGCTGTAAATCATCTGGACATGCTAAGTGCAGTTCAAAATTAAACTTATCAGATGCTTCTATCCATGTATTGGCAACATTATTTCCGTCACCACACCACGCAATCTTTTTTCCTTGAATACTACCAATCTTTTCTTCAAATGTCATGATATCTGCCATAATTTGACAAGGGTGATTAAGATCAGATAATCCATTTATCACTGGTATTGTTGCATTATTGGCAAATTCAATTAGATCAGTATGGTTAGAAGATCTTATTATAATTGCGTTTACATATCTCGATAATACATGAGCTGTATCACTAACGGTTTCGCCTCTGCCTAACTGCGTTTCTCCAGCAGGTAAAAATAGACTAGAGGCACCCAATTGATTAATAGCGACTTCAAAAGAAACTCTCGTGCGCGTAGAGGGTTTTTCGAACATCATGGCAATAGATTTTTTAGATGCTAATTTTGAATATTCATTAGTACTTGAATTCAAATCATTTTTAAGTATATGAGCGTTAGTAATTATTTGTTTAAGATCAGTTGATTCGATCTCGGATAAATTAATAAAGTGTCTTAATTTTGTATTTTTCATATTATTTCTTATTTTTAATGTTTTCACAACATTTAGATATAATCTTTGTAACCTCTAATATTTCTTTTTCGTTAATAGTTAGTGGTGGAAGTAATCTTAATACATTTTCTCCCGCACCAACGCTAAGTAT
Organism: uncultured Hyphomicrobiales bacterium; assembly: GCA_905181735.1. GTDB lineage: Bacteria > Pseudomonadota > Alphaproteobacteria > Rhizobiales > TMED25 > CAJIYR01. Next base: position 67,698 of record CAJIYR010000006.1, read on the forward strand.
TTTATTTTTAAATAATTCGTCAGATAAGACAGTATTTTTAATATTACACTCTAATCCTATCATTAATCCTTTTCCTCTTATACTAGAGATTATTTCTGGATAATCTTTGCAAATTATTTTTAAATTTTTATGAAATAATGATGAATTAATATTTACTTTTTCTAGGAAGTTTCTTTCTTGAATAATATCTAGTACAGCATTGCCAACAGCCATCCCAAGAGGGTTTCCACCAAAAGTTGATCCATGAGTACCTGGAATTAATCCTCTTGATGCTTCCTCTGTCATTAAACAAGCGCCCATTGGGAATCCGCCGCCGATACCTTTTGCGACTGCCATTATATCTGGCCTTACATTTGCCCATTCATGAGCGAATAATTTTCCTGTCCTACCCATCCCACACTGCACTTCATCTAAAATTAGCAATAGATTATTGTCTTTTGTAATTTTTCTTAATTCTTTTAAAAAATCATTATCAATTACTCTAATTCCTCCTTCACCTTGGATTGGCTCTATTAATATTGCAGCTGTTGTGTCCCCAATTATTTCTTTTAAAAGCTCAATATTGTGTATTGGAATACTATCAAACCCTTCTAATGGAGTCCCAAACCCCTCTAGATGGTTAGGATTATTTGCTGCTGATATTGTCCCTAGTGTTCGACCATGAAAGGCTCCTTGAAATGTTATAATTCTGGTCTTATCTTTATCTCCTAATGAGAAATGATACTTTCGCGCAGCTTTTATACTAGCCTCAACGGCTTCAGCTCCTGAGTTACAAAAAAATACTTTATCAGCGAATGATAGATCGGTTAATCTGTTGGCTAGCAATTCTTGCTCTGGAATTCTATAGAGATTCGAAACATGCCATAATTTATTTGCCTGTTCGATTAATTTATCAATGAGATGTTTGTTTGAATGCCCAACGGCATTTACTGCAATGCCGCTAGCAAGATCATAATATCTTTCTCCACTTTCTGTGTACAGGTATATTCCTTTACCAGATTCAAAGGTTATAGGATTTCTATTATATGTATTTGCTACCGATGAACTCATCATTACCTCTATTAAATAAAAAACCACCAAATCAATGGCGGATAATTTTGGAAATAACTACTTTAACCTTGATTTTATTTAAGTCAATCTTTTGTATATTTATGATTTTACTTTATAGCCTCTGCTGATCATTGAGTAACATATGATAAAGAGGATAATATTTAATATAAATAAAAATAATCCACCAAACAGGATATTGCTATCAGCATATCCTGTTATCCCATATCTAAAACCATCAATCGCATGGAAAAAAGGATTAAATTTTGCATATTGATAAACGCCATCGGGCAAATCTTTTATTGAGTAAAATGTACCAGATAAGAATGTCATAGGAGTGATAATAAAATTTGTAATAGTCCCCATATGATCAAATTTCTCTGCCCATAATCCACCGGAAATGCCAATTAGAGCCATCATTAGAGAGCCCATAACAGCAAAGAAGAATGTTATAAATATATTATGTATCGTGAAGTTGGTGAACAGAGAAATGATAAAAAAACCTATAATAGCTAAAAGAATGCCTCTTGCAATTCCACCTAGCGCATAACCTGTTGTAACCTCAATTGAATTTAGTGGGGGCATTAAAATATCAATTATAACACCCTGAACTTTTGCGCTCACTATCGAAGAAGAGGTATTTGCAAAAGAATTTTGTAAAACAACCATCATTATTAGCCCGGGGGCAAGAAAATTAACGAAAGGTAACCCACCAATTTCAGGTCGAGTTTTTCCAATTGCAACACTGAAAACAAATAAAAATAATAGACTGGTTACGATTGGGCCAAATATCGTTTGTTGCCAAACTTTTAGAAATCTCCGGACCTCTCTTGATATCAAAGTCCACAGTCCTAACCAGTTAACTCTACCAAAGGATCTTAATGTTTTTTTCTCAACGCGCTGATTCATTTTTTTTCTCTAATTTGTAATGATTTATACAATTTATCTTTGGGATAAACAACACTAAAAGATTGCTGTATGAATAGCATATATAGTATTATCATAAATAGAAACATTCTATATGTAGAATACATAAATTTTATTACTATTATTAATACTATTAAGGGAAAAGACATGGCTTGGACAGATGATAGAGTAAAAATTCTTAAAAAATTATGGTCTGAAGGTCTTAGTGCAAGTCAAATCGCTAATAAGATTGGTGATGTGACAAGGAATGCAGTCATAGGTAAAGTTCATAGATTAGGTCTAGAAGGTAGAGCAAAATCAATAAGAAGTAGTGATTTATCAGTCAGTCAACTAAAATCCAATGTAGTTTCTGTAACATATTCTGGTAATTTAGCTCTTAAAGCTATTATTGACCCTATAAATGATGTGATATCTGTTGGTCAGTCTATAACACAAGGGTTTGAGGCGGTGCAGATTTCACCAGGCGAGCACGTTACAATACTTACTCTCAATGAAAATAGGTGCAAATGGCCTATAGGAGATCCAAGTGATGCAGATTTTCATTTTTGTGGCCACGAGCCAAAGAGTAAGGCGCCGTATTGTACAGAACATTCCAAAGTTGCATTTAAGCCATTAAGGCTTAGGAAATAGTAAGAAAAATTAGACAGTTAGTTGGTAAGATACTGGAATCCACTTATATTGTCCTTTTTCTTTCCCTATGTAGCCAATTGATGGGAAAGGCATGTGATAACCGATAATTGGTATTTTATCATTAAAAACCATTTCAAGTATTTTTTTTCTTGTAATAACAGCTTGTTCTTTATCGTCATCAAACGCGACATGCCATTCGGGTACTTGAAGTGATACAACATAATGATTTGTGACGTCAGCAGTAATTAATAATTGTTTGTTCTCGCTTTCCAAGTAGTAAGCCATGTGACCATTTGAATGACCAAATGCTTCTAACGCAGTTATTCCACTGACAACATCTTGTCCACTTTCAATAAATCGCATTCTGTCTGACAGTGGCAAGCATATTTTATCAAAAAGTTTTTTGTTTGGAATTCTCTGTTCTGGTACAAAGTCTCCATTTTTCCAAAAATCATATTCAACTCTACCTATAACTATCTCAGCATTTGGAAAATAGTTATCATTTATGAGCTCTAATCCACCAATATGGTCAGGATGGCAATGGGTAATTACAATATAATCAATATCAGCATGGTCGTAGCCTGCTTTTTCTAAAAGATACATAAGCTGGCCTTTATTTTCATTGTTAAGGTTGCCATTTCCAGTATCAAATAGAATTAGATATTTACCTGTATTAACTAAAGTGGGGGTAAATCCATGCTCAAATCTTTTTGCAGGTAGATTATTTTCGATTGCTAGTTTATGTAATAATTTCTCATCAATATTATTCCCGAATATTGGATAAGGGCCGTCCCTTGATATAGTGCTATCTAAAAATGTTGCAATCTCAAAATCACCTAAAGTAAACCTATAAGTGTCAGGACGAATTATACCAAGCTTCTTTTTGTTCATTTTATATCCCCAAATTACTCTTAATTTATTTTAAATATTTCGATATTGACGCTTTATATTCTTTTGAAGACGAAAGCTTTTCTAAGTAGTCTTTCTCTAAGACTTTCACCTTATCATAGTTATTGTTATCACTGAGTGTTTTTAACGCATTTCTATAGGCTTCCAAGGCAGCAAAATATGGTATATGTCCAGGTAAGCTTATGTTTATGCCATACGATGATAATTGTTTTAGGCTTAGTAGATCCGGAGAGACTCCTCCTAATATTATAGGTATTGCAAAACTACTTCCTAAAGTTTTAACATCATCTATATTATCAATATTAGGAAAAAACAAAGCGTCAGCCCCCACATTTTGATATGCTTTCCCGCGTTTTAATGCTTCCTCAATACCAAGGTATTTAGTCGAACTGGTTCTAGCTATTATCATCATCGAAGGATTTTTTTTTGCATTAACTGCAGCGTCAATTTTAGATGTCGCTTCTTCTATTGATATAAAATCTGGTACATCTGTTTTTTTGAATGGTAGGGGCAGATTAGTGTCTTCAATTGATATTCCTGAAGCACCAGCATGCTCAAGTTCTTCAACAGATCTCATGACATTTAATGCATTCCCATAGCCATGGTCTGCATCGATTATTATAGGCATAGAACAAGATCTTTTTATTCGCCTAACTGCATCACTTAATTCAGTTATTGAAAGTAACATTAAATCTGGTACAGACAGAAGATTTAATGACATTACCATTCCAGGTACAATGCCTACTTTATAGTTAAGGCTCTCTGCAATTTTACCTGACATAGGATCGAATACAGTAGCAGGATGCACACAGCTTGCTTCACTTAAAGTTTTGCGAAGAGATTCATTAGTATTATTTATTCTATTCATTATTAATCCTTAAAAATGATACTTCAATTATTATATGATATTAGCGAGAGATAAGCATGTAACCATGCTTCATATTTTTTTGCATGGGCATTTGTGTCAGATAATATTCTATATAATAATTTCTCAGCTAATCTTCAAGAGGCTTCCAATCGTCTTTTTTTTCATCCCATTGATCAAAAATACTCTGGGCAGCTTTAAGTGCATGATTGGTTTTTGGGAATCCTATGTAAGGAGAACACTGAAGTATTACTTCTATTAATTCGTCCCTAGTAGCCCCTCGATTTAAAGCGCCCCTTACATGAAGGCCAACTTCATGCGGTAAGTCTTGCGCTGCTGCTGCTGCCATGACAATCATTTCACGAGTTTTTAAATCTAAATTAGGTCGATCCCATATTGTGCCAAAACAATAATCATGTATTGCGTCGGCGTGAGTAGGACAAATTTTATAAAGATCTTCCCACCTTTCTAAACCTTCTTTACCAAAAGATTCATCCCTAATTTTTTTACCTTTTTTATATCTTTCGCTACTCATTGAATTCTCCTTTTTAAATTAGCCTTTTATTAAATAGTTATTTTTCATAAAAATCTATATATGATTTTATGTTTTTTATACTTTCTGCATTGCATATAGCTCTTCCAATTGCTCTTGCTAACGTATCTGCTGCCAGAGTGCCAAGTTCAGTAATAGAATTTTCTCTTGGACCCGATAATTTTATATTATTATTTGAAATAGTAAATACTACATCCCCATCTAACGGAGTATTAATGGGCCTAATTGATCTAGCTAAACCCGCTTGTGACATTATAGCAAGTCTTTTAAGTTCTACTGTACTTAAGTCAGCGTTGGTTGCAATAATTGCTATTGTAGTGTTCTCTCTAGGTTTCTGGGCTGTGTTTTCTAATTTTGTATCTTTTAAAGCGTCGATAAAAGAAGGTTTTTTATAAGAACGATCAGACGAAAGATCGGAAGTATTGAATTCATTGTTAATTTCGAAAGGAGCGCCCCATAAGATGTTTGTTCCAGGAATTACTGTTGATCCAATTGAATTTACCACTACCAATGCTCCAATAACTAACTCGCCGTCAATTGTTATTGATGCGCTGCCGATCCCACCTTTTAACTTTCCTGCTATCGCACCCATTCCTGCTCCATAGTTTCCTAAAGGAAAGTCAATTTTTGCATTTTTGTAAGCTTCTACTCCAAGTTCATAGTAAGGGGAGATTGAATTCCAATTTTTATTTCCACCATTTTTTAGATCAAACAAACAAGCTGTAGGTATAATTGGAGCTGAAATTGGCGACCCATCAATTTTATAGCCAATATTTTTATGTCCAATTAGTGAAGTTATAGCACTCGCTGAATCAAGTCCGTATACAGATCCTCCTGAAATTACTAAGGCATTAATTTCATTCACCGTATTAATTGGGTCCAATAGATCTAATTCACGGCTTGCAGGAGCTCCTCCGCGAATATCGCATGAAGCAATAAACTTTTGACTGGGAACTAATGCCGTAACCCCCGTGATAATATCTTTATCCTCTGAATTACCAACCATTAATCCGCCAACATCTGTTATTAGATTATTTTTACCAGGACATTTTTTACCAGAAAAATTTATCATTTTATTATACATATTTAAAATTAAATACTTATTGATGATATTTAGTCAACACTTGGTTGACTTGTTACTAGAGTGCTTCTATATAAATATAATATTTTATTTTATATTAAATTATTGATCGTTATATAATTTTATATTAATTGTCTTTAGAATGATATATTAATAATCTATAGATAATCTATTTTTTATATTTTTTGGAGTTATTGTTTTGAAACGTACATACCAACCAAGTGTTCTAGTAAGAAAAAGACGTCACGGTTTTCGTTCACGTAAAGCTACAAGTGGTGGATTGAGAGTAATAGCTAGACGTCGTGCTAAAGGACGTAAGCGTTTATCTGCTTAAAATTTCCAGCCACATATTAGGCGTCTAAATCAATGGAATACTTAAAAAGTAGAAGAGAATACTTAAGAGCGTCCGGTAAGGGCGCAAAGTGTATAACGCCATCATTTATTATACTTGCTTACCATCATGGAGATTGTGATCAGAAGAATCCTAGGGCTGGATTTACAGCTTCTAAAAAAATCGGTAATGCAGTAATTAGAAATAGAGCAAAAAGAAGATTAAAAGAAGCTGTTAGAATTTCGCTAGATGAAAATGCAAGAGAATATTATGATTATGTTCTTATAGCGAGAAAATATATAAATAATTATTCTTTTAATAGTATTTTAAAAGATTTAGAAAAATCTCTAAACAAACTTCATTGAAAGATTTATAATAACTTAAATTAATATCCGGACTAAATAGAAAATGAATGAACAACGTAATTTTATCTTAGCTATAGGCCTTTCAATTGCAGTGCTAGTTGTATGGCAATTCTTTATTGGAAACCCTCAATTAGAACAGAAAGATCTTGAAGCCAGATTAGTTACTGAGGAGTCTAGTAAATTATTAGTTGAAAATTCAAGTATCTCTATCCCATTCCCAGAGAATGTAGGAAATTCAATAAACGTACCTCCTGCTAACGTAGTTTTAGATAATACAATAGATATTTCCGCAGTTCAGAATATTCCAAGGGTTGAAATTAATACAGATAGTTTGACAGGATCTATATCACTATTGGGCGGGAAAATTGATGACTTAAATTTAAAAAATTATAGAGTAGACCTAGACCCAGGAAGTGAACTTGTAAAAATTTTATCGCCACTTGGAACGTCTAGCCCTTATTATGTTCACCATGGTTGGGTTGAGGCCTCTGGCAAAGACATAACACTCCCTTCAGAGAATACGCTATGGAGCTTAGAAGAAGGAAGCGTCCTTACGTCAACTAATCCAATAGTAATGTCTTGGGATAATGGTAATGGTTTAACTTTTAAAAGAAAGATAATGGTTGATGAAGATTTTGCATTTACCATTGATCAACAAGTTTACAATAATACTGATTCTACTGTAGATTTGTTTCCTTATGCCCTTATTTCTAGGCATGGTATACCAGAAGATCTTTTAAATTTCTTTATTCTGCATGAAGGGTTTATTGGCGTGTTAGGTGAAGAGGGAGAGAAAAAAGCAGATTATGATGATATAGCAGATGAAACTGAGGTTTATAACGATATAATGGGCGGTTGGTTAGGTTTTACAGATAAAAATTGGGCAACAGTTATTGCCCCAGATCCTAATATGCAATATCAAGGAAGATATACATCAAGTAATAATGGGAATATTTTTCAAACAGATTTTCTTGGTTCAAAAATTTCGATAAATAAAGGCGAAACTGCCACTTCAACTTCTTATGTTTTTTCGGGTGCCAAAAGAGTTAACATCCTTGATAAATATGAGGATACTTACAGTTTGTTAAATCTTGATTTATTAGTAGACTGGGGATGGTTTTATTTTATAACTAAGCCATTGTTTTATTTATTAAGTTGGTTAAATAGCATTTTTGGTAATTATGGAGTGGCTATATTATTTGCCACTGTCATTATAAAGTTATTTTTCTTTCCTCTTGCAAATAAAGCTTACAAATCAATGAGCGCGATGAAGAAACTTCAACCTGAAATGGCGGCAATAAGAGAAAAATTTAAAGGCGATAGACCCAAGCAACAGCAGGCTCTTATGCAAATGTATAGAGATGAAAAAATAAATCCGATGTCAGGTTGTTTGCCTATAATTATCCAGATACCTGTTTTCTTTGCTTTGTATAAGGTTTTATTTTGTACAATTGAGATGAGACACGAACCTTTTTTTGGTTGGATAGTTGATCTATCCGTACAAGATCCGACTTCAATATTTAATCTTTTTGGATTAATCCCATGGTCGCCTCCTTCATTTTTAGTAATTGGAGTTTGGCCAATTATAATGGGATTTACAATGTTTGTTCAGATGAAATTAAATCCATCCCCACCAGATCCAATACAGCAAAAAATCTTTACCTGGATGCCAGTTGCATTTACATTCTTATTGGCACAATTTTCAGCTGGTCTTGTTGTTTATTGGGCATGGAACAATACTTTGTCTAGTTTGCAGCAATATGTAATTATGAAAAGAATGGGAGTGAAAGTAGAGCTTTGGTCGAATATTCAGAACATATACAAGAAGAGTCAAAAAAAGAAGACCCAGTAATTTCAAAGAGTGACTTTTCTCTTAATGAATTGCGTGCTGGTGAGAAATTGTTTGCAAGATCATCAGAATTTATTTTGTCTGTTGTTGAGAATAATGGATTTCCAGATATATCACTGCCTGAAATTGCATTTGCAGGACGATCAAATGTTGGAAAATCAAGCTTAATTAATTCTTTAGTTGGTATGAAGAAATTAGCCCGTGTTTCAAATACACCGGGACGTACGCAGACTATAAATTTTTTTAATCAGAATGATGCCCTGGTTCTCGTAGATTTACCTGGTTTTGGTTATGCAAAGGCAAGTAAAGAAGATATAACTAGATGGAAAACTCTTACCTTTGATTACTTAAGAGGAAGAGTTAAATTAGAGTGTGTGTTTTTATTAATTGATTCTAGACACGGTATAAAACCAATTGATATTGAAGTAATGAATATATTAGACGAAGCAGCTGTTTCGTATCAAATTGTTCTTACTAAATTAGACAAAGTAAAAAAAGAAAGTCTTAATTCTTTGTGTAATAATACGAATTCTATAATATCAAAACATGGTGCGGCTAGACCATTTTTTCACTTAACATCGTCAAAAGATAATATAGGATTAGATTTACTTAGATCAACTATTTTTAAGTTAATATAGATTATATTTTGCAGAGGTAATTTATAAAATGAATAATATAACATCGCTTACAAGAGCACAAATTATAGCAGAAGCACTTCCGTTTATGCAAAATTATAGCGGAGAATATATAGTAGTGAAATATGGCGGTCATGCTATGGGTGATAGTATATTATCTACTTCTTTTGCGCAAAATATTGTCATGTTAAAGCAAGCAGGAATGAAGCCTATAGTTGTTCATGGCGGAGGTCCTCAGATAGGTGAAATGTTGAATAGTTTGGGGATAGAAAGTCAGTTCGTCAATGGACTAAGGGTTACAGATAGAAAAACTATAGAGGTTGTAGAAGAGGTTCTAGCTGGAACTATAAATAAGAAAATAGTGAGTGATATTAATAGCTCTGGTGGCAAATCCATTGGTATTTCTGGAAAAGATGGACCATTAATTCTTGCTCGGAAGCTGAATAAGAAAACATATAAGACAGATTCGAATGTAGAGAAGGTTATTGATCTTGGGTATGTTGGTGAACCGGAATTGATCAATCCAGAGAAACTAGTAAGGCTTTGTGATTCTGGTTTTATTCCCATTATTGCTCCAATTGGTATCGACAAGAATAATGTTACTTATAATATAAATGCAGATACAGCTGCTGGAGCAATAGCAGGATCCTTAGGAGCTAAAAGACTTCTTATGTTAACGGACATAAGGGGAGTTCTAGATCAGGAAGGTAATTTGATAAAGGACCTTTCAAAGAACACGGCCAATGATTTAATTAATAATGGTACGATTAAAGGAGGTATGATTCCAAAGATTGAAACATGCTTGGATGCTATTAGTTCTGGTGTAGAAAAAGCGGTTATTCTTGATGGAAGAGTTTTGAACGCAATAATCTTAGAGTTATTCACAGAGGATGGAAGTGGTACATTATTATCTTAATTCTTTTTTTTAAAATTGAGATAATAATTAGATAATTAAAAACATAAATTTATAAGGTTTTAAAAATGAATTCTGAACTAATGAGTATAATAAACAGTGCGTTTGAAAAGACAAATATTGAGCCTAACGAGATTAAAGCGGTTGATGAAACTCTTAATTTATTAGATTGCGGTGAAATTAGAGTTTGCGAAAAGATAAATGGTGAGTGGTCAGTAAACCAATGGATAAAAAAAGCAATATTATTAAGTTTCAGGACTAATAAAAATTCTACGTTGGCTGGGCCTTATGCAACTTGGTTTGATAAGGTTCCAGGGAAAACAGTTGGATGGACAGAAGAGAAATACAAAGAAGCAGGCTTTAGATATGTACCAAATGGTGTTGTTAGGAAATCGGCATATATAGGCAAAAATGTAGTTTTAATGCCTAGCTTTGTAAATATCGGAGCATATGTTGATGAAGGTACAATGATTGACACTTGGGCAACTGTTGGCTCTTGCGCTCAAATAGGTAAAAACTGTCATATCTCTGGTGGCGCAGGAATTGGTGGTGTTCTTGAACCCCTTCAAGCAAACCCTGTTATAATAGAGGATAATTGTTTCATTGGAGCAAGGTCAGAAGTTGCGGAGGGTGTAATAATTGGAGAAGGTAGCGTTTTATCAATGGGGGTATACATTGGCTCTTCTACAAAAATAGTAGATAGACAATCTGGAAAGGTGATTTATGGTAAGGTCCCTCCTTACTCTGTGGTTGTCCCAGGAAATTTAGAAACAAGTTCTGTTGGTGAAATCCAGAATAATAAGTTATCTTTATATTGCGCTGTAATTGTTAAAACAGTTGATCAGAAGACTAGAGAAAAAACATCGACTAACGATTTATTGAGATTATAATTATTTCTAATAATAAAAAACATGAAATGAAGTGTATAAATTGAGTTTAGAAAACACATTAAAATCTTTTATTCAATGCGAAAGCATCACACCAAATGCTAAACAGGCACTTGATTTCATTGAAAAAATTTTAAGTGAAAGTGATTTTTATATAAAAAGATTAACTTTTAACTCTGAAGACACCTACCCAGTTGACAATCTTTATGCTTCCTTTGGTAAAGGTTCGCCTCACTTATGTTTTGCTGGTCATGTTGATGTTGTACCATATGGCGACATAAGCCAATGGTCATGTGTACCGTTTGAAGGTGAAACAAAGAATGGTAGAATTTATGGTCGTGGAGCTGAAGATATGAAGGGTTCGATTATAGCTTGGATTTTTGCTATGCTTGAACATATTAAAGATAAAAAAAATTTTAAGGGCACTATTAGTATACTCCTTACTGGAGATGAGGAGGGGTTGGCAATTAATGGAACCACTAAAGTTTTAGAATGGTTGAAAAATAATAATATAAATATTGATTCTTGTATTGTTGGAGAGCCAACAAATATTAAGGCAGTAGGGGATACAATAAAAGTTGGTCGTAGGGGGAGCTTGTCATGCGAACTTAAAGTGAATGGCGAACAAGGTCATGTTGCTTATCCAGATAAAGCGAGCAGTCCAATTCCTGTTTTAATAAAATTATTGGATAAATTAATAAATACTCCTATAGATAGTGGTAATGATAATTTTATTGCAAGCAATTTAGAGGTTACATCAATAGATATTGGCAATGAAGCTATGAATATAATTCCTTCCGAAGCTCAAGCCGTATTTAACATCAGATATAATAATTTATGGGATGAAACATCACTTTTTTCTTGGTTATACGACAAACTGAATGATGTGAGTTTAGATTCCTTTAAAGATATAAATTGGAATTTAACAATAAAATCTTCTGCAAACTCGTTTTTAACCAAAGAGGGTAAGTTTTCATCTTTAATATTGGACTCAATATTTAAAATTACTGGTTTGAAAGCGAATATATCAACTGGTGGAGGTACTTCAGACGCCAGATTTATATCACAATACTGTCCGGTTGTAGAATTTGGTCTTGTTGGAAGGACTATGCATCAGGTGGATGAGAATATTTCTCTTGATGAATTAAAGCAACTAAAGTCTATTTATCAACATAGCATTGTTAATTATTTTGAAAATTTTTAGCTTTAAATTTTTGCTATTCAGATTATTTTAGATAATCTATTTTATCAAGATAAAGTCCATGAGCCGAAGCGACTGGTCCGCATTGTGACCTATCTTGTGATTTAAGAATTTTACTAACCCTATCTATAGGCCAATCATTTTCTCCAATTTTTAATAAAGTACCAACCATGGAACGAACCTGTCGATGAAGAAAAGATTTTGCGTTAAAGTAAATATTAATTTCATCTTCCATTACTTCTATAGAGGAACTGTCCAGAGTTTTTATTGGAGATTTTGATTGGCAATGCGCTGATCGGAAAGCGGTGAAGTCATGTTTGCCAATAAATAATTTTGCAGCCATTTGCATATTCTCGGTATTTAATTTTCTTGGTACGTGTAATGCTCGATTTTTTTTAAGAGAAAGATGGCCATTCCTATTAATTATTTTATAAACATAATATCTTTTGATTGCTGAAAATCTAGCATCGAAATCACACTCAGTTTTTTCGACTTTAATGATTGTTATCGGATTTGGACGCAGGTGATAGTTTATTGCGTTTAATATCGTATTCTCATCCCATTTATCATCTAAATCTATATGTGCAACTTGTGCATTTGCATGAACACCAGAATCTGTTCTTCCCGCTCCATTAACGCTAACATAAGTGTTTGTAAATTTTTGTATTGCATCTGATATACACCCCTGTACTGTAGCTAAATTATCCTGTATTTGCCAACCGTGGAATGGCGTTCCATCATACTCTATTGTTAATTTGTATCTCATAAAAATTCACTAATATTCATACCCTTTGAAATATTCATACCTCTTAGAAAGGATATGTTATCCATTGGATTTTTTCCAGGCCTCTGAAGTCTTGTTAGTTTAACGGCACCTTTTTTGCAGGCGATTGTTAACTCATTGTCTAAGAGTTCGCCAGGCCTACCATTTTTATTTACAACTTCAGACGAGAGAACTTTTATTCTAATAGTTTCTTTCTCAGTTTTATATTCAAACCATGCTGATGGGTTTGGGCTCAGACCTCTTATGTGATTATGAACCTCACTGGCATTTTTATTAAATAAAATTTGTGTTTCACTCTTTTCAATTTTTTTTGCATAACTAATATCTATTTTATTCTGAGGTTTAAAATCAGCAGTTCCAGTAGAAATTAAATTAAGAGCTTTAACAATTAAATTTGCACCAACATCTGATAAATCACTACTTAATTCACCATATGTAATATTTTCAGGAATATTAATTATTTCAGATAAACATATATCACCAGTATCCAAACCTGCGTCAACTCTAATGATATTTACTGCAGTTGATTTGTCTCCGTTTATTAATGTTCTTTGTATAGGAGATGCGCCTCTCCATCTTGGCAATATTGAGGGATGTATGTTTAAAAAACCATATTTTGTTGCATTTAATATTTCGTTTGGGATTAATTGTCCAAAAGAGACAACAATTCCAATGTCTGCATTTAAACTTTTTAAATAATTGATTTCATCTTCGCTTGTAATTTTTTCAGGGGATCTGACAATTAAATTTTTTTCTCCCGCAGCATTTTGTATCGGGGAAGGATTCTTTTTCAAGCCACGGCCTGACAATCGTGGCGGTTGAGTATAAACAACTGATATATTGTGCCCAGCATCATGTATTTTGCAAAGAGCTGGTACTGCAAAATCAGATGTTCCCATAAATATAATCTTGAATTTCATTTAGTTAGTTTCTGTTTAGATAATTTAATAAATTTACGAGTAATTTTTTCACGTTTCAGTCTTGATATATGGTCTATAAAGAGTTTGCCGTTTAGATGATCTATTTCATGCTGAATGCATGTTGCCATTAGACCTTCGCATTCCAGAATTTGTTTTTTACCGTTTAAATCCATATATTGAACCACACAAGTTGAAAATCTTTCAACATCTTCTGAAAAATCGGGAATTGATAAACAACCTTCTTCATAGATACTTTTCTCATTAGATTTTGATATAATTTCTGGATTTATGAATTTTATCAGTACTTTTTTATCTTCTTCTTTAGAACAATCCATGACTACAAGTCTTTTCTTTATTCCAACTTGAACTGCGGCAAGACCTATTCCTGGCGCATCGTACATTGTTTCTGCCATATTATTTAATATTTCTATTATTTCCTCACTAATGTTTTTTACCGGTTCGGATTTTTCGCGTAATATTTTATTAGGCAGAGTTAAAATGTTATAGATTGTCATAATTTTTATTCAATTTATTAATTTAAGTTTGTATTTAATTATATTAGAATGAAATATCTATGTATAGTGGTAATAAATAAAATATAACAGGTATGGGAATCGATGCTAAATGATCAATTGGTAGTAATAAATTTGTTGATTATACTTGTTATAATTATCGTTATTGCAGGAGTATTTTATTTAAATATTTTAAAAAAAAATAAAGATAATGACATTAAGGGTCAAATATCATTGATAACGGATCTTCATAATGAACTGACTGGCAGATTAATGGCACTTGCCGACACTTCCTCTGGTAATCACGAAAACTTAAAAAACTCATTTGATCAAAGAATAGATCAAATGATGACAAAGCTCTCACAGAACTTATCTGAAAACTCAAATAAGACAGGAGAAAATCTAACTAAATTAAACGAAAGACTTGCTGTTATTGATAATGCACAAAAAAATATAACAGAATTATCATCCAAAGTAGTTAGCTTACAAGATATCTTAAGCAATAAACAAGAGCGCGGAGCGTATGGTCAGGGTAGAATGGAAGCTATTATAGTGGATAGTTTGCCATTTAAATCTTATTCATTTCAGTTTACATTAACTAATGGAAAGAGACCTGATTGTATTATCAGAATGCCAGATTCAAATGAGGTTCTTGTAATTGATTCTAAATTTCCACTCGAATCCTTTACCGCACTAAAATCTGCAAATAATAGTTTAGATATAAAAACTGCAGAATCAAGAATCCGAATTGACATTAGTAAACATCTAACGGATATTTCTGAGAAATATACTATACCAGGAGAAGTTAGGGATCCTTTAATGATGTTTGTTCCTTCTGAATCCATATATGCAGACTTATACGAACAATTTAGCGATCTTATTCAGAAAGCTTATAAATTAAAAATCATTATAGTATCCCCAAATATGATGATGCTTACTGTTCAAACTATGCAATCTCTAATAAGGGACAACCAAATGCAAGACCAAGCGAATGTCATAAGGTCCGAAGTAAGTAAAATGATTTCAGATGTCGAAAGATTATCAAATAGGGTTTCTGGTCTACAAAAGCATTTTAATCTAGCAAACCAAGATTTAGAAAAAATTGTTATATCTTCAGATAAGATAACAAGCAGCGGCCGTAAGTTGGAATCTTTGGAATTTGACGAAGAGAAAAAAACTAAGAGTATAGAATCAGCGCTATAATTATTAATCCGTTATACTTCTTGCTGCGATTGCTTGGCTTAATGTGCCATCATCTAAATAATCTAATTCCCCTCCAACAGGAACGCCATGTGCAACTTTAGTAATTTTAATATTCCTATTACTTATAAGTTCAGAGACAACGTGTATAGTAGCCTGTCCATCAATAGTTGCATTTAGGGCTAATATGACTTCTTTAATATCGGTATTATTAACCCTACTAATCAATTTTTTAATGTTTAATTCTTCAGGTCCAATACCATCTAGCGCATTTAATACACCGCCTAAAACATGGTAATGACAATTTATTGCATTAGCTCTTTCAAGTGCCCATAAATCTGAAACTTCTTCAACAACACAAATGATTGTAGAATCGCGTTTTAGATCTTGGCATATACTACAAGGATTAATGACATCTACATTATCACAAATGTCACAAGTTTCTATTTTTTCTGATATTTCTATAAAAGATTTTTTAAGAGGATCAAGTAATTGGTTTCGTTTTTTTATTATCGTTAAAGCAGCTCTTCTTGCAGATCGCGGACCTAATCCTGGGAGTTTCGATAGAAGTTTAATAAAAGTTTCTATTTCAGGTCCTACTGATGATTTCATTGTACTATAGCCCTAGGTTGCCTAAGTTGAAACCAGGAGGAATAGGAAGGTCTCCAGCTACTTCTTTCATTCTTTTTGCAACCTCAATATTAGCTTTAGATTTTGCGTCACTATAAGCTGCAATGATTAGATCTTCTACAATCTCTTTTTCGCTTGCAATTAGTATTGAGGGATCAAGGTCTATATTTTTTATGTCTCCGCCACCATTTATTTTAACAGTTACTAATCCGCCCCCCGAAGTTCCTTCAATCTCTATTAGAGATATATTTTCTTGCATTGATTTCATTTTTTCTTGTAGTTTTTCAG
This sequence comes from uncultured Hyphomicrobiales bacterium, assembly GCA_905181735.1. Lineage (GTDB taxonomy): Bacteria > Pseudomonadota > Alphaproteobacteria > Rhizobiales > TMED25 > CAJIYR01. Next base: position 84,225 of record CAJIYR010000006.1, read on the forward strand.
CCTGTTTCATTATTCCAAATATATTAGACATATAATATTTCCTTGATTAGTATTATTTTCTTATATTAATCTTTATTGATAATTTTGGCATTAGGAAAATAATTTTTAAAATTTTCTACTGTTAAATCATTTTTATTTATTGGCTTATCGTGAATGTTTGTAACATTAATATTCCAATTTAAGGAAGTAGCTTTTTCAAGTGTTGATTTAAAATTATTTATTATATCGTCCGGATAACCGTTGAGTAGTTCAATCTCAATATAACCCTCTTTGTATTTAACTAGTTTTATATAATTATCAATAAGACCAATTAATCTTATATCATGATCACCAACAATTGAGATTGCTTCTTCATATGTTTTAGGTTTTATTGCCTTATCAATATTCACCACATCTTCATGAGGATAATGGCTAATGGTTTTATTCTTTGCGATGATTTTGGATTCTAAGTTATTAATAATATCATTGATAGGCGGAAGTTGAGATGAGTAGCATAATTTAACCAGAAGCATCTCCATTGACATAAAGGCATTGAAAGAATATTCAATTTCTTTATAACCTTTTAAAAGCATTTGCCACATATGAACTAAAGAAGACATTTCGATGGTATCAATGAATTTACTAGCATCAGTAAATTGTTCTTTTGTTAAATTAAATGAAGAATTGTTTACTTTGTTGATTTTAATTAATGTGAAAGCATGGGATATTTCAGCAAGATCAGTAAGAATTGTAAGCGGTTCCAGGCCATTTTTATAGCTTTGTTTAATTTTTTCTAGAGCCTCATCTATTTTTCCAAGTATTATTGCTTTAAACAAGTCTATAATAAAACCTTGATCAGAATAATTTAACATATTGTAAATTTTCTCATATGTTATATTGCTTTCACACAAAACAATCGCTTGATCAAGAAGTGATAGAGCGTCTCTAACGGAACCATCAGAGGCTTTGGATATTGCAGATAAAGATAATTTATCAGAGGTCACATTTTCTTTTTTTATTATTTTTTTTAGATACTCTTCGAGTAGATCTTGGCTAATTCTTTGCAGGTTAAATCTTTGACATCTTGATATTACTGTAATCGGAATTTTTCTAATCTCAGTAGTTGCAAAGATAAATTTAACATGTTCTGGAGGTTCTTCTAATATTTTCAATAAACCGTTAAAGGCCTGTCTAGATAACATGTGGACTTCATCTATAATGAATATTTTATATTTAGCTAAGGAAGGTTTTGTTTGAGCTAGTCCAATTATTTCACGTATGTTGTCAATACCAGTATTAGATGCGGCGTCCATTTCGAATACGTCCGGATGCCTAGACTCCATTATAGCTTCGCAATTAAGTCCAATTTTATTTATATCAACTGTCGGTGTTTCTTTATTCTTTTCTAATGAGTAATTTAAAGCCCTAGCCAATATCCTAGCAGTTGTTGTTTTACCAATTCCCCTGATACCATTTAGCATATATGCCTGCGGTATTCTTCCTGAATTAAATGAATTAATCAGTGTTTGTACCATTGTATCTTGGCCAATTAATTCCGTAAAATTAGTTGGCCTATATTTGCGTGCAAGGACTTTATAATTTTTATATAATTTATTATCTTCTGAAGGGCTTATATCAATCATGGATTTTTTCTCATTATATTATTTCAATTTTTTATTTTAATTTGCATTATTTAATAATAGAAAAATAACCAATAGGTGAGAAGTTGAACGAATAACCCATACTATAATCGTTAGAGCTGCTTCTTTCCAGATCTGACTCGGTTGGCGACAAATACGCCTATTGCCAACTTCTCAATACCTATTATAGCAAAGGGTGAGAAATGTGCTACATTCTTCTTCTGTAATTGTATAATTAATTAACAAAAATAGATTTATACTAGCTTGTTCTAGGGGCTGTTAACAAATTTTCTACTTTTACTCTCTTCTTCAATTTTTATCCTTAGCTCACTAGCATGATAAACTCCTAATATCCTAAGTTCATTGGAGAAAAAATCAAGTTCTTCTAAAGCTAAACGAACATTATTATCACTAGGATGCCCTTCAATATCAACATAGAACTGTGCCGCCGCAAAACTTCCGCCCACAATATAAGATTCTAATTTTGTCATATTAACATTATTTGTAGAAAACCCACCCATTGCTTTGTAAAGAGCTGCAGGCACATTCCTAACGCGGAAGACTAAACTGGTAATAGTTGGTCCTTTATTTGGTTCAGCGTCATCAGGTTCTGAAGATAGTATAATAAATCTAGTAGTATTATGATCCGCATCCTCAATATTTTTTTCTAATATTTTTAGGTTATATGTTTTTGCTGCTAGCTCGCTTGCTATAACAGCAATAGTGGGATCATTATTTTCAGAAATTATTTTTGCTGAACCGGCGGTATCAGCGGCAACTATTTGCTTTAGATTCAACTTTCTTATGATATTCCTGCATTGGCCGAGAGCATGCCTATGACTCATTATATGACTTATTTGTTCTAGGTTAGTATCTTTTACGGCAATCAGTTGATGTCTGATAGGTAAAAAGAACTCATCAACTATATACAGATTTGAAGTAGGAAGTAAGTAATGAATATCCGCAACGCGCCCTGCGAGAGAGTTCTCAATAGGTATCATAGCGTATTGGACTTTTCCTTCCTCAACACACGCGAATGCGTCCTCAAATGTTTGAGCGGGGATTGCTTCCATATTCGGATATTTATTGATGCATGCTATATGTGAATAAGCACCTTTTTCTCCCTGAAAGACTATTTTATTATCTTTTCCATTCATTTTTTATCTTTCGATTGATTTTCAATCAGTTCTTTTGCTTTTTTAAAATCTTCAATTGTATCAACTCCAATTATATTGTCTTTAATTAAAATTATATTAATTTTTAAATTATTTTCCAATGCTCTTATTTGTTCAAGATTTTCTCTTTCTTCTAACGCTGTTTGGCTACTTAAAATAAATTTTTCTAGGGCATGGCGCTTGTACATATAAAGGCCAATATGTTCATAATAGCTTCCTTTGCCGAATGGTATTGGTGATCTAGAAAAATACAAAGCAGGAGATTCTGAACCTAAAGTTGTTAAGTTAGTAGCAACTTTAACAACATTTGAATCTTCAATATCTTTCTTATTTGTAATTTTTTTACCAAATGTAATTATATCTGCATCCGTTTTCTTGATTTTTTCAATTGCTAAATTAATAATATTTGGATCGATTGTTGGGATATCCCCTTGCAGATTCATAATATAAGAATAGCTCCCCTCTAATTCAGTCTTTAGCAGTGCTTCATATATTCTATCTGATCCTGTTTTATGGTCAGTCCTGGTTTTTATGGCTTGCCCACCCCGTCCTACTATTTCTTTTATTATGTCATCAGAATCAGTCGCTACAATGACTTTGTCGGCAATAGACTTAATGGCTTTCTCCCAAATATGGACAATCATAGGTTTATTATCAATGACCATGAGAGGTTTTCCAGGCAAGCGGGTAGCTGCCATTCTAGCCGGTATTATGATCATTGTTTCTTTATTTTTAATCATTTTTTTACCTTGATTCACATATTTATAAAATATTTACTTGATTGTAGTGAAACTAGAAATTATTAGTAATAATTATTATTTATATAAATTTTAATTAATTTAATACTATAAGTAAAATAACTTAATTGGAAGTGGTGAATTATGGATAATTTTGAAGTTAATAAAATTGTTGGTGCGGTCCTTGGAACTGCGTTATTTGTGCTATGCCTTGGTTTTCTTGCAGATATGATTTATGCAACTCCGAAGCTGGAAAAGCAGGCATATATTGTTGAAACTCTGGTTGCCGATACACTCGAGAACTCTGACACAGATAATATTGTTGTCGAAGGACCAAGTTTAACTGAATTATTAAGTTTAGCTAGTTCTGAAAAAGGAAAGAACGTTTCAAAAAAATGCGCATCTTGTCATAATTTTGAAGCAGGAATGCCTAATAAAGTGGGCCCAAATCTTTATGGCATTGTCGATAGGAAAATAGCATCTGTTGCTGAATTTTCTTACTCGTCCGCTTTATCTGAAAAGTTTGAAGAGGGAGATTTGTGGAATTTTGAGAGCCTAGATTCATTCTTAGAGTCTCCAAAAAAATGGGTTCCTGGAACTAATATGAGTTTCGCAGGTATAAAGAAACCAAAAGATAGAGCTAATATTATAGCTTATTTATTAGAAATTTCACCTGAATCTAATTCTAAGATTATTAATAACTAAGTTTAAATAATTATTTTTTGTAAATAGAGTGCTATTTTTAATTGTTGTAACAACAATTAATACGTGTCATCTTTCTTGTAATAAATTGATTATTTTTTACTAAATTTAATATGAGGAAGTGTGGTTTCCATTATAAAGACATTAATTATTTTTTTTGTTTGCGCATACAATGTATCAGTTGCATCTTCGAGCCAAGATCAATGGACACATGGGCTAACGTTAGGCGATAGCCTAAAATATAATCAAGATTTTAAAAATTTTGATTATGTTAATCCAGAGTCTCCAAAGGGAGGTAAAATAAGGCGAGCGGTAGTTGGAACTTTTGATACGTTAAATCCATTTAATATAAAAGGTACTCCTGCATACGGATCTTTTGATATTTACGACACCTTAATGACTGGATCTGATGATGAGCCATTTTCTTACTATGGATTGATCGCTGAGAGCGTTTCATATCCTGATGACTATTCCTACGTTACTTACAAGATGAGAAAGAATGCAAAGTGGCATGACGGACAATCTATAACTTCTGAAGATGTAGTTTGGAGTTTAAATACTCTGAAAGAAAATCATCCACATTATAAGTTTTATTATAAAAACATCTTGCGTGTTGAAAAAATATCTGACTATGAAGTTAAATTTTATTTTGATCAAAAAGGAAATAGGGAATTACCATTAATTACAGGTCAATTTCCTATATTGCCCAAACATTACTGGGAGAGCAAAGATCCTGATGGATTAGTAAGAGATTTTGGAAATTCAACTCTAGAATTTCCGCTTGGATCAGGTCCGTATAAATTTTCAGAAATATCTGCAGGAAGAAATATCAAGTACGAAAGAGTTAAAAATTACTGGGCAAAGGATCTTCCTGTGAGTAGGGGGCTATATAACTTCAATCAGATAATTTTTGAATATTTTAGAGACCCCACTGTTCTATTGGAGGCATTTAAAGCAGGAGAAATAGATTTTGTGTTTGAGAACTCTGCTAAAAGATGGGTAACAGGCTATGATTCAAAGGCATTGCTTGATGGAAAAATGAAGTTAGAAGTATTTGAAAGTAAAAATGTGCAAGGGATGCAAGCTTTTGTATTCAACACAAGAAGAAATAAATTCAAGGATGTAAAGGTTAGAAAAGCATTTAATTTAGCTTTTGATTTCGAGTGGTTAAATGAAAATATATTTTATAATCAGTATAAAAGAATTGATAGTTATTTTGATAATTCAGAGTTGGAGTCAAGAGGAGCTGCTGTTGACGAGGAGTTAGAAATATTAATAAATATGAGTAACTCTTTATCTAGTGAAGTCTTTACGGATATTTATCAAAATTCAATTGGAGGAAACTCTAAAAATAATCGAAATAATCTAAGAGAAGCCAGTATTTTATTAAAGGAATCTGGTTGGTCCCTAGAAGATGGTAGATTATTAAACTCCTTTACAAATGAAACGTTCAAAGTTGAATTCTTAATTTCGCAAAGTGATATGGAGAGAATTATAAATCCCTATATTAAAAATTTAAGGCTTCTTGGTATTGAAGCTAACATTAGAGTAGTGGATATAACTCAGTATCAGCAACGTATAGATAATTTTGATTTTGATATAATAATAGATAATTTTCCTCAATCCCTATCGCCAGGGAACGAACAAAGAGATTATTGGGGATCAGAATCTGCTGGATTAGCAGGATCTAGAAATACTATAGGTATTGAAGATGAAGCTGTAGATAAATTGATTAATCGAATTATATTTGCAAAAGATCGCTCAGAGCTAGTTGCTGCTACCAAGGCCTTGGATAGGGTTCTAAAATTGAATTATTTTGTTGTTCCGCATTACTATTCCTCGGGCACAAGAACTGCTAGGTGGGATAAGTTTGACCACGCAGATATTATTCCTGGTTATAATTTTAATTTATCCACTTGGTGGGAAAAGTCTAATTAAGGATTCTTAAATTATAACAAGGGTATAATTCAATTATGGTATTATATATATTTAAAAGAATCTTATTTTTTATTCCCACTATATTTGGCATTATGGCAATAAGTTTTGCTATTATTCAATTCGCACCAGGGGGACCTGTTGAAAGAATTATTGCTCAAATATCAGGGGCTGAAGTTTCAGCTACGTCAAGAATATCGGGAGCAAATATTACAGATTTTGGAATTGAAAGTTCTAACAATACAACCGGAGACAATAAATATAGAGGTGGGCAGGGTTTGGACCCAGAGTTTATTTTGGAATTAGAAAGACAATTTGGTTTTGACAAACCTCCATTGGAAAGATTCTTCTTTATGATCTCGAATTATCTTAGATTTGATTTTGGAGATAGTTACTACCGTGACATATCTGTAATTGATTTAATTATAGAAAAGCTACCAGTTTCCATATCTTTAGGATTATGGATGACATTCTTGTCATATATAATTTCTATCCCACTTGGTATTTTAAAGGCGATAAAAGACGGTTCAAAGTTTGATATATGGACTTCTGGTGTTGTTATATTCAGTTACGCAATTCCAGGATTTTTATTTGCAATACTGTTGATTATTTTATTTTCAGGAGGAAGCTATTTAGATTGGTTTCCTCTAAGGGGGCTTGTGTCAGATAACTATAATGAATTATCTTTTTATGGAAAAATTATTGACTATCTTTGGCATATAACATTACCGGTTCTATCAATGGTTTTGGGTGCATTTGCAACAACAACCCTTTTAACTAAGAATTCTTTTCTTGATGAAATAGAAAAACAATACGTTTTAACTGCTAGAGCCAAGGGGCTAAATCAAAGTCAAGTTCTTAGAAGACATATCTTTCGAAATGCAATGTTGATAATAATAGCTGGTTTCCCTTCTGCATTTATTGCGGCTTTCTTTACGGGATCTTTGTTAATAGAGACTATATTTTCCTTGGACGGTTTAGGTTTATTAAGTTTTGAATCAATTATTAATAGAGATTATTCTGTCGTTTTTGCGAGTTTATATATTTTTTCATTACTTGGGCTAGTGGTTAACCTATTATCTGATCTTGCTTATCATTGGATCGATCCACGTATAGATTTTGAGAAAAGAGAACTTTAAGGATAACCAAAGAACTAATAAAAACGGGAATTATGGAAAAATTTAATTTTTATAAATTTTCTCCTCTGGCAATAAGGAGAATAAAAAACTTTAGAGCGAATAAAAGGGGCCTCTGGTCATTACGTATTTTTTCTATAATATTTATTATTTCTATGTTTGCAGAGTTTTTTATGAACGACAGACCTCTCTTGATGTTTTACAAAGGTGAAATGCTTGCTCCAGTATTTTTTGATTATCCTGAAGAAAAATTTGGCGGCTTTCTAGCTAAAACTGATTATAGAGACCCGATGATTTCTGAGGAGATATCTGATAATGGTTGGATAATATGGCCGCCTATTCGTTACCATTATTCAACTATAAATTATGAGTTACCTGTACCAGCGCCATCGCCGCCTACATATATGATTAATAAAGATGACAGATGTGTAAGTTATAATAACTACGCCAACGATAAAGATTGTACAATTTGGAATTGGAATTGGCTTGGCACTGACGATCAGGGTAGAGATGTATTGGCTCGTTTAATATATGGATTTAGATTATCAATATTATTTGGATTAGTGTTAACCTCACTATCATCACTGATTGGGATAATGGCTGGAGCTCTCCAGGGATATTTTGGCGGCTTAGTAGATTTAATCTCACAGAGATTTATTGAAGTCTGGACCTCAATTCCATCTCTATATTTACTTATTATAATTTCTTCTGTAATTGTTCCTAGTTTCTGGCTTTTACTTTTTATACTTTTATTATTTTCCTGGGTTTCTTTGGTTGGAGTTGTTAGGGCAGAATTTTTAAGGGCTAGGAATTTTGAATACGTCACAGCTGCTAGAGCATTGGGTGTTGCAAACTTTAAGATAATGTTTAAACATTTACTACCCAATGCAATGGTTGCAACATTAACTTTTGTTCCTTTTCTATTAAATGGATCAATAGTAACCCTTACATCGTTAGACTTTTTAGGATTCGGTTTGCCACCTGGTTCGCCATCACTTGGTGAATTATTAGCGCAAGGAAAGAACAATATACACGCTCCTTGGCTCGGTCTTTCAGGTTTTTTTGGGATTGCTATTATTTTAAGTTTATTAATATTTATAGGAGAATCGGTAAGGGATGCATTTGATCCAAGAAAGATTTTTAAATGACAAATAATATTATTATAAAAAAAAATCTACTAGAAATATCAAATTTATCATTGTCTTTTATGCAAGATAATAATGAGATTAATATCTTAGATAATGTGAATTTTAAAATAAGGAAAAAGCAGACTATTTCTTTGGTTGGAGAGTCTGGTTCCGGGAAATCTTTAACTGCACTTTCTATCATGGGATTGCTTCCTAGTTCAGCTATTCTTAGCAAATCAAGCAAGGTAGTATTTGATTCAGAAAATTTAATAAAAGTTTCTTCTAGGGATATGGACAAGATTAGAGGAAATGAGATATCAATGATTTTTCAGGAGCCTTTGTCTTCCCTGAATCCATTACATAGAATTCAAAAACAAATAGCTGAGATAATTGTATTACATAAAGGAAATTCCTATAAGTCAGCAAAATCATTAACAATTGAATTAATGCATAAGGTGGGTATAAAAAACGTACCTGATAAATTAGAGAGTTTCCCACACCAATTATCTGGGGGTGAGCGGCAAAGAATTATGATTGCCATAGCTATAGCAAATGAGCCAAAATTACTAATAGCAGATGAACCAACTACTGCATTAGATGTTACAACACAATTTAAGGTACTTAAATTGTTGAAGAAATTACAAGATGAAATAGGGATGTCAATATTACTTATAACGCATGACCTAGGTATAGTAAAAAATTTTTCTGATGAAGTTTGTGTTATGAAAGATGGTGTAATAGTTGAGAATAATGATACCGAAAAGATACTATTAAAACCTCAGCATGATTACACAAGACATCTACTTGGCTCACAATTAGAGAAAAATTATGAAAAAGACTTGTCTTCATCAGAATGTATATTGAAAGTGGATAATTTAAAGGTTTGGTACCCAATAAAAAAAGGTATATTTAATCGAAGATCCCATTACTTAAAAGCCGTTGATGATGTATCTTTTCTTCTGCGCAAGGGAGAGGTTTTGGGAATAGTTGGCGAATCTGGATCAGGAAAAACAACATTAGGGCTTGCTATCGTAAGATTAATATCAAGTAAGGGAAAGATACGTTTCAATCAAGATTATATAGATAACAAATCATTTAGAGAATTAAGAAAATATCGACGTGATATTCAAGTTGTTTTTCAGGATCCCTATGGATCGCTATCTCCAAGGATGACTATAGAGCAAATAGTCGAAGAAGGTTTGATAGCTCAAAAAATAAATCTAACTAAAAGCGAGAGACTGCTTGCCGTGTGTAACGTTTTAAGTGATGTTGGTATCGATATTTCAGCTAAAGATCGTTACCCGCACGAATTTTCTGGAGGCCAAAGGCAAAGGATAGCTATTGCACGTGCCTTAATTTTAAAACCAAAATTTATTATGCTAGATGAGCCAACGAGTTCTTTGGACGTCTCTATACAATTGCAAATTATTAAATTATTGCAAAATTTACGCATTAAATATGATTTGTCATATATTTTCATTAGCCATGATTTGAAAGTTATAAATTCTATTGCAGATAAAGTTATTGTAATGAATAAAGGGAAAATAATTGAATACGGGAGTGCAACGGATATTCTTCAGAATCCAAAAAATGATTATACGAAGGAATTAGTTTCTTCGTCGTTAAGTATTAATAGTTAGATATAATATTTGATAATATTATGATGAAATCCTCTTGATTTCACAAATCTTGTTGCTATTTTGGCTTATTCTACTATCGGCATCTGTAAGTTTTTCAATTCTTGTATCCATTGAGAAGCTATTGGCATGAATTATATTTTTATCGGACACCATGATGCCAACATGTCCTTCCCAAAAGATAAGATCTCCTCTTTTTAGATTATTAAAATAGGTTTCTAATGGGATATTTTTACCCAACACTTGCTTTTGTAGTTCGCTATCTCTAGGACACTCATAACCTGAATTCATTAACGATAATTGTACCAATCCAGAACAATCAATCCCAAAACTTGTTCTTCCTCCCCATTTGTAGGGTGTGTTTGTAAACTTAATTGCTGTGTCTATATAATTGTTATTTTTTTTTGATTTTAGATCTATATGCCTAGTAAAGACATAACTATCATTATTTAGCTTTGAAAAACCTCTAACTTCATCAACCACTGTTATTAATGAATTGATGCTTAAAATACCTGTTGTTACTGATTTTATATCTGGTTTAGAATACATATATGTTCTTAATTCTGAAACATAATGTGTGTGTTTATAGTCTTCAGTCGATATCGAATTAATGGAAATAAATCCTTCATAATTATCGCTTTCTAATTTCCCAAACAACCAATTTTTAAATGTTTTTTTTAATATAAAATTTTCACCATACAATGCTTCTGACATGGTTTCAGAATCTATGTTAGGACTACATTTAATCGGAGTATAATTATCGATAATTTTTAATCTCTGACCAGTAAAAAATTTCATTCAAATTACCATCATATAAAATATATATTAGAAATTTATCTAATTATAATTTTTCTTTAAAAAACTAAATAGAGTTCTAATTCCTTGCGCGGCCCCTCCCTTGGAAGAGAATCTATGCGATCCAGGATTCCACGCGTAGATGTCAAAGTGAATATAAGTATTAGTTTTTTTCACAAATCTTTTTAGAAATTCTGCAGCTATAATTGATCCAGCGAATGGCTTGGCTGGTGCATTGTTGATGTCGGCTAAATCCTCATTTAACCAATTATTATAAGGCTCCCAATAAGGCATATGCCATATAGGGTCTTCCTCTTCTAACGATATCTCCATTAGATCATTAGCCATAATTTTATTTTTTGTATAAAAGGGAGGCAATTCAGGTCCAAGGGCTACTCTAGCTGCCCCTGTTAATGTTGCCATATCAATCATTATTTCAGGACTATCTTCATCACCTAACGCTAATGCGTCGGCTAATATCAATCTTCCTTCTGCATCCGTATTGCCAATTTCAATAGTTGTACCATTTCTACTCGTTAAAATATCTCCCGGTCTAAATGAATTTGAACTTATATTGTTTTCTACAATAGGGATTATTACACGAAGGTTGATTTTTAAGTTAGCATGCATAATCATATAGGCGAGACCTAATATGTTCGCGCCACCTCCCATATCTTTCTTCATGATTGACATTGCATTGCCAGGTTTTATATTCAGCCCACCTGTGTCAAAGGTAACCGCTTTGCCAACTAAAGTTATCTTTGGATGATTTGAGTCGCCCCATTTCATATCTATAATTCGTGGTTCATACTCTCCAGCTCTGCCAACTGCGTGAATTAAAGGAAAATTATGCTTTAATAATTCATCGCCAACTATTTCTTTTGTATTGGCATTGAATTTCTCTGAAATTTTGAAAATTTCTGATGACATTTTTTCGGGGTTCATAACATTAGCAGGCTGGTTTATCATATCAATTGCAAGAGCACAGCCACTAGCAATATTGCAGACATCATCTCTTAGCAATGGATCATCCACATTTAATCTTACATTATATTCACTTTTTGAAATACTTGATGTGTTGTAATTGCTCATTAACCAACTGTATGCAGCTAAACTCAATTTTTCTTTATTATTGGCAAAATAGTACAAACCTGCGGGTAGTATTTTAGGAAGAAGATACATGCTCAGCCCATTGTATGGACTACTTTCTTTTTCTTTTCCAATTAATACAGATATAATCTTTCCTTTGGCGTCAGGAATTATAAGGTATTTTCCGGGTTTTGCTTCATACTGATTTGATAAAATCCATTGCATGGCCAAAGGATCGTTACTAATGGCTTTCGGCAATTTTTTTGATTCTATTATATAGATAGGGATTGAATTATGTTTCTGTTCTAAAGTTATATTATTCTCAAAATTCATTGATTATATCGCCTTTTTAGTAGTGTATTAGTTAGTATATATTCGATTCTATTCCGGCTGCCATTGTTGCGCCTAAGGTATGGCATTGTTCAGAAAATTCTTGATTCCAATCACCTTTTAAAATAACTGGTTTTTGTATTTGTTTCCATTTTAATCCAGTAATTATTTTTTTGATATTCATATCAGTGCTTGTCCCATCATGGCCAGCTCTAATATAAATAGCGTAAGGCAGACCTTCCGTTTTTTCTAGGCACTCATAATAAATTCGATCAAAGAAGTCTTTTATCATTCCACTCATATAACCAAGATTTTCAGTGGTTCCAATTATTATTCCAGAAGAATTTAGTACACAATTATGATCTGCCTTGGAGGCTTCATAGTCTTGGACGTCAATTAAATTAGATTGTATAGATTTTGCACCAAGCGTGGTTTGGTTAAGTAGTAGCTTAGTATTGATTGATGGTGTATTAGCAATGATAGTTAATTTTTTTTTCATTTTGCAATATATATTAATCACTATTAAAATATCAGTTTGATATCTAATATTTTATACTATATTAGTTTAAAGTACACAAAATATGGCACATATGGTGCCGCAGGAGAGGATTGAACACTCGACCTCACCCTTACCAAGGGTGCGCTCTACCACTGAGCTACTGCGGCGAATGGAATATAATTGCCATACAAGATATTATATAGCAAATATATAATTATTTTATTAGATATTATTAGGTTTGTATCTTTATTTTAAGAAATTATAATTTATAAAGAAATGCAATATGGACAATAAAAAAAAAGATAAGGATATATTAAGTGAAGCGCTTAGAGAAAATTTAAAGCGAAGAAAAACGCAATCGAAAGATAGAATAAAAATAAATCTTGCAAAGCAGGTAGATAAAAATACAAAACAAGATCTAGATAGAAAATAATCAATTTATTTATTATAAGAGGCTGGTTTAAATGGATAGAATTAAAATTATTGGTGGATCTAAATTAATAGGGTCAATACCTATTTCTGGTGCTAAAAATGCAGCTCTACCATTAATGATTGCAAGCCTATTATCCGAAGGAACTCTAACGTTAAAGAATATTCCTCATTTAGCAGACATAACTTTATTGTCACGAATACTAGGAGACCTTGGCGCAAACATCACAATAGATGGAAGAGGATCACAAGGTGTCGACGATGAAATTAGTGGCGTTACGATGCATATTAATGTACCAAAAATTTCTAATTTTTTTGCTAAATATGAGCTCGTATCTAAAATGAGAGCAGGATTTTGGGTAATCGGTCCATTATTAGCAAGAACAGGAAGGGCAAAAGTTTCATTACCGGGGGGCTGTGCAATCGGCACAAGGCCAGTTGATTTGCATCTTAAGGCTCTTCAAGAGCTAGGAGCTGATATAAAATTAGAGGATGGATATGTAAATGCTGCAGCACCTAATGGACTAAAGGGGGCTAGAATAAAATTCCCAAAAGTTTCAGTTGGAGCAACTCATAATATACTGATGGCATCAACACTTGCTAGCGGACAAACTATTATTGAAAATGCAGCCAAAGAACCTGAAGTAGTAGATCTAGTTAGATGTTTAAGGGCAATGGGTGCAAACATTGAAGGAGAAGGCACTTCAGTGATTAATATTGAGGGTGTAACCCAGTTAAATTCTGCAGAACACACAGTCCTACCTGATAGAATTGAGGCGGGGACATATGCGATGGCCGTAGCTATGACTGGAGGAAGCCTAACTCTGATGAATGTAAATGGTAAGAATCTTCAATACCCATTAAATATTATGAAGGCAATGGGAGTTGAGTGCTTAGAACATAGTAATAATTTGCATATAACCCAAAGTAATAATAATCTTAAGCCAATTGATATTGAAACAAATCCTTATCCCGGTTTTCCTACTGATTTGCAAGCTCAAATTATGGCCATGATGACTCAAGCAGATGGTTTGTCAAGAATACGTGAGACAATTTTTGAAAATAGATTTATGCATGTGCAGGAACTTGCTAGATTGGGAGCGGATATAACGTTAGATGGTGACATGGCTATAATTAAAGGTGTTACAAAATTACAAGGAGCTCAAGTTATGGCAACTGATTTAAGGGCCTCCGTCTCTCTTGTAATTGCAGCATTGGCGGCTAAGGGTGAAACTATTGTAAATAGAGTTTATCATCTTGATAGAGGTTTCGAAGATATAGAAAAGAAGTTATCTAGATGTGGTGCTATAATTGAGCGTTTAACAGATTAGAGTGTAAGATTTTATAGTTAGGAAAGAATTATGCCAAAATACTTGAAGACATCTTCAAAAAATTTTGAAAAAGAATTTTATGATATATTAGAAAATAAAGCTGAACTTTCAGAAGAAATAGACGTTGCTGTTCGTCAAATTATAAAAGAAGTAAGAGCTAAAGGTGATGAAGCTCTAATTAATTATACAAATAAATACGATATAAATAAATTAACCATTGAAACAATTAAAATTAGCTCAAATGAAATAGATAATATATTTGATAAATGCGATAAGGAAACAATAGAAGCGTTATTATTTGCCTATAAGAGAATATATGCACACCATAATAAGAATTTACCAAAAGATCATAATTACATTGATGAATTGGGAGTAGAGCTAGGAACAAAGTGGACACCCATTGAATCTGTTGGGATATATGTTCCTGGGGGAAAAGCAAACTACCCAAGTTCAGTTCTTATGAATGCGGTTCCAGCGATTGTAGCCGGCGCTAGTCGAATTGCCATGGTTGTTCCGTCGATGAATAACAATTTAAATCCATTGGTAATTGCAGCAGCGAAGATTTGTGGAATTACTGAGATATATAAGATTGGGGGCGCACAGGCAATTGCTGCCCTTGCTTATGGAACGGAAACTATAAAAGCAGTAGATCTTATTGTTGGGCCAGGGAATAAATACGTAGCTGCAGCAAAAAAACAAGTATTCGGTAAGGTTGGTATTGATATGATTGCTGGACCTTCGGAATTGTTAGTCATTGGCGATTCTGAATCTAATGCTAACTGGATTGCAGCTGATTTGCTTGCGCAAGCTGAACACGATGAAGAGGCTCAATCGATATTTGTAACTACGAATCCAGAAGTAGCAAAACAAGTTGACGAATCAGTGACTTCTTTGTTGGAAAATAGTCTAAAAGATAGCATTGCTAATAAAAGTTGGAAGGATAAAGGGGCTATTATTTTATGTAATTCAGATCAAGAGATTGTTAATATTGTAAATAAGATTGCTCCTGAGCATCTTGAGCTAAATGTAAATAATATAGAATATTATGAAAAACACATAAGAAATGCAGGGGCTATTTTTAAAGGAATTTATACTCCTGAAGCAATAGGTGATTATGTAGCTGGAACAAATCATGTATTGCCAACAGCTAGATCAGCAAGGTATGCTTCAGGTTTAGGTGTTATTAATTACATGAAAAGAACTTCTATTATAAAATGTAACCCTGATAACCTTAATTTGTTAGCGCCAAAAGCTATCCAAATAGCAAGAGCAGAAGGTTTATATGCTCATGCAGAATCTCTTGCAATAAGACTCAATATCAATAATCTAAAAAGTAAAAATTAATACATACAATAATTAATATTCATTCAGAAATACGTGCGTTATATGAACTCAAAATTAAAGCTTATTTTAGCAAGCAAGTCAGAAAGACGAATACAAATACTTGGTGACTTGGGTATTGTTCCTGATATTGTTCTTCCGGCCAATATTGATGAGACTATTAATAAGGGTGAAACGCCAAGCTCTTTATCTGTTAGGCTAGCTAACGAAAAAGCTACCCACATATATCAGTTAAGAAAAAATAATATGGAAGATTCTTTGATATTATCAGCCGATACAGTTGTTGCTGTTGGAAGAAGGGTTATAGAAAAACCTAGCTCTGCTTCGGAGGCTTATAAAGCAATAAAATTGTTATCGGGAAAGAATCATAAAGTATATACTTGCGTTTGTATTATAAATGCCAAGGGCAACTATTACAAAAAATTAGTTGAAACTAGAGTAAAGTTTAAACACTTAAGCGAAGAAGAAATAAAATATTACATAAAAACTAACGATTGGGTCGATAAAGCAGGTGGATATGCCATACAAGGAAAGGCTCAATCTTTTATCATTAAAATTTCTGGTTCCTATAGTTCTGTTGTTGGGCTTCCTGCGTATGAGACTATCCATTTATTAAGAGGTCTTGGATATGATGTTCATAAGAATTAATGATAATCAATTTTTTCTTAATTCACCTAACAAACAATCTTTAGAGAACAAAACCTATGATTCGTAGAAATGTGTTTATTGGCTTAGTTCTATGTATAGTTTTTATCACGTGTGCTATGCTTTTGTTTAATGAATTTAAAGTGGTATCACAAAAAGAGAAGATGCAAAGGCATCAAGAGGATTGGATTAGCTTTGGATATAAAGATAATGACCTACGGGTTTATTTTGATTATCTTGCAGATTTTTCCTGTATTATAAAAGAAGTTAGATACGGTATAAATGATAGTCTGCCATTAAACCTCTTAGTAATTCCATCATGTGAAAGTATTAAAAATATAAAGGCTCTTGATTTAGAGTTATATCGGACTATTCCGCCTTCAACAAAAAAAATGAGTATTTTATTAAGATATAATGATAACACGCAATCTCCTGTTTCATTCTATAATATCAAAATAATTGATTGATATACATAGATTGTCCTACTATTTTAGGAATGCTATTAATAAATAGAATTTAATTGGCAAAATTGAACTGATAATGAAAAAAGAAAATAGTAAAATTGTTAGCTTGTGCCCTGTATGCAATGTGACTTCGCACGTTGATTATCAGCCGTTTTGTTCAAGAAGATGTGCCGATAAAGATCTGTTAAAATGGTTAAATGGAGAATACTATATTCCTGGTATAGAGCTTTTAGATCTTGATGATAATGGCGGTGATGGTGGTATAGACAACTAAAATGATTTATAATTAAAAGACTATCTAGACTTATTGGTTAAAAGTTCCTATAAGAAATAAATATTTTTTTTATTTATGCCCCGATAGCTCAGTTGGTAGAGCAAACGACTGAAAATCGTTGTGTCCCTAGTTCAAATCTAGGTCGGGGCACCACACCTTATTAATTGCAAATTACCCAAATACTAAATTAGGAAGATATGTTGCTATTATTGGAAATTTTATTAATAAGAAAACAGCAAATAGCATAATTAACCAATAGGGAATTGAATGGTAAAATATTTCTCCTATTTTTATTTTATTATCATTCGCGGCTACTTTTACGGTATAGACTAATATGCCAAATGGCGGGGTTAAAAGGCCTGCTTCTATTGCGATAATACCAATTATAGCAAACGCAAGGGGTTCAATTCCTAGAGAAACGGCGATAGGCTCAAATATTGTTACCGTTAATAGCATAATTGAAATACTATCTATTATCATGCCTAAGATAAACCATATAAGTATCATTAAGCATAATATACCAGCAAATCCAAGTCCAGTTGCTAAGAAGACATCGCTTATTTCATTAGTAACACCTGTCATAGCAAGTGTTCGAGAATATAGTGAAGCTGTTAAAAGTAGCAATAAAATTGGTGCAGAAGTTTTTCCAACCTGCAGTATAGTGTCAATAATTTCTCTTTTAGTTATTCCTTTTACGATAGCCAACATTAAGCCCATTGCGGCCCCAACACCTGCCCCTTCGGTCGGTGAAAACCAACCCATCCAGATGCCGCCGAGAACAACAAAAATAACGGAGAGTATCCCTATAACACTAATCCAAACATTTCCAATAGTGTCATCTTCATCAATGGTGACTGGATTTTCTACACCAATACCTACCATTTTAGGTCTCAGTAGTGATAAAAATATTATATACAACAGAAATAATGTTGTAAGCATTATACCAGGAAGAACGCCTGCTAGAAATATTTTACCTATAGATCTCTCTGTTAAGATTCCCCAAACAATCATTAGTACACTTGGTGGTATTAACATTCCTAAGCAACTTGATCCTGTTATAGAGCCCAATGCAAAACCTCTATTGTAACCATGACGTTTCATTTCAGGGTACGCTATGCGAGTAAAAGCGGCAGCTGATGCAATTGATACACCAGTAACAAATGAAAAAATTGCATTTCCTATCACAGTTGCAAAAGCTAGGCGTCCAGGTAGGCGTCTAAGCCCCCTCTGTAATCCCCGATATATATCTGTGATCGCACCAGATTTTGAAATAAATTCTCCCATTAACATGAAAAGCGGAATCACAGCAAATACATAATTACGCAATGCTTCAAATGATGTGCTCCCAACCATCTTTTGAACGATTACCATATTACCGGTAACCATATAAATCCCAATAATACTTGTAACACCCAATGCTATCGCAATATGAACGCCTATTGCTACAAAAACTAGCAAAGATGCAATTAATAAAACAGCTATATTTACATCAAACATTCATATTGCCCTCAGTCGAAACATCTTTAATTTCAAAGATATCAGCTACTGCTAATGCAATATAATTTATACAACATAGGAAGCCGCCAACAATTATCATAAATCTAGTTGGCCATGCAGGAACTTTTAGTGCACCCTCTCCGTCGTATTCATTTTCAACCCAAGATTGAATAGCTAAGTCCCAGCTACCAGTAATAACAACTAAAAAGAAAAATAATCCTAATGAATAACTTATAGATAGCATTATTTTTTTAACTATAAGCGGAACTCTTGATAAAAGCATATCAGAATGTAACATTGATCTAGATCGTATGGCATAGCCAGCTTGGAGAAATACAATTATTACAATTGAATTTGCTACTATTTCTCTTGTGCCATGAAGAGGGCTGTTAAACACCCCTCTTGCAATAATATCTGCTAATATAATGAAGGCTAAAAAGAAGGCCCAAACTGCAGCTGTTACCATGAGAGATTTTGCGATTTTATCGCTATAGCTAAGGAAAAGCATGATTTGTTACCATATTAATAATGGCGATACATTATTAATGTATCGCCATTATATTTCTCTTAATTAACTTCGTATCTAACCGGCCAGATGTACCCTTGAGTCTCTGCTGCATCAAGAGCTAAATTCAAAACGCGTGAGGCTGGTAAGCCTTGGGCATCTAGTTCTTTTGCCATTTCTTGTGGCCAGTCAGCTAGAGATTCTGCCCAGTCTGCACGCACTGATTCAGGCAATTGTTTGACAGTAATTTTAGATTTTAAAGTTTCTATATGCTTTGGATAATCCGCACGATTATCAATGCCTACTTTTTCTTCATATTCAAAAGCTACTTCTTGAATGATAGCAACAACATCGTTAGGTAACCGTGCCATTGTATCTAAATTCATAGTAAGCCCATGCCAGGTCATTGCACCAAAGCCAATTTCTGTATAATAATCGCCTGGCTCATACAATTTTAGATTAACCCAAGCGCTTGGGAACATAATCCAACCTTCGTATAGATTTGTTGTAAGTCCTGTGTACGCTGTGGCTAGCGATCCTTGAACAGGCGTTACACCAGCATATTTTAACCAATTTAAATTAAGACCAGCACCAGCAATTTTTTCATTTTCTAGTTCTGATAAGTCATTCCAATCAAAAGTTGTTCCTAAATTATAACCTTGATCAGTTATTCTAGCTAAAAGTTTTTGATTAAATTTATCTTCAAAAACATCAGTAAGATATGGCTCTTGACTGTACACACTTTGAGCTATTCTTAAGCTTTTAATTGGGCTCATTGTACCAAAAGGAAGCATAACTTGGAATGCATGTAAAGGTAAATTTGACGGTTCAAAGCAGAAACAATACCCTCCAATATCCAAGATTCCATTTTGAACGCCTTCAAGAACTTCATTCACCTTTACAATAGACCCACTGTACCCCTCAACCCATTGAAGTTCGTGGTCTGTTTCTTCTGAAACCCTTCTTACAACCTCAGGTTGAAAGTAATTTTTCATAAGGCCAGCATAGACAACCCCAGGAGGATGACCTGAGCCAATTCTAAGTTTAATTGTTTCGGCAGATGCCGATACTGTCATAGATATACTAAACAAAGCTAAAGTTAGTATTCCAACTATGAATTTATAGGATTTATTAATCATAATGGTCTCCCTTTTTTGTTTAAATAATTTTATATATAATTCTTTAAATAAAATCTTAACGTAATAAATATAATGGTCAAGGATTGAATCTAGTTGTATGATAAATGTATAATTATGAATTTTAGGAATAATTTACAAATACTTTAGATCAATCGTGTTAATGGTCTTTAATAAAAGATAATTACTTTTCAATTTTATTTGATAATTGTTAAAAATAGGAGAGCTTATAAAATGCTAAAACAAAAAGATATATTATATGTTAAGGGAGGATGTCCTTTTTCATATAAGTTTTTGATTTATTTAAATGAAACAAATCATTTGTCAGATTTTGAAGTAAAGGTTGCTCATGCAGATGAAGATTCATACGAAGAAATAGCGAATTACTTAAAAGCAAAAACAAATTCTTCTCCTAGTTTTCCAACTGTTGAGACAGCTGGTGGTGAATTTAAATCAGGATCGGATGAATTAATTCAAGAATACTCAGACATTTATAAAATACCCAGAGAGAATATTAAAATGATTGATTACTGGGAGGCTAACATGATGCCAAGGATGAGAAATGTTATGAAGCAATTAAGGGAAGTAAAAGCTAAACTAGCGGATGTTTAGTTGATATAAAGGTCAATATTTATTTCAGCATCATAAAGAAAAAAAGGATACTCGATACCTTTTTGTTTATTGATATCAGGTTGTTTTTTGTTGCATAGAAACAAGGCTAACAAATATGCTATAATAATAATTTATTATTATGTGTAATTACAAATTGTGATTATAGCGTATTAGTATCAATCGTATAATATATTTTATTTGGAAAATTATAAGTTGCGTTTATATTTTTCTAATTTTTCTGTATCAACCTCTATTCCAAGACCTGGGCCATCTGGTGTTATAATGTGTCCATTTAAAACTTGGATAGGATTCTTAGCAACATCATCAACTAGATACTGATTTGTGACACTAGCGTCCCATTGTAATGTTGGCAAGGATACAGCTAAATGTGATATTGCTGCGCTGGCAATGGAACTATCAGCTGTTTTTCCTGCAAGATTTATATTCATGGATAATTTTTTCATTAATTCTCCAGCTTTCATAACCTCCGATGAACTACCAAGCTTAATAAGCTTTAAACTTCCACCCATAGCTGCTCCTGCATCATAATGTTTTTGAATATCTGCTATCGAATGTATACCTTCATCGGCACACAATGGAACAGAGCAAGCATCTGCACATTTCTTCATAGACTCTATATCATGACCCATCACCGGTTGTTCAAAAAAATCTAAGCCAGCAGAGCCTGCACCTTTAGCAAAAATTAATCCATTTTCTAAACTAAAACCCTGATTTGCATCTGCTGAAACATGAACTTTTTCTCCAACTATTTTTCTTACTCTCTCTGCTCTTTCAAGGTCAAATTTTGGATCATTCACGCCAACCTTTACTTTAAAGGCAATATAACCTTCTGCCGCTCTATCGCGAACTAATTCCATTTCATCGGAGCTGCCAGCAACCATCCAGAACATTGGTGATTTTTCACGTTTTTTACCGCCAAGAAGTTCATATATAGGTTTATTTAAATGTTTCCCAATTAGATCATATAAAGCGGTATCTATTGCAGACTTTGCACTATGGTTTCCATACATCACAGGTTCTATTAAATTATGCAAATCATTATGAGATGTAATCTCTTTGCCTTCCAATCTGCTGGCCATAAATTTTGTTGCAGCAACAAGACCTTCTGTAGTCTCTCCTGTCATAGTAGGAGCCGATGACGCTTCGCCCCAACCGATATTACCATCACTATCCTTCACTCTTACTATCAGGTTATCACATGTTTCAATTACGATGCCTGCCATTTTTACCGGCATTTTTAATGGTATTGCGATTGCAAAGGCGTGAATTTCAGAAATGCGAAACATATTTTTATCTCCCTATAATTTTGTAACTCATTTTTTTAATTACGATCAATATTTCTGACCGATAAGTATTTCTATTTCTATTTTACACTAAACTATTAGCAAATAATGTTATAAAGTCAATTAACACTATATTAATTTTATAAAAAATTAATATAGTGTTTTGGGTAAGTGGAATAAAAATAATTTTTTAAGGGTGATGGGAAATGGCAAAATTAGAACAAATTAATGTTGGGGTTATAGGGGTTGGATGGGTAGGTGGCATTAGAGCAAATGCTTGTGCAAAGAATCCAATTATAGATGAATTACATATAGCTGAAATTAATCCTAAAAGACAACAAGAGATTAAGGAAGAAATTAATCCGACAAGGATAACAGATGACTGGCGTGAAATAATAAATGATAGCTCTATTGATGCCGTTGTAATTTCAATGACACCAGAAACTGAAAGATTTCCAATTGTTCTAGCGGCATTGGAAGCTAAAAAGCATGTGTTTGTTGAAAAGCCAATAGCTCCAACGATTGCAGAAACAGAACAAGCGTTAAGTATTGCAAAAGACAATAATCTAAAAATGACAGTTGGGTATTCAAGAAGATTTGATCCTCGATATGCTTATATTAATAAAGCTCTAAAAGGGGGTCTTATTGGCGATCCTGTTACATGTCTTATTTCAAGAAACTCTACAAGAGAATTGGGTTTAAAAATTACCGGTAGATCAAAAATGTCTCCAGCAAGCATTGCTGGTGTGCATGATTTAGATTTTGTGTTATGGGCGATGCAACCGAGGAAGCCTGTAAAGGTTTATTCGCAAACTGCAGGAAAGTTATTTAGTAAACATAGCGACACACCTGATCACCAATGGGTAATGATTACAATGGATGATGGCACCACAATAACGGTCGGAATTGGATGGATTCTTCCTATAGGGTATCCAAACTATGTACAAGCATTCATTGAAATAATTGGAACAGACGGTTCTTTGACAATCGATGATTCGCACAAAGATATTCAGCTAAATACTGTAGAACATGGAATAAGGTACCCTTTATCTTCAATGCCAGGCGAACAAATTGACCATGTTTTTGCAGGATCCATGTATGAAGAGGTGAATCATTTTATAAATGCTATTGTATTTGATACACCTGTTATGGTATCAGCTGAAGAAGCAAAATTAGTAATGGAAGTTTATTCGGCTGCTGATTTGTCTGTAGAATTAGGAGAGCCGGTGTCTCTCCCTAGAAATGATTTTAAGTGAATGGTTAGTTAACATGGAAGAACAATTATTATTTAATTTAACATTCTCAACTGCATTAATTCCGATCTTACAGATAATTTGGATCGACTTAATTCTCAGTGGTGACAACGCCATTGTCATTGCTTTGGCATGTAAAAATTTAACTCCAAAAAAAAGGCGCTGGGGTTTAATTTTAGGTACCGGGGTAGCTATAATATTAAGAATTTTCTTTGCTGGCATTGTAACTCAGATATTGGATGCACCATACGTAAGAACGGTAGGTGGTATACTGCTGGTATGGATTGCAATAAAGTTGCTTTTACCTGAAAAAGAAAGTGATGATAACTCAGGGAATCAAGCAAATACTTTATGGAAAGCAATTGTAACTATTGCAATTGCTGATGCTGCAATGAGTTTGGATAACGTTATCGCGGTTGCAGCAGTAGCTCATGGTTCCATAAGTTTAATAGCATTTGGCGTGCTGTTCTCTATACCACTATTAATTATCGGTAGCACATTCTTGCTTAAAGTATTTGACAAATACCCAATCTTAATATGGTTTGGGGGTGCATTACTTGGCTGGATATCTGGTCATTTATTATTGACGGATCCGGCAACAGAAAGAATGTTTACAGCATTACTTGGGGGTAGTACAATGATAATCTCTATAGAAACTATAGGATCATTATTAACCGCCATATTTGTGGTCCTCGTTAGTAAAGTAATTATAAGATATAAAACGTAATTTTAAAGAAGGAGTTTATAAATGATTCAACCTCATTTGGATATAGTAAAAGAAGCCGCCGCTTGGGTTGGTCCAGATCTCAGTAATCGTATGGATTGGATTTTACATTTAAACGATGTGGAATTAGAAGAAATAGATCATGCTTTGACAAATATTAAAGCTAAAAACATAAGTATTCCTTTTCAAAAATCAGACTTTCCGTTACCTACACTTAGCACAAAGATAACTAAACTATATGATATTTTAGAAAATGGTTTAGGTTTTTCTCTTGTTAGAGGTATTCCTCGAGATAAATATTCTAATGAAGAATGTGAAATTATTTATTGGGGTATAGGAATTCATCTAGGCACTCCAGTTTCACAAAATACAAGAGGCCATTTATTAGGGCACGTAACTGACGAGGGAAGAAAAATTTCAGACCCTAATACAAGAATGTATCAAACAAAATTAAAAATGGATTTTCATACAGACCAATTACCAGTTGATGTAGTTGGATTGTTTTGCCAGAAAAATGCAAAAAAAGGAGGAGCAAGTTATTTGGTTAGCGCTCTAGCTGTCCATAATGTTCTTTTGAAAGAAAGACCAGATTTGATTGAAGTATTGCACCAGCCATTTAATCTAGATTGGCGTGGTGAAAATCCAGATAATGAACAGCCTTGGTATACTTGTCCCATGTTCAGTTATTATGACAATAAATTATCAGCTCGACTAACTTCAAGAGCATTCTTTGAATCTGTTGAAAGACATGGAGAGCATCTAGCTCTTACTGATATTCAGCGTGAAGCCCTGGATGTTGTTCAAGAAATTAGTGAAAGAGAGGCACTACGTTTCTCTATGGGTTTCACAGAAGGTGATATTCAGTTTATCAATAATCACCAAATATTACATGCGAGAGAAGATTACGAAGACTATGAAGAAAAAGAATTAAAAAGACATTTATTGAGAATGTGGATATCGTTCCCGTCTAAATATCGCAGGAAATTATCTCCTGAATTGCAAGAAAGATATTCATATGTTGAACGCGGTGGCATAGCAAAGAAAGAGGTGGCGTAATGGTTATAAATATTGGATTTAATAAAAAAAAACTTGGTGTAGCTGTTATAGGTTCGGGAAGAATAGGAACTCATAGAGCACGCTTAGCTTCATTGCATTCTGCTGTTAGCTACTTGGTTGTAGGTGATATTAATGAGGAAGCAGCAAAAAAACTAGCGGATTTAACAAATGCAAGCAGATATTCTACAGATGCATTGTCCTTAATTAATGATCCCAGAGTTGATGTTGTTATTGTCTCTACACCAGAAGATGCGCATGCCTTTGCTGTTGAAGCAGCTATCAATGCTGGAAAATCTGTGCTGGTTGAGAAGCCGCTTGCACTTACGATAGAAGATGGAGATAAATTAGCAAATTTAGCTCGTGAAAAAGGAGTTGATCTTAGAATAGGTTATTCCCAAAGATTTTTACAAAAATATTTTGTCGCAAGGGATGAAATCTCTAGAGGTAAGATCGGACCGATTCTTGGAGGAATGACCAGGGTTTACAACACAAGAACAAATATGTTAGCTATTTTAAAAAGATGCCCGGAAGCAACTCCAATATTAGATATTATAACATATAATGTTGATTATATTGGATGGTGTCTTGGTCCAGATGTTGTTCCAGTTGAAGTTCAGGCAATGGGACACGGTACTGTTTTTAGAGATCAAGGTTATGATGTTGATGATATTAGCCTGACTATGGTAAAATATTCAACTGGGGCAGTTTTTTCATTTGATATTTGTTATGCTCTCCCAGGTGGGTTTCCAACAACAGGACAAAGTGTTCGTATGGAAATAATGGGTAGAGATGGCGTTGTATTGATTGACGATGATCATAGAGATCAAATTTTATACACGGAACATGGTTATGAGAATGCTTATGCAAAAGATCAGAAATTGAATTTAGCATTTCTTGGCAGTAGATCTTCGGGTGAATGGGCGGACGGACAAATGTTTGGTCGTATAGCTGATGAAACACGAGAATGGCTTGATTCTCAGTCGACTGGAGCTAAATGTCATTTAACAACAGCTGAGGAAGCCCGTCAAACATTAAAGGTTACTCTAGCAATGGGAGTAGCTTCTGAAACAGGTCAGCCTATTCCTCTTGCTAATATATAGATAAAAATTCGGATTTTTATATCATAGATAGACTAGGATGGCTCTTTCCATCCTTCTACCTTCAATTCTTCGATAGCTTCAAGCATACATGTAACACTATAGGTAAGCACCATTGCTCCCCCTGGATTTACACATACCATAAGCGCCTCAGCAATCTCTTCTGGATGAAGTCCAAGCTTAAGACCCTTTTTAAGATGAGCTTTTAAGTGCTGCTGATTATGGGGGTTTGATCCTTTAACAGCCAAGGCCACAATATGGAATAATTCATGCATCTTCTCGTCATAACGCCTAGTTTTTTTTCTAATCTCGTCATCTAAATCAAGCATAATTTTAACATACGTTGGAAATTTAGTTGCTAGCCATTCGTGCGCAGGATAAACGTGGCCTCTTCGTGAGGCAAAGGTATCAAATAGATTTTGAGATTCAGACTTTCTTTTCTTTTCGTTATCCATCTTTTTTCCTTTGATTAGAATATTAAATAAAGGCTTTAATATTCTCTGATAGTATTAACTTCTTTTCATCATCAGTTATTGTTTTACAATTATTGACGAAGTCTACAGGATAAGGTTCACCCATATCAGCTGGATAATCACTTCCTAACAAAACTTGAGAAGAGCCAACAGTGTCAATTAAATAACGAAGTGATCTATCTGAATGCGTTATTGAATCAAAGTACATTTTTTTAACATAATCAGAAGGTAAGTTTTTTATCCCTTCACTTGCTTCTGGGCGAACGTTATATCCATGATCAAATCTTCCTATTCCATGACATGCATATCCGCCTGCGTGCGCAAAACAAAGTTTTATATTTGGAAGTCTGTCCATAACTCCGCCAAATATTATTGAAGCGATTGCATTTGTGGTTTCCAATGGATTTCCAATTAAATTACGTAAATGATATTTATTAAGCCAAGAATTTGCTCTGCCACCTCTTGTAGGATGAAAGAAAATAAGCGCTCCAAGAGATTCGGCCATTTCTAATACAGGAAATAATTCATCGCTATCCCAATCTAATCCATTTACATGTGTTGACACCATGGCGCCTAAAAATCCTAGCTCCTTAACGCATCTTTCTAACTCTTGTACAGCAGAATCTGTATCTTGTAGGGGAAGGAATCCAAATCCCTTATACCTTGAGGGATCCGTTTGTATATAATCAGCTATGTCATCATTTGTATCTTGCGCAAAAGGAACGCAATCTGATTTACCTAATCCATGCCAATGCATCAAAGGACTAAGACTTAGAACATGCATATCAACTTTTCTCTTATCCATTGATTCAAGTCTCATTTCTGGGGTTTCCATATTTTTAGGCCAAGGTAATACCATTGTTTCGCTTCCAGATGATGTTGATAATTTCCCATCCTTATCTCTAGAAAACTTAATTCCATGCCAAGTCCCCCCTTCATTAGCTATTTTTACGGCCATTCTTGGTGCTACATGGGTATGCATATCAACTATTTTTGTAGATTTTTCTTTCATACTGTTCCCTCTCTATTATCTATGCAATACAATATAATTTATAAGAATTTTAATTGATATAATTTTCTGTAGTAAATTAATAAATAGTATTAAATTATATGTTTTCTTTTCATTGAGGATGGTATGTTCAATGACTCTCTGTATTTTGCAACCGTTCTCCTGGCAATATTAATGTCATATTTTTTCAATAGATCAACCAACTTGTCGTCAGATAACCTGTCACACTTTGTTTCATTTTTGATTAAGTTTTTGATATAATATTTAACAGATTCTGATGAAACCATTTTTGATTCAGTTAACGAAGAGACGCCAAAGTCAAAGAAATATTTTAATTGATACACCCCTCTTGGTGTTTGTATGTATTTATTACTGGTGATGCGACTAATAGTTGATTCATGCATTTCTACTTTATCTGCTATTGTTTTTAGGTTAAGAGGTTTCAAATACTCCACGCCTTGATCAAGAAAATCTTTTTGTTGTAATATAATTTCATTAGAAACTTTGGTTAATGTAGATGCTCTTTGTTTAATACTTTTTATCAGCCATTTTGCGTCCATTAAACAATTTGTTATATATTTTTTTTCTTTATCTTTTAGAGTGCTCCCTTTAACAAGGTCGCCGTATGATTTATTGATGGTAACTTTAGGAATTGATTCATTATTTATAGTTGAATAGTATCTGCCATTGATTTTTTTTTCTATAATCACATCTGGAATAATTGTCTGTATGATATCCTTCGAAAAAACTATACCGGGTTTAGGGTTTAAGGTTTTAATTAAATCGATGATACTCTTAATTTTTTCGTTATCAATTCCACTAATTCTAGTAAATTCAGCGTATTTATTTTCTGCTATAAGATCTAAATTATCAAGAAATATTCTAATATCCCGAGTAATCATTTTTTTTTCTTGAAGTTGAAGTGTCAAACATTCCTTAAGGGATCTAGAAAAAACACCAGTTGGCTCAAAAGATTGAGATTTGGCCAAAGTATCTAATGTTAATTTTTCTAATACACCTAATTTTCTACTAATATACTCTGTATCTTCAGTCAAATAACCTGCGTCATCTACTATACCGATTAAATAATGCGTGATTATATTTTCTGTTGGAGTAAAAGAAGACATCATTAACTGTTCAGACAGATGTTCCCTTAGTGATTTATTAGGTACAGAATTCTCAAATATTTCTAGATATACACCTTCCTTAGTTGTTGATTTTCTATTTTGCGTAGGTGAGCTAAGTAAATTTTGACTTATTTCTCTTTCTCTTATTTTATTGTTTAAGCCACTATCTGTTTGAATAGACTCCTCTGCATTCTCTGAATCATCAAGGTAAGATTCATTTAGTAGCGGATTCTTTTCAAGCTCTCTGTCTACAAATGTACGCAGGTCAATATTTGAGAGTTCTAATAGTTTTATAGCCTGCTGCAATTGAGGAGTTAAGGATAACCCTTGAATTTGTTTATTTTGAATATTTATTTTTAGTTTCATACTTATAACGCAATAATTATATTCGGTTAAAGATTAAATTTCTCACCTAGATAAACTTTTCTTGCATCAGTGTCGTTAATAATTTCATCAGGACTGCCTTGGACCAATAAATTTCCATCATGAACAATGTAAGCTCTATCAACAAGGCTTAGCGTTTCTCTAACGTTATGGTCTGTGATTAAAACACCTATACCATTATCAGATAAGCTCTTTATAAGTTCTTTAATATCATTAATCGCTAATGGATCAATACCAGCAAAAGGTTCGTCCATTAAGATAAATCTCGGGTTAGTTGTTAGCGCCCTTGCAATCTCAACCCTTCTTCTCTCTCCACCAGAAAGTAAGATGCTTTTTCTATCGGCAATTTTTTCTAACCCGAAATTATTTAATAATTGCGTTAGTTTATCATTTCTCTTGTTTTTATTTTTTTCAGAAATTTCCAGTATGCATTCTATGTTTTCTTTTACTGTTAATCCACGAAAAATTGATGGTTCTTGTGGAAGGTAGCTTATTCCTAATCTCGCTCTTCTGTACATTGGTAATGACGTTATATTATGGCCATCGATATATATTGATCCATGATCTGGTTTGATTAAGCCCATTATAATGTAAAACATTGTAGTTTTTCCGGCACCATTGGGGCCTAACAAGCCTATTACCTCACCAGGCATTAGCTTTATAGAAATATCATGAATTACAGGTATTCTGTTATAACTTTTCCCAATATTAACTATCTGTAAATCTTGCGAATTATCCATAATTTTATCTCAATTTTATGCTATATCAATTGCTTTGGTTTGGAGTTAGTATTGCACGTACTCTGCTGCCTTCGCTTACTTCGGACGATATTATTTTTATTTTTCGAGAGCTGAGATCTAAAAGAGCAGCTTCTCCCTTAATGGCATTATTTCCTTTACTGAGCAGGACATCCCCAGAAATTTTAATTTTTTTAGTCAATAGATCGTAATATGCTTTGTTGCCACTTGCAATTTGATCATCAATTTGGATTAGGACGTTATTTAAACACTCAATAGATTCAATCGAAGTTTTTTTATCCTCTTCTTTGTATGAGTATGTAATATTAACTAAATCAGCCGTTAGTGATATTTTATCTTGAACTATACGAACCTGACCAGAAAATATTGCTTTTTTTTCATTTTCTAATATTTCTAATGAGTCGGCTTCTATGCTGATAGGTGTATCTTGACTAACTGATAGTTGATCAACACTTCCTGTGAGACCTTCGGCGTAAGCATGCAGTGATGAAAGTGTAGTTATACAGATTATTATAAATATTTTTTGTATTTTCATTTATTACGACATTCGTTTCTTGTGCTTTGATTAAATACCATATTAATACCGTTTTTTAATTTTAAATTTTCTCCTTTATTTGTTATTTCAAGGGCATTGCCTAAAATACAAGTGTTTGGAGTTTTGATAGTAAGCGGACTCTGACTAAAAACGCTATTACTATTAAGATCGATCGATGCCTTCTGTAGATAAGATATATAATTAGAGGCTGATGTAATTATAATATTGTCTTCTAGTACTAGTGTTTTTCTCTGGTTATCATATGTCGCTTTATCCGCAATAATCTTGGTAGTATTTTCTGTATTAATATTCATTAAAGCTCTGATTCCGCTAAGATATATTAAATTTTTTTTATTTATATCATTTCTAGCATTTCTAGCATTAATTTGAAAGTTCTCATTATTATTGTCTACGCCAGCAAGCATGGGGTTTATGATTTCAATTGATGTATCGGGTATCCTAATAGGATTCTCACTAAAAGAATTCAAATCAGATTTATTTATTATAACTCCCTTGAAGAAATATAAAATAAGACAAATAGAGGCAATTATCATGATCAGAATAACTTTATTGAGAATAAATACTGTATTCGAATGTTTTCTTGCTTTGCTTATTTGGTTAGAATTTACGGCCTCATTCTCTAGATTGTACATTTTTAATCAACCGATAAGAACGTTGTTAATGAGAAAAAATATTAGTATCATTCCATCCTAATAAATCTAACTTTACTTGCGTGGTAAGAAAATTATGGCATTCATTAACTATTTCTGTCCTATTTTCTCTTATCAACATTTCGTCTAAAATATCTTTAATTTTATGTAAATAGAGCACATCTTGTGCGGCATAATTCTTTTGGTCGTCACTTAAAAATTCTCGACCCCAGTCAGAACTTTGTTGTTGTTTTGAAATATCTACATTTAAAAGTTCTCTACATAAATCTTTTAACCCATGTCTATCTGTATAAGTTCTTATTATTTTTGATGCAATTTTAGTGCAATACACGCAATTCACTTCTATTTTTAGATTATGTTTTATCATCGCCATGTCAAATCTTGCGTAATGAAATATTTTTACAACATTTTGATCCTCTAAAATTTTTTTCAAATTTACGGCTGGTATAATGTTCTTTTCAAATTTAACCAAAAAAACATCTCCATTGCCAGTTGATATTTGCATTAAGCATAATCTATCTCTTGTAGGATTTAAACCCATAGTTTCCGTGTCAATTGCTATGATATTTCCTAGGTTAAGATTTGATGGAATATCATTTTTATATAATTTAATACTCATTAGAGCCCTTGCTGTTGTTATTAGAATTTTAACATGTTTATCATCTAAAATATATAATAAAGGATTATTTTAATAAATAACCTTATATAAAATCATGTTTTCTAAAAAGATAAATTATACTTCTAAAGTATTTTATTATATAGCTATTAATATAATTTTAATTATAACTGAATAATTGAACAAAGATATTGTCTGATAATGATTTTTTCTGTAATTATTTTTTTAAGTTAATTAGTTTTCAAACGAAATAATATTTTTTTATTACTTATAATATAATTGAATAGGGAATTGTATAATTACGTTACCATCTCATAATAGTAAAATTGTAACAATCTTCGGTGGTTCAGGTTTTGTTGGAAGGCATATCGTTGCAGCGTTGTTAAAAAAAGGTTATCGCATTAAAGTTGCAGTTAGAAGACCTGAGTTGTGCGGTCATTTACAAACATCGGGTGTGGCGGGGCAAATTCAATTTGTTCAATCTAACTTGCGTTATCCGGAATCTGTTGATCGTGCTATTGTTGGATCTGACATTGTTATAAACTCTATTGGACTGTTGTTCGAAAAAGGTGGCCAGAATTTTGATAATATTCATAAGCACGGCCCTGGATTAATAGCAAATTTATGCGCTAAAAATAAAGTCAAAAAATTAATTCATATATCAGCAATTGGATCTGACATAACATCAAAATCTAAATACGCCAGAACAAAAGCAGAAGGTGAACATGAATTATTAGAAGAAAAAAAAGATTCTATTATTGTAAGACCTTCAGTTATCTATGGTCCCGAAGATAATTTCTTTAATCAATTTGCAAAAATCATTTCAATCTCTCCATTATTCCCTTTATTTGGTGGAGGGGATACAAAATTTCAGCCTGTTTATGTCGTAGATCTTGCCAATGCAATATTAAATATCATTGAAGACAACAAAGGTAAGCAGATCTTTGAAATAGGCGGAAATGAAATATATTCTTTTAAAGAAATAATAGAATTTATATCATTAACAATTAAGAAAAGAAGAATTCTATTACCTATCCCCTTTAATGTATCAAGGTTTGTAGCTTTTTTTATGATGATGTTACCGCGACCATTGTTAACACCAGACCAGGTTGAGCTTCTAAAATATGATAATGTTGTTGATATAACGTCAAGTAATATAGGTAGATTAGAAGATTTAGATATTGTCCCTAATTCTATCGAAACTATCGTTCCAGCATACATAGAACGGTTTTGCAATGGTGGTAAATATAAATCATAATTATTATGCTTATGTATAAATTACATAAAAAATAATAAGACTTATTCCTACCCTGTATACAACAAAGGGGATTACGTTAAATCTTTCTATTACAGATAAAATTATCCTTATTGAGAATAAAGAAAATAGGAAGGATAATGACAGCGCTAAAATTGTATGAAATATAAACACTGCATCGTTCGTTTGAATTAATTTAGTTACCGTATACAGTCCTGCACAAAAAATTATTGGTAAAGACAGTAAGATAGCAATTTTTGCAGATATGATTCTATTTAAACCCATTGCCCTAGATGTTGTAAAACAAATCCCTGACCTACTGACCCCAGGAATTAATGATAATATTTGGAATAAACCAATAATAAGAAAATGTTTAGATTTTATTCTATTTTCATATTTTTGGAAATAATTACGGTCACTTAGTAGTAGTAAGAATGCGAAAATTAAATTTATCCAACCAATTAATTCCATGTTAGTTCTTAATTTATAAATATACCCGGTTTTTACTAAAATAAAGCCAATAGCCAGAGTTGGTATGGAAGCAATTAAAATAAAATAAAAATATTTAATAGAGCTAATAGAGATGGTATTTAAGGATTTGTCATCCATTGATAAAGATAGTGTATTCTTTCTTAAACAGAAAATAACAGCACATAAGGAACCAACGTGCAGGGAGAGGTCTAATAAGGGGCCTTGATCATCCCAATTGCTAATCAGATGCACTATGTTTAAATGCATTGATGAACTGACTGGGAAAAATTCAGTTAACCCTTGCACAAAAGATAGAATAAATATTTGTTCAATCGGCATCGCTAACTCTTCGTATCTATAATTATAAGTAAAATTATATTTATAATTATAATTAATTAATATATTATCTATTATACATTATACCAATGCAAATAGATGTAACAAAGATTACTATAAAAATGATTAAATTGTATCACTTTCCATTATGTCCATTTAGCAGAAGAATTAGGCTTCTTTTATCAGAAGCTAATCTTGATTATGAGCTTTTGTATGAGATCCCATGGAATAGAAGGCCGGAATTTCTATCTATGAATCCAGCTGGAACACTGCCTGTATTAACTGATGATAATGATAAAACTATATCAGGAATATACTCTATTACGGAGTACATAGAGGAAATACTATCATTAAATAAAACTAATTTTATTTTTGGAGATATATACAATAAATCAGAAATAAGAAGAATTATGGAGTGGTTTGATGTTAAATTTAACGCAGAGGTAACACAATTAATTTTGAGAGAAATGGTTAATAAATTTTATATAAAGAAATCTGACGGTGGCGGAAGCCCAAATATGGAAATTATAAGAATTGCTCAAGAAAATATGATGTATCATCTTGATTATATTTCGTATTTATCTGAATCTAGGGGATGGCTAGCTGGAGACAAAATATCAGAAGCCGATTTCGCAGTAGCGGCTCACCTTTCTTGTTTAGACTATCTAAATAAGGTTCCATGGGATAAAGCGGGTAGTGTAAAGAATTGGTATGCTAGGATTAAATCTAGACCTTCCTTTTCAAGATTACTTAAAGATGAATTGTCAGGTTTTATCACTCCTGATCATTATGCTGATTTAGATTTTTAATTAAATGAGAATTTAATGAATATAGCAGAGGAAATAGGAGAAAAAGCATTGGAACTAGGTTTCGATGACTTCGGTTTTACAGATCTAACTGCATCAGCGGACATAAAAAATAATTTTTTATCATTTTTAGAAAAAGGTCATCATGGTGACATGTTATGGTTAGAGAATAATGTTGAAAGAAGAGTTGATCCCCTTGTTATGTGGGGAGAAGCTAAGACCGCCTTGGTTCTTGCTCAAAACTATGCACCTGATAATAATCCAATAGATAATTTAAAGTTAAAAAATAGAGCAAATATATCTGTTTACGCCAGAGGTGACGACTATCATAAGGTTATAAAAAAGAAGTTAAAGAATTTAGCTGGATGGATGGCCAGAGAATATAAGACGGAAGTCAAGGTGTTTGTTGATACCGCGCCGATTATGGAAAAACCATTAGCACAGTCGTCGGGTATTGGGTGGCAAGGGAAGCATACAAATCTTGTAAGTAAAAATTACGGATCTTGGTTATTTTTAGGTATAATATTAATTTCAATAAAGTTGCCAGTTAATGTTTCAGAAAATGATCATTGCGGCATATGCCAAGCCTGTATTGACGTTTGCCCTACAAAAGCTTTTCCAAAGCCTTACCAGTTAGATGCTAGGAAATGTATATCCTATCTGACTATTGAACATAAAGGACATATTCCTTTAGAGTATCGAAGTGCTATCGGTAATAGAGTATATGGTTGTGATGATTGCCTCGCTGTATGTCCGTGGAATAAATTTGCAAAAACAGCAAGAGAAAATAGATTAAAATCAAGAGAATTATTAAACATGCCGGAGTTATCTGGTTTTTTAGATTTTGATGATTTTCAATTTAGAGAATTTTTTAGCGGGTCACCAATAAAAAGAATTGGTAGAAATAAGTTTCTAAGAAATGTAATTATAGCAATTGGTAACTCTGGGCAGATAAGGAATATAGATAAATTGAAAGAGAAGTTAACAGATGAATCTTCTTTGGTAAGAGCAATGGCAGTTTGGGCTCTTAGCTGTTTAATGAACTTTGAGGATTTTAATAATTTGAAAAAATCTTATTTTGCTGTTGAGGCAGATAAAAATGTTATAGAAGAATGGAAAATAGCATTTAATAAAAAGGATTTTATTGGTTGAGTGATAAAAAAATATTTTGTTTTGGTCTTGGTTATACAGGTAAAAATATTTCAAGCTATATTGAAAAAAAATATGGATGGAGTGTATCTGGTACAAAAAGGTCTAACGTTACTGGCGATATAAATGTTTATCGTTATGATCCTAATAATGGAATAAAAAATATCAAGTTAGCATTAGAAAATGTAACTGATTTATTAATATCAATCGCCCCTAACTCACAGGGTGATATTGTTTTACAAAATAATATAGAAGATATTAATAACCTCTGCCAAACAACGTTAAAAAGGATTATCTACTTATCGACAACTGCAGTCTATGGAAATTATAATGGTGACTGGATAGATGAAGAAGCTAAATTAAATCCTAGCTCAAAAAGAGCGGTTAACAGGGTTTGTGCAGAGCGGCAATGGTTAGATATTGGTAAAAAATATAATATTAACGTCGATATATTGCGTTTATCTGGAATCTATGGTGTAGGACGCAATCAAATAAATAATTTATTATCAGGGAATGCAAAAAGAGTAATTAAAGACGGGCAAATTTTTAATAGAATTAATGTCGTTGATATATCGATAATAGTCGATAGATTAATAAGTTCTGACTTATATGGCGATATTTATAATATTTCTGACGATGAGCCTTGTCCACCTCAAGAAGTTGTAGAGTATGCTGCGAATTTAATAGGAGTAAGTCCTCCAGTAGAAGTAGCATTCGATAAATCAAATATGAGCGAAATGGCAAAAAGTTTTTACAGTGAATCTAAAAAGGTTTTAAATAATAAAATAAAAGAAAAACTAAATATAGAGCTAATGTTCTCCAATTATAGATGCGGGTTAAATTCGGTTGTTGATATTAAGAATTTATATCCTAAAGCTGCTAATATAATGCAGGTTGCTCCAGCTATAGATATTGGTGGGGCGGAACAAACCTGTGTTGAGATTTCATCAGCGCTAAGTCAATGCGGACTAAAATCATACTTAGCGTCATCAAAAGGAAGATTGCTTGGTGAATACTATGCAACAGGGGGTGTGCACATAAATTTACCATTAAAAAATAAAAATCCATTTTCATTAATTAAAAATACATTTTCATTAATTCATTTCATTAAGAAGTATAATATTAATATTATTCACGCAAGGAGCCGAGCACCAGCTTGGAGTGCGTATTTGGCATCTAAAATTACGAGATGCCAATTTATAACGACATATCATGGGATATATGGTGAGAATAATAGACTTAAAAGATTTTATAATTCTGTTATGGCAAGAGGGGATATCGTTATAGCCAATTCTGGATTCACAAAAAAAATAATTATGGAACGCTACAATACCCCAGAATATAAAATATCTGTAATTCACAGAGGTGTAGACACAGAAAAATTTAATCGAAAAAACATAGATGTTAATCATATTAAGAATTTAATGTCTAATTGGAAAATAGATAAGGATACTTCAATAATTTTATTACCAGGGAGAGTAACGGAATGGAAAGGTCATAAAATTGCTTTAGAAGCTGTTTCGCGCATAAAGAAGAATAATACTGGTAAATTTAAATTAATATTTACTGGAGATGACAAGAAGCACAAAAGCTATGTTGAAGAGTTAAAATCATTAATCCGCGATCTTAAATTAGAGGAGGAAGTTCTGTTTACGGGTCATACAAATAATATCGAGAATATGCTCTATATTGCCGATGTAGTTTTGTCAGTATCTGTTAAACCGGAGGCCTTTGGTCGAATTATAGCAGAGGCGCAGTCTATGGGTAAGCCAGTAATAGCAACGGATATAGGGCCTGTACGTGAAATATTATCGATACCTTCTCAAGAAAAATTAATACAAAGAACTGGTTGGGTTTTTAAAAAGAATGATATTGATGAATTAGTTTCTTGTATTAATATGGCTCTGAAATTAGATAATCATGACAAAACAACGATCGCTAATATAGCAAGGGATAATATGGTATTGAATTTTACTACCAAGATAATGACAGAAAAAACAATAAGGATATACTCAAGTTTATTGGGTAAGAATTAAATATAATTGTTTAATTCTTATAAACAATATATATATATTACATAAAAATAAAGGAGGATTACCATAGTTAAAAAACCACAAGAGGGTCTTAAGGAGCGAGTAGCTAAAGGACCGCGTATTAATGAGCAGATATTAGCAAATGAAATACGTTTAATAGGGGCTGATAGTGAGAATTTTGGGCAAGTAACTTTAGCATTTGGCTTTGAAGAAGCTGATAAGGTGGGTTTAGACTTAGTTGAAATATCGCCTAACTCTGATTTACCTGTTTGTAAAATAATGGACTATGGTAAATTTAAATATCAAGAACAAAAGAAAGCAGCAGAAGCAAGAAAAAAACAAAAAACTTTTGATGTTAAAGAAATAAAAATGAGACCTAATATAGACGTACATGATTACGAAGTTAAAATGAAGAGCATGCGAAAGTTTTTAGATGTTGGTGATAAAGTAAAAATTTCACTAAGATTTAGGGGGCGTGAGATGTCGCACTCCGAACTGGGAATTAAGTTGTTAAATAAAGTGAAAGCAGATATAGTTGAAAATGCTAAGGTTGAGTTGGAGCCTAAGTTTGAAGGACGCCAGATTATTATGGTTTTAGCGCCAAAATAACAGCTAGTTATCTATTGATTAGTAATTTATAATTAAATTATAAATTTATATTCTTTTAGGTTGTAAAATGCATTTACAACCCTTATAACATTTTCTGTTATATGTATTAATGTCTACGATGTACCGGGTTATAAATAACTGGGCAATAAATTGATTTCGAGGAGTTAAAAATGCCGAAGCTTAAGACAAAATCAGGAGCTAAAAAACGTTTTAAAATAACTAAATCTGGAAAGATAATGTGTGCGCAAGCAGGTAAACGTCACGGTATGATTAAACGTACAAATAAATTTATACGCAATGCTAGGGGAATGTCTGTTTTATCTGCACCCGATCAAAAAATAGTTAGGCAATTTTTACCATATAGTTGATAAGATTTGAGGAAATAAAATGGCAAGAGTAAAAAGAGGCGTTACAGCTCACGCAAGGCACGCAAAAGTTATTGGTAATGCTAAAGGGTATTATGGTAGACGGAAAAATACCTTTCGTGTTGCAAAGCAAGCTGTTGAGAAGGCAGGACAATATGCTTATCGAGATAGGAAAGTAAGAAAAAGAGATTTTAGAGGTCTTTGGATCCAAAGAATTAATGCTGCAGTTAGAGCGAGCGGGTTAAAATATTCAACATTTATTTATGGTTTAAATAAAGCAGGAATTGAAGTTGATAGAAAAGTGTTAGCTGATCTAGCTGTTAATGAACCCCAAGTGTTTTCTGAAATTGTATCAAAAGTAACTGTTGCACTCGGTTAATTACAGTAAAGAAGTTAATAAATCTTATTGTTAATTATCCGATCATCTAATACTATTATATATACTTAAGATATAAAATGAAAGTTATGTGATGGGGAAAATACAGGATCTAGCCATCCTTGAAAACGATATAATAAGCAATATCGAAAAATCACTCAGTCTAAGCGATATAGAGAAAATCAGAATCTCTTCTATGGGGAAAAAAGGCACCGTTTCAT
This sequence comes from uncultured Hyphomicrobiales bacterium, assembly GCA_905181735.1. GTDB lineage: Bacteria > Pseudomonadota > Alphaproteobacteria > Rhizobiales > TMED25 > CAJIYR01. The sequence continues at coordinate 123,868 of CAJIYR010000006.1, forward strand.
TGTTAATGAGAGAACTCGGTGCGATGTCACCAGAAGAGAAAAAAGATTACGGTTCTAAGCTCAATAATTTAAAAAATGTTATTAATAATAAAATTAATGAAAAACAGGTTATTCTTGAAGATCTTGTAATAGATAAATCAGTCGCTGATGAAAAAGTGGATGTAACTTTGCCATTGCAAAAAACTTCACTTGAACTCGGAAGGATACATCCTGTAAGTCAAGTTATGGATGAAATATCCGAGATATTTTCTGATATGGGATTTGCCATTGCTGAAGGCCCGGATATTGAAGACGATTACCATAATTTTTCAGCTCTAAATATTCCGGAAAGTCATCCAGCGCGTCAAATGGTTGATACCTTTTATCTCCCTTCCGACGATGAGGATAAAGCTCTAGTTTTAAGAACGCATACAAGTCCAGTGCAAATACGTACAATGATTTCAGAAAAACCTCCTATTAGGATGATAGCTCCTGGTCGAACGTATCGTTCTGATTCCGATCAAACTCACACACCAATGTTTCATCAAGTTGAGGGGCTTGTTATTGATAGTGACGCTAATATGGGGCAGTTAAAATGGTGCTTAGAAGAATTTTGTAAGATATTTTTTGAAATTAATTCTATTAATATGCGCTTTAGACCTAGTTATTTTCCGTTTACAGAACCTTCGTTAGAAGTTGATATAGGATGCAGTAGGGTAGGAAATGAATTAAAAATTGGAGGAGACGATCAATGGTTAGAAGTTTTAGGAAGCGGAATGGTTCATCCTCAAGTTTTAAGAAATGTTAATTTGGATCCAGATATATACAAAGGCTTTGCATTCGGAATGGGCATAGATCGTCTGGCGATGTTAAAGTACGGTATGTCTGACTTAAGGTCGTTTTTTGATGCAGATTTAAGATGGTTAAAGCATTATGGATTCAAATGTTTGGACATTCCTTCGTTGAGCGGAGGTTTAAGTAAATGAAATTTACTGTTTCATGGCTAAAGGAACATTTAGATACAGAGTGTTCTTCAGAGGAAATACTTGAAAAATTAAACATGATAGGACTCGAAGTTGAATCTTACGCTAACCCAAAAAAATTATATGAAGATTTTTCTGTTTGCAAGGTTATATCGTTAGAGAAGCATCCAGATGCAAATAAATTAAACAAATGCTTGCTTGATACAAAGAATGGTCATGTGAGCGTCATTTGCGGCGCTAATAATGTAAAAGTAGGAATGAAAGCAGTATTTGCTCCTGTGGGAACGTATGTCCCTGGGTTAGATATATATTTGAAATCAACTAAGATAAGAGGGATCCAATCTGATGGAATGCTTGTTTCTGAAAAAGAATTATTATTATCAGATGAACACGATGGCATAATAGAATTAGATAATAAAGCAGAAGTAGGGCTGTCTATCGATAATTTTTTTGACCTCGGAGATGAAGTCATTGAAATAGGAGTTACCCCAAATAGATCGGATGCTTTAGGGGTTAATGGAATTGCTAGGGATCTTTCTGCATCAGGTATTGGAAGTATAAAGCAATCTGTTATAAATGAGGTAAAAGAAAAAATAATATGTGATAAATCTTTTTCTATAGATCCTCTTTTGGAAAAAGAGGAAAATATTACAGCTAGCTTTAGATTAATCAAAAATGTAAATAATGTTGAATCTCCAAAATGGCTACAAGACAGGCTTAAGTCTATTGGTTTAAGGCCAATAAGTTCTCTTGTTGATATCACTAATTATTTAACATTTGATTCCTGTAGGCCTTTGCATGTTTTTGATGCAGATAAAATTGGTAGAGATATTTATATAAGAAAAGCCATTAGTGGAGAAAAAATTCAAACATTAGATGACAGTGAATATAATTTAGATCCTAGTGTAACCGTTATTGCGGATGATCAGGGAGCGGATTCTATCGCTGGTATCATAGGAGGTGTTCGAACAAGCTGTGGAATCGACACTAAGAATGTTTTGATAGAAAGTGCAATTTGGGATAAAATCAATACCGCTGAAACAGGAAGAAAGCTAGGAATTATTACCGATGCTCGTTATAGGTACGAAAGAGGTGTTGATCCAGATTTTATAGTTTCTGGAATAGAAATTGCAACAAATATGATACAAGATATCTGCGGAGGAGAGGCATCGGAGATTATTAGTTTGGGGGAATACAAACCAGACAATAAGATAATTAATTTTAACATATCGGAGATTGAAAGATTAGTTGGAATAAGCGTTGATAAGGAATCGGTTATTAAAATATTGGATAAATTAGGCTTTATGGTTAAAGATATGAATGAAAATCTATCTATTAAAGCTCCAAGTTGGAGGCATGATATTAGCGAAAAAGCCTGTATAGTTGAAGAAATCATTAGAATTATTGGTACTGATAAAATTCAATCTAAACCGTTGGCAAAAAATACAAAGATAAAAACCAAAATATTATCAAATATGCAGAATAGGAGGCGTACAGGAAGAAGAGCGCTGGCATCAAGGGGTATGGTTGAAGCCATAACATGGTCTTTTATACCGCATAATCATGCTGTAATTTTTGGTGGTGGTCAGAAAAAATTGCAATTAATAAATCCAATATCTTCAGAATTGAATACAATGAGACCATCTCTTTTTCCTAATTTAATAGCTTCTGCAAAAAGAAACCATGATCGTGGACTAAGGGATATATCATTGTTTGAACTAGGGCAGTGTTATAAAGGTGTTAATCCTGAGGATCAAGTAGATAATGCTGCAGGAATTCGTTTTGGTAATGCCTTAGGTATGGGTGGTTCAGGCGACTGGCGAGAGCCAAAAAGAGAATATAATGTTTTTGATGTTAAAGAGGATGTGATAACATTGTTAGCTGTCTTGGGAATGGCTGAAAATAAATATCAACTATCTACAGAGACCCCTCCGTGGTATCATCCAGGGAAGTCAGGTGTTTTACGGCAAGGGCCAAAAAATATCATAGCATATTTTGGAGAAATTCATCCAAGGGTAATTAAGAAGTTTGGTTTATCTGGTTCGTTATTAGGTTTTGAGGTTATGTTAAATAATATCCCTGATTTAAAAAATAAATTAAGCCTTTCACGGGGTAGATTTCATCTTTCAGATTTAATGAGCGTGTCTCGTGATTTTGCATTCGTTGTTGATGAGGAAATAAATGCAGATAAATTAATTAAGGTAATAAAAAATATAGATCAAAAAATAATATCAGAAGTGAAGCTATTTGATGTCTATAGAGGAAAAAATATTGATAGCAATAAAAAATCTATTGCTGTCGAAGTTAAAATGCAACCAGAAAAATTAACTTTTACTGACCAAGAAATTGATGCTATCTCATCTAAAATTATAAAAGAAGTATCTAATTCTCTAGGTGCGGTTCTGAGGTCTTAGATAGATTAATGGATAATCAAAAAAATATTCGTAATTTTTCTATAATCGCACATATTGATCACGGAAAGTCAACAATAGCTGATCGTCTAATCCAGTTAACAGGCGGGTTAAGTCTTAGAGACATGAAGGAGCAAGTTCTTGATTCAATGGACTTGGAAAGAGAGCGTGGTATTACCATAAAGGCACAAGCTGTGTCGTTGAATTATCTAGCAGATGACGGACAATCGTATTTGTTAAATATCATAGATACTCCTGGACACGTTGATTTTGCTTATGAAGTGAACAGGTCATTAGCTGCATGCGAAGGATCTGTCCTTATTGTTGATGCAAGCCAAGGTGTTGAAGCTCAAACATTAGCAAATGTGTACCAAGCTATATCAAATAATCATGAAATTTTAATCGTTCTAAATAAGATAGATTTACCTGCATCTGATCCACCAAGAATCAAAGAACAAATAGAAGATGTTATTGGCTTAGATGCGAGTGATGCGATTGAAGTATCTGCTAAGACAGGTCTGGGAATGGAAAGCTTGCTTGAAGCTATTGTTAAAAAGTTACCTCACCCTACTGGGTCAGTAGAATCTCCGTTAAAAGCCTTGTTAGTAGATTCTTGGTACGACACATATCTCGGAGTGGTAGTATTGGTAAGAATTATTGATGGTACCGTTAAGAAGGGGCAAAAAATAAAGTTCATGTCGAATTCTACGGTATATCAAGTTGACCGGGTTGGTATTTATGGTCCTAATCAAACATTAACAGAAGAACTTAGTGCAGGACAGATTGGATTTATTACAGCTTCAATTAAGGAGGTGGCTGACACAAAGGTTGGTGATACAGTTACAGATGATAAAAATCCATGTGCAACTGCTCTGGACGGATTTAATCCTTCTCAGCCAGTTGTTTTTTGTGGTCTGTTTCCTCTAGACTCCTCTGAATTTGATAATTTAAGAGATGCAATGGAAAAACTTAGATTAAACGATTCAAGTTTTGTATTCGAAATGGAGACTTCAGCAGCTTTGGGTTTAGGTTTTAGGTGTGGATTCCTTGGTTTATTGCATCTTGAGGTTATATGCGAAAGAGTAGACAGAGAATATGGAATAGAATTAATCACAACAGCTCCAAGCGTAATTTACAAAATACACACTACAGATAACAAGCTATTAGATCTTCATAATCCAGTTGACCTTCCGGAAACAGAAAAAATTAATTTTATAGAAGAACCTTGGATATCCGCAACAATCCTTGTGCCAGATGATTACCTTGGAGCAATACTTAAATTATGCGAAGAAAGAAGGGGTGTTCAGAAAGAACTTACATACGCAGGAGATCGTGCGATGTTAATTTATGAATTGCCTTTAAACGAGGTTGTCTTTGACTTTTACGATAGATTAAAATCTGTTTCTAGGGGTTATGCAAGTTTTGATTATCAAATAATTGATTATAGAAAATCTGATTTAGTCAAAATGCAGATCCGTGTTAACGAGGAACCAGTTGATGCATTAGCGATTATAGTTCACAGAGCTGGTGCAGAAACTCGTGGGAGAGTGATGGTTGAAAAATTAAAAGATTTGATTCCTAGGCATTTATTTAAGATACCAATTCAAGCTGCTATTGGAGGAAAGGTAATTGCACGTGAAACAATATCGGCTATGAGAAAAGATGTAACAGCTAAGTGTTATGGAGGTGATATAACACGTAAGAGAAAATTGCTTGAAAAGCAGAAAAAAGGAAAAAAGAAGATGAGGCAGTTTGGAAAAGTAGAAATACCCCAAGCAGCTTTTATTGCGGCGCTAAAGACGGATTATTAAATTACAATAAGCTCAAATAAGAAGAATATAAGCATGTTCAATTTTATAAATCATATCTTCGTATGCGCATTCTTTCTATTTATCTTTGCTTCTAATATTACATACGCACACCAGATTTCAAGTGATGATTATTCTGTATTTACAAATCCTACAAACGAACCTTCTGAATCTATAGGAAGTTACGCAAACGGCTGCATTCAAGGTGCGATTGCATTACCAGATAACTTGCACTATAAGCTTGTATACCCCTCTCGCAATCGTTATTGGGGTCATGGTATTACGATTGATTTTATAAAAAACTTATCTAGAGATATTTATTCTATGGAAGGAAATGGACTTTTGATAGGAGACTTATCTCAACCAAGGGGAGGCCCGATGACTTGGGGACACAAAAGCCATCAGACAGGTTTAGATGTTGATATTTATTTTGCAAAAAAGCCGCAAGATGAATTGTCTGATAATGATTTAAAAAAGTTAGAATTAATTTCTCTGTTAGATAAAAAGCAAGAAAATATTAACCAAGATATTTGGTCTAAATACTATAGCAATTTATTGCAAAGAGTTTCTGATGATGCAAATGTTTCAAGAGTTTTTGTAAATCCAATTATAAAGAATCAATTATGTCTAGATAATAAAGGTGATAGATCTTGGCTTGGAAAGATCAGGCCTTGGGGAGGGCACTATGAACATTTTCATGTTAGATTGAAATGCGATAAAAACTCGGAAGAGTGTATTGACCAGCATTCTGTTCCTAATGGTGATGGGTGTGGGAAAGAGCTAGACAATTGGTTAGAAAAAGGGTTAAAGGTATATTCTTCAAACAAGAAGCCTGTTATACCGAAAGAATTTTTTCTGCACAACCATCCTATTTCGTGTATGGCATTATTTGATGATTTGAATTAGTATTGTTTTTTATGGAGAGGTGGCCGAGTGGCTGAAGGCGCACGCTTGGAAAGCGTGTATGCGGGTGACCGTATCGAGGGTTCGAATCCCTCTCTCTCCGCCACTAAATGGCATTAGATAGTTGTTATATATAAATAAAAT
>CAJIYR010000007.1 GCA_905181735.1 uncultured Hyphomicrobiales bacterium
TAAAAATTATTGGAATTGATTCAGTAAAAAAAGTTGCTAATAAAAAAGTTGCAGCAACATCAGAAGTTGCAAAAGTAGAAGTAGCGAAAGCAGCTGAAAAAAAACCAGTAGTAAAAAAAGCAGTTGCTGAAAAAAAACCGGCAGTAAAAAAAGCAGTCGCAAAGAAAACACCGGCAAAAAAAGTTGACACTAAATAGGATAGATTTTATAAATAGATTTAAATTCTAAAGGATTATTATTATGGCACATAAAAAAGCAGGCGGATCATCGAGAAATGGAAGAGATTCAGCTGGAAGACGCCTTGGTGTCAAAAAATATGGTGGTGAACTAGTAATACCTGGAAACATAATACTTAGACAAAGGGGAACGAAATGGCACCCCGGTGAAAATGTAGGTATGGGGAAAGACCACACATTATTTTCTACTACAATTGGTAAAGTTAAGTTTCTTGGAAGCAAAAATGGTAGAAGCATAATAACTGTCATAGAAGATAGTAGTGTCTAACGATTAACAAATCGTAAGAAAATAAATTAAGCTCCCATAATATAAATATAATAATTCTATTAATATTTTAGAAATTATATGTCCTGTATAATGTCATAAATATTTTATAAATTATATATCCCGTATAATAGCGTATAAAATATTAACAGAATAAGAAAATCAACTGATTATGAAATTTCTTGATGAAGCAAAAGTATATGTAAAAGCTGGCAATGGCGGTGGTGGGTGTTTGAGCTTTAGAAGAGAAAAATATATTGAATACGGAGGCCCTAACGGTGGTGATGGCGGAAGAGGGGGAGATGTATGGGTTACTGCGACAGAAGGTTTAAACACTCTTATTGACTATCGATTTCAGCAACATTTTAAAGGCGAAAGAGGTGGAAATGGAGCTGGCAATAATAAATCAGGCCGTAACGGCAAAGATGCAAATCTAGTTGTTCCAGTTGGTACACAAGTTTATGATGAAGGTAGCGAAGAGTTGATTGCAGACCTCACCGAAGTTGGCCAGAGCATAAAAATTGCAACAGGTGGAAATGGTGGATGGGGAAACACCAGATTTAAGTCATCAACAAACCGAGCTCCAAGAAATACAAATCCAGGTGCTCCAGGCGATGAGTTAACAATACGGTTAAAATTAAAATTAATTGCTGATGTTGGAATAGTTGGATTACCGAATGCAGGAAAATCAACATTGCTATCAAAAGTAAGCGCTGCTAGGCCTAAAATAGCAAATTATCCTTTTACAACACTAACACCAGCATTAGGGGTTGCTGAATATAATAACAAAAGCTTTGTTTTAGCTGATATTCCAGGATTGATTGAGGGTGCTCACACAGGAACAGGGCTAGGCGATAAATTTCTTGCTCATATAGAGAGGTGTCCCGTTCTAGTACATTTAATATCCATCACAGATAAGAATCTAAAAGAATCTTATAAAATAATTAGGAATGAAGTCGCATCTTATGGTAATGAAATACAAAAAAAACCAGAAATAATTGTTATTAATAAATGCGATATTATGGAAAAAGAAGATATTGACAAAAAACTAAAATCGTTGAAAACTTTAAAGAGCAAAGAGATCTTATTAATTTCTGCCTATACAGGCGAGGGAATTGATAAACTTAAAACAAGCATTCTAAAAGTGATGGAAACTGAAAATCAAGATAACGAAAGTGGATCAAAGCATAAATGGCAACCATAAGTGTATTAGAGAAAGCTAATCGTATAGTAATTAAAATAGGATCCAGCCTAATAGTAGATGCCAATGGCTTTGTACGGCATGAATGGCTTGATAATTTAGTATCTGATATTACAAAATTAAGAGAATCAAAGAAAGAAATCATTATTGTTACGTCTGGCGCTGTAGCTCTAGGAAGAGGCCTTCTCGGTGTAAATAAAAATATAAAATTAAAACTAAGCGTAGCACAATGTGCAGCCGCTTTAGGTCAAATAGAGCTAATTACAGCTTATAAAAATGCTTTTGCAAAAAGAGATACTAAAGTTGCGCAATTATTACTTACGATAAGCGACACAGAAGAAAGACGGAAATATCTGAACACTAGAAATACACTGTCCGTACTCCTAGAGAATCTTATGGTTCCGATAATAAATGAAAATGATACTGTCACAACATCTGAAATCAGATATGGTGACAATGATCGATTGGCAGCAAGAGTTACATCCATGTCAAGCTCAGATTGCTTAGTTATACTTTCAGATGTTGATGGAATATATACAGGATCTCCAAAAAACAAAAACGCTGAGCATATTCCTGTAATAAAAAAAATAACCCGAAAAATAATAGGTATGGCAGGAGATACAAATAGCGCTTACGGAACAGGTGGTATGATTACAAAATTGGAAGCAGCTCGAATATCAACTGAATCTGGAGCGCATATGATAATTGCTGATGGTAGAGTTAATAATCCAATAATAAATATTATCAATGGTGGAAAATATTCTCTTTTTACAGCAAAAACTTCACCATCTTTGGCAAGAAAGAATTGGATTGCAGGAATGCTTGAACCTAGAGGTAATATATATATAGATTCAGGTGCGATAGTAGCCTTAAAAAAAGGAAGGAGCCTTCTGCCGGCTGGAACTACAAAAGTAACAGGTGACTTCGAAAGAGGTGATGCTGTTATTATATTTGATAACGATAATAATGAGGTTGCAAGAGGTTTAACTGCCTATTCAATTGCAGATGCCCAACTAATTATTAAGAAAAAAACATTAGAAATAGAAAAAATACTAGGCTATAAAGGTCGACCAGCATTAATTCATATAGATGATTTGGTTATTACTAGTGGAGGATGATAATGGATAATACAAACGATATAAAAATATTAATGGAATCTATCGGGAAAAAAGCCTCGTTAGCATCTAAAATTTTATCAAATACTACTGATAAAGAAAAAAATATAGCTTTAAGAAATATATCAAGCAATATTAGGCAAGATATAAATTATATTCTCAGTGAGAATAAAAAAGATTTACAAAAAGCAGCACAGAATAATAAAGCAACTTCAATCATTGATAGATTAACATTAAATAGTGAAAAAATTGAATCGATAGCCTTAAGTATAGATAGTATTTCAAAACTAACAGATCCTGTTGGTAAAATATTATCAGAATGGGAACAGCCGAATGGCCTTTGCATCAAAAGAGTTACGATTCCAATAGGGGTAATTGGTATAATTTACGAAAGTAGGCCAAATGTTACAGCTGACGCTGCCGCGCTTTGCCTAAAATCTGGAAATGCCTCTATATTAAGAGGTGGTTCAGATAGTTTTTATTCATGCCAAGCAATATATAATTCAATAAGAAAAGGTCTTTCACAGTCTAATCTATCAGAAGATTCTGTTCAATTTGTTCCAACTACAGATAGAAATGCAGTAGGATACATGTTGTCTGGATTAAATGAGAACATTGATGTAATAGTTCCACGTGGTGGAAAAAGTTTAGTGTCAAGAGTAAGAGAAGAAGCTAGAGTTCCTGTTTTTGGTCACCTTGAGGGAATTTGCCATGTATATATTCATAAATCTGCAGATCTTAAAAAAGCAATAGCCATTACGCTAAACTCTAAAATGAGAAGACCTTCTATATGTGGCGCTGCTGAAACTTTGTTAATAGACAAATCAATAGCAAATAAATATCTGCCTCAAATAATAGAGGCTCTTGTTAATGAAGGATGTGAAATACGAGGCGATCAAGATGTTCAGGCTATTGATAATAGGGTTACCGATGTTTCAGATCTTGATTGGGATACAGAATACTTAGATGCCATAATATCGGTTAGAATTGTAAATGATGAAAATCAGGCGATAGATCATATTATGTTACATGGAACAGGTCATACCGAAGCAATTGTAACTGAAGACAAATCAGTTTCAGCATATTTTACAGAAAGGGTTGATAGCTCTATTGTTTTAATAAATGCTTCTACCCAGTTTGCAGATGGCGGTGAGTTTGGCTTTGGAGCAGAAATTGGCATATCCACAGGTAGATTGCATGCAAGAGGACCTATAGGAGTAGATCAATTAACCACATTTAAATATATTGTAACAGGGAATGGTCAATTAAGGCCATGAGACATCAAAATAAATGATTAGCAATAATACTGTTGAAAGATGGATTTCTAAGAATCCTCTCGACACAAATAAAGGACAAAAAATAGCATTACTAGGGGGATCCTTTAATCCTGCCCACTCAGGTCATGTCCAGATAAGCGAAATTGCTTTAAAAAAACTAAACCTTGATTATGTATGGTGGCTTGTAAGCCCAAGAAACCCAATAAAAAATTATGAAAATTTAATACCAATTGAGCAGAGAATAGAAAAAGCAAAGAATATTATATCAAATAAAAAAATCCTTGTTACAGACATAGAAAGAAAAATAAATACAAAATATACGATAGATACTTTAAAATATCTTACAACAAGATATGGAGAGAGAAAATTTGTTTGGTTAATGGGAGCAGATAATCTTACAAATTTCCATCTATGGAAATCATGGAAAGAAATTGCTAAAATAATACCTATTGTAATTATAGACAGACCTGAATCGAGTTTAAAATCCTTAGCCTCATTAGCTGCCAATTATTTAAGACAATACAGACTTGATGAAGCAGATTCAAATTATTTGATTCACAAGAAATTGCCTGCTTGGATATTTATCCACGATCAACTGAATGGAATATCATCAACTGAAATAAGAAATAAGAAATAAATTTCACATTCTTAATTATTTATTGCTATAAAGAATTATAAATCATATTTTTGAAAGTCATAATGAAAAAAATAACAACACTAATTATTGAAACTTTAGACGACCTTAAAGCAGAAGATATAATAGAGATCGATACTTCTAGAGAAAGCTCCTTGACTGACTGTGTTATAATTACAACTGGCAGGTCTAGCAGACATGTAAATTCTATTTCTCATAACATCAGCGAAGAGTTAAAAAAACATGGTTATAAAGATATCAAAATGGAAGGAATGCCATCTTGTGATTGGGTTTTAATCGATGCTGGGGATATTATTATTAATGTTTTTCGTCCAGAAGTAAGGGATTTTTATAATATTGAAAAAATCTGGACAAGCAATTTAACCAGGCATGAATTATCTGAGTTAACATAAAGGGAACTGCTTTGAAATTTGAAATTTTAGCCGTAAGTAAAATACGGGATGAAATATACAAAAATATATCAAATGATTATAAAAAAAAAATTATTCATCTGGGAAAAAATATCGGACTTAAAAATTTTGAAATAATTGAAATAAATAAATCAACAGACATTAATGCAACCTCAAGAAAAGTAAAAGAAGCTGAATTAATGCTCAATTTTTTAAAAAAAAATAAAACAACTATCATAGCCCTAGATGAAAATGGCGTAAATATGTCTAGTCAGAGCTTTTCAGATACTATAAAAAAAGTGACAACTTCACAAAATAATAATGTAATCTTTATTATTGGTGGACCAGACGGATTAGACAGCAGCATAATTAAAAAAGCAGATATTTCTATTGCTTTTGGTGCTTTTACTTGGCCACATAAAATTGCAAGAATCCTTCTACAAGAACAAATCTATCGTGCAATTTCTATCATTTGCAATCATCCTTATCACAGAATATAATGAAATAAAGAAAATTGAAGTATTATTGATGAAAAAAAATATATTACATCGTTTAACCCTGTTTATATGTGCTCTTATTTTTTACGTATGCGCATATATTCCAATAGTCGTAGCAAAAGAAAATACAAAAACGACTTATGACCTTTTTGAGTTATTTGCTCATGTTTTTGAGACAGTCAACAATGACTATATAGAAAAACCTAACGAAGAAGAGCTAATACATGCGGCAATTAATGGAATGCTTAATTCCTTAGATCCTTATTCAAATTATTTATCCGAAAAAGATTTTTCAGATATGCAAATTGATACAAAAGGTGCCTTTGGGGGTTTAGGACTAGAGGTAACACTGCATGAAAATGGACTAGTGCAAGTCATCAGCCCTATTGACGACACACCCGCTTCTAAGGCTGGAATTATTGCAGGAGACTTTATCACACACGTAGATGGCGAGGAAGTATTTGGTATGTCACTTGGAGAAGCAGTCGGAAAAATGCGAGGTTACATTAATACCAGAATTAATCTTACCATATATAGAGATTCTATAAAAGAAGTGATGAATTTTGAAATAATAAGAGGCGTTATAAAAATTACTCCGGTTAAATCAGAAATTATCGATAATATTGGGTATATAAGAATTAGTACATTCAGTGAAATAACAAATAGCACCTTGGCTAAAGCAATTCATTCTATGCAAAAAGAGCTTAATGGCAAAATTATTGGTTACATTCTTGATTTAAGAAATAATCCAGGTGGCTTACTTGATGAGGCAATAAAAGTTTCTGACAGCTTCTTGAATAAAGGCGAAATTGTTTCAACGAGAGACCGTGATAACAGTAATATTACATCCTATTATGCAAAAAAAGGCGATGTAACTAACGATAAACCAATTGTCGTTATCATAAATAAAGGCAGCGCATCAGCATCGGAAATTGTCGCAGGCGCACTAAGAGATAACGATCGTGCAACGATAATTGGAACCAAGTCATATGGCAAGGGATCTGTTCAGACGGTAATGCCCTTAGGGAGAGGGAACGGCGCTATGAAGTTAACAACGTCACACTATTATACGCCATCAGGAAAATCCATCCAAACCATAGGAATTAAACCGCATTATGAGATCGAAAGAGAAGAAGCTAAAGCTCTCAGAGAAACAAACCAAGTAGAAGAAAATTTGAACAAATCATTATATAATAAAAATGATAATCAAATTAAATTTGCTATTAAACTAATTACAGCTAGGATTATGAGGAAATATGATTATTGAAAGTGAGAATTATAGACCGTGCGTTGGGGCAATGATATTAAATACAAATGGTTTGGTATGGGTTGGAAAAAGAATCAGTAAAGTCGGTAGCATTAACCCTGACCTACTATGGCAAATGCCCCAAGGAGGCATTGAAATCAACGAAGAGCCAGAACAGGCTGTCTATAGAGAAATATTAGAAGAAACTGGCATAAGTTCAGTAAATATAAAATGTACATCAAGCAACTGGTATCAATATAAACTTCCTAAAGATATTCTTGACATAACATTTGCTGGTAAGTATGTAGGACAAACTCAAAAATGGTTCCTCCTTGAATTCGAAGGTAAAGACACTGAAATCAATATCATACCGCCAACTGCAAGTGATCATAAACAAGAATTTTCAGAGTGGAAATGGATTGATCCTAAGGACTTGGTAAATATTGTTGTTCCATTTAAAATTAAAACATACAAAAATGTAATAAATGAATTTAAAGATACTCTTCGGCTATAACTATTATTACAGTATGTTTTGAATTTCTTTTAATTGATCAACTTTTTCTTGAAACCTTCGTTTTGTAATATCATTATCAGAGGCGATAATTTCAGCTTCTGAATTTTTGATCATTTCATCAAGAAACCCATTACTTAACTCATCTCTTAAAATAGCATTTTCTGCAAGAATAGTTAAACCTTTACTAGAGACATCAGCAAAACCTCCTAAGACAAAATAATCAACTGAATTAGCATTGTCATCTTCAACAATAGTTAAGATACCTGGTTTTAAAGATGATATTACTGGAGCGTGCCCAGATAGAACTGTAAAAGCCCCTTCCGATCCCGGGACTATCACTTCTTGCACTTCTTTAGAAAGAATTAAATTCTCAGGAGATACAAATTCAAATATAAATTTTTCAGTCATATTTTCTTCACATTATTTTGATGTTAAGCGGCAGCTTCAGCTAATGCCTTTGCTTTCTCAACAGCTTGTTCAATTGTACCACACATATAGAAGGCAGCTTCTGGTAGATGATCATATACCCCGTCACATAGCGCAGTAAACCCTTTTATAGTATCTTCTAAGGAAACAAAAACACCTGGTGAACCTGTAAAGACTTCAGCCACGTGGAATGGTTGAGATAAAAATCTCTCTATTTTCCTAGCTCTAGCAACAGCTATCTTATCATCCTCAGATAATTCATCCATACCTAAAATCGCTATAATATCTTGCAATGACTTATATTTTTGCAAGATCTCTTGAACTCTTCTTGCTATGTTATAATGCTCATCACCCACAATTCTTGGGTCCAATATACGGCTATTTGAATCTAATGGGTCAACTGCAGGGTAGATACCCTTCTCTGCAATAGATCTATTTAATGTTGTTGTTGCATCTAAATGAGCAAACGACGCTGCTGGTGCTGGATCTGTTAAATCATCAGCAGGCACATAAATAGCTTGTACAGATGTAATGGAACCCTTTGTCGTTGTTGTAATTCTTTCCTGCAACGCTCCCATATCAGTAGCCAATGTAGGTTGATATCCAACTGCGGAAGGAATACGTCCTAATAAAGCAGACACCTCGGATCCCGCTTGGGTAAATCTAAATATATTATCAACAAAGAATAATACATCCTGCCCCTCATCTCTGAAATGTTCAGCGACCGTAAGCCCAGTTAGCCCGATACGTGCTCTCGCTCCTGGAGGCTCGTTCATTTGTCCGAAAACTAACGCACATTTTGAACCTTCTCCCCCACCTTCTTTATTCACACCAGCCTCAATCATTTCATGATAAAGGTCATTTCCTTCTCTTGTTCTTTCACCAACTCCAGCAAAAACAGAATATCCACCATGTGCTAGTGCGACATTATTAATTAGCTCTTGAATTAGAACTGTTTTACCAACACCAGCTCCCCCAAACAGACCAATTTTACCGCCTTTTGCGTATGGTGCAAGTAGATCGACAACTTTAATACCTGTTACAAGTATCTCTGTGTCAGTTGATTGTTCAATATAAGGTGGTGCAGGGGCATGAATCGGACGTCGTAATTTAGTTTTAACTGGTCCTCCATCATCAACAGGTTCGCCAATTACATTCATAATCCTTCCCAAAGTTTCTACGCCTACAGGGACATTAATTGCACTACCTGTATCTGTAACTTTCTGCCCTCTAACTAGACCTTCAGTAGAATCCATTGCGATTGCTCTAACTGTGTTTTCGCCTAAATGTTGCGCAACTTCGAGAATTAATCTCTCACCGTTATTATCTGTTTCAATTGCATTCAAAATATCTGGGGGCGTTGATTCAAACTGAACGTCAACCACCGCACCAGTAACTTGAGTAATTTTACCTATTAATTTTTCATTTGCCATCATTTTTCCTCATTAATTTTATATAGCTTCTGCACCAGAAATAATTTCTATCAACTCTTTTGTAATAATCGCCTGACGTGTCCTATTATATAGGAGGGTTAGTTTTTCGATCATATCACCAGCATTCCTTGTCGCGTTATCCATCGCAGACATCCTGGATCCTTGTTCGCTCGCAGCATTTTCTAATAAAGCTTGGAATAACTGCATATTAATATTTAATGGAAGTAATGCTTCCATAACTTCAGTTTCTTCAGGTTCATAATCATATATTACATTTTCTTTTTTAACTTCATCACCCTCAGCTATAAACGATTCCTCAATCTGCAAGGGTATAATCTTTTGTCCAACCGGTACTTGTTCCATAACCGACTTAAATTTTGCAAAATATAACGTACAAACATCGAACTCTTCTGAATCAAACATCCTGATAACTTTTTTGCCAATATCTTCAGCATCTGAATATCCAATATACTTCAAATGTTTAAGAGATATCATGTCAATTATATCATCAGCATGTTGTCTTTTGAGTAAATCAAATCCTTTTTTACCAATACAAAGTATTTTGATTTTTTTACCTTCTTCTTTCAATAATTTCGCATCTAACTTTGCTTTTTTTACAATATTTGAATTAAATGCACCGCATAATCCTCTATCAGACGTCGCAACAATTAATAAATGAGTATCACTCTTACCATTACCAATCATTAAAGCTGGAGCATTTGTAGAGTCCTTAACAGAGCTAACAAGATTATCCATAACATCTGCCATACGGTCCGCATACGGTCTAGCAGACTGAGCATGATCTTGAGCTCTTTTCAGCTTAGCTGCTGCAACCATCTGCATAGCACGTGTAATCTTTTGTGTGGCTTTAACGCTCGTTTGCCTGCTTTTTAATTCTTTTAAATTTGGCACCTAAATTTACCTTTATACAAATGAAGAAGTGTAATCTTCTACAACAGTTTTAAGTTTTGCCTCTGTATCTTTGGATAGTTGCTTTTCGTCTAATATAGCATTCATAATATCACTATGACTTGCATTTAATAGCTTCAAAAGATCTGTTTCATATCTATTGATATCGCGGACTTCTATTTTATCTAAATATCCATTAACAGCTGCATAAAGTGATGAAACTTGCTCAGCTATATTTAAGGGAGAAAATTGCGCTTGTTTAAGTAATTCTGTTAATCTTGCGCCTCTTGCCAACAACTGTTGTGTTGTAGCATCAAGGTCAGAACCAAATTGAGCAAAAGCTGCCATCTCACGGTACTGAGCGAGCTCGCCTTTTATTTTACCTGCAACTTGCTTCATCGCTTTAACTTGAGCCGCTGATCCAACCCTACTAACCGACAAACCAACATTAACAGCAGGTCTAATACCTTGATAAAAAAGATCTGTTTCTAAGAATATCTGACCATCTGTAATTGAAATAACATTAGTCGGAATATATGCAGAAACATCATTTGCTTGTGTTTCAATTATTGGTAATGCTGTTAAAGATCCCGAACCGTTATCTTCATTTAATTTTGCAGCTCGTTCAAGTAAACGTGAGTGAAGATAAAACACATCTCCAGGATACGCTTCTCTTCCTGGCGGCCTTCTTAATAGCAGTGACATTTGCCTATAGGCTACAGCCTGTTTTGAAAGATCATCATATATGATAAGGGAGTGCATACCGTTATCTCTAAAATATTCGCCCATTGTACATCCTGTAAAAGGTGCTAAAAATTGTAATGGAGCGGGATCAGATGCTGTAGCAGCAACAACAATCGTATATTCTA
Organism: uncultured Hyphomicrobiales bacterium; assembly: GCA_905181735.1. GTDB lineage: Bacteria > Pseudomonadota > Alphaproteobacteria > Rhizobiales > TMED25 > CAJIYR01. Next base: position 11,033 of record CAJIYR010000007.1, read on the forward strand.
AAGCTCCGTTGTCTTCAAGCAACTTAACAAATTGTGCTACTGATGATCTTTTTTGACCTATCGCAACATAGACGCAATAAAGTTTTTCATTTTCATTGCTACTTTCATTTATTTTTTTCTGATTAAGAATTGCATCCAGTGCAATAGCTGTTTTTCCTGTTTGTCTATCGCCAATGATTAACTCTCTCTGCCCTCTGCCAACTGGGATCAGAGCATCGATTGCCTTTAAACCTGTTTGCATTGGTTCATGAACTGACTTACGCGGCATAATACCAGGAGCCTTTACATCAACCCGTTTATTAATCTTTGATTTTAGAGGTCCTTTACCATCTATTGGATTGCCTAATCCATCAACAACTCTTCCTAAAAGCTCTTTACCAACAGGAACTTCAACAATTGTTCCTGTTCGTTTAACAATATCACCCTCATGAATTTCTCTATCATCACCAAACAAAACAATACCAACATTATCTATTTCTAGATTTAATGCCATACCTTTAATCCCGTTTGGAAATTCTACCATTTCACCTGCTTGGACATTATCCAAACCATATACGCGCGCGATACCATCTCCAACAGATAAAACTTGACCAACCTCAGACACCTCAGCCTCTGATCCAAATCCTTTTATTTGCTCTTTCAAGACAGCTGAAATCTCTGCAACTTTAATATCCATCAACTTACACCTTTCATAGCGATTTTTATGTTATTTAATTTAGTTTCTAATGAATTATCAATCATTTGTGATCCTACTTTTACAATTAACCCACCGAGTAATTTCGGGTCTGTTTCTAAATCCAATTTGATATTCTTCCCAATCATTTCTTTTAAATTCTTTGTTAATTTATCTATTTGTGATTTATTTAAATCTTCTGCAGAAACAATACTAGCGATTACTTCTCCAGAATGTATGGCTAATAGCCTATGAAATGCTGCAACTATGTAATTAATTGAGTTTATTCTTCTATTCTGAATAAGTAAGCCAATAAATTTAGAAATTAGTTCATTAACTTTCATCTTTTTTAATATTGCATTTATTGCATCGGATTGTTCTTTTTGAGAATACATCGGGCTATTAACTAATCTGGACAAATCATCACTATTGTCAACAGCTTTAAGAAAACCATCCAGGTCTTTACTAACGGAATCCATCGAATTCTCTTCTTCTGCTAATTGAAACAGTGCCTTAGCATAGCGATTTGCTGCTTCCGGTATTGATTGATCTTTGCTTTTCACTTAAGCAGCCCTTTTTAAAATAAAATGCTTAAAACTTATTCTATGTTAGTAATAAAATCTTGAACATATTTCAAGATAAATTTAATAAATATTCATATCAATTAACACAGGTATTTATCTTACGCAATATAATGATTGCATCTTTCAACAAAGAACAACATAATCTTCGATTTTTTTATTAAAACTATAAAAAATTATATGGATCAACATCTACTGTGATTTTTACATCATGTTCTATTTTTATTTTTGCAATCCATTGTTTTACAAAAACTTGTATTTTATTATTTTTAGGTCCCTTTAATAAAAACCTCATCCTGTATCTACCTCTAATTCTTGCAATTGGAGCTTCTATAGGACCTAATAAGGTAATATCTTTAGGTGGAGAACTTTGTATTAATAGTTTCTTTGATGCCATCATCACTTTATTTTTATCTCCAGAAGATATAATCAACGCAATCATTCTTGTAAATGGAGGCAAAGACTGATTTTCTCTCATTATTGCCTCTTCTTCGTAGAATAAATCCCTTTCCCCAGAAACTATTGCCTGCAGTACAGGGTGCTCAGGCATATGGGTTAATAATATCACTTCACCTTGGCGTTTCTCCCGGCCAGCTCTTCCTGCCACTTGATGTAGAAGCTGGTAAGTCTTTTCAGTAGCCCTCATATCTGTAACGCCTAATCCAAAATCAGCATCAATAACACCAACTAATGTTAAAAAAGGGAAATGATGCCCTTTTGCTACTAGCTGTGTTCCTATTATTAAATCAATATTATTAGATTTTATTTGATTAAGGGTACTATTAATATCCTTAATACCAGTCAAGTGATCGCTTGACATAATTGCTATTCTTATATCAGGAAAAATCTTTCTAACTTCTTCTGATAATCTTTCTATACCTGGTCCACAAGGCACTAATGTATCACTTGCAAAACAAGACAAGCATTTATTAATATTCTTTGAATGATAGCCGCAATGATGGCATCTAAATTGATTGAATTGTTTATGTTCAACTAACCATGTTGAACAATTGGGGCATTCCATTCTAACTCCACACTTACGGCATATGGTTAAAGGTGCATAACCTCGTCTATTTAAAAATAGCAATACTTGCTCTCTTTTATTAAAAACACCTTCCATCTTTTCAATCAACTCAGCGGGGATCCAGCTTTCTTTACTAATTTTTGAAGATTTCATATCCATAATACTTACCAACGGCATATTGGCATTACCATACCTTTTGTTTAAGGAGATTTTTTTATATTTTTGATTTCTTATATTTACATAGGTTTCTAATGATGGCGTTGCACTTGAAAGAATTGTATTTGCATTTGATAGCATGGACCTTACTAATGCCATGTCTCTAGCTTGGTATATTATACCCTCTTCTTGTTTATATGCAGATTCATGCTCTTCATCTACGACTATCAAACCCAATTCAGAAAAAGGTAAAAAAAGCGATGATCGTGCTCCAATAATTATCTTTATATTATTGGAAAGAACACCATCCCAGACTCTTTTTCTTTGTTTGATGGATATACCAGAATGCCATTCAGCAACAAATTCACCAAAATTATTCTTAAATCTTATTAAAAATTCAGATGTAAGGGCTATTTCAGGAAGCAACACAAGGGCTTGCTTATTTTCTAATAAAAACCCTTCAATAGCCTTCATATACACTTCAGTTTTTCCTGAACCTGTAACCCCGTCGAGAACAACTGTCTGAGCTTCCTTTAAATTAAATATTTGTATTAGATCTCTCGCAGCAATATCTTGTTCTTTAGATAACTTACTTTTTCTAAACTCATTTGGATCAAATATTTTATTTTGCGTATTATTTTCAACTGCTTTTAACTTCTGTGATTTAACCATGTGATTAATTACAGAATAAGATACTCCCGTCTTTGATATAATTTCTGCTTTAGTTAAAATTATATCTCCTACAAAGATATCTTCTACAAGCTTCCTTTGCGGTGTTTCTTTAATTAGAACATTCCTGTCTATTTGATAACAAGCGTCTAATTTAAAGACTCTTTCAAGTTCTTTAACTCTAAAGGACGCTTTTAAAACATTCCCTAATGGAGACAAATAATAATTAGAGACCCATTCAACGAAATTCAGTAGGTCTAGTGGTAATGAATTAATATCCATTACACTAATAATATTTCTTATTTTATTTTTATCCGGCATATCCATTTGATCGCTATTATGCCAAACAACTCCATATGTTTCTCTGTTTGAGATTGGAACTTTTACTATAGAACCTGAAGTAACTAATTTTGTGTGCCTATAAAAATATGGTTTATTAACTGCAATTGGTAGCAACACAGGAATATAATATACATTTTCCTCCATAAAAATATCCAATAATACTGTTAGTAATCATTATCTTAAATGACAATTTTATAATTAATTTAATTTAATTACCAATATTTAACTAAGTGATAATAAATATTGATTACCTTATTTTAAGAATGCAATCGTTTTATAAATTATAATTAACATTAATACGATAAACAATATAGTTTTTATCAACACCAATGTTAGCTAGGGGTTAAAATGAAATTTTTTATCGACACAGCAAATATAGAAGAAATTAAGTCACTTTCTGAAACAGGTTTAATCGATGGTGTTACCACTAATCCAACATTAATCGCTAAATCTGGAAATGATATTAAAGATACGATTAGAAATATTTGTAAGATAATTAAAGGACCTGTGAGCGCAGAGGTGACGGCAATTAATTCTACAGGTATGATCGAAGAAGGAAAAATACTATTCGATATAGCCGAAAATGTAGTAGTAAAAGTGCCCCTAACCTTTGAAGGTTTAATTGCTTGTAATAAGCTAAGAGAAATAGATATACCTGTTAATGTTACGCTCTGCTTTTCATCTTCACAAGCCCTGCTTGCTGCAAAAGCTGGGGCAACATTCATATCTCCATTTATAGGAAGACTTGATGACATTGGGCTAGACGGTATGAATCTTATAAGTGAAATTAGAACAATTTATGATAATTATGACAACATTACAACAGAGATACTCGCTGCATCAATAAGGACTAATAATCATGTTATCAATGCAGCCTTGCAGGGAGCGGACGTAGCAACAATTCCTCCTAAAATACTAAAAGAGTTATTTGATCATCCTCTTACTAAAAGTGGACTTGATACTTTTTTAGATGACTGGGGAAAAACTGGACAAAAGATAATATAATTAAAATGCAAAACATTACATATAAACTTCCTTCCTTAAAAGAAGAAACTAACCAAGCTCTAACTTGTTGGTATAATTATATAGCCGATGAGAAGAGAGTTTCAAAAAATACAATAGAGGCATATTGCAAGGACGTTGAAAGTTTTTTTGATTTTCTTTCTTCACATATTGGTGGTCCAATTTCTTTAACTAATTTAAAAAACTTAGTTGCATCTGATTTTAGAGCTTTTATGGCATCACGAAGGCGAAGTGGAGCGGGACCAAGAACAATCGCTAGATTAATGTCTAGCCTAAGATCATTATTTCAATATCTAGAAAAAGTTGATATTATTAAAAATCATGCAATTCATAGTGTTAGAATCCCTAAAATACCCCATAGTATTCCTAAGCCACTGAGCGTTAATCAAGCAAATAATCTGATAGATAATGATAACGAAAAAAATAGTTGGGTTATTGCAAGAGATAACGCAATATTTTTATTACTTTACGGATGTGGGTTAAGAATATCTGAGGCATTAGAGCTAAACATAAAAGATGCGCCTTCAGAAGATTGGCAGGATAGCATAAGAGTATTGGGTAAAGGGAAAAAAATAAGAGAAGTGCCTATATTGCCTGATGTAAAAAAAGGCATCTTAAAATATCTTCAATTATATCCTGGAAAATCAGATATCGACGACCCTCTTTTTGTAGGGGTAAAGGGAGGAAGATTAAGTCCGAGAATAGTTCAAATCACAATGCAAAGAATGAAAAATAAAATGAATCTGCCAGATAATGCAACACCACATTCATTAAGACATTCATTTGCAACGCATTTATTGCAAGCAGGCGTTGACTTAAGGTCCATACAAGAACTCTTAGGCCATTCAAGTTTATCTTCAACCCAAATTTATACAGAAGTAGATAAGAAAAAATTAGCCGACACGCATCAGGGTTCACACCCAAGAAGTGGTCATCTAAAATTAGTTTCAGATAATAGCTAAATCTATGAGATTAAAACTATAGGTTTTTTAAGGTTAATCCTAGCAAAGCAGGTGAATCTGCGACAATAATACCGGCTGATCTCATTGCTTCTATTTTATCGGAAGCTGCACCACTACCTCCGTCAACAATAGCGCCCGCATGACCCATTCTTCTTCCTGGAGGCGCAGTAATACCAGCTATAAAACCCACAGTTGGTTTTTTTGTTTTATTTTTTAAGATAAATTCGGCTGCTTCTTCTTCAGCTGACCCACCTATCTCACCAATCATTATTATTGATTCAGTTTTAGGGTCTGCCAAAAACATCTCGATAACTTCAATAAAATCTAAACCTTTTATAGGATCTCCGCCGATACCTACACAAGTTGTCTGACCTAATCCTACACTTGTTGTCTGCGCAACAGCTTCATAAGTTAAGGTCCCTGATCTAGACACAATGCCAACTGAACCAGATTTGTGTATATGACCAGGCATTATACCAATTTTACATTCACCTGGTGTTATTATACCTGGGCAATTTGGTCCTAACAATATTGACCTACTACCTAATAAAGATCTTTTAACCTTCATCATATCAAGTATTGGTATGCCTTCGGTGATACAAATGATAAGTTCAATTTCTGCATCTATTGCTTCCATTATAGCATCTGCAGCAAATTTAGGCGGAACATATATTACGCTTGCATTTGCATGGGTCGCATCTTTTGCTTGATATACATTATCAAATACAGGAAGATTTAAATGTTTTGCTCCTCCCTTACCTGGCGTCACGCCACCAACTAACTTTGTACCGTATAATATTGCTTGTTCAGAATGAAAGGTACCTTGAGCACCAGTAAAACCTTGGCATATCAGTTTAGTTTCGGAATCTATTAATATTGACATTATACACTTTCCAAAACAGCCGAAACTATTTTTTTTGCAGCATCATCCAAATTGTCAGCTGATATTACATTTAAACCAGATTCTTTAAGATACTTCTTCCCAATTTCAACGTTAGTTCCTTCTAATCTCACTACCAAAGGAACGGAAATATCCAACTCTTTTGCAGCCGCTATAATACCTTCTGCAATAATCTCACAGCGCATTATCCCTCCAAATATATTCACTAATATACCTTTTACATTTGGATCAGAGAGAATTATCTTAAATGCATTCATAACTTGTTCTTTATTTGCACCACCGCCTACATCCAAAAAATTTGCAGGACTTGATCCATATAGCTTTATGATATCCATTGTAGCCATAGCTAATCCAGCACCATTAACCATGCATCCAATTGCGCCATCTAGTTTAACATAGTTTAAACCATGATCTGATGCTTCTATTTCTAAAGGATCTTCTTCATCGAGATCTCTCATACTTAATACAGATGGATTCCTATACAAAGCATTTGAATCAAAATTCATCTTAGCATCAAGACAAACAAGATCGTTGTCGGCAGTCACCACGAACGGATTTATTTCTAGTAAACCAAGGTCATTGTCTACAAACAATTGGTACAAATTTTTAATTATCTGAGTAAATTTATTGTAAAGATCTTTTTCAATTCCAAGGCATTCAACCATTTGTCTAATATGAAAAGGCATAATTCCATATACTGGATCAATAGCTATTTTTGAAATCTTCTCCGGATTTATTTTGGCAACTTCTTCTATGTCCATACCGCCTTCTGAAGAAACAATAAAAGATATAGTGGATGTTTTCCTGTCAACCAAACATGATAAATACAACTCTTCTTTTATATTGCATCCATCCTCAATATATAGTCTTTTTACAATCTTACCTTGTGGACCTGTTTGTTTTGTTATCAGGTTCATTCCAAGAATATTATTTGCTTCTGTTTCTAAGGCTATCATGTCTTTAACAACCTTAACTCCGCCCCCTTGACCTCTTCCGCCAGCATGAATTTGAGCTTTAACAACCATAATCGGACCAGGTAGAGTTTTTGCCACTTCTAATGCTTGCTCAACACTAAAAGCCACTCCGCCATCAAGGATTGGAATTGAATATTTTTTAAAAATTTCTTTAGCCTGGTATTCATGAATATTCATTATCTTACCTATCTATAAGCTATGCTTATTGAATTCTTTTTTAAGAAATACTTGGGTCAATTTGTTTACAAGTTTCTACTAAACTCTTAACAGATTCAACTGAACTATTGAATTCATCTTGCTCTTCTTTGTTTAGATGAATTTCAACAATTTTTTCTATTCCGTTAGCACCAATAATCACCGGGACGCCAATATAAAGACCATTAACATCATATTCTCCAGATAAATATGCCGCTGCAGGCAATACTCTTTTTTTATCCTTAAGATAAGACTCGGCCATTGATATAGCCGAACTAGCTGGCGCATAATAGGCTGAACCTGTTTTTAATAGCGAAACAATTTCTGCTCCTCCATCTCTTGTTCTTTGAACTATATCATTTAATTTTTTTTCTGTGATCCAATTCATTTTAATAAGATCCGGCAATGGAATTCCTGCAACGGTTGAATATCTTATCAAAGGAACCATAGTATCTCCGTGCCCACCAAGAACAAAAGCTGTGACGTCCTCTACTGATACTTGCATCTCATCAGCAAGAAAAAATCTAAATCTTGCAGAATCAAGAACGCCTGCCATACCACAAATCATGTTAGGCTTATGTCCTGTTGCTTTCTGCAAAGCCCAAACCATTGCATCTAAAGGATTGGTTATACATATAACGAAAGAATCTGGAGCATATTTTTTTATTCCCTCGCCAACAGAACTCATTACTTTCAGATTGATCCCCAATAAATCATCTCTGCTCATACCTGGTTTTCTTGGAACTCCTGCAGTCACTATTACAATGTCAGAATCTGCAATATCTTCGTATGATGAGGTGCCTTTTAAGGATGAATCAAAATCTTCTATTGTGCTTGCTTGAGACATGTCCAATGCCTTACCTTGTGGAATTCCATCAGCAATATCAAATAGCACTATATCACCCAGATCTTTTAATCCTGCTAATAAAGCTAACGTACCACCAATTTGACCTGCACCAATTAACGATATTTTATTTCGTGCCATAGATAGAACTCCTTTTGTTTTGTTATATTGTGTGTAGTAAACTTGTTATAAAATAATTACAAGTATATCTATAAAAAATAATTTTTTATACGCCATTAATTAGAGCTTTTATTTAAATATTCCGCTGATTGCATCTCCTCTAACCGTGAAGTTGTACGCCTGAAAATTTTTAAATCTTTTCCTTCTTGTAAAAGTTCATTTGGTGACTTTTCTGCCAATATAAAAATCAAAGATTGAGATTCATATAAAGTATCAATTAAATTTATGAATCGTTTTGTTTCGTTTCTTTTCTTTTCATCCAACATCGGCATGTCAGAGATAAATATAATATCAAATTTATCTGCAATTGCTAAATAATCTATGACACCTAAGGGTTTTTGGCATAATTCAGAAAAATTAAACCTCACACATCTACCGGCTGATCTAAGAATATCAATCTGTCTTCCTTTTAACTGAATAGATGTAGACTCCTCTTCCGAGCTGCCTATAACTTCTGTCCAAGATTTTTCAAAATCTTCCCTATTATTTTGAGTAATCGGACTATAATATACAGGTCTATCTCTAACTCTATCCAACCTGTAATCTTTATCGGAAACTAAATAATGAGTATTCATATAATTTTTTAATATATCTACAAAAGGAAGAAATAAACTTCTGTTTAGACCATCTTTATATAACTCATCAGGACGGATATTCGAAGTTGCAATCACAAGTACATTTAATTCAAATAAGTTTTCAAATAATCTACCAATTATCATTGCATCAGCAATATCCTCAACTTGAAATTCATCAAAACATAGAATATTACATTCCTCAGCGACTAATTTGGCTATCACTGGAATTGGATCATCCCCTCCTTTACTTGCTTCAGATAGTTTTTTATTCTTACGCCATTCAAAAATTCTACTGTGCATCTCATTCATAAAGGCATTAAAATGAACTCTTCTTTTTTTTTCTATATCCAATGAATCGAAAAAAACATCCATTAACATAGATTTCCCTCTGCCAACATCACCATAAATGTAAAGGCCTTTAGGAAGCGTAACTTTTTTGAAACTTTTAAAAAAAAATGATTTTTGTTTATTATGATAATATGGAATAAATTTAGAATAAATCTCTTGTAGATTCCTGACGACAGTTAATTGACCAGAATCCTCTGTTAATTTTCCAGACTGAATAAGTTTCCTATAGTTATCAAGCGGGCTTTTTTTCATCTGATTCTAACTGCTTAAAAATAAAATAATAACTTAATGTAAATATCAACTTCGGAGACAGTACCTGCAAAGTTATTTACTAATTTAACCGGCTAGCATTTCTTTAATATACCGATTAATCGATGAGTATATAAATTAAGATCCAAACCCATAATGCGCCATATCATCAAAAGTATCAAATTCAATTGTCTTGCTACCCAATTCAGCAGGTTCCTCCGACTGATTTGGTCTTATTAGTCTGTCTACAGAGCGTGAATCTGTTCCATCAGATATTGAACTATATATATAAAATCCAGCACCAGATAATACTACAATAGCAAGCCCAATCTTAATATTATTTGACATATTTTTAACTCCCCATTTAATAATTAAAATCTTTTTAATTAAATAAGTAGTATTATATCTCTATATTAAAACAACATATAAATACACTAAAATTTAAATACACTAAAACTTCTATTATCTTAGTGTATTTAAAATCATACTAATACTTATTGTCCGTAGTGAGCCATTTCATCAATGATCTCAAACTCAATTTTTTTACTATCCAGAACAACAGGTTCATCTGTTTGGTTAGTTCTCATTATTTTATCTTCAGGACGCGATTCTGTTCCATCAGACATTGCACTATATATAAAATATCCGGCAACGGCCAATACTACAATAGCGAGCGCAATCTTAACGTTATTTGACATATTTTCATCTCCCAATTTAATAATTAAATTTTTTTAATTAAATAGGTAACGTCATATCTCTATATTAAAACTGCATCTAAACACACCAATTTTCCCATTATTTTGGTATACTTAAAATCTAGCCTTGACCGTAATGAGCCATTTCATTTTCAATTTCAAATTCAATTGTTTTGCTACCAACAGGAGCAGTTTCATCAGTTTGGTTAGTCCTCATAATTCTATCTTCAGGACGGGATTTTTCAGAACCATCTGAACCCATTGAACTTATTATAAAATATCCGGCAACGGCCAATACGACAACGGCTAAAGCAATCTTAACATTATTCGACATATAATTCTTTCCTATTTAATCATCAAAATAAATCAATTATATATAAATTCACCGTAATGACAACAGAACTTTTTTCTAAAATATGTTCATGCAATTAATTTCATATTGTTTTTAAATCTAATGGCTCTTTTAATATAGCTAGTTTGTGCTCTTTGCATCATTTTAATATGCTTATCTTGAACGTTTCCAATAATCCTTCCAGGGGATCCAAATACAATTGAATTGTCAGGTATTTCTTTATTTTCTGGTATAAAACTGTTAGCCCCAATTAAACAATTTTTACCTATTTTTGCTCCATTTAAGACTATGGCACCAATACCAATTAAAGAATCATCGCCAATAACACATCCGTGTATCATTGCCATATGTCCAATAGTAACTCTTTCTCCTATAACTAAAGAAAAACCTGGGTCTGTATGAGCTACACATCCGTCTTGAATATTAGAACCCTTTCCAACGATTATCTTTTCGTTATCGCCTCTTAACACTGCATTCCACCAGATGCTTGCATCCTCTTCTAAAATAACATTACCGATAATAACAGCATTAGGCGCCACCCAACTCTTAATATTAATACTTGGCTTCAAATCATCAAGCTCGTATATCATAGAAATATCCCTTTCATAAAATTGAATAAAAAAAATTAACTCTCTTTGTCTATCAGGTGCACAAAAGATCCCATCACATTTTTACTTATAAGACCAATATTTTCAGTTTTCAAATTGTCATTATTACAAACAGAAAATAGTGGAGATCCCTCCTCTACTACAATATTGGAATAATGAAATTCATGACCCCTATGGTAGTTATTTTTGATACCTAAAGCAAAATCTGAAATAAGTTGAACACGACGATATCCTAAATGTAACTTGGGATCCTTAAAACTTGTAACAAGATTTAACATATTTAACATATTATGCTCTTCTCCCATTTTGTTTATAATGCTTTTTCCTAAAACCATATACCCACCACATTCGCCATAGATTGCTTTATCTCTGCTGTCTGCATCTTCCATACCTTTTTTAAAAATATGGTTATTAGATAATTTTTCACTAAATAGCTCGGGATAACCTCCTGGAAGAAATATACCGTCAGCATTATTTGACGGGGGTTCATCTGATAGCGGAGAGAAAAATGAAATTTCACGGTTTTCTATTTTCCATTGCTTTAGCATATGTTCGTAGACAAAACAAAAGGCTTCATCTTTTGCTATACTTATATGCTGACCCAAATTCGGAGAAAAAAAACTATTCATTTTAGGCGCGCTCATATTCACCTTAGTTAATCTTATTAAATCCTCTAGATTTATATTTTTTTCTATCAAATCTGCAGCTTCACGGATACTCGACTGTGAATTATCATTTTCTTGAGCAGGAATAAGGCCAAGATGTCTATCTTGTAACTTAATTTTATTTGACTTTGGGATGGATCCTAAAACCTTAATCGATAATCTGTCTAATTCATCTGTAATTATTTTTTCGTGGCGTAAGCTTGCAACACGATTCAATATTATGCCTACTATAGAGATATTTTTATTGTAATTTATAAAACCCTGACACAAAGCTCCTATTGACTGACCTTGGCCCGAAGCATCAACAACTAAAACAACGGGTACTTTGTACTTCTGAACTAAACTTGCTGTAGAACCTTCATTCGTAATTGACCCATCAAAAAGACCCATGACTCCTTCAAGTATAAAAAAATTACTATCTGAAAGACATGAATTAATAATACTGTCCATCGTTCTTTCGCTCATTGCCCATGAGTCAAGATTGTAAATCTCTTTATTCGCAGCCAAGCTTAAAAAAGTCTTATCTATATAGTCAGGGCCAACTTTTGCACCTGATACACTGTATCCTCTTTCTCTTAAGGATAAAATTAAACCTGCGGTTATAATAGTTTTACCACTTCCCGATGAAGGGGCAGAAATACACAAGCTATTAATATTATTCAACATCTTTAATCACACTTCTCTCTAAAAGAGATCGAAGGTTAACAACGGGACCAATAACAACTATTGAAGGAGATTCTATCTTATATAAATTTACATCCTCTACAACCTTAGATAAAGTTGTTTCCAATACTTTCTGTTTTGGTAATGATGCATCCTGAATTACTGCAACCGGTTCATCTAAATTTCTTCCTTCATCAAGCAATTTATCCCTAATAATACTAAGATTTTTTAAGGCCATATACATAACGATAACAGGTATCTTGGATACCGCATGCCAATTTATATCAACAGGATCATTTTTTTCTGCATTGTGCCCTGTCATAAACAATATTGACGAATTTGTATCGCGAGAGGTTAGTGGAATATTAGCAGCTGCCAATCCTCCTATACCAACAGTAATTCCTGGTATGATTCTATATGGGATATTTACCTTACTTAATGCCTGTGCTTCTTCAGCTCCTCGAGCAAAAACAAAAGGATCCCCTCCCTTAAGACGCAATACTCTATTCTTTTTTCTAGCCAGATCAATAACTAGATCAGAAATATCTTGTTGCGTATGAGAGGGCTTGCCGCCTCTTTTACCCGCGTAGACTAATCTTGCTTTTTCTGATGATAAAGATAAAATAGCATCAGAAACTAGTGCGTCGTAAACAATTACGTCAGCTTTTGAGAGTGCGTAGCATGCAAATATAGTTAGTAATTTAGGATCGCCAGGACCTGCTCCTACTAACCAAACTTCACCAGGATTGAACTCTGGCATTTTTATATTATTGTACATTATCATTTGCCGTCTAGAAAATAATGAGTATAAAGTATTTATGTCACAAAAGCTAAAAGAACATTTGCGACGAGGCTGGACAACTGGTGCTTGTGCTCTAGCCGCATCAAAAGCAGCCTACATAGCACTTTTAAGCGGTAGTTTACTTGATAAAGTACAGATAAAGCTACCAAACGGTGAAAAACCTGAATTTAATATAGCATATCAAAACCTTACTAATCAATCAGCTAGTTCTGGTATTATCAAAGATGCTGGGGACGATCCTGATGTCACTGACGGATTGTTGATTATAGCAAGAATATGTAGAGGGGAGAAAAATACAGGTATCACTTTTAAAGCAGGGAAAGGCGTAGGAACTATAACACTTCCAGGATTACAGCTAGAGCCAGGAGAGCCAGCAATTAATCCGAAACCAAGAGAAATGATATCAAAAATGTTAATTAATATAGCAAAAGAATATAAAGTAGAAGTCGATGTGATTGTTGAGATAGAAGTACCTAACGGAGAAACAGTAGCTAAAAAAACCTGGAATCCACGATTAGGAATACTTGGAGGAATATCCATTTTAGGAACTACTGGTATTGTTATTCCATATTCTTGCGCTGCATGGATTCATTCAATTCATAGGGGTATAGATGTTGCAAAAAGTTTAGGGATTAAACACATTGCCGCTGCAACTGGCTCTATGTCGGAGAAAGTTGTGAAAAACCATTATAAATTAAAGGATCAAGCTTTAATTGATATGGGAGATTTTATTGGCGGACTTCTAAAATATCTTAGAAAACATAGAATACCCAAAATTACTGTTGCAGGTGGATTCGCAAAGATAGTTAAACTGTCACAAGGCGCAATGGATCTCCACTCAAGCAGAAGTGAGGTTGATTTTCAGAAAATAGGACAAGAACTAGAACTATTACATATTGATACTAGGAAAATAAAAAATTGTTTAAAGGCTAATACAGCCAATCAAATATTGGATATACTAGACCAAGATAAATACATGTATGCAGAATTTATTGCTATAAATGCAAAAAAAAATATCTTAAAAGTTCTAAGAACATCTGATATTCAAGTTGACATTATTATTATTGATCGAAAAGAAAATATCATAGCACAATCAGAGGCTAGCAATGCCTAATGTATTGATTATAGGAGGCACAGCAGAGGCCAACAAAATTGCATACCATTTTATTAATAACAAAAAATATAATATTATAATATCTCTTGCTGGAAGAACAATTAATCCAAAAATTATCACCCCAAATACTAGAATTGGAGGATTTGGAGGGTCAGAAGGCTTAGAGAATTTTATACATACGAAAAAAATTGAATTAATTGTAGATGCAAGTCATCCCTATGCAACAAACATTTCTCGAAATGCTATAGAGACTTCCAAGAGACTAAGAATACCTATAATTTCTTATATTAGGAGAGAGTGGAAAAGGTCGCCTCTTGACAATTGGATAGACGCAAAATCTTTTGAAGATGCAATAAAATATCTTCCTAAAATTTCTCGTACTTTTTTATCTCTAGGCAAACAAAATCTAGATTTATTCTCAAATTTAAAAAAACATTGGTTTCTGATTAGGACAATAGATAAAATACAATTAGATACATTTAAAGCTTCTCATAGATATATTTATGGCAAGGGACCCTTTACGATATTGGATGAGCTATTAATTATGAAGAACAACAGAATAGATTATATAATAACACGCAACAGTGGAGGTGATGACACCTACGCCAAAATGCTTGCTGCAAGATATTTAAAAAAAAGAGTCATTGTAATCAGAAGACCAAAAATTGTTTCGGATAATAACTTTTATAATACCAAATCAATTGTACAATATATAAATGATTTTAATTAAGTTATTTAGGCCTAAATAAATGCTTGTGGTCCGGGCTATAAAGAGAGCTATTAATATTCATATTTTTATTAAGCCCTGGACCAACTAAAATTAGGGCTGTTCTTGTAATTTTTGCTAAACGAACCTTATTATATATACCATCCAAATCATCGGCAATCATCATTTGATCTGGCCACCCAACCCTGTATGCAACAATAATTGGGCAACTATTGCCGTATATTGGTATTAACGTTCTAAGAATAGCCCTTAAATTTCTAATAGATAAATGTATAGCTAAAGTAGCTCCGGTTTCTGCTAGTTTTGATAATTCCTCTCCGTCAGGCATTGGTGAGGATTTAGATGAAGTTCTTGTTAGTATTACCGTTTGCACTATTCCTGGTATTGTAAATTCCATCTTTAATGCCGCAGCTGCAGCACTAAACGCTGGAACACCAGGAACTATATCATAATCTATTCCTAACTTATTAAGTTCATTCATTTGCTCCCCGATAGCACCGTAGAGTGAAGGATCACCAGAGTGAACCCTAGCAACATCTAAGCTTTCCTGATGTGCTAATTTAATTTCAGTAATTATTTCAGGAAGTGTCATTGACGATGTATCAATAACTTTAGAATCTTTTGGAGCAAATTGAATAATCTCTTTAGGAACCAATGATCCTGCGTATAAACAAACTGGTGAGTTGCTGATAATACTTTTTCCTCTAACAGTTATTAAATCTGGGTCACCAGGTCCTGCTCCAATAAAATGTACCTTCATCTATTTTTTTCTCCTTTTAAAACATTATATCCTCTTGGGGTATAGACTTTTTGTTCATTTAAACTATTGAAATAAGATCTGGTTTTAGTTGAACCAATAATAAGCAAAGTCATCATATCAATAGTGTCTGTTTCAATATCATTTATAGTTGTAAATTCTATTTTTTCATCTTTACGTCCAACTGAACGTGCTATTACGATTGGGGTCTCTTTCTTTCTATAATCCCTTATTATATTCACAACCTTCTTAATCAATGTTTTTCTTAATTTTGAAGATGGATTATAAAGTGCGATAATAAAATCTGCTTTTGCTGCTGCTTTAACCCTATCCAGAATGACCTGCTGTGTCGTCATTAGATCCGATAGAGAAATAGTACAAAAATCATTTCCAATTGGTGCGCCCACCCTTGCAGCTGCAGCTTGAACTGCAGATATCCCTGGAGATGTAATAATTTCTATATTTTTCCATATGTCTGGTCCAAATTCTATCATTTCAAAAACTATAGAAGCCATTGCATAAATACCTGGGTCACCAGAACATACCAAAGCCACATTCTTATCACTAGAAGCAAGTTCAATTGATTTCATTGCACGTTCTTCTTCTTGTCCAATTTCAAATGAATGATATTTTTTATTCTTATCATAATCCAATAGTTTTATATAACCATCGAATCCAACTATGTCCGTTGCTTGTTCAAGTAAATGATTCGCCTCAATACTCCGCCAAGAACTAGCTCCTGGTCCTAATCCAATTATAGAAAGTTTGCCTTTAGCTAATTTATTATTAGAATTTAATATAATATTTTTAGATATTGCTATTGCACAAGTTGTACCGTTATATTTCTGTTTATTGACAATTAAATTTGAATTATCTCCAGCAGCCAAAATAGAGGAAGCTTCGGAAACACTATAACATCCAACTGCGTCAAATACCTCTTGAGAAGGTTTCTCTATTTTAGATAAAACTTTATTTAGATCATCTTTAGTATAATAGACAATTGGTAAATTATAAAATTTTGCTAGTTGATTAATAGCATCTTCATTTTCTTTAAGGTCAATTGTTGCTAACAAAGCTATAGAATATTTTGATAAATTATTATTCTTAAGCGTAGTTTCAACTAATTTTAATAAAGAATCGAAACTAGCCCCTTTAATTGTACCAACTCCGAGCACAAGCTTTTGAGGATGATATATTATTTTATCCTTATCAGATATTTTGTCTTCTATTGTAATGTCAATAGATAATTTTGCTTGCTTATTAACCTTTAATTGCGAATTATTAAACCAAGATATATTCGGTAATGACTGTATGTCCTCGCCGTTAAGAATTCGACTCGCTATTGATTTTATGTATTTATAGTCACCCAATACATAACCATCCGGAGGATCGTCTAACGCTATACCTAATCTTAGATCACTCATATTGGTAATAACAGCTTCTGCATTAATTCTATAAGATATATTATGAGATATTTTATTCCCACCAGAATGTGCTCCTAAAATAGGGATTATATAACGGCCGTCATTTGATACAACTATAACTGGAGATTCTTCTGTTTTATTTTTTAATGATTCAGCTAAAGATCTTATAACTACACCAGCAGAACAAACTGCAATAATAGTATATTTATTCTTAAACAGGGTAGCTATGTGCGAAGAAAAATTATCATAACTGCAATCAACATCTGGATGATTTAGATTCATTGCATGTAACTCGGATTGAGGTACTGCGTTCTTAATTTTAATACCTAAATCTAGAGCTAGACTAGATAATATAATTACAACTGATTGATTCATAATATAACTCTATCTTTTATTCTTAATTAAAATCATTGCAAAATAGTCTTCTTTACTTTGAGTTAACTCAGCTAATTTCCCCATATATTGATTTTCTAATGTAGCATTTGAAATATAATAAGAATTATCTAAGAGAGCTAATTCACTTAATAAATTTCGGAGCCTATCAAAATGTCTGCCTACCTTCAAAACCAGCGTAACGTCAGAATTCATAATATTCTCTTTGAGAATATTATCTTCTAACGGACCTGGTACTATGCTGATTATATCATTACCGCATGCTATTGGGATATTTAGTCTATTTGGACCGGCAATAATAGAAGATATTCCTGGAATTATTTCATAACTATATTTTTCTTTTAATCTATCCCATATGTATATAAATGATCCATAGATAAAAGGATCGCCCTCACAAATCAAAGCAACATCATTGCCAATTTCTAACTCATTAGCAATAAATTCTGCAGATAAATCATATGCTTTTTCTCTTGCTATAGAATCTGTAAACGGTATGTTTAATTCAATTTTTTTAACATCTTTCTTCACAAATTTCTCTATAATCGAAAATGCAAAACTCGGCTTACTAGAAAATATTGGGAATGCTACAATACCTATATTAGAAAGTATATTGTATGCCTTCAGAGTTATGAGTTCAGGATCACCTGGTCCAACGCCAATACCATAAAATTTTCCTTGCATAATCTTACCTAACTTTTTTTATCTTTTATGATACGACCACTGAACCACAGGCATATAATCATCCCAGGCATTAGAAGATCCTACTTTTTTTATCTTAGAAACAGCAATCCTCGTCAAATCACCACCATATTTTTTATAATTATTTATTAACAAAATTTCTGTTTCTATCGTGACTGCATTAATAACCAATCTTCCATTAGGAAGTAATGAATTTATAGATTTTTCAATAATTGCAATACCATTATCCCCCGACAAGCCTCCGCCAATAAATATAGCATTAGGTTTCTTTAAGCCTGCAAGAATATCAGGAGCTCTACCTTGAATAATTTCTAAATTGGGAACGCCTAATTCAATAGCATTCTTTTTTAAAAATTCAACCCTATGGCTATCACACTCTATTGCAATCGCCTTTAAATTTTTACTACTTCTCATCCATTCTATTGAAACAGATCCCGAACCGGCGCCTATATCCCAAAGAAGATCATCTTTAAATGGGGTTAATTTTGCTATTGTTGCCGCCCTAATCTCTCTTTTGGTTATTTGACCATCATTATTAAATATTTCATTGGGCAACCCAGGTATGCAGCTATAATAATTAGCATCAGTATCTGCAATACATTCAATGCAAATAACATTTAGCCTAGAAATATCTTTTAAACCAAAACTTTCAACAGTAGTCCTTGTGATATTTTCGTTAACTCCTCCTAAGTTCTCAAAAATTATGAATTTACTTTTATTAAAACCACGTTTATTCAAATAATCTGCAACCTCAATTGGTGTTTTAGAGTCTCTTGTTAGCAAAAATAATTTAACACTTGGTTGCAAATATTTCTCAATAAAACTAACAGGATTAGTATGTAAAGAAACCGCTTCTACATCATTTGAATCCCATCCAATTTTTGCGCAAGCCAATGAAAATACGGAAGGTGAAGGATAAATAAGCATCTCATCAATAGAAATATATTTAAGCAAGGTGCTTCCAATTCCATGCCATAATGGATTACCAGAAGATAGAACACATACAGGTCTAGGCTTTAATGACATTATATGGTCAACAGAATTTTTTATAGGATTTTTCCATAATATTTTCTTTATGCCATTATCTGGAATAAATGATAAATGTCTTTCTCCACCGAATACATATTCAGCATTGTTAATTTTTGAAATTGATTTCTCTGACAATCCCTCTAAACCGTTGTCTCCAATGCCTATTATAGTTAACCATGGATTCATAATCTTTTACTTTCTAAAGCAATCGCATTAAATGCTGCTGCTGCAATTGCACTTCCGCCCCTGCGACCGCGTAATGTAATGTAATCAATATTTCTTTTATTCTGGATTAGCTCTTCTTTAGATTCTTTAGCACCAACAAACCCCACAGGGATACCTATGATAAGCGCTGGTCTGATATCTTTAATTTCAATTAACTCTAATAACCTGAATAATGCTGTCGGAGCGTTCCCAATAACCACAACTGCACCTTGAAGATAGCCCAACCATAGATCAACGGCTGCTGCAGATAGCGTTGTCTCGTTGCTTTTAGAAATAGGAATTACCCTACTATCTCTGAGGAAACATAAGACTTCATTATTTTCTGGGATAAATTTACGTATAATTGCAGATGAAACCATATTGGTATCAGTTAGGATATTTGCTCCACTATTAATAGCGCTGATTCCCTTTTCACGGGCATTATCTGAACATAAAAAATCTTCTTTTATAGTCACATCTCCACAAGCATGTATCATTCTTATCAAAATTGATTGATTGCTTTCCTTAACATCGTCCAAGCTAACTTCTGATTTAATAATACCAAAAGATTCATCATATATTTTATCTGGGTTTTTGTTATACGTTCTCATAAAATTAAATTCTGATTTACTTTATTTATCACCCACATCTCCATTAATTCAAAACATAGCTATTCTATATATAAGACTTTGGAATGATCTGACAGCCCTCCATAAAACCCCCTATTTGGGTCAGTTGCAAGAGATTTATACCATCCCCGTTCTAGGGAACCGTCTATAAATTGAAAATACATCATAAAGCGAAAGTAATATATAAAAATATACCAATATATTCAGAGAAAATTAATTAACATATTTTATTTTATATCTAAAATGTGTATTTTAAATTATATTCTTCTAATTATATTAATAGAGCTTAAAATAATAAATTATAGATGTATTAAATAAAATGCTAAATTCAAGAAGAAAAACTATTCCTGTAAATGTTGGGGGAATTAACATAGGACAGGGTTTTCCTATTGCAGTGCAATCTATGACTAACACAGATACAGCGGATATAAAAAAAACAACAGATCAGATTGTAGAACTCGCAAAAGCTGGCTCTGAACTTGTAAGAATAACAGTTGATAGACCTGAAGCTGCAAAGGCAGTTGTCTATATAAAAGAAGAGTTGGATAAAAAAGGAGTAAATATTCCTTTAATAGGTGATTTCCATTACATTGGACACAAACTATTAAAAGATTATCCGTCTTGCGCGGAATCTCTAGCAAAATATCGTATTAATCCAGGTAATGTGGGATTCAAAAATAAAAAAGACAAACAATTCTCTGAAATCATTGAAATAGCGTGCAAGTACAATAAACCAATTCGTATCGGAGCAAATTGGGGAAGTGTAGATCAAGAACTATTAACAGATCTAATGGATCGCAATTCTAAAAAGAAAAATAAAAAACCAGCGCAAGAAGTTTTGCATGATGCCCTAGTAAAATCAGTTTACAGTTCAGCTTTAAGAGCTGAATCAATAGGATTATCAGAATCAAAAATAATATTATCTGCAAAAGTCAGTCTCGTGAGTGATTTAATCTCAGTATACAAGAAACTTGCTAAAACCTCTAATCACGCCCTTCATCTTGGTCTAACAGAAGCAGGACTTGGAATAAAAGGAGTGGTTTCCTCAACTGCAGCTATATCAATATTGTTGAATTTAGGTATAGGAGACACTATTAGAGTTTCTTTAACGCCAAAACCTGGAGAGGATAGAGCTGAAGAAGTTAGGGTCGCAAGAGAAATATTACAATCCCTCGGTATTCGTCATTTTAAACCAGATGTTATTGCATGCCCTGGTTGCGGGCGAACTACCTCAACAACCTTTCAAGAGCTCGCTACTGAAATTGAAGAATATATCTACATAAATATGCCTAGTTGGAGCAGAAAGTACATCGCGGTAGAAAATTTAAAACTTGCTGTTATGGGCTGTATAGTTAATGGTCCAGGAGAATCAAAGCATGCAAATTTAGGAATATCTTTGCCTGGAACAGGTGAAGAGCCAGCAGCTCCTGTTTTTGTAGATGGAGAAAAATATAAAATACTAAGAGGGCCTAATATAGCCAATGAATTTATTGCTATATTAAATAGTTATATTGATAAAAATTATAAAAGACGCGAAGTGAGTAAATAATATGAATGATACATTAAATAGAAAACCTATTACGCTTACAAAACTTAATAATATGAAAATGCAAGGAGAGAAAATAGCCTGCATTACAGCTTATGACGCTTCCTTTGCAAGAGTTGTAGATAATGCTGGAGCTGATATTGTTCTCGTCGGAGATTCTTTAGGGATGGTTATACAAGGTAAAAAGACAACCATACCAGTTAAAATGGAAGATATGATATATCATTCAAAAATAGTAGCATCAGCTTTGCAATATTCTTTTTTAATTACAGATATGCCTTTTATGAGTTTTTATACTCCTGAAATTGCTCTTGAGAATGCATCAAAATTAATGCAAGATGGTGATGCTCAAATGATTAAATTGGAAGGGAATAAATCTCAATTGAATATAATTGAAAAATTATCTCAATCCGATATACCAATATGCGCACATATTGGCTTACGACCTCAATCTATTAATAAAATTGGTGGGTACAAAGTGTATGGAAAAAGCGATGAGGAGGCCTCTCTTCTACTAAAAGAAGCCACAATGATAGAGGAATTGGGAGCAGATATGATACTTATAGAATGCGTTTCTTCCTTAACAGCAAAGATTTTAAATCAAGAAATTAAAATACCAATTATTGGCATAGGTGCCGGTCCAGATGTTGATGGGCAAATACTTGTCCTTTATGATATTCTTGGTATTACTTCTGGAGTTTCTCCTAAGTTTGCAAAGAATTATATGAAAGATAACAGCTCAATTGATCAGGCAATAAGATCTTATATTGAAGAAGTTAAAAGTAAAGAATATCCAGCACCAGAGCACTGTTTTTAGGTTACTAAATGATAATAGCTGAAGATATAGATGTCGTTCGAAATCATATAAAGTCATGGAAAGCCGATGGCGAGAAAATTGGCTTTGTACCTACGATGGGTAATTTACACAAAGGTCACATTAGTCTAATTTCATCATTGAAACAAGCAGGGGCTACAAAAATTATAGCAAGTATTTTTGTTAACCCTACACAGTTTAGCATTGGTGAAGACTATACAGAATATCCAAGAACATTTGATAGTGACCAAAAGAAACTACGTAAACATAGTATTGATTTGCTATTTTCTCCCTCGACAGAGGTCATGTATCCAAAAAATATATTAAGTGAATTAACAATCAAATACCCCGAATACAATAACATATTATGTGGAGAACATAGACCTTCACACTTCAGTGGTGTTTTATGTGTAGTAAACAAGCTATTTAACATAATCAATCCAGATATTGCTGTATTTGGACAAAAAGATTATCAGCAATTTATCCTAATTAAAGGCATGGTAAGAGATCTGTGTATGCCTATTGAAATGTTTTGTGCACCTATTGTTAGGGAAAGCGATGGGCTAGCTCTTTCTTCTAGAAATCAATATCTGTCTAAACAAGAGCGATTAATTGCACCGAAATTATACGAAAGCCTTAAGGAAGCTAAAATTTCAATCGATAACAAGTTAAAAATTGTAGATATTGAAAATAATGCAATTGATTTTCTTAGCAAAAATAATTTTCTTGTCGACTACTTTAGCGTCAGAAGGTCTAAAGATTTAAAGAAGGTTGATAGTAACCAGTCATTTAATAAATCTATAATTATATTAACGGCAGTAAAGATTGGAAGAACAAGACTGATTGATAATATTTTGATATCATAAAATTATTTTTTTCTATCTAGAAGATTTTCACAAATATGAATCAGGCTTTCCCCTCTGGTTCCATAAAAACTAAGGCATTCTTTCGCCATATTAATATATTTAATAGCTTCAACTCTTGCTTGATCTGAACCCAGCTTATTATTTATAGTTGCCTTACCTGCAACATTATCCTTATTTACCGATTTACCGGAATTTATGAAATCAGAATTTATATCAATGATGTCATCTGTAATTTGAAAGACTAATCCAAATGCCTTTGCAAAGATTTGTAATCTTCGAAGGTCATTTTCATTTCCACCTCCCATAATAACCCCAGCAGAACATGCAAAATTAAACAATGCTCCTGTTTTTAATGATTGCATATATTTTATACGATCTAATTCAATATCTTTTTCCTCAAAATCAATATCTAATATTTGCCCGGCAACCATACCTTCTAAACCACTTGCAAAAGCTAAATTATTTACTAGTTTCAATTTTATTTTATCTGAAAAAGCAATATCGCCTGAAACCAATATTTCAAATGCGAGCGTTAATAGGGCATCACCAGTAAGAATTGCAGTTGATTCACTATATTTTCTATGGAGAGTTTTCTTGCCTCTTCTAAAATCATCATTATCCATCGCAGGTAAGTCGTCATGAATTAATGAGTATGTATGCAAACATTCCAAAGCTAATGCAATCTTTATTGCATCATCGTATTTAACATTGAAGATCTTTGAAGTTTCAATTAAAAGTAGAGATCTTATTTTTTTACCATTCCCAATAAATATATATTTTATTGCAGATAATAATTCTTCAGGAATTGACTTCTTAGAAAGAAACTCTATTAGACATTTATCTATTTGAGTTTGAATATTTTTATAGGATTCATTCAATAACATAACAATAATTTCTTTATAGAACACCTTTAATAGATTAATAAATAAAATTAATTTATATAATAATACATATTATATGATGACAAACAATAATTGTATATGTATATGTATTTAGGTTAACTGTATCTTTTTTATTAGGAGAAAATATCACATGGCCGTTCCAAGAAAAAAAGTCACAAGATCAAAACGTGGAATGCGAAGATCTACTGATGCTTTAAGTGCAGCAACTTATGTCGAAGATAAAAATACTGGTGAATTACACAGGCCACATCATCTCGATCTAAAAACAGGGATCTACAAAGGTCAGCAAATTCTTAAACCAAAAGATGATCTGTAAAATTAACAATTAACAATGTAATTAAACCTGTCTTTCGACCATTAACTTCTTAATTTTTGCTATTGCTTTTGCTGGATTTAGACCTTTTGGACACGATTTCGTGCAATTCATAATAGTATGACAGCGGTACAATCTAAAAGGATCTTCTAGGTCGTCTAAACGATCCCCAGTAGCCTCATCTCTTGAATCAATTATCCATCTATAAGCCTGCAGTAAAATTGCTGGACCTAAATATCTATCTGAATTCCACCAATAGCTCGGACACGATGTCGAACAACATGCACATAAAATACATTCGTATAAACCATCTAGCTGTTCTCTGTCTTCTTTGCTCTGTTTCCATTCGGTTTCAGGAGGCACACTCGTTGTATGAAGCCACGGTTCAATTGACTTGTGTTGAGCAAAAAAATTATTAAGATCAGGTACCAAGTCCTTTAGTACCTCTTGATGTGGTAATGGATAAATTTTAACTGCACCTTTAATATCTTCTATAGCGCATGTACATGCAAGGGTATTTGTACCGTCAATATTCATGGCACAAGAACCACAAACACCTTCTCGACATGACCTTCTAAATGTTAATGTTGGATCAATTTCATTTTTAATTTTCATAAGCGCATCCAGAACCATTGGACCGCATTCATCTAAATCTACATAATACTTATCGGTTGATGGATTATCGTCATTATCTGGGTTCCACCTATATATTTCAAATTCAGCAACATTTGAAGAAGAATCTGGTTTTGGCCAATTCTTTCCTTTTATCATTCTAGATTTTTGAGGCAAATTTAACTGTACCATTCTTAATACCTATATTATTAATAAACTCTCTCTTTTGGTTTTATATACGAAACTTCATCAGTTAATGTATATTCGTGAACTGGCCTATAATCTATGGTTGTTGTTCTTTTATTATCATCAATCCAAGCTAGGGTATGCTTCATCCAATTATCATCATCGCGTTTAACAAAATCTTCTCGTGCATGAGCTCCTCTACTTTCCTTCCTATTAGCAGCACTTTCAACAGTAACAACCGCTTGCACTATTAAATTATCCCACTCAAGTGCTTCAATTAGATCTGTATTCCATATTAAAGATTTATCATGCACCTTAATATCATCTCTATTTGACCATATTTCATTGATTAGTTTTTGTCCTTCTTCTAAAACCTCACCATTCCTAAATACGGCACAATTATTTTGCATAACTTTTTGCATTCTTAAACGTAATTCCGATGTGTTAGTTGAGCCATTAGCATTTCTGAACTTATCTAATCTTTCTAATGAATTCTGTCCTGCGTCTTTCGGTAATGGGGCATGCGATCCATTTATTTTTGTTGTTTCTGCCGCTCTTAATCCTGCTGCACGACCAAAAACAACTAAATCAATCAGTGAATTAGATCCCAGTCTATTTGCTCCATGAACAGATACACACGCCGCTTCTCCAATTGCCATTAAACCAGGTACGACACAGTCTGGATCTCCATCAACCTTTGTCAGAACTTCTCCGTGATAATTTGTAGGAATGCCTCCCATGTTATAATGAACAGTAGGTAAAACTGGTATCGGCTCTTTTGATAAATCAACGCCTGCAAAAATCTTTGCTGTTTCGGATATACCAGGCAATCTTTCAGCAAGTACTTCAGGAGACAAATGCTCTAAATGAAGAT
Organism: uncultured Hyphomicrobiales bacterium; assembly: GCA_905181735.1. Lineage (GTDB taxonomy): Bacteria > Pseudomonadota > Alphaproteobacteria > Rhizobiales > TMED25 > CAJIYR01. Next base: position 37,603 of record CAJIYR010000007.1, read on the forward strand.
TTATATGGTCATTTTCTTTTCCTACACCTCTTCCTTCTCTAATCTCAATTGTCATGGATCGGGATACTACATCTCTACTTGCAAGGTCTTTAGCCGATGGTGCATATCGCTCCATAAACCTTTCTCCTTCAGAATTAGTCAAGTATCCACCTTCGCCTCGAGATCCCTCTGTAATCAAGCATCCTGCACCATAAATACCAGTTGGATGAAACTGCACAAATTCCATATCCTGCAATGGTAACCCTGCTCTGAGGACCATTGCGTTTCCATCACCAGTACATGAATGAGCTGAAGTGCATGAAAAATAAGCTCTACCATATCCACCTGTAGCTAATATTGTTTTTTGTCCAGAAAACCTATGTATCGTTCCATCGTCCATACATATAGCAACTACACCCCTACATTCACCTTTATCATCCATAATTAAATCAATAGCAAAATACTCAATGAAGAACTCAACTGAATGACTTAAAGCCTTGCCATATAATGTATGAAGCATTGCATGACCTGTTCTGTCTGCTGCTGCACAAGTTCTTTGAGCAATTCCTTCGCCATAATGTGTTGTCATACCACCAAATGGTCGTTGATAGATTTTTCCATCTTCCGTCCTGCTAAATGGTAAACCGAAGTGTTCAAGTTCATAAACTGCCTTTGGGGCTTCTCTACATAAATATTCTATTGAATCCTGGTCGCCAAGCCAATCAGCGCCCTTGACAGTATCATACATATGCCATCGCCAATCATCTTCACCCATATTTCCAAGGGAAGCAGCGACACCGCCTTGGGCTGCAACTGTATGGCTTCTTGTAGGAAAAAGCTTTGTTATGCATGCTGTTTTTAATCCTGCTTCAGCACAACCTAAAGCAGCTCTTAAGCCAGCACCACCAGCACCAACTACTACAACATCATAATTATGGTCGATAAAACTATATTCTTTACCATTCATATTTGTAGAATCTGTCATTGAATTTTACCTTACTGTAACTAAATATCTAATTTCCTGTTTAAAAACCTTAACCACCAAAATTTATTTTTAATATTGAATAAATAGATGCAACCATTACAAAAGAAGAAAATAAATAATTTAAGATTAACATGCTAATTTTTAATAGCTCTTTATGGATATAATCTTCGATAATGGTTTGCATGCCTAAACGCATATGATAAGTGAATGATAGCATTGTTAATATCATACCAATCGATACAATCGGGTTGTTTAGCAACTCAACATTCTCATTGTAATTCAAACCAGTTGCACAAAAAATAATTAACAAAAATCCAATAGTTAATGGAATATTTGCAATAGCAGTAATTCTTTGCTTCCAAAAATGTCCCGTACCATTTTTTGCTGAACCAAGTCCTCTAACTTTATTTAATGCCGTTCTCATAATTTAAAATCCATTAAGATAATGTGTAATTTAAAATCCAAAAAATAATTGTAAGCAATACAGATCCGATTAGAGTGCCCCAGGCTAATCTATTTATATTATCAATCTCAAAACCAGAACCAGTATCCCATATTAAATGCCTAATTCCACCAAGCATGTGGTGTATTAACGCCCATGTGTAACCAATTAACACAACCTTACCGATAAATGAATTAGATATAGCCTGAAAAGTACTATATGCGGCTTCTCCGGAAGCAATGCATAACAGCCAAGACATCAAAATTGCTGTACCAAAATATAATAAAGATCCTGTAATACGATGCACAATAGACATCACCATATTAATTAATGGGCTGTATACTTGCAAATGCGGTGATAATGGTCTCTTAATTTTTTTCATTTTTAACATATTTGATTTATAATTTACATTTGTTTCTTACTATATAATACTTCTAATTATAAATTTAAATAATAAATATATTTATATTTATTTTATTAAGATATAATTTTCTTATTTATCAAAAGTTCAGCTATTTGAATACTATTAAGAGCCGCGCCTTTTCGAAGGTTATCTGAAACAACCCACATTGATAAACCATTCTCTACTGTATTGTCTTCTCTTATTCTACTAACGAAAGTTGCGTAGTCCCCAACACATTCGATTGGAGTGGTATATTGATTTTCTTCTGGATTATCTATAACCAAAACTCCTGGAGATTCTCTAAGAATAGCCCGCGCTTCATCGGCAGAAATACTATTCTCAAACTCAATATTAATTGCCTCAGAATGACCAACAAAAACTGGTACTCTAACACACGTAGCGGTCAATTTAATGTTTGGATCCAATATCTTTTTTGTTTCCTCTACCATCTTCCACTCTTCCTTTGTATATCCATCTTCCATAAATACATCGATATGAGGAATGACATTAAAAGCAATTTGTCTAGTGAATGCCTCTGGAGTAGGTTTATCGTTAACAAAGATACCTCTCGTTTGATTAAATAATTCATCCATTGCCGTATTTCCAGCGCCAGAAACTGACTGGTAAGTTGAAACAATAACTCTTTTTATTTTTGCAACATCATGTAAGGGTTTTAATGCAACAACCAGTTGAGCTGTTGAACAGTTTGGGTTGGCAATGATTCTCTTTTTTAGAGCCATACCTATATCATCAGGATTAACTTCAGGAACAATTAATGGCACATCAATATCGTACCGCCAAAAAGAAGAATTATCTATTACTATTGCACCAGCTGCAGCAGCCTTAGGAGCCCACTCTTCAGCAACTTCAGATCCTGCAGAAAATAGCGCGATATCAATATTACTAAAATTATATTTTGCCAGATCTTGTACCTTCAATACACCGTCACCAAAAGATACCTCTCGACCATTTGATCTCCCAGATGCCAATGCAACAACTTCATCAGCAGGGAATAGCCTTTCTGATAATATATTCAACATTTCACGGCCAACATTTCCTGTCGCACCTACAACTGCTACCCTATAACCCATTATATAACTGTCCTACTTTATTCGAGAATTCATTTCTTGAATTATTGCATCTGCCATAGCAGATGTTCCTATCTTTTCCATACCATCTTGCATAATATCTGGTGTCCGGATATTTCTATCCAGTGCTGATGAAATGGATGATTCAATTAAATTAGCCTCAAATGGGCGATTAAATGAATATCTTAAGGCCATTGCAAATGAAGCAATTTCTGCTATAGGATTTGCGATACCCTTGCCTGATATATCAGGTGCAGATCCATGAACTGGTTCGTACATTGCATTTCTTTTCTTTGTATTTTCATTTAAACTACCTAAAGATGCAGATGGCAACATGCCCATTGATCCTGTTAACATCGCAGCTTCATCCGACAAGATATCTCCGAACAGATTATCTGCAACGATAAGATCAAACTGTTTAGGTTCTCTAACTAATTGCATTGCGCAAGCGTCTGCAAGAATATGCTCTAATTCCATTTCTGGATATTCTGTTTGATGAATATGCGTTACAACCTGATTCCAAAAGACTCCTGATATCATCACATTACGTTTTTCAGTTGACGTAACTTTTCCTTTACGGGTTTTTGCAAGTTCGAAAGCCACACGGGCAATACGCTCAATCTCATACGTATGGTAAACCTGAGTATCAATTGCTTTTTTTTGTCCATCACCAAGATCTATTATTTCCTTCGGTTCTCCAAAATAAACGCCACCTGTCAACTCACGTAAAATTAAAATGTCCAATCCTTCAACCAATTCACGTTTTAGACTAGATGCGTCAGCAAGAGCACTATAACAAATTGCAGGCCTAAGATTAGCAAATAAATCTAACTCTTTTCTTAACCTTAAAAGGCCAGCTTCTGGCCTTACGTCAAAAGGAACAGAATCCCATTTTGGACCACCAACAGCACCAAATATTACTGCGTCTGATTCGTGTGCTAATTTCATAGCTCCATCAGAAATAGCTTTGCCATGATTATCGTAAGCAGATCCTCCTACTAAATCATATTCTGTTTCAAATTTAAGATCCGTATTAGCATTCAGCCAAGCAATAACTTTTTCAACTTCTTTCATTACTTCAGGGCCAATTCCATCTCCTGGTAATAATAATAGATTAAATGAAGGCATATCTTTCTCCCATAAATAAAGGCTAAGTATTAATAATATAAGTCTAACGAATTAAACCCAAGGTCTATCGTTTTCAATTTTCTTCTCATAGGATTCTATTTTATTAGCTTTTTCAAGCGTCAAGTCTATGTCATCCAATCCATTTAACAGGCAATGTTTTAGGAACTTATCAATTTCAAAATTTATTATGAGACCGTCTGATGTAGCAATCTCTTGATCTTCAAGATTAATTCTCAGTTTAGCGTTAGCTCCACGACCAGCATCATCCATCAATAAATTTACTTGATCAGAATCCAATACAATCGGCAACATTCCATTTTTAAAACAATTTCCATAAAAAATATCCGCAAATGATGTTGATATGATAATTTTTATTCCGTAATCTAAAAGAGCCCAGGGTGCATGTTCTCTCGATGACCCACATCCAAAGTTATCTCCTGCTATAAGAATTTCAACATTTTTTGTGCTTGGTTGATTTAAGATAAAATCTTTATTATCTGTACCATCATCATTATATCTCAATTCAGAAAACAACCCCTTACCTAAACCTGTTCTTTGAATTGTCTTAAGATATTGTTTTGGTATTATCTTATCTGTATCAATATTAATTTCTCGAAGTACGGCAGTTACGGCTGTTGTGGTTTCAAATTTTTCCATTATATAATTCTCGTTTATTTATTGATCTAATTCTCTAACATCAGTAAAATGTCCGGCGATAGCAGCAGCAGCAGCCATTGCCGGTGAGACTAGATGTGTCCGTCCCTTGAATCCTTGTCTACCTTCAAAATTACGATTTGATGTAGAAGCGCATCTTTCTTTTGGTTGTAACTTATCTGGATTCATGGCTAAGCACATTGAACATCCAGGCTCCCTCCACTCAAAGCCAGATTCGATAAAAATTTTATCCAACCCTTCTTGTATTGCTTGTTCTTTAACTAACCCTGAACCCGGAACAATCATTGCATTTAAATTTTCATTCACATGTTTACCTTTAACAACTTTTGCAACTTCTCTCAAATCCTCTATACGACCATTTGTACAAGATCCAATAAAAATCTTATCTAGCTTTATATCTGTTATCTTCGTTCCAGGCTCTAAACCCATATATTTAAGTGCAGTTAATTTTGAGTTTCTTCTATCCAAGTCATCGATATCATTTGGGTCCGGAACAATTCCGTTCACAGATACAACATCTTCAGGGCTAGTCCCCCATGTCACAACTGGTGGAAGTGATTCCACATCTAAAATGATTTCTCTGTCAAAGAATGCGTCCTTATCTGTATTTAATGCCATCCAATAATCAACGGCTCTTTTGTAATCATCTCCTTTAGGACTTCTTGGCCTACCTTTCAGGTATTCAAAAGTAATGTCGTCTGGTCCAATCAAACCAGCTCGAGCGCCACCTTCAATTGACATATTGCATACGGTCATTCGTCCTTCCATAGAAAGATCTGTAATGGCATTACCTGTATATTCAATAACCGATCCCGTACCACCTCCGGTACCAATTTCTCCTATTATTGATAAAATGATATCTTTAGCAGTAATTCCATAAGGCGTCTTCCCTCTCACAATGACCTTAAAATTTTTTGCTTTCCTTTGAATAAGAGTTTGGGTTGCTAATATATGTTCAACTTCTGATGTACCAATACCCATAGCTAAAGCGCCAAATGCCCCGTGTGTTGCAGTGTGACTATCACCGCACATGATAGTAGTTCCTGGTAATGTAAAGCCTTGTTCAGGACCCACTACATGGCAAATTCCTTGCCTTATATCTAATTCATTGAAATATTCAATGCCAAATTCAGCACAATTTTTTGCTAAAGCCTCAATTTGAATTCTTGATTCCTCATCTTTAATTCCAAGCTTTCTATCGGTAGTCGGAATATTGTGATCAACAACAGCTAATGTCTTTTCAGGACATCTGACTTTTCTATTTGTCATCCTCAGGCCCTCAAATGCCTGCGGGGAGGTAACTTCATGTATTAAATGCCTGTCTATATAAATTAATGACGAGCCATCTTCAGATGTGTTTACAAGGTGATCATCCCAAATTTTATCGTATAAGGTTCTTAATTTACTCATTTTAACTCCATAAATTTATCTCATATATATATTTTATATTATTTAATAAAACGATTATCTTTCAATAAACTTTATTATAATCTTCAACGCATTCTCCAAATCGCTTTTGTCAATCATTTCAGTTACCGTGTGTATGTATCTTGTTCCAACAACAATACCAATAGCCTTTGCTCCAGAAGCAGATTGTTGTCCAGCAGCTCCATCTTGACCTCCGCGCGATAAGATAGTTCGTTGGAAGGGTATGTTGCTCTCGTCTGCAAGTTCTATAAATTCTTTAACCAAATCTTTGTCTGAAATAAAAGAAGAATCTTTTATATGAAGCCCAAATCCTTTTCCCTGTGTAGTAATCCACTCGTTTTCAGCTACGCCTGGGGTATCACATGAAAGCGTTGTGTCTATACCTATTGCTATGTCAGGATTTACCTGAAAAGAAGCAATCTTAGCACCCCTTAAACCGACTTCTTCTTGCGTTGTAAAAGCCACCGTTATATCATGATTATGATTTATATCTTCATCAACAAGTTTGCGAATTGCTTCAATTCCAATCCAACAGGCTATTCTATTGTCTAAAGCTTTAGAAACAACCTTAGATTCTAAATTTAAAAAAGGTTCATCCATAACTACAAAATCACCAATATTTATATAGTTTTTTGTTTTTTCACCAAACCCGAGATCAACGAAAAAATCACTTGTTTCAGGAACCTTTTTTCTGTCAAGTGCTGACTGTGTGTGGACTGGTTTGCCGATAGGATTCATTACACCTTTATAATCACCAGAATCAGTGCAAATTTTAACTCTTCTTGAAAATAAATTTCTAGGGTCAAAGCCTCCTACAGGATCAACATATGCATAACCCTGCTTGTTAATAAAATTTACAAGGAATCCAATCTCGTCCATATGGCATAATAATAAAATATTTTTTTTATTTTTTTTATTTTTTGAAATTTTTTTACAGATTAAAGATCCTAACGAGTCAGTATAAACTTCATCAAAAAACCCTTTGACTTCGTTCAGAATTAAATCTCGTACACGTGTTTCATGTCCTGGAACACCTGGTGTTTCACATAATCTTTTTAACAAATCAATATTCAAGATAAAAACCCTTTATATGAAAAATTCTAATTAGGATTCTTCTGCTGAAACTTTCTTATCTTCAACTATAGCTTTGATTTTTTTATTTTTACTTATATTTGGATCAATTTTCTCTGCTATACGAGCTGACTTACCTCTTCTTCCTCTAAGATAATATAGTTTGGCACGTTTAACTTTACCTTTTCTAATAATATCTAAAGAGTCTATTATTGGTGAATGGACTGGGAATACTCTTTCCACACCTTCATTGTAAGAAATTTTTCTAACAGTAAAACTCTCGTTTATACTAGCCCCAGATCTTGCAATAACAACACCTTCATAGGCTTGTATTCTTTCACGAGCTCCTTCTCTAATCCAAACGTTCACCCTAACAGTGTCTCCAGGTGAAAAATCTGGCATAGACCTTTTTTCACTAATAGTTGCTAATTGTTCAGCTTCAAGTTTTTCAATAATGTTCATTATTCATTGCTCACGTAATTTCATTGATTATAAATTATATCTACTAATAACTATAGAAGGGAATGAATACTTCATTTAGAAGAAATTGTCGACACTATATTGCTAATTAATTATTTTTTTTAAATACAGTGAGATATTTGCATATATTTCTATATATTCCATATTTATGTTATCATTCATTTTTATATCTACTTATATTATAAATGTACATAACTAATTAGCAGATAAATTATGAATAATGAAAAAATATATAAATTAAGCCTAGTCCAACTAGCAAAAAAGATAAGACTAAAAGAAATATCCCCTGTCGAAGTAACTGAATATTATCTAAATAAGATCAAGCTAAATAATGGGGAAATTAATGCATTTATTTATGTAGCGGAAAAAGAAGCATTAAAGAATGCCGAAAATGCCGAAAATGAAATATCCAAAGGCTTATATAGAGGGACGCTCCATGGCATTCCTTTTGCTGCCAAAGATATTATTGATACGAAAAATATTATTACCTCACAAGGTGCAAAGCTCTACAGAAATAATATCCCAATACAGAATGCGGTGTGTGTAGAGAAACTTGAAGGATCTGGGGCTATATTATTAGGAAAAACTAATACGCATCAATATGCAGCCGCTTCAACAACTATAAACTCTTATTTTGGAACAACAAGAAACCCTCATAATTTAGAAAAAATAGTCGGTGGCTCAAGCGGGGGGTCTGCTGCAGCAATAGCAGCAGGATTAACTCCTTTGGCACTAGGATCCGATACCGGTGGTTCTATAAGAACGCCCGCTGCCTTATGTGGAATAGTAGGATTAAAACCAACCCATGGAAGGGTAAGTCTTCGAGGAGTTTTCCCAAATACACCAAGTTTAGATCACATCGGTCCGATGGCTCAAACAGTTTTTGACGCCGCAATCATGTTAAATGTAATGTCAGGTTATGATCAAAAAGACCCATATTCTCAGGATAAGCAAGTTTGCGATTTTACTAAAGATATAGAGAAATCAATTAAGGGCGATAAAATTTTACTTTGTCCTGATATTTATAATAACTGCGAAGTTGATGATGAAATCTATAGAGCGTTTGATGAGTGTATCTATATATTAAAACAACTTGGCGCTAAGGTTGAAAAGACTTCTTTTAAAAATTCTAAAAAATTAGAAGAGTTGTTTTACAGAATAGCCGGCCCTGAATTTAGCGAAGTTCATAGAGAGCAATACACAAAAGATCCCCTCTCATTCGATGAGGATGTTAGAAGCAGAGTAAAGTGGTCACTCAAGATTACTCAGGACGATTATATTATGGCCATGCGTGAAAAAGAGCTTATTACAAGAGAGATTTCAGATATTTTAAAAAATTATAAATCGCTAGTGTCCCCTTCAGTTCCATGCGTTGCTCCATCAATTAAAACGTTAAAAGCAGAAATTAACGGCAAAGAATTCGACTACTTAAAAAGTATACATAGGCCATTCTTATCTCCTCATAATATAACAGGTTGCCCATCAATTGTAATACCTATTGGAAACAATAAAGATAAATTACCTATGTCCATCCAAGTTATTGGTGAAAAATGGAAAGAAAAAAATATAATACAGGTTGCAAACTCATTAGAAAAAGTAATATCGTACAAAAGTGGTATTAATTAAACTAATAGGGGAAAATAATGGAAATAATTGATTTAACTAGAGAATTATATCATAGATCACCAGCTTATCCTGGGCAACCTCCAATCATTCATGGGGTTTGGAAAAGCCATGCTGAAGCATTTGCTGACTCTGGAAACATACAAGGTAATTCGGTACACTATTTTTCAATGCCAGATCATGGAGGTACGCACATTGATGCCCCTAGGCATTTTGGAGAAAAAGGGATACCTATAAATGAATATCCTCTTGAAAATTGTATTGTGCCAGGTATCTGCCTTGACCTAAGACATATTGAACCAAAGGCAGAAATAACAGTATCCGATCTTGAAAAAGCAATAATTGAGGCGGGCGTTAAAATACCAAATGGTGGTACAGTACTATTGTGCACTGGTCATCATGAAAGAACTTTTCCCAATCCATCTTATTCAACTGATAACTCTGGCGTTAATGTTGAGGCAACAGAATGGTTAGCACATCAAAAAATCGTTCATTTTGGTATTGATTCGATGAGACCAGGTCCAATTGGAAAGGTAAATGCACTAGTACATAAAGCCTGCCTAGAACAAAATATTACCCATATGGAAAGCCTCTGCAATCTAGAAAAATTGATAGGTAGAGGTGAATTTAAATTTATTGGATTACCTATGCCATGGAGAGGCGGAACAGGTTCTCCAATTAGAGCTGTTGCCGTATTTGATTTCTAATTATTACTGAGGAAATCTGAAATGGAAAATAAACCCACCGCTCCAAGGAGAGTTGTTGTTGGAAATAATAAAAATGGTAAATCAGCTATTTTATTTGATAGCGTTAATCCTCATCAACACAATAGAGGTGGTGGATCAACTATATATTTTAATGAAATATGGACTTTTGAGAACTGTCCGATTGATTTAAGTGATCATGCTGATAGCGCAAACCGGGCAATGAGTCACTCTCCTCCTGAAAATGGAGCCCATTTTAGAGTAATTCAATCTGACTTAGAAAATACAAATATTATAGATCAAAAATCTGCTGACGATTTCTTTGCTTCTATGAACGTAACAGGTCTATCAGAAAAAATGGATAGCAAGAAACATTGGAACATGCACCGTACCAGAACTGTTGATTATGGAGTTGTTACAAAAGGAAGCAGGATTCATGTTCTTCCTGATAAAGAAATCGTAATGAACCGAGGTGATACCGTTGTGCAATTAGGACATTTTCATTCCTGGGATAGCTCTCTAGGAGAAAATGAGATGTTATTTATTATGATTGGCGGGGATAAATATGGGGACTAATAATTTAATGTCACCTAGATCTATGAGGCGAATAGTCATAGGAAATAATAGCCTTGGAGAAATCGAGGTATTCAGCGATGGAGAAACTAAAGATATAAAATATGACCCGGCAAGACCTGGTTATGCCTCCAATAGAATATGGGTAACCGAAGAAACTCCTGCTAAAGTTGTAGATATTAAAGAAATTCCTGATATTCCACATTCAATAATTCCACCAAAAAATGGTTCTCTATGTCGCTTTTTAACAATTCCACCCGATTCTTCTTTCATTGAAAAAATTAATGAAAAAAATATAAATAATTATTTCAGGGAAATGAATTTAGAACATGTATCTACATACCATAAGAATGCCTTGCATCCTTATATGCAAAAAACAGATACATTAGATTACATCTATGTAATGTCAGGAAATGTATCATTAATCCTTGATGAAGATACTGTAGATTTAGCAACGGGCGATACTGTCGTTATATTAGGTGGAAATCATGCGTGGAGTAATAAATCTAAAAATATGTGCGAACTTTTTATTTCATCTCACGATGGAAGTAAACAACTATTTTAAGTTTTTATTTATTTCTCTCCACCATACGAACAATCCAGCAGATATTATAAGTAATCCTCCTAATATAGTTTGATTGCTTGGCAATTGATGAAATATGAAATATCCCATTATTGCAGAACCTACTATATGAAGATATAGAAAAGGTGCAATAACAGAAGATGGTGCAATCCTAAATGCTTGAGTTAACACTAAGTTTGTTATTATAGAGCCAAAAGCAACAACGGCTAATAAAAACCATTCAAAATTATTAGGAATTTTCGGCGTAACATAGTCATAACCAACAACTGCGGCAATAATAAAAAGCATTCCCATTAGAATGACAGCAGATGCTGCAGTATAAAATTGAAAGATAGGTAATGTTGCAACACCAGCCCATTTTCTTGCAATTAAAGCAGATAAAGAATGAAATAAAGCTGCCATTGCTGGGAAAGTTGCCCCCCAACCTATAGTATCAAAATTAGGTCCTATAACAAGCATGGCGCCTATCATACCTAAAAATACTGCAGACCACCTCAGCATACCCACTTTTTCTTTTAACAAAACTGCTGAAAGTGCCGTTAGAATAAGGGGTTGAAGAAAAAATATAGCGACAGCATCAACTAAAGGCATAACCGAAAGACCGGCATAAACGCATATTGTTCCACTAGTTGAAAATATACCTCTTACTATTAATGGCCACGAGGGCTTTGCCCTCCAATCACTTCTAGGCATGGTAAAATATATATAAATACCAAATATTATTACATGCACAAAAAATCTTACGAAAGTTATTTGAGGTGGGGCAATGTTCTCTCCAAGTAATTTTGCTGAAGTTTCAACAAAAGGGACAAACAATGCAAATGCAAATGTCAGAGCAATGCCTTTATTGATATCGTCTTTAACATTTACTTGATATTTAGGCTCGTTTATTGGTCTCATAAACTAGGTGCACATTCTTCTTGCTATTATATTTTTTTATATTTAGCTATTTTTTCTTCATCAACAACCACGCCTAACCCCGGTCCATCGTTCGGAGTTATGATATGACCATTAATTACCTTGACTGGCGATTTTACAATATCATCAGATAAGTATTGACTTGAAATACTAACATCCCATTGTAAAGAAGGAAGAGCAATAGATAGGTGCGCAGTCGCTGCGCTACCAATTGAGGTGTTAGCAGCTTTACCTGCTAAATTAATATTCATACCTAAACTATACATAAGATTCCCCGCTGCCATTAATTGATTTGTTCCTCCAAATTTAATTAATTTTAGGCTTCCTCCTTGTGCAGCCCCCAGATCATAATGCTTCTGAATATCACTCATACTATGCAACCCTTCATCTGCTCCAATCGGAATTGTAGAAACTTTATTACACTCAACCATAGAATCAAGATCAAAACCATTCACTGGTTGTTCAAAAAAATCTAAACCTATATTACCAGCTTCTCTTGCAAATTCTATAGCTTGATCAGGAGAGTAACCCTGATTAGCATCAGCAGAAACCTTAGGACCGTCACCAATGATCTTCCTTGCCGTTGCTGATCTTTTTAGATCAACATCTGCCTTATTTGTTCCAACTTTAACCTTAAATGCAACAAAACCTTCTTCAGCTCTTTCTCGAGCTAACTCCATTTCATTAGAAGACCCGGCAATAAGCCATATCATTGGAACATTATCTCGTTTTCTTCCGCCTAACATTTCATACAACGGCTTCTCTTCTACTTTACCCATTAGGTCCATAATTGCCATATCAATTGCCGATTTAGCCCCATGATTTCCATAGATTGTAGATTCAATTTTTTGTTCAATATCTTTCATATTCAATATTTCTTGTTCTAGAAGTTTATGCTTCATAAAATCAATAGCTGCAACCATCCCTATAGATGTCTCTCCATTAAATAATGGAGCAAAAGGAGCCTCTCCCCAACCAACATTACCATCATAATCTGTTATACGAACAACCGTATTGTCACAATATTCAAGTACTACTCCAGCCATTTTTATTGGATTTTTTAGAGGAACATTAACTATTAATGTATCAATTGTTTTAATGCGAAACATATATTGCACCCTTTCAAGACTAAAGTCTTATCGTTGTATTATTTTTTGCAGATTCTTCCATTGCCAATGTAATTTCTAATGTTTTTCTTGCGTCTTCAACTGTTGCCATAGGACAAGCTCTTCCTTTTGACAAGTGATCCAACCAAACCCTTGTTTCGTCTGCAACAGGCCCCCAATAATCTCCTAAATGCCAATTACCTGGAGTTGAGCTTGACAAAAAAGCAGTCTTAAAATCTAAATTAGGAATATAGGCATGAGGAATTCCTTTATTTGTTATCAACAGCTCATCAGTATGATCGTCATTAAGAATCAACGATCCTTCATTTCCAAAAACCTCTATTCTCACACCCATACCTAATTGAGGAGAGTGCTCTGGTAATGCAAAAAAAACCCCGAGATTAACAACTGCTCCATTTTCAAATGTAATTAGTGCCCACGTTGTATCATTAACATCATATCCAGCATCTCTAAAAACTGAACCTGTTCCTCTTGCTGTTACCTCAACTGGCTTAATTCCCTCAAGATACCAACATGCAATATCTACCCAATAAGTCAAAACATCTACGACTGGTGTTGCGTGAACAGAACGCTTTAAAATTTCAATGCCTTGTGCCCTTGTGTTACAAGCTCTCCCATTAAGGGCAAGTATATCTCCTATTCTTCCAGATATAACTTGATCTTTTCCTGATAAATATCTCCTTTTAAAACGCTGGGCATACCCAACCCTCATTAGAGTTCCTGTTTCTTTAACTTTTGAAATTATTTTATCTGCATCAGAAATAGTTAAAGCAATTGGCTTCTCAACTAATACTGGTTTACCTAATTCTAGAGCCTGCATAACAGAAGAAAGATGTTCGTGTTCACTAGTTGAAACAATCACAGCATTCACATCAGGATGAGAAATTAAATCGGAATTGTTATCTGTATATAAATTTGCGTTACATTTCTTAGAAAGTTTTTTAGCATGCTTTATCTCTTTATCTGATACTCCTAAAAACTTTACCGCCGGGTGCCCAGAGGAAAGAATAGCTCGCAAAGAACCTATTCTTCCTGAACCGATAACAGCTATACCTAATTCTTTTGCAATCATGCTAGTGCTCCCATTAGTTATTTATGAAAATTTTTAGCTATTTCTGCAACATCTTCTGATGGCTTCAACTCTCCTAAGTGTATTTTTTTAGTAATCTCAACTATCATATCATTAATTGGAGTGGGTATTCCTAATTTACTTCCACCCCTTGATATAAGTCCATTAATATCATCTACTTCACTATAACGACCTTTTGTATGATCTTGTAATACTGTATTCTTTGCAGTAGGTCCAACATGCTTAGTAATAGTATCTAATAATAATTCTTGAACTCGGTTAGAGCTTTCCATTTCCTCTATGGTTAATCCCATAATTGGTTCAAGTTTATATCCAAGACCATCACCAACTAGTAACGCCTCTTCTCCAGCCTTCAGCATTAAATCTCTCATTCCATCTATTTTAAATGTATCAGCATTATTTTTTCCAACCATTGCCTTTAAGCCCATGGACATGGTGTTAACAATCAACTTCATCCATTTAGCTGAAAGAATATTTTCTGATATTGCAACCTTACCAACATGCTGCATTACTTCCTGAATTTCAGGAATTCTATTATTCATATCACTATCAAGAGCGCCCAGAGCAAACCAAGTTCCTTCAGGTGGAGTATTTCTTTTTATTTCCCCTGGAACAAAAAGCTCAGATGACAATTCTGCAACACAAGCAATTGTTCTGTTTGATCCCATAATTTCAGCAATAGGTTCTGCTGTCATACAATTTTGTACTCCTACTAAGATACCGTCATCTTCCAAGTATGGCTTGATTAATTCACAAGCCCATCTTGTATCGTAAGCTTTCATAAATAATAAGACTATATCGAACTTCTCAGTAAACGTTGCCAGATCACAAAGATTATATGCATCAACATTTACTTCTAGAACTCTATCAGGCATGGTTATTTTTAATCCATTGCTCCTCATAGCTTCAACATGTTCAGGCCATTGGTCTATTAGCTTTACATTAAAACCTGCATCTGTTAAGTCAGCTGCAGCGCAACTTCCATTAGCTCCGGTCCCAAGAATAGCAATTCTTTTCTGCTTCACAATAATCCCCCTCAATCTAGATTTATTTAAAAAATTTATATTAAAAATACCCAATTCAATATTAATAATAAAAATACTAAAATGTCTAGACAGTAATATAAAATAATGCAATCAAGGTTATTATGAATTATAAAAAATCTAAACTTATAGCCCTTATTATTTTTCCTTTTGGTATTGGATATTTGTTATCTTTTTTCTTAAGAAATACAAACGCCATTTTAGCCCCAGAGTTATCAATTACATTTAATCTAAACGCAACAGAAATTGGATTTCTAACAAGCGTTTTCTTCTTCTCCGGTGCAGTTCAATATATACCATTAGCTATTCTCTTAGACAAATATGGTCCAAAAAAAATCTTTATTGGAGAAATAATACTGGCAATATTTGGCTGCCTATTAACTTCATATGCTGAAAATTTTACAATGCTAGTAATTGGCAGAGCCTTGTTAGGATTTGGAATCGGGTCTTGTTTAACAACAGCATTTAAATCCGTTACCGTTTGGTTTCCTAATGATTTTTGGGCAACAGCAAATGGTATGATATTATTTTCAGGAGCGCTTGGGGCAATATTATCAACAAAACCTCTGCAATATTTCTTACTACAGAATCAATGGCGTGAACTCTTTTTTATTGGTTTTATTGTATCTATAATTCTTTTAATCTTTGTAATTTTTTTTATGCCCGACAATACAGAAAAATCTCTTACTCAAAATCAGTCAAACGCATATGTATACAAGCAAATAATCACAAATAAGATATTTTATACTATTGCACCCGTTTCCGCTCTTGGACTCGCAAGCTTTTTCTCTATACAAGGCCTGTGGGCGAATGGCTGGATGTCGGATGTGGCTAACTTATCACAGACAGAAGTAGGGAACAGACTTCTTGCCATGGCAATCGCTATGTCAATTGGTACCATAGGCAATGGAGCAATAGTAGATCAATTAGCAAAAAGAGGGATTAATAGAGCAAAATACTTATCAATTGGTTTGTTTTTGCTATTCTTCTCTCATTTCAGCCTAGCAACTAATATTGACCCCCAAGCATACTGGCCATGGATAATAATGGGACTAACAGGAAACATTGGAGTGCTAGTTCACCCGATACTGAATAGAACATATCCTCCTGGTTATGCCGCAAGATCAATATCCACAATCGCTGTTTCTACATTCTTAATGGTTTTCTTAATTCAATTTGGGATTGGATTTATATTGGATATCTGGGGACCAAATGAAATTGGCAATTATCCAAAAATCGCTTATAATTATGCATTTGGTATTCTTGTTGTTCTTGAAGTGCTTTTATTATCGTGGATGTTAATGAATATAAAAAAACTTGACATAAATGGATAAAGAAAGAGATTATTTCTAATAAATACTAAAATTTATATTTCCTTAAATAATATTGGAAAATAATGAATGTTTAAAATTAGTAAGATTAATTGCATAAATATTGGCTTACCTTTAGTTGACACAATTCATATGTCAAATATCATAATGACAAAAAGTAACAGTGTTATTGTAAGAATTCAAAATAATTATGGTGAAATTGGTTGGGGTGAAGCTGCGGCTTCCTTATCAATGACTGGGGAGTCAGCACCTGGCATGATTGCAGCAATAAATTATATCTCAGAGAAAATAACTAGCAAAGATATTGAAGATGTTGAAGATATATACAAACTTATTGCAACATCAGTTTATGGAAATTTTGCAGCAAAATCAGCAATAGAAATGGCGCTAATTGATTTATTAGGTATAAACCAAAAAAAACCTTTCTACCAATTGATTGGGGAGAAAATTAGACATGATTTGCCTATAATTTGGAGAATTTCAGGTTCAGAAAAAGAAATTGAAAATGCCCTAAAGAAAAGAGATGAAGGATTTATATCTTTTAAAATTAAAGTTGGAGCAAAGGATCTATCTTATGATCTAAAACGTGCTGAGAATTTAAGGAAAAAACTTGGTGATGAAATACAATTAACAGCAGATGCTAACGGTGGATACAAACCAAAAGACGCTATTACCTTTTCTAAAAAATCTTACTCTGTAGGACTGGATTATTTTGAACAACCAGTAGCTGGGACTGATCTTCATACAATGAAGCGCTGTAACAAAATATCAGATATCCCAATTAGCGCTGATGAAGGTGTCCATACAATATACGATCTACATAAACATTATAAAATGAAGGCAGCTGAAGGTAGTAGCTTAAAATTAATAAAATTTGGAAGCATATGTTCCTTGATTCAAGCAACGAAATACATGGAAGAAAAAGGGATGCACATTAACATTAGTGGGAAAGCTGGTGATTCATCAATAAGCGCAGCAGCAATTGGAAACATATCAATGGTCTTACCAAAGCTCGATTGGTATTCTAATGTTAGCATACAATATTTAGGTGACGATGTGGTAAAAGTTCCGCACGAAATAGTCAACGGTAAGTTAAAAGTAACTGAAGGGCCTGGACTTGGTTTAACTGTAGATGAAGAAAAATTAGAGTACTATAAAATATAAAAAATAACTTAAGGAAACCAAAATGATCACAATCAAAGGAAGAAAGACGTCTGGAAATGTAATGAAAGTACTTTGGCTTTTAGAGGAACTATCCATTCCATATACTCAAGAAGATGTTGGAGGAAAACATGGAGGAAACAAAGAACAAGAATATCTTAGAAAAAATCCTACTGGCCTTGTTCCGACATTAGTTGATGGTCAAATGACTTTATGGGAATCTAATACGATCGTCAGATATCTTGCAAAAAAATATAGTTTTGGTGATATTTACCCTAAATCTATTGAGGATGCTGCTTTATTAGAAATGTGGATGGATTGGCAATTATTCGCTATTAACCCTATGATGAGACCTGTCTTCCATGGACTTGTTCGAAACCTACCTGAAAATAGAAATTGGGAAGAAATAAATAAAGCGATAGAGTTGGGAAATAGTTTATGGAAAATACTTGATAACTACCTTGAAGATAAATCTTTTATGGGAGGAGAAAAAATTGGTATTGCTGATTTCCCTTTAGGACCAGTAGTACACAGATTTTTTACAATAGTGGACAAAAGGCCACCAACCCCTAATGTAGAAAGATGGTATGAAAATCTTCAAAAAAGAGATGCCTTTAAGAAAATATGCATGATACCTCTTGAATAGAAATTATTCTGTTAATCTTAAATTAATTCCGTATCTATCGCAAACATCATCCAGTTGCTTTAAAACAGCTGGAGTAATTGGTATACCTAATCTTGTATTTTCTTCTATAGCAATTGCCTCAGGTTCACCGTGGATATATATTTTTTCTTGATCTGGTTCTTTTTTAGCATTTCTAATAATTTCAAATGTATTACCCATTTCAGACTGTATTGTTTTAGCGTCACCAAAACCATTTAATTTAATTGCACCCATAAAATGACCCATAGCTGGTCTTCGAGTTCCTCTTGCACCATCTATTCTGTCTCTTAAACTTGTTCCTGTAAGTGCACCACATAATAATTCTACCATAAGATTTAATCCGTAACCTTTATGTCCTCCCGTCTCCATACCAGAACCACCTAATGGCAACAATGGAGAGCCATATGTTAGGACACCACTTTCATCTAAATGAGGATTATCACCCGTCGGAGAAACCCAACCAGGCGTCACTTCTCTTCCCTCTCTTAAAGCTGTCTCAATTTTTCCAACAGCTACTGTTGTGGTTGCCATATCTAATAAAAAATCTGTATTGCTCCCCCCTGGCATAGAAACAGACATAGGATTTGTTCCTAACATTGACTCTCTTGCATAAGTTGGAGCAGTTCTTCCTCCGCTATTTGACATTGAAATACCAATATATCCTTTTTTCATTGCTCTTTCAGCCCAATAGCCGGCAAATCCAAAATGGCTAGAATTTGCAACCCCTACAAAACCTGATCCGTACTCATTTGCCATTTCCATGGCAATATCCATTGCCTTCCCAGCTGCAATAATTCCAATACCATCATCTGCATTAAGCAGTCCTGTTGTATGTGTGTGTTTTGTAAATTTCATATCTGCATTTAAATTCAACGAACCTTTTTCTAACCTAACTATAAAATAACTCAATCGTGCAGCTCCATGACTTCTTACACCCCTCAAATCAGCGCCTACTAAAACATCAGCTACCAATTCTGCGTCTACTGAAGTTACTCCTGCAGTAACTAGAATAGAGCTTAAAAAATTTTTTAACTTCAAAGGGTCGTATCTTTTTGTTCCTTCTGGTAGTGGCGCGGATTCAACCATAATAACTCCAATCGATTTTTAAATGTATACAATACAGAAAAATAAAATTAAAATATTTATAATGTAAAATTTAACAGATTAGCAAATAAAGACAAATTTTTTATTTCTGAATAGGGGGCATAAGTGAAGAAAAGATCTGGCGCGCACATATTAGCAGAATCCTTAGTAAAAGAAGGTTTAACAACAATTTTTGGTATTCCAGGTGTTGATACACTCAGCGTCTATAATGCCTTCTTAGACCACCCATCAATCAGAGCAATAAATGTTCGTCATGAACAAAGTGCTGTATTTATGGCTGATGGATATTATAGAGCCTCTGGTGAAATTGGAGTTGCTTTAACTAGTGGCGGACCAGGTGCACTAAACACTCTGACAGCGATGGGAACTGCTCACAATGATTCATCTGCTATCCTTCATATATTAAATGATAACCCTGCTCATGTAAGAGGAAAGGGCCGTGGTTACTTTCATGACGTAAGAGATCAATATGGGATATTCAGATCAGTAATTGATTTTGGATACCAAGCTACAATGCCTCATGAGATTCCAGATTCTCTTAGGACCGCCGCCACCGCATTGAAAAGCAGGAGGCCAAAACCTGCAATGGTTGAGATTGGCGGAGATGCTTTTAAAATTGAAAGCGATATCCCTATTGGAGAAAAATCATCGGCCCACCGAAGAGTTGCTTCTGATTCAGATCTGTTCCAAATAGTAGAAGCACTTTCCTCTTCAAAAAAACCAATTATTTGGTCTGGTGGAGGTATCGTTCACGCAAACGCTTCTAATGAATTAATAAAATTTGCTGAAAAGATTAATGCACCTGTAATTACATCTCAAACAGGTAAGGGTTCAATTCCATATGATCACCCACTGCACCTTGGCAATTGGAGCAATGAACAACCTGTTAGAGACTTTATTAACGATACGGATCTTGTTATTATTCTGGGTAGTCGTTTGTCCTATTTTCCAACAGGTGGTTGGACATTAAAGTTTCCAGGAAAAGTTATACAGATTGACATAGACCCTGCAGAATTAGGTAGAAACCACCCAATTTCAATTGGAGCCGTCGGTGATTTAAATGATGGACTAAGCAGAATAAATAAAATTATTGATAATAAAAAAATTAATTTTCATACAAACGATCGGCGGGAAGAGATTGGACAATTGCTTAATAAAATCTACAAAGCATTGGGAAAACCTATAGAGGTTGATGTATTGGATCAATTGCGCGCAGCATTACCAAAAGAAACAATTGTATTCAATGATCCAACTACTGTTGTGTTTTGGGCCAGATCTTATTGGAAAACATATTTCCCCCGCACATGGTTCGTCCCATCTGGATTTGGTACACTTGGATTTGCCCTTCCTGCAGCCATTGGCGCAAAAGTTGCAAGACCGGACGTGCCTTGTGTTGCAATGCATGGTGATTCAGGAGTTATGTTTACTATCCAAGATCTTATGACAGCTGTTGAGCATAATATTCCAGTAATTTTACTTGTCTTTAATGATCAAGGGTATGGCGTTGAGAGAAGGCACCAGGATCATCTTTACGGAAGAAGAAATGGAGTTGATTTACAATCTCCAGATTTTGTAAGCCTAGCAAAATCATTTGGTGCAAGAGGAGTAAGAGTCGATGATCTCTCGAAAGTTGGCGAAACGGTATCCGAAGTTTTAAAATATAATACGCCAACTCTTGTTGAGATACCATGTGATTTTAAACACCCAGGTTATGGTTCATTTATTGACTGGTCTCAACATTAATAACATTGATCTATTGTTAGAGCTAATGAACTAAAAATAAATTTGTTTGATTATTTTATTAAATTCTTCAGGCTCTTCAAACTGTATCCAGTGACCTGCATTGCGAATAATATGACATTTAACATCTGGAATAATATCTATCATTCTGACATGCGCATCTTCTACACCATTAATCAAAGTCACGTCAAATTCACCCCAAATAATATCTATGGGTTTTTGTATATCCAAAATACGATTTGGAAGATCGTGAGATGCAACAATATCAAGACTTCTTACTTTTGCTCCGCTTGTATTAACAGTTTGTAAATTAATAGCTAAATCATCAATTTTATCTGATTTATGAATCATCATTACAGATAAATTATGTCTTTGGGCTGCGTATAATTCTTCTTGATTGTTTACTTTTCTCCAACTTTTCATTTTTGGTCTTATAAAAGGCATGTTTCCAGTCCTGTTATAACCAACTAAGGTAAGGCGATTAACTTTATCTCCTGCAAACTTAACCATATGTGATCCAATAGCTGATCCAAAAGAAAAACCGACTATATTATAAACTTCATCTGGCATTAAATTAGCTAATGCATTTACTAAAGTCATCGCATATTTGTCTAAGCCTGGTAATTCTGGAAGTGCTTCTGATGTTCCAAATCCTGGCATATCAGGAATTACCAATCGAAAATCTTCTGATAACGATATGATGTTATTAAACCAATGTAACCATGAACCATAACCACCGTGCAATAATACTAAAACCGGGCCTTTATTACCCCATATGCGAAATGATATATCTGTTCCATCATCTGACGGAATAACCCTATGGTTACATGATTTTAAGAGGTTATTTATTTTGTTGTTAGTTTCTTCTTCCACTGTAATTATCCATTTGGTTATTTTTAAAATAATGTATTTCTCATTTGTTATAATATATTTAAAGTAATATAATAAAAAATATATTATAAGATACAAAATTTATCCGCAAAGGTAAAAAAATTCGATATCCTGCTCTTCATAATAAGTATTTTAGGTATTATCTATTCGGCATGTCTTTATCTTTGCATGGAGTTTGGGTAACAAGACTAGTACTTGGGTGGGTAGCATGGGAAACAACAGGTTCCGCAGCTTACGTAGGTCTGCTATCTTTTTGCCTTTTCGCTCCTTCGTTAATTGCAACACCGCTTTTTGGAGTTCTTCTTGATAGAATTGAACCCATAAAACCTGCTTTTATTAGCCAATTAACTCAGTCAATAATGACGGTGGTTATATTTATTCTATACACCACAGATAACCTATCAATATTAATATTAAGCCTTGTTGCTTTTGTTATTGGGTTAGCCAACAGTGCTTATGGTTCAACGCGACAAACAATTGTGCCTAGAATTGTAGAAAAACAAGCAATCTCAAATGCAGTTGCCTTTAATGCTATGAATTTCCAGGTAGCTAGGCTAATTGGTCCTGCAGTTGGAGGTTTGATGATAGCGGCGTATGGCACGGACGTAACTATTTTGATAAATTCATTATTGTTTATTCCAGCTTTAATAACAATTAGCTTATTAAAGCTAAGACCAAAAGAAAGCACTACGCCTGATCGTAAACCTTTTTTGAAAGAATTATTAGATGGAGCTAAGTTTGTTGTTAAGCACCCTATCATAAGAGAATGCATGATGATGACATTTATAGCATCAGTGATTATTAGAGGTTCATTGGAATTATTGCCAGTACTAGCTGACGGGGTTTTTGAAAGAGGAGCTCAAGGATTAGGACAGATATTAGCTGCAGCAGGCGGAGGGGCACTAATGTCATCGATCCTTGTTGCCTCAAGAAAAAAAGTTATAACTACAGACGGAGTGACCTCAATTTCTAGGATATCACTAGTTTGTGGTCTTGCAGGAATATCATTACTTGGTATCATAGACAATTGGGTTCTTGCAATTATAATTGTATCCATAATAGGATTTTTTGTTACAATTGTTGCTATAGACAATCAATCAACTGTACAGATGCAAGTAACAGATTCTATTAGAGGACGGGTGGGAAGTCTCTGGTTAGTTGTAGCAATTGGTGGTAGTGCAATTGGTTCTATTTTACTTGGTTTATTGTCTGATGCATTTAACATATCATCCACATTATTTTTTGCTGGTGTAATTGGTATTTTAATTGTAAGTACTATAAAATTAGTAACTAATTATATGCGTTAATTATACTTATATCATCACCAGTTCATTTATTGAATAAATTATTAGAAAAAATATGAAAAACGGACTTAGTAAGCCACCTCCAATTGCTTTATTATTTACAATGTTATTTGCTGGACAAATTGCGTCAACAATATTTATTCCAGGGCTTCCTAATATTGCTCTTGACCTTGATGTAAGTATTGCAATTGTTCAAAAAATGGTTCCGACATATCTTGCAGCATTTGCAATTGCTCAGCTTATTATTGGACCTCTTTCTGATAGATTTGGAAGACGAATAATTGTTTTATGTGGAATATTAATCTTTATAATAGCAAGTTTACTATGTGCCTCTTCAGATAATATCACTGTACTACTGATTTCAAGATTAGCTCAGGCAACAGGAGCGTGTTCAACTCTCGTAATTAGCAGGGCTATAATAAGAGATACGTCAGAGGGTGTTGCTGCTGCTCGTGCAATGTCTTATGTCGCAATTGCTATGGCAGTAGGACCAATAATGGCTCCTTTTGTTGGTGGTTTTCTAACCGCATGGTTTGGATGGAGAGCAACATTCATCTTTACGTTCAGTATCGGCATAATAGTCTTCACAGCTGTATTCTTTACATTAAAGGAAACGCTACCTCCAGAAAAACGAAATCCTCCCAAACTATCACAATTATTCAAAACATATAGATCGTTATTAGCAAATAAACACTTTGCTTGCTATAGCATAATAGTGGCGTTCGCAAGCGGAGCAATGCAAGCATATATAGTTTCATCTCCAATAATATTTATCGTTGTAATGGGAGTTAAGCCAGAAATATTTGGATTTTATATTATGATAATGCCATCTCTTTTTGTTTTAGCAACCTACATTTCAAGGCGCTTAAGCGAGTATATTACAATAGATAAAATAATAATTATTGGAGGCTTGTTTAGCTTTAGCGGAGGCATTCTTCAATTATTTTTTGGATTAATGTTGGTAGAAACTCCATTACCAGTCTTAATAGCTTTTGCAATTTCAAATTTTGGTACAGGTCTTTTGCTTGCTAACTGCTATGCACAGGCACTTAATTCTGTAAAACCTGAAATTGCAGGTTCCGCATCAGCTTTAGGAGGTTGTCTTCATTTTGGTTACGGAGCAATCATTACTTTTATACTTGCAAATATTGAACAAACATCCTCTTTTGTATTTAGCATTGCGCAACTTGCTACAACAACATTTGCTTTAACAACAATAATTATATTAATCTTTGTTATTAAGACTCGAAATTAAAAAGGAATAGATTATAAATATTCAATACTTTGAGAAATATAGAAATTACTTATCTTCTATTTTACTTTTTTCCTGTATTGCTTTTGTTATACTTGCAGAGTGGGGCGTGGGAAATTTTTTCTATTTAATTGCTAGTATTATAATCGGTGTATTTGTTCTAATTTCATTAAATAATCTTCAACTTTCAAGAAAAATTTTTGTATTTACTGGATTCATCTTAATAATATTAGCAATAATAAAAATACCCACATGGCCGAACTTAATCCAGTCTTCGCTACAAAGTTCTGCTTTCGTAGCCGCTTTCTTCCTATCTTTATCTTGTTTAAGAAATGCTGCATCCTCCTCTCAAGCTATAGAAAAATGTGGTGAGTTCTTAGCTAACCAAAATCCAAGCAAAAGATGCTTAGCATTAATATTAGGAGGGCATATATACGGCATAATACTAAGCTATGGTGCAATTTCATTACTTGGCAGTTTAGCAGAAAGAGGAGCTAGAAGAGAGGCAAATATTGAGATTAGAAAAATTAGAACGAAAAGAATGTTATTGGCTGTACAAAGGGGCTTCATAGCAATGACATGTTGGTCACCTCTCACTTTTTCTGTAGCAATAACAACTTCAATAATTGATGGATCATCTTGGTCTGGAGCAGCTATTCCTTGTTTTATAAGCGCATTAATCCTAATGATATTAGGGTTATTACTTGATTTTTTCCATAAATCTAAGATTAATGTAAATATAAATTCAAATGACTTAATCAGAAAAACAGGTTCTTGGAATACTGTAATGCCGTTAATATTCCTGTTTATCTTTTTATTAAGCTTAATAGGATCAGCTCAATATATCACGAATCTAAGAGCAGTTGCTGTTGTAATGCTGATAGTTCCAATATTTAGTTTAGCCTGGATCATCTATCAGAACTACAATGGTAAAGACACAAAAATTTTATATATAAGAACTAAAGAGAGAGTCTCTGGGTACATATTTAAAGATATAGTAAATTATAAATCAGAATTGATATTATTAATAATGGCAGCATTCATTGGCACTATGGCATCTAGTATTATAGCTCCTTACATTAATAGTGATGTAATTAATTTCTCCTCTATTCCTACCTGGTTGGTGCTAGTAGGAATATTATGGCTAATGCCAATAACTGGCCAAATAGGTATGAATCCTATTTTAGCAGTTTATCTGATAGCCCCACTACTTCCACAAGCGGCTAATTTAGGGGTCTCTCCGAATGCAATAATATTAGCTCTAACGTCTGGGTGGGCCTTATCGGGAATTAGCTCGCCTTATACCGCCTCTACATTACTAATTGCCGATCTCGCGAAAATCACACCTATCCACGCAGGATTAAAGTGGAACGGACTATTTACATTAACGGGGGGTTTGTTATTATCTTTTTGGGTTATATTTATTAGCCAATTTCTTTAAACGAGGTTGCCATGAATTTCATATTACAATATAAATGGTTTATAGTCGGAGCAATTCTAGGAGTAATTCAACTTTCAATAACAATTATCAGAGGGAAAAGAGTTGTCAATGCACCTGTTTTATTTCTAATATTTGGAGCTATTATTGGATCGATATTCTATGGGAACATAATAACTCTTGTTGATAAATATATATTATAAATATAGTATTATTAAAGAGGTAAAATTTTCAATTATGGAGAAGAAAATGACACTAAAATACCCACCAATCCACATTGATGACGTACCAATCACAAATATGGAAGAAAAGAATGGATGGCACATATCTGAATTTAGATTACCAATAACAGGAGAATGTGGAAGCTCTACTACTGTTTTTCATTCTATTTTTAAATCAGGTTCAACTCATAATAAACATCTACACACTAAGAGTGAAGAAGTGGCAATATACCTAAAAGGAAATGGAGTTGTTGGCCAAGGTGATGGAAGGGCAAATATTAGAGCAGGTCATTGCAGAGTAATGCCAGCTAATTCTGAGCACTTCTTTCATAACGAAACTCAAGATGATGACGCCGAAGTAATTGGATTCTATATAGGCGCAAAAGATGTTGCTGATTCTGGATATAAATTTTGTGGACCCGTAACTAAAGAAGATCTAGAAATGCCAAGAAATGGATTTAATGAAGGAATACTTGTTCATTTAGATGACATAGAGCCAGAAAAAATGAATAAGAAAGAAGGTTGGTCAATAACCGATTTTAGATTACCTATAAGTAAAAAAAATGGTTCCTCTACAACTGTTTTTCACGCCACGTTTATGCCAGGAGCAGTCCATAAAAAACATATGCATGAAAATTGTGAAGAAATATATTATATAATCTCAGGTCATGGTTTAGCTGGGGCTGGTGATGAAAAAGTAGAAGTTAGAGGCGGGCATTTCCATTATATCCCAAAAGGAGTAGAACATTGGCTCTATAATCTAAGTGATAGCGAACCTATAGTGGCTGTTGGATTATACATTGGAGCTGGCAGTGTCGAAGAAACAGGTTATGTTTACCTAGGTGATGTAACAGAAGATGATATGAAAATTTAAAAGGAACAACTAAATGAAATTATTATATTTTAATGACTACAGATTAGGCGTACTGAAAGATGATATTGTAATTGATATTACAGATATTTTATTAGACATTCCTCATCGAGACACACTAGACTTAATGAATGGTTTAATTGAAAATTTTGATCATTATAAAGTAAAAATAGAAAATTTCACAAAAACAGCTAGTGGTATTAATATAGACAAAGTTACATTAAGAGCTCCAACACCTAGGCCATCAAATATAGATTGTATGGCTGTAAATTATATGGAAGATGGAACTAGAGCGGAACCAGCACCAATAAATGCATTCCACAAAGCAGTAAGTACAATAATTGGAGACGGTGATACTATGGAACTTACCGATATACCCGCAACAGTATTTGAAGGCGAAGCTGAATTAGCACTTGTAATAGGTAAAAAAGCTCACAATATAAAGGCTTCAGAAGCTATGGATTATGTGTTTGGTTACACAAACTTTATCGATGGGTCTGCAAGAGGTCTACTAGCTTCAAATTTCTTCTTTTCAATGAAATCAAGAGCTAGCTACACTCCAATAGGACCTTACCTAGTAACAAAAGATGAAATAGAAAATCCTCAAAATCTGCAAATTACTCTAAAAAATAATGGGCAGGTTATGCAAAACTTTAATACCGATGATATGGCTCATAATATACCAAGATGTATCGAATGGCTTAGCTCAATCCACGTATTGCAACCGGGAGACATTATTGCAACAGGGACTAATCACAGGGGCTTAAATCCATTTATGGATGGTGATAAAATAGAGTTGGAAGTTGAAAAAATTGGAAAGCTTAAAATTAACATTACAGATCCATTAAATAGAAAATGGGCAAGAATAACAAGAAGAGAGCACATTGAAGAATTAAAGCTTCAAGGAGCGCATACCCCCCAAATTAGCGGGAAATATGCGCCTGATAATGTTAACAATAAAAAAGATGATAGTAAATCACGCCTACTAACAAGCATCTAATTTATTTAATACTGAATAATTCTAAGGCAGACTTGCCAGCTACATTTGATATTTGATCATCTGTTAGCTCACTTGTAGCGATATGTTCAATTGGATAATATTCTGCCATATCATAAGGATAATCTGTTCCTAGAACAATATGCTTATCTCCATATATTTTTATAAGGTATTCTAACTGATGCCTTGTAAATACAGTAGTATCAAAATAAATCATTGATAGATATTCAGAGGGTAATTTATTGAGATTACCCTTTGCATCTTTTCTTGCGCCCCATGCGTGGTCAATTCTACCTGAGTACGCTGGTAAAAATCCACCTCCATGAACTGCGAAAATCTTCAAATTAGGAAATTTTTCTAATAGACCGTTAAATATTATATAATGCAAAGCAACCGATGTATCTAATGGGTTTCCAATTACATTAGTAAAGTAATATCCAGAAAATCTTTCCCCATGTGAGAATCCTAAAGGATGCAGCATCACAACTAATCCTAATTTTTCAGCTTTTTCCCAAAATGGATCAAATATAGGGTCTGATATTTCCTTGCCATTAACATTAGTTAAAATTTGAACACCTTTAAAATTTAATTCGTTCTTTATATAGTCTAACTCACTAAGACAAATATCCATTTCCTGCAAAGGAACTGTTCCTAAACCAACGAATCTATCTGGTTTTTCTTCAACCCATCTTGCAATTCCATCATTAACTAAACGTGAAACCTTAGCAGCATCCTCGCCTTTTGCCATATAATAGCACTGATTTGGCACTGAAGCTAAAACCTGCATATCAATGCATTGTGTATCCAAAACATTAATTCTGTCCTCGATAGAAGTTAAAGCAATTGTTCTTTCTTCATCTTGAGTTTTTTGTATCTTCAGGGTTTCTGTACTTGAATTATGCACAAATGGGATATCCCCTAAATTATATAATGGTGCAATATAATCATGGGCTTCTTGTATGAGTATATGGGCATGCGTGTCTATAGTTTTTGTTTTTAACCTAATTGGATCAGTTGAAACAACTCTACCTGAAGTAGGTCCATATCTATTTAACTGACTACCTCTGTCTTTTGTATCGATAACACTATGTGACATTTTTTATTATCCTATTCTTTTAATTTTATTATATTATATTATAATGATATTATTACTTACTAAACTATAATTCATTCTTATAATTTAATGTATAGATTAAAATGCTAAAAATTAATAAAAAAAAATATAATTTACTAGATCTTTATAGAAGCATCAGAGATAGGAGCCTTTCTCCTATTGATATAGCAGAAAAAGTAATAGAAAATTATTCTAACACTAAATCAAGTCTTAATGCCTATAGAGAATTTGATCCTGATAAAATCTTAAATCGAGCAAAGGCAGTAAACAAAAAAATCAATAAGAGTATTGATTGTGGAAAATTAATGGGTATTCCAATATCTATTAAAGATCTATATGGTGTAAATGGCTACAAGACATATGCCGGTACGCCATCAGCTTTACCTATAAAATGGGAAGCAGAAGGTCCTGTAGTAAAAAGTACTCAAAAGCAATGCGCTCTTATCACGGGAAAAACGCATACAGTTGAATTTGCTTTTGGGGGACTTGGAATTAATCCTCACTGGGGAACTCCAATAAACCCATGGGACTCAAAAAATCATCGCGTTCCTGGAGGTTCTAGTGCAGGAGCTGGTGTTAGTCTGGAAACAGGGACAGCAATGATTGCATTGGGGAGTGATACCGCAGGTTCAGTAAGAATTCCGGCTTCAATAACAGGTAACGTTGGTCTCAAAACAACCGTTGGGAGATGGTCTACTTATGGAATTGTGCCGCTAAGCACTAGTCTCGATACAGCTGGAATATTAACAAACACTGTAGAAGATTTATTTTTTTCATTCTTAGAAATAAATAAGCATTCAAAGATAAAGTCTAAAATAAATATTAATGAAATTAATAACTATATTAATAATTCTTATAAATATGGACTTGTTGATTGGTTCTTCGAAGAATGCGACCCCTATATTAATAAAGAAATACTAAAAGTATTTGATAAAATATCATCCAGAAATCAAAATAAAATCACAGCTATTCAATCGAGTGAAATTAAAGAATCCCATGCTCTCTTTTTAAAAGGGGGTCTTGCAGCTTCAGAATTTGGATCTTTTATAAATAATGAAATGATAGAGTTTAAAAAAACACTTGACCCTAATGTCGCATACAGAATTAAAGACATAAGTAGTTTTCCTGCAATTGAATACATAAAAAGAGTGAAAGAGTTAGAAGTATTAAGTAATAAAATACATTTATTATTTAATGAAATAGATTTCTTATTATCACCAACCATTATTATATCAGCGCCAAAAGTTGCTGATTTAGTTGAGGTCGGGGCATACTCAAAAGCTAACTCAGCATTTTTAAGAAACACTTCTCCCATTAATCTTCTAGGTCTTTGTGCAGTTACAATTCCTGTTGCTCTTGATAACAATCAAATACCTATAGGATTACAAATAATAGGAGCAAAAAATAAAGAAGAAGAAGTAATGATAGCAGCTAGATCTATAGAAAATATTATTGGCAACAAATATCAATCTTTAAAGAAAGATATTTTATAAAATAATTTACCCTTTACTGAAGGGCTTTCTTTAAAAGATGTAACAAATCTTTTGTTACATCGGGTTTGATTCCAAACCATACTTCCCAGGCTGGAACAGCTTGATATACCAACATTGGCAGACCATTTAATGTCTTGTTTCCTTGTAACCTAGCTCTTTTAATTAAATCTGTATCAATTGGATTGTATATTAAATCAATAACAATAGCTTCTCTTGGTAAGCCTGAAATATCCATATCGAGAGGATCGGTTCCCAACATCCCTTGATTGGTAGTATTAATCAAAAGACCACAATCATTTAAAGATCTTTCTTTTTCATCCCACGGTATTATCTTAATTACACTTCCAAAATATTTTTTTAAAATCTCAGATTTTTCATAAGTTCTATTGGATAACCTTATCTCTTTTATTCCATAATTTATAAGAGAATATAGAATAGCTCTTGAAGCTCCACCAGCACCAACAACAACAACAGGTTTTTTGTTAAAAATATTTTCTGAATAATTACTTATCAAACTATCCATAAAACCCTTTGCGTCGAAGTTAGCACCCAAAAGACTCTTATCGTTATTAATAGTTATACAATTAATTGCACCTATAGCCTGGGCACTTTGATCTATTTCGTCAACGTAATTTAATGCATTAACTTTATGCGGTATTGTAATATTAAACCCACGTAAATTATATTGATTAATATCTTCAAAAAAAGATTTCAAAGAATCTGGAGCAACCTCTAAAGACAGATATTCTCCATCTATATTGTATTTCTCAAACCAGTATTGATGAATTAGTGGAGATAAAGAATGTGTAATGGGATAACCGATAATGCCTATTTTAGAAATTTTTTTAGAAATTTTCAAGGGCTTGCTTCCTCATAATAATTATATAGATAATTATATATTATAATAACAATCAATTTATTGACATTATAATTATAATTTATACTCTATAGTTTAACTAACAATTATAGCTTTACAGATCGTAGGAAATTCATGATTAAATTTTTAAATAAAATTTTTAGCAGTAACAATTCAGAAAAATCTCTAGACATCACAAAACCAACAGAATTACAAATATCAATTACCGGCTTATTAATAAGAGCCGCTTCAATTGATGATGATTTCGCAATTTTAGAAGAGAAAAAAATAAAAGAGTTAGTTAAAAAATATTTTAATATAACTGATAATGATATGTTGAATGTATTAAGAGAAGCAAAATTAAGAGAATCGAACGCAGTTGACCTTTATTCATTTACAAAGATAATCAAAGAAAATCTTAATCAAGAAGAAAGAAAAATTATTATTGAAATGATGTGGACAATTGTTGCAGTAGATAAAAATTTTGATCCGTATGAAAATAATTTAGTCTGGCGTACTGCTGAATTAATTGGGATTTCAACAAGAGATAGAATGAATCTTAAATCAAAGGTAATTGAAAATCTTTAACCATGATAATTGAAAAAAAAGTACTTATAATCCTTCATCAGGCTAGCTCTACGCCAGGAAGAATTGGATTATTATTACAATCACGTGGTTTTAAATTAGATATACGTAGGCCTGCTTTAGGTGACCAATTACCTAACACACTTGAAAATCATATTGGTGCAATTATGTTTGGCGGGCCAATGAGCGCTAATGATGATAATGATTTTATCAATTATGAAAAAGATTGGATTAATATTCCAATAAAAGAAAAAAAACCATTTCTTGGAATTTGCTTAGGCGCACAATTATTAGCGTGTACTCTTGGCGGGAGTGTTCGTAAAAATAAAAGTGGCCTTGTTGAAATAGGCCATTATCCAATATATCCAACAGATTCAGGGGGGGAAATTATTAGCTGGCCTCCGTATGTTCATCAATGGCATAAGGAATGGATGAAACCACCAAAATCCTGTGATTTATTAGCTGTAGGAGAAACGGGTGAGGCACAAGCATTTAGGATAGAAGATAGTATTTATGGAATACAATTCCATACAGAATTAACATTAGCAATGATACACAGATGGCTAGTAAAAGCAGAGAGTAGATTACAATTACCTGGAGCTCAAGAAAGAAAGAAACATTTTGAGGGCAGATTATTGTATGATATGCATGTAAAAACTTGGCTAATTGATTTTTTTGATTTATTATTCAAATAATTTTATTATTAAAAGGTATTTTTAAAATGGCAAAATATGAATGTGAAAAATGTGGAATGAGTATAGGTGTAATGACTTGTGGTAAATGCGAAACCGAACTTTCTCATAGCACTATTACAAAACCTGATGGATCAAGTGTGCATATAAGTGAGTGTGTAAATGGACATGGTAAAGTAAAATCACCAATGTGTTGTGGTCAAGATATGACTTGTGAAATAGCTTAATTTAAGATTATAATATTTATTGAGTAAAAAACATCTGCTGATTGTTAACTTTAAAACCTTCAATGGCACTTTGTCCTTTTTTAGACAACAACCATTCTGATAGTTTCCTTGCTCCGCTATGATTCAATTTAGGATATTTATCTTCATTTAATAATACGATACCGTAATTATTAATTAAGTTTTTTGTATCCGCCAAAAGTATTGTATGGTTACTTTTATTTTTAAATGATATCCACGTTGATCTGTCGCATAAAGTATAGGCTGAATTTTGGACAGCCATGTTAAGAGTCGCGCCCATACCGCTTCCACTTTCAAAATACCATTCTTGTTCTATGCTAAGATTGTATATCTCTGCTTCATTCCAAATCTTTAACTCTTTAATATGTGTACCTGAATTATCACCTCTTGATAGAAACTTTGCTCTTTTTTGATGTATTTTTTCAAAAGCTTTATATATATTATCTGCATCTCTAACATTAGCAGGATCATCAACGGGTCCCACTAATATAAAATCATTAAACATTAAATCAAATCTTTTGCTTCCATAACCATCTGCAACAAACTGTTCCTCTAACTCTTTCTCATGAACTAATAATAAATCTCCGTCTCCATTTTTAGCATTTTTAATAGCCTGACCAGTTCCAACAGCAACTACATCCACTCTTATTGAGGTATCTTGCTCAAACAAAGGGAGTATGTAACTAAAAAAACCTGAATTATCCGTTGATGTTGTTGCTTGTAAAATTATATGATCTTGTTCATCATCAATATTTGTAAAAACAAAATAAAGCAAGACGGATATACCAAACACAAAATATAAATATCTCTTCATATGCATCTCATTTTAAAAACAAATAATTATCTATAAAAATATTTTCCCTGCAAGGTATGACTTTGCCTTTACTGAATTTCTTAAGTTAAAGAAATCACTTGAATTTGTATGTTCTATCACTATTCCCTTATCAATAAAAATTATATCATCTGCTATTCTCTTTGCTTGATGTATATCATGGGTAACAAAAATTACTTTTGTCTTATTTTTACTAACTTTTTTTACAGTATCTTCAACAAATTTAGTTGTAGCCGGATCTAGATTGGAAGTAGGCTCATCCAAAAATAGTAATTTTGGTTCGGTTGCCAGTGCTCTTCCCAAAGCTAATCTCTGCTTCTCACCTGCTGACAACAATCTTGCGGCACGATTTTTAAATTCCAACAAATGAACTCTCTCTAATACGTCATCAATTTGGTATTTTGATCTCATTTTCCTATTTAAGACAAAGCTTATATTATCCGCAACAGATCTTTTTAGAAGAACTGGAGTTTGAAAAACCATACTCTGTTGTAACTTTATTTTATAATTAAGCTTTTGATTATTCCACAAAATATATCCCGTGCTTGGAACAATAAGTCCATGTAATAATTTTAAC
Source organism: uncultured Hyphomicrobiales bacterium (assembly GCA_905181735.1). GTDB lineage: Bacteria > Pseudomonadota > Alphaproteobacteria > Rhizobiales > TMED25 > CAJIYR01. Next base: position 72,311 of record CAJIYR010000007.1, read on the forward strand.
ATTAACGTTTTACCAGAACCATTTGATCCCATAAGAACGGTCAAGCCATCGTTATTAATGTTTATATTCACATTATAAATCAATTGCTTATTATCAATATTAAGCGTCACATTAACCATAGATATAGGGAAAATATCATCAGAGTCTGTTAAAAATTTATTTTCATCGTTTCTATTCATTAAATTATACAATCATTCGTTTGAAAAATACTTTGAAGCTCTGAGCCACATGGCACAACCATTTACTAAAAAGGTTATTGATATCAAAATCATCCCTAAAGCTAAGGCTAATGCTAAATCTCCTTTTGCTGTTTCTGAAGCAATAGCAGTAGTCATGACTCTGGTTACATGCGCAATATTCCCTCCTACTATCATAACAGCGCCAACTTCAGATATAGCCCTACCAAAACCAGCCAATCCAATTGTTAATAAGCTATATCTAGCATCCCATAATAAAGCAAAAATAGCTGAAGCCTTTGTTATTAATAAGGAATTAAATAACTCTTCGTACTCTTCATAGAGGCTTTCTACCACCTGCCTACTTAAAGCAGCAACAATTGGTGTAATAAGTATTGTCTGAGCAATTATCATGGCTATTTGTGTATACAAAAGCTTAAAATTACCCATCGGTCCTGCATTTGATAACAAAAGATATACACCCAAACCAACTACAACTGGAGGTAGTCCCATTAATGTATTAATCATTAATATTGTGAATCTACGGCCTGGAAATCTATAAACAACAATTATAGCTCCAAGAGGAAAACCTATCATACAGCCTATAACCGTTGATAACGTTGAAATTTTTAAAGAAAGAAAAACTATTTCTAATAGCTCCTTATTCCCTTCTAGAAGTAACGTTGACGCTAAATTAAAAGCTTCAGTAAAACTCTGCATATCAATTGTAAATATTTAGCATTGGGTTAATTACCCATATGCCATTTATGCAAACCCAAATCAGCTTCAGAAAATCTCTCTTTTCCCATAAATTGTTGATGCCAATATGGGTACAATAACTTAGGTTTACTAACCTTATTTAATTTTTCTAACTCCTCATCACTGAGTATTAAATCTGCTGCTGGAAGATTTTCATTAAATTGTTTCTCGCTTCTTCCTCCAATGATTAATGAAGTTATAGTCGGTCTACTAAGTAACCACGCAAGAGATATTTGCGAGGGAGGAACAGATCTGTTATTAGCAATGTCAATAATTGTATCAATTATATCATATAGTTTATCTTCGTCATGAATAGGAGGATTTTTCCATTTTCTTTCAAAATGACGAGAACCTTTTGGACCAGATTCTCCCCTTTTGTATTTCCCAGTTAACAAACCACCTGCTAATGGGCTCCAAACTAATGTTCCTAATTCTTCAGAAATAGCAATAGGTACCAACTCATTTTCTGCTTCTCGAGACTGTAATGTGTAGTGTATTTGCTGGCAAATAAATCTCTGCCTTGAATCTTTGTCTGCAACAGCTAGTGATTTCATCAGATGCCAACCAGAAAAATTTGAACAACCAATATATCTAACCTTACCAGTTCTTATCAAACTATCGAATGCTTCCATAACCTCCTCAAGAGGTGTCATTCCATCCCATTTATGTGCTAAATAAATATCTAAATGATCTATTTTTAATCTTTTTAAGCTCGCCTCACATGCTGATATAATATGATGACGTGATAAGCCTATATCATTAGGGCCGTCACCCATTGGATTCCAAACTTTAGAAGCTATTAAAAGATCATTTCTTTTTCCTTTTATAGCTTCTCCTAATACTTCTTCCGATGCTCCCTTCGCATAACCATCAGATGTGTCCACTAAATTTATACCCGCATCTATACAAAGATCTATATTTTTTTTAGCCTCTTTTACCCCTAACGAGAACAAGGCTTGTGATGAATCTGCATTACCATAGTTCATTGTTCCAATAGCAAGATTCGACACCTTTAAACCTGATCTGCCTAATAGATTATATTTCATATTATTCTCCTATAAATGTAAATCATGCCTCCGGGGAAATTGAACCACAGAACCACTCATTACGAATGCGTTGCTCTGCTATCTGAGCTACAACGACCTTAAACCAACATGTTCAAACTATCATATATGTTTTATTTTAAACTATTTACAGAATATAATCTATACCATTAATCGACTTTATCATTGGGATGTTCAACACCTGGGTCATCAGGTGAATGAATAAAGTCTTGATTTAAAGATTCTTTATCCAATAAAGTACTGTTTTCTTTATAATCTTCTTCTAAACCAATTAACCTCTCCTTTGAATTAGAATTCAAATTACTTTTTTTATGATCAGTGTCAGTTTGTTCAGAAAAATCCTTTGTCTTTTTTGTTTTATTAATTTCTGTCATATTATTGCTTAATGCAGCTTTATTTTTATAAGCAATTCTTATTGGTTCCTTTATATTTCCCCATCTAAATACATCCAATTCACCTGTGACAGGGGAAGCAGGAAGCCACATTGGTGAAATATAATTATTCGCATACCAAACTGGATCGCTCATTGCATTTAGTCCCCTTACCAACCATTCTCTAATTTTTCCTTGGTCTCCACTATCTATTGCCTCTATCTCAGACATTAATACACAAACTCTTTTCTCAATATCATTATCAATATATGGAATAAGTGCTTTTCTTGCTTTCTCAATATCAAGGCTTTGAATGGCTGCGTTTGCTAACGAAATAGCAGATTCTATGTTGCCTTTGGGGCTTTTCTTGATTAAATTTTCAATTCTAGAAAGTCGTTCTTTTGGCGAAATTCCTGGTATAATATAGCTATATATAATTGAAAGATCTGGGTGAGGATGGATTTTCCATGATCTTTCTATTATCCTATCTGCTTTTGAATACTGACCTTTATCTGAGTAAATTCTTGCAGCTATGGAAGAGGAGATAATTAAATCTGGTTCTAATTTATTTGCTTCAATTGCTATTTTTAAACTAGCTTCAACATCATTTTCTTCAAGGGTCTGTGCTTCTGCAGTCATCAAAACTGCTTTTTTTCTATTTGCAATTTTCTTATTTATTATCTTATTTTTTAATTGCATTTCTATAGTTTTTTGCGCGGCACCCCAATTTCTATCTAATATATCAAAATCTAATATTGCCTCGAGAACCCAAGGTTCATCTTTTTTATACTCGATAGCACTCGTCAATAAATCTCTAGTTTTCTGAATATCCTCTTCATTTTTCAAAAGCGAAAACAATCCTCTCATTCCTAAAATCTTTGTATCTTCATATTCTGTCATATTTTCAAAAATATTTTTTAAACTTATGCGATCTTCTTTTAGAGTAGCATTTTGTGCTTTTAAAATAAGTACGAATGGGTTCTCTTTGTCTTTAATGTATTTATCTACTTTCTTAATTTGTTCATCTGTATCAATAAAATTTCCTGCTGCAACAGATATCATGCCTCTTGATAGTGCGTCTTCACCCTTTTTATAATTTTTCTTTGAATAATAATTCTTAATGCATCTGGGTATATTAAAAATCCAATTAATAGACACCCAAGCCAATATTATAAAAATTGCAAATGCAAAGAGTCCAAGAAATAAAATCAATAAACTAACCGTTATTTCATAGTTACCCCAATTAAGCAGGACAAAACCCGGATAATCTGACATCCATGAAATTAAAAAAGCTCCAAATAATACAACGAGTAAAAAGCTAATTATTTTACTCATAGAAATTATCCTTTAAAATAAATTTCTTATTTTTTTGCTCTAATATATAATTATTTAAAATTTTTATTTCTGTTAAAAATTCTAGTCTAGAGTTAGCTTTTATTATCCAGTCTTTGGTTATATTATTTGATGATAATTCTGTAATCAAACTAATTGCTTCTTCCATATTGTCATCAATAATATGATTTCTAACGTCACTTAGGCTAATATTTTCAATACCATTGTCAACACGACGTATTGTTATCTCTTTTGATACTTTGTTCAAAAATTTTGACATTACGTCATTATTGCCCTCTATTTTGGGAATATCAATTAACTGCAATTTATCTAAGTCTTTAAGCAAAGTATCTTTTGTTGGAATTATTTTATTAGATAGAATTTCTATTCTCTTAATATTAGTGAGACCTGGAAATAATTTTTTTAATTCTATTACTTCGTTGACAAAAAAGTTATTCAATTCTGCATTACTAAGTATATCTTTGTATAATAATTCTGCTGTAAGTATATTTCTTTTATTTAAGTCCTCAGTCAATTGATAAATCTGCTTCTTCAATATCACTAAATCTTGGTTATCCTTATCTACTTTATCTAATAAAGAATCTGTTGTTATTAATAATTCCTTCGGCTCAATTAAGTCTATATTGTTTGATTTCTTTGAGTTTTTTTTATCAATAGATAAATTTTCTGACGTTTCCATCTCTTTTTCTAGCGATACAATTTTTAAGGATACGTTATTTATCTTGTTATCTATTAAATTAAATTTTTCTAGATTATTTCCAAGAGGATTAATATTATAATCCTCTATAAAAATATTTATTTTAGTATCAAGTAGGTTAATTTTATTTTCAAGAGATTGTAATCCAGTCAACCTTTCCTCTGCAGTCGCTAATTTTTTTTCTATACGCACTATACCATTGGCATTTAAATCAATTTTATTACCACTAACAAGAATATCAAAAGAGCTTCCTTTAAATATAAAAAAGTAAATTAAAAATAGGGTAGCAACGAATAAGGTAGATATTATAGTAATTTTTATAAAACTTTTAACGATTTGTTTAAAAAATCCTTCCTTAAATTGTTTATTTATATCTTGTTTATCAATGGAATCACGCTCTCCATTCTTTACAACAGTGTCAATTGTTACGTTAGGTTTTTTAGTGCCCATATTATCGATACACTTCTCTTTTTTATAATATAAATCAGTTTAATTTATCAATCTAATGATCTCATCATTCATCGGATATTTTGCTACTTTCACTTCCATATTAAATTCTCTTAATATGCCTGCTATGTCCTCGGATAAACAATACGCGCAAATTATTGACGTTTTATTACTTAATTTATTTATTTTGATTAAATCTATAAATATTTCTGCAGTTCTTTTCGAATAAAAAATTATCCCATCTATATTATTACCGTCTATTGCAGAGACTGTTTCTCTTGACAATGCCAATGCAGGATTAGCTTTATAAGTAACCTCTTCTCTAACATATATTCCTGAGTTATTTAGTATTTTGCATATATCACAGTTTATATCTACACCTCTTATGTAAAGAAATTTATTATCTTTCCTTGAAAAATTAGTGATGATTTTTAATAGATCTTCTGAGGTTCCGTTTGCGTGATGTATGTTTTTGAAACCAGAATTTGCTAATATATTCCTTGTTGCAACGCCGATACAAAAAAATATTTTATTTTTCAGTTTATTAATATTATATATTTTTAGCAATGAATGGGCAGCGTACCTGCTTGTAAGAATAAAACAATTAAATTCTTCTGTATCAAAATTATTATCTATGAATTCAATCTCTAACATAGGATCAATTAAAAAATCGTGATCCTTGCTTTTCATTATGCTAGCAAGATACAAAGAATCATCTATGGGCCTTGTTAAGATAAGTCTCATAAAGAATGTACCTACTTAATTAAGTGTTCATTGTAATAATCTAACAAAGATATTCCTATATTATAACTTAATTCTTTGTAATTATGAATAGAATCTTTTTTGTTTATGCTAAAAATTTTGGATCCATCTTCATTTGCTATCATTGCTCTAATGTTGATAATGTTTTCGTTCTCAATAGTTGCATTAACACCGATTGGTTGCATGCATGACCCCCCCAAAACAGAAACGGCGCATCGTTCTGCTTTAGCTAATAAAAACGTAACTTTATCATTTATCCCATCAACTATTTTATTAATTCTATTGTCATTTTTTCTAGTAATAAGTCCAATAATACCCTGTCCAGCAGCAGGTATCATTTTATTAACATCAATTGGAGAAATATAATTCTTATTAAAACCTAATCTATTAATACCAGCCATCGCGAGAATAGTTGCATCCACTTCATTGTCTTCTAATTTTCTTATTCTTGTATCAAAATTACCCCGAAAATCTTTTATTCTTATATCTGGTCTCAGAGATTTTATTATAGCAGCGCGGCGCGGCGATGAAGTTCCTACCAATGCATTTATTTTTAAATCTTCTATAGATTTTACATTACCTAAAGAAACAAGTGCATCTCTTGGGTCATCTCTTACCAAAACGCCTGAAATTTGAATTCCTTCAATCAAACCGCTCTCTATGTCTTTAGCGGAGTGGGCTGCAATATCTATTTCTCCATCAATTAGAGCTCTATCAATTTCTTTTGTAAACAAACCTTTTCCATCAAATGGATTTAAGCTATTTTTGTTAATAATATCTCCTGTAGTGTTAATAGTTTTTATTATAATATCTTCTTTATTTATTGTATTATTCATAATAAGTTGAGAAGAGACTAATTTTGCCTGTTTTAATGCTAATGGAGATGCACGAGTTCCTATTATAATTTTACCATGGTTAGATTCTTGATTTTTCATAAGAGGTCATCGATTTTATTTTAAAGAAATTAATAATATTGATTAAAATGAAAAATATTATTACGTATAAAGTTATTGATTTATAACAATTCTAAACTAATAACAATCATAAAAAAAAAATATGAACAATAATGCTTTAACAATCTTAGGAATAGAAACAAGTTGTGATGAAACAGCGGCGGCTATTGTACAAAGAACAAATGATGGTCAAGGTATAATTCTATCTAATATAATTAATTCACAAATAGAAAAACATAAAAAATATGGAGGCGTTGTTCCAGAAATAGCAGCAAGATCTCATATAAGTACAATTGAAAATGTTATTAAATCGAGCTTAAATCAGGCAAAAATGAGCTTTGATGATATTGATGCTATCGCCGTAACCGCTGGACCTGGTTTAAAGGGCGGCCTACTTGTTGGACTAACAACAGCTAAAGCTCTATCAATCGCCAAAAACTTGCCCTTAGTAGGCATAAATCATCTTGAAGCACATGCGCTGACTATTAGGCTAATCAAAAGAATTGAATTTCCATACCTATTATTGCTCGTTTCTGGAGGCCATACTCAAATATTAATAGTAAATGATGTTGGAAAATATGAACGCCTTGGTACAACAATAGATGATGCTGTTGGTGAAGCTTATGATAAAGTAGCAAAATTATTAAACTTAGGTTATCCTGGTGGACCAATAGTTGAAGATTATGCAAAAAAAGGAGATTCTAAAAAAATAAAATTTCCAAGGCCTTTAATACATTCAGGAGACTTAAATTTCTCCTTTTCTGGATTAAAAACCGCTGTTAGGAGAGAGATAGAAAAATCTATCCCTTTAACTAAAAAAGAAGCTGAAAATATATGCTCATCTTTCCAAGATTCTGTAATTAGTGTTATAATAAATAAACTTGAAGGTAGTATTAAATTGTTTAAAATAAAAAATCCTAATATTACAAAGCCCAACGTGGTAATTGCAGGAGGAGTTGCATCCAATAAAACAATATTTAATTCTATAGATACTTTTTCAACTAGACTTGGAATTACATTACATGTTGCCCCCCAAGATTTATGCACTGATAATGGGGCGATGGTCGCCTGGGCAGGAGCAGAAAGATTCTCAAAAAACTATATAGATAATTTATCGATTGAAGTTAGACCAAGGTGGCCGTTGGATCCAGATGCTAAAACAGCAATAGGTGCAGGAGTAAAAGCTTAAATGAAAAAAAAAATAGGTATTATAGGAGCCGGGGCTTGGGGAACAGCTATAGCTATATTAGCATGCAAAAATGGCCATAGTGTTTCACTTTGGCACTATAATTCTAAAAAAGCTTTGGTGATGCAAGAAACAAGAAATTGCCCTTATTTATTGAATGCAAAAATTAATGATAATATTATTATCACAGATAAATTTAATGCTATCTTAGATTCGGATATACTAATATATGCAGCACCAGCACAAGAATTTAACTACTTAACCATCAAAATAGCAGAATATAATCCTATATTTAACAACCCAATTATAATAGCCTCTAAGGGAATAGATAATAAAATCAATAAGCTATTAGATAGTATTTGTAAGGACAACCTTCCAAATAGCAGTCCTGTTATATTATCAGGCCCTGGATTTGCAGAAGATATTGTTAGAGAACTCCCTACAGCGCTAACAATTGCAGCTCATGATTTAAAATTAGCTAATATGGTTGGTAGCATTTTTGCTAATGAGTACTTTCGCCCCTACTTTAGTACGGACTTAATTGGAGTACAAGTCGGTGGGGCTCTTAAAAATGTAATAGCAATTGCCTCTGGAATAACTATTGGCAATAAATTAGGAGATGGTGCTGTTGCGTCTATAATTACACGAGGATTGTCCGAAATGACTAAATTTGGAATAGCGTTAGGTGCAAAACAAGAGACTTTTAATGGGTTATCTGGCGTCGGTGATTTAGTATTAACGGCAACAAATAAAAAATCTCGAAATACAAAATTAGGGATTCTTATTGGGTCATCAGAATCAATAACAGACTACTCTCTACTAAGTGAAGGTGTTCATACCACAAATGCAGTTATGCATATCTCTAAATACCTTGATATCGGAATGCCTATTACTGAGGCTGTTCATCAAATAATAAATAATAAATATACAGCTAAAGAGGCAATATCATCTCTTTTAAAAAGACCCTTGAGGGACGAATTATAAAAACAGAGGAGTTATTTATGAAAATACCTTTATCAAATGAAGTCACAGATGATTGGGCAAAAAACGCCTATATAAACGAAGAAAAGTATAATAGATTATACAAACAAAGCATTGAGGATCCAGATAAGTTTTGGGGGGAGCAAGGTAAACGAATAAAATGGATAAAACCCTATTCCAAAGTAAAGAATACATCCTATAAGAAAAATAATATTAGTATAAAATGGTATGAGGACGGAACTTTAAACGTTTGTGAAAATTGTATCGATAGGCACTTAGAAAAAAATGCGAATAAAGTTGCAATAATTTGGGAAGGTGATGACATTAATGAATCTAAATCATTCACCTATAGAGAACTATATGAAGCAGTATGCCGGTTCTCAAATGTATTAAAAAAACTTGGCGCAAAAAAGGGTGATAGAATAACAATATACATGCCTATGATTCCAGAAGCGGCCTTTGCAATGCTGGCTTGCGCAAGAATAGGTGCGATTCATTCTGTTGTATTTGGAGGATTCTCTCCAGAAGCCTTAGCTGGGAGAATACATGACTGTAAGTCATATATTGTCATTACCGCTGATGAAGCTATTAGGGGTGGAAAAACTATACCTTTAAAAGACAATGTAGACGAGGCAATAAAAATTGCTAAGGATCTAGGTACTATAGTAGAAAAAAATTTAGTCGTCAAAAGAACAGGGAATAAGATAAACTGGAATTTAAAAAAAGATATTTGGTTACACGAAGAAGAAAAAGATGTTGGTGACTATTGCCCTCCAGAAGAAATGAATGCTGAAGATCCTCTTTTCATTCTATATACATCTGGATCAACTGGAAAACCAAAAGGTGTTTTGCATACTACTGGAGGATATATTGTTTATACTTCAATAACCCATCAATATATTTTTGATTATAAACCTGATGATATATATTGGTGTGGAGCAGATGTTGGCTGGATTACTGGGCACAGTTATATGATATATGGTCCATTATCAAATTGCGCTACAACAACAATGTTTGAAGGAATTCCCAACTATCCAGATGCCTCACGTTTTTGGAATATTATTGATAAACATAAAATTAATATATTTTATACTGCACCAACAGCCATTAGAGCTTTAATGGGAGCAGGGGATCAATTTGTTACATCAACTGATAGATCTTCATTAAAATTACTAGGCACAGTTGGAGAGCCTATTAATCCAGAAGCTTGGCAATGGTATTACAATATTGTTGGAGAAAAAAAGTGTCCTATCGTCGATACTTGGTGGCAAACTGAAACAGGCGGAATAATGATAAGCCCCCTACCTGGCGCAATCGGTCAAAAAGCTGGGTCAGCAACATATCCTTTTTTTGGAATTAATCCAGAAATTATGGATTCAAATGGCAATGTTCAAAAAGGAGAAAGCGAAGGTAATCTTGTTATTACCGACTCATGGCCGGGACAAATGAGAACAGTTTATGGAGACCACAAAAGATTTGAAGAAACTTATTTCTCAACTTATCAAAATATGTATTTCACAGGTGATGGGTGTAAAAGAGATAAAGATGGATATTATTGGATTACCGGTCGAGTAGATGATGTGATTAATGTTTCTGGCCATAGACTAGGGACGGCAGAGATAGAATCTGCGCTAGTCTCGCATCACTCTGTTACTGAAGCAGCGGTTGTAGGTTTCGCTCATCCACTGAAAGGGCAAGGTATTTATGCCTACGTTACACTAATGGATAATTTAAAACCCAATGGGGATCTTACCGATGAGTTAGTTAAATGGGTTAGAAAAGTTATTGGACCAATTGCTACTCCTGACTATATACAATTTGCATCGGGACTACCAAAAACACGCTCTGGTAAAATCATGAGAAGAATACTGCGTAAAATTTCTGAGAATGATTTTAATAACCTTGGTGATATATCAACTCTTGCAGATCCAAGTGTTGTAGACCATCTTATTGACAATAGAAAAAATACATAGAGTATAAACTACTTGTAATTAGAAATCTGAAGCTATTCCTTTTCTCTCCCAATCTCCATATCTTGTGGGCTCTAAACCTTTAGGGCCATTAACTTCTTTTGGAAGTGAATTTTTTTCTTCATTTTTCTTTCTTTCTTCAGCCTCCTTTAAAGCTCTTTGCGCTGCCGAAGAAAAAGTATTTATTTCTTTATTCATATATTTACTCATAAGGTTTATATATAATCTATAATAATATATTACAATATGGAGATTATATCCTGACTTACAATACAAAAGAAGAGAATGGTTCTATATCAAGAACTTTTGCTCTCGAAATAATAAATAACATAACTATAGATAATAAAAATTTTCAAGAATCAACAGAAAATATTATAAAGAAAAAACCATTTTCGTCTGCAGATAAGAGAGATATTTCACTTGGAAGATTAATTGCCTTAACAACATTAAGAAGATACAGTGTTATTGAATTAATCCTAGAAAAATATATTAAAAAATCAATAAAAACCCATTCTCATTCTGTGCATAATATTCTTTGCATTAGCCTCTGCCAAATACTTTATTTAAATACACCTGCATATGCGGTTGTTAATATTGCTATAGGATTAACCAAAAATCAAAATAAAGGTAAATTTTTAAAAAATCTCGTAAACGCAATCCTTAGAAAGATAAGTTTAGAGAAAGAATTGCTTATTAAAGAATATAATAACCCTGTCCTTATGCTACCTAAGTGGATAAAAAAAAGATGGTTATTACAGTATGGGGAAGTTTTATTAAAACAAATATGTTCTGCACAAATCATAGAGCCACCATTGGATCTAACCGTAAAAGAAAATCCTATAGAATGGGCAAAAAAACTAAATGGTACTGTGACAAAATCTGGGTCTGTCCGTCTACAAAATTTTTCCTATATACCAGATATTGAGGGTTATGACACCGGTGATTGGTGGGTTCAGGATGCGGCAGCAACTATCCCAGTAAAAATTCTAGGAGATATAAAAAATAAAAATATTATAGATATATGCGCTGCTCCTGGTGGAAAAACTTCTGGACTAATCAATAATGGAGCTATTGTAACAGCTCTAGACATAAACAAAGATAGAATTAAAATACTAACTGAAAATCTTAAAAGATTAAAATTCACTGCAACAATAATCTGTAATGACGGGTTAACTTTTAAACCTAAAAATTTAGCTGATATAATATTACTAGATCCACCGTGTACCTCAACCGGTGTAATAAGAAGGCATCCAGATATTTTGCATAGAGTTAATATTAAAAATCTTGAACATTGTATGAATATTCAAAAAAAATTATTAGAATCTTCTATAAAAATGCTTAAGGATGGCGGTGTAGTTGTTTATTGCACTTGTTCTTTAGAGACCGAAGAAGGAGAAGAGCAAATTGATAAATTTATATCAAAAAATAAAAATGTACGAAGAAAAAAAATTGATCCAATGCATTTAGACGGATTTAATACATCCCTTACATTAAAGGGTGATATAAGAATATTACCCAATATATTAGAAAATGGTGGAAATGATGGATTCTTTATTTCTATGATTGAAAAAATAGATGCATAGTATAATCTTACTCGCATTATAAAAAGAAGAAATCTATGGATAAAGAATATATAAAAATTAAAAAAGCTCTAATTAGCGTCTATGATAAAAATGGTTTGTTACCATTTGCCAAATTTTTAATTCAGAATAATGTTGAAATTATATCTACCGGAGGTACTGCTAAATTACTTAGCGACAATGGAATTAAGGTAACAAAAGTTTCTGATATTACAGAATATCCTGAAATATTAGGAGGAAGAGTAAAAACATTACATCCAATTATTCATGCGGGATTATTATCAAGAGTTGACAATGAAGAAGACAAACAAACAATGGATGGATTAAATATATCAACTATTGATTTAGCTATTGTAAATCTATATCCATTTGAAGAAACCATTAATTCAACCACTGATTTTGAAAAGATTATTGAAAATATTGATATTGGGGGACCAACTATCATCAGAGCATCCGCAAAAAATCATAGTAGGGTAACAATTGCTACCGATTCAAATTCATACCAAGAAATAACCGATCATATAAATAAGTTTGGGGGCACTAGTCATAGCTTAAGATTAAAACTGGCTTACAAGGCTTTTTCTCATACAGCAAAGTATGATTCTATAATATCTAATTGGTTTTCCAAACAAATTGATTCTTCTGATGTAGATTCCTATAATCTCTCTGGTCAGTTGAATAAGAAATTAAGATATGGAGAAAATCCACATCAAACTGCTGATTTCTATTCTGTAAATAATAATTCTGGGATAGGCCAGATGAAACAGATACAAGGAAAAGAGCTATCTTATAATAATATCAATGATACAGATGCGGCACTACAACTAATATTAGATTTTAAGAACTCACAACCAACTATAGCTATTATAAAACATGCAAATCCATGTGGTGTTGCATCTGCAAAAAATCTAAACGAGGCATACAAACTAGCTCTACGCTGTGATCCGGTTAGTGCTTTTGGTGGTATTGTTGTTTCTAATAAAGAATTAGACGCTTCAACTGCCGAGAATATAATTAAAGTTTTTTCAGAAGTAATAATTGCTCCAAGCGCAACAGCAGAGGCCATTAATATAGTTAAAAAGAAGAGAAACCTGAGATTACTTTTATTGGATAATATATATAATTCAGAGGTAGATAATAAAATTATAAAATCAGTTTTTGGAGGTTTCTTAATTCAAGATCGTGATAATTTAATTATAACAAAAGAAAATTTGAAAGTTGTTACCAAAAAAATACCATCCGATGAAGAAATATCAGATTTAATTTTTGCTTTCAAAATTGCTAAGCATGTTAAATCAAATGCAATTATTTATGCAAAAAATCAATCTACTGTGGGTATTGGTGCTGGTCAAATGAGTAGAGTAGACTCGTCTAGAATAGCTGCTTATAAAGCAGATTATGCATCAAAAATATTAAATATGGACAAATCACTAGCTAGCGGTTGTGTTGTTGCTTCAGATGCTTTTTTTCCTTTTTCTGATGGGCTAGAGGCAGCAGTAGAAGTCGGGGCGACAGCAGTTATTCAGCCTGGAGGATCAATGAGAGATAGTGAAGTAATTAAGGCTGCTGATGACGCTAATGTTTCGATGGTATTTACTGGAAAAAGACATTTCAGACATTAACTTTGTAGGATAGCTCCATAATTATTTTGTTTTAATAGATCACTTGCAACAACACCCTTTGGCTTTACATTAGGGCTTAATTTAGTTGGTAAAAAATTGCCATTTCCAGGCTTGGCAATAACCTGATTGTTAGAAACAATAACAGAACCTCTTAAAAAAACCATTTCTGGCCAGCCTTTTATTATTCTTCCTGAATATGGGTTGTATCCAGATCCATCAACCACCATATCATCTGATAATTTTGTCATCACCTCTGAATCCCATATCACTAAATCTGCATCAAAACCTATTTCTATATCTCCTTTTTGAGGATACAAACCATATATCTTCGCAGGTGTTGTTGATGTTAATCTTACAAAATCATTGATGTTTAAATTTTTTTTACTTTTACTTACAATCTCATCAAACAAAATTGGTAGTCTCCAATTTAGGCCTGGCATACCATTTGGTATTTCTTTAAAATTAGGGTTTTTTCCTTTAAATAACTTACCATTGCTATCAAAGCTATAGGGAGCATGATCAGATGAAATTAAACATAGGGTATTATCCTTCACTGCGTCCCATAATGCATTTTGATCTCGAATTTTCCTTAAAGGAGGACTGCAAATCCATTTACCTCCTTCAACACCCGGCTTATCCATTGCATCCGATGTTAGAGTCAGATATTGAACGCAAGTTTCTGCAAATATTTTAATCCCTCTAGCTTGTGCTTTACGAATTACTTCAACACCTTTTTCAGAAGAAACATGAAAAATCATTACTGGTTGATCCATTAATTCAGAAATGCCTATAATTCTGTTTATTGCTTCAACTTCACCTGCCACAGGATGGCTTACTGAATGAAACTTTGGATGTGTATAGCCTTTTTCTAGCAATTTACTTACCATCCAAGTAATCATGCCATGATTTTCAGCGTGAACAGATATAAAGGCTTTCATAGCTCTAGCTTTTTCAAAAATATTTAATATATCTATATCTTCAATTTTAAGACGATCATATGTCATAAAAATTTTAACAGAAGAGTGCCCTAATTTAATTTGTTCTGGTAATTCTGTGTTTAATAAGTAATCATTTGGCCCAGCTATAATCATATGCATTGCATAATCTATTATTGAACCCTTTTTAGCCAATTTATGATAATCTTGGAGTGTTTCTGTTAAAGTAAAACCTTCATATTGTGCAGCAAAAGGAATTATGGACGTGTTTCCTCCAAGCGCAGCAGCTTTAGTAGCGCTTTCAAATGTATCGGAATTAACTAAACCAGATGCAGACTTTTGTTCAACATGACAATGGCTATCAATGCCACCAGGTAATATGTATTTACCAGATGCATCTATCGTTTCCTTTGCGCTTACTAAATTATTACCAATAGCGATTATCTTTTGATCGCTTATACCAATATCTGCATATTTAGTTTCTGTAGATGTAACAATTCGGCCGTTTTTTATGATTAAATCGTATGATTTCATTTAATGAATATCCCAATATCTTTATTTAATTGTATATGATTTAATAAAAAATCTAAACTTTATATTTTGCTTATTATACAATTTTTAGAATTGGAGCGGGCGATGAGATTCGAACTCACGACCCCAACCTTGGCAAGGTTGTGCTCTACCACTGAGCTACGCCCGCATAATTATGAACAATATATATCTATTTATTTTTTTTTACTAGAAAAATAATCAAGAAATTAGATTGATTTTGCATCATTACTAATTATATTTAATAGTATATTATACATAAAGGCAGTAAACATGGTTGTAGAAGATAAATTAGGTGAAAATGACAACAAACCATTGGATATAATAAAAGATTCAAATATCCATAATTTTACCGATGATGTTATCGAATCTTCTAAATCTGCCGTTGTGCTAGTTGATTTTTGGGCACCTTGGTGCCAACCATGCAAGCAACTCACACCATTATTAGAAAAAATAACACATCGATATAGTGGGAAAATTAAATTAGTAAAAATTAATATTGATGAGAACCAGACTATAGCAAGTCAAATGGGCGTTCAATCTATACCAGCAGTATTTGCTTTTAAGGATGGAAAACCTGTAGATGGTTTTATGGGAAACGTCACAGAGAATAAAATTTTAGACTTCGTAGAAAAGATAGCAGGTAAAGCGGATAGTTCAATTGATCAAATCCTATCAATAGCTCAAGAATATCAAGATAATGGAAATACTGTTGAGGCAATTAATTCTTTTAAAGAAGCGCTGGAATTAAATACTGAAAACATTTCAATTATCTGCAGCCTTGCTGAATGTTATTTAAAAGAAAAGAAAATACTTGAGGCAGAAGAAATAATTAATACTGTACCAAAAAATAAAGACAGTAATATTGATGTTATTAGAATACGTGCATCAATAGAAATTAAAAAACAATCTCATATAACTATGTCAGACGAGGATATTAATATATTAAAAGCTAAAATAGAAAAAAATCCTACCGATCATCAATCGATGATTGATTTAGCTTTAGCATTAAATGCTATAGAACAATTTGATGAATCAATTGATATTATATTAAAATCCATTAAAATTGACAGAGAATGGAATGATAAATTAGCACAAAAACAACTTTTAAAATTTTTTGATTCATGGGGACTTGGTTCAAAAACAAGTGTCAGCGGTAGAAGAAAATTATCTGCAATTCTATTTTCGTAAAAAGGAAAATTCTGTGACTTATAAAAATATAGATTCTAGTGCCTTTCCAAGTGTACTATCTGTTTTCCCGTTAGAAAAATGTCTGCTGCTACCTAAAGCTACTTTACCTTTAAATATATTCGAACCCAAGTATATTTCTATGATTGACGACGCTCTTTCAGGAGATAGATTCATTGGAATAATTCAACCATCGATTAAAACAACAAATAAGAAAGAGCAAAATCTTGAATCTATTGGTTGTCTTGGTAAGATATCAACCTATATTGAAAATGATGACAGCACATATATAGTAAAATTAACCGGAATATGTAGATTTACCCTCTTAAATGAAATTAAAACTGATTCTAGCTATAGAAAATTTGAAGTTAACTATAATAATTATTTAGATGATCTATCGGAAACTAACACAATAAGTGATACAGAAAGAAAGAAAATATTAAAAATTATTGCTGAGTATTTAAATGTGAATGATCTTACAACTGATTGGGAAGCGATTTCTGATACAAAAACGGAAATACTTATCAATATATTCTCAATGCTAAGCCCTTTTAATGCAAAAGAAAAACAAGCCCTATTAGAAGCAATTGATATTAAGAAAAGATCTGAGGTTTTGATAGCTCTAAGCGAAATAGCTATCGCTTCGCGAAACACCAGCAAAACAACTTTTATACAGTGAAAAAGAAACCATGAAAAATACAATAAATCCTAAATTACTTGAACTGCTGGTTTGCCCTTTATCAAAAGAACCTTTGTTTTATGATGAAAAAAATCAAGAATTAATTTCTAAAGGTTCGAAATTAGCCTATCAAATTAAAGATGGTATACCAATTATGCTCGTTGAAGAAGCAAGAAAAATTAAAGACTAATATTACAATGCCTCTCCTCTTGTTAATCTTGCTCCTGAACTATTTAATCCCGAAGCCTCACGAACAAACATATTTTTTACCCAAGGCATTTTCTCAATAACACCAAGGCCTATTTTACCAAATTGATGTAGATTTCTATCTTTATTTGTAAAGAATTTATTTATACTATCATATGCTAAAGCCGACGACACAATATCAAAACGTCTATCTTTTTCATATTCCTCAACAATAGAACTAGAACCAAAGTCAAACCCGTACCTCACGGCATCAACTATTTTTTCTGCTAATGTTGCAGCGTCCCTTAACCCTATATTCAAACCTTGTCCAGCCAAAGGATGTACTGTGTGAGCCGCATCCCCCATCAAAGCGAATCTCTTTCCAATCAATTTTCTTGATATTTGAAAATATAATTCAAATATCCCAATGTTACTTATGTGCAATATTTCTCCCCTGTCATAACCAAAATGATCTTTTATTTTATCTTTCAAAAAAAGTTCGTTAGTATTTCTATATGCATGTATTTCATCTTTTGGCATAGTCCAAATCATTGAGGACCTATTGCCTCTCATCGGTAAAATTGCAAAAGGCCCGTTTGAGTAAAATATTTCTGTCGCAATGCCATTATGTTTTTTTGAATGCTCTATCACAGCAGATAATGATGCTTGATTATAGTCCCATCCGACATCCTTTATTTCAAATAATGAACGCATCTTTGATTTTCTGCCATCGGAAGCAACAAACAATTTTGTTTCGAAGAGAGAACCTTCGTCTGTTATTATCTGGATCGTATTTTTCTTATGTAAAATTGAGTCAACTTCAGTATTAATAAATCTAATATTTCTCTTAGCACCGATTATGCTTAGCAATTTGTCTCTCAAAATATGTTCTTCTATAGTATAAGAAGCAGCTTCACCGCTAACATTTGAATTAAAATTTAGATATCCGCTATTGATATTATCTCTATTAACACTTGATACTATAATTTCATTTATACATTGTGTATGGTCGACTAGACTTTCCCAAATCCCTAAAGCACGTAACATATTAACTGTAGATAAGGATATTGAAATTGTTCTAACATTTTTTTTATCATTAAATGTAGAGAATTCTTTATTTGTGATAATCAAAATTGAAAAACTATCACCCAATCCACTTTGCAGCGATAAGGCAAATAATAGAGATACAATCCCATCACCTTTTACAATAATATCTGACGCATTTATTGTTTTTTTATTCATATAATTTAGTGTGTTATTAAAAAATTTAGTGTATTTTATTTATTATAGTTCAATGTAAATAACAATACCTAGAAATTTTATGGAAAATGCTAAAAAAAAACTACTTTCTAATTTGAAATTAGAAGAAATAGATCAAAATCTATATAAAGCAGATTCTTTAGAACCTGGATGGCAAAGAATATTTGGAGGTCTTATAGTGGCACAAAGTGTCGTAGCTGCCTATAAGACAATCGATAATCTAACACTTCATTCTTTACATTCGTATTTTGTACAACCAGGAAACCCTTTAATTCCAATAATTTTTAAAGTTGAAAACCTTAAAGATGGCAGAAGCTTTAGTACAAGAAATATCTCAGCATTTCAAAATAATAAAATAATCTTTTTTATGAGTGCTTCTTTTCATAAGAAAGAAAATGGGTATTCATACCAAGACCCTATGCCTAAAAATATAAAAGGGCCCAATAATTTATTAAATGAAGATCAATTAATAGAAAAAATGATTAAAAAAGGACTCCCTGAGAATATAAAAACAATCTGGGATAGAAATAGACCTATAGAATATAGACCCGTAAGCCCTAGAAACTTATATAATCTAAGAGTTAAAAAACCAAAACAATATACATGGATGAAATTTAAAGAAAAACTCCCAAAATCCATTGCATTGCATCATGCTATTCTATCCTATGCAAGCGATTATACTCTTCTTGATACAGCTCTTATGCCACATAAATTATCGGTATTTAATAAAGATGTGATGGTAGCTAGTCTTGATCACTCTCTATGGATACATAGAGATTTCAAAGCCGATGAATGGTTGCTTTATATTCAAAATAGCCCCCTAGCATTTGGTGGGCGTGCAATTGCAAAAGGCGCTATATATACGCAAGATGGACTTTTAGTGGCCTCTGTTGCGCAAGAAGGTATCATTAGATGATATACTGTGCCTAATTATTAGGCATACAAAATATAGTGACTATTAATTAGGCAATATAATATATAATTACCTCTACTTCTATCGATATAAAATAAATTATCTATTTATAACAGTGTCTTACTATGCAATAAGACCGGGTTGGCACGCATCTTGTATTATATATAAGTGTACGTATTTTTAATTATAATAAGGAGTATTGATATGAAGCACATTATGGCAATTATTAAGCCTTTTAAGCTTGATGATGTCCGAAAGGCACTAGTTGAGTTAGGTGTGCAGGGCCTTACTGTTAGCGAGGTAAAGGGTTTTGGTCGCCAAAAAGGGCATACTGAAATTTATCGTGGAACAGAATACGAAGTAAGTTTTCTACCCAAAATTCAGATTAACGTCGTAGTTTCTGACGAAATATCGGATTCAGCGGTGGATACAATTTTAAATGCAGCTAAAACAGGTCAAATCGGAGATGGAAAAATCTTTGTGTCACCAGTTGAAAAAGCTGTTCGTATAAGAACAGGAGAATCTGGTGCCGAAGCACTGTAATTCTTACTAAGGAGTATAAAAATGTATCGTAAGTTTATTTATCCCATGCTAGCAGTTGCTGGCTTTGTTGCTGTAACTTCCGAACCAGCTTTTGCTGCGGAAGATACAGCTTACGTATTTAATACACTATTATTTTTAATAGGTGGTTTTTTAGTAATGTGGATGGCAGCTGGTTTTGCAATGCTTGAAGCAGGTATGGTTCGATCAAAAAATGTAGCAATGCAATGTACAAAAAATATTGCTCTGTATGCAATTGGTGGTCTGATGTTTTGGTTACTTGGTTACAACATAATGTACGACGGAGTTGATGGTGGGTTTATAGGAAGCTTTACAGCTTTTGCAGTACCCGATCCTTCTGCAGATACTGGTGATTATTCCGCTGCATCTGATTGGTTTTTCCAAATGGTATTTTGTGCAACAGCAGCATCTATTGTATCAGGAACATTGGCTGAAAGAATTAAACTATGGCCTTTCTTAATCTTTGTCGCACTTCTTTGCGGTGTTATCTACCCAATACAAGGTGCTTGGCAATGGGGTGGTGGTTGGTTAAGTGAAGCTGGATTTAGTGATTTTGCTGGTTCAACCATAGTACATTCAACTGGTGGATGGGCTGCCTTAATGGGTGCTCTAATCCTTGGATCTAGAGCAGGAAAATATGGTGAAAATGGCTCAGTAAATGCTATGCCAGGATCATCAATGCCACTCGCAACACTTGGTACATTTATATTATGGCTAGGATGGTTTGGATTTAATGGCGGGTCTCAATTAGCACTAGGTTCACTTGAAGATGCTTCATCAATATCAGTGATATTTATGAATACAAATCTTGCAGCAGCAGGTGGCGTTGTCACAGCACTGATTTTAACGCAGTTACTCTACAAAAAAGTAGACTTAACAATGTGTCTAAATGGTGCGCTTGCTGGTTTAGTTTCAATAACTGCAGAACCTCTTATGCCTAGCCCATTAATGGCTATTATAATTGGTTCAATTGGTGGTCTAATTGTAGTTTTTGCAGTTCCATTGCTTGATAAGCTAAAAATAGATGATGTTGTAGGTGCAATACCGGTTCATCTATTAGCTGGGATATGGGGAACAATAGCTGTTCCATTGACTAATCCCGATATTACCTTTGGAAGCCAAATATTAGGCATTGTATCGGTTGGTATATTTGTTTCAGCTGTAAGTGCTATTCTTTGGTATGTGATGAAAATGACAATTGGTATTCGTGTTACCCCGGAAGCAGAAATTATGGGTTTAGATAGATCTGAACTTGGAATGGATGCATATCCAGAGTTTACAAAAAACTAATAAATTTTATTTATTGTTAGGAAAAGGGTGGCTTAGCTGCCCTTTTTTTATTTAAAAATTTCTAATAATTAACACTGATTTAACCACATTAACTTTATAATATAGCAAAATAGATAATATAAATTTTAATAGTCGGTTGGATATAAATTATGATTAACTTAATACCAGATTCACCCTTTCAAAAAACAAGAAATCTGCTGTCTGGAATTACTCCAAAAGAGAGTATTATTGATCTATCAATTGGCTCACCTCGTCATCCAATACCCGCTTTTATTAAGCCTATTATTAACGATAACTTTGAACAATTTGGTTCATATCCATCAAGCAATACAAATATAAACTTTGGAGAAAATGTATTAAAATGGTTAGTCAAAAGATTTAATATTAACCCTCAAAATATACAGGGAAATAATATTCTGCCAATCTCAGGGACACGAGAAGGCCTGTTTACAATCGCTTTTATAATCAAAAATTTAAATACAATAAATAACATTAATAAAAATATTTTTTTAATGCCAAACCCGTTTTATCCTGTGTATGCAGCAGCAGCAGTTTGTTCTAATCACACACCTTTGGCAATTGATGTTGATGAATCAACGAACTACTTGCCTGATCTTGAACAAATACCTGATAAAATCCTTGCTGATACAGCCGCTTTTTATATATGCTCACCCTCAAATCCTCAAGGATCAATTGCAGATATAAAATACTTTAAAAAACTCTACGAACTAGCGTTGAAATGGAATTTTATTATTATATCTGATGAGTGTTATTCTGAAATATACAGGGATTTAGCTCCACCAAGCATCCTAGAGGTTGCAGAAACAAATAATTTTGAAAAAATTATAACATTTAATTCCCTATCAAAAAGATCAAATGTTCCTGGGCTAAGATCTGGAATAGCTGTAGGAGATCCTCATATTATTGATAGCTTTTATAATCTAAGAAATATAGCTGCAGCCACTATTCCAATTCCTCTACAGATAGCGTCTGAGACACTCTGGTCAGACGAAGAGCACGTAATTTTAAATAGAAAACTTTATAATGAAAAATTTACACTCACTGAAAGTTCTTTTCATAATCTCTATGATTATAAAACACCTCCAGGTGGATTTTTTATTTGGCTTAACATTAAAGATTTTGGAACCGACGAAGAAGTAACAAAAAAATTATGGGAACATGCTTCAATTAAAGTCATCCCTGGATCTTATTTAGCAATGAAAAAAGATAATAAAAAACATACTTCTGAAGAATATATACGTATTGCGTTGGTTGGCGAATATAATGAACTTAAGATTGCGCTTCAGCGCATAAAACAAGTATTAAAATAAGCCCATGAAACTTTCTAGCTTAAATCTCATTGAAAATACTTTTCCAACTTGGTTAAGATCTATAATTCGTAGCCAATTTTCTAGGTTTATTGGGCTAATAATGATTTTATCATCAACATATGTTACAATTTCTATAATTTGGCATAATTCAAATGATCCAAGTTTATCCCATATAAACAAAAATATTCCTACAAATTTACTTGGTAATTATGGAGCAG
The DNA here is from genome assembly GCA_905181735.1 of uncultured Hyphomicrobiales bacterium. Taxonomy (GTDB): domain Bacteria; phylum Pseudomonadota; class Alphaproteobacteria; order Rhizobiales; family TMED25; genus CAJIYR01. Next base: position 95,342 of record CAJIYR010000007.1, read on the forward strand.
TAACATCTGATATAATGCTACAATTCTGGGGTTTTTCTACAATAACTATTGTTTATTATTTATTTAAATATGGCGCTTACTTGGTCATAAATAAAAAATACAAAGGAATTATCCCTCGTATATTATATTTACCATTAATAATATTCTTCCTTAGCGCTTTATTTTCAAGCACATCTGTATTCCAAATATTTTTTAATTTAACAAATATATCGTGGCCTTACTTAGTTGGATTTGGTGGATTAATTGGAGATCTTTCCTATAGTATAATTGTTACACCCATTGAAAAATATGCAATAATTATAAATGAAGATTTTCATAAATATTTAATTTCGGTTGTATGTATATTAGCAATAGTTTTTCTACGCTTTGTTAATAGAATTAGATTTAAAAAATCAGATGCTGAGAAAGAGAAGGCACTTAATACAATACGTAAAGATAGAAACTTATTTTTACCATTTAAACAATTGAAGATTTTGGTAAAATACTTAATAAATTCATTGATTGCCCGTTTTAAAAGGGAAAATAACAATGGGAATAATGAATTTAATAAAATTGATACCGATTATCAGAATAATTTTAGTGATAATAATAACCTAGGATCAGACTCATCTAATTTTTCTTATAATAGTTCTGACCCGATGTTTAGCAATGTAAAACACGATAATGAGGAAACATCTACCCCTAAAAAACCAAGGACTAAAAAGCCGAAAATTAATGCACAAAATAATGGGGAGTTAGACCTTTTTAATAAAGCAAAATATCAATTACCAAGTGTTTCTCTTCTTCAGCAACCAAGTAGCTATGCATCTTATGAGACGATTCCAAAAGAAGAACTCTTTGAGAGTGCCGAGCGGCTAAAGACTGTTTTAAAAGAGTTTGGGGTTGAAGGGGAAATTGTTGATGTAAGACCAGGCCCTGTCATCACATTATACGAATTAGAACCAGCTCCTGGTTTACGAGCAGGGCGTGTTATTAGTTTAGCAGAAGATATTGCACGATCAATGAGTGTTATATCTGCTCGAGTTGCAATAGTCCCAGGAAGAAATATTATCGGAATTGAGCTACCCAATGAACACCGTAATGTTGTGTATCTGAATGAAATTTTAAATACAAAAGAATTTATTCAATCCAAGCATACTCTTGCACTTGCTCTAGGGAAGAACATAGGAGGAGAACCGGTTATTGTTGATCTTCCAAGCATGCCCCATTTACTAGTTGCTGGCACAACAGGGTCCGGTAAATCAGTTGGGATTAACACAATAATCTTATCTTTGCTGTATCGATACACGCCAGACGAATGCAAATTAATCATGATTGACCCTAAAATGTTAGAGCTATCCGTTTATGATGGTATTCCCCATTTATTATCACCAGTCGTTACCGAACCTAAAAAAGCAGTCGTTGCATTAAAATGGACACTCACAGAAATGGAGAGGCGTTATAAAAATATGGCTAAATTAGGTGTTCGTAATATTATTGGATTTAATGATAAAATAAAAAAATCTATTGCAAATGGTGAAATAATTAAAAACACAGTTCAGTTAGGATTTGATCTTGAAACAGGAAAACCTAATTATGTAACGGAAGAGATGAAATTACAAACCATGCCTTATATCGTTGTCATTGTAGATGAGATGGCTGATTTAATGGCTGTTGCGGGCAAAGAAGTCGATATGACTATTAGTCGCTTAGCTGCAATGGCAAGAGCCGCTGGAATTCATATAATAATGGCCACACAAAGACCCTCTACAGATGTCATAACTGGCGTAATAAAATCTAACTTACCCACGCGTATTAGCTTCCAAGTGTCGTCTAAAATTGATAGTCGTGTTGTTCTTGGAGAAAGTGGTGCAGAGCAATTACTTGGAAAGGGTGATATGTTATACATGGCTTCGGGCGGAAGAATAAACCGTGTACACGGAGCATTTGTTGATGATTATGAAGTCGAAAATGTAGTAAATTTCTTAAAAAAACAAGCTCAACCAGAATATATCGCAGAAATTACAGTTGATACATCGGCAAATGACTCAATGTATAATAGCCAGAACAGCAACGACGAGAAACAAGCTGGTGAAGATCATCTGTACGACAAAGCAATAGAAGTGGTTTCCATGGATAGAAAGGCCTCGACAAGCTATATTCAAAGGAAGCTAAGCATTGGATATAATAGAGCAGCCAATATAATAGAGAGAATGGAAGAGGATGGGATCGTTGGGCCAGCTGATCATGCTGGTAGACGAGAAATATTGCTACCTGAACATAATTATGACAAAATATAAAAATATAAAAATATAAAAATAATTTGGACAAAAACTGATGATCAATATAAAAAATAATAAACCTGCTTTATTTTATCGTTTAGTTTTTTTCGTTATATTTTTTTCCTTTGTCTGCGTTGAGTATGCAAAATCATCGTTCCTTGATCCACAGCAAGAGCTAATCATAAATTCTGTAAATAATTATCTTAATAGCCTTAGTCATATGGAGGGAGATTTTTACCAAACAAATCCTGATGATTCTTCTTACGTTGGAAAATTTTATATAAGAAGACCTGGCAAATTTCGCTTCGATTATGATGATCCGAGTAGCTTGCTGGTCGTGTCTGATAGCGTATGGTTAGGTGTTATAGATAGAGATTTAAATACATTCGATAGATATCCCATAAGATATTCTCCGCATTACATACTTTTTAAAGAAGATGTTGATTTACTTAATGACGCACGTATTCTTTCATTAGAATTGTTTCCTCAATTATTAATATTATCAATTGAAGGGAATACCGGAGAAGAAATAGGAGAAATAACACTACATTTTAAAATAAAAGAAGACAGTGACAATACAGGTATATTAAATTTAGAACTTCAACAATGGTTTATCCTTGATGCCCAAGGTCTAGAAACAAATGTTAAATTATCAAACATTGCTTATGGAATAGTAGCTAATCATGAATATTTTGTCGTTAGGAAACCAAAATAATAATATTAAATTAAAAAGGTTATCCCAGTGAAAATAGTGACGTGGAATATAAACAGTATAAGATTAAGATTACCGTCATTATTAAACTTAATAAACATATTAAATCCAGACATCATTTGCCTTCAAGAAACCAAGTGCCCTGATGATAAATTTCCTTATGATGAATTAGTCGCTGCAGGATTTCCATACATCGTAAAAAATGGCCAACCCAGTTATAATGGTGTTGCGATTCTCTCGAAGATAAAAATTCATAATATCTTACAGCATGATTTTTGTAACAAGAAAGATTCACGGTATATTGGCATTGAAACATCTAATACAAAAGATATTGGACCATTAGTAATTCATAACTTCTATGTTCCTGCGGGAGGAGATGACCCTAACCCACAGATAAATGAAAAGTTCCACCATAAACTGTTATTTTTAGATGAAATGAAAGATTATTTGTCTAAGTTTACAGAGACTTCAATAGGCCAAATAGTGACCGGTGATCTAAATATAGCGCCCCATGAAAATGATGTCTGGTCTCATAAATCTCTTAAAAATACTATAAGCCATACCGAAATTGAAATAAATAAATTAAATAATATTTGTGATCCTGAAATTTGGTGCGACGCCTTAAGACATGGGATACCGGATTCTGAAAAAATCTATACCTGGTGGAGTTATAGAAACAAAGACTGGGAAAAATCAAACAGGGGAAGGAAATTAGACCATATATGGATAACAAAAAATATAGAAGAATTCAAAAAAGATCTTTTAATTTATAAGGACGCTAGAAATTGGGAGAGACCCTCTGATCACGTTCCTGTTATGATTACACTTTAAAAACCTTGTCTAATTTTTAAGTGTCTTTTCAAACTCTTTAAGTTCATGAATATTGTTATTGAGTTCATTCTTAATTTTATTTTTAAAATATTCTGGTATTTCTGGAAATTGAGCAGCCAAACCATCAAAGAGATCTTTTGATATTAACAAGGCCTGTCCCTTAGATCCTGCAATAATTGATTTTTTAATAACTGTTTCTGATAACAAAGCTCTTTCTCCAATGACAGATCCCTCAATAATTTCTATATTATCACGATCCTTATTTTGAATGAAAACTCTGCCTTTAATAACAACAATACATTTGGATATTTTTTCATCAGACGTTGTTAAAAGATCCCCAGTTGAAAAATTTATTTTTTCTCCGCTAAATGCTATAATATTCAATATATTCGGACCAAATGAACCAAATGTTTGTGTATTCTTTAATATTTCTACTATTTTTGTAATATTCATTAATACAGGTCGCTCATAAATATAATTATAGACTAGAATAGAAGAAAAGCTCAAGATGTTCAATTGCTCAAATCACTATAAAATCCTCAAACAAAAAAATATTACCATAAAAAATAACAATATACTGAGAATTATCAATATTGGATCTAAGTCATCTAAAGCAACTGCACATATTAATAACACGACTATACATTGTAATATTGGAATATGCGGATCTGCGTATAATAAAACAGAAGGTGACAAGAAAACTCCTAAAGGAACTTTTTTTCCTAAAAAAATATTTTATAGAGCCGATAAAATACAATCAATCAAATCGCCCATTAAAAAAGAAATTATTAAAAGTCATTACCGATGGTGCGATGATGCGAAGAGCTACAACTATAATAAACTCATACCTCGTTCTTTTAATCAGAGCTCTGAGACCATGTGGCGTAACGATAATCTCTATGACCTGATCATTACAACCACCCATAATCAATTACCAATTATTAAACATAAAGGCAGTGCCATATTCTTACATATTAATAACGATTCCAAAAAGGGAAGCCTAGGATGCATAACCTTTAAAGAAAGTCACCTTAGGAGATTAATTTTAACTCTTAATGTCAAAACACGTATCTATATTAAATAAGATACTTACCCTCTTGTCCCAAATATGCCACTCCCTATTCTTACACTGGTTGAGCCAAATAAGATTGCCTTTTCAAAGTCACTGCTCATTCCCATCGACAAGTCTTTCAGATTATATTTATCAGACAGTTTCTTTAAAAAAGAGAAGTGCAGTGAAGGTTCTTCGTTAACAGGGGGAATACACATTAAACCTGTTACATGAAAAGAATTCATAATTTTCGTATCATCTAAAAAACGATCCAGCTCTTTTGGTAATATGCCAGATTTTTGTTCTTCTAGCCCTGTGTTGACTTGTGCATAAATCTTTTTAGAAACACCACCATTGTTTATTTCTTTATCAAGTGCGTTGGCTAATTTCAATCTATCCAGCGTATGGATAGTATTAAATATTTTAAGGCATTCTTTTGTTTTGTTTGTTTGCAAAGGCCCTATTAAATGCAAACTGATATTAGGATAATCTTCTAGAAGATTTGGCCACTTGTTGAAAGATTCCTGAATACGATTTTCACCAAAATCACAATGACCCAAATCCAAAATAGGTTTTATGGCATCAGCATTGAATTTCTTTGTAACGACAATTAATTTAATTGCACCAGGGTCTCTGTCTGCTTTCCCTGCTGCAACAATAATTCTTTCTTTGATATCAGTAAAATTCTTAATGATCTCTTGGTGTGTTATGTAATTTAGTTCATTCATATTCTTACAATACTATAAAAATAAAAAAAGGGGTAGCCTAAGCCACCCCTTTTCATTCGATAAACAATTAGTTTCTAAATTAGAATCCAACTGTTAAGACTACGCCTGCTCTCCAAGCTGTAACGTCACCGCCACCTAATTCTTGAGAGATTTGGTCATATGTTGAACTTGAGAAGTTCACAGCTAGATCAACGCCGTCACCAAGTGCAGTTTTTGCTTCAGCACTAATAACAGTTGTTGTATCTTCTAGGCTACCACGTGTGTAAGCTAATGTATCAACTGAATAGCCAATTGTGTAATCGAAATCACCAACTGTTGTTGCTAAACCAGCAGACATAATGCTTTTATCTGCGCCATCTGAATCAAGTGCAGAATAAGCAGCTGACAATGTGAATG
>CAJIYR010000008.1 GCA_905181735.1 uncultured Hyphomicrobiales bacterium
AATTCTGTTATTTTTAAACATATAATAAAATTCCTTATTTATTATTCTTTTCCTGCTTTGCTTCATAAGCTTCTTTTCTTTTTGCAAATATTTCTTCGCTTAAGGCATGCCATCCAATACATTTTCCTGTTGGCGATCTTCCACATCCACATTTATTTTCTTTATTCATTTATATCTCCCAAGTTAAATTAATTTATTAATTAATTGTTTATATTATTATCGAAAAGATGTTAATAGTATTATTGGTTATAAGTTTATTAACTTGAGAGTATCAATAGATATTAAATTAATCAATTTTCTTAACAAATAGTTTTAATTTTGGTATTCTTATTTCATTAGAAAAATATATTTTGTGAAAACTTTAACAAAAAAGAATTAAGAAATAAATATGCAAAATAACGAAAACCCTACAAAGAGTTCGAAAGAAATTTTTTCTGAAATTAATATAAAGACAGATCTTGCTGTTGATGCAGATTCAAATCCAGCTAATGATGATGATATATTTGCAGCCAATTTGATTGAAGAAATAAAAAAAACATCAGGCAATTCCTCTTACATCTTTGCATTTCTATTAAGCATATCATGGATCTTAGTTTCTGTATTATTTGTGTATAATAAATTCGAGAGTCAAATCTTGGAAATAAAATCAATAGATATAATTTTTACAAACCCCAGTCTTCTTGGATACATCTTTTATCTAGCAATACCGCTTCCGATTATCTGGACGTTAGCTTCGCTAATAAAAAGAATAAAAGAGCTAAGAGTAATGTCTAACGCCCTGCTTAAGACTTCTCTCAAACTAACTCAACCTGATAAATTGTCGCACAATGCAATTATGTCATTAGGAAAATCAATAGAGAACGAAGTTTCCTCAATGTCTACAGGTATAGAAAACACAATTAAAAGAGCCCAGGATCTTGAGAAAATAGTAAGTTCTGAAGTCTCTATGATAGAAAATGCTTACAATGAAAATGAAAGAAAAATGATTGAAATCTTTAATTTAATTAAAAAAGAAAAAGATGAAATTAAAATTTTAAGCAATAATATTAAGATAGAGTTAGAACCAATTTTAAGCAATTTTAAAGACGATACAAAAAATTTAGATGAACTTATTATAAGCTCTATCAATAAGCTTTCGGATATAGAGCGCAGTGTTAAAAATAAAACGGACTTAATTGAAATCTCTATAGATAAAATGAATGAAACTGTCAATTCAGTAAATGAGGTTTCGGATAGCATTAGTTATAATTCTAACGAAGCTTATGAAAAACTAAAAATACAGTCGGAAATATTAACAGAAAATTCTGACAAACTAGTGATAGAATTAGATGCAATGACCGCGCAATTTAATCAACAAAACCTTGGTTTAGGAATTTCTCAAAAAAATATAAAAGGTACAAGAGATAGCATCAATACACTTATAACTAATAGCGATGATACTTTGTCTAAATTTTCAAATATATTGGATCAAAAAGTAGATAAAATGAATTCTTCAATTTCAAATTTAGAACAAAAAGCTATACAGGCATCACAAGAGATTGATAATAAAATCACTGAATCAACAGAAATGTCGTCAACAACAATAAATACAGCTCTTGAATCAATTGAGAAGAAATCAGACATAATAGCGAATACAATAAAAAATATTAGCCACGAAACCTCTGAGTTAATGCAAGTTCAATCCGAAGAATTCCAAATCATGATGGACAAGAAATTATCAGAAATTAACAACACATCATTTCTTATTATTAATTCCATAAAAGATGCTAATAAAGATAATAGCGTTGAACTGAACAAAACGGTAAGTGATATTTCAGATCGAATATTAAATGCTACACATGAGGCAAATAAACTCGCGGTAACGACCTTAGAATTAGAAATGAGCAAAACAATAGTAAAAGCAGATAAAGTTGCTCTAGATTTAAGCCAAGCTGCAAAAGAAACTTCTAGAGTAACAATTAAAGAACTAACTGATAGTATGAATGCTGCTTTGTTAGTAGCTAATGATATAAATTTTTTAATAGAAAATACATCTGAAAAATCTGTTGAAAAAATAATCAACAGCCTAAATATAGCGATAGAAAGCGCAGAAAATAATGCATTAAATCTCTCTGAATCGCTATCTAAAAAAATACATAATACTAATAGAGAAATCACTGATCAACTGAACTTAATGATAGATCAAGCCGGTACAAAAGTAACGAAAATCACTGAAACGATAATTAAAAATTCTGATGAAGCAAATGAAATTGCATTATTTAATCTCGAAAATATATCGATCAATGCAAAAGAAAAATTAAATGAAGCAAAGGATTCCTCTGCTTCTATTGCAAATAATATTCTGAATAAAATATCAGGATTAGCTAATAATGTTAATAACGAACTAAACAACCTTCATGCAAGAACTATTAAAGAAGTGCATGCAAATATCAATGAAGCAGAGACCTTGTATTCAGAAAATGCTCAAGAAATGAGGCTTGTATCAAAAGAAATTGCACGTGAGTTAGAAGAAACAAGATTAAGTATGAAGAAAGCAATAATAGAACTACCAGAAGAAACAAAAAAATATATGGAGTCAATGCGGACGGTCGTTGGCGAACAAATAACAGCTTTATCAAGATTAAATTCTTTAATATCAAAATACGATGAATCAAATGATGTGCTTAAACCAGAAAAAATAATCGATAACACCAAAGTAATTGTAAATAATAAATACTCAAAAGACGAAGTTAACGAGAATGAAATTAACTATAAAAGTTATAATTGGATATTACCTGAACTTCTTGCTCCAACCTCAAGAAATAATGAAAAAAAATTAACATTCACAGATTCGAAAATACAAGACCTTGAAATAGAAATATGCAAATTAATTAAAATAAAATCATCTGATATGTCTGATGCAATAGTTAGTAACTTTCCAAATAAACTATGGGAAAATTATTACAATGGTGAAGAGGATATATTTAATGAAGGCATTTATACAAAAAAAGGGAAAAGAATATATTTGAACGTAAGGGGTAAATATATTGAGAATCGTTCTTTTAGAAATCTTTTAAATAAATATATTAGAGATTTTGATATCTTATTAAAAAAAATATCAAATGATGATGAAAATGAAAATAATATCAATGCCTATCTAGATTCTGAAATGGGGAGAATATATCTACTTTTATCTCACGCCACAGGGAAGCTTGATTAAACCATAAGTCTAAAAACAACAGATTGGGATAGCCATGAACTTAAGAAAAGTTCATATTAAAGTAGAAGAATTAAAATTAAAAAAACCATTCGTTATATCAAGGGGAACAAGAACAGTAATTCCTGTTATACTGCTAAGTATAACAGAAGGAAATGTGGTTGGTTATGGAGAATGCACTCCATCTTCTAGATACGGAGAAACCACAGAAACTGAAATTAAAAAAATAAAAAAATTCTATATATTGATAGAGAATGGTATTTCAAGAAGTGAATTAAGGGATAAATTTCCGGCTTGTGCAGCAAGAAACGCTATAGACCTGGCTCTATGGGATTTAGAATTAAAGTTAGAAAAAACTTCTATCTGGAAAAAAGAAAATAAAGAAAAGCCTTCTAACTTGCCTACGGCTTATACCATTAGTATCGACACAGCAGAAAAAATGGCAGAAGAAGCTCACCTTAATGCGCATTTCAATTTAATAAAAATAAAATTAGCTGGTGATATTGATGATTTAAAGAGAATAGAATTGGTTCGAAAAAAATTGCCAAAAAATCGTTTAATTTTAGATGCAAACGAATCAATTCATCCAAAAAATTTGAACGAATTAATTTCAATATCAGAAAAAATGAACATAGAACTTATCGAACAACCTGTTAAAAAGAAATACGAAAAAGAAATAAAAAGAATAAGTACAAAAATAATATTATGCGCAGATGAATCCTGCAGATCTTTATCTGATCTTAAAAAAATTATAAATATATATGATGCGATTAATATAAAATTAGATAAATCTGGTGGTTTGACAGAAGCTTTACTATTAAAAGATTTTGCTTTACAAAACGGTCTAAAAATTATGATAGGCTGTATGATATGTTCATCAATTGGTATAGCCGCTGCACAATTAATAGCTCTGGATGCAGATTACATCGACTTAGATGGGGCTAGCTTTATAGAAAAGGACAGAGAAAACTCTATAACCTATAAAAACGGTAATATGAGCATCGCATCAAGCAATCTCTGGGGATAAAAACAACAAAGTCTATGCAAGATAACAATATAATTACCAACCTTATTAATTTCGGCCTACTTGATAATGCTAAAGAATTACAAGGCATTAAATTGTTACAGTGTAATTATAATATTGAAATATATTATGCTGAAATAAATAGTAAAAAAATTGCTATCAAATTAAATAAAGAAAAAACTAATCAGCTTCTCATTGAAAAAAAAATGTTGGCAGACTTAAGCTCCCACCAAGTTAAAGCACCTGATGTACTATTCTATAAGGATAATTTATTGATATTAGAATGGATAGAATGTGAGAATATACCAATAAGACCAAAGCATGAAATCGAAATAGCAAGAACTATCTTAAAGCTGCACTCGGTAAAGAAAAATTACTTTGGCTATGAATACGACACTACCATTGGCAACCTAATTCAACCTAATTCAAGGTATAGTAAATGGATTGACTTCTATAGGGATAATAGACTTCTTCATTACTCTAAGATGGCTCTTAATATTGGTCTAATTAACATTGAGCTATATAATAGAATCTATAAATTTTCACAATCTCTAGAAAAATATCTAATCGAACCTGAGAACGCCTCTTTAATCCACGGAGATCTTTGGAAAGGTAACTTGTTAATCAATCAAAATAATTTTGTTGGACTTATAGATCCGAGTACTTTTTATGGTAATACAGAATATGAGTTGGCGTACTTAATAATGAACGGAACATTCACAAAGACTTTCTACGAGGAATACAATGATCACAGCAGAATAGATAAAGATTTTAACAGGTATAGAAAGGACATATACATGTTATCACCTCTTATACAGTATGCAATTATGAACAGCGGCATCTACATTAATGAAGTTGTTAAAATATTAAATAGACTAAAAATATGAAGAATTTTTTAGCAAGTTAATATCCGCAAGCTTAAAGTATAAAAATATTTATATTCCAAATAAATAATAATTATAGTAAAATTTTTTATTAACTATAATATGTAAAAATTATGATAAATAATTACATAAATAAATATAGATTGATATTTAGCAGCTTTTTATTTTTTATATTGATTTGTATAATATTTGTTGTTGATGCAAATGCAAGCATTGAAAAATGTGAAAATTATAGCCAAAGAGGTCTTCATGAACCTGCTATAAATCACTGTAACACTGTACTTGATAATAAAAAATCCAGTGATGTTGAGGCTAATAAAGCACTCTACTATCTGGGTAATTCCTATTTTTCATTAGACAAGCTTGATAAGGCGCTAGAATCTTTTTCAAGCTTAATTAAAAATGATAAAAATTACCCAGAAGCTTATTACTTAAAAGGTGCAGTATTATTAAGACAAGGAAACCCAAAGCTTGCAAAAGAAAATTTTGAAAACGCACTATTATTAAATTACACAAGCAAGCAACTTTCTAGACTATATGCAAAATCCTTACTTCAAAGCAATAACAAGAAAGAAGCAATCCTTAATCTTACGGAGCTTACCTTAATAGAACCCAAAGATATAATTTTATTAACAGAATTGTCAAAAGCTTATCTTTCTATAGAAAATTATTCAAAAGCAAGCGAGAAAATTGATCGCGTAATCTTTTTAAATAACAATTACGCAAATGCATATTTCATACGATCACAAATAAAATCATTACAAGGAGATAACAAAGAAGCCCTGGAAGATATAACAAGGGCACTGAGAATTGAAAATAATAATAATCGTTATTTAATTAAAAAAACAAACATTCTGATGCAACTAAATAATTATCAAATGGCAGAGTATAATATCAAAAAAGTCTTACATGCAGATCCCAATAATTATAGTGCTAAAAAGATATATGAAAATTTACTAAAAATAAAAGCTGAAATGTCAATAAAGCAAGCAAGAGAATTTGTAGCTAATAAAAATTATTTGGAAGCTAATGAAGAATATTCCAATGCTATAAAATTAGATACTAGCAATTCATATGCATATTTCGAAAGATCTCAAATATATTATGCTTTAAAAAAATACGAACTTGCACTCAATGATATAAACATAGCAGAAGAGTTAAATAAAAGTTTTTCAGATCATAGTATTAACTTTATTAAGGGTAAAATACTATTTAATATAGGAAACATTGAAGATTCAATTAAAAGCTTTGAAAAAGAAATTAAATACAAACCAGAAAACGTAATAGGAATTCTTTGGCAGATAAGAGCCTTATCTAAGTACAAGGAATATGATAGAGCAAAAATATATGCAGAAAAGTTAATTAAAATAGATCCGAATTCTGCTAGATCATATTCCATTCTTGGAGATATTCTATTGTTTATGGGAGAATTAGAGGAAAGCGATAAATATCATGCACTTGCTTTAAAATTAGATCCAAATTACAAAATTGCTACAAAAACGTTTAATTAAATACATCAAAATTATATTTCCTAATTATCTAATTTGATTTATATTCCATTTTAATATATCAAGGTTAGATTAATTTATTTATTTTACAAAATACACCTGACAATTATAAAAAATACTGGAGAGATATTATGACAAACACACCATGGAAAACAGATAACTGGCATACAAGTCAGTGGAATTTTGCACCCGAAGTTACATCTGAGATTAACTTTCCAGAAAAAATACAAATTCATGATATAACATTAAGAGATGGCGAACAACAAACTGGTGTAGCCTTTAATTACGACGATAAAATCCGTATTGCCGAAGCGTTGGCTGAAGCTGGAGTTCACCGAATTGAAGCAGGTATGCCAGTTGTATCAAAAGACGACGCAAGAGTTGTGGCTGACTTAGCCAAAAGAAACCTAGGGCCAGAAATATTTTCATTCGCTAGATGTATGGTAGATGATGTTAAAAGAGCCGTTGATTCTGGTGTATCAGGTGTTGTTATGGAAGTCCCCTCTAGCCAACACCTTATTGAACTTGGTTATCGATGGGAATTTGAACGTGCTGTTGAATTATCAATTGAATCAACAAAATTTGCACACGAAAATGGTTTAAAAGTAGTATTCTTCCCAATTGATTTCACTAGATCTGAGTTAACATGGGTTCTTGATTTAATAGAGAAAGTAGGATCTGAAGGTCATATGGATGCACTTGCACTCGTTGATACGATGGGAGCAACTTCGATACATGCTATGCCTTATTTTGTAAAAGCCGTGAAAGATAGAATAAAAGTACCGTTAGAAGCGCATTTCCACCAAGACTTTGGCCTTGGGATTGCAAATACATTGATGGCTGTTTCCATGGGCGTTGATGTAATACATTCTACTGTTCTTGGATTAGGCGAAAGAGCTGGTAATGTTCCTATGGAAGAAACCGTTATGGCCCTTAAAACATTATATAATAAAGATATTGGTATTAAGACTGAAAAATTGAAAGCTCTTTCTGATCTAGTAAGGGATATTTCTGGTGTAGCAGTAGCTTCAAATAGACCAATAGTTGGAGACGATCTCTTTAATGTTGAGTCCGGGATTATTGCTAACTGGTTACTTAATTGTGGTTATGAGCATCAAACAGAGCTATTTCCTTTCAGGCCTAGCCTAGTTGGGCAAAAGGAGCCAGAAATAGTAATTGGCAAAGGCTCCGGCATAGATTCAATTAAAGATAGATTGAATAGATTCCAAATAAACGCTGATGACAAACAAGCTATGGATATTCTAATGGCTATAAAAGACTGGGGACTAATTCATAAAAAGTTAATGACAGATGATGAATTCAGAACAATAGTTGAAAAAACAATTGGCTAATATTTACTATCAATATATAGAGGTATTCTCTATAGGAAATAAAACAGGAGATATCTATGCAAGGATATGCAAGAGGCGGCTTTAATGTAAGTTACGAGAAACGTGTAAATCCTCAGGATCTTAGACGCGATCGTGTTAAAAGAGCTCAAGACCAATTAAAAAAAGCTGGCCTTGATGCAATTTTAGTCTGGAAAGATGAAAATCAACGTTACTTGACAGACCTTAGACCTCAAATAATTCATGGAAAATCTACAGCATTAAATGGCGCCCTACTAATAGATGGAAAAGATCCTATATTATTTTGCTCCGGCGGCGAAAGAGATCGAATTGAAAATACTATGCCTTGGATTAAAGAGGTTCATACAATCCCAATAATTGAAGAAAAATCTTTAGTCCATGGATTAGTTAAGAATATTTTAGGTCCAGTACTAGAGAAATATGGGCTTACCAAATGCAAATTAGGTCTCGATGAAGCAAACGTCATTTTCTACCAAGCTTTAGTTCAATACTTTCCTAATATTAGTATCGAAGATGGTGATACCCCAATGCAACAAGCAAGAATGATTAAGCTGCCAGGAGAAATTGAGTTATTAGAAGAAGCCACAGCCATAGCTGATGCAGTATGCGCAACTGCAATAGAAACTGTAAAAGAAGGTGTACGTGAATGTGATGTGGCAGCAAATGCAATGCATACCTTATATAAACTTGGTGGTGAATACTCCCATGTAACAACACCGTTCGTTGCTTCAGGAGAACATATGTCTCCTCCTAACAGGATATGTTCAGATAAAATAATTCGAGATGGCGATTTAGTTTTTATTGATATTGGTGCAGCTTGGAATGGTTACTTTGGCGACATGGCGAGAACTGTTTATTGTGGCTCGTCTAATTCAAAGCCCTCAGATGAACAAAAGAAAATTTACACAGCAGTATACGAAGGACTTCAAGCTGGTATAGCTGAAATGAAACCAGGAAGAACAAATATAGATGCTGCCAAAGCTTTAATAAAAGCTTCTGATAAATATGGCCTAGGAGGAAGTTTCCTTTCTTTATTTATAGCACATGGAGTTGGCATTGGTGCTAACGAACCTCCTTACATAGGAGAGACCTTACCTGGAGCTCCAGAATATGAATTTAAACCAGGAATGGTATTCGCTGTAGAGCCATTAATTTGGGTTGAAGGTGTTAGAGGTGGTGGTGGAGTAAGGTTAGAAGAAATGGTTCAAATAACTGAAAATGGACCACATATTATGTCAAGAACACCCTTTGACAAGAAACTTCTTAGTAAATAATTATAACAATAGTGGATAATAAAATGAAGAAAACACGCATATATATAACTCAACCGATTGCACAAAGTGCTATTGATAGACTGGAAAACAGAGGTGACGTTCAAATAAAAATTAATCCCGATGCTACAAAAATCTTACCCTACGAAACTTTATTAGAAGAAGTAAAAAATTGTGATATTTTATATTGTCTTCTTCACGATGTAGTAGACAGAAAAATCATGGAAGCAAATCCTAACTTAATTGCTGTTGCGTCGCAATCAATTACACCAGATCGTATAGATGTAAAAGGAGCTACTGAATTAAAATTACCTGTAACAGTTATTCCTGCTGTTGTAACAGATGCAACAGCTGATATTGCGTTTGGTTTATTATTAAACGTTGCAAGAAGAATTTCTGAATCAGATAAATTTGTTCGAGCCGGGGGGTATCCAGGAGCTCAATCAGCTCTATTTCTTGGAGGAGATGTAACAGGAAAAACAATTGGGCTTGTTGGTGGCAGAGGAAGAATAGCTCGCTCTACCGGTAGACGCGCACAAGGATTTGATATGAAAGTATTGTATTGGGGGCCAAATAGAATGAGCCCTGAGGATGAAGCTGCAACAGGTTTTGAGTATAGAGATTTTGATGACCTGTTAAAAGAATCAGATTTTGTATCAATTCATGCTGCAGAAAGACCTGAAACATTTCATTTAATATCTGACAGAGAATTCAAGCTTATGAAATCATCAGCCTATATTATAAATTCTGCAAGAGGGCCAATTATTGATGAAAAAGCTATGGTTAGAGCTTTACAAGATAAGGAAATAGCTGGAGCTGGTCTTGATGTTTATGAAAAAGAACCAATTATTGAAAAAGAATTATTCGATATGAAAAACGTTGTTCTTGCTCCTCATTTAGGCAGCGCCGCTAAAGACGTTAGAGAAGCTATGGCCCACAGAGTAGTTGATAATATTGAAGCGTTTATTGACGGCAAAACACCTCCAACTTGTGCAAACCCAGAAGTACTATAAAAGAAAGATTTATCAAATGAGTAATAGACCATTAATTGTAGTAACAGATAGCCCCTTTCCAAATCTTGACCCAGCAAAGAAAGCCTTAGAATCCATTGATGCTGAAATAATCCAAGCTAAAAGTGGGTCTGAAGAAGACATTCTGGCGGTAGCAGAAAATGCAGATGGGATATTAGTTACCTATGCGAAATTAAATGGTGATCTACTTAAAAAATTAAAAAAATGCAAAGCAATAGGAAGGTTTGGCATTGGCGTTGATAACATTGATCTAAAGGTTGCAGGAGAGCTTGGGATCGCCGTTAATTACGTTCCTGATTATTGTTTAGATGAAGTATCAGATCAAGCTATGGCTATGATAATATCGATGGCAAGAAAAATACCGTTATCCAATCAACTAGTTCAATCTGGAAGATGGGAAATGCCTGCAGTAGTTCCTATATACAGACTACGTGGAAAAACAGTTGGTCTTATTGGTTTTGGAAATATTCCTCGACTAATGACACCAAAAGCGCAAGCATTTGGATTTAAAGTAATTGCTTGTGATCCCTATGCTTCAGATGAACTTTTTGAAAAACATTCTGTAGAAAAGGTTACAATGGATGAATTGTACGAAAGGTCAGATTTTATTTCAGTGCACGCACCTCTCTTACCCTCAACAATAGGATTAGTAAATGCAGATGCGTTTAAAAAAATGAAAAAAACTGCAGTGATAGTTAATACCGCAAGGGGCCCGTTAATAAATGAAAAAGACCTTATTAAAGCTCTTGATAACAATGAAATTGGTGGGGCAGGACTTGATGTTGTTGAAACAGAACCCCTTCCAATCAATTCACCTTTAATAGGAAGAGATAATGTTATTTTAGCTCCACATACGGCATTTTATTCTGTAGAAGCCCTAGAAGAGCTACAAACAAAAGCTGCAACAGATGTAGCTAATATTTTGTCTGGGAAACCTGCAGTTTATCCAATAACAGGTTAAATAGAGAAATTTACTCTAAGAACCGTTAATTTTACCTTTTGATAAAATTAACGGTTCTTTATTGTTGTAAGTGTAATTAATTACTCTACCTACATATATCTCATGATCTCCACCGGGGTACGTTGCGTGCGTTATGCATTCGAATTGTGCAACTGAACCAATTATCAAAGGAATTCCCATCGGACTTTTTTCCCAAGCAATGCCATCAAACTTATTGGTTGCCGGAGTTGAGAATTTTTCACACAAGACCTTCTGGTCTGAAGATAGTATATTTACTGCAAAAGATTTGTTATATCTAAAAGCACTTATACTTGGGGTATTAAGAGATATACTCCAAATTATTAATGGTGGGTCTAGGGATATAGAATTAAAGGAATTTACCGTCAACCCAATAGGTTCTCCATCTTCGTTTTCCGTAGTAACAATTGTTATGCCAGTTGGAAAGCATCCTAGTGCTTTTCTTAGCTCTTTATTATTTATTTTTTCTTCTACCATAAGCTTAAAACTTTAAACAAATTTATTTATTGTTATAAATTAACTATTCTATAATTATTATATTTCTATTAGACTTAAATTTAAACATAATTTTATTATTATAATCTATTAAAAAATAACAAACCAATAATTACTGCTTATATTATACATGGAAAATAATTATGGAAAAAATAAATCTCGGAAAATACAGTCTTGCAATTGATATTTCTGGAACAGACAGCAAACCATGGATAATCCTTTCAAATAGCTTGGGGACAACGCATAAAATGTGGGCCCCTCAAATGGACTTACTAAATAAACATTTTAAAGTTTTAAGATACGATACCTTAGGCCACGGCGAGAGTGATGCGCCAAAAGGACCTTATACATTTAACCAGTTGGAACAGGATGTTGTAAACTTAATGGATGCATTGAGTATTTTAAGAGCTAATTTTCTTGGGTTATCAATTGGAGGCATGATTGGCCTTGGTCTTGCTATAAATTACCCTAACAGAATCAATAAACTAATATGTGCTGATGCGAGAGCTGAAGCTACGGAAGGTTTTGTAAAACTATGGGAAGAGCGGGATATTGCGATGCAATATAATGGTGTCAAATCAATATGGGAAGGCACAAAAAAAAGATGGTTCTATAATCAGAATCTAGATTCAATAGAAACTTTTGAAAAAGAATTTTGCAATACTTCAATAAATGGACTAAGCGGATGTGGAGCAGCTTTGAAAGAACTAGATTATAAAAAATATCTTGGAAAGATAAAAAGCAAAACACTATATATTGGAGGATCGAATGATGCAGGTGCTCCAGCTGATATTATGGAAGAAATGTCTAATTTAACACCAAAGTCAATGCACATTGCAATAGAAAGATCTTCTCATATAGCCAATGTAGATAACCCTATAGAGTTCAATAAAGCGATATCAGAATTTCTAGAGATAAATTAAAGTATCTTATCTATACCTAAATTATCTGCAACACCATCAAGTGCTGCTTTCAAATTCTCATGCATAGGTACACCATTAGCCCTTCTTTCCTTCGCAACTTTATGAGACCTCTCACCCGGTAATCTAATTTCATCAAATCCTGGTAATAATGGCGAACCTTTCATTTGCTTCCACACAGTATCAATGTTGCTTTTAAATACATCAACATCTGAAAATGCTTCAATGTCTATTGCGATTATAAACTGTCCAGTATTAGTAAAACTGGTAACATCAGCATTAAAATCAACTACATTTTTTCCAAATGCAGCACCGTTTAAAGTTCCCGCTAATATACCCAACATTAATGCCAAACCATATCCTTTCGCGCCTCCAATAGGCAACAAGAAGCCTTCACCTGATTTAGATGGGTCCGTAAGAGGTTTACCTTCTTTATCAATCATCCAACCCTCTGGCATTTTCTCGCCTCTTTGTAACTTTTCTTTTACTTTTCCATATGCCGCAACAGTGGTTGCCATATCTAAAACAATAGGTGGCATAGCTTTACTTGGTATTGCAATTGCTATTGGATTTGTAGAAAGCAACATTTCTGTCCCTCCCCAAGGTGGAACATGATTCGCACTACCCACTGCCACATATATACCAATCATATTATGTTCTAATGGCATTTTTGCGTAAATTGAAGCTGGACCAGCATGATTTGATGAATTCGCCCCCACCCATGCAACTCCATTTTTCTTAGCTTTTTCTATAGCTATTTCAGCAGCTTTTTTCATAACTAAATGCCCCATACCATTATCTCCATCAATCAATGCCATTGCATCTCTTTCTTTTGAAATAGTGATATTTGGTGTGGGGTTAATCCCTCCAGCAATGATTCTTTTTACATATGAAGGAAGTCTAAATATTCCATGGGCATCGCCACCAATAACATCTGACTCCGTCATTAACTCAGCAACACTAGCTGCATTATCCGATGTCAAACCAGCCTTGACCAAAGCATTATATATAAAGCTATTGATTTTTTCAGCGCTAACTAAATTTAAATTATCTTGTGACATTTTTAATCCTCCGTTAAAAGAAATAGTATTTTAAAAAAACAAAACTAGCAAGATAGGTGTTTATTACTGTACAACAAATATCAATTTCTAATGTAATTAAATAAATAGAATAAAAGAGGAAGATTAAATGGTAGCATATTGGATCGCAAGAGCAAAAATTAACGAACCTATTTCATATAAAAAATATATGGATGTTGCTGGAACTATTGTAGAGACATATGGAGGGCATTTTTTGACAAGAGGCGGCTCATATGAAATTATGGAAGGAACCAATCATTTTGATAGGTTTGTGATCGCAGAATTTCCAACAATTGAGGGTGCGAAAAGATGCTTCAACTCAACTGAGTATAAAAATGCTGCGTCAAATAGAAGGAATGGCGCTGGGGATGTGGATATCGTATTTGTAGAAAGCGTGTAAATTTAATATAATAAAAATAATAAATTATAAGAACGAAAGGAAATAATATGAAAGCAACAGTTGTAAAATTTGAAGACCGCCCTAATTTCGATAGGGGTGATGGTGTTTCAACGGCATTACTTTTTGGAAAAGATAATGCAATAGGAACGGTATTTACATCAGGATTTACTACATTCCCAACTGGTAGAGCTGCGCCAATGCATAGCCATAATTGTTGTGAGCAGGTATTGATTATATCAGGTGATGCAGAAGTTGAATGTGACGGAGTTAAAACAGTTCTCAAAGATATGGATACCTCTTTCATTCCAGCGAACATTCCTCATAGATTTAATAATATTGGGACGACACCTCTAACTATACTTTGGATTTATGGAGAAACAAATGTAACTAGAACATTTACCGAAACTGGTGAAACTGTTCAACATTTATCTTCTGGAGATAAAGTTACAAAATGACCAAATTGCAGAAAAATAATGTTGCCGTCATTGGTCTCGGTCAAATGGGTTCAGGGATTGCAAAAAATATTGATAACGCAGGTTTCCTGAGAGCTGTAGTAGATAACAATAAGAACGCAATTTCTACTTATGATTCACGGAAAAATATCTTAGTAAATAATAATATTGATATGTGTAATTCTTGTGATGTGCTTATCTTTGTTGTTCCGAGTACAAAGCAGATATCAGAAATTATATTCGACCAAGGCGGTATAATTAGCAACCTAAAAGAAGGAACCGTTATCGTTGACTTAACAACCTCAGATCCAAAAGAAAGCTCAATATTGTCAAAAAAATGCGAAGAGCATAAAATATCCTACTTAGATTGCGGAATGACTGGTGGCGCTACAGGAGCCGACAATGGAACTTTAACGCTAATGATTGGTGGAAAGATCGAAGAATTAAATGAAGTAAGTCCTATCCTTGAATCATTTACAAATAAATTATTTCACGTAGGAAAATCAGGATCAGGACACGCTCTAAAACTTCTTCATAACATGGTAACTCATACTATATTCTTTTCTAACGTTGAGGCTGTAAGAGCTGCAAAAGAATTTGAAATCAGTCCAGAGAAAGTGATAGAAGTTTTTAATGCAGGTAATGCTAGAAGTTATATATCAGAATTTCGCTTTCCTATGAATGTATTTTCAGGCGAGTGGAATGCAAGGTCTAAAGTTTCAAATCTTCAGAAAGATTTAAAAATGGCTACTGATATCCTTAATGAAAAGAACATACCTAATCTATACGGGTCTTTAACATCAGACTTATTGGATCAAGCGATGGAAATAGGAATGGAGAATACTGACTTTTCTAAAATATATTTAGAGTATGAAAACTTAGTCAATCTCTATAATAAAAAATAATACTATTATTTATTCTTTATTTTTTTTCTATCAAGATTAGTTGCCTTTTCCATGACCTTGCAAACTGCAGATTGATCTAAATCATATAATCCATAGGCAATTGCAGTGTGGTAACTTTGCATTGCAGTTTGATATAATGGTATAGGACAATTCATATCTATAGCATGGTCTGCTATAATTTTTGAATCTTTCATAGGAGTTGAGAAATTCATACCTTCTCTTTCATAAT
This sequence comes from uncultured Hyphomicrobiales bacterium, assembly GCA_905181735.1. GTDB lineage: Bacteria > Pseudomonadota > Alphaproteobacteria > Rhizobiales > TMED25 > CAJIYR01. The sequence continues at coordinate 15,744 of CAJIYR010000008.1, forward strand.
CATCATCAACCATAAGTTTTCCTCGGATCTCAAAAACACGAGAACTAGAAAATGATCCAGAAATTGTTTTATGAAATAATTCTGGATCTAGCCCTGATTTCATTGCCAATACAATTGCTTCCGCCGCAACAGCATTGTGGACAAGATTTAGAATATTTCCACACATCTTTGTCTTAATACCAGCGCCGAATTCTCCAACATAATGTGTTTCTCTACAAAAAGATTGAAGTATAAAGTTAATTTTAGAAAAAGTTTCTTCACTACCAGAACAGAATGCCGTCAATTCTGAAGCTAATGCCGCTATCCTATTTCCACTAACAGGACAATCTAACATTTCAATATCAGAACCTTTTAAACGATCCTTCGCTCTTAGCTTATCTTTCAAAGATAGCGTAGAAATTTCTATTACTAGTGGATTAGAGATTGATGTAGCTATCTCTTCTACAACAGATTCTAAGGCATTCGTACTTGGAAGACATGTTATAACAATATCAGATTTCTTACATAATTCTGTTATTGAATCCATTCCAATGATATTGTCGTTTGTTATAGAATTAACTTTATCACGATCTATATCGTTAACTAAGAGTTGAACCCCAGATTTCAATATATTAGGAGCAATCGCTGAACCTAAGACACCAAGACCAATCATACCAACACTATTTATTTTCATCTTATTTATCCTTGAACTAAAAATTAAAAATTCTTTTACATATAACTTTTATATGTTTAATAATTATACGAAAGTTTAAGTAAGAGGAACAAGTAATTGAAAAAAATATCTATCTATTGGGCAGGCTATCATCCCGAGACTTCAATTCAAGCCCAAACAATACATTACATTAAGCAAGAATTTTTAAAATTATATGATACTGACATTATTTTTAAATTTGATACAGATATCGGTACATTAGGATACAAAGCCATCGACTTGTTGAAACTAGTCGAAAATGGCGATATTGATTGTTGTTATTTTTATTCAAGCTATTTAACCGAAAGAATACCTGATTTAAATATATTTGAATTACCTTTTCAAATAGAATCTAGAAATAGTATTTATTCACTATTAGATGGAGATTTAGGTGAATATTTAGCGAAGAGTATTAACGATAATACAGGATATAAATTAATAGGATGGTGGGATAATGGTATCAGACATTTATCTAATAATACCCGCGAAATAAACAATATTGATGACTGTAGAGATCTAGTTTTAAGAATAGCAAAAAATGATATTCATAGAATTGCTTTCAATGGAATGGGCTTTAAAACAAAATTTGTCGACGTTAAAGATTTACCTAATGCGATAAGCAATAAAGAGATTGACGCACAAGAAAATCCTCTTACCAATATTATAAATTATGGAATTGAGGATTATCACAAACATATAACGATGACATCGCATCTTTACGGAAATTCTGTTGTTCTAGCAAATAATGATACTTACTATAAATGGCCGCTAGATTTTCGAAGAAATTTAGCTAAAGTTATAAAAAAATCAACAAACCTTCAAAGAAGCTTAGCAATAAGTGAAGACAAAAGATGCCTAGATTATCTAATTAATAAAGGAACCAATATCACATATCTTAACGATAAAAATACCCTCGCATTTAAAAAAATATCTCAGGAGCTAATCGAAAAAACAATAAAAACCTTCAGCCCGAATGTTATTGGTCAATTCAATAAACTAAATAAGGTTTAGAACATATCGCTAAGTTTTTCAGGTAAAATTATTTCTTTACCTTCCTTAGCAGATAAATCCATTGCCATTGTTAACATCAGATTACGGTGTCCATCTTTTCCAGTTGCATGAGGTGTCTGCTGATTATTGCAAAGGCGAGAAAACCATGTAATAGTCTCATCTCTCATTGGACCCCAGAATTGCCCTCCTTGAATATCACCGGCAGGGTAGCTTCCTAGGAAATCAACATGCCTTGCATGCGGTGGAGCATAGTCTCTTGATGTATAACCTGCGCCTTGAGCAATATTAGATGCAAGGATTAAATCTCTATGCGTATCTTCAATATCAATTACCCCTTCTGTTCCTACAATACCAATTTCTAGACCGTAAACTGATCCTGGCCATACTTCAGGCAATGCCCAAGAAATATTCATACTCCATATTGTATCGTCATCCATTGTAAAAATACCAAAAGTTGAATCCTTAGTTCCATATTGAGTTAAAACATTTTCAACAGACTTTGCGTAAACGCTTACAGGATTCTTTCCTTCCATCAACCACATTGACATATCAAGGCTATGCGTACCCGAAACAACCATTGGTGTTAGATTGGCTCTATCATTTGTTTTTTGTATAGTTGCAATGGGAACCATCTTATTCATAAAAGCTCTTGTGACCACAGAATGCACGTGACCGATCTGACCTGTTGTTAACCTTTCTTTTACAGCCAAAAATCTTCTTCTAAATCTATTGGTATAGCCCATAACACAGTCAATTCCAGCATCTTCAATAGCATCAATTAACATTTGTGATTCTTTAGCTCTTGTCGCTAAAGGCTTTTCAATAAAAAGAGAGTGGCCCTGCTCTATTGCACATAAAGTTGGCTCAACATGAGCATTTTCATCCGTTGCAATAATAACAGCAGTAACTTCAGGTCTGCGAATTAATTCGTTAAAATCTGTTGTATAAAAATCAGCATTACAATCATCAGCTAATTTTTCTACTGCATCTTTTCTTATATCACAGAGCCCTAACCATTTAACTCCAGGATAATCTCTAGCGAGTTCGGCTCTAATTCTACCAATAGTACCGCAACCTACAACCGCTAATCCAACTTCATTCATTTTTATTCTCCTTTGTCAGCCAACGGATCCATATTCATTGGCATTGATATTGGTTCGCCTCTTTCGGCAGATAAATCTGCTGCCAAATAAACTTCCATAACTTTACGAGCTTCTCTCGCTTGAACAATAGTAGGTCGATCAAATAATACGCATTCAAGGAAATTATTTGTTTCTTCCGCCATTGGGCCAGCAAAAACATGTCCAACAGGCTCTCCAGGCATCGAAGACATTGGATACTCTATCCCTCTTTTTTCTGTCATTAAGGTAACATCACTATGGGTATCATCAATAATTACCGCGCCTTCAGAACCAATGAATTCCATCTTAGTGGAAGAATAGTTTGGATAACTTGAAGGCAAAACCCATCCAGCTCCTACTGTTATCACGGTTCCATCGTCTAACGTAACCATAATAAATTGACAATCCGGTGAATTAGAACTCTTAATCAGAACCTTTTCAACTTGCTGAGAATAAACTCTTATTGGTTTTCTTGGTGCCAAACACCAAAGCGCAAAATCCAAATCATGAGTAGCCTCCATAGCTGCCGGGGACAATCGAGTTCTACTAACTATTCTTTTTGATAACTGCTGGGTAATATTTCTAGAAATCAAGACACTGACAGGTTCGCCAATAGTTCCGTCCAATAACTTCTGTCTAGCGTAATTATATTTAGACCTAAATCTTTGTGAATATCCTATTTGAAATTTTAATTTTTTATCCTCTGATATTTTAATTAACTCATCTGCTTCTAGCAATGTTCTTGCAATCGGCTTCTCTAAGAGAACATGCTTTCCTGCCATGAGAGCTTCTTTTGCCATTGGAAAATGAAGGTTTTCTGGAGTGGTTGATATTATAACAGCATGAATATCTTTATTTTCAATAATTTCTCTGTAGTCAGTAGTTGATGATGTAGGATTTGTAAGGTCAATAATCTCCTTTAATCTATCTTCTTTAATTTCCGCTACATGTAATTCTTCAACTATAGCACTTTTTGCACAAGTTTCAGCTCTTATACCCCCGCACCAACCAGTACCAATAACACCTACATTTAATTTATCCATCCCTAATGTTCCCTATTTTATAAATTACTTGTTTATATTTTTATATATTAAAAAGCCCCAACATGTCTATACTTGTAGAATTTTTAATTTAAAAATCATATCTATATTTAGTATTAAATTTTTCTCCGTTAAAGTATATTGAGTTTATAATGAAATATCCAACACTTAAATCAATAAAAATAATTTAACTATTGTAATTATTTTCCTTATAATTATATCTTAATTAATATATATATATAACTATAAAATAGATGAATATTTATCATCGTTTTATTAATTATTTTTTGATTTTTTAATATACAAAATATAAGAAGTGTTCTATTAGATTAATTTAAAATGATGAAACCAACAGACATAAAAAACCCAAGCTATTTTCATAAAGTTGTTGACTGCCAATGGGCGTGTCCAGCTCATACTCCTGTTCCTGAATATATTAGGTTAATAGCGCAAAGAAAATACACTGAAGCCTATATGGTTAATTGGGAATCAAATGTTTTTCCTGGCGTATTAGGCAGAACATGTGACAGACCGTGTGAGCCTGCGTGCAGAAGAGTTAGAGTAGAAGAAACTCCAGTTGCAATATGCAGGTTAAAAAGAGCAGCTGCAGATAATAAATCCGATATTACAGAACATTTGCCAGATATTCCAAAAACTAAAAATGGTAAAAAAATTGCATTAATTGGAGGCGGACCAGCATCACTTACAGTGGCGCGTGATCTAATGCCCCTTGGTTACGATTGTACAATATATGAGAAAGACCCAAAAGCTGGCGGTCTTATGCGTACAAATATTCCTTCATTTAGATTACCTGAAGCTGTAATTGATGAAGAAGTTGATACGATACTAGATTTTGGGGTTATTAAAAAATTCAATCAAGAAGTGACCAGTTTAAAAGATATTTTAGATCAAAAATACGATGCTATATTCGTTGGTACCGGAGCTCCAAAAGGAAAAGATCTAAATATTAAAAATCGTTACGAAGCAGAAGCTATTGAAAATATCCATATTGGAATTGATTGGTTAACTAGCGTTGCATTCAAACATGTTGATAAAATTGGTAAAAAAGTTGTTGTTATTGGTGGAGGCAACACAGCAATGGACTGCTGCAGATCATCGTTAAGATTAGGTGGATTAGACGTGAAAGTTACCGTCAGAAGTCCGAAATCTGACATGAAGGCATCAGATTGGGAGATCGAAGAAGCAGAATTAGAAGGTGTTCCCATACTTGATAATCATTCTCCAAAAGAATTTGTTATTGAAAACGGTAAATTAAAAGGTGTGCTTTTTGAAAAAATGATTGCTGAATATGATGCAAATGGAAAAAGAAAATTAATATCTTCAGGCGAAGATCCTGTTTTACTTGAATGCGATGATGTAATTCTTGCAATTGGACAAGAAAACGCTTTTCCTTGGGTGGAAAAGGATATTGGTATTGAATTCAACGAGTGGGGTCAACCTACTGTTGATAAAATAACATTTCAATCATCCCTACCTAATGTATTTTTTGGTGGCGATGCAGCTTGGGGTCCTGAAAATATTATTTGGGCCGTTGCTCACGGGCATCAAGCAGCTATTTCTATAAATAACTTTTGCGAAAATATAGACCTAAACGAGAGACCTGACCCAATTACTAATTTGCTCAGTCAAAAAATGGGAATACACGAATGGTCCTACCCAAATGATATTTCAAATTCAAATAGATTTGCTGTTCCTCACACAGATCACTCTCATGCGTTAAGCAGCATAGAAGTTGAAGTTGAACTTGGTTATGATGAAAAGCTAGCTCTGGAAGAATCGAAAAGATGTTTAAATTGTGATATTCAAACAGTATTTACGGAAAATTTGTGCATTGAGTGCGATGCTTGTGTTGACATTTGTCCTGTGGATTGCATTAATTTCATCGAAAACGATACCGAAGAATCTCTGCGATTAAAATTAAAAGTTCCTGCACTTAATACAGATCAAGATTTGTATATTTCAGATAACTTAAAGACTGGTCGCATAATGGCAAAAGATGAAGATATGTGTTTACACTGTGGACTTTGCGCAGAAAGGTGTCCGACAGGTGCTTGGGATATGCAAAAATTTACTTACATAGAAGCTCATACTGAAGAAAGTAAGATATTAAACTATGTCGAATAATTCATCTTACAATGAACTTGTTCTTAAGTTTGCAAATGTCAATGGATCTGGTTCTGCTAGCGCCAATACGTTTTGTGCAAAAGCACTATTCAGAATGGGGATTCCTGTATCTGCAAAAAATATATTCCCTTCTAATATACAAGGTTTACCAACCTGGTATGAAATAAAAATATCAGAATCAGAACAACTCGCACGAAGAGATGGTATTGATGTTATGGTTGCAATGAATGCGCAAACTTACGAACAAGATATTAATGAAGTGCTGGAAAATGGTACATTTATTTATGATTCAAGCCTGTTAAGAGATTTTAAAAGAGATGATATAAACATCATAGGCATACCGATAGCGAAGTTATGCGCAGACGCATATACTGATTCAAGACAAAGACAGCTGTTTAAGAATATTGTTTATTTAGGTAGTCTTAGCCTATTAATTGGAATAGATTTTGATGTAATAAAACAATTATTATCAGATCAATTTGGTAGCAAGCCAAAGCTATATGATCAGAATATCAAGGCTTTAGAAATTGGACGGCAGTACGTAAAAGAAAATATAAAATATCCTCTTGAAAAACAGGTTAGAAAATCTAATAAAAACACTAATAAAATCATGATAAATGGAAATGAAGCCGCTGGCCTTGGAGCCGTTTATGCTGGGGCAACCGTTGCATCTTGGTATCCAATAACACCGTCAACATCTTTGGTAGAATCTTTTGAAAAACATGCCATGAAGTTGAGGAAGAATGAAGATGGAACATTTAATGCAGCGATAATGCAAGCAGAGGACGAGTTATCAGCTGTAGGAATGGCAATTGGTGCAAATTGGAATGGAGCGAGAGCCTTTACAGCAACATCTGGACCAGGAATATCACTAATGAGTGAGTTTATTGGACTAGCATATTTTGCTGAAATACCTTTAGTTTTATTTAACATCCAAAGAGGTGGCCCTTCCACAGGAATGCCAACCAGAACTCAACAATCAGATGTGCTCTCATGTGCCTACGCATCACATGGTGATACAAAACAAGTTTTACTATTCCCAGCAGATCCAAATGAGTGTTTTTATTTTGCAATAGAATCTTTCGATTATGCAGAAAGACTACAAACACCAGTTATTGTATTAAGCGACTTAGATATTGGCATGAATGATTGGGTTGTTGATAAATTAGAATGGGATCCTAATTATAAGCATGATAGAGGAAAAGTCTTAAATTCAAAAGAGTTAGAGAACGCAAAAGATTTCGGAAGATATAAAGATGTTGATGGTGACGGTATTCCTTACAGAACAATACCAGCAACGCATCCAGAGTTAGGCGCTTATTTTACACGTGGAACTTCACATAATGAATACGGTGGTTATACAGAGAATGGCGTAATACATGCAAAAACACTCGATCGTCTTGAAAAAAAATTCGATACTGGAAAAAGTTTATTACCACAGCCAGAAATTATTATTAATAGCCCAAAAACAAAAATTGGTATAATAAATTTTGGAAGCACAACAAAAGCAATAAACGAAACTCTAAATCATCTTTCCAGCAAAGGTATTGGTATAAATCATATGAGAATTAGAGCTTTTCCATTCTCAAAAAAAATAGATAACTTCATTAATGAGCATGAAGTTATATTTATTGTCGAGCAAAATAGAGACGCACAAATGAAGAAACTTCTAGTTAATGAAATTGATTCAATCTCATCTAAACTGCTATCTATTCTAAACTACGACGGTATGCCTCTAACTGCACAATTTCTAATAGACAAGATTAGCGAACACTTAGAAGAGGATATAGATATTAATCAACTGATAGCACCGCCAATAAAAATAGTATAAAAAAATGACATTTATAAAAAAACCAATATTTAGACACCCTTCCCTGCCAAAAAATGATCTCGGATTAACTTACAGAGATTATGAAGGTTTAGTGTCAACCTTATGTGCAGGATGTGGTCACGATTCGATAACCGCTTCAATTGTTCAGTCTTGCTACGACCTATCTTTACCAGCTCATAAAATTGCTAAATTATCTGGAATTGGCTGTTCATCAAAAACAACCAATTATTTTTTAAATCAATCTCATGGATTTAATACGGTTCATGGCAGAATGCCATCTGTTGCAACGGGAGCAAACCTTGCAAACAGAGATTTAATCTATATCGGTGTATCCGGTGACGGTGACACAGCTTCGATTGGGTTAGGCCAATACTGCCATGCAATAAGAAGACAATTAAATGTTACTTACATTGTTGAAAATAATGGTACATACGGTCTAACAAAAGGCCAGTTCTCAGCTACTAATGATAAAAAGTCAAAAAATAAAAAAGGCGCAGACAACCCATTCGGCGCAATTGATTTGGCATTAATGGCAATTGAATTAGGTGCGGGATTTGTAGCAAGAAGCTTTTCAGGCGATAAAGAGCAATTGGTACCTCTAATTAAAAAAGCTATTGCCTATAACGGATTCTCATTAATTGACGTGATTTCACCTTGCGTGACTTTTAATAATCATCCTCATTCTACAAAAAGTTATGATTATATAAGAGAGCATAATACAGCTATGGGAGAATTAGACTTTGTTCCTGAGAAAGAAAATATTCAAGCAAAATACAGTGAAGGAGAGAGCGTTGATGTTACCCTTCATGATGGAAATAGTATAAATTTACAAAAACTTGACGGAAATTATGATCCCAGAGATCAAGACAAAGCCGTCAGTATATTAAGAAAGTATCGGGGAGAAGGTAAGGTTGTTACAGGCCTTTTATATATAAACGAAGATGCAAACGAGATGCATGAAACGTTAAAAACATCAACAACCCCATTAAATGCAATACCAATGAATGATTTATGTCCTGGTATTGATGAATTAGATAAGCTCAATAAAAGCTATACTTAATTAGATATGCTTAGCATATATTTTTATAAAAAAATTAATGGTAAATAATTCTTAAATTCTTTGCCTATTTAAATTCTATTATGAAAAAATACTCCTAGTTTTAATTCTATCTCTTTTCTCAACACAAGGATATTCCTCTAATAATACTGCTGCAGGTCCTATAAAGACTAGTAATATTAAATTTCTAGGTAATTTTTACACAGAAGCAATTAAATCTTGCAAAGCAATGGATGATAATTACACTCCAACATTTGATAAAAATAATACTGTAAACAAAGTTAAAAGATTAGTTGGTTATGATTGGTCTGCTGATCATAAATTAAATAGTAATTCAATAGATGTCTATCATCAAGGTAATACAAAAGTTACTAAAAAATTTTTAATAGAGTTAGCAAAATCAAATACCCTATAAAATAGTATTGTCTGTATCGAAGTAAAAAATAAATCTCGTTGCTGGTATCACGAATATATGTTCGCCAGAGATGTGTTTGCAAATTACATGATTACTGCATTGTGATTAAAAGATGAATTGAACGAACAAGAGTTTAAAATTGTAGATGAGTACATCAATAAAATGTACAAAAAGTTTCTTAAACCAATAGAACTTCAAAAAAAGAAAAAGGCCTTTATCAAATGGCCAATGGTGGAATGAAAATATCTAAATTACAGAATTTTGTTGAGGAGAAATGATAAAGAACTTTCTGCAGAAGAAATAAACCATAGATTTAACGAAATGGAAAAACTTTTTTTGAAGATGGCTATATCAATGATAATTCATTTAGAGGATATAGAAGTCGATGGTATCACTCATATGGATTAAATATGGCACTAGGATATGTTTATATTGCTAAACTTTGGGGCGCTGAAGTACCAACAAAAATTCAAAACAAATTAGTCAAAGCATCAGAAGTAGTAAATATCCCAATCACTGATTGGGATAAATTTAAAAGCAGACAAAATGATGAACATGTTGTTATTGCAATTAACGATCTAGCAAATGCTAAAAGAATACTCATAGTATGACATTTGCATTAAACACACTAACGGAAATAGTTAGTGTAGAGCTAGCACATAACCCAGTATATCTTTCATGGAGGAAGAGGTGTCTACAAGAAGGAGTAGACCAACTAGTTGGATTTTAATCCAAATTGTATTGATTAGGCAATAGCATTGGTTGGGGGACTAGGATTCGAACCTAGACTAAAGGATTCAGAGTCCTTTGTTCTACCGTTAAACTATCCCCCATCTTAATAAAAGAAATATTGATTTAGTTTTTTAATACTGATCTTTTAATGGTATATATACGTTTATATATAAGTATAAAGTATTTATTATATTTTTATTATTACAATTTATAAATATAACAATTATAGATCAAAATTGGATAAAAATGAGTACCATCAAACCACAATATTGGGCCCTTATATTAATATTATTGATAGTTCTTTGGATTGGTTCTGGTTTGCTATCAAATGCAAATGAAACCCAAAAACAGCTGATCACTTCAGAAGATGATACCAGTTTAAATGAGATCTTACCGTCAGTCAGATATGAAATAATGACATCAAGAAATTATTATTCTGATTTTAAAATTTTAGCAACAACAAAGGCTGAGAATAAAATAGAAATAAAGTCAGAAACTGATGGAATAATTTCAAGCATACCATATGCTAAGGGGACGTTTGTTGAAAAAGGTTCTATTATTTGTGAATTACAAATTAATGACAGGCAAGAGTTACTTAATTCTGCAGAATCTAAGTTAGAAGAAGCTGAGATAAGCTATTCATCTTCTGCTAAGTTAGTAAAAAATGGTTACGCCCCAGAAAATCAACTAATAAGCAAAAAAGTAGACCTGGAGCGAACAAAAGCTGAATTCAAAAAAGCTCAAATTGAACTCGATAGAATAAAAATAAAAGCACCTTTTTCAGGAACAATAGATCACATTAATCCAAAAATTGGTGAATTGGTTACAAAAGGAAATATTTGTGCAAAATTAATTAATAATAATCCAATGTTAGTAATTGGAAATATATCCGAGAGGAATATTGATAAATTAAAAATTGGAATGCCTGTAGATATAAAATTAATCACAAATGAAGTTCTAAAAGGTAACATTAACTTTATATCCTCTTCAGCCGAACCTAATACAAGAACATTTTTAGTTGAAGCTATTTTAGATAACAAAGACCATAAAATAAAAGATGGGACTACAGCAGAAATTATTATTACAGTTAAAAGTGAATTGGCCCATAAATTTTCACCAGCAATATTATCATTAGATGATAACGGAACAACTGGAATAAAAACAATCAATGACAATAACCTGGTTGAATTTCATCCTGTTGATATAATTAATCTTGATGACAGCGGTGCTGTAGCAATAAATCTACCAAAGATATTAAAAGTAATTACTGTAGGTCAAGATTATGTGAATGTTGGACAAAAAGTAGACCCTGTACAATACAATATCGAGCAAAATGAATAATATAATTTCAGCAATACTTTCAAGACCAAGAACCGTAATATCTTTATTACTAGCTCTAGTTATATGCGGTATCTATTCGTACATAACAATTCCGAAAGAAGCAAATCCTAATATTTCCGTTCCCGTGTTTTATGTTTCTATTTCACAACCTGGAATCAGCTCACAAGATGCAGAAAAATTAATAATAAGACCGATGGAAGCTAAGTTAAAAAGCTTAGAAGGCCTAAAAGAAATGACTAGCGTAGCAAGCGAAGGCTATGGAGCCATTATTCTCGAATTTGATATAAAGTCTGACATCGATACGGTTTTAGCTGAGATAAGAGCAAAGGTAGATCAAGCAAGGAGTGATCTGCCAGCTGATGCTAATGCGCCCAATATATTAGAAACTAATTTTGCCCTAATACCATCAATGATTATTTCGTTATCAGGGGACATACCAGAACGAACCCTTTATCGGCACGCAAAAACATTAGAGGATGAAATAGAGAAGATATCGACAGTATTGAGAGTAGATCTTAACGGGATAAGAGATGAGCTAATTGAAGTCATTTTGGATACTACAAAAATAGAATCATATCAGTTAACTCCAGGTAATATTATAAATGCCGTAAACCAAAATAACTCCCTTATTTCAGCTGGCTCTATTGATAATAATAAGGGTAAATTTAATATAAAAGTCCCAGGGCTATTTAAAACTGCTGAAGATATTTATTCTATTCCAATAAAGAAGCAAGGAAATATTATTGTTACTTTAAAGGATATAGCCACAATTAACAGAACCTTTAAGGATGCAACAAGTTTTAGTAGTTTTAATGGCAATAAGAATATTGCTTTAAATGTTCTTAAAAGAGTTGATGTAAATATCATAGATCATAATAAAAATATAAAAAAATCTGTCGAGAAGTACATCGAGAATTGGCCAGAATCAATTAAAGTTACCTATACTTTTGATGAATCAAAAACTATATTTGAAACACTTAGCAATCTCCAGTCTTCAATTTTAACTGCAATTGCATTGGTAATGATTGTAGTAGTTTCGTTCCTGGGTTTAAGATCAGCTTTTTTAATTGGCATAGCAATTCCAATATCATTTCTAATAGGATTTTTTATTATCAATACTCTTGGTATGACGGTAAATATAATGGTTCTATTTGGACTTATAATAACCGTTGGTATGTTAGTTGACGGTGCAATTGTAATTATTGAATATGCAGATAAATTAATCAAAGAAGGAAAATCCAAAAAAGAATCTTACCTGTCAGCTTCTCAAAGAATGTTTTGGCCTATAGCCTCTTCAACAGCCACTACACTTGCTGCCTTTGTACCAATGTTATTATGGCCTGGTGTAGCAGGGCAATTTATGAGTTATTTGCCTATTATGGTTATAATAGTATTATCCACAGCACTTGTTACAGCAATTATATTCCTTCCCGCTCTCGGTAGCATTCAATTCAAGAAAAAAGAGATAAAATCAGAAAAATCTATAGGTACGATCCAATTAAAATTTCTTAGTTTTTATCCAATTGTGCTTAGAAAAATTATCAGAAAACCTATTACTGTTCTAGCTATAACATTCCTCTTAATCGCATCGATCTTTACTTTATTCATAAAATACAATAATGGAGTTGAATATTTTGTATCAGCAGAACCAGAGCAAGCTGTTGTTTTTATTTCCGCTAGAGGAAATTTATCAACTGCCGAAAGCAATACTCTATCCAAAGAAATAGAAAAAGAGATATTAAAAATAGAAGGCATTAAGCATTTCTTTATGACCGTTGGTACCAATAACTCTAACTCCGGAAACCCTGGAGATGTTCGAGATAAACCTGTTGATGCCATCGCTACTATATATTTAGAGTTAGAATCATACAACAAAAGAAGGTCTGCTGAAGAGATATTTAATGAAATAAGAAAAAATACAATAAAGCCAGGAACATACGTTGAAATTAGAAAAATAGAAGGAGGGCCTCCTACTGGAAAAGATATTAGGTTAGAAATAATTTCCTCTAATTACCTAGCAGCAAAAGAAGCTACGGGTATTATAAAAGATTATTTTGCCACTTCTATTGAGGGTCTGATAGATATAGAAGATACAAGACCACTCCCTGGTTTAGAATGGCAAATTGAAGTAGATAGAGAGAAAGCGGGTAAATACAATACTAGCGTTGCATCTATCGGTCCAATCATCCAACTAGTAACTAATGGCGTATTAATTGGTAAATATATACCTGATGATTCAGATGATGAATTAGATATAAGAATTAGAATTCCTGAAAAAGAAAGAAATATTGATAATCTAGATCGATTAAAAATACAAACTTCTATTGGATCTGTTCCATTGAGCAATTTTATAACTAGAAAAGCAAAAGAAGAAGTTTCTTCGATAACTAGAAAGGATGGTAAATATTTCTTTTCTGTTAAGGCTAATACAATCCGAGGAATCACAAGCGATAGTAAAATAGCAGAAATAAATAATTGGATAAAAACAGGTCAATGGCCAGAAGAAATTGAGTTTAAATTTCGAGGTGCCGATGAGGAGCAGAAGGAAGCTGGCGAATTTTTATCTAAAGCTGCCTTAGGAGCTATTGCTTTAATGTTTTTAATCTTAATTACACAATTCAATAGCTTTTATCAGACGATACTTACGCTATCAACTGTTATTCTCTCAATAGCAGGAGTTCTCCTTGGAATGCTAGTAACAGGGCAAACCTTTTCAATTATAATGACAGGCACAGGAATTGTTGCTTTAGCTGGGATAGTTGTTAATAATTCTATTGTATTTATTGATACGTATAATATCCATATGAAACAAGGAATCGATCAATTGGATGCGATTATAAAAACCGCCTCCGAAAGAATACGGCCAATACTATTAACCACAATTACCACAATAATGGGCCTTATCCCAATGGCCACTCAAGTAAGCATTGATTTTATATCTAGAGATATACTAATCGGTGGGATAACAGCAGGATGGTGGGTTCAAATGTCTACTGCAATAATTTTTGGCCTTACTTTCTCAACAATATTAACTTTGATATTGTTACCGACAATGCTAGCCTTTCCAGTCATTATAAGGGAGAGATTTAAGATATTAAATTAATCATTTCCTGGAAGCATCAAAACTTGTCCTGGATAGATTAAATCTGGATTAATGATCTGATTATTATTTGCAAGAAATAAAACGGTGTATTCAATACCTGAACCATATACATCTCTTGCTATGTTCCATAGATTATCTCCAGGTTTAATCAGAACCTTACCAGAGAAATTTTCATCTAAAGGGATTAAGTTGACTAATCGAGAAAAAGAAGTCGATGCTCTCGCAACAACAAAACTATCATCATCTAACTGATCTGCCCTTAATTCATAATCTCCTGGTATGATATTACTATCAAGGTTTAAGGTCCAATTTCCTTTTCTATCAGAAAATGTTGTACCGATAAAATCATTATCTAAATATGCATTAACTTGAGACAAAGGGTCTGCATTTCCTGAAACAATTACCCCAGTATCACTATAATCAACTGACTTTAAATTAATTATAGAATTGTCATCAATTATTTTTTCATTTAATAATTTAGTAGGCTTGCCTTGCTCTGTCATTAATATGATTTTATCTTCACTGACCAAGGAATCACTTCCATTAAGCTCATTAGGCATAATAGTGACAACTTGCTTGGATATTAGTTCTTTATCATTTTCTCTAGACTTGGCCACTAAGCTTAGGTTTAGAATATCATCCGTTAGTTGACCTTCTTCAATAATTACAACCCATTCTCCTTCTAAATTAGCTTCACCTTTTCCTATAATTTCATTGTTATTTAAAATTGTTATTTCTGCATTAGACTCAGACCTACCAGCAATGACAGATACACTATTCGTATCAACTCTTACTATATCAAATGTTGGGAGAATATTTTCTTCAATAGTTACTTCAGTAGTTGCTTCAGCAGTTTCTTTGTTGGCAATATTAATTAGATTCTTCTCATCAGTAGCCTGATCATCTTTAGAAATATCATTCTCAATATCTGCAATTATTAATTCTACTCTTTCAGAGGTTAACTCTAATGTATCATTAGATTTATTTTGATATTGAAATATGGCTAACATTATAATGACTACTAATATAATGACCCCAAATATTAATTTATTGTATTTTTCCATGTGCAGAAGCCTATAAAACATTAAACAACAAGACATATTAATTTAATAATATTATTATATATTTGAATCTAGAATGATTCTTAAACCATTAGCATAGAGTATATGTATTATGTCTGAAAAAATAAAAGAAATCAAAACAATATGTGTTTATTGTAGTACCTTCAACAAAGATAACAAATTTAATCAAGAGATAGAAGCTTTAGCAAAGTTAATTTCAAAAAATAAAATAGCTACAGTATATGGCGGTGGAAACACTGGAATAATGGGTAAATTTGCTAGAACATTCATAGATAATGGTGGAGAAGTAATCGCCGTTATACCAGAATTTCTACATAGTAAAATTACACTGTTTGACGATATCTCAAAGGTAATTATTACTAAAACAATGCATGAGCGCAAGAAAAAAATGTTTGAACTTTCAGATGCATTTATTGCACTACCAGGCGGTATTGGTACATTAGATGAACTTGTTGAGATTATGACCTGGTCGCAATTAAAGATTCATGATAAAGTTATTATAATTGCTAATTTTGATGGTTTCTGGAATCCTTTTATAAAGCTGCTAGAGCATTTAGAATCACAGACCTTTATAAGAGATCTAAAAGCAATCAATTACAAGGTGGCTAGCACACCAGAAGAAATCATAGAATTAATCAAATAACTCTTATTCTGCGATACTTGAATTCAGAAGCTTGTAGGTAATAGAATCCATTAATGCTTGGAATGAAGCATCGACAATATTTGGCGAAACCCCTATTGTAAACCATCTTTTTCCTGTTGAATCCCTAGATTCAACCAATACTCTTGTAATAGCTCCAGTTCCTCCCGATAAAACTCTCACTTTATAATCAAGAAGCTGCAAATCAACTATATATTTACTATACTTACCTAAGTCTTTTCTTAACGCGCTATCTAAAGCATTAATAGGTCCGTTACCTTCGCCAGAAGACATTGTTCTTTCTCCGTCAACTTCTAATTTTACAGTAGCCTCTGAAACAGTTATTAACTCGCCAATAGCATTTGTTCTTCTTTCAACCATTATTCTAAAGCTTTCAACCTTAAAATATTCTTTAACTTTACCAAAAGTATTCCTTGCTAATAATTCAAAAGAAGCTTCCGCGCTTGCATAAGTATAACCATTAGCCTCTCGTTCTTTCACTATTTCAAGTAATTTTAAAATTCTTGGATCATTGTCTTTAACATCTATTTTTAATCTTTTTAATACCGATATTATATTTGACTTACCTCCTTGATCAGAAACTAATAATTTTCTTTTATTGCCAACAAGAACAGGGTCAATATGTTCATACGTCCTTGGATCTTTAATAATTGCAGAAGCATGAATACCAGCTTTTGTTGCAAAAGCAGTTTCTCCAACATAAGGAGCCTGTGTTATAGGCGATCTATTCAATATATCATCTATGATTAAGCTAATTTTTTTTAAATTCTTAAGCTCATTTTGCTTAATTGATAATTCAAAAAACTCATTAAAACTTTTTTTTAAAATAAGAGTTGGAATAATTGTAACTAAATCCGCATTACCGCATCTTTCTCCTATACCATTCATTGTTCCTTGAATATGTCTAACGCCAGCTCTTACAGCAGAAAGACTATTGGCAACAGCATTTCCTGTATCATTATGAGCATGGATACCAAGAAAACCTCCTGGTACAATTTTGCATACATCTTCTACTATCTTAGTTATTTCGTGAGGCAATGTTCCACCATTAGTATCGCATAATACAATCCATCTAGCACCTGAATCATAGGCACCTTTTACACATTGTAATGCATATTCACTATTGCTTTTATAGCCATCAAAAAAATGTTCACAATCAACCATGACCGTTTTTTTTCTATTTTTTGCCTCCACAACCGATTCTTGAATTGAATCTAAATTTTCCTGTAGAGTGCAACCCAAGGCAGTTTTAACATGAAAATCCCAACTTTTAGCAACAAAACATATACTATGAGAATCAAATGATAATAAAGACTGTAATCCCGTATCATTAGAAATCGACCTACCTGGTCTTTTTATCATACCAAATGAAACAAATTTTGCTTTTTTTAATTTTGGAGGATTGAGAAAAAAATCAGTATCAATCAGATTTGCACCAGGATACCCACCTTCAATATAATCTAAACCTAGTTGATCCAGAACGTTGCAAATATTATTCTTATCATCCAACGTGAAATCTATACCTGGCGTCTGATTACCGTCTCTAAGAGTAGTATCAAATAAATATATTTTTTCTTTACTCATCAAAGAACTTCCCAAGTAGTTTTATCTTTATTGTCATTCAATTTAATTCCTTTGGCTATTAAATTATCTCTAATTTTATCAGATTGTGCAAAATCTTTATTCTTTCTTGCTTCTTCCCGTTCTGTAATAAGCATCTCTATTTGACTAACGTCAATATTACTAGCTAACGGTATCCAATTTTTCCAATCCTTCTTACCAATCTTTAATAGACCAAGAAAATTACCACATAGCCTTAAGTCATCATAGTTTCCCTCCTTATAAAACTCATGAAGCTTAGATATAGCCAAAGGGCTATTCAAGTCATCGCAAAGAGATTCAATAAATTCATAAGGAATATTATTTTCATCAAATATTTTTTTATCCTCCGTCACATCATACCATTTATTTAATATCAACCAAGATTCTTTTAAACTTGTTTCAGTCCAATCAATTGGTTGCCTATAATGAGTACGCAACATATTAAATCTAATAACTTCACTTGGCCATTTATTTAATAATTCTTTTATTTTTAGAATATTGCCCAAAGATTTAGACATTTTCTTTCCTTCAATATTCAATATTCCGTTATGAATAAAAAAATTAGCCATTTTATCGTTTTTATGAAAACAACATGATTGAGAAATCTCATTCTCATGGTGAGGAAAAATCAGATCGATGCCACCTCCATGAATATCAAAATGTGAACCAAAATATTTTGTTGACATTGCTGAGCATTCTAAGTGCCACCCTGGCCTACCATATCCCCAAGGACTCATCCAACCAGGCTCAATCTCTGAACTTGGCTTCCACAAAACAAAATCTAAAGGATGTCTTTTATAAGTAGCAACATCAATACGAGAACCCGAAATCATTTCTTTTAATGTTCTATTTGTTAATTTTCCATAATTTTTATAAGAGGTAACATCAAATAAAACATGATTCTCAGACACATATGCATTTTTAGATTTAATTAATGCTAAAATAATCTCCTGCATCTCAGAAATATTTTCTGTTGCCTTAGGTTCAAAGTCTGGATTGAGGCACCCTAGAGAAAAAATATCTTCATGAAAAGACTTTATAACACCAGCTGTTATTTTATTAATCGCATCGTTAATGAATATATTAGGATATTCAGCATAAGCCCTATTATTAATTTTATCATCAACATCTGTAATATTTCTTATATAAGTTACATTATCCTTACCAAATATCTTATTTAAAATCCTATACAAAAGATCAAAGACTATAACTGGACGGGCATTGCCGATATGGGCTAAATCATAAACCGTTGGCCCACAGACGTAGAGCCGAATGTCTTCTTTATCGATAGGGACAAATAGCTCCTTTGTTTTAGACAATGTATTATAAAGTTTTAATTCCACTATAATTCACCTATAAATATAACTTTTTTTATGAACATGTATTATTTAAATTATCCAATATCACTAAGCAAGGTTTTTGAGATATTTTCTAAAGTACGCTTAAAACTATCATAATTTCCTGTAGCTCTAACAAAAACTAATGAACCTTCAATAGTAATTATTGCTTCTTCTGCAATAATCTTTGCATTGTCTTCATTCACACCTCTATCCATAAATATTCTGGCTAGTGAATCTATCCAATATAATATTGCTGAATGAATTTCTTTAGAGAAAAATTTCTTACTGCCTCCGATAGCAAAAACATCTATTAAACACGATCTTCTGCCACTTTTATAGAATAAATCAATACCCGATACCATAGCTTTAATTTTTTCTTCAAATGTAACGTCAGCGGCTAATGGTGACAAAACTAATCTTGTAAAATCTTTACTAATTCTATCGTAAACAGCTCTTGCCATCTCCTCTTTCCCACCAGGAAAATGATAATACAAACTTGCTCTACCTAAACCTGTATTTTTTGAAAGTATGGTTAAACTAGAACCATCATAACCCTCATTGCAAAAAATATTTACAAGATCATCAACTAAGTCTCTATATGAAGTTATTTTTACCATATTTTAATCCAATTTAGAACGACCGTTCGATTATAGTATGATATATTGAGTTATACAAGATAGATTTAATTTTTAATAAAATTTATTAAAAAGTATCAATATTTACGTTTAAACGTTTCGCAGTTCTTATTAAGCCAATAAATGGTAAAAATGTAGATAGATTAGGGCCATGATCTTGACCTGTTAACGCTATTCTAAGAGGAAAAAATAAATCTCTACCTTTCAGCCCAGTTTTTTCAGAAATTTTATTAGTCCACGCCTTCCAAGTCTTCTCATCCCAAGGCTCGGGAGGTAATAATTCTAAAGCAACTTTACAGACACCGTCATTAACGTCAAATATTCCATCTCTAACATCAAATATTCCATCATTAACAGCAATATCCCACCAATATTTAGCTTCTGAAATCCTTGTTAGGTTTGGCCTAACTGCATCCCAAAATAAATCTTCACCTCCTACGTTCAAATCTTCTAATTGTCTTTTCACAGACGCATAAGATCTACCTTGTAATATTTTAGCATTAATTATTTCCAGATCATTAAAATTAAATCTAGCTGGAGATCTTGAAATATCTTTAAAATTGAAGCTTTTTATTAAATCATCTACTGTATTAAAAGCTTCAACAGACTTAGAGGTTCCTATCCTAGCGCAATAATTGGTTACAGTTATGCTTTCTATTTTATCTCCCCTTATATCTTTAATCGATTTCGATCCAGTTCTTTTCGATAACCTACTTCCATCAGCGGCAACCATTAAACTATGATGACCAAATATTGGTATCTCAGATTTTAAAGCTTTATATAACTGTATCTGAGATGCTGTATTAGAAACATGATCCTCACCTCGTATAACGTGTGTTATAGACACATCAATGTCATCAACAACACTTGGTAACGTGTAAAGGTAACTTCCATCTTCTCTTATTAGGACGGGATCAGATAAACTTGAGCAATCTATTTTCTGTTCACCGCGTATTAAATCATCCCAAGTAATTACAACCCTGTCTAATTTAAATCTCCAGTGAGGTTTTCTACCATCTAATATAAGCTCTTCATGCTGTTTTTGAGTTAACGATAATGCGGAACGATCATAAACTGGCGGTTTTCCTTGAGATAAGTTTAACTTTCTCTTCCTTTGAAGTTCCTCATCAGACTCATAACAAGGATACAATAAACCAATTTTTTTCAACATATTTGCTGCTTCATCGTATTTATCAGACCTATCAGACTGACGTATCAAATCGTTATATTTAATACCTAACCAATCTAAATCTTCAATAATAGCATTATCAAATTCTTTCTTAGACCTCTCAATATCAGTATCATCTATTCTTAATAACATTTCTCCATCTATTGATTTTATAAATAAATAATTCAAAACAACAGTTCTAGCATTGCCTATATGCAAATATCCAGTTGGGCTTGGAGCAAAGCGTAATTTATTTTTCATTTTCTTTACCGCCAGCCTCTAGAGTGTCACGATAATTATTTGTAATAGGGTACCTTCTATCTCTTCCAAAATTCTTTAGAGATATTTTTACACCTGGGGGCGCTTGTCTTCTCTTATATTCAGAAATATATAATAAATTTTGTATACGACAAACAAGATTATACTCAAATCCACTTTTAACTAACTCCTCCACAGATAGATCATCTTCAATAAGACCAGTTAACAGTCTATCAAGAATGTCATACGGAGGAAGGTTATCTTGATCCGTTTGATTTTCCCTTAATTCAGCGGTTGGAGCCTTAGATATAATTCTCTCTGGTATGATAATTCCAGAAGAACCTAGGCAATTATTAGGTACTTTTTTATTCCTCATAACTGCCAGCTTGTATACATCTGTTTTATATATATCCTTTAATGGATTAAACCCACCTGACATATCACCGTAAAGAGTTGCATACCCTACTGCCATTTCTGATTTATTTCCAGTTGTTATCAAAAGAGAATTAAACTTATTAGAGATTGCCATTAAAATAACACCTCTTGTTCTTGCTTGAATATTCTCTTCTGTAATGTCATTTTTTAAACCTAAGAATAACGTTTCAAGGGAAGATTCGAGTTTAGATGTTATTTCTGAGATATTTACTTCGTCTAACTTTATTTTTAATCCATTTCCACATTCGATTGCATCTTCTCTGCTCTCATTACTAGTATACTTTGATGGTAACATAATGCATCTAACATTTTCACTACCAAGTGCATCCACTGCAATAGCGGCAACTAAAGCCGAATCAATTCCTCCTGACAACCCTATCAATACATTCTTAAATCCATTCTTTAAAATGTAATCTTTCAATCCAAGAACACAAGCTTGATACATTAGCGTAAAATCATCTTCCTCTGTAGTTAAAATATTGTCACTACAAACCCATTTATTTTCTTTTTTAAACCAATTTGTATGTATTATTGTTTCTGAAAAACTAGGCAATTGAACCGGTATAGAATAATCTGAGTTTACAACAAATGAAGCTCCATCAAAGACTAGTTCGTCCTGACCACCAACTTGATTTAGATATACTAATGGTTGCCCTGTCTCAACAACTCTTGCAATTACGTGATTCAATCTAACGTGATTTTTTGCTTTATTATAAGGAGAGCCATTAGGAACGATAATAATTTCTGATCCAGTTTCTGCCAAACATTCAGTTACATCATCAAACCAAATATCTTCACATATAGCAAATCCAATTCTAACGCCTCTAAAATTTACAGGCCCAGGCATAGGACCTTTTTCAAATACTCTTTTTTCATCAAACACTCCGTAATTAGGTAAATGAACTTTGTGTTGTATTGCAACAATCTTTCCGCAATCAATTAAAGCTATTGAATTGAATGGTTTTTGTTTCCCTTGAGTTGGTAGGCCTAATAAAATAGCTGGACCCATGTCATTTGTTTCTTTAACAAGAGCTTCTAGTGCGCTATCAATTTTTTTTATAAATGCAGGCTTTAGCACAAGATCTTCTGGAGGATAACCCGATAAAAATAATTCAGAAAAAACAACCAAATCGGAATTATTTCTTTTAGCAATCTCTCTTGCATTGCGAACAATAGTCAAATTACCATCTATATCACCAACGGTAGGATTCAATTGTGCAAGAGTTATTTTAAGGGAATCTTTTATATTTACTTCTGACATATTGATTATTATTTTTGATTATATATTAGTTTTAGCTAACCTAATTTCTTCTGCTACCAAAAAAGCAAGCTCTAAAGCTTGATTTGCATTTAAACGCGGATCGCAGTGCGTATTATATCGTGACGATAGGTCTGCATCACTTATAGACATTGCACCTCCAGTACATTCGGTTACATTATTTCCTGTCATTTCCACGTGTATACCGCCAGGGTAAGTGCCCTCATTTTTATGGACCTTCATATAATTCCTAACTTCCATCATAATATTTTCAAATGGTCGTGTTTTAAATCCACTAGATGCTTTAACAGTATTTCCATGCATTGGATCACATGACCATAATACATTGTGACCATGATTTTTTACACATCTAATTAAACTTGGCAAATGTTTTTCTACATTATCAAAACCGAATCTAGCAATGAGTGTAATTCTACCTTTCTCATTTTCTGGATTCAATGTATCTAATAACTTTATCAAATCATCTTCAGTCATTGATGGGCCACACTTAATTCCAATTGGATTTTTAATTCCTCTACAAAATTCGGTATGAGCTTCTATTGGATTTCTTGTTCTGTCTCCAATCCAAAGCATATGAGCTGAAGTGGCATACCAATCTCCAGTAGTTGAATCTACTCTTGTCATAACCTCTTCATAACCTAATAAAAGAGCCTCATGACTAGTATATAAATTAGTAGTTCTTAGAGCATGAGATGATTCGGGTGTAATACCACAAGCCCTCATGAATCCAAGAGTTTGAGATATTTGATTAGCAAGATCTTTATATTTTTCACTAACAAGAGAATTATTTAAAAATTCTAACGTCCAATTGTGTACATGCTCTAAATTAGCATAACCTCCTTGGGACAAAGATCTTATAAGATTTAATGTCGCTGCTGATTGGCGATATGATTTCAATAGGCGCTCTGGATCTGGAGTTCTGGAGTTTTCGTTAAATTCAATACCATTTATAATATCACCCCTGTAACTCATTAACTCTTTATTATCAATGACTTCCGTGTCAGAAGAACGAGGTTTTGCAAATTGACCTGCTATTCTACCAACCTTAATAACTGGAACAGAAGCTGCATAAGTTAATACTGCGGACATTTGCAAAAATAATTTAAAAGTATCCATTATTGTATCCGGACCATGTTCTAAGAATGATTCAGCACAATCTCCTCCCTGTAACAAAAAAGCTTTCCCATCACTTGCTTCTGCTAATATATTTCTTAAATTTCTTGCTTCTCCAGCAAATACTAAAGGCGGATAACTCTTGATCTTCTTTTCAACTTCTTTTAGGTGATCTAAATTAGGATAACCTGGGACATGTTTAATTGGTTTCTCTCTCCAGCTTGATGGGGACCATGTAACCATTTATCTTGCTCCTTAAAGTAAAAAATCTAAAAAACATACTTATACATTAGCTTAATTTTATGTACAGCAATAATTATATATATAATTATATGAAATATATTTATATATATTTAAGAAACTACAATTCGACAGATATTTTATCTTTCATTGTAACCAACTCTTCAGACATTGTCGGGTGCAAAGCCATTGTATTATCCATCTCATATTTTGTTACTTCTTTTTTTAACAAAATAGCCATTATTTGAATGATTTCAGCAGCATCATCTCCAACAATATGACATCCAAGTATTTTATCAGTATCTTGATCAACGATTAATTTCATCATCGTTTTACTTTCTATGCTAGACAAGGAGTAATACATTGGTTTGAACTTTGTCTTATAAACATATATTTTTTTATAAATATTTAATGCTTCTTTTTCAGTTAACCCAACGCTACCAATTTCTGGCTGTGAGAAAACGGCAGTTGGAATATTACTATAATCTACCTTCACACTAGTTTTATTAAATAAATTACTTGCAAGAACAGCCCCCTCTTTAATTGCCACAGGGGTAAGTTGGAATATATCTGTAACATCACCGATAGCAAAAATATTAGGAATTGATGTTCTCATATGAAAATCAACTATAACTGCTCCATTAGATGTACATTTTATCCCTAAACTATCTAAAGTTAAACTTTTTGTGTTAGGAACCCTACCTGTACAAAAGATAACATTATCTGTTTGAATAGTCGTCCCATTATCTAAACCAACTCCATAACCATCTTTATTCTTTTTGATATATTCTAAGTCAGAATTTAGAAATAACTTTAGTGACTTCTTCTCGAATTCTTCTTTTAACGAATCCCCTATATCGGAATCGAAGTCTTTCAATATAGAGCTTCCCCTATGCACTATATTTATATCAACACCTAAACCATGAAAAATAGAAGCAAATTCCATTGCTATGTAGCCTCCACCAACTATTATGCAACTTTTAGGCAAGACCTTTAAATCAAATACCTCATTTGACGTTATTCCATGCTCCGAACCTTCAATATCTGGAATATACGGTTGAGAGCCTGTTGCAATTAGAATGTTTTTTGCACTAATTATTTCACCTGTAGAATGAATTTTTATTTTATTATGGTCTAAAATTGATGCCTCAGATTCAATAATTTTAACGCCTGATTTTATCAAATTATTTGAATATATACCACTTAACCTACTGATTTCTTTGTCTTTGTTTGAAATTAACTTATTCCAATCAAATTTTCTGTTATTCATTGTCCAGCCAAAATCCTCTGAAATCTTATAACTTTCGGCAAATTTACTTGCATAAGATAGTAATTTTTTTGGTATACATCCGCGCACAACGCAAGTTCCACCTACTCTATATTTTTCAGAAATAATAACACGCGCACCATAATTTGCAGACATCCTGGCCGCCCTAACCCCACCTGAACCAGCACCTATAACAAATAAATCACAATCAAATTTTTCCATAACATATACTCTTCACTTTAATATATTAACATCTACTTGGTTAGTAACAATATCATCAATTACTTCAGTAACTATTTCTTCCATATTTGCGTAAATATATAAACTTATCTTTTGTGCTAATTCACTTTGATAAAGATACGATTTCTTTGCAAACAATATACCATTATCTGAATCTAACGAGTAAATCTCTGTTAATTTTTCAATATCGTTTTTAGTAAAATATTTTATCATTGTTTTAGAAGCAATTTTTGGTATATCTTCCTTCATTCTACTTACAGTAGAAATTGCAATTTTTTCTGCTATAATTTTACTTTCATCTTTTGGCAATAACAAATCTAAGCTTTCGATATCTTTAAGTACTTTTTCAGCAATTAGAGGTTTCATGGTGTTGATTACCGTATCTACCAAGTAAACGTCCACATGTTCATTGGCTAGATCAAGCAATTCTCCACCATCTACGTGTCTAAATTGTAAAAGAAAAATTACAAAGGTAGCGATTGATAATATTAAAATTTTATACAATATTTTTATTTTTAGCATATTACGGATACAGTTATATTATTTTTCTATAATTTCTATTACATTTTCATTAGCAACAACTATTTTATCTGCCATTCCAATAAATAAACCGTTTTCAACGACACCATTAACACTTCTAATTAAGCTTTCTATACCTGCTGGATCCTTTATAAAATCACAAGCGCAATCAACTATAAAATTACCGCCGTCAGATGTAAATACACTTCCATTGTCATTTTTACGTAATTTAATATCTACATTAATTCCAGCATCTAATAATAATAATTTGATCTTTAACATAGTTGTTTTTGGAGAGAATCTAATGATCTCTATTGGTAGAGGGAATGTACCTAAATTTATCGATTTCTTTGAATCGTCCGTAATTATAACATAATGCTTTGAGACAGATGCAACTATTTTTTCCCTTAATAAAGCGCCG
This sequence comes from uncultured Hyphomicrobiales bacterium, assembly GCA_905181735.1. Taxonomy (GTDB): domain Bacteria; phylum Pseudomonadota; class Alphaproteobacteria; order Rhizobiales; family TMED25; genus CAJIYR01. The sequence continues at coordinate 42,491 of CAJIYR010000008.1, forward strand.
CCTCCACCTTTTATTAGATTCATCTTCTCATCAAATTCATCTGCACCATCGATTGTGATATCTAAAGCCTTAATTTCATCTAATTCAAAAATTGGGATTCCAAGACTTGAGGCATAATCCTCTGTTTTTTTTGAAGTTGCCACACATTTAAAATTCATGCCATTATTAATTGCTAGACTCAATAATAAGATAAATTCATTCGCAGTAGAACCTGTGCCTAAACCAATGCACATGCCGTCTTCAATGAATTGCATAGCTAGATTAGCTGCGCGAAACTTTTTACTCTTAATATTTGATTCCATCACGCTATCTATTGTGTAATATTTTTATTATAATAATATTTATATTATCCGTTATTAAGAATACTAAAAATGTAATAATAATACAATTTTAAAAATGAGTTTATAACATGTACAAAGAAAAAATGGTTATATTTGATTTAGATGGAACCTTAGTTGATACCGCTCCAGATTTAATAAATTCTGCGAATTTTGCTTTAAAGAATATAATAAATAACCCGATAAATATTGAGGAATCAAGGAAAATAATTGGGAAGGGTGGTAAATATTTAATAGAAAAGTCACTGTTCTCTCGAAATATTAAATTACCAGATGACAAGATAAGTCAACTAACACTAATATTCTTAGAATATTATAAAAAAAATATCTACAAAGATAGCAGACCATTTTCAAATATGATCGAAACATTAAATATGCTTAAAGAATTTAATATAAATATTGCCATTTGTACAAACAAACCAGAGAAGTTAACAAAAATACTACTCTCAAAGATGGGGTTATTAGATTATTTTAACAATATAGTTGGCGGAGATAGTCTTCCAAAAATGAAACCTGATCCATTGCCCTTGCTTACTTTGATCAAAGAAAAAAATATTAAAAAGTCCAACGCAATTATGGTTGGTGATTCTGAAAATGATATAATTGCAGCTAAATTAGCGGGAATAAAAGTAATTGGCGTTACATTTGGCTATAGTGAAACAGGAATAGAACAACTTTATCCAGATTATATTGCAAATAATTTTACAGATGTAAAAGAAATTATAAAAAGAAATTTTCTCTAAAAAATTTTTTATATAAAATAATATTATTTCTTAATATTATTAATAATCCTTACCCATGTTCTAATGCCTTTATGAAAAGATTCTAAATTATACTTTTCATTTGGACTGTGAATACAATCATCATCAAGAGCAAAGCCAACTAAGATAGAATCTATTCCCAGTTTACGCTTAAAACTCTCAACAATTGGAATAGATCCACCGCCTCCAGTTAGAATAGGGCTAACGCTCCATTCCTTCTTAATCGCATTCTCTGCTGATCTAAAAAAATCTGTTGACGTGTCTGCTTGAATAGCCGAAGCACCTTCGTGACCTTTAAAAAAAACGGACACTCCAACAGGAAGTTTGCTCTCGATATACTGGTGTATATTTTTAATTAATTTATCAGGATCTTGCTTTCCTACTAATCTGCATGTTATTTTTGCAGTTGCTTTTGAAGGAATAACGGTTTTTGTGCCTTCTTCTGTATACCCACCATAAATGCCATTAACCTCAAATGTTGGCCTCGACCATAATTGCTCTAATATAGATCGATCAGCCTCACCAGATGAAGTCGTTTGACCGATATTATTAAGATAATCTTTAGCATCAAGTTCAAGTGATTTCCAACGACTAGATGTAAGCTGATCTAACTCTTGAACACCATTATAGAAATCTTTAATGGTAATTTTTCCATTATCGTCATGAATACCAGCAATTATATTAGATAGAACTCTGATAGGATTCCATGCTGTTCCGCCAAACTCACCTGAATGAAGATCTCTGTTTGGCCCAATAATATCAAATTCTTCTGATAATAAACCCCTAAGTGATGTTGTTATAGCTGGAGTAGCAGGATTCCACATTCCTGTATCACAAATAAAAATACAATCTGCTTTTAGTAAACTTGAATGAGTTTCAATGAAGGTAGCCATAGATGAAGAACCACACTCTTCCTCACCCTCAATTAAGACAGAAATAGACACAGGAAGATCTCCTTGCACCTCTAGGTAAGCTCTTAGAGCCTCTATGAATGTCATTAATTGACCTTTGTCATCACTTGAACCACGAGCAACTATTGCCTGTTTTCCATTAACCTCTTTTAACACAGGCTCAAAGGGATCTGAGCTCCATTTTTCTATTGGATCTGGCGGCTGAACATCGTAATGTCCATAGAATAAAATATGAGGTTTTTCTTGGTTTTTATGAGTCAGATTACCTAAAACAATTGGATTTCCATTAGTATGATAAACCTTTGAGGTTAATCCTATCTTATTAAGATAATTATTTACCCATTGAGAAGCTTCTTCACAATCCTTTTTATAAACAGGATTTGTTGAGATAGACTTTATTCTCAAGAAATCAAATAGATTACTTAAGCTAGAATCAATGTTATGATCTACTTTTGAAATAATATTATCAATATTAACCATTCTTCCTCCGCTAAAAACTTTATAGATTAAGATTTATAGTATAATCTAAATTTATACATATTTAAATAAAGCATTAAAGTTGATCTAAAAATGACAATAACATTTATACTAGGTGGAGCGGATTCAGGTAAGTCAGTTTATGCTGAAAATTTAGCAAACAAAAACATCAATAACTATGAAAAAAAAATTTATCTCGCAACAGCACCTGCAATAGACGATGAGATGAAAAGACGTATAAAATTACATCAAAAAAGAAGAGATGATTCATGGGTCACAATAGAAGAAGAAGTTTTTATAAGCAGAATAATCGAAGAGAAATCATCCATCAAAAATATAATTTTAATTGAATGTTTGACTACATGGCTTTCTAATTTAATTTATAAAAAAATACATTATAACAGGGAATTAAAAGTTTTAACTAAGACATTATATAAACAAAAAAATGATATTATAATAGTATCAAACGAACTAGGGCATAGCATAATACCAGAAAGCCAACTGTCTAGAGAATTTAGAGCAATAAATGGAAAAATGAATCAAGCTATAGCAAAGATAGCAGATAATGTTATATTTGTTATTGCTGGGTGTGGACAAAAAATAAAGTAAAAAATGAACAATTTAAAAAAAATACCAACTACAATATTAACAGGTTTTCTAGGTGCCGGTAAAACTACATTTATAGAAAAAATTGTAAAGAAATCTAATGCAAACATTGCATTAATAATTAATGAATTCGGTGATTTAGGAGTTGATGCAGATATATTAAAAGAGTGCATAAATAGTAACTGCGCACCTGAAAACATAATTGAATTATCTAATGGTTGCATATGCTGTACTGTTTCAGATGATTTTATTCCAACTATTGAGAAAATTGTTAATAGCCCTACACCGCCAGACCATATTATCATTGAAACATCTGGCTTAGCACTTCCAAAACCACTGATTGACGCATTTAAATGGCCGGATATAAGAAATAGAATAATGTATAATGGAACAATTGTTATAGTTGATTCATATGCATATAATAATGTGTATGAGACTTTTGAAAAACACAACTCAACCCATAAAGATAGTGATAATAAGATGCTAAATACATCTATTGAAGAGGTTTTTAATGATCAAATTTTAAGTTCTGATTTGATAATTATTAATAAAATAGAATTGGCAACAGAATTAGAAATTAAAAAAATTGAAAATAATATAAATGAACTAACATCAAAAAGTATTCCTATAATTAAATCTAATAAAGATTATGACTTGGATGAAATAATACTGGGGCCAAAAACACTAACATTAGATAATAATATTTACAATACGCCTGATCTAGAAAAAGATTTTACTTCAAAAAATGACCATGACCATCACCATGACCATGACCATGACCATGACCATGATAATTTTCATACATTTTCTGTTAACATTCCTAATACATTTACTAAAGAAATAATATTAAATAAATTAAATAAAGTATTGCAATCAAAAGATATATTACGAATTAAAGGATTTGTATTAACAGTTGAATCCGATATGCTGTTAACAGTTCAAGTTGTTGGTAAAAATATTCAAACCTATTACCAAGATAGTGAAATAAAGAATAGAGATTCTGGTTATTTAATTTTCATAGGATACAAAAATATAAACGAGACATCAGTAAAAAAATTATTTCTGAAATAATAATATGCACTTACTAACTCTAACATCAGGAAACACAAATGATCAGAATGACCCTATAGATTTAAACCAATCACCAGCTGAAATTGTTTTTCTTTCATCTGCAGATACTGAAAATTCTTTAGTTTCAACTGCTAGAAAAAAAATTAAAAATTATCCCAAGTTTAGAGTTACTAATTTAATAAATCTTTCACATAACATGTCTGTAGATTTGTATGTAAACAAAACAGTTAGTACTGCAAAGGTTATAGTTGCAAGAATATTAGGTGGAAAAAACTACTGGCCTTATGGGATCGAACAATTAAATGAATTGTCTAAGATCAATAATATTAAATTAATTCTTCTTCCAGGAGACGACAAACCTGATAATATATTATTTCAGTTATCTAACGTTGACAGCGATACTTATAATGATTTGTGGTCGTACTTCAATGAAGGGGGGCTCGACAATACGATCAATGCATTACAGTATCTAAAATATATAATTACCAACAAAGATAAACCTCCCTTGCCAAAAAGCATTCTTCCAATAGGTATCTATTGGCCTAATATTGGCAATATTGATATCGAGGATATAAAAAAAAGATGGGTAAAAAATTATCCTTTGGTTGGAATTACTTTTTACAGGGCTTTATTCCAAAGCAATCAAACTTCGACTATAGATAGGTTAATTTTATCATTAGCAAACGAAGGTTTTAATTCTCTACCATTATATGCAAAATCTTTTAAAGATAAGAAGAATGCAGCAATAGCGTCTCATCTATTTTCTAAATATAACCCAGATGCAATAATCAATTTAACTGGGTTCTCACTTTCTAGCCCTAATAATCCTGACCCTGAAACAGTTTTTGATAACAAAAAAAGAATTGTATTCCAATCATTCCTCACTAGCATGGAAAGAAAAGACTGGGTAAAATCTACAAAAGGTTTAAATACCAGAGATATTGCAATGAATGTCTCTCTTCCTGAAATAGATGGCAGGATTATTACAAAATCAATAGCATTCAAAAAAACGATTGAATTTGATGAGACCTCAGAAGCTCAAGTTATTAAATATCAGCCCGATTCAGAAAATATAAGATATATTTCTGCTCTAGCTTCTAATTGGATTAAGTTACAAAAAACTCACAATAAAGATAAAAAAATATTTATTACATTAGCTAATTATCCAAATAAAGACGGGAGAATTGGTAATGGGGTTGGTTTAGATACACCGGCTAGTACAATTAATGTGTTAAAAGAATTAATAAAAAATGGGTATAAAGTTGACAAAGATATTCCAAAAAACTCAAAAGAATTAATGAACCGTTTGTTAGAGGGGACAACCAATAATCTTCAGAAAAAATCAAATAAGAGTTCTGAAAAACTTAGTTACGATTTATACCTTAGACACTTTAACATTCTTCCTAAATCAGTTAAAAATACAGTTTTAAAAAGATGGGGTAGAATTGAAAATGATCCGTATTTTAAAAATGGATCATTTAACCTGCCAATCCATAAATTTAAAAATATCTCAATCGGAATACAGCCAGCAAGGGGCTATAATATTGATCCTAAGTCAACCTATCATAGCCCAGATTTAGTACCCCCACATAATTATTTGGCATTTTATATATGGATCAAACACAAATATAATTCGAATGCTTTAATTCAAATGGGCAAACATGGGAACTTAGAATGGCTTCCAGGAAAATCAATGTCGTTGAGCAAGAAATGTTATCCAGAGTTAATTTTAGGACCTATGCCACTTATTTATCCATTTATAGTAAACGACCCTGGAGAAGGATCTCAAGCAAAAAGGAGGAATGCTGCAACAATTATTGATCACCTTACCCCTCCTCTTACTAGAGCAGAAATTTATGGAGATATGAGAATTTTGGAAGTATTGATAGACGAATATTACGAAGCCTCACAATATAATTCAAAAAGAATGCAATCTATTTCAGAGAAAATCATTGAAACCTCTAACTTAATAGGGTTAACAGATGATTGCGGTGTAACAAAAAATGATACAATTGATAGTATTTTAAATAAAATTGATACCTATCTCTGTGAATTAAAAGAGCTTCAAATAAGAGACGGCTTACATGTTTTTGGAGAGTCACCAAAACATACACAACTCACTGATTTAACTGTCTCCCTTACACGGTTATCCAGAAAAGATAATAAAAATGGAAATATGTCGTTATTAGTTGCTCTTACTAAAGATTTAAAAATAAAATTAAATCCATTGGATTGTGATTTTAAAAAAAATTATACTGGTGAAAAGCCTAAAATTTTAGAGTCGTTAACAAAAGATAATTGGAGAAGCTGTGGTGATACAATAGAGAGATTAGAGAAATTATCAAAGCTCTTAGTAAGTAATGAAATAAAACCTCGTACTAACTGGAAGAATACTATGATGGTGTTAGAAGAGATTAGATATAATATCATGCCATCAATTGTAAAATCTGGAGAAGAAGAGCTAAAATCAATGATAAAGGCCTTAGATGGCTTATTTATTAAACCTGGTCCATCAGGAGCCCCGACAAGAGGAAAGATTGAGGTTATTCCGACAGGTAAAAATTTTTACTCACTTGATTCAAGAACTTTACCTACTCAAGCCGCCTGGTCTATAGGTATGAAATCTGCAAAGCTACTTGTAGAAGACTACCGGCAAAAAGAAGGTAAATGGCCAACTCATTTTGCACTTTCCGCCTGGGGTACTTCAAATATGAGAACAGGTGGCGATGATATAGCACAGGCGATGGCATTAATTGGAGCAAAACCCAAATGGGATATTTCATCAGGTCGCGTTAGCGGTTTTGAAATTATACCAACTACAATACTTGGTAGACCTAGAGTTGATGTTACGTTAAGAGTTTCAGGTTTTTTTCGTGATGCATTTCCAAATCTAATCGAATTATTTGATTCTGCCATTAGAAAAATTTCAGAATTAAAAGAAACCAATAATGAAAACCCAATATCCAAAAGCTTTGATAAGGACATAGCATATTTAATAAAAAATGGATTAAGTCATGAGGATGCAAAGAAATATGCAAGTTATAGAATTTTTTCTTCGATGCCAGGCTCTTATGGGGCTGGTCTACAAACGCTAATTGACGAGAGCATCTGGGATGATAACGAAGATTTTGCAAATTCCTATATGGAATGGAGTTCTTTCGCGTACGGTAAAGGATCCTTCGGAGAAAAAGTTCCCGATATTTTCTCTATTAGACTCCAAAAAATACAGGCCATAATACAGAACCAAGACAACAGAGAGCATGATATTCTTGATTCTGATGATTACTATCAATTTCAAGGGGGACTTGGTTCTGCTGTTAAGAAAATAAGTGGGAAAACACCTATCTATTATCACAATGATCATTCTCGCCCCGAAAAACCAGTTATACGGTCACTTGATGATGAAATATCTAGGGTAGTAAGGGGAAGAGCAACAAATCCTAAATGGATAGCAGGTGTAATGCGACACGGATATAAAGGTGCTTTTGAATTATCCGCCACTTTAGATTATTTATTTGCATTTCAGGCAACAACTGGACTTGTTAAAAATCATCACTTCGATCTATTGTTTAACGCCTACATAGAAGACAAAAATGTTTATAAATTTATCAAAGATTCTAATATTGATGCATTAAATGATATAAAAAAAAGATTTATTGAAGCTTTAGATAGAAAATTATGGCATCCTAAAAGAAATGATATTTATGAAAAATTAAACAATAATTAGAGTTATAATATGAATAATAAAAAACAATTAACCGAAACAGAGCTTAATGAACGCCATGCGTTCAAAATGCTGAAAAAAAAAGAAGCTAGAGATAAAATAATCGCGACAAAATTAATAGAAAAAGGATTAATTATAATTAATACTGGCAAAGGAAAAGGTAAAACTACTGCTGGATTTGGAATAGTTTTTCGTGCCATTGGAAATGGGATGAGAGTAGGTATAGTACAATTTGTAAAAGGAAAATGGGAGACTGGAGAAAGATTAGCTTTAGATAAATTTAAAGAACAAGTTGAATTTCACACAATGGGCGAAGGTTTTACTTGGGAAACTCAGGACAGGGAAAGAGATATTCTTGCAGCAGAAAAAGCATGGAAGAAAAGTAAAGAACTTATCAATGATACTACCAACAACGTTGTGTTACTTGACGAATTAAATATTGTATTGAGATATAATTACATACCAATAGATGATGTGTTGGAAACGCTTAAAAATAAACCAAAAGATAAGCATGTTATTATAACAGGTCGCAATGCAAAAGAAGAGTTAATAGAGATTGCAGATCTTGTTACAAGTATGGAAATTATTAAGCACCCATTTAGAAGTGGCGTTAAAGCACAAAAAGGAATAGAATTCTGAGTTATTCTTTAAAAAAAATACCTTCGATAATGATACAAGGAACCGGCTCAAGCGTTGGAAAATCTCTTATAGTTGCTGGATTATGCAGATTGTATAAAAAAAAAGGCTTTAAGGTTTTTCCTTTTAAGCCACAAAATATGTCAAATAATGCTGCAGCAACAATTGATGGGGGTGAAATTGGAAGAGCTCAAGCTCTGCAAGCACTTGCTTCGGGAATAGACCCAATAACAGAATTAAACCCAATACTGTTAAAGCCAGAATCTAAGAATAAATCACAATTAATAGTGAACGGAAAATATAGACAAACTATATCAGGAAAAGGCTATCAGACCATTAAACAATCATTACTAACAAATGTAATAGAAAGTTATAAAAAAATTACAGAGACTGCAGATCTGATTATTATTGAAGGAGCCGGTAGCCCTGCAGAAATAAACTTAAGAGATGGCGATATAGCAAATATGGGGTTTTCAACAAAATTAAATATTCCAACTATCTTAGTTGGAGATATAGATAGAGGCGGTGTTATTGCTAGTATAGTTGGCACACATGCTGTACTAAACACTGCAGATAAAGATAATATAATAGCATTCATTGTAAATAAATTTCGAGGCGATCCTGAACTATTTAAAGATGGCATAACGGAAATAACAAAAAGAACAGGATGGCCATTCCTAGGATTAATTCCTTATTTTGAGTTGGCAAAATTTTTACCAGCCGAGGATTCATTAGATTTAGAGAGAATTATCTACGAAAAAAATCAAAAACCTAAAAAAACTATAAAAATTACAATCCCGGTATTAGGTAAAATTTCTAATTTTGACGACATTGATTCACTAAGAATGCAATCTTTTATTGAAATAAATATGATCTCTTCCGGAGATGTGGTTCCAGATGATACAGACATTGTCCTATTATTAGGATCAAAATCTACTATCAATGATCTAATTGAGTTAAAGAAAAATGGGTGGGACATAGATATTAAAGCACATGCAAGAAAAAATAAGATTGTAATTGGACTATGCGGAGGCTATCAGATGCTTGGAAAAATTATAGACGATCCCTTTGGTGCAGAAGGTTCGATTAGAAAAATTGATGGGTTGGGACTCCTTGATGTCATCACAGTCTTAGAAAAAGAAAAAAAAGTTAAAAAATTAATTGCTACCCATCTTTTTGACAATAAAACCATTGAAGGCTATGAAATACATCTTGGGAAAACCTCAGGATTAGATTGTGATAGACCAATGTTTAAATTTGACCAAAAAATGGAGGGTGCAATTTCATCAAATTATAAAATATACGGAACTTATCTGCATGGTTTTTTTAACAATAAAGGAGCGTGTGAATGGCTTTTAAATTTATGCAATCAGTCTAACTATAAAAATGATATAGTAGATTATAATATAAAAGTTAACGAAATACTCGACAGCCTTGCCGAACACCTAGAAAAACATTTGGATTGGGAAAAAATATTAGAAATATCAGAAAATTATGCTAGGAATAAACACTAATAACAAAATAATAACACCAACTATATTCGCTGTCGTATAAATCCAAAGACTTCTTGTTAAATGATTATCATCAATATCTCTTTCCCCAGACACATTCATAATACCTTCATCTACCTCTCCTTGCTCATATATCCTTAGTCCACCTAGAGATACTCCAAGGGCTCCTGACATTGCGGATTCAGGCCAACCAGAATTTGGCGAACTATGTTTATTATGATCTTCTTTTGTAATCTTTATAGACGACTTAAAGTCTTCTCTTAGAATAAAGGATGCTATAATTATTAAAACCGCTGAAAATCTAGCTGGAACATAATTCAATAAATCATCGAACCTAGCTGTAAACATACCAAAATCAACATATTTACTATTTTTATGGCCGATCATACTATCTGCAGTATTGATTAATTTATATATCAATAAACCAGGTATGCCAAAGATTAAATACCATAATATAGGCGCAACAACACCGTCAGAAAAATTTTCTGCAAGGCTTTCAATAGCAGCCCTTAGGATACCTCCAAAATCTAAGTTACTTACATCCCTTCCAACAATAAGTGACAGCTTACTCCTGCCCCCTGCTAATCCTTCTTGTATTAGAGAGGAATTAACAACTTTTACATGGTCAAATAACGACCTAGCAGCAATAAATACAGACACAAAAATAGCTTCAAATATTATACTAAAAGGGAATATTAGAAATAATTTTTCAAGAAATAATCCTATCAAATAAGCAAGAAATGTCATTGCAACAACTACAGCTGCTCCATTTAAAATTTTTGCATTAGAAGAAAATTCTTCTCTATTGAATTCATTATCTAACCAATCTATAAATTTTCCAAAATACTTTATAGGGTGATTTATTTTTTTCCAAAAAAAATGATTATCTCCCCAGATTCCATCAATTGCCAAAGCTATCAAAATAATAAAAATATGTTCGTTCATTTAAGCACACACCCATGTTATATTTTTCTAATTGTATTAATAAGATATTCTAAAGTTTCTTTATCCTTTGGAACGCCTACCCTTATCCACCGACTATTATAATCAAATATTCTTGTCCAAATACCCTTATTAGCCAACTCATGTTGTATTTTTTTCGCATTTTTTACTGATATTAATGTAAAAAACGCAGTACTTCCATTAATATTATAACCTGATGAAAATAAATCTGAATTTAATTCTTCTGATAATTTTAATAAAAGCGACCTCGTTCCTTTAATCCAATCAATATCTGATATTGCTTTTGTTGCAATATTTAATGCTACGGTTGATACCGGCCAAGGTCCAAGAATATTTTCTAGATTATATATTTGATCTTTGTTACCGATAGCAAACCCTATCCTTAAACCAGCTAAGCCAAAAAATTTACCAAATGATTTAAGTATAATAATATTCTTATTCTGCAAATTTTTTACAAAAGATAATTCAGGTGTAACATCTATAAATGATTCATCTATAATTAATAGACCATTGTTTTTCTCTATTTTACTGTATATCTCTTCTATATCAGAATGACTATATATCAAACCATCTGGATTATTTGGATTGGTAACAACAATTATATCTTCATTTAAAATCTGGTCTATTTTATTTATCTCTCTTACAGAGTGATTTGCACTCTTCCAAGAAATTGAATGCTCACTGTACGTTGGAGAAAAGATTGCAACATTTTTTTTAATACTAAAAATATACGGCAATATATTTATCAAGCTTTGTGCGCCAGAAGAAATGCAGAGACTATTGGCATTCAAAACTCCATAATAGTTTTTAGCAGCAGCGACCAATTTATCATAAGAATCTTTTGTTGGTAGCGTGTCTAAATTTGACAAAATAATGCCTGTGCTATCATAGCTATTTGGGTTTATACCTGTTGAGAGATCAATCCAGCTATCAATCAATATGTGATTGAATGCCTTCTTCGCCTCTGTCAAGTCGCCTCCATGTCTCATCAAACACCGATCTTAATTATATTATATATTTGGATCCACGCATTTCAATCAAAGGTATTAAAGCTTATTTGAAACCTTAGCTTCATCAAAAGTTGCCATGTTGTTGTGAATATTCAGTGCTGTAATCAATATTTGCAAAGAAATTGCAGCTCCAGACGCCTCTCCTAATTTCATATTAAGGTCCAGGATTGGTTCTTTTCCAATATTTTCTAATAATCTACGATGACCTTTCTCGTCCGATAGATGGCCTACAATACAATGGTCGAGTGATCCTGGACTAATTTTATGCATTATAGCTGCAGCAGCACAAACTGGAAATCCATCAAGAATAACCGGGATTCTTTCAAATCTAGACGCCAAAATAGCACCAAATATTGCTGCAAATTCTCTTCCACCCATACACCGCAAGATTTCAAGGGGATTTCTATTCTTATGTAATTTTAAAGCCTTTTCTATAACTTGAACTTTTGTTTCTATCATTTGCTTGTCTGCGCCCGTTCCGGAACCTACCCAATCTATAACATCACCGCCGTATAATGCGGCACAAATACAAGAAGCAACCGTTGTGTTACCAATACCCATCTCTCCTAAGCACAACACATCTGGTCCACTGGATATCGCTTCCCTCCCATACAATATAGCAGAGATACAATCTTTTTCGCTCATCGCCTCTTCTTTACAAATATCACCAGTTGGGCTTTCGATAGCTAAGTCAAATACTTGCAGACCTGTATCATGAATTTTACATATTTGATTTATAGCAGCATATCCGGATTTAAAGCTATTTACCATTTCTTCAGTGACTGAACTTGGGTAAGGGGAAATAGAATTGGAAGTAACACCATGTGTAGAAGCAAAAATTGCGACCATATTATTTTCTGCTGATGGAGGATATCTGGCTTGCCAACCAGAACACCACTCTACTAAATCTTCCAATCGTCCGAGTGATTTTTTTGGTTTCAATAAATCTTTATCCCTTAACCTAACGTTATCAATAGAATTTTGATCTATATCCGGAAAATTATCAAAAAAATTAATTATATCATTGAAAGATGGTAAAGATTTTGGTTTGATATTATTCATTAATAATACTATCCTTAATTTGTATCGGCAGTTATATATTCACAGGAGGCTAATTATGATTAAAATTAAATATCTATCTTCTTTTGTCAATGAATTTGGTGATTATAAAAAAGATATATTACATTTATTGTCATTTTTTACCATCATACCAATAAAATCAAATACAAAAACTAAGCTCTCAAAATCATTATACGCATTGCCACTCGTTAGCTTAATAATTGGCGTTATTGCTGCTATACCTCTGTTAACTCTATCTTTGATTAACATGCCTAATTTAATTATCTCAATAATTACAATTTTTACATTGATACTTGTAACCGGCGCTCTACACGAAGATGGGATCGCTGATTTTATGGATAGCTTTGGCGGAGCAAAATCAAAAACTAAAAAAATAGAGATTCTAAGTGATAGCAATATTGGCTCGTATGGAACGATTGCACTTATATTATCAATATTAACTAGAATTATAGCTCTTTATTTAATACTGGAATCAAGTGGAATTTTATCTGCAATATCCGCTCTCCTTGCGGTATCTGTATTATCAAGAACTTCAATGATACATATTCTGGCAACGCTTCCAGCGGTTAAAAAAAGCGGTCTTGGTCATAGCGCAACAATGCCAGAAAAAAATATTTTGATTTTTAGTTATTCCTTGTCAATACTCATTATATCACTATTAACAATTCCAGCATTTGGCTTTCTAGGACTCTTCTTTGTAATTTCTTCCGGAATCTTAGCATCTCTATTAGTAACATCAATAGCATTTAAACATTTAGGCGGCCAAACAGGAGATGTTTGCGGAAGTGTTCAACAAATATCAGAAATATTAATATATTTATCGCTACTTATAATCATATAATATAACTTAAAATTTCTAAGAAAATAATGCACCTAAATTAAAATGTATAAAAAAGTAAGAACAGACCTAAAGCCAAATACGTTAGAATTCGAAAATATACCTTTTGTAAATGAAAATGGTTTTCGTGAATACGATGTCCGGTGGAAGTACCCAGATGAAATAAATTTACCTGGAATCCATATATTAGGCTTGGCGATTGCTAATTATCTAATAGAAAAAAAAGTTCAAAAAATCATCATTGCCCATGACTACAGATCATATTCATCGTCAATAAAATTAGCTTTATCATCTGGGTTGGTTGCCGGAGGATTAAAAGTTTTTGATATTGGTCTGGCAATAACACCTATGGCCTACTTTGCTCAAAAATTTTTAAATATTGACGGTGTTGCGATGGTTACAGCCAGCCATAACGAAAATGGGTGGACAGGAATTAAAATTGGCTACGAACCTCCGCTTACACTTGGACCAAATGAAATTATTGACTTAAAAGAAAGAGTCTTTGGCAATAAAATAAAGCAAATTGATGGTGGCGGGTATGAATTTATAAACAATATATCCAACGCTTACACAAAACAATTACTAGACAATAAAAATTATTCAAGAAAGATTAAAGCCGTTGTTGCTTGCGGAAATGGCACTGCAGGATGGTTGGCACCTGACATACTAGAGAAACTAGGGGTTGATGTAGTGCCCCTTCATTGTGATCTAGATTATCGATTTCCAAATTACAATCCGAATCCTGAAGATATGATTATGTTAGATTCACTATCAGAATGCGTTATAGAAAATAATGCAGATATAGGATTAGCTTTTGACGGAGATGGCGATAGATGTGGAGTGGTTGATAATAAAGGAAATCCAATTTTTGCTGATAAAATAGGTGTATTAATAGCAAGAGGAATATCAAAAAAATATAAGAATTCAAAATTTATCGTTGATGTTAAGTCAACAAGTCTCTTTCAAACGGATGATATTCTCAAAAAAAATAGTGCGAATATTGAATATTGGAAAACTGGTCACAGTCATATAAAAAGAAGATCTTACGAGACTTCTGCAATAGCTGGATTTGAAAAAAGTGGTCATTATTTCTTTAGTAAGCCAATAGGATACGGCTATGATGATGGTTTATCGTCTGCTATAAATATACTTAACTTGCTAGAGTCTAACAAGACATTATCAATGTTTGATTTGTATCAAACATTAGAAATAACATGGGGCACACCAACAATGAATGCCCACTGTCCCGATGAAAAAAAATACTCTTTAGTAGACAATGCGGTAAAATATTTTGAGGGATTAAAAAAAAATAAAACTAAGATTGACGGTCAATTCATATCAAAAAATATAACTATTAATGGAATAAGATGTACACTCTCAGACGGCACGTGGGGACTAATTAGAGCTTCATCAAACAAACCTGAATTAGTGGTAGTAATAGAGAGCCCCGTGTCTGAGAAGCGCATGCGGGCGATGTACGAAATCATTAAAGACTGGATTAATAAGCAAGACGAGGTTGGAAAATTTAATCAAACCATATAGATAGATTCATCTATATACACATTATGCCGCAGTCTTTTTTATATGACTTTGCAATGCTTCAGAATAGGTTTCATAAGACTCAAGAATATATCCTGGATTAACTTCTTTGTAGTTAACACTTGTTAAATTTTTTCTCCAGACCTTCGCAGAAGGTGTATTATAAAAAAAATTAATAATTGGACGAATAAGATTTGGAATAGATACTCCCGATGAGTGCTGTAAATAAGCATAATCTAGATACTGTTCCAACAAAACTCTGATATCAAAATCATGATTTGATACTCCAAAAATCTCTTCATCGACATTGGCCAGCAACATTGGATCCTGAATAATAGCTCTGCCCAACATAACTCCATCAACTTTATTTAAATGGCCTTTAATATCAGAATAACTTGTTATGCCACCATTTAT
Organism: uncultured Hyphomicrobiales bacterium; assembly: GCA_905181735.1. GTDB lineage: Bacteria > Pseudomonadota > Alphaproteobacteria > Rhizobiales > TMED25 > CAJIYR01. The sequence goes on from CAJIYR010000008.1 coordinate 58,370, forward strand.
TACTATTGGTGTGCTAGAAAATAATTCTTTAATTTCATAAACAAGATCATATATTAGCGGGGGGACTTCTCTATTTTTTTTAGGACTAATTCCTGATAAAAATGCTTTCCTAGCATGTATGATAATTGCATCTACGCCAGCTTCAGTAATGTGCTTAATAAATTTTTTTAGCTCTATTTCAGGATCTTGATTATCTATACCAATCCTGCACTTCACAGTGACTGGTATCTTTACTTTTGATTTTATTTCTTTAACACATTTTGCAACGAGTCGAGGCTGATCCATTAAACAAGCACCAAAATTTCCCGACTTAACTCTTACTGAAGGACATCCTATGTTAAGGTTAATTTCATTGTACCCATAGGACTCTGCAATTATTGAGCATTGAGTAAGTTTCTCTGGATCCGATCCGCCTAGTTGAAGAGCAAGAGGATTTTCACTTAAATTATAATTTAGCAATGACTTAGTATCACCGTAGATCAAAGCATCTACAGATATCATTTCTGTATACAAACGTATATTAGATGAAAACAAGCGCATTAAAAACCTAAAATGCCTATCGGTATATTCCATCATTGGAGCTATACAAAATCTATAGGTATTTGAATGATTTTCCATAAATACGCCCCAATCAATGCCCTAAGCCAAATATTGACTCACCTCTGTCAATAACTAATGGGATTATCAAGTCTTCCTCGTCAATCATGTGATTATATAATAACTTTATCAAAAAATCATTCTCTTTTGAAAAACTCTCTATTGTGTATTTAAGTTTATCGTGTTTCTTATTTTCAATTTCATTTACTAATTTCTGGGCCAGCGCAAGAGAATTATCCATTGTATTATGGATAATTTCATGATCAGATTCTAATAAATCAAAACCATAACGGAAAGCACCGCTCTTATTATATAAAATTGGAAAAATATGATTATCCTCTACAGAATGATGAGAATGAAGTTGTGATAAAGTTAAATTAAATCTTTCAGGAAAAAGTTCCATAAATTTCTTATCTGTAATAATTCCATCTCTATATTGATGAACAACATATTCAAGAGAACTGCCCAGCTCTCTTAATAGTTCGTGTCTACCAAGCCAAAATTGAGACCAATTTCCTAAATTTATGTTACCATCCCATACTTCACGGGGGTATTTATCTAAAAGATCTTGCAGAGACTTAGGAAGCCCTTTTCTCTCATTTAAATAATCATTATCTTTAATATTATTAGTCACGCTCTTAATTGCTTTCGTAAATATTTTATTTAAAAATTCATGTCATAGAGACATATGTTATAGCATAATTTGAATGTTTTTTTATATTTTTTTAAAAAAAAATTAACCCTTTATTAATTAGTTAAATATTTATATATAACAATAACTTATAATAAATTTTTCTATTAATTTTTCATAATTATACACTATTACACTATTTTTTTACTGGACATTTTATGATATTTTCGAATCAATAGTAAATGATTCGGTTTAGCGGCAACTAAAATACCGTATCAAGAGGAGGAATGGCTGTTGGAAAATATCCGGCAAGCTGGTTTTGTAAATAAAGATAAACCTAATTATCTAAAGGATGTGCTCGGCGGCGCTCTAGATAAAAACGGCACCTATTTATGGATGATTTTACCAGCTTTAATATTAGTATTATGTATAGCTTTATGTCCATTGTTTATCAATGGAGATTATAGCTATTTTAACCAAAGCTTCAAAGTTAACCTTACTTTGTCGCAAACCATAACTATAGCTTCTCTTACGTCAATTATCTTATTATTGCTTAACCACATTCAATCTTTAAGAACTAATAATAATAATATTAGGAAACAATCATCGAGGTATAAAAGCTACATCGACCTGGCGATGGAAAGAAGCGGCTCTGGATTATGGATATGGGATATTTCTCAAGGAAAAATATTCTTTCCTCGAGCTATACTCAACCTTCTTGGCTTAAGAAAAAAAGAGGGTTACATTCCATTTACTCAGCTCATTGAAATGATGGATGAAAATGGAATTAATTTTTATAAAATCGCTAATAAGATCATAAAAAATGAAGAATCAAGTATTGATATAGAGTTTCAACTTAAACATAACAATGGTCAATTTATTTGGTTTCATTTAAAAGCGAAATTAGCTAAAAACAAAAATTCATCATACAAGCAATTGGTCGGAATTATAACAGATATAAACGATCAAAAAAATTCTAAAGATAAGACTCTGAATTCAAATATGAGAATAAGAGATGCAATTGAAAGCATCCCCGAATCATTTGTGCTTTGGGACTATAATAACAAATTAGTTATGTGTAACTCGAAATACAAACAATTCTATTGCCTTGCTCCCAATCTTGCTCTTCCTGGTACAGATCGTTCGGATGTAGAGAAATTTTCTATAAAACCAGTAATAAAGACAAAAATAAACGAAGATGATAATCATCAAAATTCGATAAATTATGAGGTAAAACTAAAAGATAGCCGTTGGTTAAATATATCCGAAAAGAAAACTAACGACGGCGGCTCTGTTTCCATAGGAAAAGACATCACTAATTTAAAGAAAAACGAATCAAAGCTAATAAAAAGTGAAAACGATCTAATAGATACAATACACAAACTTGAAAGCTCTAAAAGAAAACAAGAACATTTAACAAAGCAACTAATCGAACTTGCAGAAAAAAATCAAGACCTAAAAGAAAGAGCTGAGGAATCAAATAAGCTAAAATCGGATTTTATGTTAAATATAAGCCATGAACTAAGAACCCCTTTAAATGCAATTATTGGTTTCTCAGAGTTAATGAAATCAAATAGAGTTAATAATATTAATAAATACAAAGAGTATGCATTTGATATACACCAAAGCGGACAAGATCTCCTTCATACTATTGAAAGCATTCTAGAGATATCAAATCTAGAAAATAATGAAGTGAGCATTGAAAAATCAAACCAGAAGATTAAACCAATAATTGATGGTGTTCTTGGTTTATTCAGAGACGATATAAAAAATAAAAATATTACAATTTATAATAATTTTAATTCAGATGCAGATATATATTGTAACAAAATTGCTATGAAACAAATTATTTCAAATATCATTTCAAATGCAATTAAATTTAATAAAAATAGCGGTAATATAAAAATTGAATCTGAAGACAATCATAACAGCCTAGATATAATTATTAAAGATACAGGTAACGGTATTCCACAAAGCTCTATCAATTATCTTTATGAACCTTTCGGCAACATAAATAATCCAATTACAAAGAATAAAGAAGGTATTGGCTTGGGGCTTCCTATCAGTAAGTCTTTAATTGATATCCATAATGGAGCAATTGATATAAAAAGCAAAAGAGGCGAAGGCACAACCGTTACTATATCTCTTCCTTTGATAAAACAAAGATACAACCTTAAAGCCACGGGATAAAAAAATTATAAGATTAAGTTTTACTCTTCATATTTTTAGTTAAAATAAATAATATTCCTATCAGAAAAAAAATAAACGGGGCTAGCCATAAGAACATTGTGTATTTTTTGAACAGAGGTTTCATTAGAACAAAATCACCGTATCTTTCATGGACATAATCTATAATTTCATCATTACTTTTACCGTCTATTAATTGATTTCTAACTAATGATCTCATATCTTTAGCAAGAGGTGAATTTGATTCTAAAATACTTTGATTTTGACAAACCATGCATCTTAATAAAGCACTTATCTCCTTTTCTCTTTCCATAAGTTCTAGATTAATAACGGGCGTATTAACATATGAAGCCCCCAAAGGATCTGATTCAAAACATAAAAAATAAAAAGATACTAGAAAAAAAATCTTAATATAATTGTAGAAACTGAATCGATTGCTAAAAATAAGATACAAACATCTAAAATTAATCATTATGATCTTAACCTTCCCTTGCTATCAACAAGTGATACCAATCCACCAAAGGCCATCAAAAAACCGCCCAACCAAATTAACCTAACAAAAGGTTTGTATGAAATTGTTGCGACAATATATTCTTCATTAATATCGCTCAGTGTTATATATATATGGCTAAAAAAATGCCTATAGATACCAGCTTCAGTTGTCATTGTATCTTGAGATCTATAAAATCTTTTTGTACTTGATGTGCTTCCTATTTTATCTTCTGATTTAAATATTAAAAAATTAGCAACTATTTCGTCATAATTTTTTCCTATATTAGGAGAAATTCCATTGTATTGAATTTGGAAATCGGCTAATTTTATTTTTTGATGCAATTCAAAAACTCTATCCGTTTTTATTTCATACGCCGTAACTATTGTAACGCCTACAATTAATACACCTAGTCCAGCGTGAGCTAAGCTAGAGCCAATCTTTAATAGCTTTATTCTAGCTATATTTTTTATAACGCCCTTTTCAGATAAATTGAATCTTTTGATAATAGCTACAAAAGATCCCGCTATTAACCATAACCCCAAAGCTATCGAAAAAGGTGCAAGAGTTGGGCCCTTTTCATGAATAAATGCATATAACAGAATAAAAAGAACTCCATTAACAATTAAAGCTAACAATATTAAATTAATAAGCTTTGATAGATCAGTTTTTTTCCAATTTAGAAACGGTCCTATCGGAACAAAAAACATTAAAATAAACGCAAAAGGTAGAAATGTAATATTAAAATAAGGAGGGCCAACTGAAATTTTAATTCCACTAACAGTCTCTAACAACAAGGGGTATAAGGTGCCAACAAACACTACACTGCACAACACAACCAATAATAGATTATTTAAAATAATAAGACCTTCTCTGCCTAACTTTCTATACTCAATGTGATAATCTGGTTTAGGGCTTTTTATTGCAAAAATGACCAACGAACTGATTGTAAAAAAAGACAATATAAATAACATAAAGAGACCCCTTCTGGGGTCAACTGCAAAGGAATGAACAGATACAAGAATCCCAGACCTAACCAAGAAAGTGCCCAGCAAACTAAATAAGAATGTCATTATTGACAAAAGTATAGTCCAACTCTTTAGGCTATTAATGTTTCTTACAACCATCATAGAATGCACCAAGGCAGTCCCGGTAAGCCATGGCAACAATGAAACGTTCTCTACAGGATCCCAAAACCACCAACCGCCCCAACCTAACTCATAATAAGCCCACCAAGAGCCTATCGTAATACCGATTGTCAAAGATGACCATGATATTATTGTCCATGGGTACACCCACCTCGCCCATTTAGAGTCAATGCAATTCTCTAATAACCCAGCCACACCAAAAGAAAAGACTATAGAAAATCCAACGTAACCTAAATACAAGAATGGAGGATGTATAATCAACCCTGGATCTTGTAACACAGGATTTAACCCTAAACCATTCAATGGAGTAGGGAATTGTGTTAGAAAAGGATTGGAAGTTAAAATTACAAACAAAAGAAAAGCTATGGTAACAATAGATTGAATTCCCAGAACCCTTACCTTAAGACTTTTATTCATCTCTTGAGAAAAAATAGAAATAAGAAATGACATGAATGTCAATATCAAAACCCATAATAATATAGAACCCTCGTGGTTCCCCCAAACTCCAGTTATCTTGTATACTAAAGGCTTTGCAGTATGAGAATTTTGCCAAACATTAATTATAGAAAAGTCTGATATTACATAGGAATAAGTAAGGAGAAAATACGAGAATAAAATAAATAGAAATTGCATTATGCTAGCAAGTTTGACTTTATCATCTGTTATAAAATATATTTTCTTAGAATATAAGGCAGATAAAACCAGGGCACAAATAGCAGAAATAAGTGCTAGAAATATTGATAATTGACCGATTTTTGCTATCATATTATATCCTATACACTTAAAATACTTTTATATTATTTTTTTTCAAATATTTCATAAGGCATGTAATTCTCATCATGTTTAGCGATTATTTTGTCAGCCAAAAAAAATCCATTTGCAAATTTACCCTCAGCTACAACACCCTGTCCCTCCCTAAATAAATCAGGCAATATACCTCTAAAAGAAACAGGTGTTTCATTCTCAAGGTCGGTAACAATAAAAGTTATCTTTAAATTATCTGATTTTAAAATAGAGCTCTCTTTTACCATGCCACCGATTCTTATTTTCTTCTCTATATTTATTTTTGGATCCAGCAATTCCGTTGGGGTATAAAAAAATATAATATTATCTTCAAGTGCCCTTAGCACAAATAAAACACCTAACAATGATATAATAAAAACTAGCAAAAGGTAGTAAATTCTATTTGTTCTTTTCGACATGTCTAAAAATCTTACCAAATTAACAATATATATTACATAACTAAAAAATTAACATTATATCAGAACATAAAACTTCAGAAATTTACTTTTGATTACTTTTCTATGTAATCTTCTAAGTCACCTTCTATATCAGATTCTGATATTATATTTTTATTATAAACTGAAATATTAGCTTCTTTAACGCTATCAGCGTTACCAGAAACCAAAGGATGCCAATCAAATAATTTATCACCTTGAGATATAAGTCTATAGGCACAAGTGTCTGGCATCCAGTCAAGATCTCCTACATTATCATGGCTAATTTTAATGCAATCTTTAACGAGTCGATGCCTGTCATGATAAGAATTACATTTACAGGTTGTTAAATTAAATAATTTACATACAACATTGGTGTAGTAAATTTCATCAGTATCTTCATCTTGTAATTTAACTAAACAACATTTACCACAGCCATCACAGAGAGATTCCCATTCCTTTGAATTCATTTCTGATAATTTTTTTTCTTCCCAGAACATTTTTAATAACCAAATATTATCTAAGACTCTATCTAAATTAATAAGCGTTTATTTAGCAACTATAAAATTTCTAAAAAATCTCTACCGTCTTTAGATTCCACGTCTATTATCCATAAGTCACTATCAAATTGCGACTGTTTTTCTAACTCAACTTCTATTTCTTCGTAGTTGATTTTATCTACACATATTTTTTCTATCCACTTTCGATCAAAATTACTTTCATAATTCATCGGAGCTGGTATTAATAGTCTTACTTTATCAGGTGAGATAATTTTTATTAAAATCTGCCCTGAATTCTTCTCTCCACGTTTTACAACATAAGCAAATGCATTATTAATTTGCACAACATTTATATAGGCTTTAGCCCAAATTTCAGAAATTAATCGCATTATACTTACAATCAAATACTATAATAATAGTTTATTAATAGCTATATGAGAATATAACAACTAAAGTTACAGTATATAAATTATCCAAATTATATATTTTGTTTACAATAATTGATAAAATAATATTTATATATACATTACATTAAATATAATAGAAACGGCATATTTTAATGATAGAATTAAAAGAAATTATAGATAATTTTGAATATTTAGATGATTGGGAAGATCGTTATAAATATATAATAGAATTAGGTAACTCATTAGAAAATTTTCCACAAGAATATAAAAATGAAAAAACGAAAGTTAGTGGATGCGTAAGCCAAGTTTGGATTAGCAGCGAAATAACGACCCAAAGACAAATAAAAAAGATCTCCTTTAAGGGAGATAGTGATGCACACATTGTTAAAGGATTAATAACAATTGTTTTATCAATATATTCAAACAAAACTCCACAAGAAATTTTAAATTTAAGTGGCGAAGAGATTTTAAAGAAATTAAATCTTGATGACCATTTGTCACCACAAAGATCAAACGGATTGTTTTCAATGCTTGAGAGGATAAAGAATGACGCTAGAAGCAACCTATAAATGGCAATTAAATTCAATTAGAGTGTATAAATTTTTTAAAGATTAAAAATATGAAGTATTTACTACAATTAAGTCTATTTATTTTTTTATTCCTATTCTGGATAATATTATCAGGAAAAGGGGATATATTTTTCATTGTATCAGGAGCTATCACATCAATTACAATTGTAATTATTGCAACATATATCAATTTACTAGACGAAGAAGGTCATCCAATTAAGATTCTTCCAAGAATATTTTTTTATTGGCTTTGGTTATTAAAAGAAATTGTATTATCAGCAATTTATTTAAGTAAAATAATAATATCACCAAAATTATCTATATCACCGCAATATGTTAAAATTAAATCGAACCAAAAATCATCGTTAGGTTTTAGTATCTTTGCTAATTCAATAACATTAACACCAGGTACAATTACAGTAATTGCAAAAAATTCAACAAAGGAGATAGACGTACATGCAATTACACAAGAAACAGCAAAAAGTTTAAAAACAGGAAAAATGGATACAATGGTATCCTGGCTTATGAGGAACAAATAAATGTTTAGTGTCCCGACTATCATAATTTTAATATCGATTACGTTGGCAGTTTACAGAGCTCTCAAAGGACCAACTGTCTTTGATAGACTTCTTGCAGCAAATGTTATTGGTACAGGGACAGTGATGTTTCTTGCACTTTACGGTTTTTTAACAGGAAGACCAGATTTTTTGGACATAGGATTAACTTACTTATTATTAAATTTAGTTGGCACCTTAGCTGTACTGAAATATTTTAGGTATGGTTCACTTGGTCACGGTGAAGAAGAATAACATGATTGAGATAATAAAAAATGTATTAATATGGGGATGTCTCGTTAGCGGATCATTGTTTTTTGCCATAGGCTCAATAGGCCTTATAAGAATGCCGGATGTTTATACAAGAATTCACTCCGTTTCAATTTTAGATACGTTATCTGCAATTTTACTAACTTTTGGTATGATATTATACTCAGGGTTAAATTTAACATCCTTGAAATTAATAATAATTTTATTTGGTCTTTTGTATATTTCTTCAGTTGCCAGCCATGCTTTAGCTCGAGCTTCAATACATGATGGCATTCAACCGATAATAAAGCAGTCAGATGGAAAATTAAGGAAGCGGTATTCAAGGAAATAATTAAACTCTTTTTATGCATATGGAGAATTAAAATCGAAACTTTTATAAATATGATATTATTAACATTAATGGCAATAGTCGTTATAGGGATTATAAGATTTAAAAATCTTTTTAATGTTATAATATTAGGAAGCATTTATAGTTTTTTAATGGCATCAATTCTACTCGTACTTGATGCTGTTGATGTAGCTTTAACTGAAGCTTCAGTCGGAGCTGGAATATCAACTGTTTTGATGCTTTCAGCTTTATATTTAACGAAAAGAAATGAAAATCCAATAACACACAATCAAATTTGGCCACTGCTGATCGCATTAATCACCGGGGCGCTTCTTGTTTTTGGTACATACGGTATGCCAGAATTTGGGATTATCAATACACCGATGCATAATCACGTTGGGGGAGAATATTTAGCTAGATCTATATCAGATACTGGCATAGAAAACGTTGTAACTTCAGTATTAGCTAGCTATCGGGGATTTGATACTTTAGGAGAAGTAACCGTTATATTTACTGCAGCTATTGGAATTATTGCAATATTAAAAAAAACCAAAACAAAGGTCAAATAGGATTCAGAAATGCGGTTAGATGTTATACTAAGGATAGCGACTAAGATTTTCTTACCATTCATATTTATGTTTGCGATATATGTTCAATTACATGGAGATTTTGGTCCTGGTGGAGGATTCCAAGCTGGGGTTATTCTTGCCGCCGGGGTTGTTTTATACACAATTACATTTGGAGAAAGAAAAGCAAAAGAATATTTTCCGGAAAAATTATTTGAAATAATGATTCCGGTTGGAGTGCTGATATTCTTATTAACGGGATTATACAGCCTTATTCATGGGTATAATTTTTTAGACTATACAGCTATTTCTCATCATGGAACGCATGGTCAGCACTTGGGTGTATTAATAATAGAAATGGGTGTATTGATTACCGTTTCAGGATCAATGGTTACAATATTTTATAATTTTATTAACAGAGACTAACATGATTATAATAAATCAATTTATCGCATCTTATAATTATTTCATTATCATTTTTCTAATGATTGCTGGCTTATATATCGTCGTAGCGCGCGGGAATATGATAAAGAAACTAATAGGACTTTCAGTATTCCAAACCTCTGTTTATCTTCTATACATTTCACCTGGAAAAATTATTGGAGGAACCGCTCCAATAATTAACGATAATTATACACTATATTCCAATCCCTTGCCTCATGTATTAATTCTAACTGCCATTGTCGTTGGTATTGCAACATTAGCTCTAGGGCTTAGCTTAACAATTAGGATAAACGAAGAATTTAATACGATAGAAGAAGATGAAATATTTAATAAAGAAGAACTATAATGCAATTTGAACATCTTCCAGCCACACAAATTCTAATACCACTAATTGGCGCTGTATTTATACTAGCTTCGAGGAAGAATATAGTAATTTGGGCTACAGTATCATTATTAACTTTACTAACATTTATTAACTCAATCCTCTTATACAAACAAGTATCAGCTAGTGGCATTATTTCTTATGCAATGGGTGGATGGGAGCCGCCAATTGGAATTGAATACAGAATTGATTCTGTAAACTCTATACTTATTGTTCTTGTTTCATTTATGGCATTACTCGTTGCGCTATATGCTCGTAAGAGTATTGAAGTTGAGATTGTTGCTGAAAAGAGACCTGTGTTTTATGCAATGTATTTGCTTTGCCTTACAGGCCTCCTTGGAATCCTAGCAACAGGGGATGCATTTAATGCCTTCGTATTCCTAGAAATATCATCTCTTTCAACTTATGTGATGATTGCAATGGGGAAAGACAAAAGATCACTTATTGCCAGTTATCAGTATCTTATAATGGGAACCATTGGTGCAACATTTTATGTTATAGGGATTGGTTTAATCTTTATAATGACAGGATCTCTAAATCTAAACGATATATCCGAACAAATTAATAATGTGAGTACAATAAGACCGATCTTAGCATCATTAGCATTTATCACAGTTGGTATATCTCTTAAATTAGCCCTTTTCCCTTTGCATTCATGGTTACCAAATGCCTACACATACGCGCCTAGCGTTGCAACAGCATTCCTCGCATCTACAGCAACAAAAGTTGCTGTTTATCTGCTAATTAGATATTTCTTTGATGTTTACGGTTACAATATAGTATTTGAAGATTATTGGTTATCAATGTTACTAATTATACTCTCAATTGCTGCAATGATTGGGGCTTCTCTTGTGGCAATTTTCCAGAATAATATTAAGAAAATGTTTGCCTATTCTTCTATCGCACAAATGGGCTATATTACTCTTGGTGTTGCCATCGCAAACCATAGTGGCTTGGTTGGATCATTGGTTCACATTATAAATCATGCTCTAATAAAAGGAACGATTTTTATGGCTATAGGCTGCTTTGTAATGAAGCTAAATAGCACTACTATTGAAGACTTTGCAGGAATTGGCAAGAAAATGCCATTAACAATGACAGCCTTTACAATTGCATCTCTAAGTCTAATTGGGATACCTGGTACAGTAGGGTTTATTTCAAAATGGTATATAATAACTGGTGCTATAGAAAAGGGATGGTGGTGGCTTGTAATTTCAATTGCTCTAAGCTCATTATTAGCTCTCGTATATGTCGGAAGAATAATAGAAATAGCTTGGTTTCAAGAACCTAAAATAAAAGAGAATACAATCAGATTGTCCCATGAAATGATTGGAGTTACGTTAATAGCATCTATTACTACTCTCTATTTTGGCTTAAATACCGAATTAACAGTTGACTTAGCTAAGATTGCGGCCGATTCATTGCTATCAGGAATTTCAAAATGATTGAGATAAGCTTATTATTTTTACCAATAGTGATCCCTTTTATAGCGTCCATCATAATAAAAGCGCTAGGGGGAAATAAAAAATTACGTGAGCTTACTATTATAGTTGCTCCGCTTATAACATTACTATCGGTTATAAAATTATACTCCCTTGATTATAACATTAAACTAGTGCTCTTTGAAATAATGCCTAACCTAGAGATTGCATTCTCAATAGAGCCCTTAGGACTTTTATTTGCAACAATAATATCTGTTTTATGGATAATAGCCTCCCTCTATTCAATTGGTTATATGAATGCACACAAAGAACCGAGACAAGATAATTTCTTCTTCTTTTTTACTATTGCTATAACCATTGCGATAGCTTCATCACTAGCTGACAATCTATTTACATTATTTATATTCTATGAACTGCTAACAATATCAACGTACCCTCTGGTAACCCATAAAGCTGATGCAGAATCCAAGAAATCTGGAAGAATTTATTTAACAATTCTTCTGGGAAGCTCTCTTTTATTTTTTTTACCGGCACTGATCTACACATACTACCTAACAAATGATTTAACTTTCACATCTGGTGGAATATTTACAGATGCTTATGCAAATGGAGATATTGGTAATCTTGGAATTGGACTGTTGTTAGCCTTATTCATTTTTGGTGTGGCTAAAGCTGCCATTATGCCACTGCATTCTTGGTTACCTGCAGCAATGGTTGCTCCAACACCTGTTTCAGCTCTGTTACATGCTGTAGCGGTTGTAAAGGTTGGAGTGTTTACGATAATAAAAATTATTATATATATATTTGGTACAGATCTTCTATTCAAAACAGGTGGTTCAGAATGGCTCATATATTTATCAGGATTTACAATAATAACAGCCTCAATCATTGCGTTAAAACAAGATAACTTGAAGCGACTACTAGCCTATTCTACGATTAGTCAATTGTCTTATATTGTAATTGGAGTTGCAATGATTAACCCCAATGCAATTGTTGGATCCATACTTCATTTAACGGCGCATGCAACAAGTAAAATCACTCTTTTCTTTGCAGCTGGCATAATATACACATCAACTGGGTTTACGCGTATCAGCCAAATGTATGGTATTGGACATAAAATGAAATTAACAATGATTTGTTTTACTGTAGGTGCCCTGTCTATGATTGGAATCCCTATGTTTGGCGGCTTTGTAAGTAAATGGTATATTGTTAGTGGTGCACTTAGTGTTTCTAATTGGTTTGTAATAAGTGTTATTATAATTTCTACATTATTAAATACCGCGTACTTTATACCAATAATATATAAATCCTTCTCCCAAAGCTCGTCTTCTGTCAGTTACAAAAAAGTTCCTAATAGTATGTTATTAGCAACGATTGCTTCTGCATGCTTAACCATAATTATATTTCTATTCCCAGAATTTTTTATTGAGGTTGCAAAAAATGTTATCTAAAATATCAAAAAAAACTATATGGATAGTATTCATATCCCTCCTAATAATAACAGTGTCTGGTGATTTTTTTATTCACAGGCATTCAAATTTTACTATTGACGGTTACTTTGGTTTTCCAGCATTATTTGGATTTCTTTGTTGTGTCTTTCTAATCATCTTTTCAAAAATAATAGGTTTATTTTTAAAAAGACCGGACAACTATTATGATGAATAATATGATAATGCATCCTGGTATTTTATTGATATTGTGTGGGGTTATTATTCCACTCTTAGGCGATAACTTAAAAAAATTTATTACCTTTATTGTGCCGGCTATATGTTTCATAATAATATTACAGCTACCTCATGGCATGCACTTAAATTATGAATATATGTCTTACAATCTTATATTTCTTAGAGTTGATGAGCTCAGTAAAATCTTTGCGTTAGTATTCATAATAATGATAATTTTTTCTTCTATTTTTAGCTTAAATCAAAAAAATAAAATAGAAATATCAACAGCTTTTATATATGGAGGGTCGGCTATAAGCGCCGTCTTATCAGGAGATTTTATTAGCCTTTTTATCTTTTGGGAAATAATGGCAATATCATCCACTCTTATTATTTGGATGGGTAGCAAGAATGCCTATAAATCTGGATTACGATATTTAACTGTTCATCTGTTTGGAGGCGTTATACTGCTAATAGGTATCATTGGCTATATGTCCTTAAAAGAAAGCGCAGACTTTACGCTAATAGATAAAACAAATATATATGCTTATTTTATACTTATTGGCGTTCTTATAAATGCAGGCGCTCCACCTTTTTCTGGTTGGATTTCAGATTCATACCCATCAGCTTCTTGGTCTGGCACTGTATTTTTATCAGCCTTCACAACAAAAACGGCTGTTTATTTTTTAATAAGAGGATATCCAGGTACAGAGTTACTCATATATATTGGCATATTTATGATATTTTATGGAATTGTTTATGCCATTTTAGAAAATGACATGAGAAGAATATTATCTTATTCAATCATAAACCAAGTGGGATTCATGATTACTGGAATAGGCATAGGTACTGAGATCGCTTTAAATGGAGCAGCTTCTCATGCTTTCGCTCATATTATTTACAAAGCACTTCTTCTTATGTCCGCTGGGTCAGTTTTTTACATAACAGGAAAAACAAAATGTACCGACCTTGGTGGTCTTTATAAAACCATGCCAATAACAATGGTATGCGGAATAATTGGTGCATTATCTATTTCTGCATTTCCATTCACATCAGGGTTTATAACAAAATCTATGATTAGCCAATCAGCGGTTTATGAAAACTATACAATCATATGGTTCTTGTTGTTAGCTGCATCTGCAGGTGTATTTCTTCATGCAGGAATCAAATTTCCATGGTTTGTATTTTTTCAAAAAGATGCAAAGTTAAAGGCAAAAGACCCGCCGAAAAATATGCAATTTGCTATGATTTCATTATCTATAATTTGTATATTAATTGGTATATTCCCAAATGTTCTATATCAAATGCTTCCCTATGATGTAAATTATATCCCCTATACATTTGATCATGTATTTTTTCAGTTACAATTACTTCTGTTTTCTGGTCTAGCGTTCTTTTTAATGCTAAAGTACCTTAAAAGAACTTTAACGTTGACCTTGGAATTTGACTGGTTTTGGAGAAAATTTAGCAAAATTCTAATAAAAGATTTTGATATTCATGCGGAAAAAACTGCTACTAATGTCATTAATAAATATATTAAAATTTTTGATAAAGCTATCAAAACATTATACAAACATCATGGGCCTTCAGGAATTCTTGGGCGCACCTGGCCAACTGGGAATATGGCTTTTTGGACAACGGTTATTCTTGCATCCTATCTTATAATATATTTACTTTGAACATTAAAAAATATGAGCACATAATTATGACAGATATAAAAAATAAATTTGAAAAAAAAGATTGGCAGAATCTACTCACAAAAGAACAATATCGTATAACAAGAGAATCTGGAACAGAGCGTCCCTTTACAGGACCTTATTTAAATGAAAAAAGTGAGGGTGTTTATAGTTGCATCTGCTGTGACTTAGAATTATTTAGTTCAGAACATAAATTTGATTCAGGTACTGGATGGCCCAGTTTTTTTAACCCTCACAACTCTAGTTGTTTAAACTTGAAAAATGATAACTCTCTTAACTCTCATAGAGTTGAAGTTCGATGTTCAAATTGTGACTCTCATTTAGGACATGTATTTGAGGATGGCCCAGCACCTACTGGCCTACGTTATTGTATTAACGGAAATTCACTAAAACTTGTGAAAGAAACTAAATAGTATGAAAGAACATTTTACGAATATCGATACTATATCACCCCCAAACCCGAGAGAAAATAAGAAAATCACTCAGTTTCATGGTTACGATAAAGTAGATAATTACGCATGGATGAGGGCTGATAATTGGCAGGAGGTTATGAAAGACCCAAAAAAACTTCCCAAAGATATCAAGCTACATTTAGACCAAGAAAATAATTACACTAAAGAAATGATGGCTGATACCGAAGGTTTGCAATATAATCTATATGAAGAAATTAGATCACGTATGCAAGAGAAAGAAACAACCGTACCTCAAAAAAATGGCATTTATTCTTATTATTATAGTTACAAGAAAAATAATGAATACCCAATATATAATCGCAAAAATAACAAAACAAAGAAGAAGAAGATACTTCTAGACTACAACAAAATTTCAAAAGATCAAGCATACTTCAATATTGGCTCTACAACACATAGCGAAGACCACAGATATATCACATATGGCGTAGATACCAAAGGATCAGAATACTTTGATATCTACTCGTATGACACAATAAACAATCAAATATTAACTGAGAAAATTGAGAATAGTACTGGCACGGCGTTATGGGCCAAAGATAATTTATCTTTCCTCTATGTTAAGCTTGATCAGAATCATAGACCTGATTCAGTCTTCTACCATCTGTTAGGAACACCGCAAAAAGAAGATCTAATGTTATATAAAGAAAAAGATTCTGGGTTTTTTCTAAGTATAGACAAAACACAGTCATCAAAATATTTTATTATATCTTCTCATACGCATGAAAAATCAGAGATTCGACTGATTAATGCAGATGATCCTTTAAAAGAACCTATTTTACTGTACCCAAGAGAAAAAAACTGCTTGTATAGCGTTGAAGAAAATAATAATGAGCTGTACGTCTTAACAAACCATAATAATTGTATTGATTTTTCAATTATAAAAACTCAAATTCTACCAAATGATAAAAAAGATTTTGAAGTTATTGTTCCACATAAAAATGGTAGATTAATAAAAAATCTATGCGTATTTAAAAATTATATAGCATGGCTTGAAGTAGAAAATAGCCTACCTAAAATCATTATCAAAGACCTTATATCTAATAAAAATCATGCTATTGCATTTAAAGAAGAAGCCTATTCACTAGGAATATTACAAGGTTTTGAATACGAAACTAATACACTAAGATTTGTTTATTCTTCAATGACAACCCCAATGCGAATTTATGACTTTGATATGAAGATAAATAAGAGAACCCTTATCAAATCACAAAAAATTCCATCAGGACACAATAAATCAGATTATATTACAAAAAGAATTCATGCAAAATCTGCTGATGGGGAAAGAATACCAATTTCACTTATTTACCATAAAAACAATAAAATAAATGGTAAATCTCCTTGTTTATTATATGGATATGGTGCTTACGGCATATCAATTCCAGCATCGTTTTCAAGCAGTAGATTAAGTTTAGTAGATCGTAATTTTGTATATGCTGTTGCTCATATAAGAGGAGGCAAAGATTGTGGAAGTGCGTGGTATAATGATGGAAAGAAAGAAAATAAAATAAACACTTTTAATGATTTTATCTGTGTTGCGGAATATTTGTGCAATGAGAACTACGCATCAAAGGGGAATATAATTGCTCATGGTGGATCTGCAGGAGGAATGCTTATGGGAGCGGTTGCAAATATGGCCCCTAGCCTATTTTCAGGAATAATTGCAGAAGTTCCCTTTGTTGACGTTCTAGAAACAATGTTAGATAGCGAATTACCGCTAACGCCCCCTGAATGGCCAGAATGGGGTAACCCGATTATTAATATTGACGACTATAAAATTATATCGTCATATTCTCCTTATGATAATATAAAAAAGCAACCATATCCTCACATATTGGCTACAGCAGGATTAACTGACCCTCGTGTAACATATTGGGAACCAGCTAAATGGGTGGCTAAAATTAGGTCTGAGAAAACAAATAAATCTGCTATTATGTTAAATGTTAATATGGATTCTGGTCACGGAGGATCTTCTGGAAGATTTGACAGAATAAAAGAAATAGCATTAATTTATGCTTTTGCAATAAAAGCGGCAAACGCAAAAACAAAATAATTGGTTCTAGAGATACAAAGATGAAAAAAAAGTATATTGAAAACAATAAACCAGATACTGATTGGGCCGATCTTTTATCGATTGAATCAGAATTTGAAGAAGATGAAAAAATTGTCCAGAAAACAGCAAGAGATTATTGTCAAAACCATCTTATGCCAAGAATAAAAGATGCGTTTCGTGAAGAAACATTTGATATTAATATTATGAAAGAGCTGGGTGAATTAGGTTTAATTGCTCCAACTATTCCTGCAATATATGGAGGAGCAGAGCTTAATCATGTCTGCTATGGTATTATTGCACAAGAAATTGAACGTATTGATTCGGGCTATAGATCTGCCATGAGTGTTCAAAGCTCTCTTGTTATTCACCCTATATTTGAGTTTGGCTCAAAAGAACAAAAAGAAAAATATTTACCAAAATTACTCAAAGGAGAACTGATTGGTTGTTTTGGTTTAACGGAGCCTGATTTTGGATCAGATCCTGCCGGCATGGTTACAAGAGCGTCAAAAGTATCAGGTGGATGGAGGCTCAATGGAACAAAAACATGGATAACTAATGCCCCTATCGCAGATATTGCTATTATATGGGCAAAAGATGATGAGGGGAGCATAAGAGGGTTTATTGCAGAAAGAGATTCAAGCCATTTTGAGACAACAAAAATTAATGGTAAATTCTCATTAAGAGCCTCAGATACTGGTCAAATTATTTTAGAAGACACCTTTATCCCAGACAATAATATGTTGCCAGATGTAATAGGTCTAAAAGGTCCTTTTAGTTGCTTAAATAAGGCACGATATGGAATTGTATGGGGAGCAATGGGTGCGGCAGAGTTTTGCTGGCATGCCGCAAGAAGTTATGTATTGGAAAGAAAACAGTTTGGAAAACCCCTAGCCTCAAACCAATTAATTCAAAAAAAATTAGCAGACATGCAAACAGAAATTACACTCGGACAACTTGGAGCAATTAAGCTTGGCAGGGAAATCGACAAACGTAAAATTAATCCGGCGGCAATCTCTCTTATGAAAAAAAATAATTGCCAAAAATCATTAGATATTGCGAGAACAGCAAGAGACATGCATGGAGGTAATGGTATATCAGATGAGTATCATGTTATTAGACATGTCCTAAATCTTGAAACAGTCAATACTTATGAGGGTACAAATGATATCCATACATTGATTATGGGTAGATCTCAAACTGGGATACAAGCTTTCTTCTAAAGAACTTTCACGCTTTAAATATATTGTATTTAACGTGATAATAACTATAATGTATATATAATTTTTTTAAAACAATTAAAACATGGAGTCTATCGAATGGCATTTGAATTACCCGATCTACCTTATGCACATGACGCATTAGGATCTTATATGTCCGCTGAAACATTAGAATTTCATCATGATAAGCATCACCTTGCATATGTTACAAATGGTAATAACTTACTTAAAGATTCTGGGTTAGCTGATAAAGATATTGTTGAAATAGTAAAATCTAGCCACGGAAATAATGCAGGATTATTTAATAATGCAGCCCAACATTATAACCATTTACATTTTTGGAAAATGATGAAACCAAATGGTGGCGGAAACATGCCATCGAATTTAGAGAAAAAAATAATTGAAGATCTTGGCAGTATTGAAAAGTTTAAAGCAGATTTCATTAATGCTGGCATGACACAATTTGGTTCTGGATGGTGTTGGTTATCAGTAAATAACGGAAAATTAGAAGTTAGCAAAACAGCAAATGGAGAAAATCCTTTAATTAACGGTGCTTCACCAATATTGGGTTGTGACGTATGGGAACATTCTTATTATATTGATTATAGAAACGCACGACCAAAGTACCTTGAAGCATGGTTTGACAACCTAGTTAATTGGGAATATGTGACAGAGTTAATGGAAGATATAATATAAAAAATTTATATTATCATTTATTAAAAAGGTGCTTTTTAAGCACCTTTTTTTATCATCAAACTAAGTGCCTTGTTAAATAAAATTCTATGCACCAAAATTAACAATTCTTGCTCCGTCATTACAAATTTAGAAAAAAATATCTCTATTTTTATCCATATATTACAGTAACTTACAAAATGCGCTAACAGGTAATAACGAGAGAATCCCCAATTTATCTTAAAATATGCTATAATATCAATAACTTGAATAAATTATATAAAAAATTATCTACCGATGGGTAATTAAAATTTTAAAAAAAGGGAAGTTATGTTAAAAAAATATTTTAAGTTTTCAATGTTATCACTATCATTGCTAGTGCTTTTTGGCGCTAATGCAAATGCAGCAAATGATGATTGTGGTGAGGTAACAATAGCAAATATGAACTGGGCATCAGCTCAAATAATTGCTGAAATGGATAAAATTATACTAGAGGCAATGGGATGTGACGTAGAACTAGTAGCTGGTGATACTATGCCAACTTTTACTTCTATGGAAGGAAAGGGTGTCCCTGATGTTGCACCTGAATTATGGACATTAGCTCTAAAAATTCCATTAAACGCGGCAATAGCAGAAGGACGCCTTATCAATGTTGGTGATGTTTTTTCACAAGGTGGCGCTGAAGGATGGTATATTCCTCAATATATAAAAGATGCAAATCCAGAATTAGTAACTTGGGAAGATGTAATCGCACGTCCAGATTTATTCCCACATCCAGAAGATCCATCTAAGGGAGCGTTCAATGGGTGTCCTCCTGGATGGAATTGTCAATTAACTAATCAAAATCTTTTCCGTGCCTATGATATGGAAGCAAAAGGTTGGGAAATTGTTGACCCAGGTTCATCTGCAGCTATGGATGCAAATATAGCTAAGCATATAAATGATGAGGATCCTATATTTACTTACTATTGGGCTCCAACTTCAATTCTTGGAAGATTGCCAATGTTCTTGCTTACACCAGAAGTTCCGCACGATAAAGCTGCTTGGGAGACTTGTATAGGTATAGCAGATTGCGCTGATCCTAAAGTGAACTCATTTGGGTTCTCGCCTGTTCAAACAGTTGTAACAGAAAACTTTGCAGAAACAGCAGGCATTGCAATGGATTATGTTTCCAATAGATCCTTTGATAACAATACATTAAATGTATTGTTAGCTTGGCATGCAGACAACCAAGCAACTGGGCTTGAGGGCGCTGAGCATTATCTCGAAAATTATCAAGATTGGAAAACTTGGGTTTCCGCAGATGTTGCAGAAAAAGTACTAGCAGGTCTATAATCGTTTAAAATAAGCGTCTAGTATTAGATTACTAGACGCTTATTTTTTTATTTAATAAGATACAAGTTTAGGATTGCATGAGTTTATTCAATCAAATTCCTCAGTTACCAAAAGATACTTTAAGGGCTGGTAAAAAAGCTATAGACGCATCCTTTAAAGATTTCTCTAGAGAGTACGGAGATCTCATAGAGTTAATATTTGAGCCAGTCAGATGGCTTCTAATTAAATCTGAAAATTTTTTAACCGATACTTCATGGATTATTATATTAGCACTTATTGCTTCTATAGCCTGGCTTGGTAGTAAAAATATTAAAATAGTAATAGGCTCCGTGCTAACACTACTTTTAATTGGCTATCTAGGAATGTGGGAAAATACCATGAAAACAATTTCTATGACCTTTGTTGCGGCGATACTTGCTATCTCAATTGGTATACCCATTGGTATATTAATGGCACGCTCTAATATTGCGCTTAGAATAGCAAGTCCAATATTAGATGTAATGCAAACAATGCCAAGCTTTGTGTATCTTATACCTGTTGTGATGCTGCTTGGGATAGGAAAGGTTCCTGGATTGCTTGCTGTTATTATTTATGCAATTCCTCCAATAATTCGTTTAACAAATTTAGGTATCAGACTTGTTAATAATAATGTCATGGAAGCTGGCCATGCCTATGGGGCATCCTATGCTCAGAGATTAACTAAAATACAAATACCTTTAGCCCTACCAACAATTATGGCAGGAATAAACCAAACAATAATGCTTGCTCTATCAATGGTAGTAATTGCTTCAATGATCGGTGTTCAAGGACTTGGCCAACCAGTGCTTCAGGCAATACAAAATCAATTCTTTACACTAGGTATGATGAATGGGTTCGCTATTGTCGGTATAGCTATAATATTTGATAGAGTTACACAAGCATACGGAAAACGCATGCAGAAATACCAGGAAACTGTTGATGAGCAATAAAGAGTATATTCAGATTCAAAATATAAATAAAATATTTGGACCAAATCCAGAATCAGTTCTTGATTTGGTTGCAGATGGAATAGGAAAATCTGAACTTCAATCTAAACATAATCACGTTCTTGCACTTCAAGATATTAATATCGGTATTAAAAAAAATAAAATACAAGTATTTATGGGTCTGTCTGGCTCAGGAAAATCAACTCTAATAAGACATCTAAATCAATTAATCCACCCAACTTCAGGAAATGTTATAATTGACGGAGAAGATATAACGTCAATGAGTGACAAGGAAATTACAAATTTTAGAAGAAATAAAATAGCAATGGTATTTCAAAAATTTGCATTACTTCCGCACAGAACAGTTCTTTCAAATACATACTTTGGATTAGAGATTAGAGGAGTTGAAAGGAAAAAGAGAGAGAAAGAAGCCTTAAAATGGATTGACAGGGTTGGTCTAAATGGATTTGAAAATTATTACCCTAACCAGCTATCCGGAGGGATGCAACAAAGAGTTGGCCTTGCAAGAGCATTAACCAACGATGCTCCTATACTATTAATGGATGAACCGTTTTCAGCACTTGATCCATTAATAAGGATGGATATGCAAGATATGTTAGTTCAATTAGAAAAAGAACTAAATAAAACGATCATTTTTATTACCCATGACCTTGATGAAGCCTTGAGGCTTGGAGATAATATTGCCATACTAAGAGATGGAAAAATAATTCAAGAAGGAGACGGTCAAGAGATTGTCTTAAATCCCGAGAACTCTTATATCTCAAAATTTGTCTCTGAAGTGAATAGAGGTAGGGTTATACAATGCAAAACAATCATGAAGAAAACGACAAACCAAGAATTAACCAACGAAGCTATAGTCTCCCCTGACATGACGATCGAAGAAGCAGCTAAAGTGATAACAGAAAGTGGGCTAGACGTCGGTTCTGTATTAAATAATAAAGGAAAATTGGTAGGGACAATATCTGTTCAGGATATTGTTGCATCGATTGTTACTCCTATAAAATATAAAAATGATTAGTTTATTCATAAATTAATATCTAATACCCGCCTAATATGTTATTCAAATGCAATATTAAAAACAGAAATTTAATGCAAATGAAACAGGCATACAGTATTATCATTGTGTTTACCTTAGGTTATTTATTAGCCATAATATTTCGTTCTATCAATACAATAATTGCACCTAACCTGATTAATGATATCGGTCTAACTGCAGCATCATTAGGCCTCCTATCCTCTTCTCTATTGATTGCTCATGCAGCAGCCCAAATACCTCTCGGTATTTACCTAGATAGCCATGGACCAAAAAAAGTGCAAATTGCACTATTATCTTTAGCCGCAATTGGTTGTATAATTTTTGCACTCAGCAATAATATTTATCTAATGACCTTTGCTAGGGTTCTTATGGGAGTTGGTTTTTCAGGTTGTTTAATGGCTGGTTTTAGGGCGGTTAGTATGTATTTAAAGCCTAATAATTATGCTCTTGGTAACGGGATAATTATGGGAGCAGGTCAAATAGGTATTCTCATTACAAGTTGGCCAACAGAGATAATCTTACAATATTTTACATGGCGTGGGGCATACGGCTTATTTATTATATTAATTTTTATAATCATAATACTTACGTATCTTTTTATTCCAAATAATAATAATACTAAAACACAAGAGACACTAGGGGTGCAGTTAAGTGGCTTGAAAAAAGTTTTTGAAGATAGGGCCTTGTGGCATTTGGCACCACTAATATGGATTACAGGTGGAGTACATATAGCTTTACTAACACTTTGGACAGGTCCTTGGCTTCATGATGTTGCCGGACTAGAAAGAGAGCAGGTTGCAACGAGACTTACAATCATAGCATTGTCAGCAATATCGGGAATTTTTCTAAGCGGTTTACTCGCAAAAATATTAACAAAACACAACGTCAATATTATAAAAATCCTTCAATGTCTATTAATTGTTAATATATTTTCACTAATACCATTATTTCTAATAGATCATAAAATTGCATTTTATACTTGGATTATTTTTGCCATGACAGGTCAAGGAGGGATTCTTTCATATCCATGGATTACGGAAAGATTTGGCTTGTCATTGTCTTCTCGGGCTAATACAATTGTAAATCTTGGAACATTTGTAGTGGCATTTCTCATACAATATTTAATTGGTGTAATTATTGACCTTTACCCATTAACAAACAAAGGGCAATATAATCCAGACGCTTATAAAATGAGCTTTATCTTTATATTTTCATTGCAAATCTTAATTCTATTATGGTTTTTTAAAGGGAAAAAGTATTTAAATTTAAATAAGTAAGTTTATAAATTACACTAAATTGGAGGATATGATGCAAGTCGAAATAATCTGTACGGGAGATGAAATACTCAGCGGAAAAATAATTAATTCAAACTTTTCATACATGAGCCGCAAGCTAGAGGAAGTTGGCTTATCTGTTGTTTGGGGGACAACAGTAGGTGACGATAGAAAAGAATTACTTGACGCCTTCGTATTAGCTTCAAAAAGATCTGACGCTGTCATTGTTAATGGTGGACTAGGGCCGACTGTTGATGATCTGTCGCAAGAAATTGCTGCCGAAGCATCTGGAATGGAATTAGAATTAAGAGAAGATTGGCTTGGTAAAATGGAAAGTTTCTTTACTATGCGCGGTCGAACTATGACAGAAAACAATAAAAAACAGGCAATGCTTCCAAGGACGTCGGAATTAATCGACAATCCCGTTGGAACAGCTTGTGGCTTTGCTATAAATATTGGAAAGTCTAGGTTCTTTTTTACACCAGGAGTTCCACGAGAACTATTTAGAATGCTTGAAAATGAAATTATTCCAAGATTACTCACATTATCTGGAGAAAAAGTAATTACCAAACTCAAAACATTTCATTCTTACGGTATCGGTGAATCAAGAGCGGATTCAATCTTGAATGAATCCCTTAAACTATCTCCTGATAATATTGTAAAACTTGGATTCCAAGCTCATTATCCTCAACTTGAAACAAAACTATATATCAAAGCATCATCTTTAGAACAAATAGAAAAAAACCTTAAACCAGTTGAAAATGACATAAGAGATAAACTAAATAACTTTATCTTTGCTGAAGACAAGGATACATTGGAAGGCGTTATTATCAGAAAATTAGCAAAAAATAACGAAACCATCGCTATCGCAGAATTAAAAACAAACGGAGGAACTGCAGCTCGGTTATCTTCGGAAGATTTTAATGGAGAGATTCTAAAATGTGGAATATTTGCTAATAATATTGAGAATATCTATGAACAATTTGATATTCAAGAAAAAAATACCTTAGATCTTAAAGGATCTGATATCATTGCTTCGACAATTAGAAAGCTATTTTCTGCATCTTACGGATTATCCGTGATAATTAAAAACACTCTAGATAATGAAGCTGAAGCCTACATTTCCCTATCTGACTCAGAGAACATTATATCAAGAATAGGATACTTTGTTGGAGACGAGCAAAGAATTAGATTAGGTGCAGTTGAGATGGCATTAGATTGTCTTAGGAGGTATCTTCAGGATTTACCGTTTAATGAAAAATCAGATTTTGAAAAACTGTAAATTTTAACTTTATTTTATTTTATTTAATAATATTTCTAGATTTGATGGATCTAGCTTTATTTCACCGCTATGCGTCATCTTTGCGATTTCGACAACTGCGTCATTATAAGGCGTTAGGATACCCAATTTTTTTCCTTCTTCCGAAACTCTTCCGTTGATAAATTCAATCTCACTTCTCCTATCCTTAGCATGATCTTGAGCGGCATGTGTACGGGCATTAGGGCCAACATCATTAACCATTCGCTTCATGACCAATTCAGCGGCACCTTCTCCAGCATTTCCTATCTCATCTGTTGTAAGACCGAACAAAGGCTCTATCATATGACCTAAAGCTTGCCCTACTTTAAAAGACTCTTTTCCTACCCCTACAGAGAAATCAAACATACCAGGTAATTTTATAGCTTCCCAATTTTTAAGATTTAATGATGAGAAAGGACAAGTCATTGAATTAGCGATTAATTTAGTCCATTTAGCTCCATAAACATTATCAGTAATATCGCAATTGCCAACATGCTTCATTAATGATTGTATCTCTAAAAGTCTTTCGGTTTTTTTGCCATCCAACTCACCAACAGCAAACCACGTCCCTGTAGGAACGGTATTACGTTGAACAATTCCTGGGATAAAGGCTTCACAGCTTAATTCAACTACAGCCCCTACTGTTCTATCCTTACCAATCATTTCTGCATTTAAATCATCATTAAACGCATTTTGTAGCCCAATTAGTGTTCCAGTGTCCTTTAAGTAAACACTGGCATACTTTGCCATCCATTGTGTATCATAAGATTTAACAGCCATAAATATATAGTCAAACTTTGGTTCAAAAGTAGCCAGATCACTCAGATGAAAAGCATTAACTTTTCTTGTTTTATCTTCCTCTTTGGTAATAACACGTAAACCATCTGATTTTATTTTATTTATATGGTCCGCCCATTGGTCAACCAATATAACGTTACATCCTGCATCGGTCATTGAAGCCGAAACACATGATCCTATAGCTCCACCACCCAAGACACATATTTTTTTATTCATTGATATTATTATCCCTTTATTAAAATAACTCTACAAACAGAGTATCACAATATGAAATATTATTCAGCTAAGCAAATTTTAGCAGCCGAGAATTTAAATTCTGGTATTTTTGCCACAGGATCAAGTCTTGAACTTGTCAGCACATTGGCAGCTGCTTCTGTATAACAAAACGGAACAAAAACTACTCCCTCCGGTACATCAGGGTCCTGTCTTGCATTCATTGTTATTTCACCTCGACGCGTTGATATTGTAACTTTGTTGCCTGGGTATATATTAAATTTCTCCATATCATACTTATTTAAACAAATTATAGGATCCGGTTCAATAGAATTTAATATACTTGCCCTTCTAGTCATTGCTCCAGTATGCCAATGCTCCAATAGTCGTCCAGTCGTTAATACCATCGGATAGTCATCGTCTGGGGTCTCAGCCGGCGGAACTATAGATGTGGGTACTATCAATGCTCTACCATCTTTTGTAGGAAAACTATCACCAAACAATATATTTTCACCTTTATTATCTGGAGATAAACAAGGATAGGTAACAGATTCTTCTCTAACTAATCTTTCCCAAGTAATGTTATTCAAAGAATTCATGACCTCAGACATCTCTTTAAATATATCTTTTGGATGGGTATAGTTCCAATCAAGTCCAATATGTTTTGCCAACTCAGTTATGATATACCAATCTTCTTTTGCATCAGCTGGCGGCTTAACAACTTGTCTTCCAATTTGAATTTGTCTATTTGTATTAGTATAAGTGCCCCATTTTTCTGCATGGGTTGAAGCCGGTAAAATAACATCCGCATTCCAAGCAGTCTCAGTGAGAAATATTTCTTGAACAACAAGGAAATCAAGGGCAGCAATTGCTTTACGGGTATGTATTGTATCTGGGTCTGACATTGCAGGGTTTTCACCAAGAATAAACATTGCTTTTATATTAGAAGCATGGATTTCATCGATAATTTCAACTGCTGTAAGGCCGGCTTCATTGCTTAAATCTTTGCCCCAAAATTCTTGATACATTTTTCTAACCAATTCATCTTGAACAGAATTGTAATCAGGATATACCATTGGGATAAGACCAGCATCTGAGGCACCTTGCACATTATTTTGTCCACGCAATGGGTGAAGACCAGTTCCATCTTTACCAATATGACCTGATATTAAAGCTAATGAGATCAGGCATCTAGCGTTTTCTGTTCCATGCACATGCTGTGAAATTCCCATACCCCAAAATATAATTGATTTATCCGATTTAGCGTATAATCTTGCAATATCTATGATTACAGATGCATTTATACCGCATATTTTTTCCATATTCTCCGGTGAAAAGTCTTTTGTCTCTTCAACAAGCTCTTCAAACCCTATTGTTCTATTCTTTATAAAATTAGTATCGTATAATTTTTCTCTGATAATTGTATGTATCATCGCATTTAGCAAAGCCAAATCTTGCCCAGGTTTAAATTGAACTATATGATCAGCATATTTCGCTAAACCTTGCTTTTGCCCTCTTGGGTCAATCAATATTAATTTTGAACCTTTTTTTATAGCGTTTTTTATATACGTAGAAGCAACAGGATGGTTTTCTGAAGGCCTTGCTCCAATAACGATAATACAATCTGATTTTAGAGCATCTGTAAATGGAGCTGTTACAGCTGCAGAATTCAGGGATTCCATTAAAGCAAAAACAGAAGAGGCGTGGCAGAGTCGAGTACAGTGATCTACATTATTAGATATAAATCCTTGCCGAATTAATTTTTGGAATAAATAAGCTTCTTCATTCGAACATTTTGCGGAACCAAATCCAGCAATGCTTTTGCCGCCGTATTGATCAGATGTTTCTTTTAAATTTTTAGCAGCCGAACTTAGAGCTTCTTCCCAAGAAGCTTCACGGAAATAATCTTTTATATTAGAATTATCAATCTTGAGATCAAAACTCTTGGTATTTTTATCTATCCTTATTAGGGGGGTTAGCAATCTATCTGGATGAGATATATAATCAAAACCAAATCTGCCCTTTACACATAAACGACTTTCATTTGATGGGCCATCTCTGCCATCAATTGATATTATTTTATTACCTTTTACCTTAACATTTGTTTGGCAACCAACCCCACAGTAAGGACACAAAGTATCTACACTTCTGTCTGGATAATGTTCTCTAACATTTGATTTGTTTAGTAAATTTGATTCCATTAATGCACCGGTAGGGCACACTTGAACACATTCTCCACATGAAACGCATGTCGATTCACCTAATTCACTATCAAAATCAAATATAATTTTTGACTTACTTCCTCTATAAGCCATGCCAATAACATCGTTAACCTGAACCTCTCTGCAAGCCTGTACACATAAATTACAATTGATACAAGAATCGAGATTAACTGTAATTGCTTGGTGTGTATTATCAACATCAGGTTTGGATGTAGTTGGAAATCTAGAACTTACATTGCCATTAATTGCAGACGCCCATTTTAATAAATTTGATTGAGGATCGTGAACTGATGAATTTTTAGGTTGGTCTGCCATTAGCAATTCAAAGACCATACTTCTTGCTTTCTTAGACCTGGAAGAATTAGTCTCAATTTCCATACCGTCAGTTGGCTTTCTAATGCAAGAGGCCACAAGATTTTTTTCACCTTTTATTTCAACCATGCAGGCTCTGCAATTCCCATCAGCTTTATATCCAGATTGGGTTGAGTAACATAAATGAGGTATCTCTATATCCATCCTTTTGGATATTTCCCAAATAGATTCATCTTGAGATGCGGTTACCTCTTGATTATTTATTTTAAATTTTACGTACTTATTGATGGGTCAACTCCGGAAAATACTTAATAATAGAAAGTAGGGGATTTGGAGCTGCTTGCCCTAATCCGCATATAGACGCTTCACTCATAACGCTAGCTAAATCATTTAATAATTCTATATCCCATACTTGTTTTTTCATTAAATTTAAGGCTTTTTCTGTTCCAACACGACAAGGGGTGCATTGACCACAACTCTCATGCTCAAAGAAATCCATCAAATTTATTGCTATATCCTTTATATTATCAGCATCTGATAATATAACAACTGCATGGGATCCTACAAAACATCCGTATTTAGATAAATTATTAAAATCCAAAGGGATATCCGCCAAACGGGATGGGAGAATGCCTCCTGAAGCACCGCCAGGAAGATATCCTGTAAATTCATGACCCTTCAACATGCCACCTGAATATTCATTAATTAATTGATTAGCAGTTACGCCTGCAGGCACTATTTTAATGCCAGGATTTCTTACTCTACCGGAAACAGAATAAGTTCTTAAACCCTTAGAACCATTGATACCTTTATTTGCAAACCACTCGGATCCATTTTTCAATATCATAGGTATCCAATATAATGTTTCAACATTATTAACTAAGGTTGGCTTGCCAAAAATCCCAACATCAGCAACATATGGGGGTCTGTGCCTAGGAAATCCTTTTTTTCCTTCAATGGATTCAATCATTGCAGACTCCTCACCACAGACGTAAGATCCAGCTCCACGCTTAATCTCTATTTCTATATTCTTATTAATTCCACTTTTTTCAAGCTCCTTTATCTCATTCTTTAATATCTGTAATGCTGCTGGATATTCATCTCTAATGTATATGTATATTTTCTCAGCTTTAACAGTCCAAGCAGCTATTAACATTCCCTCTATGAATGAGCATGGATTATTCTCAAGATAATATTTATCCTTAAATGTTCCAGGCTCCCCTTCATCGGCATTAACGGCCAAATATTTTGGTCCATCTTTTTTTAATAAAATTTCCCATTTAACTCCTGTTGGAAAGCCAGCTCCACCTAATCCTCTAAGATTCGCATCTTTTAAAATAGATATTATCTGCTCATCTGTAATTGTGCCATTTAAACAATTTTGGAACACAGTATACCCTGAATCTTTAACATATGCAGCGTGGTTTATATAATTAGGGATAGAAAGTTTATGGTTATCGTTATTAATATGTGCGTTAACTTTTTCTTGCGTTGCTGATTCGATATGCAGCTTATTGACCTCACAAACAGGTGCTTTGTCACACCTACCCATGCATGGAGCCTTTACCACTCTATAACCAGAAGCAGATGATTCCTTTAAATCATTATATAGATTTTCGCTATTAAACATATGGCATGTTACAGAATTACAAACTCTAATAGTCTGAACAGTTAACCTGTCATCTAAATCAGAAATAATGTCAAAATGAGCATAAAATGATGCGACTTCTAATGTTTCGGCCATTGGTATGCGTAACAAATCAGCTAGTGCATGCAAATTACCATAGGTAATGCAATGAAACTCATCTTGAATTAGATGAAGATACTCTATTAAGTCCTCCCTCTTATATATAGACAACCCCAGAAAATTCGATATTTCTTCTCTCTCAGAATCTTTTAGTAGCCGACCTTTTGTATAACCTTTTTTAGGTTTATCTTTATCGCGCATCATATTTTACATACTTTTTTGATTAAAATTATATAAGGTCAATATAAATCTTATAAACTAAAATCTAATTAAAACAAACCTTCTATATTTCCAGATATATCTAATTTTATAGATTCTGCTGCAGGCTTTCTTGGAAGACCTGGCATTGTCATTATGTCACCAGCAATAGCAACTATAAAACCTGCACCAGCAGATAGCCTGACATCTTTTATTTCGATTTTATGCCCAATAGGTGCATTTTTTAATTTTGGATCTGTAGAAAAAGAGTATTGTGTCTTAGCCATACATACAGGGAAATGACCATACCCCAAATTCTCCCAGTCTTTTAGTTGATTGATAACTTTTACTGAGAGAAAAACTTCAGAAGCTCTGTATATATCTGTAGTTATCTTTTTAATTTTATCTACTAACAACGTATCATTATCATAAAGCAAATTAAAGTTTGAAGCGTCTTCGTCACAAATCCTAACAACTTCCTTGGCTAAGACCTCTATACCCTCGCTTCCATCAGACCAGTGAGATGCAATAATTACCTTGCAATCAAAATCTTTTAATCTCTTGGACACAATGTCTAATTCCGAATCTGAATCTTTGGTAAACTTATTAATAGACACGACCACCTCTACACCAAATTTTCTCATATTATCAATATGCTGAATTAAATTATCACATCCCTTTTCTACAGCCTTAACATTCTCTGTCCCTAAATCTTTTACTGTGACACCACCATGCATTTTTAATGCTCTAACCGTAGCAACAATAACAACCGCAGATGGTTGAACTCCCATACTCCTGCACTTAATATCAAAGAATTTCTCAGCACCTAAATCAGCCCCAAAACCAGCTTCGGTAACAACATAATCTGCCATCTTTAATGCCGTATCTGTAGCAATTACAGAATTACAACCATGGGCTATATTTGCAAAAGGACCACCATGAACAAAGGCAGGGTTATTTTCTAGAGTTTGCACAATATTTGGCATAAAAGCATCCTTTAACAAAACTGCCATTGCATCATTTGCTTTTATTTGCCTTGCGGTTACAGGTTTTTTATCTCTTGTGTAAGCTACAACTATGTTTCCTAACCTTTCGGTTAGATCTTCAAGATCATTTGCTAGACAGAATATAGCCATAACCTCCGAAGCAACTGTTATATCAAATCCATCATTTCTAGAAAATCCATTGGAAACACCCCCAAGAGAAGAAACTATTTCTCTAAGAGCTCTATCATTCATATCAACAACTCTCCTGATCACAACACGTCTTGTATCTATGTTTAAATCATTCCCCCAATATACGTGATTATCAACCATCGCGCACAACAAGTTATGAGCTACGCCAATTGCATGAAAATCTCCGGTAAAATGTAAATTGATATCTTCCATCGGGATAACTTGTGCCTTGCCCCCTCCGGCCGCTCCACCTTTCATACCAAAACATGGTCCTAGAGAAGGCTCTCTAATGCATATAAGCGCTTTTTTTCCTATTTTATTTAATCCGTCTCCTAAGCCAACGGTTGTTGTTGTTTTTCCTTCGCCTGCAGGAGTCGGTGTAATGGCAGTAACTAAAATAAGTTTACCTTTTTTATTGCCTTTAATTTTTTTAATAAAATCTTCTGATATCTTTGCTTTATATTTTCCGTATAGAGACAACATATCAGACGGTATTCCAATATTATTTGCAACATCTGTAATAGGCTTTATATTAGCTTCTCTCGCTATCTCAATATCTGTTTTAACTACCATTTATTTTCTTTCGTATTTGCATTGCTATTCAAATTTATCGCCAATTTTTATTTTATTATCTTTAATGTAATCATTAGCGGATATTTTTTCTTTATTTACCCTTACTTTTTTTACAAGTATAGAATCTTGACCTGCTCCAACTACAATTCCATCATTATTTATATTGATTATTTCTCCAATATTTCCAGTCAATTCTATATATGCAGCATCATAAATTTTAACTTCAACATCGTTAAATGAAGTCCATGCCCCGGGCTGTGGATTGCTCGCTCTTATTTGATTATATATAGAGCGTGCAGAATTAGACCAATCTATTTTTGATTCAAGCTTACCAAACCACGATTCATAGCTACCATCATTTCTTTTCTGGTATAATTTTGGTGCAATGCCCATTTCAACCAATTCAATCGACTCTGCTATAGCTTCAAGGCCTAACGGAAATAACTTATTAAAATACAATGACCCTAAAGTATCATCGGAATCAATATCACAATATTTTTGCAATAAAACAGGGCCTGTATCAAGTCCGTCATCTGGCCAAAATATTGTTATTCCAGTTTTTGTTTCACCGCTATATATCGGCCAATTGATTGACGAAGGTCCTTTATGCATTGGTAAAATGGAAGGATGATATTGGATTGTCCCATATTTAGGTTCATCTAATATAGCTTTTGGGACCATCAACAAAACATAAGCCATTACGCATAAGTCCGCTTCAAATGATTTTATTTTCTCCAATGCCTCTGGGTTCTTCCAACTTGAAGGTTGGTAGACTGGCAAACCCTTTTCTCTTGCTAGCTCAACAAGCGGATCAACTTTTAAATTTTCTATATCTGGAGCCGAACATACTGCAACAATATTTTTATTGTTTTCTAATAAATTCTCTAAGACCGCTTTACCAAAAGCTTGTTGCCCATGTAAAATAATTTTCATAAAAAACTCACTTATTTATCGCCCAATGCACCAGAAGATTGTATTAAATTTATTTCTTCCTCATTATAACCAAGAAGGTCTTGTAATATTTCAATATTGTGCTCACCAAGCAATGGAGATCTTTCAACCTCAACCGAGGATTCTGAGAGTTTAATAGGGCAACCAACTGATAAATACTTTCCTCTTTCCGGATGATCTATTTCAACAATAGTTCCTGTATCACGCAAAGATTGATCTTCAGAAATCTCTTTCATAGATAAAATTGGTCCACATGGAATGCCTTCTGGATCACACAACTCAATAACTTCATACTTTGTCATTGTTTTTGTCCAATCTTCTATGGTTTTAAAAATTTCAGTCAATTTGTCCAATCTTGAAGCCGGCGTACTATAACCTTTATCAGTTATCCATTCTGGTTTATTGATTAATTTACATATCTTTTCCCAAACTGGCGCTTGGGTTATAAAATAAACGTATGAATCAGGATCGCTTTCCCAACCTTTACATTTTAAAATCCACCCAGGTTGACCTCCCCCAGAATCGTTCCCAGCACGGGGAACCGAGCTACCAAATGGTATATCTTTCCCATATTGGCTATATTCAGTTAAAGGACCTTTTTCAAGGCGTTGTTGATCCCTTAATTTAACACGACAAAGATTGATTACACCATCCTGCATTGAGGCTGTAACTTTCTGTCCTTTTTTAGTCTTCTCCCGCTGAAACAATGCAGTAACAATCCCTAACGCAAGATGCAAACCTGTTCCAGAATCACCAATTTGTGCGCCAGTAACTAAAGGAGGTCCATCTAAAAATCCAGTAGTCGATGCTGCTCCACCTGCGCATTGAGCTATATTTTCATAGACCTTGCAATCCTGATAAGGTCCGGGTCCAAAGCCTTTTATGGATGCAACAATAATCTTATCATTAAGTTTTTGTATATATTCCCAAGGAAAGCCCATTCTATCAAGAGCCCCTGGTGCAAAATTTTCAACCATTACATCGGATTTTGCAATAAGATCCTCCAAGACCTTCTTACCCTGAGCTGTTTTTGTGTTGAGAGTTATAGATTTTTTGTTATGGTTTAGCATGGTAAAATATAAGGAATCAACATTATCAATATCCCTTAACTGACTTCGTGTCGCATCTCCAGTTCCTGGGCGCTCTAATTTTATAACATCAGCACCAAACCATGCTAGCAATTGAGTGCAAGTAGGTCCTGACTGTACGTGAGTAAAGTCCAAAATTTTTATACCCTGCAGAGCTTTCATTCTAAATTACTTTCGTTAACTTTATTTATACATTGTTTGTGATTTTGTTCCAGGTGCGTATTCGTTGGGATCAACCCATATGTTTACAACAACAGATTTATTCTCTTTTTTTACGAAATTTCTTGCCAATATTAATGATTCTGCAATTTTGTCAGATTCCGTAACATCTATTCCAAAGCCACCCCAAATATTCGGGAATACAGCAAAATTCATATCACCTAATTTATTAGCAATATTTCCTCTTTGAGGCCCATATTTTGATAACTGCCCATATCTAATTTGATTCATGGATGAATTGTTTCCTATTACAGCGATATAAGGAGCACCAAATCTATCTGCAGTTTCCATATCAAAAGCTGTCATACCAAAGGATCCGTCTCCATAATAACAAAGAACTTCTTTATGAGGATCTGCTAATTTTGCAGCGATAGCGAATCCAGTGCCAACACCCAAGCTTCCCAACGCGCCAGGATCCATCCATTGACCCGGAGATTTTGGCCTAACTGCTTGAGCGGAGATAGTAACAACATCTCCCCCATCACCAATAAATATTGTATCCTCATTCAAGAAATTATTAATCTCATAAGCTACTCGATAAGGATGGATAGGGCTATTGCTTGATGTGAATAATGGCAATAGTTTTTCATACTTAACTTTTTCAATATCTCTAAGCTTACTTATCCATGAAGTTCGTTTATTTTTAATCTCAGAACCAATGCTATCTGGCAATAGGCCACTAATTTGCTTTAAAATAGTTCCCGGATGACCAACAAGACCAATATCAATATCTCTATTTTTTCCTAAAGTTCCATAATTTTGATCAATTTGAATTAGCTTAACATTCTCCGATATTCTCTTGCCGTACCCCATTCTAAAATCAAAAGGTGTACCAACTATAATTATTACGTCAGCTTCCTTGAATGCATCTGATCTCGTTCTGTCAAAACAATATGGGTCATTATTATTAATCATCCCCCTACTGGCACCATTAGCATAGGATGGTATCATCGCTTTTTTTATAAATTCAATAGCTTCATTATGACTTCTTGAACTCCACACTTGTTGTCCAAACAAGATTGCAGGCCTTTCGGCTGCAGATAATATCTCAGCAACTTTTATAATATCCTGAGGGTCACCAGAACTTTTAATTGAAGCTCTGTATGAACCAGGCTTAGGAATAACAACAGATTCCAAAGGTATCTCTTTATCCAAAATATCACGCGGAATTTCTAAGTAAGACGGACCATAAGAACCGTTAAAACATTCTCTTGCTGCCATAGTAACCATATCAGCAATTCTTTCCGTCGACATAACAGTGGATGCAAATTTTGTTATCGGCTTTACAATATCAACGTGAGGCAAATCTTGCAAACCACCCATCTTCCATTGACTGAGAGAACTCTGACCTCCAATATGCAAAACAGGACTTTCGGATCTATAGGCTGTCGCGATACCAGTTATTGCATTTGTAAACCCTGGACCTGCAGTTGTGACGACACATCCAAGTTTTCCAGTCTGTCTCGCATAGCCATCTGCAGCATGCGCCGCAGTTTGCTCATGCCTTACATCAATTATTCTTATCCCCTCATCAATACATCCATCGTATATATCTATAATGTGCCCGCCACATAGGGTAAAAATAGTATCAACACCCTCGTTTTTTAATGCTTTAGCAACTAAATGTCCTCCAGAGATCATAGAACCGTCAGTTGTTTTTTTCTTTAATATATCTTTTGTGCTTATGCTCATTGTAAAAACCCAATACTATTAAATATTTTGATACAGATATGATGAATTATTTTACAGGAGAGAAATTAGCTCCAACCATTATCTTGTCTTCTTGTGCGGTAATCATACCAGCAATCTTTTGTCTATAAACAGCCCATTCTGGATCTGCATCTCTTTTTTCTCTAAGGACTTCAAACTCTTCCATGTTTTTATATTGCCATATATGCACAACCTGATTCAACTGCCCTACTTTACTGATAAAGTATGCAACCAATTGTAGTCCGTGTTTTTGCGCAACCGGGTTAGCAACAGTCTCAAATATATCAACATATGCATTCATTTTACCTGGTTGTATTGTATACGTTCTGTGGTCAAATATCATTTATCTTCTCCTTGTTTAAGAATCTAGTATAATAGTATTAAAATCAATATAAAAGTTTTTTATATAAGTAAATTTTATTATAGGATATTCTATCATTATTTGGGGAGATATCTATAGCAATGGATTTTAATCTAAGTGCAAAACAAATTAATTTACAATCGCTTGCAAGGGTATTTGCAAGGGAAAATATAAGACCACGAGCTAAAGATCTTGATAAAAATCCTGATCCTAGCCAATCGTGGCCTTATGATCTATTTGAAAAAGCATCAAAATTAGGTCTGCGTACCTTAAAGATCCCAAAAGAATTTGGTGGCCAAGGAATTGATACACTAACCGAGTTAATTGTTTTAGAAGAATTATGTGTTGGTGATATATCCTTTGGATCAAGTCTTGCTCATCCTTGGAGAGAAGGATTAATTTTAGCTTCTGCAACAACCAACGAACAAAGAGAGCTATTTCTAAAACCTTTCTTAGAAGACCATAATGCAATGACCTCTATTGGTATAACGGAATTACATTCTGGAAGTGATAATGCCACCGGTTATGATAAAGAATTAAAAGCAGGGTCTATGACCGAAGCTATTTATGATGGTTCGGAATGGGTACTAAATGGTCGAAAAATATTTATAACAGCAGGGAATGTTGCTCAATTTATGCTTGTGGTAGCACGAACAAATAAAAAAGTTTCCTGGAAAGAAGGAATTTCAATTTTTATAGTACCAACAAATACAAAAGGCTATCAGTGCATTAGGGTTATGGATAAATTAGGAATGAGAGTAAATCCAAACACGGAGGTTGTGTTTACCAATTGCAGGGTTCCTAAAATTAATCTTATTGGCGAATTAAATAATGGTTATAGTATTTTATCAAAATACGGCGCATCTTCAAAAGTAAAAGAAGGGGTAAAATCATTGGGAGCAGCTAGAGCTGCCTACGAAGAAGCTCTGAACTGGTGTCAAAATCGTCATCAAGGTGGCAAGAAACTAATAGAGCATCAATCAATTGCTCATTGTCTTGCAAGAATGGCTGGTAAGATAGAAGCTTGCAGATCTTTGTGCTGGAGAGCTGGATGGTCAATTGATCACGACCCTATTAACGCAATTCCATTACAAACTATTGCGAAAATAGAAACATGTGAAATGGCGGCGAAAGTTGCCGTAGAAGCTTTGGAGCTATTTGGTGGATATGGAGTTTTGAAAGAATATCCAATCGAAAAGATTGCGAGAGATGCTATTACAATGCTGCATACTACTGGAGGCCAATTGGCACTCACTTCGAGTTTAGCTGAACAACTAAATTTTATAACTAAAAAAAATGAATAAAAACATAATCAAACTAGCTTTTGGTGGAGATATAGCACCAATTAGAAATGCAGAAGATAATGTTTATGGTGATCTAGTTAAATATCTAGAAGTATCTGATTTAAAAATTGCAAATTTAGAAATTGCACTCACCAATGAAATTACATCCACACCAGGTAAAATATACCCACATAAAGGTCCCCCTTCTTCAATAAAAGCTATAACAAATCATGGTTTTACAACGTATAATTTAGCAAATAACCATATGCTTGATTATGGAAAAAATGCATTGCTTGAAACGATAGAATTACTAAATAAGAATAAAATAAAATATTTTGGAGCTGGTAAAAATTTAGCAGAGGCATCAAGTCCCCTTATAATTAATAAAAATAATATCAATATTGGTATTCTTGGATTTTCAACCACCTTACCAACAGGTTTTGCTGCAGAAACTGAAAAGCCTGGGGTTAACCCTATCAAAATCATAACAACCTACAGACAATTTAGAAATCCTGAAGAGTACCCCGGTACTCCGCAAATTATTGACACTTATCCTGTTGAAGATGATTTGAATAAACTTTTAAATACTATATCTGAGTTAAAGAAAAAAACAGATATCATATTAATTTATGCTCATTGGGGAACCTCAATGACAAGCGAAGTGCAAAATTATCAAAAGATTATCGCTCATCGTGCCATAGACGCTGGTGCAAATGCTATTTTTGGTGGCCACCAACATGTTATATCAGGAATTGAGTTATATAAAAGTAACCCAATTATTTACGGAATGGGTAATTTAGTTTTTGATTTTGTACCACCTTTTTTTAATTCATCCAATACAAAATCAATAGTATATTTTGCTGATATAACAAAAAAAGGAATCATAAATTCAAAATTTTTATTATGCAATACAGGCGTTAACAATTCTGTTTCTATAATAAAAAACAACGACAGTGAGTATGATTGTTTGTATAAACATATGACATCATTATGCAAATCCTTAGGCACTAGAATAAAGAGCAGTGAGGACAATTTTATAACAATAAATGCAAAAGAGTAAGCATGTAGAGTAAGCATATATGTCAAAAAAAGAAATCAAAAGAACCCTGGCTTATGATGCAATAGTAATTGGGTCAGGTTTTGCAGGAATTTATAT
This sequence comes from uncultured Hyphomicrobiales bacterium, assembly GCA_905181735.1. GTDB lineage: Bacteria > Pseudomonadota > Alphaproteobacteria > Rhizobiales > TMED25 > CAJIYR01. The sequence continues at coordinate 97,809 of CAJIYR010000008.1, forward strand.
GTTATATCAACTTAGAAAAATAGGTTTATCAGCTATTGTTCTAGAGAAAGGTTTCGGGATTGGGGGAACTTGGTTTTGGAACAAATACCCTGGGGCGAGATGTGATACAGAAAGCCTACAATATTCATACCAATTCTCAGAAGAACTTCAACAAGAATGGGAATGGACTGAAAAATACGCAACTCAACCAGAAATATTAAAATATATTAATCATGTGGTTGACAGGTTTAATTTACGAAAAGATATTAAATTAAAAACAGAAATAAAAGAAATAATCTATAATGATGAAAAAAAAATATGGTTAGTATCTTCTTCAGACGAACAATATAAATCTAAATTTTGTATAATGGCAACTGGCTGTTTATCTACACCCAACAAACCTAATATACCTGGATTGAATGAGTTCAAGGGAGAAGTCTATCAGACCTCTTTATGGCCAAATAAAAAAATTTCATTTACAAATAAAAATATTGCTGTAATTGGAACAGGATCATCTGCGATGCAAGCCATTCCAATAATATCAAAAAAAGCAAAAAATCTTTATGTCTTTCAAAGAACTTCAAATTATGCGGTACCAGCTCATAACAGGGAATTAGATCCAAAAGAAGTAATGAATTTTAAAAAAAATTATAAAGAAAATAGAGAAAAAGCAAAAACACTAGTTAGTGGATTTTTAACAGATTATAATCATAAATCTGCTCTACAGGTTTCTCAAGATGAACTAAAAAAAGAGTATGATAAAAGATGGAAGAAAGGAGGTCTTGCTTTTCTTGCGGCATTTACTGACATTGCAAACAATAAGAAAGCCAACAAAACAACCTCCGACTACATTGAGAAAAAGATTCAAGAAATCGTATATGACAAGAAAATTGCAAAATTATTAACACCAAATTCTATAGTTGGTTGCAAAAGATTAGTAATAGATACAGATTATTATAAAACTTTTAATAACAAAAATGTTTATCTATTTAATGCAAAAAAATATCCAATATCAAAAGTTGATGAAACTCAAATTTATACCGAAGAAGCAATTAAAAATATCGATATGATTATTTTAGCTACAGGCTTCGATGCAATGACGGGGGCGATGAAACAAATCAATATAGTTGGAAAAAATGGTATAAAATTGGAAACTAAATGGAAAAACGGCCCAAAACTCTACCTCGGATTAGCAACAAATGGATTCCCTAATTTTTTTATAATAACCGGACCAGGAAGCCCTTCTGTACTAACTAATATGATACCTACAATTGAACAGCATGTAGACTGGATAGCCGAATGCCTTACCTACATGAAAAAAAAATCAGTATCTACAATTGAAGCTAAAGTTGATGCTGAAAATGATTGGGTAGATTACAACGAAAAAATCGCTAGGAATACACTAAGATATAATTGTAAGTCATGGTATTTAGGATCAAATATAAAAGGTAAAAAAAGAATTTTTATGCCTTTTGTTGGAGGATTACCAGTGTATATAAAAAAATGCGAAGAAATAGTTGCTAATAACTACGCAGGATTTGAAATAAATTAATAATTAAGGTTAATAACATGCAATTAAATGAATACAAATCTTATGACGCAACTGATTTAGCTCTTATAGTCAAAAATAAAGATATCCAACCTAAAGAGTTACTTGATTTAGCAATAGGTTCGATAGAAAGCGAAGATAAAACTATTTCTGCAGTTGTCACAAAAGCTTATGACAAGGCTAATAAAACTATCGAAAACGGAATCCCTAATGGACCATTTGCAGGGGTTCCTTTTTTATTGAAAGATTTAAATGTATCCTATAAAGGATTGCCAACAACTTTATCCAGCAAGTTATTCAAGAGTAATATTGCAAAACATGACAGTGGTCTGGTCAAACAATATAAAGATGCTGGATTAATAATATTAGGACTAACAAAAACTCCAGAACTAGCCTTGTCGTTAACAACCGAACCTGTATTAAATGGACCAACAAGAAATCCTTTAAATATAGAATATTCACCAGGTGGTTCATCAGGCGGATCTGCAGCAGCAATTGTTGCTGGCTATGTTCCGATGGCACATGGAACAGACGGCGGTGGGAGCATTAGAGTGCCCGCTTCATTATGTGGACTCTTTGGATTAAAGCCATCACGTGGAAGAATTTCATATTACCCCGATCTTGGAGAAGGACTGGGTGGAATGGCCACAAGCCATTGTCTTTCAAAAAGTGTTCGAGATAGCGCAACATTACTTGACATTTCATCTAATATATTACCTGGCGACCCTTATGTTGCCCCTAAAAATATTAATAAATTTTCTAAAGCTGCAGAAACAGATCCTAAAAAATTAAAAATTGCAATTTGTACAACTGATTTTGAAGGAAATAAAATTAACGATGAATCTGTTTTAAACACATTGAAAACCGGAAAGTTATGTGAAGATCTCGGTCATATCGTCGAGGAAGCGTACCCTGATTTAAGTGACCTGCCTATATTAAAAGCATGGAAAATTCTTCCTGGAATAAATCTGTTAAACAACCTAACAAAAAGATCTGAATTTCTTGGTGTTAAAATTAAAGACACAGATGTTGAACCACTTCATTGGGCTTGGATGGAAGAAGCAAAACAATATACTGCCATTGATTACTTAAATGCAATGAATACAATGCATTTAATAGGAAGGCGTATTGGAGATTTCCTTCAAGGGTACGATCTAATATTAACACCTACGTTAGCAAAACCAGATCTAAAACTTGGTAAAATAAAAACAGACCATACCGATGTTGACAAACAATTAAATTATTTATTTAAAGAATTTTCTCCTTATACGGCAGTTTTTAATCAATCGGGTGGAGCTGCAATGTCATTACCTTTATGGACTTCAAGTAAGGGGCTACCGATAGGAATGCATTTTGGAGGAAAGCTTGGTGATGAAGAGAAACTCATTCAGCTGGCAGGGCAATTTGAAAGGTCCTATTCATGGAATATGACTTGATGATAAATCTATATTATAAAAAAATTATAAAAAACCAGATGCACAATAAGACAGCTAATTACTAAAAAGGTAACACTCACTCTAACACTCATATAGTAATACTCAAGGATACCTTTTCTATATAAATTATAATCTATACAAAGGAGGTACAGAAAAGAAAATATTAGTAAAAATATTCCAATAGAATGGTCTAGAAAAAAAGAGAACCAGGATAATATGGCTATTATATTACTGTGTATTAATAAATTATATGATGTGTATTTTAATAAAAAAATACCCCAATGAATTCCTGCCAAGAATGAAACTATGATTGCTCCATAGATATGAATAAGTAAGTTGTTAGTTAAAAAGAATGGATCATAGTTTGAAAAACTAAAAATTATTGATATTATAAATGGCAATAAACCAGCGTAAGCTAATATCTTTATTAATCTTTTATTATTTTCATTCATAATGTAATTGATAAAAATCTGATAATAATAATTTATAATATTTAAAATAAAAGGATTAGGAATATGGCTGGGGCGGCAGGATTCGAACCTGCGCATGTCGAGATCAAAACCCGATGCCTTACCGCTTGGCTACGCCCCAATATAATTACTGCAATACCTATAATGTACTTGCAGTTATATGTATATTGTTATTTTATTCATAATTAAAGTATATAAAATAAAATATATAAAATAATGATATAAATCATTAATTAATTAAAAGATTATGTAAAAAATAATTATTGTTAAATGAATTATAATATAAAATCTATAACTGCCAAAAATAGCGGTCCAACGACCTCCAATGGAACTAATACATACATATTAGGAAATCATAATCTAATCATAATTGACCCTGGACCTGATGATAATCAGCATTTAGAAAATATATTAAAAAACATCGAGAATAAGAACGTTGAATATATAATTGTTACACACACTCATAAAGATCATTCAACACTCGCCAATAAATTAGCAGAAATAACAGGAGCGAAGAAAATTGGCTCCACAAAAGATTTTATTAAAAACCAAGAGAAAAATTCTGTAATAAATTTTGATATAGAATTTACGCCAGATATATATCTGGTAGATCAGATGATTATTAAAACAGAAGATTTGATTCTAAAAGCACTCCACACGCCTGGACACACCTCTGATCACTTTTGTTTTAAGGAAGAGACTATGAGTAGAATTTTTACAGGTGATCATATTATGGGGTGGTCTAGTACACTAATATCACCGCCAGATGGTAATATGGGAGATTACATGTCTTCGCTTAGTCAAATAATAGATAAAGGCAAAAATGAATATTTTCCCGGCCACGGCGATAAAATTACCGATGGAAAGAGTTATGCAGAAAAACTTCTGCAGCATAGGTTTAATCGCAAACAGAAAATTCATGAGCTTATTATATTGGGTAATAAAAACGCAGAAGAGTTAACGGGTTATATATACAAAGACATTGACTTTAGATTATTAAAATATGCCACTTTAACAATATTGGCTCATTTGATTGATCTTGAAAAAGAAAAATCTATAAAATCTGATGGCCTAGAAAACACCAACTCAACTTATAGTAAGATATAAAATTATTCTTAGATCACGGGTATAAGAATTTAGTATTCCATTTATTATTTTCTAAATAAAATACAAGCCTTTGGTGGAGTCTAAATTCTGAGTTAACCCAAAATTCAATCTCGTTTGGAACGATTCTGTAACCCATCCAATAAGGAGGCTTAGGAACATCTTTATCTTCATATATTAATTCAATATCGGAAAAGGAACTCTTCAATTGCGATTGGCTTTCTAAGTCTGAAGATTGTTTGCTGGCCCACGCTCCTATTTGACTACCACGAGGCCTGGTTTTAAAATACGCCTCTGACTCTGAATTTGATAAAATTTCAACTTTACCTTTAATTCTAATTTGTCTTTGTAAGCTCTTCCAATGAAAACATGCTGCTACAGATTTATTTTGTGATAATTCTTTCCCTTTTGCACTGTTTGCATTCGTATAGAACGTAAAACCTTTTGTGCCATAATCTTTAAGCAAAACAACTCTTGCATTGGGTATATTGTCAGAATCAGATGTTGCAAGGATCATCGCATTAGGATCGTTTAACTCTTGGGATTCTGCTTCCTTTATCCATTCTTCAAATAAAGCTAATGGGTTCGTTTTATTCGAAAAACTATTATTCGAGAAGTCAATGTTAGAAATTTGTTTCATAAAAAATATAACTCTTATTATTAAACAATTATTATTAAATATGCATTATAAATAGATTTAGTATATTACTATACAACTTAAACGATAATAATAATAATAGAATTTATGAAATAAGATACTATGGAAAACAATACAAATAAACATATCGGCTCATTAATGGCAGGGAAACGTGGCCTTGTTATGGGTGTAGCAAACAATAGGTCAATTGCCTGGGGGATAGCTAAAACTCTGCACCAATATGGTGCAGAAGTTGCTTTTACTTATCAAGGGGAGGCCATAGAGAAAAGAATTATACCTTTAGCAAAAGAATTAAATTCAGAAATTGTGATAGAATGTGATGTATCAGAAAAGAATTCTATTGTCTCAGCATTTGAGATATTAAAAAGTAAATGGGAGAAAATAGATTTTATCGTACACGCAATAGCTTTTTCCGATAAAAATGAATTAACAGGAAGATATATTGATACTTCACAAGAAAATTTCTTACAAACTATGTTGGTATCAACTTATTCGCTTACGGCCGTTGCTCAAGTTGCTGAAAAAATGCTAAATGAAAATGGATCTATTTTAACTCTTACCTATTACGGAGCAGAAAAAGTTATGCCTCATTACAATGTAATGGGTATTGCGAAAGCGGGGTTAGAAGCTTCAGTAAGGTACCTAAGTGTAGATTTAGGAAAAACAGGAAAACGTATTAATGCAATATCCGCGGGACCCATCAAAACACTTGCGGCATCTGGAATTGGAGATTTTCGTTATATTCTTAAGTGGAATGAATATAATTCACCTTTAAGAAGAACGGTTACCACTGATGACGTAGGGAATGCAGCGACCTACCTTCTATCCGATCTTAGTAGTTCGGTTACAGGGGAGATTCATCATGTAGATGCAGGTTATCACGTTGTTGGCATGAAAAACGAAGAAGCACCAGATATTAATGCAATTAGTAAAGAATAATTAATAAATATAAAAAACAATATGTCATATAATACATTTGGACACATGCTAAAAATAACAACTTGGGGCGAGAGTCATGGTCCTTATATTGGCTGCGTTCTTGATGGTTGTCCTCCTAATATAAAGATATCTATTGAAGAAATTCAAGAATACTTGGATAAAAGAAAACCTGGGCAATCAAAATATACAACCCAAAGAAAAGAGCCCGATCAAATCACTATCAATTCCGGTGTGATCGAAGATGAAACTGGGAATCTGCTGACTACAGGAGCACCAATATCATTAATTATTAAGAATATTGATCACAAGTCAAAAGACTATTCTGAAATAAAAAGTAAGTTTAGGCCAGGTCACGCCGATTATACTTATATTGAAAAATATGGAATTAGAGATCACAGGGGGGGTGGGAGATCTTCTGCTAGAGAAACAGCAATGAGAGTTGCAGGAGGTGCTATTGCAAGAAAGATAATTCCAAATATTAAAATTAGAAGCGCCCTAGTCCAAATGGGTTCAATTAAGATTAATCGAAATAATTGGGATTGGGACTTTGTAAACAAGAATCCTTTCTTTTGTCCGGATAAAGAAATTGTACAAACTTGGGAAGAGCGTATAGAAAAAATTAGAAAATCAGGTAATTCTATAGGAGCAATAATTGAAGTAATTGCCGAAAATGTACCGGCTGGACTTGGTGAACCAATATACGGAAAACTTGATCAAGATATCGCATCTGCATTGATGTCAATCAACGCAGTAAAAGGCGTTGAGATTGGCGCAGGATTTTCCAGTGCATCGCTTACAGGAGAAGAAAACGCTGATGGTATTAGGATAGGCGAAGATTCCAAAGTAAAATTTTTATCAAATAATGCAGGTGGTATCCTTGGAGGTATATCAACAGGACAAACTATTGTAGCTCGATTTGCAGTTAAACCAACATCCTCTATTTTAAAATCGAAGAAAACAATTGATTATGATAAAAAAGAAACAGAGATTATAACAAAAGGTAGACATGATCCTTGTGTTGGAATTCGAGCCGTACCGGTTGGCGAAGCTATGATGGCTCTAGTTATAGCAGATCATTACATAAGAAATAGAGGACAAACGGGGAAGAATTAATTTTATTTCTTTGCATATATAAGCCATTCTTGATTACCTGTTTTTCCTAATAACGGTGATTTAAACAAACGAATATCATAAAACCCCTGCTCTAATATCCATTGTCTTATATCCCAGACAGCTCTCCAAGCTATGTCTATATCTCTGACAATTCCACTGCTTCCTATGTTTTTTCTTCCAACTTCAAATTGAGGTTTTATCAATGCCATGAATACAATATTTTTTTTCAATAAAAGCAACGTATTACCCATTGCTTTTTTTAAGCTTATAAAACTTACATCAACAGTTATAAGATCTATATTAATGAAAAAATCTTCTGTTAAATTCCTGCTGTCCGTACCTTCCATATTAACTACTTTATTATTACTTAAAAGATTTTTTGATAATTGATTGTGCCCAATATCAATAGAATAAACCTTTCGGACACCCTTCTCCAAAAGAACTTGGGTGAAACCTCCTGTTGACGCCCCTATATCAACGCAAAAGAAGTTTCCAATATTGATATCTATTATCTCTAATAAAAATAGTAATTTTAAAGCTGAACGTGAAACATATAATAAAGAAATGTCATCAATCGTAATAACATCATCTGAAGATACTTTTTGACTGATCTTTCTTGCAATCACACCATTTACTAAAACTTTACCTCTTCGTATAGAATCGGCAGCTTTACTTCTTGTTACAGCTAACCCCCTGTCCGCTATTATTTGATCTAATCTATTCAATTATTCCCTATCTATCTATTTTAGTCATACTCGTGATACAATCAACAATAGAATCTGAATTTAGACCTGCTTTAATATATTGATTTTCTTGCGTATCTTGCTGAAGAAAAAAATCAGGTAAAAATATATTTTTAATTTTTAATTTAGAATCCAAATGATTACCTTGTATCAAGAAGTTATTCACATGAGAAGCAAAGCCTCCTATAGAACCCTCTTCTATCGTAATTAGAATATAATGATTTTCAATTAATTTTAATATCAGCTCTTCGTCCAAAGGCTTAACAAACCTTGCGTCAACTAAGGTAATATTAAACCCAAGTTTCTTAAGCTCTATATCAGCCTCTAGGCATTCTTTTATCAAAGTTCCATAACATAACAAAACAATATCCTCTCCTTGTTTTATAATTTTACCTTTACCAATTCTAATAGGCTTAATTTCATTTGGAAATTCTATACCAATCCCATTTCCTCTTGGGTATCTAAATGCTATCGGCCCTTCATTATAATCTGCAGCAGTTACCACCATTCTAGCTAGTTCCAGTTCATTGGATGGAGCCATTACAATAAAATTAGGTAAAGAAGCAAGGTATGTTATATCAAATGACCCAGCATGTGTAGCTCCATCAGCACCAACTAATCCAGCTCTATCTATAGCAAATCTAACTGGTAATTTTTGGATAGCCACATCGTGTACCACTTGATCGTAAGCTCTTTGTAAAAAAGTCGAATAGATTGAACAAAAAGGCTTATAACCTTCTGTTGCTAACCCAGCTGCAAACGTTACGGCGTGTTGTTCTGCAATGCCAACATCAAAATATCTTTCAGGATAAAGATTAGCAAATTTATCTAGACCAGTACCGTTAGGCATTGCTGCTGTAATAGCAATTATTTTATTATCCTCTTTTGCAATTTTTGTTAACTCTGTTGAAAATGTATTCGTATAACTTTTAATGTTTGTGTTTGGCTTTATTTGGGTTCCTGTTGATATATCAAATTTCGATACCCCATGAAATTTATCAGCAGATCTTTCGGCCGGCTCATAACCTTTTCCTTTTTGAGTTACTATATGTAATAATATTGGCCCTTCTTTAGAATTTTTTACATTCTTCAGAATTGGTAATAAATGCTTAAAATTGTGTCCGTCAATAGGGCCAACATAATAAAAACCAAGCTCTTCAAATAGGGTTCCTCCTGTGAAAAAACCCCTTGAATATTCTTCGGCCTTTGAAATGCTTTGCCTTATTCTTTTTGGAAGATGTGATATAAGTTTCTTAACATACCTTCTTATACCCGTGTATGCTCCGCCTGATATTAATTTAGCAAGGTATGCGCTCATTGCACCAACTGGAGGTGCTATTGACATATCATTGTCATTTAAAATAACGATTAATCTATTATTCATTGATCCTGCGTTGTTCATGGCTTCGTAAGCCATTCCAGCGCTCATTGCACCATCTCCTATAACGGCGATAACATTACCCTCGGATAATGATAAATTTCTAGCAACAGATATTCCCAGGCTTGATGAGATTGAAGTAGATGAATGAGCGGCACCAAACACATCATACTCACTTTCACTTCTAGACGTGAATCCAGATAACCCATTACCTTGACGGAGTTTTTCCATTAACTTTCTACGACCTGTTAGTATTTTGTGAGGGTAAGTTTGGTGACCAACATCCCATACTAATTTATCATCAGGAGTATCAAAAATATAATGCAATGCTATGGTGAGTTCAACCACACCTAAACCGGCACCTAAGTGCCCACCTGTCTTAGATACTATCTCAATTAGTTCAGTTCTTAATTCATCTGCAAGAGGCTCTAGATCGATTTCTTCTAGTTTTCTTAGATCAGAAGGATAATTAATTTTATCTAATATTGGTGTTTTGCTCATAAATTATAAACTTATTTTTATATTTAAAACTCTAAGAAAAGATTATTTGCTGTCTTCGAGAGATTGAATATTTTTTATATTACCGGAAGTATTAAGATTTATTTTTTCTATCCTCGCTTCGGCTTGGTTTAACAAATTATTACAATGGACTTTAAGTGATTCGCCTCTTTCGTATTTAAATATAGATTCTTCAAGACCTATTGAACCATTCTCAAGACTTTCGACAATTAATTCCAGCTCTTTAATAGCATCTTCGAAGCTCAGGCTACCTATATTTTTGTTAATTACATCAGATTCCATGTCAATAAACTCCTTAATATATTTTTACTATATTATTTATCACTATTTTTATGTTAAGTTTATATATATTTTATATAGACTTAATTAATAATGAATAATAGCTTTTTCGATAATACAAAATGTTAAATAATAATATTATATCAGCTAATGCCTCAGGCATCAAAATTGCAAGTAATATACTAAGGAAAAATGGGATTATTTCATTTCCCACAGAAACTGTTTATGGATTAGGGGCCTCAGCTCTTAGCAGTGATGCGGTTGCTAAAATATACGCTGTTAAAAAAAGACCAAGCTTTAATCCCTTAATCGTTCATGTTAGCTCATTGAAAAAGGCAATGGAGATTGGAATCTTTAATCAAGAGGCTCAAAAATTAGCGGAAAGATTTTGGCCTGGTCCGCTAACAATTGTAGTTCCTATCAGGAAAAATAGCCAAATATCTGAACTAGTAACTGCTGGATTATCAACAGTAGCATTAAGGGTACCGTCAAATGACATTGCCCTTGCTTTATTAAAATATTGTGATATTCCCTTAGCTGCACCAAGTGCAAATCTATCTGGTACAGTTAGCTCAACCAATGCAAAACATGTGCTTGATGATTTTCATAGTTCTATCGATATAATTCTTGACGGTGGTAAATGTAAATACGGAATAGAATCAACTATAATTATTAGCGCTAAAGATGGGTTTAAGCTTCTGAGAGCTGGTTGTATAACAGAAGATATTATTAAAAAAGAATTAAACATCATAGTTCAAAAATATGAATCATCCACAATTATCGCACCAGGGCAACTAGAAAAACACTACTCGCCAAAAGCAAAATTGAGATTAAATGCAAGCGCATTATTAGAAGATGAAGAATTTATTGGATTCGGAAAAGTTCCAGATGGCATTTCATCAACAATAAATCTATCTGTTAATGGTAACCTGATTGAAGCAGCAACGAATTTATTTAGTATATTGCGTTCAATTGATGATCTAAAATTGAATAATGTTGCTATAGCTAAAATTCCAAACACAGGAATAGGAATAGCAATTAATGACAGATTACAGAGAGCGGCAATACAAAATATATAAGTTATAAGGAGTTAATCTAATGAGTAAGAATGTTACGAACAATAGAGAGGGTTATGCGCACCCTAGTCAGAATATAATTAATTTATTTTGTGAAATCGTAGGTGATTCAAATGTATTATTGGATGAAAGTGATATGCAGTCATATCTATTGGAGCCAAGAAGATTATATAGTTCGAAAGCAGCATGTGTGATTAAGCCAAGTTCAGTGCTAGAAATTAGTCATCTACTCAAAATAGCAAACGAGAATAATATTTCGGTAGTTCCCCAAGGTGGTAACACCGGATTAGTTGGCGGACAAGTGCCTTACGACAAAGGCAATGAGGTCATTTTATCACTTTCCAGATTAAATAAATTAAGAGAAATTGATATAAGCACAAATTCTATGACCATAGAAGCAGGAATGACCCTAGATAAAGTACAGAAATTAGCGGACGAGAACGATAGGTTTTTTCCATTGAGCCTAGGATCAGAAGGCTCTTGTCAAATTGGCGGGAATCTCGCAACTAATGCAGGTGGCACCGCAGTTATTGAATACGGAAATACCAGAGAACTGACTTTGGGACTAGAAGTGGTATTAGCAGACGGTAAGATCTTAAATGGATTAAAAAGCTTAAGGAAGGATAATACCGGCTATGATCTTAAAAATCTATTTATAGGGAGCGAAGGAACCCTTGGCATAATTACAGCCGCAACAATGAAATTATTTCCAAAACCTAAAAACATAATCAGCACTTTTGTATCTTTAAAGGATCTAGATGCTGCTGTTAATTTATTAAATTTTCTTCGCAAAGAAACTATGAATAAGATCACTAGTTTTGAATTAATGCCAAAAATTGGAATTAAATTAGTTCAAAAACATAAACCAAATATAAAAATCCCATTAAGAGCACTAAATGATTGGTCTGCTTTGATTGAATTTTCCTCTAATGATACGCTAGATTCAGCTAGAGAAGATTTGGAGAGTACGCTTTTTAAAGCTATCAATGAAGACTATATAACCGATTGTGTAATTGCAGAATCAATATCACAATCAATGGATTTTTGGAGAATAAGACATTTTATTGTTGAAGTTCAAGCTTATGAGGGCGGGAGCATCAAGCATGATATTTCTATTCCAATTGCAAAAATACCTCAATTTATTTATGAAGCAAATAATATCGCAGAATCTGTATGTCCGTCATCCCGTCCTATTCCCTTTGGACACCTTGGTGATGGGAACATACACTATAATATTACCCAACCAATAAACGAAAATACCGATAAATTCATGGAAAAATGGCATGATATGTCTGTTAAAATACATGATTTAGTTATTAAGTTAAATGGATCTATTAGCGCTGAACATGGAATCGGCAGAATGAAAAGAGATGAGCTGCTTGAAAGATCCGATTCTACTAAAAATTTCATTATGAAGAATATAAAAAATGCATTAGATGTAAAGGGAATACTCAATCCAGGAAAAGTACTTTAAGACAACTACATAAATAAGCTCTCAACATATCTGGAGATTATAAGATTAATAGAGATTATCCTGAACATCCATTATTTGGAGTTAGCTCTCTAATTATAAAAGAGAGCAGTGTCCTTGTGGTAAAAAGATCTTCTAAACCTGACGTATGGAGTTTACCTGGAGGGTTAGTTGAACTTGGTGAAATGCAACAAAATGCTGCCATAAGAGAAGTTCAGGAAGAAACAAATATAAATATTAAAATTATTAAATTTCTAGAGAATTTAGATATAATTATAAAAGATGAACAAAAAAAAATAAAAAGACATTATATTTTAGCTGTTTTTAGTGGAGAATATATAAGTGGTAACATAATTGCAGGAGACGATGCCTTGGATGCAAAGTGGGTTCCAATTCAAGATATAAAAAATATTAACATGACTATTGGAACAACTCAATTTATAATGAATTATTGTAAATAATTACATGTTTACTATGTATCTTCCTTTATGGTTTCCTTCTATAATTTTATTCGAGATAAGCAGAACTTCATCAATATCTATTTCAGTAATCACTGATTTTATTAAGTCTAAATCAATCAATTCAGTCAACCTATTCCAAGCATTTTCTCTGTTTTCTTTTTTGCAATAAGCCGAGTCAACTCCAAGTAACTTAATACCTCGAAGAATGAATGGTGCCATATTAGTACTCAGATTTATACCTTGTATTTGACCGCAAACTGAAATAGCTCCTCCTCTAGCTGTTTGAGAAATTATATGAGAAAGAGTATTCCCTCCAATAACATCAATCGCACTAGCCCAAGTCTCTTTGTCTATTAATCTAGGAGTGCCTTCGAATACTTCATTGTCAATGATCCGTTCGGCACCCAATCTCATGAGGTACTTCTCTTCATAAATTTTTCCAGTTGATGCGACAACCCTAAATCCTAGCTTCGATAGAATCATAATAGCAAAAGCACCTACCCCACCCGTTGCGCCTGTAACAACTATTTCACCCATATTGGGTGTGATGCCTGATTCTTCAATTCCAATAACACATAACATTGCTGTTAGACCTGCAGTTCCTATAGACATGATATCATTGCAGGAAAACTGTTTTGGAACTTTTAATAACCATTGAGAGTCAATTCTTGCGTATTCAGAAAGACCACCGTAGTGAATCTCTCCCATGCCATGGCCGGTTGCAAAAATATTATCACCTTTTTTAAAAAGAGGATTATCAGAATCTTCAACAATACCCGCTAGATCAATGCCTGGTATCATTGGAAATTTTCTAACAACAGGAGCTTTTCCCGTTAAAGCCAGTGCGTCTTTGTAATTAATGCCTGAAGACACAACCTTAACGACAGTATCCCCAAGCATTAAATCATTAATATTGATTTTTTTTAATTTTGCTATTGTTACTTTATCTTGTTGAGATAAATGCCAAGCTTTAAATTTATTATCCATTAATTACCCAAATTATATAAATAAATACAATTAATATATTACAAGATATTATTTAATATACTATAATATAAAATATTAACGACAAATAATCTAGCACAAGTCATTGCATAGATTTAATAAAAAAATTATTATGATAATTAAAAAATGAAACACAATATATTAGAAGATAGATCTGTAATAGAAATAAAAGGTAATGAATCTATCAAATTTCTTCAAAACATACTGACCGCAGATATATCGCTATTAAACAAAAAAAATATACTGAGTTCAGCATTACTTAGCCCACAAGGAAAAATATTATTCGAAATGATAATATATTCTCATGGAGGTAATATTCTTATAGAATCTAATAAAAATCTGCATCATGATTTAATTAAAAAACTCAATTTATATAAATTAAATTCGAATATAGAAATAAATGATCGAAAAGATCTAGTGGTTTCATGGGAAAAAGTATGTTCTAAGGTGGATCAAAATTTTTACACTGATCCTCGCGACGAGGCATTGGGTCAAAGAGCAATTATTCAAAAAGAATTAAATTTAAAGAGCAACTTAGATTTATATCACAAGACAAGAATAAGTCTGGGTATCCCAGAGATAATTTACGATTATAATCAAGGTACTATTTTTCCACACGAGGCAAATCTCAATGATTTTAACGGGGTATCCTTAAATAAAGGTTGCTATATTGGCCAAGAAATAGTCTCAAGAATGCATTTTCGGGGAACTATGAAAAAAAAATTTCATTTATTTAATTACGAAGGAATTGTGTCTGCATTTAACGAAAATCTAGTACACAAAAATAAGATTATTGGAACATTTGGATCACACACAGAAGACAAAGTGCTAATCTTAATTAAATTACAAGAATTGGAAGAAAGTATGAAATTGGAAAAAATAAATTTATACTTATGTTAAATTATAATAATAATTAATAAGATAATATGAAAATTGTAATATCTCCGTTAAGTTTAGCAAATAAGATGATTGATAAATATAATGCAAATTATATAATTTCAATTTTATCGCCGGGCGAATCGTTCCCGATATTTGAAGGCATTAAAGATACAAATCATCTTAAATTATCATTTAACGATATCACATCTCCTAGAAAAAATTTAATTCAACCGTCCTTAGGACACGTAAAAAATATTATAAGCTTTACAAAAAAATGCACTAAGAATGACACCCTTTTAATACACTGCTATGCTGGGATATCAAGATCGACAGCGGCCGCATTAATTGTATACTGTTATTATAAAAAAGACTTAAGAGCAGATTTAATGGCAACTGAACTGATGTCTTTATCTCCATCCGCAAACCCTAATAGTTTATTATTAAAGTTGGGAGACCATATAATCGGAAGTAGTAATATCTTAAGTGAATGCCACAAGATATTAAAAAAACCAATATTAACCTATGAAAACAAGCCTTTTACACTAAATTGCTAAGAAATTAAGAAAATATATTTATTATAATTAAATAAACTAAATTGATTTATTATGGTTTAATTATTATATATAAAACATAATAAATAAAAGTTGTTTACAGTATGAGATTAATATAATTATATATAGCTATGGTGGTTACGATTTAAATACTGGGATGTATTGGTGAATATACACTTATATAGAAATTCAATGAAAAAAGTAATAAAGAATCAAAGGGTATCATAATGGAAACTTCAATAGAAATTCCAAACTTGGAATATAGCAATGATATTGCGAATGAAATGGCACCTTATTACGAAAAGGTGAAGTCGGTAATACCAAAAATCGAATGGCCGGTTCACGCTCCTTATATAAAGGCGATCAATGAATTAAAAAAACAAAGAAATGCAGTGCTATTAGCCCATAATTATCAAACACCAGAAATATACCATTGTGTAGCAGATTTCGTTGGAGACAGCCTGGCATTGTCAAAAGAAGCCGCAAGAACAGAAGCGGACATAATCATTCAATGCGGCGTGCACTTTATGGCAGAAACATCAAAAATACTAAATCCGAATAAAATGGTTTTGGTACCTGACTTAGATGCAGGTTGCTCTCTTGCTGAATCTATAACTGGAGATGATGTAAGAAAACTGAAACAAAAATATCCAGGGGTTCCAGTTGTTACATACGTCAACACTTCTGCAGATGTTAAAGCTGAATCTGATATTTGCTGCACATCAGGAAATGCATTGGAAATAATAGAATCACTTGGTGCTAAGAAAGTATTATTTCTCCCAGATAAATATCTAGCGCAAAATATTGCTAAACAAACAGATGTTGAAATTATTTGGTGGGAAGGCAGTTGCATAGTTCATGAACTATTTACCCCCGAAGAATTACATCAAGCGAGAGAAAACGAAGAGGATTTAATAATAATTGCTCATCCAGAATGCCCACCTAACGTTGTTGAGGCTGCAGATTTCTCAGGTTCCACAGCCAATATGATTAGTTATATCAAAGAAAATCAACCAAAAAAAGTTATGATGGTTACAGAGTGCTCAATGAGCGATAATGTTTCTGCAGTGAACCCAAATGTTCAATTTATAAGGCCTTGTAATCTGTGCCCTTATATGAAAAAAATTACATTACCTAAAATATTAGATAATTTAATATATCTTAATAATGAGGTTAAAATTGACCCCCTTATTGCAGCAAAAGCTTTTAATGCAGTTGATAGAATGATAAATTTAAAAATTTAAACTAGGATCAGTAATCATGACAGACAAAAATACTGTCATTATAATAGGAGCTGGTCTTGCAGGACTATTTACAGCATTAAAACTAGCTCCATTAAATGTCAAAGTTATATCATCAAAGTCCCTAGGGTCTGGCACTTCTAGTCAATGGGCTCAGGCCGGGATAGCCGCCGCTGTTGGTCAAAATGACTCTGCAAATTTACATAAACATGACACGATATCTGTTGGTGCTGGAATAGTTGATGAATATGCTGCCGGGATTATGGTTGAGGCTGGACCAAATAGAATTAATGATTTGATAAACTTAGGCGTTCCCTTCGATAAAGGATCTAATAATAAACTTCTATTAAAAAAAGAAGCTGCACATGGCATAAATAGAATAGTTTCTGTTAATGGAGATATGACCGGAAAAGCAATAATGAAAACGTTGTCTGAAACTGTTAAGAAATCAAATCATATAGATGTCATAGAAAATTTTAATGCCGTTGAATTATTAAAAGATCAAGATGGTATTTTTGGAGTTGTTATACAATCGAATCTAGATAATAAAAAAGAACAAAGATTGTACTCTAGGAATATTATTATAGCTACTGGTGGCATTGGTCAATTATATGAAGTGACAACTAATGCAATAGAAGCTAAAGGTGATGGTATCGCTATTGCAGCCCGTATCGGTGCAGATTTATCAGACTTAGAGTTTGTACAATTTCATCCAACTGCATTTAATATAGGGATTGACCCTGCCCCCCTTGCAACAGAAGCTTTGAGGGGAGATGGAGCTAAAATTATAAATGAACTCAACGAAAGATTTCTCTTAAAGACACATCAACAAGCGGAGCTAGCTCCAAGAGATATTGTTTCTCGTGCTATATTCAATGAAATAAAAAATGGCCACAAAGTGTATCTAGATTGCAGAGGTGAATTAGGGAAAAGCATGAAAAAAACCTTTCCTACTGTATATGGATTTTGCAAAGATAATAATATTAATCCAGAAAACCAGGCAATTCCTATAGCCCCTGCAGCACACTACCATATGGGAGGAATTTCTACCGATGCTAATGGAAAAACTAGTATCAACGGACTATGGGCATGTGGAGAATCAGCTTCAACTGGCGTGCATGGCGCCAATAGATTGGCTTCGAATTCCTTGCTTGAAGCGATAGTTTTTGGCTCTATAATAGCAAAGAATATTAAGTCTTTGCCTAACAACACTCCAGTTAAGAATAGTGAAGCTACAACATCTAAAGTAGTACCGATTAATTCAAAAGATCTAAAAATTTTAAAGTCAATAATGACAAGAAAAGTCGGTGTAGAGAGAAATGGAGAAGAATTAGATGAAGCTTTTAATGAGATACTAACACTAAATCAAAAATACAAAAAAAATAATCAAATAAATAACACTATTATAACAGCGCTTCTTATAATTAAATCTGCTATAAAAAGAAAAGAGCATCGTGGGAGCCATTATAGGTCAGATTTCCCAGAAACTAACTCTTTGCTAAACAATAGAAGCAAAATAACAATAAAAGATATAATCTAATGATAGAAATTAATCCAATTCCACAACACATAATAAAAAATTGCGTAAAGAATGCCATTGCAGAGGATCTTGGTCAAGCGGGTGATTTAACAAGCAATTACCTTATTGATAAAAATCAAGAAAATGAATGGATAATTACTTCCAATCAAAATGGAGTGGTTTCTGGTATAAGATGTGCTGAGTATGCCTTCAATTTTATTGACAAAAATGTATGTTTCAAGTCTTTTGTAATGGACGGAGAAAAGGTTACAAAAGATACTAAAATAGCATTGATATCCGGAAGAAGTTTACCTATTTTAACAGCTGAAAGAACAGCTTTAAATTTTATAGGACATTTATCTGGAATTGCTACCGAAACAAATAAATTTGTTGAATTAACGAAACATACAAAGGTCAAGATTGTTTCAACAAGGAAAACAACACCTGGAATAAGAGCGTTAGAAAAATATGCTATACGTTGTGGTGGTGGATTTAATCATAGATTAGGGTTGGATTACGCAATTTTAATTAAAGATAATCATATTGAGGCCGTCGGTGGTGTAAAGGAAGCTTTAAAATTAGCAAAACAAAAAGCAAGTCATTTAATGTCTATTGAAATTGAAGTTGATACAATTGAGCAATTAGAAGAAGCGTTAAAATATGAAGCTAAAATAATCCTTTTAGATAATATGACAATTGATAATTTAAAGGCTGCAGTTAAAATAGCTAATGGGGGCGCTATCCTAGAGGCCTCAGGAAATATCAATGAAAATAATGTATTACAAGTTGCTGAAACAGGTATTGATATAATATCAATTGGAAGATTAACTCATTCTTCACCCTCTTTGGACATAAGCTTGCACTGTAATAAAAAATAGAAAATCTATTTATTTTTTATTTTTATCTCTGCTTGTGCTGCTGAAAGCCTTGCAACCGGAACTCGGTATGGAGAACACGAAACATAATTTAATTCAATTTCTGCACAAAATTCAATAGAACTTGGATCCCCTCCATGTTCGCCACAAATACCTAATTTTATAGAATTATTTTTTGACCTACCTCTTTCAACTGCAATCTCTATTAACTCACCGACACCTTCTCTATCAATAGAGACAAATGGATCCCTTTCAAAAATACCATTGGATATATAAGTATCTAAAAATCTTGAGGAATCATCCCTACTAATCCCATATGTAGTTTGAGTAAGATCGTTTGTTCCAAAGGAAAAGAAGTCCGCAACTTCAGCTATTTCTGAAGATTTCAAAGCAGCTCTTGGCAATTCAATCATAGTGCCCACTGTATAATCTAATTTTAATTTATGTTCGTTTTCTATTTCTTTTGCAACCTTATCAATCAAATTTTTAACTATCTCTAATTCTCTTCTCGAAGCAACTAAAGGTACCATAATTTCTGGTTGAACCCTCTTCCCTGATTTTTTATTAATCTCAACACACGCTTCAAAAATAGCCCTTGCTTGCATCTCGGGTATTTCTGGGTACGTTATTGCTAACCTGCACCCTCGATGACCTAACATTGGATTGGATTCAGATAGTTCATCTATTCTTATTTTCAACGAAGAAGTGTTAATACCCAATGCTGTTGCCACTGCATCTATATCTTTTTGTGTATGCGGTAAAAACTCATGCAATGGAGGATCAAGAAGCCTTATGGTCACTGGCAATTCATCCATAACATCAAAAAGGTCTATAAAATCCTTCTTTTGCATAGGTAGAATCTTTAACAAAGCTTTCTTTCTACCTTCTTCGCTATCAGCTAGAATCATTTCACGGACGGCATTTATTCTACCTTCCTCGAAAAACATGTGCTCGGTTCTACATAATCCTATGCCTTCAGCACCAAAGCTCCTTGCAACCTCGGCATCAATCTTTGTCTCAGCGTTAGCCCTTACTCTAAGCTTCCTAAATCCATCTGCCCATTTCATTAATTGAGAAAAATCTCCAGATAATTCAGGATCCTTCATTTTAACTTCTCCTGAAATAATTTGTCCACTTGAACCATCTATTGTTATGATATCGCCCGCCATAAATGTTAACTTACCAATTATTAACATATTATTTTCATAATCAATTCTCAGAGCACCCGCACCAGAAATACATGGACGCCCCATACCACGCGCAACAACTGCCGCATGACTTGTCATGCCTCCCCTAGTAGTCAATATTCCTACTGCAGCGTGCATCCCATGAATATCCTCTGGACTTGTTTCAATTCTGGTTAAAATGACTTTTTTCCCATCACTTGCTAATTTCTCAGCTTCATCTGCGTTAAAAACAATCTGACCAGAGGCTGCTCCAGGTGATGCTGGAAGACCAGTAGCTATGACATTCAAATCAGCATCTTTATCAATGGTAGGGTGTAGTAATTGATCTAACTCATTAGGATTTATTCTGGACACCGCTTCTTCTTGAGAAATCAATCCTTCTTTAACAAAATCGACAGCAATCTTTATTGCAGCTTTGGTTGTTCTTTTTCCAGACCTTGTTTGAAGCATCCATAGGCGACCTTCTTGAATTGTGAATTCAATATCTTGCATATCGCGATAATGACTTTCTAAATTATCCGCAACTTTTTTTAGCTCCTTAAATACATCCGGCATTAATTTTTCAAGCGACATGTCTTCTGAACCGGATTCAATTCTAGATAGCTCTGAAATATTTTGCGGCGTTCTAATTCCTGCTACAACATCTTCACCTTGTGCATTAACTAGAAACTCCCCATAAAATTCTTTATTCCCATTTGATGGATTACGAGTAAATGCAACCCCTGTTGCACTGTTATCATCTAAATTACCATATACCATCGCTTGTACATTAACAGCAGTCCCCCAGTGATCAGGTATATCATTTAATTTTCTATAAGTTTTTGCTCGATTATTTTGCCAAGAACCAAACACAGCCGAGATGGACCCCCATAATTGTATGTTAACATCTTGAGGAAAAGGGTTTCCGTACTCTTTTAATAACTCCTCTTTATAATGACTAACTATATTCTTCCAATCTCCACTATTCAGATCAGTATCAAGGGTGTAATTATTATCAATTTTATAATCTTCTAGGATATCCTCAAAAATATGGTGTTCCACACCCAAAACAACGTTAGAATACATCTGTATAAATCTACGGTAAGAATCGTATGCAAATCTTGCATCTCCAGATTTTTTTGCCAAAGCCTCCACTGTAATATCATTCAACCCTAGATTTAATACTGTGTCCAACATACCTGGCATAGATGACCTTGCACCAGATCTTACAGAAACCAACAGAGGGTTCTGATCGCTTCCAAATTTCGATCCAACTGTATCTTCAATTTCTTTAATTGCACTATTAACCTGATCATCTAATTCATCTGGTAAATTAGAATTATTTTCATAATACGAAGTGCAAACTTCAGTTGTAATAGTAAAACCTGGAGGGACAGGAAGTTTTAAAGAACACATCTCAGCTAAATTAGCTCCCTTACCACCTAATAAATTACGCATTGAAGTGTTGCCTTCTGTATTTTTTCCACCAAAATTATATACCCATTTAGTCATTTTTTTAAAATCTTTCATTATTTTAAGCATAGGAGAAATACACTAAAAATCTATTACAGAAAAATCTGCTATTTTTTGTGTAAAAGAACGAATTCCCGCTAATAATTTTAACCTATTATCTTTTATTTCTTTTTTATCCACATTAACTATCACAGAGTCGAAGAAGTTATTTATTGGTTTCGAAAAAGCTAACAATAAGTCTTCGTAAATTTTTTTATCCCCCTTTTTATACACAGAAATGTCAATATGGGAAAGTTTCGTTAATACATTATACAATTCTTTTTCTTCATTAAATTCAAACAAAGATTCATTTATCGTGCCATCAAGCACAGAGTAATCCTTCTTCCTTTCCTGAGCTTGCAGTATATTATGCACTCTTTTAATGGCTTTAACGAAGTCTATGCCTTCAATTGATTTAATAAAATTATTTAGTAATTTTATTTTTTCTGATAATAAATATAAATCATCTACTTCTTGCGCATTAATTGCAGCATCTATAACTTCTTTTCCGATATCATATTCACGCATATATGTACGCAATCTATCTAACAAAAAATCTATTAAATCAGCACATATACCGTTACAATTAATACCTATCTCATTGGACAAAATATCTTGAGATTTATTTATAATTTGACGTATTGGAACCTCTATTTGACTTTCTATTATAATTCTAATTATACCATTTGCGGATCTTCTTAAAGCAAACGGATCTTTAGAACCAGTAGGTTTCTCGTTAATAGCCCAGAAACTAACTAACATATCAACCTTCTCGGCCAAAGCTATGCTTATAGAGACAGGAGAACTTGGCAACAAATCACCGCTACCAACAGGTAAATAATGCTCTCTAATTGCATCAGCAACCACACTATCTTCACCTTGTTCGATAGCGTAATATCGACCAATAGTTCCCTGGAGTTCTGGAAACTCAGAAACCATACCGGTTTGGAGGTCTGCCTTCGATAAATAAGCAGCCCTAGAAACTAACTCTACATTGGCGCCAACAAACCCTGCTATTAGTATTGATATACTCTTTATTCTAATAACTCTGTTATATAATGTTCCTAATTTTTCATGAAATATAACGTCTTGCAATCCTTGAACCCTATTTTCAAGTTTGGTTGAAAGATCCTCCTCCCAAAAATACAAAGCGTCATAAAGTCGTGCGCTTAGAACTCTCTGATTGCCGTTAATTATTGATTTTCCCAGATCTTGTGAATCAATATTTGATACAACTAAAAAATTATTTGTCATTTCATTTGTTTTTTTATCAAAAACAGAAAAATATTTTTGATGATTCCTCATAGAGGTTATTAATACCTCCTCAGGCAGCATTAGAAATTTGACATCAAAGCTTCCAAATAAAACAACTGGCCATTCAACTAGTCCCGAAACCTCATTCAAAAGAGTTTCGTCTTCATGAATCATAAGATTTCTATCTGCCATAATCAATGAAGCTTGGATATTGATTTTGTTTTTCCTCTCAACAATATCAATATCCACATAACTGCTTCTTAAAGATTTATGATATTGATCAATGCTATGTATCTCTATGGAATTATTTGCCATAAATCTATGGCCAAAGGTAACGTTGGTTGCCTTCATATTATCAATTTTAAAATCTAAAGTAGTTGTTCTGTTTTCAAAAATTAATATACCTAAAATATTCTTTAAAGGTCTTACCCATCTCAAATCACCATTTCCCCACTTCATTGACTTTGGCCAAGGGAAATTTTGTATTATATCAGGCATGATCTGAGAGATAATTTTATCTGCATCCCTTTTAGGTATTTTTCTATGAAAAGAATATCTGCTTCCTTTCGTTCCAGGCTTTATTTCACATTGATCTATCGTAGATAGATTATTTGAATCTAAAAAACCCTTAATAGCAGTTTCTGGAGCATCTGTTCTAGGTCCAAGTTTTTCTTCTAGAGTTTCTATGCTAAATGCATCCACGTTACGCAAAATAAGAACAAGTCTACGTGCGGAATAATACGTATGCGGATTATCAAAGCTTAAGCCATTTTCTTTTATTCTATTAGACACTAACTTTAACAGGTTGTCTGCTGCTGGAGCTTGCATCCGAGCTGGAATTTCCTCTGATAACAATTCAATTAAAAGATCTGGCATCTAAATTAACATTCCTTTGTTGTAAATAATATAATTATATTACCCGTTATTATTTATTCTCAAGCCAAGCGTCAGCTGATGATTTGGCTAAATTTCTTATTCTAAGGATATAGGACTGTCTTTCTGTAACGGATATAACCCCTCTTGCGTCTAATATATTGAATAAATGCGAAGCTTTAATGCATTGATCATAGGCGGGTAAAGCCAATCCAATGGATGCCAATCGTAAACTTTCATCTTCACAATCTTTAAATTGTCTAAATATATAATTAGTATTAGCTTCTTTAAAATTATAATAAGAGAACTCTTTTTCAGACCTTTTAAAAACATCCCCATAAGTAATCTTATTTTTACCTTGTAGTCCGTTATAATTTAAATCATAGACATTATCTACCTCTTGAACGTACATAGCTAGTCGTTCGAGGCCATATGTTAATTCTCCAGGTATTGGATTGCATTCATATCCACATACCTGCTGAAAATAAGTAAATTGAGATACTTCCATCCCATCACACCAAACCTCCCATCCTAAGCCCCAAGCTCCCAATGTTGGACTCTCCCAATCATCTTCAACAAACCTAATATCATGCAGGTCCTTACTAATGCCAATCTGATTTAAGCTCTCTAAATACAAGTCTTGTATATTATCTGGAGACGGTTTCAATATTACTTGGAATTGGTAATAATGCTGCATTCTATTTGGATTTTCACCGTACCTGCCATCAGATGGTCTTCTTGATGGTTGCACGTAAGCAGCGTTCCAGGGGTCAGGACCCAAGGCCCTTAATATCGTAGAAGGATGGAAAGTACCGGCACCAACCTCCATGTCATAAGGCTGAAGTATAGTGCAACCAACGCTTGCCCAATAATTCTGTAATGTTAAAATTAGACCTTGAAAAGAATTTTTTGGATCCAATGAAATTTTACCGTCTATATTACTCATTGTGCTTGAAACTTTTTTATTAATTAAGATTTTTATATTATCCTATTATCTCTAAATATAAATCAAATATTGAATACAACCATAATATAAAAAATTAAAAAAATACTTAAATTATTTAACTATAATATAATTTGATTTTGATAAATCAATAGTTGCTCCATTTCTTAACACATATTCAGCTTTTTTTGTATAAGAACCATCATTTTCGTGTAAAATCAATGGTGGCAATAATTTTAATTCAGATCTACTGCCTTTTTTTGCCTGAACAATTACCCTTGAAGCGCTAGATGTGATTTTTGACATTATTGGTAAAATATTTATTCCTCCAAAAGACTTATTTAGTGCAATTAACAACTCATCCAAAGCAGACATCCTGTTAATTATTGTAATCGTGCCTTTTTCGACTAAAACTTTGGAGAGCTTATCGATCCAAATTGTAGAAGTGCCTTTGGGCGAAACTTTAGCTATTTGATTTTTATAATTAGATGGCAATTGTACTTTACCACTTTCATAATATGGTGGGTTCATTAATACATGATCGAATGGAAAAGGAATGTTTAATTTTTTAATTGATTTAGAGCTTAAATCTGAAATATCCATTTTTACAAAGTTTGATATCTCTTCTAAATTATTAAATTTTGCATTATAGTTAGCATAAGAAATATTCATTTCATCCAAATCGATACCACAAATATTTATATTAGGAACTCTTGTTGCCACAGCCAAAGCAGCCGCTCCATTGCCGGTTCCTGCATCCAAAATATTATTACCATTCTTTACAGGTACCGCGGCAGCCAGTAACATGGTATCAGAAGTAACTCTGGCACCTTCAGTTGATTGTTTTAGAAGTAATCTCCCACCTAGAAATTCATCCGTCGAATATGTTATATTTATATTTATTTCTTTATTCATGAAATCCAATTACAAAATTAATTAATTTAAGCTATACAAAGAAATAGAAAAAAATATTTCAAAGATTAATAAAAAAATATATTATGATTAAAGTAAATAAAATGCAAAATACTTCTGTAAATAATATGGTAATTCTAGCTAATATAAAAAAAGAACCGTCAAATAATAGCGGCATTAATTCCTTAATAGAATTAACGGCAGCTGATATGGAAAAAGTAAATTCTCTAATTATAAGCCAAACAATATCTAAGACAGATATCATTCCTAAAATTTCTAGATATCTAATAACCGCAGGTGGAAAAAGATTAAGACCAATGTTAACCATCGCATCTAGTATATTATGTGGCCGCAAAGATAATAATCATATTTTACTAGCGACCAGTGTAGAGTTTATGCATACGGCGACTTTATTGCATGACGATGTAGTTGATGACAGTAGTATGAGAAGAGGTAAAATTTCTGCCAAGATGTTATGGGGCAATGAAGCAAGCGTTCTTGTTGGGGATTATATATTAGGACAAGCATTTAAAATTATGGTTCAATCCGGATCATTAAAAGCTCTTGATACATTATCTAACGCTGCTGCTATTATTGCGCAAGGAGAAATAATGCAATTATCTAGTGTAAAAAATATCTCTACATCTGAAGATGACTATATTAATATAATTGAATCAAAAACTGCGGCTTTATTTGCTGCAGCAACAGAAATCGGTGGGATTATAAATGATCGTCCTAAAAAAGAATGCGAAGCGCTAAGATCCTTTGGTTACAATCTTGGATTAGCATTTCAATTGGCCGATGATGCTTTAGATTACAACGGTGATGCTAAAACTCTGGGAAAAGAAATTGGTGATGATTTTAATGAAGGAAAAATAACCTTACCTATTATACTTTCTTACAAAAAATCAAATTCAGAGGAAAATAAATTCTGGAATAGCATTATGTTAAAGGAGGAAAGAACACGCGATGACTTCGTTCAAGCGATGATAATATTACAAAAACATAATTGTATAAATGAAACTATTGAAGCAGCCGAGCATTATGCAAGCTTAGCAATTAAAGCTTTGGATCTATTTCCTGATTCTGAGATAAAAAAAGCTCTGATTGAAAGTGTGTTGTTTTCCTGTAATCGTAATCATTAAAATTTAAATCAAAATAAATTAACCTTTTTACACCAATATTCAGGATAAGCGTTGACAATACAATCATACGCCTTGTCCAAATACTCTAGATCTTCATATAATCCAAAACAAGTAGCGCCGCTTCCAGACATCCGTGAAACTATACATTTATCTGTTTTTTGAATTGCAAGCAATATTGTGTTTATTTCAGGCTCTAAAGAACAAGCTATATCTTGTAAATCATTTTTACCGTTGACAATAAATTCCAATAAATTTTTCTGCTTATCTGGGGCAACTGAATTATTACTATCTGCATCTATTGAATTATTTAATTTCCTCATTGAAAAAACTTTTTTGGTAGATATTTCTTTATTCGGATTAACCAATAGAGCAGAAAATTTAATATCATTATTCAATGGCTGTATCTTTTCACCTGTACCATGCAGAAATAATAGCTTTGAAAACAAACAAGCGTTAACATCCGATCCAATAGAATTTGGAATACCAGATTCTTTAATTTCGCTAACTCGATTATTGTTAATGTTACACAAACCTCTAAAGATCGCAGCTGCGTCAGCAGAACCACCACCTAAACCAGCTGCAATTGGTATATTTTTATCTAGTTTATATAGATAATAATTCGAACCAGGATAAAGACTTCTATATCCATAATCACTTTTAATAATAAGGTTATCTAAGCTAGAAATAACACCATTAACATTACTTTTTATAAGAAGCTCAGTTTTTTGGTTTCTATAAAAATCTATTGAATCGTATAAATCAGTAAATGCAACTATACTGTTAATATTATGAAGGCCGTTTAAAGCTTTATCAAAAACATTTAAAGTTAGATTTATCTTAGCAAATGCTTTTTCTGTATGTATAATTTTATTGTGAATTTTTTTCTAATTCCTTGATTTTTAGAGATTATATAATTCTTAATTATAAATCACATGTTAGAATAATTTGGTCCCCCGCCGCCCTCTGGTGCTACCCAGGTAATATTCTGGTTTGGATCTTTGATATCACAAGTCTTACAGTGAACACAATTTTGGCTATTAATTTGCAATCTTTTATTATCTTGTTCACCAATCCATTCGTAGACGCCTGCAGGGCAATAATTACCAGAAGGTCCTCCATATTTTTGGAACTCACTGTTAATTTGCATATCCATATCATTAACTTGGAGATGGACAGGTTGATCTTCTTCGTGATTAGTTGCCGATAAAAATACTGAAGAAGGTTTGTCAAAAGAATATTCTCCATCTGGTTTTGGATAAACTATTCTATTTCTATCATTAGCAATTTCCAATGTTTCATGATCAGCTTTTCTATGCGACATTGTAATAGGGAGATTAATACCAAAATTTCTTAACCACATATCAATCCCGCCTAAGCTTATACCAAGATACGTTCCAAAACGCGACCATAATGGCTTAACGTTTTTTACTTTATTTAACTCTTTTTTTACATCACTGAAGTCGTATTTATTCTGGTAATCAATAGCTTCATCATTAGATCTATTATCAATAATAGCATCAAATATAGATTCGGCAGCCATAACACCTGTTAATATAGCATTATGTGAACCTTTAATCCTCGGTACGTTAACAAATCCGGCCGAACAGCCAACCAAGACTCCTCCAGGAAATGTTAACTTAGGTACAGATTGATAGCCACCTTCATTAATTGCTCTAGCCCCATATGAAATTCTCTTTCCCCCTTTTAAAATCTCTTTTATCATTGGGTGGGTTTTAAAGCGCTGAAACTCTTCGTATGGTGATAGGTGGGGATTAGTGTAATTTAAATGAACAACAAAACCTATTGATACTAAATTCTTATCGAAATGATATAGAAAAGAACCGCCACCAGTTCTCTTGTCTAATGGCCAACCCATAGTATGTTGAACGAGACCAGGTGTATGGTTGTCTTTAGGAATTTCCCATAATTCCTTTAAACCAAGACCATATTTTTGTGTATCACTCTCTCTATCAAGCTTGAATTTATCTATTATTTTTTTAGACAACTGACCTCTAACGCCTTCTGCAAATACTGTGTATTTTGCAAAAATTTCCATACCCCTCATGTAAGTCTCTTTCTTTGACTGGTCTTTAGCGACTCCTAAGTCACCTGTTGCTACCCCAATCACGGAACCTTCTGAAGAATATAAAATTTCATTTGCTGGAAAACCAGGGTAAATTTCAATACCCATAGATTCTGCTATATTTCCAAGCCATTTAGTTAGATTTGACAAACTTGTAACATAACAGCCGTCATTTGACATTATTGGAGGCATAAGTAAATTTGGAATTCTTATGCCACCTGCAGGACCGAGAAGATAGAACTTATCAGTGACGACTTCATCCATTACAGGGTGATCTAAGTCTCTCCAGTTAGGCAATAAAGAGTCTAAACCCACTGGATCAATAACTGCTCCAGATAAAATATGTGCACCTACCTCAGATCCTTTCTCTAAAACAGTAATTGATATTTCTTTACCAGCTTCGTCCGCTTGTTGTTTTAATTTAATAGCCGTAGCAAGCCCTGCAGGGCCAGCACCTACTATAACTACATCTATGTCTATTGATTCACGGTTTTCAATTTCTGTCATTTTATATCTCCTAGACCATTAATAAACATGTATTCTCAATAAATAAATAAATAAAATCTAAGTTTTATTAAATTTAGTATAAAATTATATAATATACATATATTAAACTTATAGGAATTAATATGGAAGCTGATCTTGTAAAAAAATTATATCTATTAAAGTGGTATGAGCAGGAAGGAATTTGTGAATTAGTAAACAATAAACCTATTAATAGATCTCAAGACAATAAAAGTGATTTAATAAAAAATAATAACACCATAGTTAACTATGCAAGCAAACCTAGTAATAAAAAAATAAACTCTAATATAAAAAAATTAATTTCAAGCGTTACAAATATTGAAGAATTAGAAGGTATCATTAAAGATTACGATTTATGCCACCTAAGAGCAATATCTAACAAAACATGCTTCAAAGAAGGAAGTAACATTGCAAAGATTCTATTAGTTAGCGATTATCCAAAAGCAGACGATGATCTTAGCGGTAGAATTTTTTCTGGCTTAGTTTCTGACTTATTAATTAAAATGCTACTGTCAATTAACGTTTCGATAAACGATGTATATATGACAAATGTTGTTTATTGGAGAACACCAGGAGATAGAAATCCTAGCTATGAAGAAATAATTACATGCAAACCATTTCTTGAGAGGCAAATAGAGATTGTAAAGCCTAAAATTATCATTACCCTTGGTGAAATTGCAACCAATACACTGTTAAATAAAAATAATACAATAATGGAATTGAGGGGAACTTGGCATAGCTATGATAATAAAAAAATAGAATGTCCTGTAATGCCCATGTTACACCCATCATACCTTTTAAGGCAACCTGCTCAAAAAAAACTTGCTTGGCATGATTTGTTGTTAATTAAAGACAGGATCCATGAATTGAATTTATAAAAACAGGACGATAAAAATGACAATAATTCGTAAATTCATTCCTCTAAATATAGGGGTTATGACTATATCTGATACACGGGACGAATCAAACGATAAATCCGGTAGTACTCTATGCAGTAAATTAATAAAATCTGGTCATAATTTATATAAAAAGATAATTATCAAAGATGATGTGCAAGATATAAGAGATGCGGTCAACAAATGGCTAAGCGTAGAGAAAATTGATGTTATAATTACCACAGGCGGCACAGGATTAACTGGTAACGACGTTACACCAGAAGCTATTCAACCGTTATTTGACAAAGAGATAACTGGATTTTCTGTCATTTTTCATCAGATTAGTTATCAAAAAATTGAAACTTCAACAGTACAATCTAGAGCGCTTGCTGGAGTAGCGCGAGGTAAATATATATTTGTACTTCCTGGTTCACCCGGCGCATGCATTGATGCTTGGGAAGCTATACTAGAAAAACAACTAGATTACCGTCATTTACCATGTAATTTTGTTGAAATAATGCCTCGATTAGATGAAAACTTAAAAAGAAAATAATAATAAATGGCATGAATAGAAAAATGTTAAACAGACCATCTTGTCTGATGGAAAACAATTATCAATTAAAGGGCTATAAAATTATAGCAGGTACAGATGAAGCAGGTCGAGGGCCTATTGCGGGACCAGTAATTGCAGCAGCAGTTATATTGGATAAAAAAAACATTCCAGATGGTATTAATGATTCAAAAAAATTATCTGAAAAAAATAGGAAAAAATTATTCTATGAAATAAAAAAATATGCTGACGTTGGAGTTGGAGTTGGAGATGTAGAGAAAATTGATAACATAAATATTCTTCAATCATCACTTTGGGCTATGAGGCAGGCTGTGTCATGTTTAAAAAGAGAGCCCGATTTAGTACTTGTAGATGGCAATATATCAATAAACCCTCAATATAATAGCGTCCCGATAATAAAGGGTGACGCAATATCTCTGTCAATTGCAGCCTCATCAATAATTGCAAAAGTTATACGCGATGAAATAATGATAAAATTTTCATATATATTCAAGGACTATATGTTCGATGCTAACAAAGGCTATCCAACACAAAAACACTTAGCAATACTAAAAAAAATTGGACCTTCCGCAATACATAGATTTACATTTAAGCCAGTAATAATATCTAGAGAAAATCTAAAAAATTAATAACTATTTTACTTTAATGCTCTAAATATTAGTTATTAAATAATAGCACTGATTTATAAATGAAAAAACCCATTAAAAATAATACCCTAATAGGCAATCTTAATTCAATAGTAATTGGAGATTGCGTTGAGGTTCTAAAAAATTATCCTGAGAATAGCATTGACCTAATTTTTGCCGACCCTCCCTATAACCTTCAACTTAACGATAAACTTCTTCGCCCAGATCGCTCTGAAGTAATAGGAGTAAGTGAGAATTGGGATAAGTTCTCAAGCTTTGAAGCTTATGATAATTTTTTAACTTGTTGGTTAAAAGAATGCCAAAGGATATTAAAACCAACAGGATCAATTTGGGTAATAGGTAGTTATCATAACATATTCAGAGTGGGGAGAGTTATTCAAGATATTGGATTCTGGATATTGAATGATATTATTTGGAATAAAACAAACCCAATG
Organism: uncultured Hyphomicrobiales bacterium; assembly: GCA_905181735.1. Lineage (GTDB taxonomy): Bacteria > Pseudomonadota > Alphaproteobacteria > Rhizobiales > TMED25 > CAJIYR01. The sequence continues at coordinate 129,994 of CAJIYR010000008.1, forward strand.
CCGAATTTTAGAGGAAGAAGATTTACAAATGCTCATGAAACAATCATATGGGCAGCAAAAGATAAAAACTCAAAATATAAATATAACTACGATGCAACTAAATCCTTAAATGGCGATATCCAAATGCGTTCTGATTGGAATATTCCAATCTGTACCGGCAGCGAAAGAGTTAAAAAACAAAACGGCGAAAAGTCGCACCCAACCCAAAAACCAGAAGCGCTGCTTCATCGCATTCTTCTTTCTGCTTCTGAACCAGGGGCCATCGTTCTTGATCCTTTTTTTGGAACAGGAACAACCGGTGTAGTTGCAAAAAGATTAGGGAGAAAATGGATTGGAATTGAGAGCAACAAGGAATATGCAAAAATTGCTAATGAACGCATATTAAGCGTAAATGAAGCTAGCAGAGAATCTATTGAGATAAAACAAACAAAGAGAGATCAGCCAAGAATACCTTTTGGTAATTTAGTTGAAAGAGGGCTAATTGAACCGGGAACAAAACTTTATAGCTTAAAGAAGAAACACTTTGCCATTGTTAAGGTTGATGGAAGCATCGAAATTAATAATATGAATGGTTCAATACACAAACTAGGCGCTTATGTTCAAGGTCTTGAGTCATGCAATGGATGGACTTTTTGGCACTTTTCTGACGGAAGAAAACTGCATCCAATTGATATGCTTAGAGAGAAAATTCGCTGTGAATTATCAAATGCAGCATAATTAACTTCAAATATATTGCATTGCTTTTTTCATTAAGCTTGAAAATCCATATTTATGGAATTCTTCAGGTAAGACCCAGAAGCATTTATCTAGACTGAATGGAGACATAAAGTCTTTTTCGCTCTCAAATATTATCTTACCAACAATAGATAATGTTAAATAAAAATGTGAAAAAGTATGTTTTATGACACCCAATTCACTGTAGTGAAGATTATTTGATTTTAAATATTTATTTTTATTTACAATCATTGCAGTATCTTCCCAGTTTGTACCAGGGAATTCGACGGTTCCACCCAACAATCCTTTTGAAGGTCTTTTTCTGAGAAGATAAGCTCCGTCTCTTCTTGTAATCAAATATAAAGTCCCTATTTTTTCACCCCTACTAACCTTCTTCCCTTTTATTGGTATTTGAGAAATTATATCTTGCTTTAATGACATGCATTTCTTCTCTAAGGGACAAATTGTACACGTACAATTCTTTGCAGAACAAATTAACGAACCTACGTCCATCAATGACTGCAGAACATCTCCAGGTCTGTTTCCTGATGTTAATTGAAAAACTATGTCTCTAACCATTTTTTTGTTATAAGATAAATTACTAGATTGCAATGCAAATAACCTACTAATTACTCTCTCAATATTAACATCAACTGCATCAGACTGCTTATTAAATGCAATAGACATTATTGCAGCAGAGGTATAATCACCAATACCCGGTAATTTTTTTAATAAATTAATATCTTGAGGAAAGTTACCTTGAAAATCATTCGCTATAATCTTTGCACATTTTAATAAATTTCGTGCCCTAGCGTAATATCCTAAACCAGCCCAAGCATTAATAATTTCATCTTCACTAGCAGACGCTAATAACTCTATATTAGGCCACTTTTCTATAAAATTTTTAAAATATTTTATTGCCGCAGAAACTGTTGTTTGCTGCAACATAACTTCGCTTACTAGAACTTTATATGGATCTAAATATTGTCCGTCCACACTTAAACGCCATGGCAAATCTCTTTTGTTTAAATCATACCAAGAAAGTAGTGGGTATTTAATACTATTTAATTTATTCATTTAATGTTCAGTTAATATATAATTGTAATTACAGTATTACAAATAAATAATAAAAAATTTAAAAATGAATAATACTAACAAAAAATATAGAAGTAGTCGGAATTATCCTGTTGCAATAGGGAGAATAATTAATCCAATTATCAAGCCAATTTACAAAGAATATGGAACAGGTCTTCCCGAAATAGAAGAATCATGGAAACATGTCATTGGAGAGAAGTATTTTAAATCTACAAAGCCAAAACAAATTAAATGGATTAATTCCTCAAACTCAAGCAAAAATAAAAAAATAGGAATATTAGTAATATTAGCATACGGTCCGATATCTTTAGAGGTCCAATATTTAAATGATATAATTATCAACAAAGTTAATAACATTTATGGTTATGAAATAATAAAAAAAATACAAGTAATACAAGTTAACGATTTAAAGTTAGAAATAGAATCAAATAAAAAAGCACCTTTAGAAGCAAATGACTTAAGTGAATTTAACTCAATAAAAAATATCAATCTAAAAAAAGCTCTTTCAAGAATTAAAGCTTTAACAAAGTAAATGAGTGGAAATAAATATGATAAAATTAATAACGAATAACAAAATAAAAATTTTTCTTAGTGTACTACTTGCCATTATTTTATGGTTCGTATTTGTTTATAATAATAACATTAGTAGCAAAGAAAATAACTCTAACGATATAGAAAGTACCAAAGATTACCGTTCCGATATATCTAGTGATCTTCTGGTAACCGGATCACTTGAAGATAGGTTTATAGGCAATGAAAATGCACCCATAACCATAATAGAATATGCTTCTATGACATGCTCTCATTGTGCTGATTTTCATGCTGGTGTTTATCCAGAACTTAAAGAGAAATATGTAGATACAGGAATTGTAAAATTTATATTTAGAGAATTCCCTATAGACCAGTTAGCTGTGGCAGTATCAATGCTTGGCAGATGTGTTGAAGATGAGAAATACTTCCCATTCATTAATATATTATTTCAACAAAGAGCCCAATGGCTAATAGAACAACCGATTGAGCCATTAAAAAACTTATCAAAACAGGCTGGTCTAACAAATAAATTATTTGACCAATGTTTAAAGGATCAAGAATTATTAGATTCCTTACTATCATCCAAAAAATATGCTAGTGAAAAATTAGCCGTTACATCAACTCCGACATTTTTTATAAACAATAAAATGATTATAGGAAGCCAATCATTTGAAACTTTCGAAAATGAAATTCAAAATAACATTTATTAGTATGATGGTATATTTTTAATTATGGAATTCACTAAATTAAAACTACTCGGCTTTAAATCATTTGTTGACCCCGTAGAACTCGATATTAAATCGGGTTTAACGGGAATTGTTGGTCCAAATGGTTGCGGAAAATCAAATCTGCTTGAGGCCTTGCAATGGGTTATGGGAGAAAATTCATATAAAAATCTGCGTGGATCCGAAATGGATGATGTTATATTTGCAGGCACTCAAAATATAACAGCAAGAAATATGGCTGAGGTAACGCTTATTATAGATAATAGAAAAAAAGATTGCCCCCCTGAATACGCCAATGATGAAGAAATCGAGATAACGAGAAGAATTGATAGGAACGAAGGTTCCACATATTACATAAATTCAAAGGAAAAAAGAGCAAAAGATGTTCAGCTTTTCTTCGCAGATCTATCTTCCGGTGCGCACTCGGTGTCATTGGTAAGGCAAGGGCAAATCAGTCAAATTGTAGCGGCGAAACCAATTGATAGAAGAAAAATATTAGAGGAAGCAGCCGGGATAAGTGGCCTTCACTACAGAAGACACGAAGCCGAACTTAGACTCAATGCTACACTACAGAATCTAGAAAGAATTGATGACATATCTGGAGAAATAAATCTACAGTTAAGCTCTTTAAAACGTCAATCTAATCAAGCTATTCGATTCAAAAAAATAGCAGAAGAAATAAGAAATCTAGAATCTTTAATGTTACTTTTAAAATGGACTGAAATAAATAAAAGCAACGATGAAATTAACGAAAAAAAAACTACCCTTCAAAATGAAGTCCAAGAACATACGATAAAATTAAGCGAGTTAAGCAATAAAGAAAATAAATATTTTGAAATGTCGAAACCAATAAGGGATCAGGAAAGGCAATTGAATGATCAGTTGCAAGAGCTATTAAACCAAGATTCAAATTTTAAAAATGAATTACATTATATAGGAGAGAAAAAGTTAAACTCTACAAAGATAATTGATCAGGTTAGAAAAGATATAACAAGAGAAGAAGGTAATTTAAAAGATCAAAATGAGCAAATAGAATTACTTACAAGTAAAGAAAAAACATATAAGACTAGAATATCAGATATATCAGACAAAGAAAAACTGGCATCAGAAGAATCTTTACATGCAAAGTATGATCTCATTGACCTTGAAGAAGAATATAACAAAAAAACATCTGAATTAATTAATGCTAAAGCACTAAGAACAACACTCGAAAATAGACTAATAGAATACAATGCAGAGCTTCATAAGCTAAGAACAGAAAAAGACCAATTAACAGTAATGTCAGAAAATGCAAATAAGCATAGCGATGATTTATTGCAAACAACTAAAATAGAATTATACGCATCAAAAGAAGACACAAAGGATATAGATAAGCAATTATCAGAATACGAAGAGAATAGCTTAGTCTTAATAGCTAATGAAAAAAATATACAAGAAAAGCTAACAGACGTTAGGATTTCAATAGACAGACTGGAAACTGAAAAAAATATTTATAATAATATTTTAGAAGAAAAAAATGGCGGAACACCTACACTAGAAGAAAGAATTTCCGTAACTAATGGCTACGAGAATGCTATCATTGCAATGTTTGAAGATAAATTAGAAGTAACGTTAGATAAAAACGACCAGAATCACTGGAATCATATAATAAACGTTACTGAAAATAAAAAATTACCAGACAATGTCATTCCAATTAAAAAATATATATCAGGTCCTAGGGAAATAGACCTGCTAATTAATCACGTTGGGTTAGTAAAAAAAGAAAACGGAGAAGACCTCCAAAAACAACTACATCCAGGACAAATATTGGTTTCTATTGAAGGTGATATATGGCGTTGGGATGGATATACATCAAGAGCCAAAGAGGATGAGGTCGGTAATAAAATATACGCTAAAAATCGTCTTGGAATTATTGATATTAATCTTCTAGAGGGGAAAAAAATATTTGATCACACTTCTAAAGAGCATAATAATGTAAAAATCCAACTATTAAAACATAAAGAAGAAGAGAGTCAACTTAGAAGCAAAAGAAAAAACATACTAGAAAATCAGGATACATTACAAAATAAAATTACAAACATAGAACAAACACTATGGAATGAAAAAGAAATTTTAATTAGCCAAAGCCAAAAAAAACAATTTCTAGAAGAATCGATTTCTCAAATAAATTACAATATTAATTCATACAAAATTGAACTTGGTAAGGCGGTAGATGAAAAGACCTTAGAGATTGAGCTGGAACCATTAAAAAGAAATTTTTTTAAGGCTAGAAGCAATGCGGATAGTAAGAATTTTATTTCTGAAAATCTTACTATTGAAAAAAAATCTTTTGAGGACAATTTATCAAAAATATCTTCAGATTATCTTCTATGGAAGAAAAGAAACATTCAAACCATAGAATACTTAGTAGGATTGAGAGAGAGGTTGTTTGATTCAATAAAAGAAGAGAATGAATTATCGATATTGCCAGACAAGATAAAGCAAAAAAGAATTGAACTTTCCTTGGAAATAGAATTAGCAACAAAAAATAGAAATAAATTACTTAAAGATATTCAAGAATCCGAATTAAATTTACATAAATACCAGAGGCTTACAAGAGAAGAAGGCAGTATTTTAAGCGAAAAAAGAGAAAGATTGGCTCATACTAAAGCTCAATTTGACGCAACAATGGAAAAGAAAGAAGACTTAAGTAAAAAAATCAACACATCCCTATTATGTAACCCAGATCAAATATTAAGCAAATATAGTCTATCGGAAGTATATGAAAAAAATAGGTTAAAAATTGATGATATTGAAAACAAGATAGTGTATCTAAAAAATCAAAGAGAAGCGATTGGTTCTGTAAACTTAATGGCTCAAGAAGAATATAACCAACTTTACAACAGAGCTGGTAAATTAGTTACTGAAAAAGAAGACCTTTTACAAGCAATTGAAACTCTCAAAAATGGGGTTAAGGAAATAAACACTGAAGCTAGACAAAGGTTAATGGTTGCGTTTAAACAAGTTAACAATAACTTCCAAACATTATTCAAGAAACTTTTTAAAGGCGGCGAAGCTGAGCTTAAGTTAATTGGGTCGGAGGACCCTTTAGAAGCAGGCTTGGATATTATAGCATGGCCGCCAGGGAAAAAACCACAGACTATTACACTGCTATCTGGAGGAGAGCAGGCACTAACTGCATTTGCATTAATATTAGGAGTGTTTCAAACAAACCCTTCTCCAGTATGTGTCCTTGACGAAGTTGATGCCCCATTAGACGATTCAAATATACAACGATTTAGCGACCTGATTAAAAGTCTAACTCAGGAAACAAAAACTAGATTTCTTATAATTACCCATCACCCTTACACAATGTCTAGCATGCATAGGTTGTTTGGTGTTACCATGATTGACCAAGGTGTTAGTAAATTAGTATCTGTAGATCTTAGAACCGCCGAAAATTTGACAGACAAACAATTAATACCAGATATAAAAATATGAAAAAATATGAAAAAAATATCTATAAGAATAAATTAAAGAAAATAGATGAAAAGCTGGAAACTATAAAAAAAAGTTACCAGAAAACTCTTGATAATAAAGAATCCTCAAGAAGAGGCAATCAAATAGGCTTTGCATTCAGGCTTGCAACAGAGTTGGTTGCTGGTTTTGTAGTTGGCGGAATAATAGGATGGTATTTGGATAAATGGCTTGGCACTCTTCCGATTTTCCTTTTTTTATTTTTTGCTCTTGGCGCAGCTGCTGGTGTATCAAACATTATAAAAACTGCTAAAAAACTAAATAGTAACGATCAATAATAGTAAAATACGCTAAATTCACAGCTATCTTCATTAAATATGTCTATAAACATATAAAATTGCTATTAATATGATTAAAAATTATATATAAGATTGATGTAAATTAGTTTTTTAATGGAATAATTTAATGGCAACAAATAATCATGTTATAGAAAATGTAGGTAACTCAGCAGATGCTGGGCATGGGGCAAGCCCCATACAGCCAATGCATCAATTTGAAATTGTAGATCTAATACCACTTGAACTTTTTGGGGTTAATATATCCTTTACAAATTCTTCACTATTTATGGTAGTTGCGGTATTGGTAGTAATTGGACTAACATTACTAACTGTAGATGGGCGTGCTACAGTGCCAGGTAGATTACAGTCTATAGCTGAACTATCCTATGAATTCGTCGCTAAAATGGTGAGAGATAATGTTGGAGACTCAGGGCAAAAATACTTTCCTTTTGTCTTTAGTTTATTTATGTTTGTTCTAGCATGTAATTTGATAGGCATGATTCCTTATACATTTACTGTAACAAGTCATATAGCAGTAACTTTTGCATTATCAGCCGTAATATTCATTGGAGTAACTATACTTGGATTTATAAAACATGGAATTCATTTTCTTAAGTTTTTTGTTCCCTCTGGAATTCCAATTGCACTTATGCCACTATTAGTAGTAGTAGAAGTAATTTCATATTTCACAAGACCTATAAGTCTATCAGTTAGGTTGTTTGCAAATATGATGGCTGGCCACACTATGATAAAAGTTTTTGCTGGTTTTGTTGTTATGATGGGACTAGCGGGAATAGCGCCCCTAGCTCTTATTGTGGCATTCACAGGGCTGGAAATATTAATTGCCTTTTTACAAGCCTATGTTTTTGCGATATTAACATGTATATATCTCAATGACGCAATACATATGCATTAATTTATTTTTTAATTTAATTACAAACAGGAGAAGAAAAAATGGAACCAGAAGCAGCTAAATTAATAGGCGCAGGATTAGCATCAATAGCACTAGCAGGTGCAGGTGTAGGAATAGGAACAATCTTTGGTAATTATCTCGCAGGGGCACTACGTAACCCTTCTGCAGCACCAGGACAATTCCCTAATCTATTACTTGGATTTGCATTAGCAGAAGCAACAGGATTATTTGGCCTTGTTATTGCACTAATTATGCTATTCGTTCCCCTATAAAAATACTTAGTTGCGGCTTAAAGCCGCAACTAAAATAAATTTCGAGATACAAAAATGCCACAACTAGATTTTGCAACATTCCCGTCACAGATTTTATGGCTCTTTCTCACTTTTGCAGTTCTATATATTGTGATGGCTAAAATTGCATTACCTAAATTAGCAAACGCAATAGAATTACGTCGTGATATTATAGCAAGAGATCTTGAGGAAGCTGAAAATTTTAGAGATGAATCAGAAAAAGCACAAATTGAATATGAAAATTCAATCAAGGAAGCTCATGATAAATCAAATGAAATAACAAAGAAAACAAAAGAAAAGCTTTCCGTGCAATTCGAGAAGGAAAGAAAGAAAGTTGAAGAAGATAATTCAAAAAAGATAGTTGAAGCTGAAAGTAAGATTTTAAGCGCTAAAAATGTTGCTTTAAAGCAGATCGATTCAATTGCCACTGATATATCAAAAACAATTGTTGAAAAGCTTGTTGGAGACAAAGGGTTAAAAGCAAATAACATTGAAGACAATATTAAACTTTCAATAAATAGCTAGGAATTAATTAATGTTAGATAAACCAGAAACTTGGGTTGCCGTCGGATTTTTGTTATTTATTGGCTTAGTTCTTTATTTAAAAGTTCCAAAACTTATAACCAATGCTTTGGATGATAGAGCCGAAAAAATAAGTAATGAGCTAAAAGAGGCAAAAATTCTCAGAGAGGAAGCTCATTCTCTATTTAATGATTATAAAAAGAAACAGAAAGAAGCAGAAAAAATTTCTACAAATTTAATAGCTAATGCAGAAAAAATTGCTAAAGATTACATCAAAGAATCAAAAGAAAAATTAAATGAAACGCTTGATAGAAGAAAAAAACTAGCAGAAGAAAAAATTAAGAGAGCAGAAGAAGAGGCTGTTAAAGAAATTCAAAACAAAGCTATAGATATCGCAATTAATGCTACAAGCAAATCATTATCGAATAATATTAATGATAAAAAAAATAGTGAACTTATAGAAGATGCTATAAATAATCTTAATAAAATTTAGTTAAATCCTAAACTACTGAACTCTATTGTAATTTAACTGTCTAGAATTAAGATTAAATCCAGTTAAGATTTCATATGAAGCTATATCTTTAGTTGAATCAATATAAAATTCAAAATCTTTAAAAACATGATCAAACCTTAAAAGCGTTGCTCCTTGAGGAATATCTGTCTTGATATTAACAAACCTTCTATTTGTTACATCGTTATCATTCTTAACCAAAGCTATGAATATCGGCAGATCCATTTCTCCTGAGGAACCTTGAGGTCCTAACGCAATAGAACCAGATATATATAAATTACCTTTAATTTGTAAATCCTGATACGAACAATCATATGTGATTGTTTCTATTCTGGCCTTGTATATTAAATCACTCTCATTAGGTGAATCGTATGAAATAAATTCATTTAAAGATACCGCATCTGCAAGTATCATTGCACTAGGACAAGAAATAGAGCTAGTTTTATCCTCTGAGAATGGGTTTAATTTATATTTACTCAAATCTGGCATACCTAAATTTGGCATAGATAAATCAGATACCGACTCACATCCCACCAAAAAAAAGAGGATGAATAGGATCGATAATCTATTAAACTTATTTTTCATTAAATTTGCCAATATTATAAACTTATCTAATATTACTCTTGTAAGTAGATTATTTTCTTAATTTATAAGAACTAAATGATACTCATGTATATTATTCATATAATCTATTTAAAGCTATATAAATCTATAGACTATTTTTTACTATGTGGATAATAATTAACTTATGCATAAAATTAATAACAAAAAAAAACTTAATGTATTCCTAGCTCAGCCTAGAGGATTTTGCGCAGGGGTAGAAAGAGCAATTCAGATAGTTGAGAAGTCGCTAATTAAGTATGGAGCACCTGTATATGTAAGACATGAAATTGTCCATAATACTAATGTTGTCAATGACCTTAAAAAGAAAGGCGCAATATTCGTTGAAGAATTAGATGAGATACCTGAAACAAAACAACCAATAATATTTTCAGCTCATGGAGTACCAAAATCTGTTCCCAAAAATGCTAAGAATAGAAATCTTTTCCATATTGATGCCACATGTCCATTGGTATCAAAAGTACACATTGAAGCAGAAAAATTGTATAAAAATGGTTTTGAAATAATACTAATTGGCCACCAGGGTCATCCCGAAGTAATCGGAACAACAGGTCAGTTACCGGATGGAACGATTACTCTAATAGAAACAATAATAGATGCTGAATTATTCATAGCAAAGAATCCTATCAAGCTCGCTTACATTACCCAAACCACTCTTTCCATAGATGATACGGAGGAAATAGTTAAGTGCCTAAAAAGAAGATATCCTGATATCACAGCTCCTCACAAAGAGGATATATGTTATGCGACTACCAATCGACAGAATGTAGTAAAAAAATTATCCCCTCACGTTGATGCACTATTTGTAGTGGGGTCTAAAAATAGCTCAAATTCACAAAGGTTAGTTGAAGTTGGTATAAAGTCAGGATGCAAAGAATCATATTTAATCGAGGATGAGAATGAAATAAAATGGGATATACTTGAAAAAATTGAAAATTTAGCTATAACGGCAGGGGCATCTGCTCCAGAGAAAATTGTACAAAAAATAATAGAAGCATTATCGAATAAATTTAATGTTAATCTAGAATCATACAATCATATTAATGAAGATATTTTCTTTAAATTACCGGTAGAGTTCAACTAATAAAATGGTTTTATAGCATGGCTGTTTATACAAAAGTAAATAAAATAGAATTAAAGAATTTTTTAAAAAATTATCAATTAGATGAGTTATCTTCTTATACAGGTATTACAGAGGGTGTTGAAAATACAAATTATTTAATAATATGCGGGAATACAAAATACATACTAACACTGTATGAAAAGAGAGTTGCTGAGGCAGACCTACCTTTTTTTATAAATCTGCTAAATCATTTGAGTGCGAAAGACATTGCTTCACCTATTCCCATAAAAATGAAAAATGCACAATATATTGGAAAAATAAATGAAAAATCTGCTGCCCTGTTTAGCTTTATAGAAGGATCTTCAACAAAAAAGATAACTGAGAAGCATTGCAAAGAAGTTGGAAAAGCATTAGCAAGCATGCATATTGCAAGCAAAGATATTGATCATATCCGCCAGAATTCACTATCTTTTAACAGTTGGGAAAACTTATATAATTCGATCAAAGGAAACCTTGATAAAATAAAATTTGGACTGTCTGGCGAGATATCGGATGAATTAGAAAATTTAAGAAGAAATTGGCCAAATGACTTACCGAAAGGAATAATTCACGGCGACTTATTTCCAGATAATATCTTTTTCATTAATAAAGATCTTTCTGGCTTAATAGATTTCTACTTTGCGTGCGAAGAATTCTATGCTTTTGATATCGCTATTTGTATAAATGCCTGGTGTTTTGAAAGCGATTATTCATTTAACATTACAAAAGCCAAAAGACTATTAGGTGCGTATCAAGAGAAACGTATTTTATCAAAGAAAGAGTTAAAGTCATTACCTATATTATGCAGAGGTGCAGCATTAAGATTTCTCTTAACAAGATCCATTGATTGGTTTATTAAACCAGAAAATGTATTGGTCATACCAAAAGATCCGATAGAATATTATAATAAGTTAAAATTCCATCAGTCTATTAACTCAGCTAATGATTACGGGTTATATGAATACAACTAGCAAAATAATCAATATATATACCGATGGGGCCTGCTCTGGAAATCCTGGGATTGGAGGTTGGGGGGCCTTTCTATCTTATGGAATATATTCAAAAGAAATCTATGGGGGTTCGAAGGAAACGACTAACAATAGAATGGAATTAACGGCTGCAATAGAGTCTCTTAAAATTATTAAAAATCCAAGTAATATTATAATTAATACGGATTCTGTTTACGTGAAAGATGGAATAACTAAGTGGATAGCAAATTGGAAAAAAAATAACTGGAAAAACTCTCAAAAAAAAGATGTTAAAAACAGAGATTTGTGGGAAGAGCTTGATAATGCAATTAAAAGTCATCAAATACAGTGGAAATGGGTAAAAGGACACGCAGGTAACATTGGCAATGAACGCGCCGATGAGTTGGCGAGAAAAGGAGTTTCAGAACAGACCGACTAATGATTAAGCTATTACTGTTATTCAATAGTGATATCTTCTTTTATTAGATCACCCTCTGTTACTATAACTAAAGATAAAATCTGATCAACAATATCATCAGCTACATAGTTTGAATATATTTCGTAATTAAATTCCACATTTCCATTAACTAATTTTTTTGGAGGACCTAAAGCTGATAAATATAATTTATCATGCTCTTCAATAAATATTGAAGAATTTTCTGATAAATTTAACTCTATCTTTAAATACAGATTATCTTCTCTACCATGAATAAGACTGGCTTTTATTGCCTTTTTCTCAGTTATATTATTGTAATTTGGCACACGTTCTAAAAACTCATTAACTAATAGTGATTTTTCTTTCGACAAAGACCCTAGATTGCTGATGATATAGGATAACTTATTATTAACAGGTACACAAACGGTGTCACAAATCCCATAATCAAATGTTACGTTGATATGCAATGGTTTTTTTGTAGATACTGGTTCTAAAATAATAGGGAATATTACATTATCCTTATAACCATTAGATGACCCAAACGAATGTACAATTTTTTCTGGTACAGGATATTTAATGTCGTATGATTCTATATTTATTGAATCTTTGAAATCAATAATAGGTGGTATACCTGAATCACCTGGGTTTCTCCAATATGAGTAACTGCCTTTTTCAATAGATAACTGCAACCCTATAATCAATTTTTTATCTGAGCTATAGCTACCGATTATAAGACGTGATCTAGAATTATAATTATCTTGCCAATCGGTTGTTATTTCATTACCTAATACGCTACTATTAAACCCTGGTAGCAGTAATAAGAAGGAAGTAAGCGAAAAGCTTAAAAAAATTATAATTTTAATAATCATCTTTAATCATTCTTTTGTAATTTGAGCATAACATGCCATATAGAAAATGGTCCTGCCAAATACCATTAATTTTCAAGTATTGGGAAGCCATACCCTCTCTAATAAAACCAACTTTTTCTAATAATGATACTGATGGAATATTATTAGGAATACAATATGCTTCTATTCTATGTAACTTCAATATGTGGCAAACATGGGATAAAAATAAATCCATCGCAGCAGTCATATAACCCTTTTTTGAATACTTTTCACCAATCCAATAACCAACAGATCCTGATTGAGATACCCCTCTTCTTACATTGGTTAATATGATCGCGCCAATTAGTTCATTATTTATATTAAAAACAAAGAAAGGATAAGTTATCTCATGTTTAACACCAGCTTGATAAGATTTTAATAGCATTTTGTAATAATGCTTTGATAGATGGTTTGCACTCCACAGAGGTTCCCAAGGTTGAAGAAAATTCTTGCTTTCATTTCTTATTTGAAACCATTGATTATAATCAGAAACCCTAGGAAACCTAATATATAAATCATTACCTGAAATTATAGATTTTGAATTTATACTGTTTGAACTTCTAAAAAAATACATAATAATATATAATTTTAAAAAAAATTATCCCTGAGTAAAATATTGATTTAACTTATTATAATCATGTAATTTTGAAATTGGACCTAGAGCACTAACTGTTAGCATCGAACTATCTATCATATTCCGCGAGTAGGCCTGGATAGATTCAATACTTTGTTGATCTATCTTTTGAATAATTTCATTTGTTGGGAAAACACGCCCATATATGCTTACTTGTCTAGCAATCTGGTTAAGTCTTGAAATTGGGCTCTCAAGAGCCATCATTAAGCCTGATTTTAACTGTTTTTTAGCCCTTTCAAGCTCTTCTTCTGTTAATGTACTTGTAATATTAAATAATTCTTCAGCTATAACCCTTGAACATTCGTTTATTTTTTCTGGCGACGTAGCTGCATATATGCCAAATATACCTGTATCTTTATAGTTAGATGCAAAAGAAAATACCGAATATGACAAACCCAATTCTTCACGAATATTCTGAAATAATCTTGATGACATGCCACCACCTAATGCATTTGAAAAAAGATGAGATGCATATAAATTTTTGTCATTGTACGAATTTCCTTCAAAAGCAAACAGTAAGTGTGCTTGTTCTATTTCCCTTTCCTCTCTAATGTCTCCGCCATCATATCGAGCTGGAACAGTGTTAATTAAATTTTGTTTTTTTATATCAGAAAAATAATCTTCTACCAAGCTAACAAAGTCAGAATGCTTAATCGATCCAGTAGCTGCTATGACGATGTTGTTAGAATGGTAATAACGATTAAGGTAAGATACCAAAGCGCTTGAGTCAATTCCAGATAATGTATCATTAGTTCCTAATATTGATCTACCTATTGATTGATTTGAATAAGCCGTTTTTTGTAAGTTCTCAAATACCACATCATCCGGAGAATCATTATTTGATGCTATTTCTTGATATATAACATTCTTTTCTTTATCTAATTCTGATTGGTCGAAGATAGAATTTTTTATTATGTCTGATAATATTTCTAAGGCTACCTTTGCGTCATTTTTCATAACCCTTACATAATAGGAAGTTCTCTCTAAACTAGTTGATGCGTTTATATCTCCCCCTACATTTTCAATTGCCATCGCAATTTCTTTGGCAGATCTTGTTTTTGTACCTTTAAAAGCCATGTGTTCCAGTAAATGTGATATACCCTGCTCGTTCTGTTTTTCATCTCTTGCTCCAACCTCAATCCAGACTCCAAGTGACAAGGTTTCTAGGTTCTGCATTTCATGAGAAACAACTCTAATATTATTTTTAAGTTTAGTAATATTTATATCCATTTTACCTCGATTTATATTTTATTGTGAGACTATATAGTCTTTAATTATTTGAGCATTATTTGGCATAGAGCAGATCTCTTCGCTTAAGGAATGTAGGTTTTTATGTTTTTCAGGAAGAGCTGGGTGTTGCTTAATCGCTTCAAAAATAGTTTCAGGAAATTTTGCTGGATGTGCAGTTGATAAGACTATAGTTGAAGATTTAGGTTTTTTTAATGCAACACCAAATCCTATAGCTGTATGTGGATCTATGATCATATTATATTCAACATACACTTTTTTAATTATTTTTAACGTATCAATTGTATCCAATGAATCAGCGTCAAACATCATTTTAAACTGCAAATGAGCATTTTTAGATAACTCAAATTTTCCGCAATCTGAAAGTAATGCCATGCACTTTTTTACTTCCAATGGATCTTTGCCTTCAAGATCAAATAAGAGTCTCTCAAAATTGCTAGAAATTTGAATGTCCATAGAAGGGCTATTGCTTGGCATAACATCAGATATTTTATAGACACCAGTATCAATGCACCTCTTTAAAATATCATTTATATTCGTAGCTATAATGAGCTTAGATATTGGCAGACCCATTGATTGAGCTAAATAACCAGCGTATATATCCCCAAAATTTCCTGTGGGCACAATAAAATTAATTGGTATGTCTTTATTTTTTATAAAAGAGAAAGCTGTAAAGTAATAAACACATTGGACCATTATCCTTGCCCAATTAATTGAATTTACTCCGGACAAGTTAACACTTTTAGCAAAATCATGATCATTAAAGAGATTTTTTACAATATTTTGACAGTCATCAAAGGTTCCGTCTATTGATAATATCTTAATATTTTTGGATTTTACAGTTGTCATCATTCTTCTTTGTACATCAGAAACTTTTCCATTCGGCAATAGAACAAATAATTTTACTCTGCTGTTTGAAGAGAATGCGTCTACTGCTGCCCCTCCTGTATCACCTGATGTTGCGCATATTATCGTTGAATCAATGTCTCTCTTTGTTAAAATAAAATCAAGCATTCTTGATATTAATTGCATGGCTATATCTTTAAAGGCCAAAGTTGGACCATGAAATAATTCCATTATGTATTTATCTTTTTCATATTCAATTAACGGTGCGATTAATGTATTAGTAAAATTTTTATACGATTCAAAAATCATTTCTTTAAGAACTGAATCTGGAAAAGTTTTACCTGTAAATTTTTTTATTATATGAAATGCTATTTCTTGATATGTCTTGTTAGATAGGGAATTTATCTCATCTAACGACATAGTTTGTATGCTTTCAGGAATATATAGCCCTCCATCATCTGCTAGGCCTTTTAGCAAAACTTCTTCAAAATTTAATTTTTTTGTATTACCACGTGTACTAATGTAATTCATCTGCAGGAACTTCTTTTAATTTTATTATTATAATTATAAAATATTATTTCTCTTTCTATAAACAAAATATACAACAATTAAAACTATTGCTAGCCCATACCAAGTAATTGCATAGGATAGGTGATTATCGTTAAATTTTAATCTCGTCTCGCCAGCTTGCGGTAAATCACCATATTTACTTGAATAAATATCAATTACGAAAGGTAGGGCGTTTTCAATATTAAAAATATTTTTCATATCAGTAACATTAACTGAGTAAAGAATATTCTCCACAAAGTCACTATCTGGAGTGAATGCATTTGTTTTTTCAAATCCCTTTATATAACCTTTAATAACAATTTTTTCTTGTCTATCTTTACGCCTCTCTTTATAAGCGCCGATCAAAGATTGAGGAACGAAACCTCTATTAACAAAAATATAGTCACCATTTTCAATTAAAAAAGGGTTGAAGATCCAATAACCTGCACCTCTAAACTTACCCTTAGGATCACTTAAGTTTGCAAACACATGTAATTCTTTTGTAAAATCAAATGACCCACTTACCTTAACAACTCTGTATTTCCAGTCATTTATATTAAAATCACTTATGTTAGAATCTACTAAAAAATCTACTGGTGGTAGATTTGTCATATATTCTACTTGATCTATTAAACTATGCTTTTGGCTTCTTCTGTCAATCTGCCAAGAGCCTAATAAAAACAATATTATTAATGTTAATAAAGTAAAAAAGGAAAACATAGATAAATTTTTTTTTGATTTCACTGTTTACTCAACCCTCTTCTGAATTAATGAAATCTTTTTTTATCGAATATTCTCTAAATATTAAAGCACTTTTAAGCTGTCTTAATATCATAAGGGGAAGAAAAAAGCACAACGGAAACCATATTATTGCATGGATATAATAACTCGGTTTAACAAAAACCTCTAACAACAAAGCACCCCCAACTATAAAAACACCTGCAATTAATATCACAAAAAAAGAAGCCCCGTCACCTGGATCAATAGAGCTATTCGTTAGCTTACAATTATCGCAACAATCTTTTAAAATAATAAATTTTCTATACAAACTTCCGATTCCACATCTTGGGCATTTTCCCTTAAGGATAGATCTTCTTATCGAAATATTCGGATATTTATATTTGTTATTCATAAAAAGTTATAAAAGCCTTATTTATCAGATTAATGTGGAATATTTTCGCCTGCCCCTAATACATATATAGAAACAAATAAGAACAACCATACAACATCAACAAAATGCCAATACCATGCTGCAGCTTCAAAGCCAAAGTGTTGATCTTGCTTAAAATGACCAGCATTAGTGCGAAGTAAGCATACAATTAAAAAAATTGTACCAACTAAGACATGAAATCCATGGAAACCTGTAGCCATAAAGAAGGTAGCGCCATATATGTGACCTGAAAAGCTGAAAGCCGCGTGAGCATACTCAAAAGCCTGCACGCAAGTAAATAAAGCACCTAATGCAACAGTTAACAATAGGCCTAACTTTAATCCTCTCCTATCATTATGCAGAAGAGCATGATGTGCCCAGGTTATCGCTGTCCCTGAAGTTAAAAGTATTAATGTGTTTAATAGTGGAAGATGCCAAGGATCAAATGTTGCTATATTGTCAGGAGGCCAATGTCCACCTGTTAACTCAGTTCTTAAATACTGATGTGCTTCACCTGCATAAAAAGATGCGTCAAAATACGCCCAAAACCAAGCTACAAAAAACATTACCTCAGAGGCAATAAACATAATCATACCATACCTAAGGTGCATCTGAACTACTGGAGTATGCAACCCAGAATGTGACTCCTTAATCACCTCTCTCCACCAACCAAACATAGTAAAGAGAATACCAATGAAACCGGCAATCAAAAGCCACGCTGATTCTTGATGAAAGTACACAACAGCACCGATAGCAGTTACAAAAGCGAATATTGAACCAATTACAGGCCACGGACTTGGATCAACCAAGTGATAATCATGATGCTTTGAATGACTTTGAGACATTTTGCCCTCTTCTTTTAATTAATTAAACAAACCTTATATACATAAAAAAATTTACTATTTATTTCTTTATTATATCACTTCTTTTTACCTTATTTTCATAGAAAGTATAGGAAAGTGTTATTGTGTCAACATTTTTTAAGTCACGGTCCCTATCAATTGCTGGGTCAATATAAAATACTAAAGGCATGTCAATAATCTGATTAGGTTCTAGACGCTGTTCGGTAAAACAAAAGCATTCAACTTTCATAAAATAAGCTGCTGCTTCAGCTGGAACAACATTATATGTAGCTGTACCATCTATAATAATATCAGACACATTCTTAGCTTTATAATACGTAAAAACATTTTCACCTGTAGCTATCTCATTATAATCAAATTCAGGCTCCACTTCCCAATTTAACTCTGACGAAACATTAGCATCATACCTTATAATGAAATTCCTTTCACCGATATCACTTGATTTAATTATTGCGATCTGTGGCGTGCCACCATAACCCGTGACCTGACAGAATAACTTGTATAGAGGGACTGCCGCAAAAGAAAGGCTTAACATTAAAACAAAGATGCCAAAGCATAATGTTAAAACAAAATATGGTTTCTTGTATTTAGTATTATCTGTCATTCGTAACACTTATAAAATTCTTTCAGTAATATTGCCGCCAATACGAATTACTGTAGTTAAAAAAAATACAACTACTAAAAAAAATAATATACATGCTATCGCTATAGACTTTAATCTTTGATTCTTTAGGGCGACTTCATTCTTGCTGTTGGTATGATTTTTCATTGAAACCTTTTCTAAATTAAGCTTTTTACAATTGCTTCTATTAACAAGATAGCAAATATAAGAAATAAATAAAAAATAGAATAAATAAATAATTTTTTAGCTAACTTTTTTTGCAATTCAATTGTATCTGTATAATATAATTTACAGGATAAAAAAATAAAAATAAAATCCAATAACAAAATTGATATTAAATAATATACACTTGCCATATTAACAAAGAATGGTGACAAGGCAACAAAACTTGTAATTATTGCATATACTAAAATCTGTCTTCTAGTAGACTTAGAGCCTGCAGTATTTGGCATCATGGGAATGCCTACTTTTTTATAATCATCAGATATATCAAGAGCAAGAGCCCAGAAATGTGCTGGGGTCCACATAAATATTATCAGAAACAATATTATTGGCTCTATTGAAAGCGATCCCGAGGATGCTAGCCATCCAATTACAGGCGGGAAAGCACCTGCAGCTCCACCAATTACAATATTTTGAGGTGTTCGTCTTTTAAGCCATATAGTATATATAACAATATAAAAAAATATTGTTATAGCTAAAAAAGCAGCAGCGTACCAATTTACTAAAATTCCCATAACAAACACTGAACCGAAAGACATTACTATCCCAAAGGTAAATGCTTCAGATCTAGGAATTAATCCAAGCGGGATTGGACGATTGATAGTTCTTTTCATCTTTTTGTCAATATCGGCATCATACCACATATTTAAAACACCCGATGCGCCTGCTCCTGTAGCAATACAAAGTAGCGCTATAAAAGCTGTAAAAGGATGAATGTAGGCTGGAGACATAACTATCCCTACCAATGCCGTAAATATAACTAACGACATAACTCGTGGCTTCATCAAGGAATAAAAATCATTAACAGTAGATATCTGATCTGTCATTGTACCTTAACAATTAAGCTCCGTAATATTTTTATAAATATGTTAATGCTTAGCTTCTTCCATTGGCTTAGGTAAAACCTCATATTGATGAAACGGTGGAGGGGAAGATAATGTCCACTCTAGAGTAGATACACCTGTACCCCAAGGGTTATCTCCAGCTGGTATTTTTTT
The DNA here is from genome assembly GCA_905181735.1 of uncultured Hyphomicrobiales bacterium. Lineage (GTDB taxonomy): Bacteria > Pseudomonadota > Alphaproteobacteria > Rhizobiales > TMED25 > CAJIYR01. Next base: position 150,235 of record CAJIYR010000008.1, read on the forward strand.
ATAGAAAGCATGAAAAACACCTACTAAAAAGATAAGAACAGCAAATGATGAAATATAAGAACCAATAGATGAAATGAAATTCCAGCCAGCAAATGCATCTGGATAATCAACGTAACGCCTTGGCATACCAGCTAAGCCTAAAAAATGTTGAGGGAAGAAAATCAGATTTACACCTATAAAGGTAAACCAAAAATGTAATTTTCCAATGAATTCGGAATACATGTAGCCACTCATTTTAGGAAACCAATAATACCACGCACCAAAGATAGCGAATACAGCTCCCATAGATAAAACATAGTGGAAATGAGCAACGACATAATAGGTATCATGGAACGCTCTATCAACAGCAGCGTTTGCTAAAACAACCCCTGTTACACCTCCGAGTGTGAATAAGAATATAAAGCCCATCGACCATAACATAGGTGTTTTAAAGTCGATTGACCCACCCCACATTGTTGCAATCCATGAAAAAATCTTTATTCCTGTTGGGACAGCAATAACCATTGTTGCCGCAACAAAATATGCCTGAGTATCAACACTTAGACCAACTGTATACATATGATGAGCCCACACAATAAATCCAATTACTCCAATAGAAACCATTGCGTATGCCATGCCCAAATAGCCAAAGACAGGTTTTTTTGAAAATGTTGAAATAATCTGACTAATCATACCGAATCCAGGTAATATTAATATATAAACCTCAGGGTGCCCAAAGAACCAAAACAAATGCTGGAACAAGATTGGATCACCGCCACCAGCGGGATCAAAAAATGTTGTTCCAAAGTTTCTATCAGTTAAAAGCATTGTGATTGCACCTGCTAAAACAGGAAGCGATAATAGTAGCAAGAAAGCCGTTACAATAATTGACCAAACAAAAAGTGGCATTTTATGAAATGTCATTCCTGGAGTTCTCATATTTAGTATTGTTGTTATAAAATTAATAGCGCCAAGAATTGATGAAGCACCTGCAACATGTAATGCTAATATTGCCAAATCCATTGCAGGTCCAGGTTGACCGGATGTTGACAAAGGAGGATAAATTGTCCAACCTCCCCCAGCTCCCATTCCACCAGGAGGCCCAGGAACAAACATTGATATTACCAATAATAACAATGCGGGCGGCAAAAGCCAAAAAGAAATATTATTCATTCTTGGGAAAGCCATGTCTGGCGCGCCAATCATTAAAGGAACAAACCAATTGCCAAAACCCCCAATCATTGCAGGCATAACCATAAAAAATATCATTATAAGGCCATGTCCTGTAGTAAATACATTATAGACATGGGGATCACCAAATATTTGAAGACCTGGGCTTTGAAGCTCAAGCCTCATTGATAGTGATAGGAAACCTCCAATTATTCCAGCAATTATTGCAAAAATTAGATACATTGTACCTATATCTTTATGATTCGTAGAATAAACCCACCTCTTCCAACCTTGCGGTATAGCATGATCTGATGAACTAGAACCGTACGCCATATAAAAACCCTCTATATTTTCTTGTCGTTAATATTAATTAAGCTCAGCATATTCCTTGCTTTGCGTTGTATATCCTAAATTTGTGAATTCCATTTTTGCTTTTTGTAACCAAATATCAAAATCTTCCTCAGCTAATACATGCACCTCTATTGGCATAAATGCGTGCCTGATGCCACATAATTCTGAGCATTGACCATAATATACCCCTGGCTCTTCAACCATAAACCATGTTTCATTTAAACGGCCAGGAACAGCATCTGTTTTTATTCCAAAAGAAGGCATTGCCCAATTATGTATCACGTCTGCTCCAGTAACTTGAAGTCTTACTATCTTACCAGCAGGAACCACAAGCGGATTGTCAACCGATAACAATCTAATTTTGCCATCTGTTAATTCATCACCTTCTAAAGGCAGAGAATCAAATGCAATATCTGAATGATCTGGGTATTCATAACCCCAATACCATTGATGACCGGTTGCTTTAATAGTCATATCAGCATTTTGGGGTATAGTTTGTTGTGTATATAATATTCTAAATGAAGGAACTGCAATTATTGCTAATATCAATATAGGTAGAACCGTCCATATCACTTCAATTAGGGTATTGTGTGTGGTACGTGATGGTACTGGATTTCTCTTTGCATTAAATCTGAATAAAATATAAATCAATAAAAACATTACAAATAAAGTAATTACTGTAATAATTGGAAACAAGAACCAATTATGGAACCATACAATGTCTTGCATATTTGTTGTTGCTGCATTCTGAAAGTTAATTTGGTAATCTTTTGGCATTCCAAGAACTTCAATTGCTAACACAGATGAAGCGCTAAAGAGAGCTATCACTGCGAAAGCAGATAGATACTTAATTAAAGAAATCATATTCAAATACTTCATAAAAAAACCCTAACTATAATTTACTTAACATATAAAATTAATATATTGATACATTAGAAATAATCATTAATTAATAACTTATCAATATACTCACGCATAATAATTTATATGGATATACTATTTTTCAATAAATTCAAAAAAAATATATATATTTTTCATTAAATTTGGTTAAAATTAATCAATAATTAGTTTAATTTTTAAAAAGTCTATTTAAATGCTTAAAAATAATATCTTATTTAAGGCTAAAATTCGTATTCTGACTGCTATTCTACTATTCTTTGCTCTAGGCACAGAAGAAACAATCTCTAACGAGACTTTAGAAGAAAATGCTATTTACGATTTGGGAGGGTTCAGAGGTATTTTTGTTGATGAGACCGATAATTGGACAACTCTATGTAAATATGATGATATAGATTACTGCTCTTTAATGCAATTTATACAATCGGAAGACAAAAACATCAATCATAGGGCTGTAGTGCAAATTATAAAGAGACAAAAAGAAAATACCATAAATATATATACCTCTGACGGCTTTCCCTTGGACCAAGGGGTAGGTATTATTTTTAATGGCAACAATAAATTTGAAGAATACAAATCATGGATTCCTTACGCAGAATGCAGTGAAAGTCTTTGCCGAGCTGAATTAAACTTAGACAACGACTTACTCGAAAGATTTAGTTTTTCAGATAATTTTATAATTGTCATACGCCCAGAAAAAATAAAAAGAATTGGACTTATGGTACCGAACAATGGATTTGAAATTGCATTTAAAAAAATGAAAAAGATGCCAAATTAATTTAATAAAAAAATTAATAATTTATTATACAATGCATTATGATACAATATAAGAAAGCTCGTTACTACAAAATACTGGAATTTAAAAAGGAAATAAGAATGAAATATATATTAATACTAATTCTTACTATTGTAGCTTTAAGTTATCCCAATACTGCCCGTGCCGAAGGAACAGAATTATGTGGAGGCGCAGGAGGCAGCCTGTTGTGCGGAGCTGGAATTGGTGGGGGTATCGGAGCAGCAATTGGAGGAAATGACGGCGCTAAGTCTGGAGCTCTTATCGGAGGTCTCATTGGGATTGTTTCTAATATAAATAATCAGGCCAAGACTAATGATAATACAAATGGCATCGATAATACTAATAATATTTATACCTATGACTTGATTTATAATACGCAAATAGCATTGATTAGTCTTGGCTACGACACAGGATTATACGACGGTAATTATGGTCCTAAAACAAAAAATTCTATAAGAAGTTATCAAAAAAATAATAGTCTTTTGGTAAATGGATTACCTTCAAAAGAGCTTTACCTTCACATTAAAAAAAGCGTTGTAAACCTATACAGTGAAGAATAATTAATCAATATTATTTGGATGACTTCGCTATCAAAAAAGATATAGTGCCTATTAATGATAACAACACTAACTGCATTGCCATCGGGAATGCAGTTTCTATTGATATTGATGCGGCAGTATAAGTGCATATTCCTGCCAATGCAAATTGCATCGACCCTGATAATCCTGATGCTGCTCCAGCTAATTCCGGTTTAACGCTGACAATATTGGCAATAATATTTGGCATAACAATACCATTTGAATAAGTTATAATCATCATGGAGCCAAATAACGTATAGATATTCATTAAGTTATAATAGATTATAACCCCCATTACAATTGAACCTAGAATTCCTCCAAAAACACCTATCTTAATCAATTTCAGAGAACCGATTCTTTCTGACAATCTTGCTGCGGTAAAGCTACCAAGCATAAAAGCTACAGAAATTGGTATAAAAGCAAAACCATATTGCGTTGGGCTAAACTCTAAAACCTTAATTATTATAAAAGGAGCTACAGCTAGAAAAGTAAAAAACATCGAATTAGCACAGGCCATTGTCAATGTAAAAAGTACGAATTTACGAATTCTCAATAAAATAATAAAATTAAATAACAATGTTTTTATATCACCACGTGATCTGTTGTCTATGTTTGTTTCTTTTATGCCACTATATACCATAAAAATTAACAAGATTCCTGTAAAAAATAGTACATAAAAAGAAGATCGCCATCCCACGAAATCTTCTAATAACCCTCCTAATACAGGGGCTATCATAGGGGCTATGACCATAACTGTAGTCACGTACCCTAAGGCACTTGCAGCTTTTTCTCTACCGTATACATCTCTTACAATTGCCCTGCCGAGGACTACACCAGAAACACCTCCTAAAGCCTGTATAAACCTTCCAAAAATAAGCATTTCAATTGTCGGTGCAATAGAGCAAATTATTGAACCAACAATAAATACAAATATACCAATCATTAGGATTGATCTTCGACCATATGCATCTGATAAAGTTCCAATAATTAATTGACCGATTGCCATAGCCGCAATAAATGCTGTTATAACCAATTGTGCGCTAGAATAAGCAACATCAAAATTCTCAGAAATACTCGGTAATGATGGTACGATAATATTTAGAGTAAAAGGAGCTAATCCGGTAACAGCTGCTAATGCTAATATTGAAGGGGGCTTCTGTATTTTTCTCATAAGTACCTGACTTCTAATTCAAACAGTATTTGCAAATAAAACACTGTCGATATTTTTAGACCAATCTTTGTTATACATTTTTAACATATAATTAGCTGAGGTCTCCTTCTTTTCTATGATTGAAAACAATGGGTCTAAATATTTTTCTTCAGACTCCCCTTGAATATTAAAAATTCTCCGTGATGAAAGTCCCTTTGAAGATAATTCTAGTATTTCCAAGAGAACCTTATCTATTTTTTTGGATCTGAATATAGAATTTAAACCAAATCGCATTACGTTTTTCCTTAATTCAACAATTTCATCAAATGTCCAGTCAGAGGTTAAATCACATACCGATTGTAGTGAATTAGAGTCGTACAATAATCCTACCCAAAAAGATGATAGGGCTATTATCATATCAGGCATACCAACGTCTGCTCCCCTCATTTCAATAAATTGTTTTAGCCTCACTTCAGGGAACAATGTTGTTAAATGATTAGACCAATCGTCTAGTGTTGGGTAAATTAATTTACCTGATTGAGCTTTAAATCCGTTATTCATAAAATCTCTAAAAGTTATTTTATTTACAGGTAGATAATCTCTGTCTCTATATAAAAAATACATAGGAATATCCAATGCATAATCCATATATTTCTCAAAAGACATTGATTTATCGAATGCAAATGGTAAAAAACCAGTTCTTCCAGCGTCTGTATTCGTCCATACCCTTGATCTATAACTAATATAACCTGAGTTCTTATTTTCATAAAAAGGACTGTTTGCAAATAATGCCGTAGCCAAGGGCTGTAAAGCAAGACCAACCCTTAATTTATTAACCATATCAATCTCGCTGCTATAATCTAAATTCACTTGAACTGTTGAAGTACGATGCATCATATCTAGCCCCATGGAGCCAACAGATTGCATATATTCCCTCATAATATCGTATCTTTTCTTAGGCATTTTAGGCATTTGATTTAGCTTCCAGGAAGGTGCAAATCCAATGTTCAAGAAATCAATACCAAGCTCCTCTCCAATAACCTTTACTTCTCTTAGGTGAGTAAAAAGCTCATTATTTGTTTCATGAATATTACCCAATGGGGCTCCAGATAATTCTATTTGACCAGCAGGCTCTATTGATACATTCCTGTCTGATTTATACTTATCGCACAAACCAACCACTTTTCCATTTTCATGAATTGGCAACCAATCAAACCTTTCAGATAAATTTTCTAACAACGATCTTACGCCACTTGGGCCATCGTATTGGAGAGGAAGCAGTGAGTCTTTATAATAAGCAAATTTTTCATGCTCTGTTCCTATAGCCCACGCACTTTTCGGCTTAGAACCAGATTCAAAATATGTTATTAGATCCTGGTAGGTTAAGTTTTTCTCTAATGATTCGATGTTATTTTCCATGAATATAGCAATACACAATTCCAAATTTATTTCTATATCTTTTTTATATTATTTGAGAAATTTATTAACTTGAATACCAGTCACCCCATGCAGATTGTATTAAGCTAATAGCTGCTATAGCAGCAGTATCTGCTCTTAAAATTCTTGGACCGAGAGAAATTCTTAAAACTTTATTAGAGGCAAGAATCCTTTGTCTTTCCTTATCTGAAAAGCCCCCCTCAGGACCAATGAAAATAGATATACTATCTTCTCTAAGATTTTTTAATGCCACATAAGGATTGATATTTTCTGCAATTTCATCTGCGAAAATTATTATATGTTCCTCTTTCCAATTTGCAAGCAATCTACTTAAACTTATCTCGTTATGAATTTTTGGTAATTGCAATAGACCGCATTGCTCAGCAGCCTCTTTAATACGCGCTTGTATTCTAATGGTATTAACGGTTCTAACGTCTGTAAATTCTGTTATAATTGGGGTTATATCAGAAACACCTAACTCTGTTAATTTTTCAATTGTATAATTATATCTATTAAACTTTAAGGGAGCGCAATAGCAATGTATTTTAGGATAATACTCTTGCTTTCTTACTTGCAATAGTATTGAGATACTAATGCCTTCTTTTGTTATTTCATCTACTCTTGCAGTCCACTCACCTTCCTTACCATTAAAAACAAGGAGCTCTTCACCAGACCTAATTCTCATAACATTTTTTAGATAATGCGAGTCAGACTTGCCTAGAAATATTTTATGACCAGAAAGTAATTTATCACTTAAATAGAGTCTAATATTTTTTATTAGATTAGATTTCATATACAACTCTCTACTTGTTTGTTATAAAAGGTTATTATAAAATTCATTTATAATTTAAAAACAGTTTACTTCTAATGAAAAAAATCTTTCAAAATAATATCTAATCCTATGAAAAACAAATTACAAAATAATTTGAAATATTATATACAAATTTCAAGATTTGATAAACCAATTGGTTGGTGGCTATTATTTATTCCATGTATTTATAGCCTAGGATTAGCTTCAGTTAAATACAATTCATATCCTGATTTATACTTGATATTTTTATTTTTAATAGGCTCAATAATAATGAGAGCGGTAGGCTGCATTTTTAATGACATAATAGATAGGAGAATAGATGCAAAAGTTGAAAGAACTAAGAACAGGCCTTTAGCAAGCAATAAGATTACCTTGTCAGAAGCGTTATTTCTTATGTTTATATTATCCTTAATAGGCCTTTCGGTATTATTGCAATTTAACAGCTTAACCATACTAATTGGACTTTCTTCTATTATCACAATAATTATATATCCATTTATGAAAAGAATAACATATTGGCCTCAATTATTTCTAGGAATATCATTTAATTGGGGTGCGCTAGTTGGATGGACATCCATAAGCAATAATATCTCCATTGAAATGATATTCGTTTATTTTGCATGCCTTTTTTGGACACTCGGTTATGACACAATATATGGTTACCAGGACATTGAAGACGATAAAAAAATTGGTATAAAATCAACTTCAAGATTATTTGGCAAAGAAACAAAAAAACATATTTGGTTTTTCTATTTTATTAAATATTTTTTACTAATAAACGTAATGTATATAGTTAATGTGAATATTATTAGCTATTCTTTTCTTCTTATTGCAATCACATACACAGCAAAGTTAATAAAAAATGTAGATATACAAAATCCAGATTCATGTTTAATTTTCTTTAAGAAGAATCGTAATATTGGTTTGATAAACTTTCTAGCGATTTCTCTTTCTGTATTTATAGGTTAAACTAATAAAATAATATGAGTATAATTAGTAAAAAAATTCTATTTTTATATATTGCTGCCACTTCTGTTTTTGGAATATTAATAAATATTTATTTGTTATGCAGAATATTTAAAAATAAAGAAAACAAAGAGAGTGCTCAACAAAAATCATTTAATAATGTTAAGCAGAGACCTCCAGGAACTTTAATTTGGATACACGCATCAAGCGTTGGAGAATCTCTATCTTCAATTCCTTTAATTGAATTGATAATTAAAAATAAAACTTTTGACCATATATTACTCACAACATCAACGATTACATCAAAAGCAATTATAGAAAAAAGAATTTCTAGCAAAGTATTGCACCAATATCTTCCTCTTGATACTATTTTCCTGGCTAAAAGATTTCTGAATCATTGGAAGCCTAACTCAATAGCGTTTATTGAATCCGAGATTTGGCCGAATTTCTTCCAACAAATAAAAAAAATAGATGTGCCATTCTATATAATAAATGCAAGAATGTCGGAAAAATCATATAGTAAATGGAGGAAATACAACACTGTAGCTCAAGAATTATTAAGTACAGCAGATATTATTTTTGCTCAAGATAGCACTGCTGAATTAAAATTTAAAAGCCTAGGTGTATCTAATATATGCAATATTGGAAACATAAAATTTGATAGCAACCCCTTGCCTGTAGATATAATCAAATATAATTCATTAAAAGCAGAGGTCGATAAGAAAATTATATTCGTTGCTGGCTCAACTCATAAAATTGAAAATTTTGAAATTGTTAAAATACATAAAGTTCTATCAAAAAAGATTAATAACTTAATGACAATAATTGTTCCTAGACAGTTACATGAGATTCATACATTAGAAAAATTCATGCTAGAAAATAACATACCATACTCGAAAAAATCAGATAGAAAAGATAAGACTAATATTAAAAATTTGCTCATTGTAGATACAATGGGTGATCTTGGTCTTTATTATAAAATAGCTAACGTTGCCTTTATTGGAGGATCTTTAGTAAATAAAGGTGGCCAGAATCCAATTGAAGCTTTGCAATTTAATTGCCCTATTTTACACGGGAAGTATACCTCTAATTTTCATGAAATTTATAGAAACTTAGATAGATTAGGCGGATCTATAAAGGTAAATAATCAAAAAGAACTTGAGGAAAATTTAATAAAATTAATAAAAGATACAAAAATTATAAAAAATATGAAAAGGGCTAGTGCGAATTTAATTAAACTTAATCAAGGTGCTTCTGTTGTTATAGAAAAAATTTTTTCATTGGATACAAAAAGGAATTAAAATATTGAGAGAACCACAATTTTGGAAAAGTAAAAATTACCTGTCATTATCATTATTACCTATTGGATTAATGTATCATTTGATTTTGATGTTTAAATTCATCCTAATTGTACCTAAAAAAACAATCAAACCTGTCATATCTATTGGTAGTCCTGTAATAGGTGGCGGTGGGAAAACACCTACAGTAATATCAATAACAAATTTACTTTTATCAAATAATTATAAAAGTATTTCTATTATATCCAGAGGCTATAAAGGAAAAGAATTAGGCCCCCTAGAAGTACAAAAATACTATAGCGCAGAGGAAGTTGGAGACGAAGCCTTACTCTTGTCGATGGTAACAAAAACATATGTATCAAAAGATAAAACAAAAGGGATTGAATTTGCCATTAAAAACGGTTCATCAATTTTATTGCTTGATGATGGTTATCATAACCCAAGTGTAAAAAAAGATATCTCAATACTAGTCATAGATGGAATGGTTAATCTCGGAAATAATATGATTTTTCCATCCGGCCCACTTAAAGAAGGGTTTAAATCTCAACTAAAAAGATGCGATGCAATAATTGTAATAAATAAAAAATATATTGATAAATATCTATTGGAAAAAATAATAAATTCTAAAAAAACCATCATTAACACTAAAATAAATTATTTTCATAAAATTAAAAACTTAAAAAATAAGAAAATTATTGGATTATGTGGAATAGGTTCCCCAGTTAAGTTCTTTAATGCATTAAAAAATTTAAGATTTAAGATAATAAAGAAAGTTATTTTTAGCAATCATCATCTTTATTCAAAAAAAGAGGTCTTATCCTTAATTGAATTATTAGATAACAATCCAGAATATTCCATGATAACAACAGAAAAAGATTATGTAAGGTTTAACAATAACAATGACCCACTATCAAAGCTAAGAGATAGATTAAATGTATTAAAAATGGAAATAGAAATATTAGAAGAAGATAAACATATGATATTGGACCTTATCGAGAACAAAATACAATCGTACAAAAATTAAATTTCATCCTTGTAACTCTTAAGTGCTATGTCAGCACTCTCATAAGCTTCTTGCTTATCTACATTCCAATATTTTAAATCTTCTATATCAATTGGATTTCCAGTAACTGCACACATAACATAATCTCCGGGAGTAACAATGTCGAACTCACCATGAGAATATCTTAAAATAGCCACTGATTTAAAATTATATTTGTTATTATTTTCCATTTTTACTTTTTTACTTTTAAAAAACACATTAGCTTAAATTGTATGTATCATATTTTAGTAGAATTTTCTTTCTTTACAAGAATACTCACAGGGCCGTCTATGAATACAATATTTAATTCTTTATTTTGAATTGCTTCGTCTTTAGTTCTTATGATATTAGCATTATTGTCTTGTATTAAACCAAACCCCCTTGAAAGAACGCTTTTGTAGCTTAGTGAGTATAATAATCTTGACCTAGATTCAAGCGTTTTATTGTCTTGGTTAATAATATTTTTTATTGATTTTTTTAGCATTTGTCCTATTAAATCTGACTTATCTTTTGCATCATGGATGTTTCGTAAAAGATGATTTTTAGAAATATGCTCTTTTAAAAAATTAAAGTTTTTCCAATTTTCTTCAATAATTTTTTCAAATGATCTTACAAAACTTTCAATAATCTTATCGAAACGTTGTTGGTATAAATCAAGGACATTAGAATATCTTGCAATTCTAAAAGAGAACAAATTATAATTATTTCTTTTAAACAGAATTAAATCTTTAAACAATTTCTCATTCTTACCGCTAATCTCAGATAACCGTGAGTTAAAGTCAGAATATTTAAGAATAGCCATCTCAGCCGCTGCAGTAGGTGTTGACGCTCTTTTGTCAGCAACAAAGTCAATCAACGTCCAATCATATTCATGTCCTACACCTGAAATAATTGGTATCTTTGAATTATAAACTGCACGAATTATTAATTCATCATTAAATCCCCATAAATCTTCCAGAGACCCTCCTCCTCTAGAAACAATAATAATATCTGGTTTATCGATCTTCGAATCTTGTCCTATGTTATTTAATTTTTCTATTGCATTAGCAACTTCAATTGGACATTTATCTCCTTGAACGCTAACTGGGAACACTAAAATATTAACAGGCATTCTTTCTGAAAATTTCTTTAGTATATCTGTTAAAGCCGCACCATTTTCAGATGTAATTATAGCTATATCTTTTGGGAAATAAGGAAGTGATATTTTGTCATCTTCCAAAAAAAGCCCTTCTTTTATAAACTTTCTTTTGCGCTCTTCAAATAAAGCCATTAAAGCACCCTCGCCAGATGGCTCAATTCTTTCAATAATTATTTGATATGATGACGTTCCCGGATAAGTTGTAATTCTTCCGGTAGCAATAACCTCTAAACCTTCCTCTGGCCTAAAGCTTAAACTATTATATGCCCCACGCCATATAATGGCTTTTACTATTGCTCCAGTATCTTTTAAGCTAAAATAATGATGCCCCGATGAGTGAGCACCCTTATAACCAGAAATTTCACCTTTTAATTTTACATAACCGTATTTATTTTCGATGGTTTTTTTAACATCGTTAGAAAATTCACTGACCGTGAATTCTTGTATATTATTTTGATAATCAATTTCAGAGTTATGCATAAGAACCTATGTGAAAAAAATTTCTTTTTTAGTGATGTTAAAGTAATATAATAACAAATCAATAATAACATAAATATTAAGTTAAATAACTACTATGAAAATTTTAATAATAGGCAATGGTGGAAGAGAACATGCGATTGCGAGATCTATTTATCTAAGTTCTATTCCAAATCAAATCTATGCAATACCTGGTAACCCAGGAATAATGCAGTACGCAGAATGTTTAAACATTAGCTCTGAAAACCACAAAGATATTTGCAATTTTTCAATAAGAAATAATATTGATCTTGTTATAATAGGCCCTGAAATCCAAATATGCAATGGGTTGTCAGACGAACTTACAAAATATAATATAAAAGTTTTTGCTCCATCAAAGATTGCATCTCAACTCGAATCATCAAAGAGCTTTACAAAAGAAATTGCCTATAAGAACAATATACCTACAGCCGCCTATAAGCGTTTTACCGAAAGAGATAGAGCTTTGAAATATCTTAATTTATTAGGTACGCCAATAGTTATAAAGACTGACGGACTTGCTGCTGGAAAGGGAGTATTTATTTGCGAATCGAAAAAAGAAGCAAGTGAATCGATAAGTGAGATTTTTAGTGGAAAATTTTCAGATAACCCATCTCTCATAATTGAAGAATTTTTAAAAGGGGAAGAAGCAAGTTTCTTTGCTTTAGTAGATGGAAAAAATATTCAACCCTTAATTGGAGCTCAAGATCATAAAAGATTACTTGAAGGTGACAAAGGTCCTAATACAGGTGGAATGGGGGCTTATACACCAACACCAGTATTGACAAATAATATAATAGACCAAGTGATGAATAAAATTATTGAACCGACAGTTAGTGCTATGAATAAAAACAATACGCCTTATAAAGGTGTATTGTTTGCAGGTTTAATGGTTACAGAAAAAGGACCTGAATTAATTGAATATAATATTAGATTTGGAGACCCAGAAACACAGGCGATGTTAATGCTACTTAAATCAGATTTATTATCAATTATGTTAGATACAGTTAACGGGGAGCTTAAAAATACAAAAGTTGAATGGAAAGATGAAACATCATTAACCGTTGTTCTTGCAAACAAAGGCTATCCTCTTAATTATAAAACAGATTCCATTATCACTGGAATAGAAGACGCTGAAAAAGATAAAAATATAAAAGTTTTTCATGCTGGAACAAGGCTTGAAAATAATGAACTAATTGCAAGCGGCGGACGTGTTCTTAATGTAACCGCAACAGGATTATCAATAAAAGAAGCAAGGGAGAAGGCTTACAATGCAATTGAAAAAATAAAATTTGAGACCAAATATTTTAGAAAAGACATAGCTTGGAGAGCAATGCCTTAAGCATCACCAGCCAATCTTTTGTTTTTAAAAAATTTTTTTAATAAACTAACAGAAGCCTCGGCAGATATACCTCCGTAAACCTCTGGTTTATGAAAACAATTATTAGAGTTAAAAAAACGTATTCCATTTTCTACAGCCCCGTGCTTAATGTCATCAGCGGCATAATACAATCTCCTTATTCTAGCATGGGATATTGCTGATGCGCACATTGAACAAGGTTCTAAAGTGACATAGATATCACAATCTATAAGCCTTTCATTATTCATAAACTTTGCAGCTTCTCTAATTGCTAAAATTTCAGCGTGAGCGAGGGGGTCTTTGTTAAATCTAACAAGATTATGAGCAATTGAGATAATTTGTTTATTTTTATTTAATATCACAGCGCCAATCGGAACTTCATCTAAATCGTATGCTAATCTTGCCTGGGTTAGTGCAATGGCCATTGGATTTATTTTATTAATCAATTGATTGCTATTTGACATATCTAAATACTATAGTAGATATAGTTCATATCTTCAAATAATAAGGTTATAATCATGTTAAATGAGAAACAGCGTATAGCAAAAATAATAGCTAGATCTGGAATATGTTCAAGACGTGATGCTGAAAAACTTATACTAGACAAAAGAGTTAAACTAAACCACCAAACAATTAATACACCAGCCATACAAGTCACTGATAGCGATGTTATTGAGGTAGATAATATCAAAATTCCTACAATACAAAAAACAAAAGCGTGGCTTTGCCATAAACCAGGCGGATATATAACTACATCAAATGACCCGCAAAATAGACGAACGATATTTGAGTTATTACCAAAAGATTTTCCGAGAGTAATAACTATAGGAAGATTAGATATAAATACCGAAGGCCTAATAATACTTACAAATGATGGGGAACTTGCGAGATTACTTGAATTGCCCAAAACAGGTTTATTAAGAGTTTATAAAGTAAGGGTATACAAAAGAATAACTGACAATGATCTAAAGAAAATTAGATCCTCTCCAACCGTTGATGGAGTGAGGTATAATGTGGAATCCGCAGATATCATAAGCCAAACAAATTCCAACACATGGCTAGAAATAGCTATTAAAGAAGGAAAGAATAGAGAGATTAGGAATATTTTATCATTTTTTGATATAAGAATTAACCGGCTAATAAGACAATCATACGGGCCATTCCAACTTGGCAATATTCATAAAGGTGAAATAATAGAAATTCCTGCCCATATATTAAAAAAACAAATATCTTTTATAAAAAAACATTCCACAGCGGTGTAATATGAGAATACTTACCGGTACAGCAAAAGGTATAAAATTAAAAACGATAAATGATAATTCAATTAGACCAACAACAGATCGAACAAAAGAATCTTTATTTAACATATTGGAACATAATTCAGTATATAAAAAAATAGAAAAAAAGAGAGTTTTAGATCTTTTCTCAGGAACAGGATCTCTTGGTATAGAAGCACTGTCTCGTGGGGCTGAATACTGTCTATTCGTAGATAATGATCATAAATCCAATACTCTCATTGAAGAAAATTTAAAGGCGTGCAATCTTATATCAAAGGCCAAAATTATACGAAAAGACATTAAAATTTTTAAAAAAATGAGTTCATTTGGTGTTTTTGATATAATCTTTGCCGATCCACCATATAATATGAACTACAGTGACTTAATTATTAGACTATCCATTGAAGAAGGTCTTCTTAAGAAAAATGGGTTTATTGTAATAGAAGAAAGTAAGAATGTATCTATAAAC
The DNA here is from genome assembly GCA_905181735.1 of uncultured Hyphomicrobiales bacterium. Lineage (GTDB taxonomy): Bacteria > Pseudomonadota > Alphaproteobacteria > Rhizobiales > TMED25 > CAJIYR01. The sequence continues at coordinate 165,449 of CAJIYR010000008.1, forward strand.
TGGCCAAATAATTATAAAATTATAACTGAGCGCGTCTATGCAAAAACAAAAATACATATTGCTATGTTAAAGGAATTATAAAAATTTTATAATATTTATAGAACGAACGTTCTATTTATTTAAAATATACCAAAACCGCCCATAAGACCACCCATAAGACCTTTTAATAACGTTGTTTGTTTGTCAATAGGAGGGATTTCTCTATTAATATTCTCAGGTATATCAGAATTTTTATTTAACACGTCTTCGGATCTGATGTCATATTTTAGGATAGCGTTGTTGTTAACAATATTAGTTTTATTGCGCAATCTTTCTAATGTTAATTTATTAAGATTAACCTCCTCTACTTCAGGTTGAAGTGTATTATTTTTAGCGCTATTCTCAAGTGGGATATTTATGACCACAGTCTCCAAAGTCTTCAGTCTTTCTACTTCTCCATAGGTGTCGAGTACTTCAGAATTCTCCTTTTTTAACCTAATCAAATAATCTGCTAGGCTCTCATTTTTTTCAACAATACCCGCTTCAAGTAACAGCTCTTCCTTTATACGAGGATTTGCATAGGCAACATTAGCTTTTTTTAATATGCTTTGTTCACCTAATGACAACTCGGAATTGCTACTTTCTGATTTTAAAATATAAGTTCTTGCAGTATCATCTGGTTCTTTCTCAGATATCCCCTTGACCCCTTCTTTTGGAGGCCTTAATTCATAATCTGGTGGCATAATAAGAGGTGCCTTTGTTACTGTCATAAACTCATCCGGGGCCCTTTGTTTAAAATCTCTATTATCCATAACTGTTAACACTGTATCTTTTAGAGAACCACCTGCACAACCTGTTAATAATAAAAGAATAACAATCAGTAGAGTATTTTTATTTATAAAATTCATTGCAAACACTTGTTAACCTTATTAATTTTTTTATTCAAATTTATTTTTGATGTTAGGATAAAAATTTATTATTATCAATAAAAACACACCAAAAACTATACACATATCTGCTATATTGAACACATACCAACTGTAACCATATGCATGCAAGTGATAGAAATCAGCAACCGCTCCAAACAATAATCTATCGGTAGCATTAGATAAAGCTCCTCCAACTATTAAGGACAAGGGCATGTAACATAAAAAATTTTTTTCTTTAAAAATCCATATAACTAAAAAAATACAAATCAGACAAGAGAGTATGGTTAAAAATATTTTCCCTATTTCACTTTCTTGTTGGAACAAACCATAACTAATACCCCTATTCCAAACCAAAACTATATCTAAAAAAGAAGTTACCTCTATAATTGAGCTCTCATCAATACCAATCTCATTTATAAAAAAATACTTATTCAATCTATCTATTAAATAAGCTGTCAATATTAAGATAAGAGAAAAAAATAATTTTCTTTTACTAAAATCCATATTATTTTTGTCTATTTAAATTCATATATTCGCGCACTGCTTCTGCATCTCTTTTTGACAAATCAGGAAATTCCGTATCCATTCCCACATCAACAAGAATCTTCCATGATCTAGCGCATTTTTTACCTTTAGCTAATTTTGATACAACACCAATACCTGGAATATCATCAATAGAAAATGAAGTCTGTGGTTTAATATCATAAATTAATGTAGCGCTACTTGTGATACAAATTTCAGCCAAATCAATACCTTGGATTGAATCAATTATGTCACTGTCTGTTACATAAATATCTGGATTGGCTTCTAGGCTTGATCCTATCCTCTTTTCGCGCCTTTCAATCTCTAACGCACCAGTAACAACACGTCTTAATTTACGGATACTCTCCCACTTTTTATCAAGATTATCATCGTACCAAGTTTTTGATATATCATTAAATATCTCTAAATGGATGGATCCATTTTCATCTCCGTACCTACTTGACCAAACTTCTTCCATTGTAAAACAAAGAATGGGTGCGTATAATTTTGTTAATCGCGTAAATATTTCATTAATAACAGCTAATGCTGACTTCCTCGTTTCACTTGATACAGGATCACAATAGAGAGAATCTTTTCTTATATCAAAATAAAATGCTGATAAATCTTGAGTAGAAAAATAGAAAAGTAAGCTTGCAACTTTTTTAAAATCATAAACCCGATAAGCTTCACTAACCTGATTTTGTAGAACTGCTAATCTATGCAGCATGTACTTTTCTAATTCTGGTAAGTTCTTATAGTCTAAATCATATTTTTCATCGAAATGAAATAAGACACCCAACATCCATCTTAATGTATTTCTTATTTTTCTGTATGAATCAACGTTGGATTTTAATATTTCATCACCAATTCTTTGATCATCAGCATAATCCGTAGAACTTACCCAAAGGCGCAGTATGTCCGCTCCATATCTTTCAATTATGTCTTGCGGCGATATAACATTACCTGTAGATTTTGACATTTTCTTACCATTTTTATCCATAGTAAAACCATGGGTTAGGATAGCCTTATAGGGCGCCCGACCTCTTGTAATAGAGCTTTCTAGAAGTGAAGAATGAAACCAACCTCTATGCTGATCACTACCTTCAAGATAAAGATCCGCAGGCCAAGACAATTCCGGTCTAGCTTCCAGAACAAAAGCGTGCGTAGTACCCGATTCAAACCAAACGTCCAGGATATCATCAACCTTTATCCAATCTTCAATATTATCAACTAAATCTATCAAAAATCTTTTCTTTGCTCCCTCTTCAAACCATGAATTTGCACCTTCAGATTCAAATACAGTTACAATTCTATCTATCAATTTCTTAGAATTTATAAATCCGTCGTTCGGTATACATTCACCTGTTTTATTGTTTACAAATACTGATATTGGCACACCCCATGAGCGCTGTCTTGATAGAACCCAATCCGGTCTATTCTCAATCATTGCTTTAAGTCTATTTTTTCCTGATTTAGGGTAAAATTCTGTATCATTAATTGCGTTTAGAGCTAATTCTCTAAGGCCGTCTTTTTTTGAATCTTGCATTGAAATGAACCACTGTGGTGTATTTCTAAATATCACAGGTTTTTTAGATCTCCATGAGTGTGGATATTGATGTTTAAATCTTTGGCTAGCAATAATTGATTTAGCTTGAATTAATTTTGCTATCACTTCCTTGTTTGCGTTTCCTTTTTCACCATTCTTTCCTATTACAAATACATCCTTAAAACCTGGAGCATCTTCTGTGAACACGCCATCTTCTGAAACAGTATATGGAATAGTATGATCAATATTCATATCGTTTATTAATTTTTTATTTGTCATCCAAATTTCAAAATCATCAACTCCATGCCCTGGAGCAGTATGAACAAACCCCGTACCAGTATCATCTGTCACGTGATCTCCATTTAGCAATGGAATATCAAATTCATAGCCACCGAGATCACTTCTCGAGAAAGGATGGGAACACACAATATTTGAAATATCATCAGAACTAATATCATACAATTTGCGGATTTTTTGTACCCTAGATGCTTCCATTACATTCGATGACAGTTTATTTGCAATAATGAATTTTTCTCCTTTTGTCGCCCAGTTATCATCTGGAGCCTCTTCAATTACATACAACCCATAATCAATTAAAGACGAGTAAGTTATCGCTCTATTTCCTGGTATCGTCCATGGTGTTGTAGTCCATATAACTAGAGATGCCTCGGCTAAATCTTTTTTCTTTTCATCACTAAGCTTAACTGGGGGTAAAAATCGATTAATCTTAAACTTTACCCAAATCGCATCAGAAGTATAATCATGGTATTCAACCTCTGCTTCAGCAAGTGCTGTTTTTTCAACAACAGACCACATTATTGGCTTTGACCCTTGGTACAAAGCGCCACTCATAGCTATTTTTAACAATTCATTTGCTATGGCGGATTCAGATGAAAATTTCATTGTTGTGTAAGGATTCTCCCAATCACCAATAATTCCTAATCTTTTAAATTCTTCTCGTTGTATCTCTACCCAATGAGCTGCAAACGCTCTACACTCATCTCTAAATTCATTAATAGGGATACTATCCTTATCTATATTTTTCTCTCTGTACTTTTCTTCAACTTTCCATTCAATTGGTAACCCGTGACAGTCCCAACCAGGAACATAACAAACATCAAAATTCATCATCTGTTGTGATCTAATAACCAAGTCTTTAAGTATTTTATTTAAAGCGTGACCTATGTGTAAATTCCCATTTGCATATGGAGGGCCATCATGAAGAACGAATTGTTCTCTCCCAGCAGATATCTTCCTTGCTTTATCAAATATTCTTTTATCGTTCCATTTCGATAGAATATTAGGTTCTGTTTTAGGCAACCCCGCCCTCATGGGAAAATCTGTTTGAGGGAGAAGAAGAGTTTCTGCCCAATTTTGTTCGTTATCTTTGTTGTTATTCATAATTTAAATATAACCTATAATTTAATTCCTATACATTGGCATTTAACCTATAAAAGTTCGTTAACAAAAAAAATTATTCATAATTTTTTAGTATTGCTAAAGCTTTTGAACAGTCTAAAGACATTTGAAGTCTTAAGTCTTCAGATTTATCAAAATACTGGTCACCTCTTAAGAAAGAAATAAACTCTACTTTAACAAGACTATCATACAAATCTTCATCGAAATCAAATAAGAATGTTTCTAATAAAATATTTTTTCCGTCATAAGTCGGCCTGTCACCATAATAAGATATGGATTTATACTTTTTATCATCTATGAATACAAATGTTGCATATATTCCTGGTAATAAGATTATTCCATCATCTAGTTCCATATTAATTGTTGGAAAACCCAGATCCCTTCCTCTTTTATCACCGCTGATAACCTTTCCAGAAACAGACCAATTATAACCAAGTGTCTTTGCCGCTGATTCAATATTACCATTAGCGATATCCTCTCTAATACGAGTTGAGGAATATAGAGTATTTTTATTATCAGTTTCAGGATCAACTACACTTAATCCAATGCTATGAGAATTGCATAATTCTCTTAAAGTGTCTATGTTACCAATTCTTCTTGATCCAAATTTAAAATTCCAGCCTACAACGAGATGCCCTACATTCAATCCTCCGATAAGAACTTCTTCAACAAATTCTTGTGGTAACATTTTAGACAATTGTTCATTAAAAATTATTTCATAAATAACGCCAATACCCATCTTACTAATTATTTCAGATTGTTGTTGGCTATTTGTAAGTTGAAAAAAGCTATTCTCTGGTTGAAAAAATTTTTTAGGGTGAGGAGCAAATGTCATAACCCCCGGAAATACGTTTAACTCATATGCTAATTTTATAGTTTCTTTTAGAAGCACTCTGTGTCCCAGATGAACGCCATCAAAGTTGCCTAAAGCAACAACCCCCCCTTGCAGTCTTTTTGGTATATTTTTATAACTATTAATTATTTCCATAGCTACCATTCGAATTTTTCTTGTATCGCAATCGGCAATTTAATATCCGGATAAAACTCCGACATATAATTATTAAAATCTCTTTTTGAGAATGAATTGTTATTATATTTTTTGTTTAGTTCATTCTTGTGCACACCATCCATTATAAAAAAAGAATCGATACCAAAATTACTAGCTCCCAATATATCTGTTTTTAAACCGTCTCCGATTGCAAGAATTTCTGATTTCTTTACTTTAAAATTATTATTTCTATTAACTTCTTCAATTGCATGTTGGTATATATATTCAAATGGTTTTCCAAAATATTTAACCTGACCACCTTTATCTGCATAATACTTAGCCAACGAACCAGCGCATAAAATTGTCTTACCTTCTCTAATAACCGTTAAGTCTGGATTTGCACAATGCATAACGATTTTTTTATTCAAGAATAAATTAAAAAGATCATTGTAGTCATCCAATACATCTGTTTCATCATCATATAAACCAGTACATAATACAGATTGGCAATTTTCTGAATTACTAAAGTTTATGTCAAGATCTAAGAAAATAGGCTTATCTCTTTCTGGGCCAAGATGATACAATGCTATTTTATTTAAACTCTGAAGCCAAAATCTTGTTACATCCCCTGATGAAATAATTAGATTATAAGAATTTTTATTAAGACCCATCTGATTAAGCTGCCTTGCAACATCGATTGATGGTCTTGGTGCATTGGTTATTAAAACAACATAACCTCCCGATTTAGAATATTTTAATAAAGATTGAACTGCATTCTCAAACAGATGCTTACCATTATGCAAAACACCCCAGATATCACATAGAATAACCTTATATTTCGTCGATATTTCTGCAATGTCTATATTATCTGAAAATATGTCGTTCATGTGCATTAATCTTTTTAATTATTAATATAATTCATAATCATTTAACAGCTTTTTATAAAGCAATAAATATATTTATGTTATATTAAATGATAAAAAATAATATAAACAAATATATTGACATTTACGCTACCAATACATATATAGATTGTAACTGTTATCACTCCATAATTATGAGTGATAATTACATTTTAACAATTAAAATTGGAGATAAACATGAGCTTTCGACCATTGCATGACCGCGTACTTGTACGTCGTGTAGATGAAGAAGAAAAAACTTTAGGTGGAATTATAATTCCTGACACAGCAAAAGAGAAACCTAGCCAAGGTGAAGTAATATCTATTGGCCCTGGTGCTCTTGATGAAAACGGTAAAAGAGTTGCGTTAGATGTAGCAGCTGGTGATCGGGTTCTATTTGGAAAATGGTCAGGAACTGAAGTAAAAGTTGATAATGAAGATCTTTTAATAATGAAAGAATCTGACATTATGGGCATTATTTCATAAATTATGATCGTTTTCTCTAAAGATTATTTTAATCATATTAAATTTAAACATTAAACATTATTAAAAAGGAGAGGTTAGCAACTATGGCTGCCAAAGAAGTAAAATTTTCAACCGACGCTCGCGACAAAATGTTGAGAGGCGTAAACATTTTAGCTGATGCCGTAAAAGTTACTCTTGGTCCAAAGGGACGAAATGTAATTATTGATAAGTCATTTGGAGCACCGCGTATAACAAAAGATGGTGTGACTGTAGCTAAAGATATTGAACTTGATGATAAATTCGAAAACATGGGCGCTCAAATGCTCAGAGAAGTAGCATCAAAAACTAATGACGTTGCAGGTGACGGTACAACTACTGCGACAGTTCTTGCTCAAGCAATCGTTAAAGAAGGTGTTAAATCTGTTGCAGCAGGAATGAACCCGATGGATCTAAAAAGAGGCGTTGATTTAGCTGTAATAGAAGCTATATCAGATCTAACAAGTAGATCTAAAAAAATTAAAAGCACTGCCGAAGTTGCCCAAGTTGGGACAATATCAGCAAATGGCGAGGCTATCATTGGCGAAAAAATTGCTGAAGCAATGGAAGTTGTGGGCAATGACGGTGTTATAACTGTTGAAGAGTCAAAAGCATTGGAATTTGAGTTAGATACTGTTGAAGGAATGTTGTTCGATAGAGGTTATCTTTCACCGTATTTCATTACAAATGCAGAAAAAATGGTAGCTGATCTAGAAGATCCTTATATTCTTCTTTTTGAAAAGAAACTATCAAGCTTACAAGCTATGCTACCTATACTTGAAACTGTAGTACAAAGTAGTAGACCTCTTCTTATAATAGCTGAAGATGTTGAAGGCGAAGCTCTAGCAACATTAGTAGTAAATAAACTAAGAGGTGGTTTGAAAGTAGCTGCTGTTAAAGCACCAGGTTTTGGTGACAGAAGAAAAGCCATGCTAGAGGATATTGCTATCCTTACTGGTGGTCAAGTAGTATCAGAAGACATTGGAATAAAACTTGAAAATGTAACTATTGATATGCTTGGAACAGCAAAAAGAGTTAATATCACAAAAGAAGAAACTACAATTATTGATGGTGCTGGCGACAAAAAAGATATCGAATCCAGAGTTAGTCAAATCCGTGCACAAATTGAAGAGACTACTTCGGACTACGATAAAGAAAAACTTCAAGAAAGATTAGCAAAATTAGCTGGTGGTGTTGCAATCATTAGAGTTGGTGGAGCTACTGAAATTGAAGTTAAAGAAAGAAAAGACAGAGTTGATGATGCATTAAATGCAACAAGAGCTGCTGTGGAAGAAGGCGTTCTTCCTGGTGGTGGCGTGGCTTTATTGAAATCTACAATTGCTGTAAGAAAATTAGCAAATAAGAATCCAGACATACAAGCTGGTATTAATATTGTGCTAAAAGCTCTGGAAGCTCCTATTCGTCAAATTTCAGAAAATTGTGGCGTTGAAGGTTCTATAGTTGTTGCAAAGGTTCTTGAAAATAGCTCGTATGAATTTGGTTTTGATGCGCAAAATGAAATTTACGTAGATATGATTAAGAGTGGAATAATTGATCCAACTAAAGTTGTTAGGACAGCGCTTCAAGATGCCGCATCTGTTGCAGGTCTTCTGATTACTACAGAAGCTATGATTGCAGACAGCCCAGATACAAAATCTGGTGGCGGTGCCGGTGGCATGCCTGATATGGGCGGAATGGGCGGAATGGGCGGAATGGGCGGAATGATGTAAAAATCGTTTAACCAATCCAATCAGTAAATATAAAAAATCCCTCGTTTGTATGAGGGATTTTTTTTAACTTAAATTCTCTAAAAAATCCTTTTGACTATCTTTGTCTATATTTATTTGCATTGATATTTTACCAAACAACTCTTCGAGATATTTTTTCTTATTTACAGTCCATTTAGCATTTACACTCACGAACAAACAGGATTCACTTTTTAAGATAGTTCCGTCAACCAATGTCTTTAACTCATTGGCTAAAAGAGTTGACCCAGTACTTGTAATGTCAATAATTGCTTCTGCTGAACCGTAGGCAGGAGACCCTTCAGTTGCACCAAGACTCTCAACTAACAAATAATCCGCAAAACCTTTTTTAGAAAAGAATTCTCTTGAGATATTTGGATATTTCGTTGCTATTCTAAGTCTTCTTTTATTAGCCATCCTAAATTTAAAGGCAATGTCATCCAGGTCGATTATACTATCAACATCAATCCATGAAATTGGAATAGCAACTACGACATCCGCAAATCCATAATCAAGTTTTGCAAGACATTTAACATGTTTATCGGCCTGATAAATGTTTTCGTAAATTAAATCTAGTCCCGTTATCCCAATGTCAATAGTGCCTGCATTTAATTCCATTGATATTTCCCTTGGTGATAAAAATACAACATCGACATTGTCTATTCCATCCATCTTTCCATAATATTCCCTGTCACCATGATTTCTAATAATTTCTAGTCCTGATTTCATAAATAAATTAAATGTTTTTTCTTGCAATCTTCCTTTATTAGGAATTCCTATAATTATCTTATCAGACATAGTTACCTCCTGCCATCAACAAGCGATCCATATAGATAGAACAACCGACTGCAGGCACTCTGATAGGTGATCCTAAGTCAGTAAAAAAATTATCATACCTTCCACCTATAGCTATTGGTCCAAGATCTTCGATTGTGTTTGATCTTATTTCAAAAATTAAACCTGTATAATATTCAATGCGCCTACCTAATGACGCTTGGAATACTACTCCATTTAATAATGGCCTGTATTCGTTTAATAATTTAAACCTTCTATCAAGAGATTCTATTTGCTGCTCTAAATCTAAATTATACGACTTTGCAAAAGAAGTTAAATTTTCTAACGCAAGAGAAGCAGGGCAAGTAATTGATAAAAATTCCGATAACATAGATGGTATTTTTTTATCAATTTCTTGGTTATCTATAATCTCTTTTTTTTCAATATAATTATTGATTATATCTTCAGGATTTCTTCCACCAAAAACATTTAATTTATCAAAGCCAGCAATGCTACTAATCAGATCTTTATTTGCAGAGTTATCTTTTCTGTTTTTTATTTTACTTAAAATGCTTTTATCTGCATTTATTACCACATGAGAATTATTATTAAGATTAGAGATAATATCATTAGACCCTCTCCAAAAAAGTCTTTTTATTTTATCTTTATAGGAAGCGCTTGTTTTTATTTGATCTAATATAGAATAAAAAATCGAGACATCGCCCAATAGTAATTTATAGTCCCTAAAATTTACTTCGTCTAAAACATTTAATGTATTTTTTAGTACGGAAATATCAGTCCCTAAAGAATCTTTTGATCCAAAATCTTCAATTCCAATCTGCCTAAATTCAGGACACGTACGACTTATTTCTCTTGAGGTAGGAAATCTAAAAGCAAAACCATCGTATACGTATTTCATTGTATCAAGTTTATTGCTTTTTATTCTTTCTAATACTAGCGGTAGCGTAAAATCTGGTCTCAAACAATATTCCTTACCATCGGGAGATGGAGCAACTAATAACCTCCTTCTTATATCTTCTCCCATATGATTAACAACGGTTTCCGCAGGTATAACCATATTTGGTTGAATTAGAACAAATCCCTTGTCAGTAAAATATTGCGTAATATTATTGGGATCAATATTAGTTGATAATTCAGTATTTTTTATCATTTTCTTTGTACCCATATCTTTGCATTATATTGCAAACTTTATCTATTAAACTGCTTCTTTTTATCACCTCTTGTGCAGGACGTTTTTCAGTCCACGTTTCTCTGTCTTGAACACTATTTGATAATTTTTTGCCTTCAATTAGATCCTTGATAGTTAAAGTGCCTTCTTCTCTTTCAATAGTCCCTTCAATTATCACCAAAGGAGAATTTCTTCTGTCTGCATATTTCATTTGCGCTTTGAGACCTGAATTACCAGTATATACTTCAGTTTTTATACCAATATCTCTTAATTCTTTAGCCATTTTATGGTAATTAGCCTGAGCTTCCTTGTCCATAGACAATATTATTACTGGACCATAGTTCTTATCTTCTAAATTATAATTCATGGATTTTAGGGTTGTATAGAGTCTACTTACACCGATTGAAAAACCTGTTGCAGGCATAGTATTACCGTTAAATCTAGCAACTAAATCATCGTATCTCCCACCTCCTCCAATTGAGCCAAAATTACTTATATTAGAATCGGAGTTATTATCAAATGATAGGTTAGCTTCAAATATAGGGCCGGTATAGTACCCTAACCCCCTAACAACTGATGGATCAAAAATAATTTTTTCATCTCCATATCCCGTGTCATTCAAAAAGCTATTAATTGCAGAAAGCTCTTCAATGCCTTGCTCTCCAATAGAACTGCCGTATACCAACTTATTCAAATTACTCAAAGTGGCTGAGCGAGAAGATTCTCCAGACTGAGTAAAGTCTATAATTCTTTTGATTTGCAGACTTTCAAGTTCAGCACCTTTAGTAAAATCACCTGATTCATCTTTCCTGCCACTTCCTAATAATTTTTCAACGCCTTCGTAACCAATTCTATCTAATTTATCTATTGCCCTTAATATTATCAGCTGTCTTTCAGCTGATATATCATCATTATTGTCGTTATTTATAACCTCAATAATAGCGTCTAGTATCTTTCTATTTGAAACCCTAATATCATAATTTTTAGTTGGGATACCCAAATTTTCAATACAGTCAGAAGCTATCATAACCATTTCTGCATCTGCAATTGGATTGTCTGGTCCTATATTATCTACATCCATCTGAATAAATTCTCTAAATCTTCCAGGACCTGGTTTTTCGTTTCTCCAAACACTTCCAGTTTGATAACGTCTGAATGGCTTAGGCAATTGATCATTGTTTTCTGCAACGTATCTTGCTAAAGGTGACGTAAGATCATAACGCAATGAAAGCCATTGATCATCATCGTCAAGGAATGAAAATACGCCGGAATTAGGACGATCATCATCAGGTAAAAATTTTCCTAGAGATTCACTAAATTCAAAAGCTGGTGTAGACAACCCTTCAAATCCATAGCTTTCGTAAACAGCTGATATTTTTGATATAATAAGATTCGTAATACGCAATTCATCCCCTGAAATGTCTTTTTGTCCTCTTGGTAAAGAACTTTTTGGATATAACTGTTTTTTCTTACTATTCATAATCCACCATTTTAATATTAGAAGCTTCCCAAAATTATTAATAACATCTTATTAATAATAATATATTAAAAAGCAATATTTTTTCTTGTAAAATTTCTATCGACAAATAACTTTTAAAAAAAATTATGCTATATATAGAATATTAGTCTAATTTATTCGAATTAGTATATTGATATTAGAAATATAATCTATTATATATGATATATAAAAAATATATTCTATAATTTTAAAAGGATACCAAAAAAATGATTGCTAAATTAGACAGGATAGATCGTAAAATATTAACACTACTTCAATCTGACTGTACAATGGCAGTATCAGATATTGCATTAAAAGTTGGCCTTTCAACAACACCCTGTTGGAGGCGCATACAAAGGCTCGACAAAGAAGGTGTGATAGCAAACCGTGTTGCAATACTAAACCCTAAAAAAATAAATGCCTCAGTAACTGCCTTTGTTGCCGTTAAAACTAATGAACACAATGATAAATGGTTAAGCGAATTTAAAAGAGTGATAGATAAATTCCCTGAAGTTGTTGAATTCTATAGGATGGCAGGAGAGATTGATTATCTTTTAAGGATTGTTGTACCTGATATAATGACATTTGATAAATTTTATAAGAAACTAATTGAACAAATTAATCTTACAGATGTATCAACAAGCTTTGCTATGGAACAAATAAAATATACTACCGCTTTACCGTTAAATTATTCAGAAAATGTTCTTTTGGAGAATAATATCATTCATTACTCGTGATATGATACCTAGCCCCCGGTTACCGACATAAATCTTGATATAGACGGTTTGTTATGCTCTCTGTCTATTATAAAGTCATGGCCTTTGGGTTTCCGACTTATTGCTTCATAAATTACATCTTTTATTAAGTCATCACCACCACCTTCTCTTATGGGTGCCAATAAATCTGCTGCGTCTTCTTGTCCCAAACACATGTATAGCGTACCGGTACACGTGACTCTTATCCTGTTGCATGATTCACAAAAATTATGACTTAGAGGTGTAATAAATCCTAAAATACCTCCAGTTTCTTTAATTTTAACGTATCTGGCAGGACCTCCTGTTTTATAAGGAATGTCGTTTAGAGTATATTTTTTTTCTAACGACGATCTTAGACCGCTTAGAGATAAATAATGATCAGTGCGATCACCTTCAATATCACCCATTGGCATTGTTTCTATAACAGTCATATCCATACCACCGCTATGTGCCCATTCAATGATTTTAGGAATTTCTTTATCGTTAACATTTTTAAGAGCAACTGTATTAATTTTAATTTTTATACCTGCCTTTTGTGCTGCTTCAATTCCATTGAGAACTTTAGGCAAATTACCCCATCGTGTTATCTTTGAAAAGAGGTCTTCATTTAATGTATCCAGAGAAACATTAATTCTCTTGATATTATTTTTAGCCAAATCTTCCGCATACTTTATTAGTTGACTACCATTAGTTGTTAACGTAATTTCATCAAGATCTCCTGATTCAATATAACTAGATAATCTTGAAATAAACCACATTAAATTTTTTCTTACCAATGGTTCGCCTCCTGTTAATCTAATTCTTTTAATACCGCAAGATATAAAAACTGAACACAAGCGATCTAATTCTTCAAGAGTAAGTAAATTTTTTTTAGGAAGAAATGTCATATTTTCAGACATACAGTAAACGCATCTGAAATCACATCGGTCTGTAACTGATACCCGCAGATAGTCAATCTCTCTCCCAAATGGATCAATTATCTTATTATTATTAGATGATAAATTATGCATTCTTTATTCTTATTATATTTGTTCTAATTAATTTAATTTTTAATAGGTTGAATTAGTATTATCATTATCTATTTAATTTTGATATTATTAGTAATTATTAAAAGTAGTATGTATTATAATATATTATTTACATATAAATTAATAACAATTAATTCAAGTTAGACATGGAAATGAATATATCAAGTAAAATATACAATACCCCAAAAGAAGCTCTTAGTGGGGTACTTTTCGATGGTATGATTATTTTATCAGGCGGATTTGGTGTTGTTGGCATACCAGAAAATCTAACGCTAGAAATAAGAGATAGTAAGGTAAAAAATTTAACTGTTGTTTCTAATAATTGTGGCGTCGATGATTTCGGCCTAGGACTATTATTAAAAACAAGGCAAATTAAAAAAATGATTTCTTCTTATGTTGGTGAAAATAAATTATTTGCAGAGCAGTACTTAAATGGAGAAATAGAACTAGAATTCTCGCCCCAAGGAACACTCGCCGAAAGATGTCGGGCTGGTGGAGCTGGAATACCAGCTTTTTATACAAAAACTGGTGTAGGGACCATTGTAGCGGAAAATAAGGAAATAAAAAATATTGAAGGTGTTGATTATTTAATGGAGAAAGCAATAATTGGAGATCTTTCGATAATTAAGGCTTGGAAGTCTGATACCAGCGGAAATTTGATATTCAGAAAAACTGCAAGAAACTTTAATCCACCGTTTGCTAAGGCAGGAAAAATATGCGTTGTTGAGGTTGAAGAGATTGTTGAAACAGGTTCTCTAGACTCAGATCACATACATTTACCAGGAATTTATGTTGATAGGATTATCAAATGTAGCTCTTACGAGAAAAAGATAGAAAACCTTACTACAAGCGTTGGAAAATAATAATAAAATATTAAGGAGCAAATGATGGCTTGGTCTCGAGAAGATATGTGCAGAAGGGCCGCCTTAGAATTAAAAAATGGGTTTTATTGTAACCTTGGAATTGGAATGCCTACTATGGTAGCTAACTACATTCCAGAAAACGTAAATGTCACTTTGCATTCAGAAAATGGGATGCTTGGAATTGGTCCGTTCCCTCTGCTATCAGAAGTTGATCCAGATATCATTAATGCAGGAAAACAAACAATTACGGAATTACCAGAATCATCTTATTTTGATAGCTCTGAATCATTTGCAATGATTCGAGGCGGTCATATAGACCTTTCAATACTTGGAGCTCTTCAAGTCTCGGAGAAGGGAGATCTTGCAAATTGGATGATACCAGGCAAGATGGTTAAGGGTATGGGCGGCGCCATGGATCTAGTTGCTGGCGTAAAAAAAGTTATCATTCTCATGGAGCATAACGCAAAAGATGGAACATCTAAATTAGTTAAAGAATGCAACCTACCCTTAACAGGTATGAGTGTGGTTAATATGATAATTACTGATCTTGGAGTTTTCGAGATTGAAAATGAAAAAATAAAGTTAATAGAAAAAGCAAAAGATGTATCTCTAGAAGAAATTGTAAGTAGAACAGAAGCTAATATTAGTTCGTAAACAACAATAAGATCAGGCATATTCAGTAACAATTCAAGAATTATTTATTCTTTAACATTAATGTACGATTTAATAATATTATTGGTAAGATTCCAGTTAGAACAATAGTTAAAGCAGGTAATGCCGCATCTTCAATCGCTGATAAAGAAGCATAGGTATAAACATGCGTAGATAGAGTATCAAAATTAAATGGTCTTAATAATAATGTTGCCGGTAACTCTTTCATTGAATCAACGAAGACTAGTAACGCAGCTGCGATAATAGCAGGCCTAACAATAGGTAATTCAATTTTTAATAAAGTTTCTATTTGAGATTTACCTAATGTTCTAGATGCCATAGCCATATTAGGAGATAAACTTGAAAAGCCAGACTCAACTGTGCCATAAGCAATTGTTAGAAATCTTACTATATATGCGTAAATAATAGCAATGAAAGTTCCTGTGAAAATAAGACCCAGGCTAATGCCCATAAAAGAACTGAAAATATTTTGAATTAAACGATCAAAATGAATTAATGGGACCATTATACCTAATGCCAACACAACTCCGGGTAATGCATAACCAATCCGAGAGATAGAAATAGAAATTTTTAATAATAAATTATTAGATGTATTCATACTATTTATTAAATAAATACCAATAAATACCGTCAACATTGATGCTATTGATGCTAAAAATATAGAATTAAAAACCAAATGAAAATACTCATTTAAATCAACTTCGTAATATCGCATCAAAACAAACTTTATTAAAACAAATGCAGGTGCGATAAAACCAATCAATATTGGTACAAAGCAAACAAAAGATAGAATCCAAGCCTTATATCCAATTACGTTTATTCTATTAGGTGATAAGGAATTTTTACTATTTTGATGAAAGGTTCTATTTTTTCTTAATTTACGTTCTAATACTATTAATGAAAAAATAAACAATAGCATGACGATTGCTATCTGCGACGCTCCACCTAAATTATTTTTTTGAAGCCAGGTTACGTAAACTCCTACAGTTAATGTGTTTACACCAAAATATTCAAGCGCAGCAAACTCATTTAAACATTCCATCAATACTAGAATTATTCCTACTACTATTGCAGGGCGAGCCATTGGCAGTGCAATCTTATAGAAAGTTTTAAGCATCGAACAACCAAGTGTTGAGCTTGCTTCAATTAATGAATTTGTTTGGCGCATGAAAGCCGCACGAGCTGTTAAATAAACATAGGGGTATAAAACAAATGATATAACAAATATTGCGCCACCAAGGGTGAATAAATCAGGAAACCAATAATCCTTTGAGTTATTCCAATTAAATATACTTCTCATATAAGTTTGTATAGGACCTGAATAATCAAATAATTCTCCATAGCTATAGGCAATAATATAAGTAGGCATAGCCAATGGAATTAATAAAAGCCATTCTAATTTACTTCTAAAGGGGAATTCATATATTGTTATAATCCACGCTGACCCAACACCAATTATAAATGATATTAAACCAACTCCGAACAACAAACCTAATGTTGTAGTAATATATCCAGGCAAGACGGTTGAAATTAAATGGGGCCAAATATTCTTTTCAGGCGTTAAAGCTAAATAAAATATTGCAATAATAGGTAAGGCAACAACTAATGCAACAAAAAGAGCCACCATAATATTCAGTAGCTCTTTTTTTCTATGGAGTATATTAAACATAATATGTTGATATAACCCTTAAAGAAATAAATCAATAAGAAAGCAATATAAAATTACTCATCAAAATTGACTAAATCAACCATTTCACTTGCTAATGAACGATTATTTGCAACAGAAATCAATCCAAGACTATCAGGGTTTAAATTACCAAAAGATGCAACCATATCTGAGATACTAATACCCGCTTTTAATGGATACTCGTGATTAGTTTCCGCATACATCTCTTGCGCAACATCACCAGTTAACCATTCAATTAGCATGATACCGTTTTCTTTATTTGGAGCATTCTTTGCTAGAACAGCACCTGATAGATTAACATGTGTTCCTCTATCATTGGCATTAGGCATAATAATCTTCGCTGATGCCGCCCATTCTTTTTGCTCTGATTCTTTTTCGTTAACTCTCATTTTAGCCATGTAATAAGTATTACCAACTGAGATATCACATTCACCAGAATATATAGCTTTAACCTGGCCTCTATCATTTCCAGAAGGAGTGCGTGCTAGGTTAGATTTTAACCCCTTAAGCCATTTTATTGCATCAGCTTCACCGTGATGCGTAATCATAGATGCAATTAACGCTATATTATAAGCATTCTGACCTGATCTGATACAAATTTTACCAGCCCATTTTGGATCTGCTAATTCTTCATACGTAATGGAATCTTGCTCAACTCTATCAACTGATGCATATACAACACGAGCTCTTGATGTTAATCCTATCCAGTGACCATCAGGATCTCTATATTCTGCTGGTATATTTCTAGTGATTACATCTGAATTAATAGATTGACTAACTCCACTATTAACAGCATCACTTAATCTTCCTATATCAACAGTTAAAAGAACATCAGCAGGACTGCTTGTGCCTTCTTGCACCATTTTGTCAACCAAGCCTTTTCCTGAGAAGAGAACATTAACTTCAATACCGGTATCAGCTGTAAATTTATCTAACATAGGTTCGATGAGGTAAGGTTGTCTGTATGAATAAATATTAACCTCTTTTGCACTTGAGGTTTGATATGTCATTAAAAGGATGACAAAGGCAAAAATAAACTTAGTAAAAAAATTTAACATAACAACTCCTATAAATTTCATTTTATTGTTTTAGAATTGTTATAATTCAAAAGAGCTTTGAACATAACGCAACCTCATAATTCAGTTTATGAAGTATGTCAAGAAAAGATAAAAAATTATTTTTTATTTTTTACTGATAATGCCATTCTACTGGCTGCAAGAATTTCTTCTGCAATGTCATTTGCGTCTTCTGGTAAAAAATCAACCGGCAAACTAACATCTTCATTAAATATATGAATACGAACCATACCATCGCTTGTAGGTCCTACTTGAAGGTCGCTAGGTTTATTATTTGGAGTATTAATTCCCATTTTTTTTCACTTTATAAAAAATTAAATTTACAACTAAATGTAATTTACTATAAGTTGCTTTATAAGAACAACTATTTTAAAAAACTTTACTTTATTTAAAATTCTAAGTAGAAAAGATTGTTGAAAAATATGCCGCCTTAGCTCAGCTGGTTAGAGCACTAGTTTGTGGAACTAGGGGTCCCCCGTTCGAACCGGGGAGGCGGTACCAATCTTTATTCACTTTTCCAAATCAGTAATATTAAATAATATAAAAATCCTATTATTTTTGAGTCACTTCTTACAACTGAAAAATATTCTCTTTGACGATAGTCCAAATTAAAAAAGCAGAAAAACCACTAATTAAAACCATAACAAGATACACCCCACTTATAACAACATGTGCATCACCAGTTTCTTCATTCCACCAATCTTCGTTTGGAGAGCTAGTAGAATCTTTTTTCTTAAGTTTATCAGGGAAAATCTTTCTCAAAGAATATACATATACGTAACTAAAGAGAATCACGGCAGCTATATAACTAAATGATTTAGTTTGAATTGGGTTAGTCCAAGCTAGAGTCGTTATAGCCCAACCACATATTCCTGCCACACCAATTCTTTTGTAGATTATCGTCAGTATATTCATATTTCTAACCACAGACCCTATTAATAAAACCGATATTCTTGCAAATCATATGTCACTACTTTTCGAAGAAATCAAAATCAATATCATAAATTTTCATAGATGATATTAAATCATTAAATATAATAATATATTTTAACCGAATGTAAAAGAATCAATATCTACAATTCTTCAATATTATTGAAAGCATCATGCCAGTATAATCATATATAATAATTTTTCTAACATGTAAATTTTTTCTTAGCTGTATTCTCTATCTATTTTTTAACGATAGATTACAATCTTAAGGTGCTCGTTCGAATACCCAATAATATATTCTTTTATTTATATCTTGAAAAAATGTCATCACTGAATATGATGCTCAAAAAGTATTAATTAATTTAACAGGAATAGTCTTATGAATGATACAGAAGTGCGCTCACCTTGTATAAATGTATGCAAGAATGATCCCATAACCGGATATTGTTATGGATGCGGAAGAACTAACGATGAAATAAAGTCATGGAACAAAGAAGATCTAACGAATGAATGGAAAGAAGAAAATATAAAAATATCAAGTAATAGATTAAGTGGCTGGCAATTGGAATCTTTCAAAAAATCTTATGCTAATAAAATTTTAACAGGAAAATCCCTAATAAGAGAGCAGAAGTTTAAGGAATAATTTTAAAATAATCCTGACATTAACCAAATGGTCTCATGTTTGAAAATTCTTGGTCCTCATTCGTAATAAACTCTAGCAATGCAGATTTTCCCTCTTCATTTTTACTTTTTGCCCTTAATATTGCTGCGCCAATTTCATTTGGATCTTTAACAACTTCGGACCAACCTCCTAAAGCTTTTGCAATATCAGCATAATTACCTTTGACATTACGAGTGTTATACTTCTTATGACTTTCAGCCATATGTGTTGTTTCGATAGCCATCGTTGAATTTTTTAAAATAATTGTGCAGATAGGTAAGTTTGCGCGAACAGATGTCTCGAAATCTAATCCTGTCATACCAAACGCAGCATCTCCCATAAAATTTACACAAAATTTATCTGGTGATGCAAGCTTTGCGCCTATAGCAAGGCCAAGACCTGTTCCTAATTGGTGAGATTTTCCCCATCCAATATATGATCTGGGAATATCAGACCTATAGAATGGCATGATTTCATAACGCGGACTTCCAGCATCGTGAGTAACTATAGCGTCTTTAGGATCTATATTTTTCATGAACTCAGAAATTACTCTATATGGGTTAATCGGCTTTTCATTCGAGCTTAATTTATGGTCCCATTTTTTTAACCATTCAGATCTTATAGTTCTAATCTTATGAGTTACATTATCTTCAATATTTTTTCCCAAAAGATAATCTTTAGAACAATCTATAAATTGTCTGAGGACTAATCTTGCATCACCAAGTATCGGGTAATCAATGTTATAATTTTTATATAAATCTCTAGGATCATTAGTATTATGAATGATCGTTTTACCAGGTGGAATGGTTGTTACCATTGGGTGCCTAGTTAAACTAGTACCTATTGCAAAAACAACATCTGCATCTTTTAAAAAATGATAAACCGGATCACTCATAACTCCAGATCCACTTCCTAATGCAAAAGGATTTCTGTGCTCAGAAATTGCACTTTTCCCTTCCATTGTAGTCATAACAGGGATTTTTAATAATTTTGAAAATATTGACAATTCTTTAGATGCGCTAGAATATAAGACACCCGCTCCTGCTATAATGATTGGATTTTTAGCTTTAAGTAATATTTTTACAGCGCTTGAAACATCATCACTATTAGCTTCCGACAATACGGGTTTTATAGGTGTGTAGTTATTTACCAAATCATCATCTACATCTTGATTTACTATGTCCTCAGGCACCTCAAGCATGACAGGACCCGGTCTTCCTATCTTCATACTTGCTATTGACCTCCTCATGGCATCAACAGTTCTATCTGGTGTTGTTATTTGCTCAATTGATTTTGTTACAGATTCGTATGATTTAAGACTAGAGAACATTGGAAAAACCTTATCCCTATTTAAAGGGTGACCTAAAGGTAATATTAGCATTGGTGTAGAATCACTGTAAGCAGTTGCTATTCCTGGAAAAGCATTCTCAGCGCCTGGTCCATATTGCATTGCAAAAACTGATGGCACCTCTCCATTTGTAACTCTTGCATATCCATCTGCAATCCCAAGTCCTACCCTTTCCTGTCTACAGACGATAGGCCTTATATCTGCTCTTGCGGCAGCCTCTATTATCGGGGTTGTTGGATAACAATTTAAATTTTCTACCTTTTCTTTTTTAAGAATTTTAACAATTGCGTCTACAACTTTCATATTTCTCTCCCAATATACTAAAAGGTGACTAAAATAAAATCCTTTAACTTTTTCTATTTATTTCTAATCGGCGATCAACAGTATCAATAATACTATCAATAATTGAAACGTCTTTTCCCATCTGTAAGGCAATCAACCTTACAAGTCGATCAACTCTTTCTATGTTTTTTGCACCAGTAAATAGCGCTCTTGCCGCTGATGACGGTCTAATCAAGCTCTCTGCTGCTTTAGCATATTTTTCAAACGGCACTTGATCGGTTGAGGAGGCACCTAAATCTCTCGCCAGTTCACTAACCCAATTATAAATACCTTCTGTTACTCTAATATCAGAGTGAACAGCTTCCTTTATTGATCTAGCTTCATTTTCTTGAACGCATCTATAATTTCCTGCCAAAAGCATACTCCATTTTGCTAAAGGGACAAACAGGGAGTCGTGGACTTTTAGTTTAACCGGAAGTTCAATTGTATCCTGTCCCTTTTTATAAAGAAAAGACTCAATATCGCTTTGTAAGTTCCTTAAAATTTTTGTATTTTCATCTGATGCAAAACTTGCAACTTTGAAATTAGTTGGCAACCCTACTTGCAGAACATTAATGGGCTCATCCGGAGGCCTAAAAGCTTGAGGATCAGGGCTACATAGCGTTACTAGATCGGGATTAAATTCAGACCAAACATCCGGCTTTGTGAACGCTTCCTGTAAATCAGAAATTTTTAAATTCTCTATACGGGCAAGATATGGCAATGGAGGCATATTCATAATAGACATGCAAGGAATAGCTGATTTAGCTACCCTTGATAGTAGATTGGCGACATCAGCAACGCCGTATTGAGGCTCTTGCATTGCTA
Organism: uncultured Hyphomicrobiales bacterium; assembly: GCA_905181735.1. GTDB lineage: Bacteria > Pseudomonadota > Alphaproteobacteria > Rhizobiales > TMED25 > CAJIYR01. The sequence goes on from CAJIYR010000008.1 coordinate 187,610, forward strand.
AACATATTAGATCAAAATCATTGGGATTAACATCGCTTGGACCTGCAGCAGTAATATTACCTTCGGCATTTGATGAGCGTAATTCTTCTACCCCTTTTTCTCCTTTAATTGGTAACCTGACAATAACACCTTCTTTATTAATAAGTTCAACCTCATTTGGCAAACAAACCAATTTGACATTATGGCCAGCAAGTGCAAGCTTTATTCCCAAAAGAGAACCGTACGAAGCTCCTAAGATTAATATTTCATATTTTTTATTCATATATACTACCCCTGATACTTATTATATTTTATTATTTTTTAAACGATTTATTTCCAAAGAATTCTTTATTTACCATAAGATGAATTCCTTTATTACCATTCACTACTTGCGTAACACGGAGATTACCAACGTAACTAAGTAATGTATAAGCGTCTGCCTTTGATATATTACAATAAGTATGCAATAGATTAACCATTTGACGTACGGCAATTACAACGCAATTATCTAAATCAGGATCAAATGCCATAGTGATAATATTATCTTCAGTTTCAGCCATTGGCCATTCCAACATCATGTCGTCACGTGAGGTTAGTTTAAAGGATCCTTTCATATTCATTTCCACCGCTGCGGTACATATCTCTCCGTCACCCTGCGTACCATGACCATCGCCAGCTGAAAATAGGCCACCATCAACAAATACTGGTAAAAATACAGTTGATCCAGCAACTAGTTCTTTGTTATCCATATTTCCACCATTTCGTCTCGGCGGAACAGTAGAAAGGACTCCCCAAGGCTTAGGAGGAGCTGTGCATAAAACACCAAAGAATGGACTTAAAGGAATTGACATGCCCCAAGGAGTTTTTGCAACCATATTTTCTTGGTCAATATCAAGATAAGTCATTTGCTTCTCATGAAAATCATCGGGAAGAGCGCCTTTAAGCGGACTTACTCCAGTATAAGCCCAGTCAGAATCCAGTTCCACAGAAAGGATGTCAACCTGCAATACATTGCCTGCAACCAATCCTTTTATTTCAACTGGACCAGTACACATATGCCCGCCTTGTAAGGTACCTCTGACTGGATTTTCATGTACGTCATACAAAGCTTGTCTGACATTATAAGGAGCATTGGCAACAACGTCTGGTGGACCAGAGATAGTTGATAATGATACCGTATCACCACTATTTATTGAAATAATAGGAGGAATATCAGAACTTAAATACCCCCAGTGAACCGTTTCAGCGCTTGCTTCGATACTATGTTTGATATTCATATGACACCCTCCCAATAATTAAAAGTTATTTACGTTTAACTCCAGCCATTTGATCGGTTATAGCACAAACAGAAGCTGTATCTTCCAGACCAAAACCTTGTGCTAATGCAGATCTATGAATGTCACCGGCAGTTGATAAAAGTGGAGTCGGGCATCCTATTTGATCAGCATAATCTAGGATAACTGATATATCTTTTTTCATAATTATGTGATTTGCAGATACATCTTCATCATATTTACCATCTACCATCATAGGCCCTCTAACTTCAAACATACGCGAAGTTCCAGCGCTTGATTTAATCACATCATAAACCAACTGTGGATCAATACCGGCTTTAATTCCATATGTAATTGCTTCTGCTGCTGAAACATTATGGATTGCCACTAATAAATTTGCTATGTATTTCATTTTAGAACCTGTACCGAATTCTCCTAAATAATGAACCAGTCTTCCCATCTTTTCAAAAGCAGGCTTCATCTTATTAAAAGAAGCTTCGTCACCACTGCCAAATATAACTAAATCACCAACAGCTGCCTGGTGACCTGTACCACTAACAGGACAGTCTAATAAAATAACTCCTTTTTCTGCTAAAATATCCCTTGATTTCTCTTTATCAGATATTTTTAAAGTACATGTATCGGCGATAATAACTTTATTTCCTGATTCAGCTATTTCCTCTGCAACAGCTTTCAACGCATCCGGATGGGGAAGAGAAGTAATAATTCTATCAACTTGCGACGATACATCTGTTGCCGATGATGCACGGGTTACTCTTGCATTACCTTGCGCTGCAAAACGTTCCTCATTCAAATCATATCCGATAATTTCATAACCTGCTGCACTTAAGTTCTTGGTATAAGCCGAACCCATAATACCTAACCCTATAATTCCTATTTTTTCAGACATTCTTTATCCCTTATATTTTTGTTTTGTTTAAAATTTAGATTTTTTGTTTACATTATGATTATAAAATAGTTAGACTATATAATAATTTAAAATATATTCTATGTTATAGTATTACAATAAATCTATAATAGAAAATATTAAATAAATAAATTATTCAATGTATTGATTAAATGGAGTTTGTAATGAGTTCAGAAAAATTAGATGTTAGAGATACCGATTTCCCAACACGTGATTTGCCTATAATGGACCTAGGTCCTCTTCTAGCTGGCGACACCAATGCAGTAAAATTATTATCAGAAAAATGGAGAGAATCTTGTGAAGGTCTTGGATTTATGTGCCTAACTAATCATGGGATTAGCCAAGAAGCAATGGATAACATGGAAAATGAAGTAATAAGATTTCACGAACAACCAGATGAATACAAACTTAGTATTAAAGTTAACGAACACCAAAGAGGTTATATACCTACCAAAGCTATGATGCTAAAACATTCAACTTATGAAGAACATACAAAACTTGATACAGTTGAGTGTCTAGTTTTAGCAACAGATTATCCAGAAGACCATCCGATGGTTAAAGCAGGTAAGCAATTTTATACTCAAAATCCTTGGCCTAAAGACCTACCTGGGTTCCGGGAAGGAGTTGAAACCTATTGGTCAGGTATTATAAATCTTTGCAAAAATCTTCTTCCTGTTTGGACCGAAGCACTTGACGTACCAGACGGATTTTTTGATCCACATTTCAGTGAACTTTATAGTTATTTCAGGCTTGCAAAATATCCAAAAGTAGATTTTGTTGAAGAAAAAGAATTTGGTTTAGGAGCTCATGCTGATACTGGATTTATGACAATACTTCCTTTAGCAAGAGAACCAGGGCTTCAGGTTCTAGGAACTGATGGAGTTTGGTTTTGGCCAAATATTCCAAAAGGAGCGCTTATATTAAATATAGGTCAATTTCTTGAAAGATGGACAAATGAAAGATTTCGAGCTACGCCACACAGAGTATTGCCACCAAGAAAAAATGATAGATATTCAATAGCGTGCTTCGTTAACACCAGTTTGGATACAGTTGCCAAACAAATTCCATCATGTGTGAGCAAAGAGAATCCGATGAAATATCCTGAAGAATCCTATTGGGATTTTTATAAATGGTATTTAGGACAAACATATACGCATTATGGAAAAGTAAACGTAAAATCAGAAGATTGATAATCTTATCTAAAATATTAGAAAAAGGACCAAATAATTAAATAAAATATTTGGTCCTTTTTATTTATATAGTTCCATTGCTTTTATGATTTTTAATTTCTTCATCCGATAAGTTTAAATACTCCTTCAATATATCCACTGTATGCTCACCGTGCTGAGGGGGCGGCCTTCTATAAGTTACAGTGCCCTCATCCATCTTTAAAGGATTAGCAATCAATTTAATAGGAGTGCCTTTAACTGAAGGGTGTTCCATTTCTACAACCATTTTTCTTTCTTTTACCTGGGGGTTAGAAAAAACTTCCTTTAAAGTATTAATCGCACTACAACCAATATTATTCTTTTCGAGATTTTCTAGCCACCATTTAGTATCCTTTTGAGAAGTAATATTGTTCAATTCTGCCGTTACAAGACTTCTATTCTTAACTCTTTCTACCGCTTTGGCGTATCTTGGATCTTCTAATAAATACTCACATCCAGCAACAACACAGAATCGTTCAAATGTAGCATCATTGCCAACAGATAAAACAAAATAACCATCATTTGTTGGCATTACTTGATAAGGTAATATATTGGGATGTTGGTTACCTAATCTTTCTGGGCTTTCTCCAGTTGATAAATAATTCATTCCTTGATTTGCTAACCATGCAACATGCGCATCTAGCATTGAGATATCAATATTTTGTCCTTTTCCAGTATTATCACGATGTCGTAATGCTGCTAATATTCCAATTGAAGCATACATTCCTGCCATAAGATCAGCTATAGACACTCCAACTTTCATAGGCTCCCCATTCGGCTCACCAGTTAGACTCATTACCCCGCCCATAGCTTGAATTAAAGCATCATAAGCAGGTCTATTCGAATAAGGTCCCGTTTGCCCAAAACCTGTAACAGAACAATATATTAGACCAGGAAATTTCTCTTTTAACGAACTATAATCTAGACCAAATTTTTTTAATGTTCCAACTTTAAAATTTTCAACCAATATATCTGATTTTGCAATCAATTTCTTGGCAAGATCTTGTCCCTCTTTTGAATTTAGATTCAAAGTGATAGAACGTTTGTTTCTATTTGCACCAGCAAAGTAAGCGCTTTCATCTGTATCCTTGCCATCTACATCCTTTAAAAATGGTGGAGCAAAATTCCTAGTATCGTCTCCACCCTCTATTCTTTCAATTTTTATAATATCCGCACCCAAATCTCCTAACATTTGGGTTGAAAATGGACCCGCGAGAACACGTGTCAAATCAAAAACAACCAAACCAGCCAAAGGTCCCTGCATATTGTATATTTCCTTTAAAAAATTTATTGATTTAAAATTATAATACATATGATATCATAATCTTTGATAGTTTTTATATACTTTTTAATGCTATAATATATTTTTTATTAAAAAACTGTGAATGTAATTATTAATTAAATTTAGCGAGATAAATATGGAATTACTTACAAACAGACTTGAATATCAAGCCTCAATAGATAGACCTAAACTAAAATTACCTAATAATGCAAAGATAGCTATTTGGCCAACAGTTAATGTTGAAGAGTGGAGCATAGTAAGAGATATGCCAAGAAATGCTTTGCCGCCTCCAATGGGCAACCAACTTCTTCCAAATGTGCCCAATTGGTCATGGCACGAATATGGAATGAGAGTTGGATTTTGGCGACATTTAAAAGCCTTTAAAGATAGAGGTATTAAAGCTACGCTTGCTATAAATGGCAGAGTTTGCGAAGCTTACCCTCGTGTGGCAGAGGAAGCTCTAAAAGCTGACTGGGAATTTATGGGTCATGGATTTGAACAAAGACCTCAACATTCTTTAGATGACGAAGATAAAGCAATAGCTGACACAGTTAAAGCAATCCATTCTTTTACTGGGAAAAATCCTATAGGTTGGGAGAGTCCAGGTCTTACTGAAACAGAAAATACACTTGATTTGTTAAAAAAGAATGGAATTAAATATGTATGCAATTGGCCTATGGATGATTTACCAGCAGAAATAAAAACTAAGCACGGGCCACTGATTACTCTTCCATATCCGCTAGAAACAAATGATATTGTTATACATATCATTCAGCAACAACCAGCAAATATATTTTTTCAACAGTGCCGAGATACGTTTGATCGCCTATATAAAGAAAGTGAAGACAACGCAAAAATTATGAGTATAAGCATGCATCCTTATTTAACAGGTGTTCCTCATAGGATTGGTTATGTTGAACAAGTATTAGATTATATCTCTTCACATGAAGGGGTGGTATTTATGACTGGTGAAGAAATTTATAATTGGTATAAAAATATTAGTTAATTATATTTTATAACATACAGTATTGGTAACGCTATGAATGATTTCTCAGGGAAAACTGTTTTAATTACAGGAGCTTCTAAGGGTATAGGAAAAGCTATAACCTTAGAATTTTCTAAATTAAATGCAAATGTGATTGCAGTATCCAGAACGAAAAAAGACTTAGAATCACTTCAAAAAGAAACTTCTAATGCAATAGAAATATGGGATGAAGACATAACTAAAAATTCTTTTTATGAAAAAATATCAACTCTAAAAAAAATAGATATATGCATAAATAACGCTGGCATGAATAAACCAAAATTAATTGAAGATGTTGACGATGAAACACTCGATATGATGCTAAATCTAAATATTAGATCTGTTTATAAAACTTCACAGGCCGTTACCAGTATAATGAAAAAAAATTTAGGTGGAGTTATAATTAATGTCACTTCACAGATGGGACACGTTGGCTCACCAAAGAGATCTGTCTATTGTTTAACAAAACATGCAATTGAAGGATTAACAAAGGCTCTGGCCGTTGAATTAGCGGAACATAATATTCGTGTTTGTTCTATTGCTCCAACTTTTGCTGATACTCCAATGACAAGACCTATGTTTGAAGATAAAAAATTTCATGATTTTGTATATAATATGATCCCTTTAAAAAAATTAGTTGATGTCGACGATATTGTATCTGGTATAATTTATTTATCATCGTCATCTGCTAAAATGATTACAGGTACTAGCTTAGTTATTGACGGTGGTTGGACTGCGCATTAAGTAAAATTATTAAAATAATAAAATATTGGAGTAGATATTATGGATATAAAAGTTGGACTAGATGCTATTAAGAAAGCTTCTCAAGAATTATCTAATTGGGGGAAATGGGGTAAAGAAGATCAAATTGGAACCCTTAATTATGTTACCAAGGATAATATTGTTAATGCAGCAAAATTAATAAAACAAGGAAAAGTATTTTCACTTGGTATTCCATTAGATAGCGAAGGCCCACAGAATGGTTTATTTGGAGGGAGATTTAATCCAATCCACCAGATGCTAGCAACGGGCACTGATGCAATTGCTGGGCAACAAGATTGGAATAAAATTAGATATGCAGATGATACACTTAATTTGTGCGTGCAAGGCGCAACACATTGGGATGCGCTTGGTCATATATTTTATGAAGATAAAGCATATAACGGATATAATGCCAAATTAATTGATTCAAAAGGTCTTAATGTTTTAGGAATTGAAAATTCTAAAGATAAAATGAATGGTAGAGGAATACTCCTAGATATTGCTAGATATAGAAATGTAGATTGGCTTCAAGACGGAGAAAGTATTTCAAATGATGAGCTTGACGCGTGTGCAAAAGCTCAAGGAGTAGAGGTTAATCGTGCTGATTTTGTAATAGTTCGTACCGGTCAAATGGAGAGATGTTTATCAGAAAATGAATGGGGTGGATATGCTGGAGGCGATGCCCCAGGAGTTAAATTTGAAAATTGCTACTGGTGCCAAGAACATGAAATAGCAGCAATTTGTTCAGATACATGGGGCGTTGAAGTTAGGCCTAATGAAACAGCTGACGCAAATCAACCATGGCATTGGGTTGTTATCCCTGCAATGGGATTATGTATGGGAGAAATATTCTATTTAAAAGAATTGGCTGAAGATTGTGCGAATGATAATATTTACGAATTCTTCTTCTGTGGCCCACCTCTTATAATAACAGGGGGAACAGGATCGCCAATAAATCCTCAAGTCTTTAAATAGTAGGGTGACAAAGTGATAAAATACATAAAAAAATCAAAATCAAGTGTTTCTAAATCAGATGACAATGAAGATATAAAAATAACAGTTGAGAGTATAATATCTGATATCAGAGAGAACGGTGATCAAGCACTTCGAACATATTCTACAAAATTTGACAAATGGAACCCTAAAACTTTTCTTCTTACACGTGATGAAGTCACCTCAGCGCAATCAAAGTTATCAAAATCTCAGATTGAAGATATAAAATTTGCACAAAAACAAATTAAGAATTTTGCCGAACATCAATTAGGTACGATCAAGGACTTAGAGGTTGAGACTTTACCGGGAGTATTTTTAGGTCACAAAAATATACCAGTAAATAGTGTTGGTTGCTATGTCCCTGGAGGAAGATACCCAATGGTAGCTTCTGCACATATGAGCATTATTACCGCCAAAGTTGCAGGAGTGAAAAGAGTTATTGCATGTGCGCCTCCATATAATGGCGCTGCTCACCCTGCAATTGTAACTGCCATGCATCTTGCTGGAGCTGATGAAATATATGTAATCGGTGGGATTCAAGCAATTGCTGCAATGGGGATTGGCACCGAGAGCATTAAATCAACAAATATGATTGTTGGCCCTGGAAACTCATATGTTGCTGAGGCAAAAAGACAATTATTTGGAGAAATAGGTATAGATTTAATCGCGGGACCTACTGAAACATTAATAATTGCAGACGATACGTCTGATGGAGAAATATGCGCAACAGACTTGTTAGGCCAGGCAGAACATGGACCTACGTCACCAGCAATTCTGATAACAACGTCAGAAAGAGTTGCTCTTGAAACAATCAGCGAAGTAAATAGGTTGCTAAAAATATTACCGACAGCTGATATAGCAAGAAAATCTTGGGAAGATTTTGGGCAAGTCATATTATGTCAGAATGACCAAGAGATGGTAGAAGAAGCTGATAAAATCTCGTCAGAACATGTCCAGGTAATGACAAAAGATCCAAATTACTTTTTAAACGCTCTATCAAATTATGGGGCTTTATTTCTAGGTCACGAAACGAATGTTGCTTATGGGGATAAAATAATAGGAACAAATCACACTCTTCCTACAAAAAAAGCAAGCAGATATACCGGTGGTTTATGGGTAGGCAAATTTATCAAAACATGCACTTATCAAAGAATAGAAAACAAGAAAACATCTGCTGATATAGGTGAAATATGCTCAAGGCTATCAATGCTAGAAGGCTTCTCGGGTCATTCAGAGCAAGCAAATATAAGAGTTAGAAGGTTTTCAGGGAAAAATGTACCCTTTCCAAAAAAATAATTATGCTATTTTTTTGTATGGGGCAGACAGACCTTCTAAAACTTTTGGCATTGTTTTTGGTATATTAAGTATAGGCAACCCATGTGTTGGGGCTATGGCTTTAATGTCTTTTTCTATAATCAATGCCCTTAATTCATCAGCATAGATATCCATATCAACAAAATTAGTCCAGAAAAGAGCTAACTCTGCAAATACTGCAGAAACATCAAATAAATCAAGTGTTTTAGCTTCTTCTGCTATCATTCCGCAATGTCCATCTTCATGATAATGACTGTAAGCAAAACCATCCCCAGGAAACAATAAATTCATGGGCTTTATGCATCCCCACAAAGATGTCCTAAGATCACGCACAACAGGTTCTAGTGCCTCAAACTCTATACCACCTAAATCAATACTATCACCAACTTCCATTGCAATAAAACTTTTTGCATGATCAGGAAAAGCCATATGATAATCACTAACGTCACCGTGAACAGTTAATTCGGGGTAAAGATTCAAGAATCTTCCAACACCACCCGCATGCGGCGTCTCTTGGTGTGTAATAAAAAGATATTTAAGAGGAATATTTTTTTTAACAAGAATTGATTTTATTTGTTCGTCTAATTTTTTAAAATCTTTTGGATGACCGGTTTCTATTAATAGTGCCGATTCATTCCCAATGACTAAATATGCCGAGTTATATGAATGATATATCTTTCCTTTTGATCTTTGTTCAAGACAATCACCTAACCAAAAAATATTTTTAATAATTTCGCGAGGTAAAGTTGCATTACTCATTTTTATCTCTCCAATCCTCTCGGAACATAAACTGGTTTAATTTTTGAATTATCCAGATCACGTAAAACATTATCCAATACTTGAAATTGATTTTTTACCATATCATAACCATGGTATATAATTCCATAACCAGGGGCAATGGTTTTAATATCAAATGTTTCAAAAACTTTTTTCACACCATCTCTTAACATTGAAGTCTTAGCTCCTTCTAACCACCAGTACCTAGTATTTAATAAATAAGATCTAACAAAGGACTCGTTTGTATCTTCATGATTATCTGACAGAATCCATGATCCTCTATCGGCATTCCAGATGCCATGACTAAACATATCCGATGAAAACAAAATTTTAGAACACGGATCATAAATCCAAGCTGTGTTGATTAATCTTATAGGTGCGTTCATTGTATGAATATACCTTTTATTAGAATTGCCAACTTCATATTTATTATCACCGCGAAGAATAATAGTTGGAATATTTTTAAGTGATAAATCTTGCTCACTACCCGTAAAATCAAACCAGTCAGCCGCTTCAGGGTGAGGCGAATAATAATTCACAACATTGAATTTTTGAGATATTGCCTTCGTATTCCCCACTGACATGAATTCATTGATCCTTAAGGGAATAATATGAAGAGGTAATTCAGTTGATATTAAACTCGATAATTGGTTTAAAATAGATTCTTGATGACACACAAATCCTGTATCAAACAAAAAAGCACCGTCATCTTCTTTTAATAAATAGCAATTACTAGGAGAATAACCTTTAGATGAATTTGGATACGCACTCAATCTTCCATCTAATTTAATTGTATTTTGAAGGGCGTAAACCTTATCGTCAAATAAATTAATTATATTGTTAGACAAAACCAGAACTCCCGAATAATAATAAAGTTAAATATAGTTCGCTCATTACTTTATATTCATAAGTATAGTTTATTTATAACATTAATAAAATAATAAAATAGAATCTAAAGACCTTTAAATGATATCAAATAATAAAATAAACAAAATAAATAATAAAAAAGGTGCCCTATTTGCATTAGGCTCGTCTGTAGCTTATGGGTTCAATAATCCACTAGCAGCTCTCGGCGCGCACAATGGTATCCCAACAATTTATTCGGCAGCTTTTAGAGCTATGATAATGCTTATAATCTCTTTTTTTGTTCTAAAATCAACAAAGAAAAATTTTAATTTACCTAAAAATGTTAGAAAAGATATTGCAATAATGGCTGTAACTACAACTCTTATAAGCCTATGCTACGTTGGTTCTATAAATTTTATTTCAGTATCTTTGGCTGCAATAATTTTTTTTACTTTTCCTATACAAATATTGATTTACAGCATAGTTTTTAAGAATGAAAAGCTTCAATACATTGAAATTTTTGTATTTATATTTGTTTTCCTTGGTCTAACTTTAGTAATTACACCAGATTTAAATAACATAAATTTAGTTGGTGTGCTGCTTGCTTTTATCTCAAGCATATCTGCTACTTTTTTATATTTTTCAGGAGCAGTGGCTGCAAAAAAAAGTAACCCGTTTCTAATTGGTTTTTGGATGCATCTTCTAGCATTCCCAATAATTACATTAATTTCCTTCGTAATATATAATTTCGTTGAAATAACATCATTAAAAATGCTTTACCCAATGGTATTGATGGCCGCATGCTATGTCCTAGCCTATTATTTTCAAATACTATCCTTTAAGTACACCACCCCAATCATATCAAGTTTATTTTTTAATGCAGAGCCAATAATGACCGGCATTGCTGCTGCCATTATCCTAAAAGAAAAATTAATGCCAGCGCAATACTTAGGTGCTATTTTGGTATTTAGTGCATTGGTACTCAATAGCTTAAGAAAAAAAATATAAATTTATACAACCTTTATCTTGCAATAAATCAGATCATTTTTTTCATAAATTTCTATCAAAACGTTATCACTTTCATTGCAGAAATGAGGTATGTCTATCTTCGCAGCTTTATCTGATGCAACAACACTCATGATATCACCTGATTGCATATCTCTTATTGCTTTTCTAATTTTTAGAACTGGGATTGGGCATTGCAATCCAACTAAATCTAAATATTTTAATTCACTCAAAAAAGACTCCTTGAAATCAGCTTCACAGTTAAAACAAAACGTTCGTTCTGTAAATTAAATATATACAAAAAAATATCCAATGGTATTATAAATACTCTAGATAGCACAAAACCTTTCGTATTTAAAGTTATTAGAAAAAATGAAAAAATTTACAGTTAAACCAAATCCAGATGACGAATCCTTATTCGAGACAATATCTGCGATAGATCATGCTGGAGATGAGGTAATAACATACGTTATTCAAGAAAAGCCTATTTCCCTGTATTTGAATAATCAAGAAATTGTAACTCTGATGACAATTGGTGATTATCTAGAAGAATTAAGCATTGGTTACCTTGTTAACCAAGGTATGCTGTGTGAAAAAGATACCATAATGGGTATAGATTACGAAGAAGATATCAATACTATAGTTGTAAGGACCGATAAAAAAACAAATTACGAAGAAAAGTTAAAGAAAAAAATTCAAACTTCCGGATGTGCTCAAGGTACAACATTCGGTGATATTATGGATAACTTTGATAAAATTAATTTAAGGAAAGATATATTTATTAAGATAAAATGGATATTCTCACTGATAAAGTTAATAAATACATGCCCCTCTCTGTATCTCAAAACTGGCGCTATTCATGGCTGTGTCTTATGCGACCAAGATACGCCTATTATTTATATGGAGGATGTAGGTAGACATAACGCTATAGATAAAATTACTGGATACTGCCGTATAAACAATATATCTACACATGATAAAATATTTTATACAACAGGAAGACTGACGTCAGAAATGATCATTAAATGCGTTAAAATGAATATACCAATTTTAATATCTCGCTCTGGATTTACAGCGTGGGGTGTAAACCTTGCTAGAGAGGCTGGATTAACTCTAATAGGAAGAGCAAGAGGAAGCAGATATATTGTATTATCAGGATCTGAAAGGATTATAAATGATTAACAATGAGGTAGCTGTTCTTCTTTTAGCAGGCGGCCAGTCTCGTCGACTCGGAGGCGGTGATAAATGTTTAAGAAGTCTAGAAAAAGAAATTATTTTAGATAAAATTCTACAAAAAATATTGCCACAAAATAAATCTATAATTCTTAATGCAAACGGGGATCCCGATAGATTCTCAAAATATTCTTTCCCAATAATTCAGGATACTATGGATGGCTATCTAGGACCACTAGTTGGGATATTAAGTGGAATGGAATGGGTAAGGAAAAACCAAAAAAATAAAAAATATATTGTTAGTATCGCTACGGATACTCCATTCTTTCCTTATAATCTAGTAGAAAAACTATATAGCACGGCCATAGCCAGACCAGAGAAAATTATATGTGCTAGTTGGCAAGGGAGAAAAAATCCAGTTTTTGCTATATGGCCAATCTCACTTAGCCATGATTTAAGGAAGGATATATTATCAGGATCTAGGAAGATAGACAGCTGGACCTATAAATATGGCGTTTATGCAATAAATTTTATTTCACCAAACGATCCTTTTTTTAATATAAATACACCAGAAGATTTAAAATTAGCCAATGAAATGGTAGGGGGGAGAAAATGAAAAAAAAACCATTTATTATTGGAATTGTAGGGCTAAAAAATACAGGAAAAACAACTTTAATCATAAATATAATTAAAATTTTAGTTAAAAAAAAATACAATGTATCAACTATTAAGCATGCCCATCATGAAGTGCAAATAGATGAACCTGGAAGGGACAGTTATCAACACAGAATAGCGGGCGCGCACCAGGTGATATTATCAACGGAAAATAAATGGGCATTAATAAATAGTTGCAAAGAAACACCTGAATTAGAATATCTCATAAAAAAATTTGAGAATACTGATATAATATTAGTAGAAGGTTATAAAAATAGTAAAATACCAAAAATAGAAGTACGAAGATATAAAAAATATGATTACAAAAATGAAGATATAGCAGAAAACATTATAGCTATCAGCAGTGACACAAAGGTTAGTCAAAACAAAATAATCTTTAATTCAAATGATTACGATGCGGTATCAAATTTTATAATTAAAAAACATAATGAGATTAACTGTGAATAAAATAACAGTAGACATTTCAAATAATTGTTTGACTGAGAATAAAAAAATTAATAAGCACGAAGATTTATTAAATTTTATAGAACAAAAAAAATCATACGAAACAGGATTGAGCAATCTTGAAATCAACAAAGCGCTTGGTTTATATGTTTCTTTCAACATAACTTCAACATCCAATATACCAGCAAACAACAATTCTGCTGTTGATGGTTATGCAATCAGATGTTCTGATTTGAAAGAGAATAAAGAAAATACATTTAATGTATATAGGACAATTATTGCAGGAGATAGCAAGACTTACATTCTTGGGGAAGCAGAGGCCATAGAAATATTTACCGGCTCAATAGTTCCTAAAGGTGCCGATGCGATAGTTATGAAAGAAGATATTGTTATTCTAAATAATAACCAGATAAAGATTGATAAATCATTAGAAATTAATCAAAACATAAGAAAAGCCGGAGAAGATATAAAAAAGAATCAATTGGTCTTAAACAAAAACCATCAATTAAATGAGATTGACATTGGAATGCTAGCATCTCTAGGGTTACGGAATATTAATGTATTTAATCAATTAAATATTGGTATTATATCAACAGGCAATGAAATAAAACGTCCGGGAGAAATTCTTGAACAATCTGAATCATATGATAGCAATTATTATACCATTAATAATGCACTAAAAAAACTACCGGTCACAATTTACGATTACGGTGTAATTAAAGACAATCCTCTTGATTTGCAACATATTCTTGAAAAATCTACCGAAGAATGTGACTTGATAATAACTACAGGTGGAGTCAGTCAAGGCGGAGAAGACCATGTAATAAAAACTATCAATAAGTATGGTGATCTTGATATATGGCAATTGGCGATAAAGCCAGGAAGGCCTATGGGCCTTGGTACATTTAATCAGAAAAACATACTAATGTTACCAGGAAATCCTGTTGCCTCTATTATTTGTCTTTATTTGTATGGATTTCCTCTAATTAGAAGACTTGGAAATGGACTTGTTAGAACACCACAACGATTTTTATTACCTGCTGGATTTAGCCTTAAAAATAAGAAACTGGGTAGAAGAGAATTCCTAAGAGGAAAGATATGCTATGAAGACAATATCCTTAATATAAGAAAATATGAAAATTCAGGTTCAGCAATATTATCATCTTTAAGACTTACTGACGGATTAATTGAAATTAATGAAGAAACTGAAAATATTTATGAAGGAGATTTAATAAAATTTATTCCCTTTAATGAATTTTATTAATTTGACGTTGCAATAATTAATACCCAATAATGTTTATATTTACTATCTTCAACAAAGATATGGGCAATACCAAAATACTTAGCTGGATCTATTAACAAATTTTTATTATCACCTTCATTCTCTTGCCATAATTCCATTACTTCGAAAAGACTTGCTTTTCCCTCGTTTGTAATTTTAACAATATTCGTATATTTTTTATCTATATAACCTAATTTTTTTTTAAGATTTTCCTTATCTTTGGATAAGCTACTGGATAATATGCTCTGCGATGAATAAACAGCATGTACCTCAGCAAGGTACGACAAGTTAGGATCTTCTGCTAGAACAGCTGTATTGTTTAAATTTCTATAAGAGTTCAGAATAATAGAATTGGTATTCATATTTTTTTTTAAAAGATTTATATCTTGGTCAAGGTAATCTGGCAAGAGTGAGCACGATACAGTTAAAATTAAAGTTAAAAAAAATAATACCAAATGCTTCATAATAAAAAACTTTATTAATCTTAGTTAACATAAACAATATCATCTATACTCTATTATATGAATTATTAGAGCATAAAAAACATATAAACTAACAGGTTTAAATAATAAAATGGAAAGCGTAACATACGATGATATTGGTCTGTTCATAATTAGGTGTGGCATTAGCTATATCTATCTCCACGGATCATATATGACAGGATCCTCAGCATTTAGACGGGAAATTAGTATAAAAAGAACAAGTGTCTTATATAAAAATACAAGAGTTAAAAAAAATTACATTAACTTCATAAGCTATATTTCATTTTACATCGGACTCACGTTAATGACTGCAGGTAGCTTGTTAATCTTAAGTGGAATTTATGTAAAAACAGGCGCCACAATGCTCATTTTATTTACTATCCCAGCAATCGTTATTCACCGCAAAGAAGCCTTTGAGTCACTATTGCTCAAAAATAAAATCTTATCCGATGAAAAAAATAAAACAAACAAAGATATAGAAACCTTAGCTCTTTACAGTCATGTTGGACAAAGATCTTCAGGAAATAAGAACTATATGCTATTGGCAATAAATTTTAGTTTACTATTTCTAGAAGACCCTGTAGGTATCATTTCTTTGCTTAACTTATTTTTTCCCTAAATCAATGAATGGAGCAGGAGTTAATAATTTATTCTCCTGACTTATAATCAGCTCTTTTACTTTTTGTAAAAATAAAAGCCATTCTTCTGATTGGAAAAGAAGACCTCTCCTTCTCATTCTTTCTTCGTAGCTTTCATATGCCCACATGTGAATAATCTGATTTAGCGGACCAAATTCTGTAGAAAAATACCCTACCATATTACCTAAAATTTCTGATTGAATTTTTAATCCGTATTTCTCATAGGTATCCATCCAAACTTTTGCTTTACCTGGGTACAAAGTGTAAATTCTTTCTTCAACTATCATAAAAATCTCCTATTTTAAATTAATCCAATATTTTTACCAATTTCTAACGATGGGGTAATTGCTTTTGGTTCAACAAATACCTCTAAAAGCGAACATTTGCCAGATTTCACTGCGCGGTCAAAAGCTCCTGAGAAATCTTCAGTCTTTTTAATAGTTTCAGAATATGCTCCATATGCTTTTGCTAAAGCTGTGAAATCAGGATTTATTAAGTTGGTTCCAATGACTCGACCTGGATATGATCTCTCTTGATGCATTCGAATAGTAGCAAGCATAGAATTATTTACCACTATAAAAATAGGGTTCAATTTATATTGAATTGCTGTTGCCATCTCTTGACCTAACATCATAAAGCATCCATCTCCATTTACGCTAACAACAGTTCTCTTTGGGTACACAATTTTTGCTGCCACTGCAGCTGGTACAGCATAACCCATAGACCCCGACGTAGTTACAAGTTGTGACCCTAACCCTCTGTACTGATAATATCGATGAACCCATTGCGAGTTATTACCTGATCCAACAATCATAACAGCATCATCTTCTAATGTGTCATTTAAATAAGAAATAATCTCTGAAAAATTAACCGCTCCACTGATAGGTGAAGGTTTAATAAAATCTAAATACTCAGACCTTGCCTCTTCAACCCAATTCTTCCATGCTGGATTATCAATTTTTTGTAACTTTGAAAGTTCAAATGCAAATTCCTGCATACCACTATTAATGCCTATATTCGGAGAATACACAGAACCTATCTCATTAATACCAGGGTGCACGTGGACTAAAAATTGATCTGGGACCGGTACTTTCAATATCTTATACCCAAGCGTAGTTACTTCTCCTAACCTTGCTCCAATCGCTAGAATAAAATCACTATCCTCAATCCTATTTCTAGTCTTTTCCTCAATAGCATAACTTGCATGACCAATATAATTATCATTACGATTATCAAAATGATCTTGAGCTCTATAAGAAGTAATAACTGGTATTTTATTTTCATCAACAAATTTAGTAAGATTGTCTATTGCCGTTTGGTTCCATGTAGAACCTCCTACTATAATTATTGGTCTTTTCGCATTCTTTAGATTTTTATATAAATCATTAATCTTATCAACTGAAGGTGACGCTTGAATGATACTTGCAGGACTTGCGTCGGAGCAACTAACAATATCTGTTAACATATCCTCTGGAATAGACAAAACAACAGGACCTGGTCTACCTGACTGAGAAATATAAAAGGCCTTACTAATATACTCAGGTATTCTATCTGCATCATTAATCTCAGCAACCCATTTTGCCATAGGGGCAAACATATCTTTGTATTCTATCTCTTGTTGAGCTTCTCTATCCTTTTCGCCTCTTGAAACTTGACCAATTAACAGTATCAGTGGTGTTGAATCTTGAAAAGCTGTATGAATACCATTTGCGGCATTTGTTGCTCCAGGCCCCCTAGAAACAGCGCATATACCCGGTTTCCCCGTTAACTTAGCATAAGCATCTGCCATATTTGAAGCCCCAGCTTCATGTCTTGCTGTTATTAATTTAATCTTATCTTTATTCTTATAAAGCCCATCAAGAAGACCCAAATAACTCTCGCCCGGAACGCAAAAGACTGTATCAACACCATTAAGTAACAGTTGATCAACTAAAACATGACCACCTATTCTCTGATTTTTATTATTATCCATTTTTCTAAACCCCTAATATTACGATTATATGCTTTTAATAAGACCTCCATCAACACGCATCATATGCCCTGTAACGTAACTTGCCCTCTCACTAACAAGAAATGCAAGAACTGAAGCAAATTCTTCTGGAGAACCAAATCTCTTCATTGGAATTTCTTGAGCTGATTTATCAAGCATCTCTTCGTAAGAAATATTATATTTTTTAGCTTTAACTGTATTTATTACCGTAGATCGATCTGTTAGAATTCTTCCTGGAATTATGGTATTTACAGTAATATTGTGTTGCGCAATTTCATTCGATAAAGATTTCATAAAACCGACGATAGCTGGTCTTAGGGTATTGGAAATACTTAAATTTTCTATAGGCTGAACAACTCCAGACGAAGTGATCGTAACAACCCTTCCCCAATTTAAATCTTTCATTCTTTTTACAGCTGACTCAGTTATTTTTATGGTACTTAGGATAATGGACTGAATATAGTTAGACCAAATATCATCACTTACATTTAACGAACTACTCGGCGGGGGACCACCGGTATTATTAACCAATATGTCTATTTCCATTCTTTCTTCAATCAAAGAACATAGTAGAGTTAAGTCTTCAATTCTTTGTAAGTCAACTTGATAAATTTCTACTTCAACCCCTGATTTATCTCTAATTTCAGTAGCCAATAGCCCTAACTTAACTGCGTCCCTAGACGCTATTACTAGATTACAACCTTCGTCAGCTAATTTTTTTGAAATTTCTCTTCCTAAGCCGCTCGAAGCCCCCAGTACTAATGCTTTTTTTCCTTGTATACCCAAATCCATTTTTTGACCAAAATTATAGTTATAACAAATATAAATGGTGCCCCTGGCCGGACTCGAACCAGCACGCCCTAAGACAACAGATTTTGAATCTGTCGCGTCTACCAATTCCGCCACAGGGGCATAAGCAATAATACAACTGCTTACGCAAGGTATATATTAAAGAAAATTATATTGCAAACAAGCTTTATTAAAGCGCTTGTTGATCTTTTTCACCAGTTCTGATGCGAATAGCTGTTTCAATATCCCAAACGAATATTTTACCATCGCCGATTTTACCAGTATTTGCTGTCTTTACAATAGTTTCAATAACATTATCAGCTATGCTATCGTCAACAACAAGATCTATCTTAAATTTTGGAATATAGTTAATCTGGTATTCAGCTCCCCTATATATCTCAGTGTGACCTTTAGTTCTTCCGTAGCCCTTAGCTTCAGTTACAGTCATCCCGTTAACACCGATAGCATTCAATGCTTCGCGAACCTCATCTAATTTATGGGTTTGTATAATTGCTGTTACCATCTTCATTTTAATCGCCCCGTTTATTATAGGTTATAACCAGTTTCACCGTGAGCTTTGTAATCCAAACCCTCCATCTCATCCTCTAATTCTACTCTAAGGCCAACTAATTTTCTAGTAATATAAATTATTGCAAGAGTTATGATCACAGACCAAACTAACACAGCTCCAATCCCTATGATCTGAGTTTTCAATTGGCTCATAGCAGAAACGTCACCTAAACCAACGCCAGACATAGACTCTAGAGCTAGAAATGCAACAAGAATAGTACCAGTTGCCCCGCCAATACCATGAACTGCGAATACATCTAGAGAGTCATCAATATTGAATCGCCCTTTAATTAAATCAACACAATAATAACAGACCCCACCACCAACTAAACCGCACACTAAACCACCAACTGGACCAATAAACCCAGATGCAGGTGTAACAGTTGCCAAACCAGCAATTGTACCTGTTACCAAACCAATCAAACTAGGTTTGCCAAAACGAATCCATTCAATTGTTAACCAAACTAAAGAAGCTGTCGCAGCTGATAAATGGGTAACTAATAACGCCATACCTGCATCAGAACCCGCACTTAATGCGCTACCGGCATTAAAACCAAACCATCCCACCCATAACATGGCAGCACCAACCATTACCATCCAAGGTGCGTGTGGAGGAGAAATTTGATTTGGAAATCCAGATCTATTACCTAAAGCAATTGCGATAACTAATGCAGAGGCACCCGCTGTTACGTGAACAACAATCCCACCAGCAAAATCAAGAATACCCATATCGGCTAACCAACCTCCGCCCCATACCCAATGACACACAGGAACGTATACTAAAAGTAACCATAAAGAAGAAAATAATAAGACTGCGCCAAACTTAATTCTCTCCACGTAGGCACCAACAATTAAAGCAGGGGTTATAACGGCAAAAGTCATTTGAAAGCTAAAGAATACAGACTCTGGTATACTACCCATTGCAGACTCCCGAGCCATGTCTAATAAAAATACATTAGAAAGACTACCAATGTAGGCCCCATCTCCTGAAAAAGCTAACGAATAACCTAATATAAACCATAAAACAGAAGAAACGCAGCAAATTGCGGAGCAATGCATTAGTACCGACAATATATTTCTCGACCTAACTAATCCACCGTAAAAAAGCGCCAACCCAGGCATTGTCATAACTAAAACCAATGCAGTTGAAGTTAAAATCCATGCTGTATCCCCAGAATTAAACATAATATCTCCTATCTTTTATATATTTTTTATCCAATTATTAAGTTAAGCTTCATAATATTTACTTATAATACGTATGCTATGCAACTATACCCATGCTAATTAAATATGCAGTATTCATGCCAAAACTATATTATTGACATAAACCACTGTTTATATGAAAAAAAAATTTTGGTAGAATTTTATTGTTAAAAATTTATGTTTAACAATTAATCATATTGATGTTTTTTTAGGCAATTTTAGAAAAAAATATATAATGAGAAGATATATCAAAAATAAAATATTACAGTACTCTAATAAAAAGTTTATAGGACTTTATATAAGCATATTTTCAATAACAGAAAGCATCTTTAACCCAGTTCCAGTTGAGCTTTTACTTATACCTGCTACAGTTAAATACCCTAGAAGATTTCTAAAATTTACTTTAATAGCCGCGTTGTCATCAACTGTAGGAGCTATAATAGCGTACTTTATTGGATTTTATTTTGAAGAATCAATCGGAAAAATAATTATAGACACCTACGGTCTTAGTGGAGATTTTATTACGTTTAAAAAAAACTATGTTACCTATAGCACTTGGTTCATATTAATAGGAGCCATTACACCCTTTCCTTTTAAAATTGTTACTATAGCAAGCGGTATAATGTCCGTAAGTATTTACAAATTTATAATCGCATGCTTTCTTGGAAGGCTGTTAAGGTATTTTATTTTAACTTGCACATTATGTTACACAAGCCCTGCTATTATAAAATATATTAAAAGTAAGAGAATATATTATAATCACAAACGTAATATCATTGTTATGTTTACAATTATAGCTTTTATACCTATTTTATGCCTATGGATACTTATATGATTTTTAATATAATTAAAAAAAAAATTAAAACATCAACAGTAATACTAATTACTTGTCTCGTTGTATTGGCGTCAGCATATATATTAGAATTTTTTTTTGGCTTTGAGCCTTGTCCTTTATGTTTAAAGCAACGGATACCTTACTTTATAGTGATAGGACTTTTATTTGTTAACTACATATTACATAGAGTAAATATAAAAAAATTTGATTTATTTTTTATATTTTTATCATCCATAACTATGGCTTATTCATCTTATCTTGCGTTATACCACGTAGGAGTTGAGTTTAATTTTTGGGAGATAATCTCCTCTTGCTCACCTAATAAAATTAAGGTTAATCAAGAAATCATTACCAATGATTTACTAGAATCCTTGGTAAAATACAAAAATATTGACTGTTCGAAACCGCAAAAAATTCTAGGCTTATCATTAGCTACTTATAATTTTTTTATATCTATATTTATAGTTATATTATCGCTACCAATCTTATTGCATTCTAAGTATTTCCAAAAAAATAAAAAAATCCATAAAAACTTATACTAAGAATCCTTTGAAGTTTTAATTCTAGCATTCAAAAAACTAGCCCCTATAGAAATACAGGTACTATCAATACCATGTCCCAATCCTTGGATGAGATGAGATTCAATATTTATATTAGCATTCTTAAAGTAGTCTACAGAAGATGCCATGTATTCCGGTGAAACAACCAAATCTTCATCACCGTGAATCATTAGGATAGATGGCAGTTTAACGTTTTCTTCAATACAAATACCCTGCAACATTAGACCTGAAAAACTAATAACCGATAATGGCTTTTTGAGCCTTGTAACCGCCAAATACAGGGCCATCATACCTCCTTGACTAAATCCAACTATCGACATATCAGAAGAGGTTAAATTTCTTATATCCAATTCATTGTCAATAAAATCATTAAGCTCTGACGCCGATGTCTCAATTTCATTGTTTATTTTATATTTATCAATACTAGGAATTTTAAACCATTGATAGCCATCTTGATTGCTATCACAGGTATAAGGAGCTGTTGGAGCGATAAACTCAACCTCTTGGAATAAATTATTCCATTCGTCTCCAATCCCAATAATATCATCTCCATCTGCACCGTAACCATGCAGAATAAAAACTAAATGTTTTGTTTTATTTTTGTTTGTAGAATTTGTTCTTGATATTTTAATCTTAACTTCCCCTTTTAGCTAAAATTCATTAGTTTATATGATATACAAACAAACAACTAAAGCGGTAAAGAAATTTTTAAAATAAAACAAAAAAAATTATGCGTAAGATTCGCTCCTAGCCCAAATGGTTTTATGCATTTAGGTCATGCTTTTTCAGCATTATTCGTAAAGAAAATTGCCGAATCATTAAATGCAAAATTTATACTAAGAATAGATAATTTAGATAAAACAAGGTCTAAGGATATATATATTAACCAGATATATGAAGATTTAAAATGGTTAGGGGTAGATTGGGAGAAACCCATTCGCTTCCAGTCGGATAATATTTCTTTATACAAGAAAGCTATAAATAAGCTACAAGACGATGAATTAATTTATAATGCAAAAACTAAAAACAAAGAACAAAAAAAATCTTCATTGAATAACAACAGAGATGACTTTGATCCCGATGGAAATCTAATATTTCTTAAAGAAATAGCTGAAAAATTTATGAAAAATAACGATGATTCAACAAAAAAAAGATTCGATACCAATCAAGCTTTAAAAAATATTAATGGTGATCTATTTTTTAGAGATCTGGGACCAAAGCATTATTTTATGAATTCAATCAAAGCAAACCCATTAAAATGGGGTAATCCAATATTACTAAACAAAGACAATGCTGCAGGTTATAATTTAAGTGTTGTTATTGATGATTCTAATCAAAACATAACCCATGTCACGAGAGGAGAGGATCTTTACGAAACAACACATATTCAAATATTGCTTTACCGTTTATTCGATTTAGAAATACCAAAATATTGTCACCATCCAATATTAAAGGATAAAAATGGTAAAAAATTAAGCAAGTCTAAAAATTCTATTAGCTTAAAGCAATTAAAATCTGAAGGAACAAGTGTTTCTGATATTATTCGCCTAACAAAAATTGATAAATACAATGATTATTTTGAAAAATTAAATAAAAACATTATATCTATATAGAATTCATACAAAATAAATAATATTACATACAAATTGAAAGTTCAAATGGATACATTATTAAATATATTACTACCATTATCAATTGGATCAGTTTTCCTAGTTCTGGTCTTAGGAATATTCAACATGATAAGAAAAGGTAGCTCGCATAAATCGCAGAATCTAATGAGATTAAGAGTAATTACTCAATTCATTGCTATCATTGTAGTTATCATATATTTTTATTATAAAAAATAATATTAAGAAAGGAGTACAGCTATCGTTAGGCTAAATAAAATATACACTCGTACTGGGGACGATGGAACAACATCTCTAGGAAGTGGAGATAGACAACGCAAGGATTCTCCTAGGATAAGCGCATATGGTAGCGTCGATGAAACAAATTCATTTATAGGAACATCAAGGCAATATCTTATAATAAAAGAACTCAAAGAACTTGATTCTATCTTATTTCGCGTTCAAAATGATTTATTTGATTTAGGTGCCGATTTATGTGTTCCAGAAAACAATGAACAGGAAAGTAAAAATTACTTAAGAATAAATAACGAACAAGTAATTAGACTAGAAAAAGAAATTGATTTATTGAATGCAGAATTACTTCCCCTCAAATCATTCATATTACCTGGTGGGTCCAAAGCTTCTTCCTATCTACATATAGCTAGAACTGTTTCAAGAAGAGCCGAAAGAGAGATGATTACCGTAAATCAGGTAGAAATTAAAAAAATCGGATCACCTGCGCTTAAATACATCAACAGATTATCAGATTTACTTTTTGTTGCAAGTCGATATGCAAATTTAAAATTAAATAAGGATGATATTTTATGGGTCCCTGGAGCTAATAGATAAGGCAGATTATCGGATATAAATAAATATATTTTATAATTAACAATCTTTTGGTATAAATAATAAAAATATAAATGGAGATTTTTTAATGAAAGTTCTTGTGCCTGTTAAAAGAGTTGTAGATTACAATGTAAAAATCAAAGTTGACTCACAAAGTCAAGATATAGATTTAACAAATATTAAAATGTCTATGAATCCTTTTGATGAAATTGCTGTTGAAGAAGCTATTAGATTAAAAGAATCCGGTCAAGTCGAAGAAACTATTGCCCTATCTATAGGTCCATCTCAATGTCAAGAGACTATTAGAAATGCCCTTGCAATGGGCATGGATAGAGGCATACATATAGAGACAGAACATTCACCTGAACCTCTGATAGTAGCAAAATTAATTAATGAAATTGTTAAAAAAGAAGAAGCTGACATTATAATACTTGGTAAACAAGCTATAGATGACGATTGCAGTCAAACTGGACAAATGCTATCAGCGTTAATGAACTGTTCTCTGGCAACATTTGCATCAAAGATTACTTTCGAAGATGATCAAGTAATAGTTACAAGAGAGATCGATGGAGGATTACAGACGATCAAACTACAAAAACCAACCGTTATAACAACAGATCTAAGGTTAAATGAACCAAGATATGCGTCTTTACCAAATATAATGAGAGCAAAGAAAAAAATAATTGATAAATACTTACCTGATGATCTTAATATTGATATGACACCAAAACTCGATGTCATAAAAATTGAGGAACCTCCAAAAAGACAAGGCGGCGGAAAAGTTGAGACTATTAAAGAGTTAGTTGAAAAATTAAAAAATGAAGCAGGAGTTATATAATGGCAACATTAATATTAGCAGAACACGATAATATCAAGTTAAAAGAATCAACGAATAAGGCAGTTACTGCAGCTAATTTAATTGGCGACACTATTGATATTTTAGTCGTTGGAAATGATTGTATGAGCGTGGCTACTCAGGCATCTAAAGTAACTCACGCCTCTAAAGTAATAATTGTAGAGGAATCTTATTATCAGAATATGCTAGCAGAACCAGTTTCAGATCTAATTGTTAGTCTAATGAAAGATTACAAAACATTAATGTCACCTGCAACAACTAATGGGAAGAATATTCTACCAAGAGTTGCAGCTACACTTGATGTTTCGCAAATTTCTGAGATTACAGCAGTGATCGATAAAAATACATTCGAAAGACCTATCTATGCAGGAAATGCAATTGCAACAATAAGAACTACCACTGAAAAAAATGTTATAACCGTAAGAACAACTGCCTTTGATGCTGCAACTAACGAAAACAATACAGAAATTGAGATTCTTAATGCAACAGCTAACCCATGTTTATCTGAATTTATTGAAGAGAAGATATCTGGAAGTGAAAGGCCCGAGCTTACGTCAGCTAAAATAATTATATCAGGCGGAAGAGGAATGCAATCTGGTGACAACTTTTCCATGTTAGATAAAATAGCAGACAAATTAGGGGCTGCCGTCGGGGCAAGTAGAGCAGCTGTTGACGCTGGGTTTGTTCCAAACGAATACCAAGTTGGACAAACTGGAAAAGTTGTAGCACCAGATCTTTATATTGCAGTTGGTATTTCAGGCGCAATACAACATTTAGCTGGAATGAAGGATTCTAAGGTAATCGTTGCAATCAACAAAGATGAGGAAGCGCCAATATTTGAAGTTGCAGATTATGGGTTGGTTGCAGATTTATTCGATGCAATCCCTGAACTAGAAGATGGATTAAATAACATAAAATAGATTTATCCAAAACTCTGAAGGTAAATAATGAATCTTATGTCAATAGGCATCGTAGGCGCAGGGCAAATGGGGTCTGGTATCGCTTATGTTTGCGCAGCCTCGGGGTACAAAGTAAAACTGTACGACATTGATTCAAAATTAATAAATATTGCATTAGAAAAAATTAATAAAAATTTATCCTATCAACTTAAGATAAAAAATATCAATCGAATAGAAAAAGAAGCCGCGCTTAGCTTAGTTGAACCAATAAATAATCTAAATAAATTATCAAGTATTGACCTTGTTATAGAATGCGTAATAGAAAATAAGAAAATAAAAAGTGATATTTACCGAGAATTAGAGAAATATCTTAAAAAAGAAGCCATCGTTGCAACCAATACATCTTCATTATCTATATCAAACTTAGCCTCAACATTCATTAGACCTAATAAATTCATTGGTATCCATTTCATGAATCCACCTCATATGACAAATTTAATTGAATTAATTAAGGGAGACTTAACAGACAGTAGCACTCTGAATATTGCAAGAAAATTTGTCAGATCCTTGGATAAAAAATTTGTGATTTCAAAGGATTCTCCAGCATTTATTGTTAACAGGATTCTTATACCGATGATCAATGAAGCTATTTATACGCTAAATGAAGGTGTAGCCGATGTTAACTCTATTGATCAAGCTCTTAGGCTTGGGGCAAACCATCCTATGGGACCCCTGGAACTTGCAGATTTCATCGGACTTGATACTTGCTTGTATATACTGCAGACATTATATACTGAAACTTCTAACGAAAAATACAAACCTTGCCCACTTCTTGTTCAATATGTAGATAAGGGCTTGTTAGGAAAGAAAACAGGAAAAGGTTTTTACAAACATTAATACTCCTTAACATCAATATCACAGTAGATAGATAGTTTTAAATAATATATAATACATATTTAATTAAGATTAATAACGTAATATAACATCATACTATTAGATAAAAACTATAAATATTGTTTAAAAAGAAAAAAATCTATGGCTAATAAAATGTGGGGCGGCAGATTCGCTAACAGTCCTGATAAAATAATGGAAATAATAAACTCTTCGATACACTTCGATATTCGACTCGCACTTCAAGATATTCAAGGCTCCATTGCGCACGCAACAATGTTAGGAGAAGTGTCTATAATCACAAAGGAAGAATCAAAGAAAATTGTTAATGGTCTAAAGGAAATAAAAAAAGAAATTGAGACTGATAATTTTAAAACTTCGGTTGCCCTAGAAGATATTCATATGAATATTGAGAATAGGCTAAATGAATTGATTGGAGATTTATCTGGAAAGCTGCATACAGGAAGATCGAGAAATGATCAAGTTGCAACAGACATAAAATTATATTTACGTGAAAAGATTAATTACATTATTGGATTAATCCAGGGCTATCAAAAAACGCTGTCTTTAAATGCCCTAAAATATCACGGTACCATTATGCCAGGCTTTACCCATTTACAAAGCGCTCAACCAATTACATTTGGTCATCACTTGTTGGCGTATGTTGAACTTGCCGAAAGAGATAAAGGTCGTTTTGCAGATTGCCTAAAAAGATTAGATGAATGTCCACTTGGGGCCGCAGCACTTGCTGGAACATCTTACCCTATAGACAGATTCATGACCTCTAGTATTCTTGGGTTTAAAAAACCTATGGCAAATTCTCTTGACGCTGTCTCTTCGCGAGATTTACTCCTAGAAACAATGTCGATAATCGCGATAACAGCAATTAACCTATCTAGATTTGCAGAAGAATTAGTTCTTTGGTCGTCAACGGAATTTAATTATATCAAATTATCAGATAAGTTCACATCAGGCTCTTCGATTATGCCACAAAAAAGAAATCCTGATGCAGCAGAATTAGTAAGAGCAAAATCAGGAAGAACAATAGGTTCACTTATTACATTATTTACAGTTCTAAAAGGCCTACCTCTCGCATACAGTAAGGATATGCAAGAAGACAAAGAGGCTCTTTTTGATTCAATAGATACTATTGAAATCTCTTTATTAGCACTAATTGGTATGGCTGGAGACATGAAACCAAATATTAATAAAATGTATTCTGCTTCAAAAGAAGGTTTTTCAATTGCTACAGATATAGCCGATATGCTAGTCATAAAAATTGGAATCCCTTTTAGAGAGGCTCATAATATTGTTGGCAAAATGGTTGCCCTTGCAGAAAAAAATAACACCTGCTTAGACAAATTAGATCCACAAGAAATACTTACAATAGACAAAAGAATACCAAAGGATATTATGAGTTTAATTACAATAGATAACATGGTTTTAAATAAAAGCTCATATGGAGGGACATCCCCGCATGAGGTATTAAAAAGAGCCAACGAGTGGGTTAAGCGCTTAAGCTAACAACGAAATTTAACACCGTGATTAATAAAATTGAACGGAATTATTATGATAAAAAAATATACAATGCTATGCATAATTTTAGCTTTTACAGCTTCCCTCGCATCATGTGGAATAAAAGGTGCCCTAGAACCTATGTATGAAAATAAATCTGAAAAAGATTTTATATTAGATGAATTAATTTGAGAAACTTAATGAACTACATTGAATATAAAAAAAACATCCTAAATATCGAAAATTTAAGCATCATAGATATTGCCTCTAAACACCCCACACCTTTTTATTGCTATTCAAACAGCCATATTGTTGATCAGTATAATAAATTTTCAAAATCCTTAGAGAAAATTGATCATAAAATATTCTATGCTGTAAAAGCTAATTCAAATCAATCAATTATTAAGATCCTTGCAAATCTTGGAGCTGGTATGGATGTAGTCTCAGGTGGGGAGTTGAAAAGAGCCCTTAATGCTGGAGTAAAGGGATCAGATATTATCTACTCAGGGGTAGGTAAAACAGACGAAGAAATTTCATATGCAATTGAATCCAATGTCTCGTGCTTAAATGTTGAATCGGAGTCAGAATTACATACAATAGATCAAATTGCCGCCGAAAAAAGGGTGAAAGCAAACGTTTCTATTAGAGTTAATCCAGATGTAGATGCAAAAACACATGTTAAAATTACCACAGGAAAGGCAGAAAATAAATTTGGAATTGAATTTAATGATTCTGCAAGGGTGTATAAATTAGCTTCTTCTTTAAAAAATATAAATATCACAGGTGTGTCCATTCATATTGGTAGTCAAATAACAAGCCTAGAGCCCTTTCAAAAAGCATTTTTAATTATTCGTGACTTGGTATCCCAGTTAAGAAAAGACGGCCACACAATAGATCATATTGATTTAGGGGGAGGTCTGGGGATAGATTACCATGAAAATGAAACTCCCCTCTCTATCAATGATTATGGTGAATTAGTGTCATCCATCTTTGAAGGAGTAGGTGCGCAAATTTACTTTGAGCCAGGAAGATTCATAATAGGGAATTCAGGGCTATTAATTACAAAAGTGATTAATGTAAAAACCACACCTCAAAAATCATTTATTATAGTTGACGCCGGTATGAATGATTTTATTAGACCAACACTCTACGGGGCATACCATGAGACACTACCTGTAATCAATAACCTTGGAACATCAAGTAAACGTTTTGACATCGTTGGCCCTATTTGTGAAACTGGTGATTTTTTTGCCAAAAATAGAAAAATGAATTTTGTTAAAAAAGGTAGCCTGATTGCTCTAAAATCCGTGGGTGCCTACGGTGCGGTTCAATCATCCAATTATAACTCACGACCAATGGCAGCGGAAATATTAGTTAGTAAAGACCAATATGAAGTTATTAGGCACGCCCAAAAAATTGATGATCTAATTAATTTGGATACTATAGCCACATGGCTGGATAATTAATCAATATTTTACAATACAAAAAAATGATTGGAAAATAATTTGATTGAACTAGAAAATGTTAGCCTAAGGTATAATCTCAATAGAGAGATATTAAATAACGTTTCACTTACTATTGAACCAGGTGGCTTCTATTACGTTACAGGTTCTTCAGGTGCCGGAAAAACATCTTTGCTAAAATTATTATTCTTATCATTAAAACCTTCAGAGGGGAAATTATCCGTCTTTGGTCACGATATATCAAAAATTTCAAATTATAAAAAACAATTATTAAGAAGAAGAATTGGCTTTGTATTTCAAGACTTTAGACTTCTTAACCACCTGACGACTTATGAGAATATCGCCTTACCCCTTCGTGTCAGGGGAGAAAATGAAATGAATTACAAAAAAGATGTGATAGAGCTATTAAAATGGGTTAACCTTGAGCATTGTATACATTTAAGACCAGAGGTTTTATCTGGAGGAGAAAAGCAAAGGGCTGCTATAGCAAGAGCTGTTATAGGATCTCCAGAAATTATTCTTGCCGATGAACCAACGGGGAATGTTGATCCGGAAATTGCGTCACGTATATTAAATTTATTCCTTGAATTAAATAAACTAGGTACATCTATTGTAATAGCAACTCATGATACAGCAATAATTAAGCAAATTAAAAAACCTGTAATAGAATTAAAAAATGGAAAAATTAAAATACAAAAATAAGATTAAAATATTGTCTAGTTTAGAAAGTATAAAAAGTTTAAACAAAGATAGAATAAGATCTTTAGCCCCTAGGCCAACTAAATTGATACCAAACGACGGGGTTGCAGGAAAGTATTTATTAATCATAATATCTGTAATGTGTTACACAATATCCTTATTGCTTTGCACTATTAGCCTTATAAATAATACAATAACTTCATCTCAAATTTCAATCAGTCTCTTGCAAACATTTAATATTATCAGTCCTCTTATAATAATATTAATCTCAATAGCAATATGTAGTGTAGTAATATTCGCAACAAACGCAGCTTTAGCTGGCAATAAAGAAATTATACAAGTTCTGAATTTAATGGGAGCTTCAAGAAATTTTATAGCCTACCAAATACAAGTAAAATTTATTAATATAAGCATTCTAGGGGGTGTAATTGGCTGCATCCTAACAGCGTTAACTATTCTTCTCATCAATCCACTTTATAACCAATTATTTAATATGGTTTATAAGTATGAAACCGATATTGTTATTAT
The DNA here is from genome assembly GCA_905181735.1 of uncultured Hyphomicrobiales bacterium. Lineage (GTDB taxonomy): Bacteria > Pseudomonadota > Alphaproteobacteria > Rhizobiales > TMED25 > CAJIYR01. Next base: position 218,947 of record CAJIYR010000008.1, read on the forward strand.
CAATTTTTCAAATTTTCAAATTTATGAATATTTATTTATTTTGATAGTTCCTTTATTATCTGGACTTATAGGATTGATTTCATCACGTTTAGCTATTATTAATATTTTAAAATAGATAAAGAAGATTAAAAATTAAATTTATTAAAAAAATATATATACTTATTACTGTTATTTTCTTGATTGTTATAGTAATTGATGTAGTAAAGTACAGAGGGTCCCTAATTGGTGAAGAAAATCAAATATTTTCAGCCTCAGTTGATGCCATTGTTGTTTTTAGTGGTGGGTCAAATAGAATAGAAAGCGCTGTTGAGTTATTAGAGAAAAAATTAGCTAAAAAATTATTTATTTCTGGCGTACATCCAAAAACAACAAAAGATGATATATTGACCAAAAATATTGGCAATGATAAAATATTTAATTGTTGCGTAGACCTAGGCAATAACGCAATAAATACATTTGAAAACGCCTTAGAAACAGCTGAGTGGGTAAATAAAAATCAATTTAATTCTGTTCTACTGGTAACATCTAATTACCATATAAAAAGAAGTCTAATTATATTAAGAAAAATCAATCCACATACTAACTTTATACCATATCCAATAAAGAGTACGTTCGATAAAGATAGACAATATATAAAAAAATTAGATATGTTAAAAATGTTATCAGGCGAATATATAAAGCTCATATATACGAGATTATCAATAATGTTATTATATATTTAAAATATAATACGAAAGTTTAATTTTTATGCTAATAAGATCCGTAATATATTATTTTTTGTTCATTGTAAATCTTGTCTTATTTTGCATAATTTGCCTTCCTCTATTTATCATCCCACAAAAGACAGGGCTTAAAATACTGAAATTATGGGCAAAAAGCTCACAATATATTTTATTGCATACATGTAAAATTGACTTCGAAGTCAGGGGTAAGGAAAACATTCCAAATCACAAGGCTCTAATTGCTTCAAAGCATCAGTCTACCTGGGAAACAATAAATTATCTACACATACTAGAAGATCCTATTATGATTCTTAAAAAAGAGCTTATCCTAATCCCCTTCTTTGGTTTATATGCTATAAAATTTGGTAATATAGCAATAAAAAGATCTTCTGGATCAAAGGCTTTAAAAGAGCTAATACAAAGAACTAAAAAAACAAAAGAAAACAAAAGACCAATTATTATTTTTCCTGAAGGCACAAGACAAAAACCTTCGAATGCTGCGGATTATAAAAGAGGAGTATTCGCGTTATATAAAAATTTAAACATACCCTGTGTACCCGTAGCTTTAAATTCAGGTATTTACTGGCCAAAGAATCAATTAAGAAAAATACCTGGTAAAATAATAATTAAATTTCTTGATCCGATTGATCCAGGTTTAACATCATCAAAATTTATGTCAGAACTTGAAAGCAGAATAGAAAATGCTACCAAAGAGTTGGTTGTAGAAAGCAAAAAAATTGATTAGACTTTATTTTCTTCATTTAAGTTATCCGTTTCATTTTCTTTTAAAATAATACTCTTTCGTATCTCTCTTGTCTTAACAAATAATTCTTCTAATTTATCACCTTCACTCCACCTGATAGCTTTTTGCAAGGCTGTCAAATCTTCTACAAATCTTCCTAGCATTTCAAGAACGGCGTCCTTATTGTTTAAGAATATATCCCTCCACATTACAGGATCCGACGAAGCTATCCTTGTAAAATCTCGGAACCCCCCAGCTGCATATTTTGTCACCTCTGATCTTGTAACTTTTTCTAGATCAGATGCGGTACCAACAATATTATATGCAATTAGATGAGGAACATGACTTGTAATTGCTAAAACTAAATCGTGATGCTCTGCACTCATGACATCAACAAACATGCCGCATGATTCCCAAAAACTTATAAGAAGGTTTAATTTTACTTTAATGCAATTATCTGACGGGGTCAAAATACACCATTTTTTTTGAAAAATTTCAGCAAAACCTGATTCAGGACCAGAAAACTCTGTTCCTGCTATTGGATGACCCGGAATAAATATTATTTCCTTAGAGATATGAGGTTCTATATCTTTCATAACAGAACCTTTAACCGAACCAACATCTGTTAAGATAGATCCTGGCTTTAGGTGTTCGCCAATACGCATAATAACACTCAAATTTGCTCCTACTGGTACGCAAAGAATTGTTAAATCAGCATCTTTTACAGTCTCTATAGCATTATCATAAATTTCGTCCATATAACCTAATTTTTTAGCTGTATCTCTTGTACTATTCGTTTTGGCATATCCATAGACCTTTGAAGCTAAACCATATTTCTTTATAGCCCTTGCAATTGAGGAACCAATCAAACCTATACCTATTATTGCAACCACGTTAAACAAAGGCTTGTTAGTATCGTTACTCATAGCCGATTACCTTCAACATATTTATGTATTTCCTCAAGTAAAGTTTTATTATCTTTTTCACTTCCTATTGTTATTCTTAAATGCGTTGGCAATCCATAATCTTTAACATTTCTAATATATATATTTTTATCATTTAAATATTTTTCTAAATTATTTGAATTTATGTTTTCTACATTCTTAAAATTTAATAATAAGAAATTTGCAACACTTGGAATAACCTCAATGCCAAGTTCCGTATAATGATTATACAAATAATCTCTCCATTTGGTATTATGATCAACAGAATTCTTAACATGCTCATTATCATTCATAGCGGCTTCACCCGCCATGATAGCTGGGATAGAGACATTAAAAGGACCCCTGATACGATTTAATACTTCGATTATATGATTTGGACAATAGGCCCAACCTATTCTCAGAGAAGCCAAGGCATGTACTTTTGAGAAAGTTCTTGTTATGACTACATTGCTATAATTAGAAACCAATTCAATGCCCGAATCATAGTCACTATTTATAACATATTCTGCATAAGCGCCGTCAATAACTAACAAGATATTTTCTGGAATGTTTGCATGTAATCTTTTAATTTCACCAGTAGATAAATATGTTCCGGTTGGATTGTTGGGATTTGCAATAAAAATAATTTTTGTTTTAGGTGTAATTAAATTTAACATTGAATCAACATCAGCCTTTAAGTTTTTTTCTGTTGCTGCAATTGGAATCGCTCCATTTGCTAATGATATAATCTTATACAAAATAAAAGCATGCTCAGAATAAATTACTTCATCACCCGGAACAAGATATGCATTGCCAATTAGAGTTAGAATCTCATCAGATCCCGCACCACAAATGATTTGGTTAACATCTATATTATTATTCTTCGAAATAGCTTCCTTAAGTGCATACTGCTGGCCATCTGGATAAATCGCAAGACTGTCTAAGCTTTTTAAAAAAGCTTCCTTAGCATGCGAACTTGGTCCGAGAGCCGATTCATTTGAAGATAATTTTATTGATTTTTTACCAATAACACCACTTTTTCCACCAACATATGGTTTGATTTTCATAATTCCTGGACCAGGATTGATGCGATTATTCAATTTCTATTTTCCTTTGTTGTAAACCAGTATATTAGGATAAATACCTTTTAATTCAATGCTTTGAATAGAATCGTTAGCTGAAAGAGATTTAATAAATTGCGAGGATTCATCAAAATATCCCTTAACACCTATTAAATATTTTTTAACCCCAGGGTTTGGGATTAAATATTCAATTTCTATATCTATCTCTAATTTTTTTTGCATTTGTTTCTTTAAGTCACTAAACCATCTTGATACCCATTCGTAGTCATCTTTATTATCATCGAATTCTTTAGGAATTTCTATGTTCCAATTATTAAAGACTACAGAAAACAAAGTGATGTCATCACTTGACTTTAAGAAATTATTCTTTCCAACAACAAAATACTTAGGAGTGTCTCTGCTAATCATAGGGAACGCACCTATGATCTTCCCTCCAATTGAGTAATCCGAGTCCCATCTAGAAAATGGAATTACAATAATATCTGATTGCGGGTTATTCAACATAACATCTTCTGCAGACTTACGTTCTCTAGATCCGTCAGAAGCAACTGGTAATTCATGAACTTCAACATCGGGACCAAAATAAGATAATATATCAGTGTTTGTTTCTTTTTTATCCCAGACATGTATACGCAAAGTGGATTGCAAACTAATATTTGCATTAATCATTGTCCTCCATATATCCCAAACTTTAGTAATGTCAAGGGGGGATAAATCCGACGAATTTAATTTTCTTAGAATTTCAGCTTCCCTTACAGGCTGATATACAAAAGAATTATCAGATTTCTTTGCTTCATATATTTTAGTAGCAAGTTGTGCTCTTTTAACTATCATTTGTAGTATATTATTATCAATAAGATCCAATTCTCTTCTGAGAGTTTTGAGGCTACTAGATTTTTCTTTTGGTATATTTTTCATAACAAATTAATTAAGTTTTTGTTGGTACAACTAAGTCTAAAATTACAATTTCTAATTATATCTAGAACAAATCGATATATATTTTAGACAATACTAGATTAGTATGAATTAGACAATTTTCAAAGCAAATAAAAAAATTACAGAATAATCATGATATGATTATTTTAACATTAAATTAAAATATACTATATATATTGAACAGACCTTATATTAATATATTAATTTCAATTGGGAGCTCTAATGCCAAGCAAAGTAGTAACTTTCGGCCCCAGCCAACCTCTGTTATTAGAATCAGGAAAATCTATTAGTCCAGTGACAATAGCCTACCAAACATATGGCAAGCTTAATGCTAAAAAAACAAATGTTATTGTGATTTGCCATGCTCTAACCGGCGATCAATATGTAATAGAAGATAATCCAACTACAAACAGACCAGGTTGGTGGAAAAGGTTAGTTGGCAAAGGGAAGCCTATTGATATAGATAAATATTTTGTTATATGCTCTAATGTAATAGGGGGTTGCATGGGTACAACCGGCCCTAGCTCTATTAATCCTAAAACAAATAAACCCTATGCTCTTGATTTTCCCATGATTACCATCAACGATATGGTTAAAACGCAGGTCATGTTGCTTGATCACCTTGAGATTGACAAAGTATTATCAGTCATTGGAGGCTCTATGGGCGGTATGCAAGTTCTAGAATGGATGACAAGCTATCCAAATAGAATTCATTCGGCAATTCCTATAGCAACTGCGGCGTATCATAGTTCACAAAATATTGCCTTTAATGAAGTCGGAAGACAGGCTATAATGGCCGATCCAGAGTGGTGCGAAGGGTTGTATATCGATAAGAAAAAACGCCCCGCAAAAGGATTGTCGGTAGCTCGCATGACCGCACACATAACATATTTATCAGAAGTAGTATTGGAAGAGAAATTTGGAAGAAAATTTCAAGACCGATCGAGCCCAACATTTACATTTGACGCTGACTTTCAAGTTGAAAGTTATTTAAGGCATCAGGGATCTAATTTTGTTGATAGGTTTGATGCAAATAGTTATCTTTATCTTACACGATGCATGGATTATTTTGATCTAATTACTGAAAATAAAGGTGTTTTAGCAAATGCTTTTAAAGATTTTAAATCGCAAGTTTGTGTCATTTCTTTTACAGGGGATTGGCTTTTCCCAACGTCAGAAAGTAAAAGAATAGTTCATGCATTGAATGCTTCAGCTGCAAATGTTAGCTTTGTAGACATAGAATCTAATAAAGGCCACGATGCTTTTTTACTCAATGAGCCGAATATGTTAAACGCTATCGATGGCTTTATAAAAGCTGTAGAAAGTAAAAATTGTTAAAATGGATATAAAAAATAATAAAATAAAATCTAATTCGGCAAGTCGCGTTGATTTTGTTGTCATCAACAATATGGTTGAAAAAGATTCACGTATCTTAGATATCGGCTGTGATGACGGAACCTTATTAAGCATGTTAATAGATTCAAAATCTGTAGACGGCAGGGGTATCGAAATATCATCGAGCAAGGTTAATAAATGCCTTGCCAAAGGCCTTTCCGTTGTACAAGGAGATGCAGATAGTGATTTAGTTGGCTATCCAAATGAGAGCTTTGATTATGTTGTGCTAAGTCAAACAATTCAATCAATGTTAGACCCTTATTCTACCTTGAGTGAACTGTTGCGGGTTGGTAAAAAAGCAATAGTTTCTATTCCAAATTTCGGGTATTGGAGAGTAAGGACATATTTATCAATTTTTGGTAAAATGCCTGTTACACCTTCGCTGCCGCAAACTTGGTACAATACTAAGAATATCCATTTATGCACAATCAAAGACTTTTTAGAACTCTGTGAAATGCTCGATTTTAAAATTGAACAGGCTGTAGCTTTAGACAGAAAAGGGAAACAAATTAGTTTTGCAAAAAGTCTATGGGCAGCTAATCTAATTGGAGAACAGGCTGTTTTTCTATTATCTAAAAAATAAAATATAAAAAAGAAGAAAAAATATGAACAAATTAATAATTCATCAGTTCGAATGTCTAAGCGATAATTATGGTGTTTTAATCCATGATCCGGAAACAAATCAAACGGCGAGCATTGATGCACCAGATGCCATGGCAATTAAAAAAGAGCTAGAAAATAAGAAATGGAAGCTAACTCATATACTAGTTACCCATAAACATCTTGACCACATAGGTGGCCTAGATGATTTAAAAAAAGACTATAACCCATTTATTATTGGACCAAAATACGAAGAAGAATCTATAGAATTACTTGATAAAACAGTTCTTGATCAAGAATTTTTTGACTTCGCAAATAGGCCAGTAAAGGTAATCCATACACCAGGACATACTCTTGGGCACATTGTATATTGGATTGAAAATGATAATCTATTATTTGCAGGAGACACAATCTTCGCTATGGGTTGTGGAAGAGTTTTTGAGGGTTCGCATGATCAAATGTTAGCTTCTCTTAATAAGATCAAAAATCTACCAGAAAATACCATCGTATATTGTGGACACGAATATACTATTGCAAACGCTAATTTTGCGTTATCAATTGAACCTAATAATAAAAATTTATGCTCAAGAATTGAACAAGTTAAGGAACTAAGATCTGAAAATAAACCAACGCTTCCTACAACTATAAGAATTGAACTCGACACCAATCCTTTCCTAAGAACTGACAGCCCTGAAATCCAAAGAAGTTTAAATTTATTGAACTCAGATTCAAAAAATATTTTTTCAAAGCTTAGGACAAAGAAAGATAGTTTCTAGGTTATTGTATTAATTATACCTCTGAATACACATCGCAATACCCATTCCACCGCCAATGCATAAAGCAGCTAAACCCTTGCGTGCATCTCTCCTCTTCATTTCAAAAAGTAAGGTAGTCAGAACTCTTGCTCCGGATGCTCCAACTGGATGACCTAATGCTATAGCGCCACCATTAACATTTAATTTATCTTCATCAATCTGCAAATCCTTAGCACAAGCGCAAGCTTGAGCAGCAAAAGCTTCATTTAACTCTACTAAATCTAAATCTTTTATACTCCAATCAGCTTTTGCTAAAGCAGTCCGTGAAGCTGGTATCGGACCAGATCCCATTAAAGAAGGGTCAACACCCGCTTGTCCCCAAGAAACTATTTTTGCTAGAGGACTCAACCCCCTATTTTGAGCTTCTTCATATTTCATTATCACCAAAGCTGCAGCTCCATCATTAATTCCTGAAGAATTGCCTGCAGTAACCGTTCCATCTTTCTTAAAAATAGGTTTCAAGCGCTCAATATTATCTAAAGAGATGTCTTTTCGAATATATTCATCTTTATCAACGAAAATATCTTCGCGATTAACCTTCACTTTAACAGAACAGATTTCTTCATCAAACCTTCCTTCGTCTTGAGCATTCGAAGCCTTAATTTGAGAATTTAATGCAAAATTATCCTGATCTGATTTGGATATATTCCAATTATTTGAAATATTTTCAGCTGTAACCCCCATATGATAACCATTAAATACATCTATTAAGCCATCGTGAATCATTGTATCTATATAGTTGATATTACCCATCTTATATCCATTTCTTAAATGCAAACAATGCGGAGATAAGCTCATATTTTCCTGCCCACCAGCAATTACAATTTTTGCGCTATTATCCATAATTTGCTGATAGCCTATTGCCACAGACCTTAAACCAGATCCACATAATTGATTAAGACCCCAAGATGGCACTGAATATGGTACTCCGGCCATAACAGATGCTTGTCTTGCAGGATTCTGTCCTTGACCCGCTGTTAAAATCTGGCCTAATATTACTTCATCAATGTCTTCAGGATCTATTTTAGCCCTCAGTAAAGCCGATTTTATAGCAATACTTCCTAATTCATGCGCAGGTACATTAGCAAATATTCCGTTAAAAGTGCCAATAGGTGTTCTTGCTGCAGATACTATTACGACATCAGTTAATTTATACAATTTGACCTCCAATGTTAAGCTTCTCGCTATTCGAAGTATCAGCCCAATAAGTAATCAATACTATTAAAATCAAAAAAGGTATACAGATCAAATTCAGTGTTTCCCAGCTGGTTAAATTTAAAAGAAATCCTGCTGACAAACTTGCTAAAGCTTGTGTTGAAAAAACCAACACATCATTTAAACCCTGAGCCTTGTATTTCTCATTCTCTTTATAAGATATAACCAATAGACTAGTTCCAGATATAAACAAAAAGTTCCAACCCAAGCCCAAGAAAGCTAATGAGATTACATAGTTTAAGAAGACTTGTTCAAAATTACTTAACATAATAGTAATGCCAAAAAGAATTACTCCGCAATACATGATTTTGCTATGACCATATTTCTTCACTAAGGTGCCTGTCAATAAAGAAGGCAAAAACATTGCTATGACATGAATTTGTATAACCATCCCTGTTTTACCCAAGCTTATTCCATGCATAATATGCATACTAATAGGTGTTGCTGTCATTAAGAAAGACATTATTGCATATGCAAATGCAGCGGCGACTATGGCTTGCAAAAATCTTGGTTGTGCAAGTAATTCTAAATACGACCGACCAGACGTTTTCTTTTCATTAGTTTTTTTTGTTTCATTAGAATAAAAGAAAAGAAAAAATACCGGAATAAATGTCAATACAGAAAGAGCTAAATAAGACCCGACATAAGTATGGCCATCAATCATATCTTTTGCATAGTTGGCTAAATTAGGACCCAATAAAGCCGATAAAATACCAGCAAGCATAATAATAGAGATAGCTCTAGGTATCATTATTTTTTCTACCGATTCTGCAGCTGCAAAACGATATTGATGTGTAAACGCAAGAGAATTACCAATCAAAAAACATGCCGTACAGTATAATACAAAATTCTCATTATAAATAGAGTATGCCGCAACTAAAGACGAAAATGAACAAGCTATGGCAGAAAGCAAAAAACCCCTCTTGCGTCCTATGCGACTCATAATCTTTGAAGCAAAAACTGTAAATACAGCACTCCCTACTATCATCATAGCTGTCGGGAGAGTGGAAAGAGCGACAATTGGCGTTATCAGAGATCCTATAATTCCACTTAGGAATATAGTTATAGGGGCAGCTGTAAAACTAAAAACTTGAGATAATGTTAGCAACCATAAATTTTTATTCATAAAATACGATCCTTATCAATAAAGCAGAATTTGGTTGTTATTAATATTTTTAAAGAGAACGGGCATTAATCTACATATCTAAGAAGCCTTCGTATCTTATACCTTCATAATACGATAGGATAATAGTATACTATTTACATTGCTATCTACAAGAATCTTTTTTAATAATCACTTTAGATATTGATTAATAAGCCCTTCTAATTTAACTGCCGATTGTTTTGCTGCTTCATCATCTCTTCCATACACAGCACCCATATTCTCGCACTCTTTATTATATTCTTTCCATAGAGGATCCGCTCTAAAATTCCAACCTTCATAATCATCAAATTCGATTCACATATCATTTATTTTGATTAAACAGATTGGTTACGTTTAATATCAACAAAATCTGGCATTGATCGACATTGATCAGATAATATTCGACTGATTTCTGTAGAAGATAATCACCAAAGCATCCTACGCAAAGTGCGGTCCTTGTCCAAAAAATGGTGCTTTAGCGCCCCACCTGTGTGGACGAAAACCACTGCAGCTATTCCGTAGGAAGCATAAATATGAAATTCAATTGCCAAGTCGCGGATTCTTTCTGAAGTCACAAGGACAGCAGG
>CAJIYR010000009.1 GCA_905181735.1 uncultured Hyphomicrobiales bacterium
TCTCAGAAATTTCTACTCCGAATGCTTTAGCAACACAATCCGCTGTAATGTCATCGTGTGTTGGTCCTATTCCTCCGGTAGTGAGAACATATGTATAGTTATTCCTCATCTCGTTTAAAGCGCTGATGATCCTTGTCTCGTCATCAGGCACAACCCTCGCCTCAGATAAATTTATACCCACAGTCGTTAGGCATTCAGCAATATAGCCAATGTTCTTATCTTTTGTTCTTCCTGATAAGATCTCATCTCCTATCACCAATATTCCTGCTGTAATCTCTTTTGACATTTTTTTTAACCTGTTTGAATATTTTATCTCACGCAACGTACAATATAATTAAATTAATATATACAATATATTTAATACAAAATAAAAAATAATATTTATAATATATATTTTTACATAACTCAGATATACATTATCTGTATTTATTTTTACGAGATATTGAAATGACCAGATATATAGACGCCTCAACAGCACCAAATAGAAACACAGGGGCTATAAGGTTATACAATTCCCATGATTTTACTGGAATGAAAAAAGCTGGAAACGCTGCCGCAAAATGCTTGGATATCGTATCGGAATATGTAACAGAGGGACGCACAACAAAAGAATTAGATAAAATTATTTTTGAGTATGCCGAAAGCATCAAAGCAGTCCCTGCAACCATGTATTATAGGGGCTATCCTGCCTCTTCGTGCATATCTCTAAACAATGTTGTGTGCCATGGAATACCAGGATCTAAAGTATTAAAGAACGGTGATATTCTTAATATCGATGTCACATTGATTATTGACGGGTGGCACGGAGATACAAGCAGAATGTTTGTCGTTGGAAAAACTTCAAGAAAAGCTGAGATCCTCATCGAAACAACATATGTATCCTTAATGAAAGCTATTGAAATACTAAAACCTGGTATAACAACCGGAGATATTGGCGAGACAATACAAACTTACGTCGAAGGTAATAGAATGAGTGTGGTTAGAGATTTATGTGGCCACGGTGTTGGTCGGCTTTTTCACGACCATCCAAACATATTACATTTTGGCAAAAAGGGCGAAGGCTACGAATTGCGACAAGGAATGATCTTTACAATAGAGCCTATGATAAATATTGGAAAACCTGAAGTAAAGCTCTTGTCGGATGGGTGGACCATTGTAACAAGAGATAAAAGTCTTTCTGCTCAATTCGAACACACAGTGGGAATAACAGAATCTGGCTATGAAATATTTACCTTGTCACCATCAGGCAAGGATCATCCTGTTTTCTAACTAATCTTCTTTGAAATAAGAATTGTAGCGTTCCTTAGTGTCAATATCGGTTATTACCGATTCTCCTGAGCTCACTTCAATTAAATATTCTTTATATTTATCAATCAAATTCTTTGCTCCAATATCGCCCTCTAATTGCATCAGTTCATTAAAAAATCTTTTATCCCATAAAACAGGATTACCCCTTTGACCAAATGATGTTGGAACACAAATTAATTGTCCTTTATCTGTGCTGTAATTATCGATCAACTGATTGATTTCATGAGCGCTAACAAAAGGCATATCAGGCAAACAAATTAGAACAGCATCAACGTGAGATTCAAGCTTTGATACGCCTGCTTTAATAGAGGATGAAATCCCTACTTTGTGCTCTTTATTATGAGCAAACAATACACCTGTATCAGATAAATCTTCTTTTATTATAGAAGATTCATGGCCTGTAACGACAATAATATTAGCCAAATTACATTGATTTAATTTATTAATATAATCTTTTATCATACTGTTTTCATTGATTTTTAACAGAAGTTTGTTTTGATCCCCCATTCTTGTTGATTGCCCAGCAGCGAGTATTATTGCAACGACATATTTCTTTCTTGAATTTGTAGTTTTTTCAAATTTCTTCCTTCTGCTGTATGAACGCAAATCGTGCAATAATCCTCCGACACCTAGTTTATTAATTTCTTTATGATTGATATCAATACCAGCATGAAGTCTGTTTAAAAACCAATCAAAACCGTTTAAAGATTCACTCCTTGCAGATCCCGCTACAGCAATAATTTTTACGTGATCCAATTGAGCAAAGAGAGTAAGGTTTCCTGGGTCAACCGGCATTCCAAAATGTATAATTTTACCATGCATGGATTCTATCGCTTGTGGGACTATGTCCCTCCTATCGGAGACAGAACTTGCAGAAAAAATTACAATAAGATCAATATTAGCTTTCTTAACCGTATCTATAGCATTCTTTATCTCATTGTATTCATGGCTACATTCATGTATTTCAGAGATGGTAGAGTTAAACTCTTCGATTCTTTTAGATAAAGTTTTTTTTGCATTATTGATCAATGATTCTTTTTGATTTTTTGATTTAGTATATATAACCGCTAACGACAAAGGATGAAATGGCTTAAGGAAAATAACCCAATTTTTCTTAATCAAGTCCAACACCTGGTTTAACAAAAGATTGCTAATTGAATATGTTATAATCTTCACACTCAACACAAGGTCATTTTTATACGCTATATCCTGATCATTCAGGGTTGATATCGCAATGCTTTCGTCCATTTGATTTATTTGATCTACAATAGACTTGTTAACTAAAAAAATAGAATCTTTCTCTGCGTAGATTCTGGTTCTTCCGTTAAATGCTAATGATACTTTTAAACTCTCATTTGCAATAGCTTTTGCTATTAATAAAGAAGCTTTACTTTCTTCCACGTCATCTTCTTCAAGATGATAAACATTAATATCACTTACCCCCATGGATATTAATTCATCAATATGAAGTTTTTCTAAAGTGGTACCTTTGCTTATTCTACCGCTTGCTGTTGAATGTGAGTGAGCAGAAACCATTCCAATTGCATTAATGACAGGTTTATTTTCAAATTTCATTAAGCTACCTAACCGTTTCTTAATGTGCTGATAATTTCCGACATAATTGAAGTTGCGATTTCAACGGGATTCCTCGCACCAATATTAAGACCTATTGGTGCGTGTATTTTTTCTAATAACTCTGTTCCAATATCTTTGGACAATCTTTCTAATCGAGCTGCATGTGTCTTCCTAGATCCAAGAGCGCCAACATAAAAACACGCACTGTTCAGGGCTATTTTTAGCGCAACATCATCTATTTTTGGATCGTGGGTTAATAAAACCACTGCAGTTCTCTGATCAATTGTGATTTCTGGCATGACCTCATCTGGCCAATCATTGTAAATCTTAGTTTCTGGAAATCTCTCTTGTGTTGCAAACCCTTCTCGTGGATCAATGATAAGACAATTAAACCCATGAAGTTTAGCCATTGTAACCAGTGACTGAGTGATGTGAACCGCTCCAATAATCACTAAATTAAGCGATGGATTATGCGCATCTAAGAAAAAATCTTCGCCATCCAAGTGAATTAACCGACCCTTATCGGTAGAAAAAATCTCTTTAATAGTATCCATTAAAAAGGGGTTAATATCAGATGAACTTGCTGTAACAAGATCTTCTTCTCCAGTATTTATGTTAGTTATATGGACACAAGGGATTCTATTTTTTTTGTTTTTAATTATATCTAATAATATTGATTTTTTCATTCAAATTAATCCAATCTCGACACTAGGACCTTTATTTTACCGCCACATGCAAGTCCAACTTCCCATGCCGATTCATTTGATACACCAAATTCTAGAACCTTTGATATTCCAGAATCTATTACATCTAAAGCTTCGCTAATTACCGCCCCTTCAACGCAACCTCCAGATACCGACCCTTCAAAATTTCCATCGGAATCAATAACAAGCTTACTTCCAATTGACCTTGGTGCAGAGCCCCATGTTTCAACTACAGTAGCAATTGCTATTTTTTTCCCCTCACTTTGCCACTGACTGGCAATTGAGAGCTCGTCTAAAAGATTTGGATTCATAATTTCAGTCCTATGCATAGAGTTCTAAGATAAGAACTTATTATACAATATAAAAAAATTAAATACACCTTATGAGATTCTGTAAATTATTTTAATGCTATTTTTACTGCATCTTGCAATGAAACTTTTACCAAATGCGCCCTGTACTCAGATGATGCATGAATGTCACTGTTTAGCCCATCGGATTCAATTTTAAGTTCGCTTAAGGAATTAACATCAAAACTTTTCGTAAGCAATTCTTCGGCTTCGCTTAATCTAAAAGCTTTAGGTCCGGCACCAGTCACCGCAACTATAACTGAGCTGTTGTATTTTGCTACAAACACACCAACCATTGCGTAGCCAGATGCAGGGTTTCTAAATTTTACATACGCTCCTGTAACAGGTATATCAAATAAGATATTTGTAATAATCTCATTTTCTGATAGAGGCGTTTGAAACATATCAACAAAGAAATCCTCTGCTTGGTACTTTGCGTTATTTGTTACGATTGTAGCATTTAGAGCCAGCAATGCTGCCGGATAATCAGCAGATGGATCAGCGTTAGCAACAGAACCTCCTATTGTGCCTCTGTATCTAACCTGAGGATCCCCTATTTGACTTGCTAGATAAGCTAATGATGGAATTTTTTGAATAACAGTATCAGAATTTGATACATTATAATGGGTGCTTAATGATCCGATATTTAACCTAGAACCATTCTCTTCTAGAGATATATTGGATAGACCGCCTATATTGCTTATATCTACGATATCAGACGGTTGTGCTAAGCGCTGTTTTAAAGTTGGAACCATTGTGTGTCCACCGGATAGGATTTTAGGATCATCACAAGAATTCATTAGCTCAACAGCTTGATCAACAGTTTTTGGTTTATGGTAATTAAAATTATACATCTCTAATATTTACCTTTTCATTATTACAAAGCTAATAACAAATATTATACAGCTTCTTTTATTGCTTTTATTATATTCTGATAACCGGTGCAACGGCAGATATTGCCTTCAAGCCATTCCCTGATCTCTTCGTCTGAAGGATTTGGCTTTTTGTCAAGAAGATCAACTGCGCTCATTACCATGCCTGGAGTACAGAAGCCACATTGCAGTGCGTGATTATTCTGAAAAGCTTTTTGCACAGGATGCAATTCACCTCCGTTGGCAAGACCTTCAATTGTTGTTATTCTTTTTTCTTCAGCCTGAATCGCCAATATTGAACAACTCTTAACAGCCTGTCCGTCCATATGGATCACGCAAGCTCCACATTGACTTGTGTCACAACCAACATGGGTACCTGTTAATTTTATATTATCTCTTAAAAAATCTACTAGTAATGTATTTTCCTCAACCTCAGCGGCTACATCGGAACCATTAACATTCATTTTTACTAATTTCATTTAAATTACCTTACATAAATAAATATAGACATTGCTAAACTTAATAATAAAATTCCTAAAACAAACTTAACTCTAATTCCAGAAGAATTAAAGAGATTTAAAATATAATTTTTATCCTTTAAAGCAACTTTGCTATCACCATCAACCTCACTAACAGTCTCTTCAGCAAAACGATTAGAGAGATTATTAAAGAATTTTTCCGACAGACTAATTGCAGTACTTTGAACCAACCTTTGTCCAATTTGAGCTAATTTTCCACCAATCTGCGCATCAACCGTATAATTTAATGTGGTAGTTTTATCACCATTATCAATTAAATTAACCTCAGCAGAACCTTTTGCAAATCCAGCAGCACCACCTTGGCCTTGGCCTGATATTTTATAACCATTAGGAGGATCGATATCAGTTAATTTAATCTTACCTGTGAATTTCGCCTTAACGGGACCAACTTTAGCTTCAACAACAGCTTCAAATTCATCCTTATTTGTTTGCATAACAGACTGCGCACCTGGAATAGTTTCTTTTAATACATCGGGATCATTCAAAGCCTCCCAAACCAATTCTCTTTTTGCAAGAATAATATTGCTTCCAGATAATTTCATCTACTCTATTCCTTAACAGAAATATTTTAGTTAATATGTAATTCTTCTGTATAATTACATATTATTATGTACCAATTATATATATTTATATAATAATTAACCATCATACAATTAAAAATTATATATTTTAATTTCTTTATAAACATTACATAGGTTAGATATGATAATAAGATACTCCAGAGAAGAGATGGTTCGCAATTGGAGCGAAGAAAATCGTTTCAAAATTTGGTTTGATATAGAACTATTTGCCCTCGAAGCAATGGAGTCCATTGGATCTATCGAAAGCGGAACATCAAAAATAATCAAGGAAAAGATTAAGGGTGTTAAATTTGATATCAACAGAATAAACGAAATAGAGAGCAAAACGCATCATGATGTCATTGCTTTTCTAACACATTTATCTGAAATTGTTGGTGAAAAAAATGCAAGATTTATACATCAAGGCATGACCTCTTCTGACATTCTAGATACTTGTTTAAGTGTTCAATTATCAAAAGCAGCTGATTTACTTCTAGACGATTTAGACGATCTGCTAAAAAATCTTAAAGACAAGGCTTATGAATTTAAATTGACACCAACAATTGGTAGGAGCCACGGTATACATGCCGAACCAACGACATTCGGGTTAAAAATAGCCCAAGCTTATGCAGAATTTGAAAGAGCTAAGGAACGCCTCGTATATGCTAAAAAAGATATTTCAACGTGCGCGTTATCTGGATCTGTTGGTACATTTGCAAACATAGACCCTCGGGTTGAAGAATATGTAGCAAAAAAACTTGGATTAACTTTCGAGCCTATCTCAACACAGGTTATCCCGCGTGATAGACATGCTATGTTTTTTAGCACCCTTGGTGTTATCGCAGGATCCCTAGAGAGATTAGCAACTGAAATTAGACATCTTCAAAGAACAGAAGTTGGTGAAGTTTCTGAATTTTTCTCAAAAGGACAAAAAGGTTCATCTTCTATGCCCCATAAAAGAAATCCCGTTCTTTCGGAAAACATAACAGGTCTTTCAAGAATTGTTCGAGGAATGGTAAACCCAGCTCTAGAAAATATTGCATTATGGCACGAAAGAGATATATCTCATTCTTCCGTAGAGAGAGTTATCGGACCAGATTCAACGATAACACTAGATTTTGCAATAAACCGTATGTCTAAAGTAATAAAAGATCTTGTTGTATACCCTGATAAAATGCTAACGAATATTAATAGTCTCGGCGGATTAATTTATTCACAGAGAATACTGCTTGAACTAACTCAAAAAGGTGTTAGCAGAGAAGAAAGTTACGCATTGGTTCAAAAGAATGCAATGGAAGCATGGTCTAATGATAAAACTTTTAAAGATTTAATTATGAATGATCCTGATATTAAAAAAGTAATCAAAGAGGATGAATTAACAAAATTATTCTCACTTGATTATCATTTGAATTTTGTTGATATCATATTTGAAAGAGTGTTTAACAGTAAGAATTAATTTATTAAAAAGACAGTTTATTTATTATAATTTATTCTAAATTAAAATATTGAGAAAAAAATGAACAGAAGAAAAATCTACGAAGGAAAAGCAAAAATTTTATACGAAGGACCTGAGTCAGGGACCCTCATTCAGTATTTCAAAGATGACGCGACTGCGAATAACAATGAAAAGATGCAGATCTTTGATGGGAAAGGTGCGTTAAACAACAAAATATCAGAAAATATTTTTTTAAAATTAGGAAAAATTGGTATCCCAACACATTTTATTCGCAAGTTAAATATGCGCGAACAATTAATAAAAGAAGTTGATATTATACCTATAGAAGTGGTTATAAGAAATACAGTTGCAGGATCTTTGTCTAAGAGACTTGGTATGACTGAAGGTGAACCTCTGCCCCGTTCACTTATAGAGTTTTATTACAAAAATGATAAACTTGGAGACCCAATGGTTTCCGATGAACACATAACCGCATTTGGCTGGGCATCACCACAAGAGATCGAAGAAATAATGAATCTATCTTTAAGGATAAATGACTTTCTTTCTGGTTTCTTCTCTGGAATAAATATTCAATTAATAGATTTTAAAATTGAATTTGGACGCTTGTATGAAAATGATGCGTTTAGAATTATTCTTGCCGACGAGATCAGTCCAGATTCCTGCAGATTATGGGATTCAACAACACATGACAAGCTTGATAAGGATTTGTTTAGAAACAATAGCGGCGATCTATTAAAAGCGTACAGTGAAGTTGCTCGTAGAATGGGTATTATATCTAAAACAAATAAGACAGAAAATACCGGTCCTGTATTAATTAAAGGCTAAAAAATGATCAAAGTTACTGTATATATTACATTAAAAAAAGATGTTTTAGACCCCCAAGGAAAGGCAATACATGTCGCTCTAAATAATATGGGTTTTGATAAAATTAACGGTGTAAGGCAAGGAAAACTAATTGAAATTGACCTTGATGCTAAAGATCACGACCAAGCAAAAGAGCAGGTAAAAAAAATGTCAGAGCAGTTATTAGCAAATCCTATAATTGAAGACTACTCTATAGAATTAGAATAAAATGGATGTTTCTTTAATTATATTTCCCGGTGCAAATTGTGACAAAGACACTTCGTTAGCCATTAAAAAAATAACAGGCAAACACCCAAAACATGTTTGGTACAAGGAAACCACGCTTCCAAAATCAGATTTAGTAATTCTACCAGGGGGATTTTCTCATGGCGACTATTTGAGATCGGGCGCAATTGCAGCTAAAGCGCCAATAGTCAAAGACCTTGTCAAAAAATCTGCTGACGGAATATATGTTCTAGGAATATGCAACGGTTTTCAGATTCTTACAGAATGTGGTCTTCTTCAAGGATCTCTTATAAGAAATAACTCATTAAAATTTGTTTCTCGCAATGTAAAGCTAAGAGTTGAGAGGAATGACACAATATTCACCTCAAATTTTAAAGAAAAAGAAGATGTTGATATGCCAATAGCACATCACGATGGGAATTTTTATATTGATGACGCTAATCTAGAGAAAATAGAACAAGAAGGACGAGTTGCATTCAGATACATTGAAAATAATTCAAAATATAATCCTTACAATCCAAATGGTTCGCTTAATGATATTGCTGGCGTTTATAATAAAAATTTTAAAATATTAGGTCTTATGCCACACCCAGAAAGAGCTGTAGATAAAATTACTGGTGGTGATCATGGTGCTAAAATTTTTGAATCAATGTTTCAATCAATTTCGTAATATAAATAGGAAAAACTGTGAATAAAGAAGACTATATACAACATGGTTTAAATGACGCGGAAGCCGAAAAACTTTTAGAGGGTTTAGGGAGAGAGCCTACCATAACTGAAATGGGAATCTATTCAGTTATGTGGTCAGAACATTGTTCTTACAAATCATCAAGACATTGGTTAAAAAATCTTCATACAAAAGGGGTGCATGTTATACAAGGACCCGGAGAAAATGCTGGTGTAGTAGATATTGGCGATGGATTAGCAGCAGTTTTTAAAATGGAAAGTCACAATCATCCCTCATTTATCGAACCTTATCAAGGAGCCGCAACAGGTGTTGGTGGAATAATGAGAGATATATTTACTATGGGCGCCAGACCAATTGCTTTGTTGAATTCACTTAGATTTGGTGAAGTAAATCATAAAAAAACCAAACATCTCCTTTCTGGAGCTGTTAGCGGGATTGGTGGATATGGAAATTGTGTTGGCGTTCCTACGGTGGCTGGTGAAGTTGGCTTCGATAAATCTTACAATGGAAATATTCTAGTAAACGCAATGTGCGTAGGTATAGCGAATATAAATAAAATTTTTTATTCCGCTGCATCAGGTATTGATAACCCCGTTGTGTATGTTGGCGCAAAAACTGGAAGAGACGGTATACATGGTGCAACTATGGCATCTGGAGAATTTGATAAAGACTCAGAAAAAAATCGTCCTACAGTTCAAGTTGGAGACCCTTTTACAGAAAAGTTATTATTGGAAGCTTGCTTGGAATTAATGAAAGAAGATGCAATTATTGCAATTCAAGATATGGGCGCAGCAGGACTAACTTCATCGGCCGTAGAAATGGCAAGCAAAGGAAATGTTGGGATAGAGTTATGTTTGGACGAATTACCTAAAAGGGAAGAAAATCTTTCGGCCTATGAAATGATGCTATCAGAAAGCCAAGAAAGAATGCTTATGGTTTTAAAGCCAAATAAGAAAAAATTAGCAGAAGAAATATTTCTAAAATGGGGAGTTGATTTCTCGGTAATAGGAAAAATTACAGATACAAAAAAAATTAAAGTAATTTACAGAGATAAAGTTGAGGCAAACATCCCAATATCTTCACTTGCAGACGATGCTCCAATGTATGTAAGGCCAATCAAAAATAGAAAGATAGATAAAAATCTAACACATCAAAAAACCAATATCGGTTTAAAAGAAATTATATTGAAAATACTAAGTTCGCCTAATATATGCTCAAAAAGATGGGTCTGGGAACAATATGACAGAACTATAATGGCAAATACTATCAATAGACCTGGGGGAAATGCTGGTGTAGTTAGAATAGAAGGTACAAATAAAGCATTGTCATTGTCTTGCGACGTAACCCCAAGATATTGTCACGCTAATTCTTATGAGGGCGCAAAGCAAGCGGTTGCTGAATGTTGGAGAAATATTGTTTCTACAGGTGCTAAACCAATAGCTATCACCAATTGCCTTAATTTTGGAAATCCTGAAAAACCAATTATAATGGGTGACTTCGTTTCTGCAATAGAAGGGATAAAGGACGCTTCAATAGCGCTTGATTTTCCAGTAGTTTCTGGAAATGTATCTTTATATAATGAAACAGATGGCGAAGCGATCAAGCCTACACCAACAATTGGTGGGCTTGGCATTATTGAAGATGTAAAAATCCAATCAAATCACCACACACAAAGAGATGGGGATATAATTATATTAATAGGTGGCGATGGAAAGCATCTTGGTCGTTCTATTTTCAGAGAGGTCATATTTAACGCTGAAGATGGGGATGCTCCAACTGTTAACCTGGACAACGAGTTAAATAACGGTAATCTTATTTTAAGTTTAATAAGCGATAAAAAGATTAATTCTGTGCACGATATATCTGACGGAGGGTTGATCATAACAATAGCAGAAATGATAATTTCTTCAAATATTGGAGCAAAAATAACACTTCAAAACAACTTAACAAACTCTAATGGTGATCCTGAAATGTTATATGAAAAAATGTTTGGTGAAGATCAATCAAGATATGTAATTACAGTTTCTTTAGATAAAGTTAACGATGTAATTGATCAATGTACTAAATCTAACGTCTCGGCTAATATAATAGGAGACATTCAAAAAAATGACTTGGAAATTGACGGGTTAGTAACTATATCAAATAATGAACTAATTGATTCCTATGAATCAGTTTTACCTGATATGATGAACATAAAATAAACAGAGATAACAACATGCCTATGACTTCGAGTGATTTAATAAGATTTATAAAAGAAAAATTGCCAGATGCGAATGTTGAAATTAATGATTTAGCAGGCGATAATGACCATTATTCTGCAACCATAACTTCACGGTCATTCGTTGGTAAAAATAGAATAGAACAACATCAGCTGGTACACGATGCGTTAAAAGATAAATTAGGCACAGAACTTCACGCCCTAACGATAAAAACCATAACCCCAAAAGAAGAAGGATAATAAAATGGCTAATAATGAGATTCAAGATTGGATAAGAAGTCAAATATCATCAAACGAAGTTTTATTGTTTATGAAAGGCTCTCCAGAACAACCTCAATGCGGATTCTCAGGACAAGTTGTACAAATGCTAAATTACTTAGAGGTCGACTTCAACAGCGTCAATGTCCTTGCAGACGAAGAGATTAGAAGCGGAATAAAAGAGTTTAGCAATTGGCCAACCGTACCTCAGTTATACGTAAAAAGTGAGTTCGTAGGCGGCGCCGATATAATTAAAGAAATGTTTCAAGAAGATGAACTATTATCTTTCTTTAAAGACAAAGGAATTAAAACAAAATAATCTACCTTGAATAAAACTCAATAACCAAATTTGGTTCCATTTGAACCGGGTAAGGAACATCTGAAAGTGCAGGTATTCTCTTTATAGATACTTGGAACTTCTCTCTATTAAATTCAACGTACTCTGGTATTTCTCTTTCAGCTGAATCTAATGCCTGTATTACCATAGAAATATCTCTAGATTTTTCTCTTACCTCAACTATATCACCGATCTTTAGTCTAGCACTACCGATGTTTGTTTTCCTACCATTCACCTTAACATGACCATGGTTAATAAACTGTCTTGCTGCAAATACTGTTGGAACAATTTTTGCCCTATAGACAATTGTATCTAGACGTCTCTCAAGAAGGCCAACTAGATTTTCACCTGTATCACCCTTTAATCTTACAGCTTCTCTGTAACAAGCCTTAAACTGTTTTTCTGTTAGATTACCGTAATAACCTTTTAACTTTTGTTTTGCTCTTAATTGTAAACCATAATCTGATATTTTTCCCTGTCTTCTTTGACCATGCTCACCAGGCCCATATTCTCTTCTATTTACAGGACTCTTTGGTCTACCCCAAATATTTTCGCCTAATCTACGATCAATCTTATGTTTAGCTTGAATTCTTTTTGTCATTTTCGTATCCTTATATTATTCAAATGGATGCGCCCTCCTAGGAATTAATCTCTTAATGCCGACAGAAATATTGAATTAATCAAAATTTCACGGGTGTATATATTTATTCATTTATATCTACAGTTACTAGAATGAACTGTCAACAACAAGAACGTATAAATCTATTTTTCTTTACTCAAAGCTTTGATTATTCCGTGAAATGTTTTTATATCTTTCTCGGTTAAATTCTGCCTTTGAATCATACTTCTTAAATTGTTAACCATTGATTTTTTCTTTTCTAAAGGGCGAAAGAAATTTTTGCCGCCCAGCTCCTCTTCTAGGTGTGAGAATAATTTTATATATTCGTCTTTAGAAGCCAATCTAGTTTTATCAATGGAAAGACCTTCTGTTCTTGGCTTCTCGCTTTTCGTCTCTCTACCAAGCTTGCCGTCTGTTGATATCAAAAACCATTCATAAGCTATTAATAAAACAGCCTGTGCAAGATTTAGTGATGCAAAATCTGGATTTACAGGAGCCATAACCAAACCATTAGATAAAGAGATATCCTCATTTGTTAACCCTGATTTTTCTGGACCAAAGATTATACCGACTTTACTGCCATTGACGATCATCTCATTGGTTTTAATCGCAGTATTACGGAGATTTGTAATAGGCTTAATCATATCCCTTCTTCTTGCAGTTGTTGCAAAAACATAATCAAGATCTTGTATGGCTAATTCTAGTGAATCAAATAGACCTGTGTTATCAATGATAACAGATGCACCCGCGGCTGATCTGTAAGCCTCCTTATTTGGCCACCCATCTCTTGGGCTAACAATTCTAAGTTTAAATAAATTAAAATTTGCCATCGCACGAGCTACAGCACCAATATTTTCACCAAGCTGAGGTCTAACCAGTATTATATACGGATCAGAGATATTATCTGTTTCATATAAATTTTGCATTTCTAAATTTAATTTGTTCATATAATTCTCATTATTAGCAAATAATTTGCACCAAGATGTTGACCGTGTTAAAAATCTTGTTATACCAATGTAAAATAGATTAATACCAATTTTAATTTAATTGTAAAATTAATTACATGCTTGTACTAAAAACAAACAAGGAAAAATAACATGCTTGATTTAATGCATATTGCAAAAACCGAAGCTTCTGGAGGAGATTTAAAGGGTCTTTTTACAGAACTGTACCAAAAATCTGATATTCGACCAAATGGATTTCCAGATGCAATAGTTTGGCAAGGTGGTAATCATGACAATACAATAAATCCAATAACACATTCATTGACTGACGCTTTCGCATTGATAGGAACAGTTGCCGCTATTGATATTCTAGGGTTACCTTTCTATGCAGTCCCTATGTGGTCTCAAATAAGGCATGATTTGAAACTTGAGCCTTTAAGTTGGTTTGGTAGCATGCCGGTAACATCAATTAAATGGTCTACTGCGGGCGACGCCTATGTAAATGATGGTAATGGTAATAAAGTAGTTGTAATGGGAAAATCTGGAAATGCTCCTTTACGTACACAAGCCGGAGTATATTGTAATGTTAGACCTTACGGTCCAATAACTGTTGTTAGATGTATGCCTTGTTTGCCTTACTCTCAAGATAAACAAAAGTTTACTGTAAGCAAAGATACAGGAATAATTCATTCAGAAATGAATACTCCTGGAGTTCAAATGGCATATGCAGCACGTTTATTCCTACAAATGGTAAACGATACAGGAAAACTTGGTAGAGTAGCGTTCAAACCTACGCAAGCAATGGAAGATGGCATAAACGCAGGATTACTAACTTGGATGCTTGAAGGGACCAAATTCAGTTCAGGCCGAAAATGGGCAGTAAACGCCTATACAGAACACAAAGAGAATATTGATAAAATCATATCATTGCTTCCTAGTGACTTTAAAGCAGGGATGGAAAATTGGACCGGTCAAGTTGAACAACACATTGCAGATACAAACTATGGCCTCATGTTATGGGATTTAATCGATAAAAATGACTGTATTATCTTAGCGACAGATCTTGATGGCGATAGACTAACTGATTTATTAGCTGACGTTTCAGATCCTTTGCGTGCATTTGGACAAAAAGTTTTAGATACAGTTGGTCAGAAAAGTAACATGCAACAACTTTGGAAAGAAATGGGTTATGTAACAGGAAACGGAAGAGACATGACCTCCGTAATGCATAGAATGGACGGTCCTCCAATACACGAACAAACTCTTGGTTCCGCCGATGCGATGTTACTTAGACTCTTAGATGGGGATGAATCAATGGGAGGAACAAAACAACCCTATGATCCCCGTATTCACTTTGTGCTCATTAGAGATGCTTATCTTGACGCAAATCCAGGAAATACAAAACTTGCACAATGGTTGAACTACATATTGGAACAGTTTGATAATATATACTCCCCAGATAGACCAGGGTTCATTGATGGTTACAAAAAATTAAAGAATACCATTACGCCTTGGGGGAAATAAATTTTTTATAGGCATCTAGAAATATGCGTATATTTTTAGATGCCTCTTTTAGCTACCCAAATAAACATAGACACTTTCGGTTGCCTTATTGATCAGATTGACATCCCCACCACCTGCTTGAGCCATGTCAGGCCTTCCTCCGCCGCCCTTTGAGGCGACTTCTTTTGATACTATACTCAATATTTCATTAGCATTATAACTAGACAACAGGTCTTTGGTTACACCAACTATAAATGATAATTTATCGCCGTCTTCGACTGAGAAGTATATTATTATGCCAGTACCTAATTTATTTTTGGTAGAATCCATTAGGCTTCTAAGCTCTTTTGAACTCGTATTATGCAATGTTTTGATTAAAATATTAGTATTATTTATTACCTTGATACTGTCAGACTCAGTATCAGTATTTTGATCTAAAGCTATTTTAGCTTTTAGATCTTGAATGTTTTTTTCAAGATCTTTTTTGTTGACCAGAATATGGTTTAATTTATTAAGAAAATCATCCTGGTTAGCTTTTAGCAAATTCGATGCAGAAGAAAATAAATCGTTAACAGTATTGAAATAATTTCTAGTAGACTCTCCTGTTATTGCCTCTAACCTACGAACCCCAGAGGCAACTCCTTGTTCGCTTATTATCTTTATCATACCAATATCACCAGTATTTTTTGCATGTGTACCACCGCATAATTCAATTGAAAAAGTTTCATCTTGAGAAACACCCATAGATACAACCCTAACTTCCTCATTATACTTCTCACCAAACAAAGCTCTTGCACCCGTATTAATAGCATCATCGATATTCATTAATTTTGTGGTAATTGGCGTATTTGTTAAAATAATTTTATTAGCAATATCCTCTACCTCACAAATCTGGTCACGATTTAATGGTTTTTGATGGCTAAAATCAAATCGTAATTTTTTGTCATTCACTAACGACCCTTTTTGAGAAATGTGATCCCCCAATACGATACGAAGTGATTCATGTAAAATATGTGTAGCTGAATGGTTAACAGCAATATTTCTTCTATTAACCTTATTGATAACCTGAGACACCTCATCATTAATACACAGATCGATATCGCCTTCCATAACACCATAATGCAAATGCAAGGATCCAAATTTCTTTTGGGTTTTATTTACAATAAATTTAGAACCTTTTTTATTTAACAAAAATTCTCCTATATCACCAACTTGCCCTCCAGATTCAGCATAAAATAAAGTCTGGTTTGTTATTAAAATAGCTTCTTGGCCATGGGACAAAGAATTCACTTTATTATTATCGACTATTATGGAAATGATTTTTGAATTTAGTGATGTCTGTTCATAACCTAAAAATTGCGTTGAACCAAAATCTTCTTTTATACTATACCAAATTTTATCATCCACAGCATCGCCAGAACCAGACCACGCAGCTTTTGCTTTTTTCTTTTGATTTATCATTTGATTTTCAAATTCATCAATATTTACAGAAATACCTCTATTTCTCAATGCGTCTTCTGTTAAGTCGAGAGGAAAACCATAAGTATCATATAATTTAAATGCAATTTCTCCAGAAATTTTATCACCGTTATTATAGCTTTTCGTTTCGTTATCTAATATCTTTAATCCTCTAGATAACGTCTCTCTAAAATTATTTTCTTCGTAACGTAATGTTTCAACAATTAATGATTCTGCTCTTTTTAATTCAGGAAAAGCACTCCCCATTTCATTGATTAATTTAGGAACCAATTGACATAACAATGGATCACTATAACCAAGTAACTCAGCGTGCCTAGTAGCCCTTCTGCAAATCCTTCGAAGCACATATCCTCTGCCTTCATTTGAAGGGAGAACTCCATCAGCAATTAAAAAAGAAGTTGACCTTAGATGGTCCGCTATTACTCTAAAGCTAGATATATTATCTTCTGTGATTTTAGTCTTTATCTGATCACAGCATTCATTAATAATTGCATCAAAAGTATCAATTTTATAGTTATTATGAGTACCTTGCATAACAGCGGTGATACGCTCTAATCCCATGCCAGTATCAATTGATGGATTAGGTAAATCTACTCGCTTATTCTCATTAATTTGTTCATATTGCATGAATACAAGATTCCAAATTTCTACGAATCTATCCCCATCTTCATCCTTGGAACCAGGTGGACCACCAGATATATTTTCACCATGATCATAAAATATCTCCGAACAAGGACCACAAGGACCGGTATCTCCCATAGACCAAAAATTATCATTTGTTGGTATTTTAATAATCTTTTTCTCATTTAACCCAGATATCTTTTTCCATAGATCAAAAGCTTCAGTATCAGATTCGTACACAGTAAAAATTAATTTATCCTGAGAAAGACCATATTCCTTAGTAATTAAATTCCAGGCCAATTCAATAGAAGTTTCTTTAAAATAATCACCAAAAGAAAAATTACCTAGCATCTCAAAGAAAGTGTGATGCCTATAAGTATAGCCAACGTTATCTAAATCATTATGTTTCCCACCAGCTCTAACACACTTTTGTGAAGTTGCTACCCTAGACGAATTCGGAACCTCTAATCCAGTAAAAAAGTTTTTAAATTGAACCATTCCAGCATTCGTAAATAACAACGTAGGATCATTGCTTGGCACTAATGGCCCAGAATCTTGTATGCTGTGACCATTGGACTTAAAAAAGTCTAAAAATGTTTCTCTTACCTGATTTGTAGTGTTATTCATCCATGTATTATAAACCAGTCGTTAAACTAATGTCTATAAAGATAAACTTTAATCAACTGAACACGTATAATTAAATTACAATGTTCATTAAACTGCCTTATCAGAAGCATTTAAAACTTCATCTTCCGGCGCTTCATCAATAGTTTTTATTTTATCAATACCAGCGTCATCTCTTATCTTTTTTTCAATTATATTGGCTATTTCAACGTTTTGTGCCAAGAATTTCTTAGCATTTTCTCTACCTTGACCCATGCGTTCATCGCCATAAGAATACCAAGAACCTGATTTTTCGACAACACCAGCTTTAACACCAAGATCAATTAATTCTCCATTTTTTGATATCCCCTCACCATACATGATGTCGAACTCTACTTGCCTAAAAGGAGGAGCCACTTTATTTTTCACAACCTTACACCTTGTTTCGTTGCCAACGACTTCATCTCTTTCCTTAATTTGAGAAACTCTACGAATATCGATTCTAACGGACGAGTAAAATTTTAAGGCATTTCCACCAGTTGTTGTCTCGGGGCTACCATACATTACGCCAATTTTCATTCTAATTTGATTTATAAATATAACCATACAATTAGATTTAGAGATTGATCCCGTAAGTTTTCTTAAGGCCTGACTCATTAAACGTGCTTGGAGTCCAGGTAAAGAATCACCCATATCACCTTCTAATTCAGCTCTTGGTGTTAATGCAGCAACAGAATCCACAACCACAACACCAACTGCTCCAGATCTAACTAAAGTATCAGTTATTTCTAATGCTTGTTCCCCTGTATCTGGCTGTGAAATTAAAAGTTCCTCAATATTAACTCCTAATTTTTTTGCGTACGATGGATCTAAAGCGTGCTCAGCATCTATAAATGCGCATACGCCACCACTCTTTTGTGCTTCTGCTATAGTATGTAACGCTAAAGTAGTTTTTCCTGACGATTCTGGTCCATAAATTTCTATAACCCTACCCTTTGGGAATCCACCAATACCAAGAGCGATATCAAGACCTAGAGAACCCGATGATATTGATCCTATTTCAACCACAACACCGTCTTTGCCTAATTTCATAATAGAGCCCTTTCCAAAAGCTCTCTCTATTTGGCCTAAAGCAGTTTCCAAAGCCTTATCTTTAGCATTATCGTCCATACCATCCTTGTCCACTACACGCAGTGACTTATCTGAATCCCTCATTTTTCAACCTCTTGATTTTATATATTTTTAAATATTATCACTTTTTGTACCTTTTTTGTTCTTATTTTGTCAAGAACAAAATATTAAAATAATTCGAACCAATATTTATCCCCTTATTAGAATACCTCCACATATGTCCAAACATATTCCTGTTGCCTACGCAGAATCATTTGAATATAGCAATACTGATAAATTGGCTATATTATTAAGGTCCTCTATTTTACTTAAAGGGGTATACATTATAAGCTTATCCATCCATTGATTATAGCCGATGAATTTAATAATCTCATCCCAATATCCTAATTAACTGTTGGAAAGAACTTTTTTTACCGCTTCATTTAATTGCTGCAAACTGAAAGGTTTTTGTAAAAAATTAAAATCTAGAGTTACATCAAGGTTTTTTTTAAAAGCTTCCTGCGCATAACCAGAAATAAATAATACTTTTATATACGGATGTTTTAATCTTATTTTTTTTATTAAGGTTGGACCATCAATTTCAGGCATAACCACATCTGATATAATAATATCAATTTTCTGATCGGAAGAATTTATAATGCTCAATGCACTTTCTCCGTCTTGAGCTTCAATTACATTATAACCTTTAGATTCAAGGGCTCTTTTTGCAAATATCCGCACAGCATCTTCATCTTCAACAAGAAGAATTGTTTCTTCACCAGTCAAGTCTATGCTGGCTTTATAATGAACAATGCTTTTTAAGCTCTCTTTTTCAGATATACTTTCGATATGACGAGGCAAATAAATATTAAAAGATGTTCCGCCTCCCTTTCTATCCGAATCAACCGCAATATAACCTCCAGTTTGTTTTATTATCCCAAAAACCATTGAAAGCCCTAAACCAGTTCCTTTTCCAATTTGTTTTGTTGAAAAGAATGGTTCAAAAATTTTATCTAAATTTACCTCTTCAATCCCTTCTCCATTATCAGAAACTTGGATTTTAACATATTCATCCTCTTTTATACTTACTCCATTAATAACTGGTATGGTTTCCTTAGGAACATTGCTTGTTTTGATCTTAATTGCTCCATTCTCAGAAATGGCATCACGAGCATTAATTACAAGATTTGTGATCACAGATTCAAATTGATTTTGATCGACTTTAACAGTCCACAAATCACTTTCATGATTTACAATAATATCAATTTTTTCGCCTACAAGTCTATTTAACATATTAATTTGATCGGATATCAGATCTACTAAAGAAGTTGCTCGAGGTTTTAAGGTTTGCTGCCTTGAGAAAGCAAGAAGTTGTCCGACCAAAGCGGCAGCTCTTACGGCATTTTGTTTGATATTATTTATATCAATAAATGATGATTCTCCTGGCTTATGTCTAGATAACAATAAATCAGAAAAACCAATGATTGCAGTCAATAGATTGTTAAAGTCATGGGCAATTCCGCCAGCAAGTTGTCCTACTGCTTGCATTTTTTGACTTTGCGTGAATTGTTCTTCTAAAGATTTTTCTTTAGTAGTTTCGTTAATAAAGACAATTATATTAATTTTATCATACACACCAGCAAGTCTAAACTTCAATTCAGCAGTCCTGTTTCTTGACAAAGAAACCCCGCTATCGATTCTAACATCATTACCTTGAATACAGTTATCAATAGCTAAAATTAATGCATTTTTATCAATTTCATTAAATAAATTATCCAGCAATAGATTGTTATCATCGCTCTCAAATTCACATAATTCTTGAAAATTTTTATTAAATTTAATTATATTACGATTTTTATCTATCAACGCCAATGGTACTGGAATTAATTCTAAAAGAGCTTCATTTACATCGGCCTTAGCATTGTTATCTGTACCGATAAATTTGCATAAACATCGTTTAAGAGGGGACGATATGTTGAACTGAGAAAAAATTAATAAAAATAATACTACAAGCCCAATGCTGGTTAAGAAAATTAATAAAGAAACTATCGCATAATCAAAGAAAAATAGAAAAAATAGAAATATTACAATAATTATTGAAATGACTCTATAGTAGAAACCTAAATACATTAGCGAACCCTAGTGAAAGTCATTGCTTAATTATTATTTATATCTAAAAACTTTTTCTTTTCGTTCATGTCTTTCCTGCGCTTCAACCGATAAGGTAGCTGTTGGCCTTGCTATTAACCTACCAATACTAATGGGATCTCCAGTTTCCTCGCAATAACCGTATGTGCCATCATCAATACGTTTAATGGCTTGATCTATTTTAGAAATAAGCTTTCTTTGTCTGTCCCTAGTTCTTAGTTCAAGAGATCTATCTGTTTCAGAAGACGCTCTATCAGCGTCATCTGAAAAAATTATGTTTTCTTCTTGAAGATTCTGAATTGTAATTTGACTATTATGTGTCAAATCCTCTTTCCATGACAATAATTTATCATAAAAAAATTTTACCTGATCAGGATTCATGAACTCTTCTTCTTCTGATGGTATATAAGTATCTAACAATTTCCCATTCCCTATAATTTTAAGATTTTTAGAAATTAAACCAGAAAAAATAAAAAATATATTTTTTTATAAACATTTAATTATAAGTAATCAACAAAAGTCTTATATTATCCATAATATAAAAATAAGAAATAGAAAATATATTTTTTAGACAATGAAAACTAAATAATACCTAATTTTTTTTGCAAACTACTACTAGAAGTTGTGTACTGAAAAACCAAATTATCTGTTGGGAAAATAATCTTATATGCCGCATGAGCCATCAAAGCGGATTCATGAAATCCAGATAAGATTAATTTTAATTTTCCAGGATATATATTTATATCACCTATAGCAAATACACCCGGTAAATTAGTTTCAAAAGTTTCGGTATTAACAGCTATTCTTTTATTATCAATACTTAATCCCCAATCTATTAAAGGGCCTATATTCATAGTTAATCCAAAAAAAGGCATTAAAATATCACAATCTATTTTCAACTTTTGTTCTTCTGATTTAAAAACAACACCTGTCATCTTATTTTGATTTTCAATGATTTCAGTTATTTGACCTATTTTAAATAAAATTTTATTTTTATCTCTTAATTCCATTACTTTTTGAACAGAGGACACAGCTCCTGTAAATTTATCTCTTCTGTGAACTAACGTAATATTTTTTGCAACCTTCTGTAATGCTATTGTCCAATCTAACGCGCTATCACCACCTCCTACAATTACAATAGATTTTCCTGCAAAATCATTTATCTTACCTATTGAGTAGAGTACAGAATGACCTTCGTAGTGTTCAATATTTTTTATTGGCGGCCTCTTTGGCTCAAAAGAACCGCCTCCAGCTGCTATAACGATAATTTTTGCATTAAAAGCTAAACCTCCATTGGTTTCCACTTCATACGACCCATTGTCTGTCCTTATTAAAGTTTCGGCTAACTCTGAAAAATGAAAAATAGGGTTGAAAGGTTTAATTTGTTGCATGAGATTGTCACACAAATTTTGCCCTGTTATCATTGGAAAACCAGGAATATCATAAATTGGTTTTTCGGGGTATAATTCCGCACATTGACCACCTGGTTTGTTTAATATATCGATAACATGTGCTTTTATACCCAATAGACCTAACTCAAATACCGCGAATAGACCTACGGGACCAGCTCCAATAATAAGAGCGTCCGTTTCTATAATTTTAGTCTTTGTTGATCTCATTTTTATCTTTTGATTAGTGTTTCCAGAATCAAAATTGACTTTCGGGTGTTTTAACGACGAGTCCATCAAGTTCTTTAGTAATTTTAATTTGACAAGAAAGCCTGCTATTTGATTTAACGTCAAATGCAAAATCTAGCATATCTTCTTCCATCTCCGATGCAATTGGTACCTTGTCAAGCCAGTCTTTATCTATATACACATGGCATGTCGCACAAGAGCAGGCACCACCACATTCAGCCTCTATTTCAGCTATATCATTTTTAACAGCAACTTCCATAAGCGTTTCGCCAATGCTAGATGTTACGATTTTATCGTTACCTTCTATGTCCCTAAAGGTGATTTTAATCATTTTATATTTTAACAATCATAATTTTAGTACGCATTAAGTTTTATAGTAAAAATAAAAATATATATCAAATGAACTACTATAACTTTATAGTACATATATTATTATTAATAAATTAGAAATACTTAATTCTGTTATTTTTAAACATATAATAAAATTCCTTATTTATTATTCTTTTCCTGCTTTGCTTCATAAGCTTCTTTTCTTTTTGCAAATATTTCTTCGCTTAAGGCATGCCATCCAATACATTTTCC
>CAJIYR010000010.1 GCA_905181735.1 uncultured Hyphomicrobiales bacterium
ATCTAATAAAGAGAAATTAAGAGAAAACTACACGACTCCTAAACCCGCTTCTATAACAAAAGTATTAAAGTCATTGGATCATCATTGTAAAAGTTTTATTGCAAAATCTCCTTTTTTAATTCTTGGCACTGTTGGCGATGTATCACCAAGGGGTGATTATCCAGGATTTGTTGGTATATTAGATAATAAAACTATTCTTATACCTGACCGATCAGGAAACAATCGATTAGATTCGTTCACAAATATTATTTCAAACCCTACTGTAGCAATTATTTTTCTTATTCCAGGTATTAACGAGACATTGCGTATTCGTGGCAAGGGTGAAATAACAGTTGATCAAGTCCTTTTAGAGCCATATTCATTAAACGGCAAAATACCAAGCGCTGGATTAATTATTCATATTAACGAAACTTACCTTCACTGCGGAAAAGCTATTATTCGTTCAAAATTATGGGATACACCAGTGACCGACGATAATTTTTCGACAAGAGATATGTTTGCCGATCATACAGGTAGGGATAGAAAAAAATTTAAAGACTACTATGAAGATTCTATGAGAAAGACTGTTATAGAAGAAGGTAGAGATAAGTAGATGCTTGAAGTAAACCATATCCCTGATAATGGTAGTTCAATGCTTGCTGTCTTTTGTGATTTAACTATTGAAGATCAAAAGGATTTCTTGCCATGGCTAGAAGAAGATATGTTTCCCGCAAGACTTAATATTGGATTTAAAAGTTGTGCGAGTTATAGTTTGATAGAAGGAAATGGCTCTGATTTTGTTACATTATACGAAGTTCAAAGTCTTGGTGATTTATATGATTCCCCATACCAAAATCTTCGCAATAACAGAACAAAAAGAGATGCAGATTATCATAAAAAATTTCAAAATCCAATGAGATATTCTCTGGCGTGGGTAGGTCCAGAAGTTTCAAAAAAAAAGATTGGGTTTGGGCCGTTTATTCATATAGAAAGATTTGATGTAACAGATAATTTGGTTGAAGAATATAATTCTTGGTTTGTTACCACATATCTACCTAGCTTACTTAAATCTTCTAATACAATTTCTCTTCGCCGTTATATTGCAGTTGAAGGTGTGCATAGGTATTTCGTTATCAGAGAGTTTTTAGAACATAATGCAATTGTTGATAACACTGTATTAATTGAATACGCTGGATACAAAAGCTATATATCAGGCGTATACCAGAGACTTATTCGAAGTCCATAAGCTCTAACATCTATTTGCATAAGATATTGTATTTTTGTCGAACGCAAATATACAAATTAAATTATTCTTATTGAGATAATTTCTTTATTTTAGTTTTAATTACAGATTCCTAGTTTGAAATATCTCAACATAACTTAATTAAAATATGTCACCTAAATTGAGATTACTGGTTTAAAGTTAAAATTAGTTTTTTTATCAAAAGACAAATAAAACTTAGTAATTAAATTTTATATTTATTTTTAATTTTTTAATGCCTAAAATATTTAAGTTATTAACTAACTGAAGGGTAGAGGTTTATGCAATTTACATTGTCAGGATTTATAATTGGTATGTTAGTCGGCCTTACGGGTGTTGGTGGGGGGTCTTTGATGACACCGCTCTTAGTAATTATATTTAAAATTAATCCTGCAATTGCAGTAGGAACTGATCTACTCTATGCGTCCATAACTAAATCTGCAGGAATATTATCCCATGGTTCAATGGGTCATATTAATTGGAAAATTGTTAAAACATTAATGGTTGGAAGCATTCCATCTTCTTTAGTATGTACATATTTTCTTGAAAAAATTGATCTAAATTCTCCCATAACGCTCTATTGGATTGAAATTATTCTTGGAACAACACTATTTTTAACATCTTTGGCTGTTTTCTTTCAGCCTTGGATTATTAAAAAAACAAGAGAACGTGATACCAATGAAAATAATAATATAATATTTCTGACGATAGCTTTGGGTTTTCTCTTAGGAGGATTGGTTACTATAACTTCAGTAGGTGCTGGTGCAATGGGTGTAACGGCACTGATCTTTTTATACCCAAGAATTAAAATTAGTCGTATTATTGGAACAGACATAGCACATGCGGTTCCATTGACAATGTTAGCGGGAATTGGGCATTACAATCTTGGCAACGTTGATATTAGACTATTAGGAGCTTTACTGATTGGATCTCTTCCAGGTGTGTTAATCGGTAGTTACTTAAGTGATAAATTTAACGAAAAAACACTTCGTTATATTTTGGCCATAATTTTAATGGTTGTTAGTTTTGAGTTAATATTCAATACATAGAATATCGAACTGATGAACAATAAAGTAAATTATATTGATGTAACCTAGCAATACAGATTTGTTAATTGTCACTTACTCTAACCAATTAAGCTAAACGAAATATCGTTGATGATTGTAGAAATATTGCTATTATGTTAAGTCTTCTTTTATGATAACTAATATAATTAATGCACTAGAAAAAAGAATTGGCTTCTCTGGAGTTGTGGGTTGGGGGTTATCAATATGGTTCTGGACATCTAACCCTGAACTATGGTCAGATAACTTACATACCTTCGCATTTAAGTATATAATATTTGTTATTTTGATAGGGTATTTATTTGCATATGTATTAAGAAAGATTTTCCCGGATACATATAAAAAAAAGGATACCGGAAAATGGAAGTTATTCACTTTAGTTCAATCAAACGAAGAACCACCTGCTGGAATGTCTCTTGTTTATGACAGGTACTATCTCATAGTTTCTACTTTTGGCGGTCTTGGTTTATATATTATTTTTTGTATATTTGCTGTATTCTTTCCTGAATCCTTCTTATCGTTAATAGATAATTCTTGGTTTTTTGTAAATATATTGCAATAATATTTAAAATAATTTTTTTATATCTAATGTCTGTCTATATCCTTTTTAAAGTATAGCTTTAAAAAATCTGTAATATTTTAAAATTGACAATTAAATATATAGCGGTAGGCTTATACCTATATAAATATGGGGAGATATAAAATGACTAGAAAATCTATATACTATAGATTACTAACATCAACTATTTTTGTCTTTATAATTTCATTTGGTGTTAATAATCAAGCAAATGCCGATACAATTAAAGTCGGTGTATCTATGCCTTTAACGGGTAATTTTGCCGTACCTGGAACTAAACATCTTGAAGGATACAAAACGTGTGTCGATGTTATTAATAGATCTGGAGGGTGGCTTGATAGGGAGGTAGAATTAGTTGTCAATGACAATCGGTCTGACACTGAAACTGCTATATCACAATACGAAAGATTTATTAATGTCGATAAAGTTGATTTAACATTTGGAACATTTTCAAGTAAATTAACATTTCCAATTTCACCAATTTTAGCCAAATACAACTCTATACATCCAATACCTTCGGGTGGTGCTTTGAGAATTTTCTCACAAGGTCATAAGAATTTATTTTATTTCCAAGCTAGTGCTGCAGAATATGTTGGTTCGAATATGGTAGGATTGTTAAATGAATTAGTTGCATCCGAAGATAAGCCAACAAGAGCTGCATTAGTTCATGCCGATGACTTTTTTGCAAATTCTATAGCAACTGGACTTCTTGGGAATGAAGTTAGGATGCCGGGTAGCGGTGATCTAGTTGAAGATATGGCGCCGGGATATATTGCAAGTGCAGGAATGGAAGTTGTTTATCACGAGCAATGGCCAGAAGAAGGATTTTCTGATTGGTTAGTATTAGCTAATTCAATTAAGAGATCTAAAGCTGATCTTGTTATTGCTTTAATGGCTTCTCCTGAAGAGGCATCACAATTTGCAAGAGCATTAAAAATAGTCAAACATAATCCAAAGCATTTGATACTTTCACAAGGAACTCAAGCTGAGTTCCTTGAAGCACTTGGTGATTCTGCAGAAGGAATTATTATTATGTCTGCCTATCACGCTGATGCACCTTACAAAGGTTTATTGGGTGGTAATCAGATGAATAATAGTGATTTTGTAGCAGAATATCATATTAATAATGGTAAATTACCTGACGAAGATGTAGCTATAACTTATGCACTTTGTCAAGGTATTGATCAAGCTGTTAGAGCAACAGGATCCCTTGATAACCAGAAACTTATGGATTGGCTTCATGCAAGAACACCCGAAGATCCAGTACAGACAGTATTAGGTAACTTTTCATGGGACGAGAGAGGCTTGCCTCTAGATAAATCATTCCTTATGGTTCAATGGCAGAATGATAGACTTGAATTTGTTTATCCTACCAATGAATTTCAGGCTCAAGATATTATAAGTCCTAAGCCAGAATGGTAATAGTCTAATTTAATTATAGTGGTTGTTATTTATTAGCAGCCACTATCTTTATATTACAATTAATAATTATATCTATTTGAATTAATATTATGCTTTCAATTAAAAATGTAACAAAAAGATTTTCAGGTATCGTTGCTGTTAATGACTGTTCTTTCGATGTAGAAGAAGGGACAATATGTTCCTTAATCGGGCCTAATGGCGCAGGTAAAAGTACATTATTTAATTGTGTTTCACGAGTATATTCAATTGATAGTGGAAATATCTTTCTAAATAACAAAAGAATAGATAATTTAGCTACTCACAAAATAGCTAATTTAGGCGTTGGTAGGTCTTTTCAATTAACGCGAGTATTAGACGAACTCTCTGTAACAGAAAATTTAGTTCTACACACAGCTTCAGGATTTAATTTTCATCTATTGAAACGTGCGGTAACAAAAGATGATGAAGTAAAAGCAGAGCAGGTTATGGAGTTTTTAGGAATTTCTCATCTTAGACACTCATCAATGAAAGAGTTATCTTATGGTCAAAAAAAATTACTAGACCTTGGCTCTGTGCTTATGGCTGATCCATCCTTTATATTACTAGATGAACCAGCAGCTGGTGTTAATCCAAGATTATTAGAAACTATTTTAGACAGAATATCACTTTTAAAAGATCAAGGTAAAACAATCTTATTGGTTGAACATAATATGGAAATGGTAATGGGAATTAGTGATAAGGTTATCGTAATGGCTGCGGGCTCTATTATAGCAGAAGGTAAACCGTCTGAAATTCAATCAAACAAAGAAGTACTAGAAGTATATTTAACGGGTTAATTATGAATGACGTGATCTTAAAACTTAACAATGTTACTGCCGGTTATCAGAATGGACCTGATATCCTTAAATCGGTTGATTTAACATTAAAAAAAGGTGAGATTAAATGTATTATTGGACCAAATGGTGCTGGTAAATCAACTATTTTAAAAGCTATCGCAGGTATCTTGAGGCCACGTAATGGTAATGTTCTTTTTAATGATAGAGATTTAGTTGGTCTAGAGGCATATGAAATCATGCGACAGGGTATATGCTTTCTGCCTCAAGATAGAGCACTATTCGACACGTTAAATGTAAGTGAAAACCTATGGATGGCAGGTTATACATTGCATGATAAAAAAGAACTTAAACTTAGAATTGAAGAAGTCTTAACAGTTTTTCCAATATTAAAGAAACGACTATCACAATATGCTGGCACTATGTCAGGTGGCGAACAACAACAATTAATATTTGCCAGAGCTATAATTTTAAAACCGCAGATAATGCTTATTGACGAACCTTCATTAGGTTTAGCTCCTTCAATAGTAGAACAAGCTTTTAAACATATTGAAGAAATAGCTTTAACAGGTGTGTCTATTTTACTTGTAGAACAAAATGCAAGAAGAGGACTTTCATCATCACATACCGGGGTTGTCATGGATTTAGGGCAGGTCGTTTTTGAAAAAGATGCCAAAGAAGTTCTTAATGATGAAAGAATTCAGGAACTCTACCTAGGTAAAAGGAAATCAAAATGATATATATATTACAAGTCATTATCTTAGGGTTATGTTTAGGGCTTGTTTACGCGTTGATGGCTACTGGTCTAACATTGATATTTGGTGTTATGAGGATTGTTAACCTAGCGCACCCAATATTTATTTTATGCGGTGCATATGTGGCCTATTGGTTATTTGTTCTTTATGGACTGGATCCTATTCTTGCTATTCCAATAGCTGCTATTGTATGTGGTGTGTTGGGAGCTATTGTTTACAAGTTAGTTTTTGAAAAAGACGCAGGATCACAAAAATATTCAGAAATGACAGTGCTTTTAACTTTTGGTACAGCTATGATCTTAGACGGAACTCTTTCTTTCTTTTTTAAGAACACACAGAGAGTTACATCACCATCATATGCAACGGATGCATTTTTTATCGGAGATATATTCCTTCCGACCGCACAATTATATTCAGGATTAGTGAGCCTTTCTCTTATAGTAGCATTAGCATTATTCTTAAAATTTAGTACATTAGGTGTAGCGATTCGAGCCACTTCATTGAGCAGAGTTAACGCAGAACTTGTTGGTATTAACGTTAAATTTGTATGCTTATTCTCTTTTATACTAGGTTGCGCATTAGCCGGTTGCGCAGGTTCATTGGTAAGTTTTGTTTTTTCATTCTTCCCAGCAAAGCATTTCGAATGGATAGCAGTATTGATGTCCTTAGTTGTTCTAGGTGGAATGGGTAGTATACTTGGAGCAGTTACAGCTGCAATTGTGTTATCGGTATTAGCGTCCTTAGTTGGCGCATTTCTTGCTCCTTCATGGTCAACAATGGTATTCTTCTTGGCTTTATTCGTAATATTATTAATCAGACCACAAGGTATGTTTGGTAAGTATTTATCATAGGATTTTTAAATATGACCAATTCTAAATATTTAGTTCCATTATTAGCTCTACTAATGTTAACGATGTTTCCGTTGGTACAATTTTTTTCAAATCAAAATTATATAATTCATCTATTATTATATGCTTTCTTCTACATAATCATGACAAGTAGTTGGAATATTATTGGCGGTTACGGTGGATTTATTTCAATTGGTCATAATGCTTTTTTATGTGTTGGTGCATATGTTGCGGGTTATGCTGCGGTTAGATATGGAATATCGCCTTTCTATCTAATTGGTTTATCGGGTTTGGTTGCAGGTATTTTTGGTTTCATTGTTGGCCTTATAACTTTAAGAGTTAAAGGTCCTTCTTTTATTATATCTTCAATTGCTTTGATTATGATTATGCGTATTGTATTTGATCATTGGGACCTAGTTGGTGGTGCTAGTGGAATAACGTTACCATTTAATTCGCTGCCCGTTCAGTGGTCTAAGTTACCTCATTATTATTCATTCTTGTTTCTTGCTCTTGCTGCAATTTATTTAAATTGGTATGTAAGGCATTCTAAGTTTGGATTAGCATTAAGAGCAGTTTCACATGATGAAACACGTAGCGCTGTTGCTGGTATTAATGTAAAAATGATTAAAGTTACCGCTTTTGCTCTTTCGGCATTCTTAATTGGTTCAGCTGGTGCTGTTTGGGCTGATTACCTAACATACATAAGACCCAACATGTTTCTTGTCATATTAATTGCAGCAAATATCGTTCTTATGGTTATCTTAGGTGGTAAAGGTACGGTAACAGGTCCAATAGTTGGTACGGTGATTTTTATTCTATTTAATGAAATAATTTTAACTTTTTTTGGTGCAACAGAATTGAACATATTACTAACAGGACTACTACTTGTAATAACACTTCTTTATTTCCCGGATGGCATCGTTGGTTCTCTAAAAAATAAAAATATACTTCCTAAGTTTTTAGATTGGGGTTGAGTTAATCTTGAAATTGACTTACCAATATATCTTCAGTTTATAACAGAAGTAATAATGATGTTGTTTGATAAAAATGAAAAGATATATTTAAACGATTCTACCAAGACACTAGTAAACAGACTTTGGATTGAATGGGTAAAAGTTCATCTAAAGTTAATTATTGCTGCAACTATTTTGATGGTTATTGTAGCTATAACTACAAGTCTTTATCCGCTATTAATAAACTGGACTTACAACTTATTTGAAGAAAAGAATGATAATCTTCTTTATTTAATCCCTATATCGATATTATTTGTATCTGGTTTAAAAGGCTTTTCATACTATGGTCAAACTATATTAGTTAATTCTATCGCTTTAAAAATAACAGCTAGTCTTCAGAAAGCAATGTTTTCTAAATTATTAAATTCAGAAATAAATAATCTAGAAAAACAAGGATCTGGTTCTTTGATATCTAGATTTACCAATGATACAACCTTGATACATGATGCTTTAAATAGATTATTTAATAATTTAATCAGAGATTCGCTAACTATAATAGCACTAGTAGCTGTAATGTTCTATTTAGACTGGGTTTTATCAATAATTACAATACTTATATACCCAATTGCCTCAATACCAATTGTTAAAATTGGTAATAAAGTTAGAGGTTTATCTTACATTGCTCAGAAACAAATTGGTTATCTTACTTCGTCTTTAAATCAAAGTTTTTCAAACTCAAGGACAATAAAATCTTTCCAACTAGAAGAAGTAGAAATTTTAAAAACAAATAATGAAATAGATCAACGAGTAAAAAATTTAATGTCTATCATTAAGACTAGACAATGGCTTGAACCTATTATTGAAATCCTTGGCGGTTTATCGGTAGGTATTGTTCTAACTTTTGTTGGCTACAGAATGTTAAATGGTTATGGTAGTATAGGAGAATTTACCGGTTTCATTACAGCATTAATAATGGCAGCACAGCCTGTAAGAGCAATAGGAACACTCAATGCAGTTTTACAAGAAGGTCTCTCAGCTGTTAAAAGAATATTTGATATTTTAGATGCTAAAGATAATATTGTAGATTCTAATAACCCTGAATCAGTTAACTTCAATGATTCTGATATAGCTTTTAATAATGTTTCCTTCTCATATGAAGGCGGTGTAGAGGCGTTAAACAATATTTCCTTTAAAGTTCCTAGTAGATCGACTATTGCAGTTGTAGGGGACAGTGGTGCGGGTAAATCAACTATATTTAATCTAATGCTAAGACTGTATGATATAGATACAGGCAAGATTACAATTGGTAAATCAAGTATTTCAAATATAAAGATTTCTAATCTTCGAAATGCGATATCGCTCGTAAGCCAAGATACCACTATATTTAATGATACTATTCTTAATAATATTAAGTTAGGTAAATTGAATGCAACGCATAGTGAGGTAGTTGAGGTTTCAAAAAAAGTCAACGTTGATTCATTTGTAACCAATCTAGAACTCGGATACGATACTGTACTTGGAGAGAATGGGATAGCTCTATCAGGAGGGCAATCTCAGAGGATTTCAATTGCGAGGGCACTGTTAAAGGATTCACCCATCCTGTTGTTAGATGAAGCAACTAGTGCGTTAGATACGATAAACGAAACTGAGATCCAAAAAAGTTTTCAGGAATTTTTTGAACTAAAAACTGTTATTGTTATTGCGCACAGGCTTTCTACAGTATTATATTCAGATAATATACTTGTTATGAAAGACGGACAATTAATAGATCAAGGTTGTCACGATGATCTTATAAAAAGAAACGCCTATTACAAGAAATTAACAAAAATGCATCTTAAGGATTAAATTAATATTTTAATTACTCTCTGCGCATAATAAAATCTAAAATTATATTTAACGTATTAGAATATTTATGTTTCTGCTGAATTGTTTCCTTGTCATAGTGATTTGTCACCCAATAGATAAATTCTGATGGATTAGTCCTACCAAGCGTTCTCTCTTCATAATTTGAGTTCATTCTACGTATCTTTAACATAACACTCCTAGCTCTATGGTAGGCATCCTTGGAAGTCATTGGTTCTTGTGAGCTTTCGGGTTCATCGACTTCTATACGGTTTTCTACAAAATTCTTATATTCGGAAAAAAATAAATCTAATACACCAGTTTTTGATTTCTTTATATGACCATACTTAAAATCTAGTTGTTCCATCGCTTTTTGTAAATTATTTTTTGTGTACATAAAGTACAATGCACTCATGAAACCGGCTCTGTCTGCACCTGATTTGCAATGAAAGAGACAAGGATAATCCAAGTTTTTAATAATTTCATTTGCCTCTAATAACTCATCCCTACTAGGCAATTCTCTCGACCTTAGAGGGTAATTAATGATATTTATATTGTGTTTTTTACAGGCATCTTTTTCCAATAAATAATAACCGGCTCCTGTAACAAATCTTAAATTAACAATCGTTTTTATACCAATTTTTTTTAATTTTCTAATATCAATGGGAGAAGGTTGGCTCGATCTATAAACACTTTTATCGATTTCATGAAAATTTTTATAAAAAAAACGTATAAAGCCATGATCATTCCAATATAAAGTGAGGTAATGTTTGATATAATCAACTTTATTCATGATAATTTACCGTGGCGCTTTATTTACAACTAATTTATTTGTATATTATATAAGATTCTAATTATACATATTGAATATACCTGATTATGAAATTATTAAAAATAAAAAACATTGTTGTTATTTTTATATTTATCTTTCCTTTATTATCATTAATTTCATGTAGCTCATGGTTAGAAACCGAAACAAATCCGAAGAAATATAGCAATTTCGATCATATTCCTCAAGGAGGGGGTCACTATAAACTTGGAAAACCTTATCAAATTAACGATGTTTGGTATTACCCTAAAGAAGATAGTAATTATAATAAAGTTGGTGTAGCGTCTTGGTATGGAGATTACTTTCATGGACGGTTAACCGCTAATGGTGAATACTTTGATATGAACACTATGTCAGCTGCACACCCCACCTTACCTTTGCCATCTTATGTAAGAGTCATAAACTTGGAGAATAATAAACAGATTGTGGTTAGGGTTAATGACAGAGGGCCTTTTAAAAATAATAGAATTATAGATTTATCTAAAAAAGCAGCAGAATCTCTTGGTATGGTTAATAAAGGTACTGCAAAAGTTCGAGTTCAATACATACGAAAAGCTCCTCTCGAAGGTAACAATTCTGATTATTTTAAAAATAGTAAACCAGGTTTTCTTAGGAAAGTGTGGAGAATTACGTCATCATCATTGTCAAATTTATAGCTAATTTTATTTATTTATGATTATAATTATTTTTCAATTATAAAAAACATTAGGTCGATATGAATAACGGTTTTTTTATAACTTTTGAAGGTGGCGAAGGAAGCGGCAAATCTACACAATCAAATCTACTGTACGAATACCTCTTAGACGC
Source organism: uncultured Hyphomicrobiales bacterium (assembly GCA_905181735.1). GTDB lineage: Bacteria > Pseudomonadota > Alphaproteobacteria > Rhizobiales > TMED25 > CAJIYR01. The sequence goes on from CAJIYR010000010.1 coordinate 11,150, forward strand.
GGGTCATCAGGTCATAATAACTAGAGAACCAGGTGGTTCTGAAGGTGCCGAGATAATCAGAGAGCTATTAGTTCATGGTGAATCTGATAGATGGAAACCTCTGTCTGAACTTTTTCTTTTTTCTGCAGCTAGAGTTGATCATATTGCAAGAACAATTAATCCAGCTTTGAATGAAGGAAAAATAGTTATATGCGATAGATACATCGATTCAACAACAGCTTATCAAGGCATAGCTGGAAATATAGATAAAGACATAGTTAGTTTAATTCAAGATCTCACTGTTAAAACGTTAATTCCTGATCTTACATATATTTGTGATTTAGATCCTGTAGTTGGTTTAGAGCGTGCTTTAAATAGAAATATAAAAGAAAATAGATACGAGCTAAAAGGAATAGAATTTCATCAAAGAATTAGGAGTGCGTTTATTGATATTGCAAAAACCAATAAAAATAGGTGTATTATAGTAGATGCTAACAGAGATCTTAAGGAAATATCAAAAAGTATATCTAATCAGTTTGAAACAACTTATAAAAAATAATAAAAAAGATGACAAATAAATATCCCTTAAAAAAACCATATGAAACCAATGAGTTAGTTGGCCACTTAGAGGTCCAACAACAACTGTATAGATTATATAAATCAGGTCTAACAAGAAATTCCATTATATTGCGTGGTTTAAAAGGTATTGGAAAAGCAACTCTAGCGTTCAAATTTGCTTTTTATCTTCAGCAAAATTCCGTTGAAAATAAAAATAATGTTAACTTTGAACCTTTTAATAACATGGATTTCAGTCGTGATATTGATTTGTTATTGTCAGGTAGCCATCCAAATGTTATGCATGTTCATCCTTATATGTTTGAGGAAGATAATTTGCGTGGTGATATTAAAGTTGATCACATAAGATGGTTAAAAAGTAAGATAACTGGTACTATTTCCAATAAATACATGAGAGTTTGTGTGATTGATAGCATTTGCAATGCAAATACATCAGCCTGTAATGCTTTGTTAAAGATGATAGAAGAGCCGCCAATTAATACTATGTTTATTTTAATTAACCATAGCGGTGATGCTGTAATTCAAACAATCAAATCGAGATGTATGGTTATAAATGTTGATAATTTAGATATTGATGATATTGAAAAAATAACAAAAAAGACCATAGAAGATTTTGATATTAATAAATTTATAAACCTAATAAAATATAAAATCAGTCCTGGAATTATCATAAATTTATTAGAAAATAATGTTTTTGAAATACGCGATGAATTAAATGATATTTTAAACAATATGCCCTACAATAATATCAATAATATAATTAATATTTCTAATAATTTATCTAAAAAAATAAATGAAGATAGATTTTTTATTTCAATAGAATTATTATTTTTATGGGTTAATAAGAAGGTTCATAGTTTGATTGATTTAGATGTTAATAGATTGATTGTATATAAATGGACAGATTGTTGGAGTGAAAATTCGATTAAATATAAGGCACTACAGGATCTTAATTTAAACAAAGAGCATTTTATTCTAAACTTGCTACAAGATGTTAACGAACTTATGCAAATAAACTTAAAATAGGTAGAATTTTAATGAATAAATTTTATATTACAACCGCCATATCATATCCAAATGGCAAGCCACATATAGGGCATGCCTACGAAGCCTTGGCTACGGATACTATAGCTCGATTTAAGAGTATGGATGGTTTCGATGTAATGTTTTTAACTGGTACTGACGAACATGGAATAAAAATGTTACAAACAGCAAAAAAATTAGACATGTCGGCAAAAGATCTTGCAGATACAAACACACCAGAATTCATCACAATGTTAGAAGCTATTAATTCTTCTCATAATGATTTTGTGAGAACAACAGAGAAAAGACACCACGAAGCCTGTATTAACATTTGGAATAAAATGTTTGATAATGGAGATATATACATAGATAAATACTCAGGGTGGTATTCAATTCGTGATGAGGCTTATTATGAAGAAAATGAAACTGTATTAAATAAAAATAAAGAAAGAATCTCTCCGCAAGGTACCGTTGTCACTTGGGTTGAAGAAGAAACATATTTTTTTAAACTATCTAAATATCAGGATAAATTAATACATTATTACGAAAATAATATTGATTTTATACAACCAGAAACAAGAAGAAATGAAGTTCTCAGTTTTGTTAAAAGAGGATTAAAAGATCTCTCTATATCAAGAACTACATTTGATTGGGGAATAAAGGTTCCAAATGATCCTGACCATGTAATGTATGTTTGGGTTGATGCATTAACTAATTATTTAACTGGGATTGGCTATCCATCAAATTCTGAAGAATTTAATAAATATTGGCCTGCAGATATACATATCATAGGTAAAGATATATTACGGTTTCATGCGGTATTTTGGCCTGCTTTCTTAATGTCTGCTAAATTAGATCTACCTGAAAAAGTTTTTGCCCATGGTTTCTTATTTAATCGCGGTGAAAAGATGTCTAAGTCTTCTGGTAATGTTATCAGCCCAATTGATCTGATTGAGAAATTTGGCACAGATCAAATTAGGTATTTTTTTATGCGTGAAGTTCCGTTCGGAAGTGACGGCAATTACAGTGACGATACGATTATTAAACGTATTAATGCTGATTTAGCTAACGATCTTGGCAACCTTGTTCAAAGGTCTTTATCGATGATTAGCAAGAATAACGATAATTTAATACCTGAAACATCCTCCTATTCAGATGAAGATAAATCATTAAATATTTCAATTGATGAGCTTTACGCTGAGATTAAAGAAGAATTTAATCGTCTAGCATTACATAAAATACTCTCATTGATATGGGTAAGGATATCGGATTTAAATAAATATTTTGCATCCCAAAAACCATGGGAGCTAAAAACTACAGATAAAATAAGAATGAACACTGTTTTATATATAACAGCAGAAAATATTAGAAAAATTACTTTGCTGATAAAACCATTTATGCCTGATTCAAGTGATTTAATCTTGAATCAGCTAGGTGTACCCGAAGAGAACAGAGAATTTGTACATTTAAACGATAAATATAAATTAAATCCTGGTGATAGAATAGGGGAGTTAAAGCCAGTATTCCCAAAATATATAAGCGAAAAATTGGATGGGTAAAGATTTTTTAATAGACACACATTGTCATCTAGACTTCGATATCTTTGAAGAGGATTTTGATAGCATTATAAAAAGAGCAACGGACCGTGATATTATAAAATTAATAACGATCTCCACACAAATATCAAAATTTAAAAAAATACAAAATATCATAGAAAAGTATGATCATATTTATGGAACCATTGGAACCCATCCAATGAATGCACATATTGAAACAGAGTATACAGAAAACGATTTAATGCAATTAGCTAAACATAAAAAAATTGTAGCTATAGGTGAGTGTGGGTTAGATTACTACAGGGACGAAGACACAAAGGAAATTCAAAAGAAGGTCTTCAGAACGCATCTAGATGCTTCAAGTTCAACTAAATTGCCAGTTATTATACATAATCGTAGTTCTGACCTTGATATGGAGAAAATTCTTGTAGATCAAATGAAGAAAAAATCATTTAATGGTGTTTTGCATTGCTTTAGTTCTAGTAAAAGGTTAGCTGAGGTTGGCTTAGAACTTGGACTATATTTATCGTTTTCCGGAATTATAACATTTAAAAATGCAAATGATATTAGAGATATTGTGAAGATAGTACCAAATAATCGTATTCTTGTAGAAACTGATTCTCCTTACTTATCTCCAGTACCTAATAGAGGCAAAAGAAACGAACCCAGAAATGTATGGTACACTGCAAATGAATTAGCTAATATAAGAAATATAGATTTTAAAGAAGTCAGTAAAATAACAACAGAAAATGCATTGAGATTATTTAATATATAGTATTAATAAATATGGATAAGACCTTGAATTTAAATAATAAAACATTAGTTAAAATTCTTGGATGCGGCTCTTCTACTGGCGTCCCTAGAATAGGAAATGACTGGGGAGATTGTGATTCTAAAAATAAAAAAAATAATAGAAATAGATGCTCTTTATTAATAGAGAGATATTCAGAAGATCAGGTTACAAGAGTTGTTATAGACACAGGACCTGATTTAAGAATTCAATTAAACAGTGTTAACGCAATGATGATTGATGCCGTATTTTACACACACGAACATGCTGACCATACTCACGGTATAGATGATTTAAGGGTTTTTTCTATTAGAAAGAGAGAAAAAATAAATATATTTGCATCAAAATCTACATCGCATTATTTGGAGAAGAAATTTGGTTATTGTTTTAAAACTCCAAAAGAAAGCAGTTATCCAGCAATACTATCCATGAATATCATCGAAAAAGGTCTAAAGTACATAGTTTCAGGTAAAGGTGGAGATATAATTATAGAACCCTTTGAATTGGTGCATGGTGACATAAAGTCGTTTGGTTTTAAAATAAATGATTTTGCATATTCGCCAGATGTAAGTTTTATTCCTCTTGAGTCCCACAAATATGTACAGGGACTAGAATACTGGGTTATTGATGCATTGAGATGGGACAAACATCCAACACACTTTAGTGTAGACGAAGCCTTGGAGTTAATTGCAAAATTTAATGTAAAGAATGGCATATTAACGAATATGCATATAGATTTGGACTACAATGTCTTGATAGACTACTTACCAAAGAATGTTGAGCCAGGTTATGATGGGTTGTGTCTTGATATTACAAAAAATATCTAATACATTGTAATAATTGAATATATATAAACTTTCCATAATATATATTATGCGAATAGAACTATATTATATTTTGCTTAATAACTTGTTACGGTTAGTTTTAGTTATTTGCATCTTTACCTCTACCGTTGATCTGCTATACCTTTTTGTAATAACAACGCTATTTTGGTAAATCCAACTTATTAAATCTAGACGTGATGATGGTATTTTTATGATAAAATGATCTTTACTACTATTTATCATTGTGTTTATAAGAATCTTTAACTCTTCAAGTCCCTCACCCGTTTTTGCCGACATTAACATCTTGCTATCTTCTGACTCTCTGTATGTCTCAATTAGCTCTTTTGGCACTAGATCTATTTTATTATGAACCTCTATATAATTTGACTTTGTTAATTCTTTACCTAGGGACTTCATAATGTTTATAACATCGTTCTTTTGATCTTCTGTATCTTCAACAGAAATATCTCTTACATGTATAATAAGATCGGCGTCCATAATTTCTTCTAAAGTTGATTTAAATGCTTGTATTAGTTCTGTTGGCAAATTTGAAATAAAGCCAACAGTATCAGATAAAATAATTGTCTGATTGTTAGAGGTTCTTATCTTCCTCATTGTTGTATCTAGTGTAGCAAATAACATATTTTTTGCCAACATATCTGATCTAGTTATTTGATTAAATAGAGTTGATTTACCTGAATTTGTGTATCCTATTAGCGATACAATTGGATGTGGTGTTTTCTTTCTTTCTTGTCTATGTAAGTTTCTTGTTTTTACAACTTGATTCAATCTTTTTTTAATTTTAACGATTTCATCGTCAATTAGCCTTCTATCCAACTCTAACTGAGACTCGCCTGGCCCACCTATAAAACTTGTTGCACCTCTTTGCCTCTCTAAATGCGTCCATGATCTAACTAACCTTGTCCTTTGGTAATTCAATTGAGCTAACTCAACCTGCAGAACACCCTCTTTTGTTACAGCACGCTCTCCAAATATTTCTAATATTAATGCAGTTCTATCTAAAACTTTAACTTGCCATTCTCTTTCAAGATTACGTTGCTGTATCGGGGATACATTTCCATCTAATATTACTATATAAATATCGAGGTCATGAATTTTTTCCTTTATATCATCAATTTTACCTCTTCCGATCAGTGTACCTGGCTTAGGTGCATTAACTGTAATAATCTCGGAATATAATACTTTCAAAGTGATAGCTTTTGTAAGTGATATTGCCTCTTCCAAGCATTGGTGAGGATCTCTATTATCAACAGATTTGAGTACTTTTATATCTGGGTGAATAACGATTGTATTTAAATTTTTATTTTCTGTAATTATATTTTTTTTACTTTTTGAAATTTTACCTAACCCTTTAATTTATATTATTAGTATAAGTATAATTGTAATTGTTATCTCTAGTTAACAATATATCAACTTCATTTGGCAAATTATTCCACATGCCATGCGTCCAACTTTCGTAATATGAACAGAAATTAATAATGTCAAAATAAGACTTAAATAATCTCCTACCTGTTCGCTTAAAATTATCGTTTTCTTGATTCCATCTAGATTTTATAACAGATTCAAAGTTATTAGGTTTTATCATAATTAGCTTATCATAATAAGCCCATAGTTTAAGATAGTTTTTACAGCTTTCAATAGTCCATTTTTTCCATATAGATTTGCTATCTTTAAAACGTTCAAGATTATTTGCATAGTCCAATTCTATAAAACTTGACCTTGCACCTAAACACCAACCCTCAAATATGATAACATCAGGTTTATCCTTATAGGATATCCATTCATTTTTATCTAATATGTCGTCATCAGATTTTGAAAAAATAGGTAGGAACATTTCTGTGTAACTAGATGGCTTGGATAACATGCTTAAAGTTTCATCTAATAGATCAATATTATGAGTACCAGGAACCCCTCGAGTTAAGCATAGCGGGTGGATATCATTAGATAGCTTTATTCTTTGTAACTTGGATAAATAAAAATCATCAATACAAAGTATAAGGCAATTAATTCCCTTAGCTGAAATTGCGGTTTTTAAACTATTTGATAATGTTGTTTTTCCGGCTCCTGGTGATCCAGTTATACCCACAATATATGGCTTAACAGATGACTTAAGATCAATCTGCTTTAAACAATCAAAAACTACTTGTTCCATTACCATATAAAGCCTCTCTAAGTATACGTTAGTATATTTAGTAACATTTATTTTTTAACAATTGCCATTAAGCACCCGATAAGTGCTAAAATTTCCAATCTACCAAGAATCATTGAAAAGGATAGAAAAATTTTATATCTATCATCTATTTGAGATAATAGATTAGTATCTAGGTTGTTTAGTATAATATTTCCAGAATTTGTTATAGTAGCTGCTGCAAGCATAAATGATTGTTCAAATGATATATCATTTATTGATATTATTAACGTTATAATAGAAAAAGATATTATATAAATAAAAAAATAAGCCCAATACAAGCTTGCGATTTTACTATCCCTTTCAACAGCTTCTCCGTATACTAAATTTGGTCTAATTAATAGATTTAATTCACGAAAACTTAACTTAATCATTTCCATTAATCTATCTATCTTGATGCCACCTGAAGTAGATCCATAAAAACCACCAATCAAAACAAGTGTTAACATAACAATTATTGGGATGCTATTGCTGTTAATATTTTTAACATCATAACCAGTTGTAGTAATAAGTGAGATATAGGAAAATGCATTTTTAATAATTTTATCAGTTAGCGAAATGTACTGTTGATTGTCAAAATAATTAATTATTATAAATAATGCATACATAAATAAGGCGTACTTATGTGTAACTATACAGATGCAATTAGATAACCTAAGTTCCCTTGTATAATATAAATTTATCATTCCAACTATCATAAACACAGATAATGCTAATAACACCATATTATCAATTATTAGGATATTGTGACCTATAAATCCACCGGTTGATATTGATGATAATGCAAGAATAATTGATTCGAATGAACTTAATCCTAAGGTTAATAAAGTAATAAAACACACTAAAGTAAGCGAGGCGTATAAATAGATAACACGCCTAATAATATGAAGTAATTTTATGTTTTTAATATCAGCTATACGTCTATAGGTCGTATTAATAACGCTAGCTTCTTGATAAAAATTAATTACAGATACAGCAAATAATATTGTTATAAAACCACCATACCACTGCAAGATTGAATACCAGAGAATAAGGCTTATTGGCATATTCTTGTTGTCTATAAATGCACTATATCCAGTTGTTGTTAACATTGAGACGGCTTCAAAATATGAGCTGATCATACTAATGTCTAATAACATATAAATTGGTATCATTAGCACTAAAGGCATAAAAAACCATATTACGACAATTGATATTAAATTGTTTGATGGTGAAAGTTTAACTTTGCTATCTTTAAATGATAGTATTAAGCCAATAGATAAGCTTAACATTATGATACCAGTTACAATAAAAATTGAAGAATGGGTATTCATATCATAGTAGCGGGATAGCAGATAATTTAAAAAAGATAAGAGACCAGCAAATCCAGTAAAATAAGAGAATGTTATTAATATTATAGGCATATTTAGAAGTATTCTAAACTAACTCGAAAAAGCTGTTCAACTTCGTGAATAACATCACTTAAGCAAAATATAACAACTCTATCATGCAATTCAATTTTAGTACTGCCATTTGGTTTTATTACGATACCACCTCTTAATATAGCACCGATTCTAACATTATTTGGTAACTCTGAATCCTTAATAAATTTTCCTAATAAAGGTGATGTTTCCAGAACTTCGGCTTCTATAATTTCCGCATCACCACCACATAAAGAATGAGCATCCCTTATTCTACCTTTTCTTAAATATCTTAAGATACTGGATATTGTAGTTTCGCGTGGGTTAATAAACTTATCTATTTCTAATTTACTCTGCAAATTTATATAATTTTTATCTATAAGTAAACTTAGCGTTTGTTTGCTACCAAGTTCTTTAGCCATAACAGATGAGAGTAAGTTAATATTCTCTTCGTTTGTTAGAGCTATGAATGTGTCAGCGTTATCAACACCTGCTTCAATCATGATATTTCTATCCAACACATCTCCGTTAATCACCAATGTACTAGTCAATTCTTTGGCAGCCTTTTCTGCTCTATCTTTGTTTGACTCTATTAATTTTATATTTATATTTTTATTATTTAATTCTAAATTTTTTGCTACATATTTGCCTATATTACCAGCCCCTGCGATAACTAAATTAATTCCAGACAGTTCAGTGTGACCCAATAGAGCTAAAGTCCTTTCTACATGTGCCGTTTCACATGTTAAATAAATTTGATCTCCATAACTCATCTGCTCATCTTTGTGAGGTACAATTATTTTATTATTTCTATGTATCGCTACTACAACTGCATTTAAATTTGGGAATAAGGTAGATAACTGAGATAATGGTGTATCAACAACAGGACAATCATTATTAAGAATAACACCAATAAAGGAAATTAATTTTTCTCCAAATTGAATAATTTCAAACGCACCTGGTAGCATTAAATTTCTTAATATTGATTCACCTATTTCAATTTCTGGTGATATTATCACATCAATTGGAATATTATCAGTTGAAAATATTTCACTATACTCCGCCTGGAGATAATTTGATGATCTTATTCTAGCTATTTTTGTTGGTATATTAAATAAAGTATGTGCAACTTGACATATAATCATATTAACCTCATCAGCCTGTGTAACAGCTAGGATAATATCCGCTTCAGAAGCACCTCCTTGCATTAATACATCAGGAAAAGATCCACTTCCAACGATACCTCGGACATCCAAATTATTACTAATATTTGCTATTAAATCACTTGAGCTATCAATTACTGTCACGTCATGTTTTTGAGCTGACAACCTTTCAGCTATACCAAAACCAACTTGCCCTGCCCCACAAATAATTACTTTCATTTAAATTCCAATTTATGATTATAAAATGTTAATGTTATACAACATTTATAGGTTTATTGCCTTAATTAATTTTTCCTATCATAAGCAGAGATACCTAAATATTTAAGCTTTCTATGCAAAGCAGATCTTTCCATTTGTATAAACTCTGCTGTTTTTGAGATGTTCCCATTAAATCTCGCTAATTGTGAAATTAAATAATCCCTTTCAAATAATTCTCGCGCATCCTTCATATTTAATGAGATTAAAATATCACCTCTATTATTAAGATTAGATGGCAAATTCATTTTCAATTCACTTGGTATCATGTCAACATCAATATCCTTATCGCCATTTTCATTAGAAATTATAATTAATCTCTCTATATTGTTTCTTAGTTCTCTAACATTACCTGGCCAACTATAAGATTGCAAAATTGCTATAGCATCGGATGAAATTTTTTTATTGGCCGAAGATCTTTCAGAGTATATTTGATTTACGAAATAATCAGCCAGTACAGCAATATCATCTCTCCTATCAGCTAAACTTGGTATATGAATTTTAGAAATCGCTATTCTATCGTACAAACCATTGAGAAAAAAACCTAAACCTACACAAGAAGGGAGGTCTTTGTTTGTTGAACAAATAATACGAACATTAAAATCTTGTTCAATATCTCCACCTACCCTTAAATATTTATTATTATTGATAACTTTTAGTAATTTTTTTTGTGCGTCTAATGATAAATCTGAAATATTAGAAATATACAGAGTCCCACCGCTACATTCTTCTAAAGCGCCTATTTTGATGCTATTATCATCAACCATTTCTTGTCCATACAAGATTTTATCAATATCATTTATTTCTATATTTGAACAATTAACTATTTGAAAATGAGATTCAGATCTCATTGAATTGGAGTGTATCATACTTGCAGCGAGTTCTTTTCCAGTACCCGTAGCACCAGTAATTAATATACGTGAATCTGATTTAGAAAATTTATCGATACTTAATCTGATGTTATGGACAGCATTAGAGATGCCTATAAATTCATTCGGCTGAATATATTGACTCTTTAATTGGGTTAGTTCTTTTTTTAGAGAAAAAGCTTCTAATGCCCTTTGCACGGTAAGAAAGAGTTTTTCTGTTTTAAAAGGTTTTTCAATATAATCATAAGCCCCCTTTTTAATTGCACTAACTGCTATATTAATATTACCATGTCCTGATATTATTATAACAGGTATATCAGAGCTATAATTAATAATTTTATCTAATACCTGTATGCCATCTAATTTACTCCCTTCTAACCAAATATCTAAAATAACAAGCTTTGGTATACGTGTCATGATAGAATTCATTGCATCATCACTATTATTTACATATCTTGTAGCATAGCCTTCGTCACCCAATACACCTGATATTAATTTACAAATATCAACTTCGTCATCAATAATTAGTATATCTGAGATCATATTGTCTCCATCGTACTTTTATTTAAAGATAATTTTTTTGATATAGTAATCACTGCTTTAGTACCCAATATATTATTTTCTTCATCTTTTATATTAGCTAATAGCAGCTTACCATTATGATCGTCGATAATCTTTTTAACAACAGCAAGGCCAAGGCCTGTCCCTTTTGATCTTGTTGTGTAGTAAGGTTCTGTAAGTTTGTTAATATCATCTGTATCTAAGCCACAACCATTGTCAATAATAGTAATAACTATCGAATTATTTTCATTTTTTGTCTCGATTTTAATAACACCAATATCTTGGTTTTTATATTTTGTAATTATTGCTTCTGTAGAATTTTTAATTAAATTTATTATAACCTGACTTATTAGACGACGATCAAAATTTAAATACAGCTCTTCATTTGGTACATTGAATATAAATTCTATATTTTGATTTGATATTTTATGCATGACAATAGCTTGTTTAACAACATCATAAATATCATTACTCTCTATATGAGTAGATGGCATTTTAGCAAACGAAGAAAACTCATCGACCATATTTCCAATGTCATTAACTTGCCTGATAATTGTTCCTATACATTCTTCGAATATTTCCATATCAGTGGTAATTAACGGTGTATATTTTCTCTGTAACCGTTCAGCTGAAAGTAAAATAGGTGTTAGTGGATTTTTGATTTCATGCGCTATTCTTCTAGCTACATCAGCCCAAACTGATGTTCTCTGTGCTTCAACAAGGTCAGTTACATCATCGAAAGTTATTACAATAGAGCTATTTAATGCGTCTTTCTCTTCTTTTGTAGTTTTAACATGAAGATTTCTTTCAAATCCATTCTTCTTAATCTTAACATATTGATCACTATTATTATCACTATCCTTAAATGCGGTAATAAGAAAATTTGAGAATTCTGGACTCGCGTCGATAAGATTTTTACCTATCAATTCTGATAAATTCATTTGCAAAAAATCACATGCAAAAGTATTTGCAATTTGTACATTTCCTTTGGTATCAACACCTATTATTCCAGATGTAACACTAGATAAAACGGCTTCTATAAACATTCGTCTTTCATCAATTACGCTACTATTTAATATAATTTTTTCTCTTTGATCTTTTAATTCACCAATCATAGAATTGAAAGTAAAAACCAAATCGGATATATCATCATTTCTATCTTTATAATTTATTATTGTATCAAAATTACCTTCAGAGGCCCCTTTAGCAGCTCCTATAAGTAGTAAAATTGGACTTGCAAGTCGATTGGCGAAAAATATACTAAACCAAATAACAACACTTAAAAAAACCAATGCTAAACCTATATATTGAAGAGCGAAGGTATACTGAACATCTGAACGCCTCCTCTTTAAGCTGTCATAGTCTTCTTTGCTTGAATTCAAAGCTTCAAGATGATTTATCACAAGTGGATCAACTGCCCTATAAACAAGTAGATAAGAATCAACAAAGTCTGGCAATAAAATTAAACCACTAACCATATTATAATCATTGGGACTTAAAATAACAATATTACCTTGATTTGCAGAATCGAAGGAAATATCTGATGGAATTGTATAGCCAATTTCATAAGATGGTGTATTTGTTCTAATTAGCACCCTACCTTGACTATCTATAATATAAGCACCTGATAGCTCCCTTAACTTTGCCTGTCTAATAAAATATTTACCAAAACTATCAATATCATTAATGAAATATGAATAAGATCTATTTAAATCAAACTGCATTGCGCCTATTTCAGAACGTATGTTATTACTATGCTCATTTAGGTAACTTTGAGCTACGATATTAGAATTGTTTAGAATTGCTAGTGTCTTTTCAGAAAACCATGAATCTAATCCTCTATCTAATGTGATTGTTGCCAATACAGAAACAACAATGGCTGGAATTGCTGCAATAATTCCAAATAAACCGATTAATTTTAATTGAAGATTAGAACCAGCAACTTTTTTTTTAGCGTTTATTATGATCTTAGTAAACTTCACTATAATTAATGAAAAGATAGTTAAAACAAATAAAATATTAGCAATTAATAAAAGTATAATAATATTATTTGTCGGAATAATTGATGATTGTCCTGTTAATATATACCATGTCGAAAAACTAAGCAGTGTAGCAACGGCAATGATAAAAAATCCAAACAAAAGATCTGAATTTAAATATTTCTTTGTAATGTGGTAATATTTTATAGACCTTGATACCATAACATTTATGCCAAGTTATTGTTGATAGATATTATTTTATTGCTAAAATATGGAAAAATATATTAAAAAATTAATTATTAGAATTTTTATATATAGAAATAGCTAAATCACTCATTTTTTTTCTTAATGTATTTCTATTCAATCCAAGTAATTTTGATGCTTTTATTTGATTACCATTCGTTAACTGAAGCGTATATATTATTAATGGTTTTTCGAATAATTGCAGTATCTCGTTGTAAAAACCATTGGGTAATTGGGAAACTTGATCAACACTATAACTAGTAAGAAATTTTTCTATAGATTCATTAATTGAAATATCTTTATTGCCAGTGATATCTGTATCAATTTTCATTTTTTTTAATTCTGTATTTATAATATCAAGAGTTATTTTATCGTTAGAATATAATGCCATTATTCTTTTAATTAAATTCTCAAGCTCTCGGACATTACCTGGCCAATCGTACTCATTTAATCTTATAAGTGCATTTTCATCTATATCCATTTGACTTGTGCCTTCAGAAAAATCTTTCTGTAAAAAATATTCTACTAGTAATGGTATATCGTCTTTTCTTTCTCTAAGTGATGGGATGTTTATAGGCACAACATTTAACCGATAATATAAATCTTCTCTAAATAATCCCTGTTGTATTTGTTGCGACAACAATCTATGTGTGGCGGCAATTATTCTAACGTTAATTTTTATTGGTTTTGTGGCGCCAATTGGAATAATTTCGCCTTGTTGCAATACCCTAAGCAATCTAGTTTGCGCTTCTAATGGCATATCACCGATTTCATCAAGAAATAAAGTACCGTTATGTGCCAATTCGAATTTACCTATACTTTTATTGATGGCACCAGTAAAAGAACCTTTTTCGTGGCCAAATAATTCAGATTCAATTAGGTCTTTTGGAATAGCGGCCATATTTATAGCAATAAAATTACCATTTTTTCTTTTTCCAAAGTCATGCAAGGCTTTAGCAATTAATTCTTTTCCAGTTCCTGATTCACCAGTAATCATAACACTTAAATCAGTTTGTGTTAACTTAGCCATTACTCTGTATATTTCTTGCATTGCATTAGATCTTCCAATTAATGGAATAACATCTTGCTCTACATTTGTTTTGATTTTGTTTTTCTTTGATATTTTTTCAATCATTGCCCTATCAATAATATTTAAAAGTTCTTTCAAATCAAAAGGCTTTGGTAGATATTCAAATGCTCCTTTTTCTGTAGCCGTTATTGCTGTCATTAAAGTATTTTTTGCACTCATAACAATTATAGGAATATTGGGTTTTAATTTTTTAATCTTAGGTATTAAATTAAAAGCATTTTCATCAGGCATAACAACATCCGTTACAATTACATCAACTCTATCCTTGCTTGCATATTCCCATAAACTAGCAGCATTATTTGCCAGTTTAACGATATAGCCAGCTCTAACTAACGCATGATTTACTACAGTTCTAATAGCTGCATCATCATCAGCCACCAATATCGTTCCTTTTGTCACATTAAGTCTCCTGTTTTATTTGAATATATGGGTAATAATATAGTAACTTTTGTGCCAAACGTTGATGAATCAAATTCAATAACACCGTCATGATCTTGTATAATTTTCATTGCTATAGCTAAACCAAGACCAGAGCCATTATTTTTATCGCTAATAAAAGGTTCGTAGAAATTTTCTATTATAAATTCTGGTATACCAGGTCCATTATCCTCAATGCTGACAGACAGTGAGATATTAACTTTTTCATTGCTAGATGGTAGAGCTATACGCAAACCAGACATAAATGAAGTTCTTATAATAATTTCTCCAGATATACTTTTCTTTGTAATTGCTTCTGTACTATTTTTAATAAGATTTAAAAAAACCTGTATTAATTGATCTTTATTTACTTCAATATCAGGTAACGAAGGATCGAATATTTCAATAAATTTTATATTCTTTGAAAAACCATTTTCTGCAATTCTTCTAACTCTATTCAGTATGGAATGTATGTTAATAATTTCTTTTACAAGAGCTCTTTCATTTGTAAATACTTCCATACTATCAACTAATTTTGTAATTCTATCTGTTTCATCGCATATTAATTCTGTTAATAAAAAGTCATCTTTGCTACAATTTTCTCCTAATAACTGCGCAGCACCTCTGATTCCAGACAGAGGGTTTTTGATTTCATGCGCTAACATTGAAGATAAGCCTACAATAGATTTAGTGGATCCCATTTTAAGATATTGCTTGTTGAATTTAACAGCTATATCTCTCTCGATAAGCAATATAGTTAAATACGGTTCTTTATTATCAGTATAAGTAATTTGTATATCTAGTGTTTTAAAGTTTTTATTATTTATTGTGTTTAATTGTACTGAGTATTCATTAATTGATATTTTTTTTTCTTTAACTTGATTTACAAGATTTATAAGAGGATTAGAAAATGGCAAAAACTTATCAAGTTTATTTTTTTCTAGAATTACACTGCTAATACCAAAAAACTCTTCTGCTGCACTATTGCTCATGACAATATTATTTTCATTATCAATGAATAACAAAGGGTGATTTATTGAACGTAACATTAAATCAATAGTTATCGATTCCCTTAGTTTATTTTTAACTTTCATTTAAGGCAATTCTTTTATTATACGTTAGATAGGATTTAATCATTGACCTAACCTTAACTGGATTCGTTTGTTTAAAGAGTTCTGATATAAATTCTTTAGGGTCATGAATTGTGTTTAATTTAGACATATACCAAGATATATGTTTACGAGATATTTTGTTACCACGTTCATTTCCGTAATAAGAAAGTAACATTTCATAGTGATCAATTATAACCTTGTAGATACTATTTAATGAAAGATAACTTGCCTCTATATTTGTATCAAAGTATGACTGCACCTGACCCGGTAGCCAAGGAAGTCCCAGAGCAGCCCTACCGATCATTATTCCATCAGCTTTGGTTATAGATAAACATTCGATTGCTTTATCTATAGATGTTATGTCTCCATTGGCAATTAAAGGTACATTAAGTGAATCTTTTATCTTTGCTATATAATTCCAATCAGCGTTTCCGTTATAAAATTGATCTCTTGTTCTGCCGTGAACTGTTAGCATAGATATTCCTGATGATTCTAACTCCTTTGCTAATTGAATAACATTAATATTATTTTTATCCCAACCAAGTCGCATTTTTACAGTTATTGGAACATTTATTTTTTTAACCAATAACTCTATAATCTCAACAGCTAAACCAGGCTCTCTCATTAAAGATGCACCGGCAGCACCACTGGTTACTTTTTTTGCTGGGCAACCCATATTAATATCAATAATATCTGCTCCATTATCTACAGATATTTTTGCAGCTTCTAGTATTTCATTGGGGTCTCGTCCAAGTAATTGTATTATAAATGGAATATCTTTGTTATTGGTATGTTTTTTAGCTCTTAATATTGTTGATTTATCCTGTTTAATTAACTCTTTCGAAGCGATCATTTCACATATTAGATTTGGGTTTCCAAACTTTGACGCAATAACTCTAAACGGATAATCAGTTACACCTGACATCGGAGCTAAAAATACATTTGATATATTCTTTGAACTTCCTAATTTAATACTTGTCTTCACATTAACTGCCTATTATTTAAACACATCTATTTATTGCCCTATTTTAATGCATTTGTAAATATATATTCAATGGTTTAATATAAATAAAATATTTAATTACGGAAAAAAATGTGACAATACATAAAAAAAAATTAGTTGACGTTGTAATAACTGCTGCAGGTAATAGCACAAGATTGCAAAATAAACTTCATATACCAAAACAATATAGAAAAGTGAATGATAAGTATCTGCTGTCTTATTCAATTGAAAAATTCTCTTCAAATGAAAACATTAACAAAATTTGGTTATGCATAAAACCAGAACATTCTATACATTACAATGACTTAATATATAATTTAGAAGAATCTATAAAAAGAAAAGTAAATCTAGTTACAGGGTCCACAACGAGACAAAAAAGTGTTTATAATTGCTTGTTAACAATTAATAATAATAAAAGTAAACCAGACCTCATATTTGTACACGATGCTTCTAGGCCAAATTTTAAAGAAAATATTTTAGATAAATTACTATTAAATATAGAAAACAACGATGGTGTTATCCCTATTATTCCAATATACGATACAGTAAAAAGATTATCTAAGAAAAAAATAGTATTGACTGAAAATAGAGAGGAGTTATTTTTATCACAAACACCCCAACTTTTCTACTTTCAGAAACTATTACAAGCTCATAACACAGTGATAAAAAGTAAAATATATACAGATGATGCCCAAGTATGTGAAGACAGTAATTTGAAAATATATACAATAGAAGGTGATCTTGATAATGTCAAAATTACAACAATTGAAGATATAAATGAATATAACTCCTTATTTAAAGAAAAATTAAAAATAATGACTAGAGTTGGTATGGGTTTTGATGTGCATAAATTTAAAGAAGGTAATTCTATTAGAATATGCGGAATTGATATACCCTTTCATAAAGCTTTAATGGGTCATTCTGATGCAGATGTTGTTCTTCATGCTCTAACAGATGCAATCTATGGATCTATAGGTGATAGTGACATAGGCGAACACTTCCCACCATCAGATATAAGATGGGCCAACGCAAATTCAGAAATATTTCTAAAACATTCAATGAGCAGATTATTAGAAAGAAATGGTTCTATATCAAATATTGATATAACAATTATTTGCGAAGAACCCAAGATGAGTAAATACAAGCCTATAATGGTAGATCGATTATCTGAATTAGTTGACATAGAAACTGATAAAATTTCTATAAAGGCTACTACTACTGAAAATCTTGGCTTTACGGGAAGAAGAGAAGGTATCGCAGCTCAGTGCATTATAACAATTACAATGCAAATATAAGGAATAACTCATGATCAATAAAACGATGGTATGTAAGGTTATAGATTTTATGGAACTTTGTGTAGAAAAGGAAATAGTAATTTCTACAGCTGAATCATGTACTGGAGGCCTTTTATCAGCATATATAACATCTTTACCTGGATCATCTGCAATCTTTGACAGAGGATTTGTAACATATTCAAATAATGCAAAAAATCAAATACTTGATATTTCAATGGAACTTATAAATAAATATGGCGCTGTCTCAAGTGAAATTTGTATTGAAATGGTTAAACGTGCACTTCAGAATGAAGCAAACTTATCAATATCAATTACTGGTATTGCCGGTCCCACTAGTGATGATACTGTAAAAAAAATTGGCTTAGTTTATATTGCAACAAATTACAAGGGACATATAATTTGTAAAGAATTTAATTTCGGTAATATTGGCAGGGAAAATGTTAGAAATAGATCTGTTCTAGAAGCAATTAAATTGGCTCAAGAAAATATTCTAAGGTTAACAGTATAATTCATTTGCTCTTTGTTCAAATGCATTAATGTATTTATTAAAAACCTTACTAAACATAAGTGCTATCAACGGTGAAATTGGTGTTTGTATTAATTCAAAATCAATAGTGAAATGGACCATGCAACCATTTTTATCTTTCTCAAATATCCATACATTATTTAATTTTTTAAACAATCCTTCATAGTTATTTACTACAATTGTACAATTATCACTGTCGAGGGTTATCTTCGATGTAAAATTCTCCAATATCAAACCTACACCAACAGTCATTTTTGCGATAATAACATTGCTATCATTCTCATAAGCTGATTCAGAAATTATAATTTTTTTACAACCCGGTACAAATTTTGGATATTCTTTTATATCAGATACAAGATCAAACATAAGTTTTGGGCTATGCTGAACAATTTTTTTTACTGATTGGATTGGCATATTAACTTACACTTAAATTGCGTGACTTTTGCAGTAACTTAAAATGTTCATCCGCATGATATGAAGAGCGTGTAAAGGGACTAGAAGAAACTAATAAAAATCCTTTAGACTTTGCAACAGTTTCATAATTTCTAAATTCATCTGGATGTATGTAATCCATAACGGGTGTATGTTTTTTTGTCGGTTGAAGATATTGACCTATAGTTAGAAAATCAACTCCAGCAGATCTTAAATCGTCCATAACTTGAAGAACTTCATTTCTTTTTTCTCCTAATCCAAGCATTAATCCTGATTTTGTAAATATTTTAGGATTAATTAATTTAACATTATGCAGAAGATTCAATGAATGATAATAACGTGCACCTGGTCTAATTGTTAAATAATTAGATGGGACAGTTTCTAGATTATGGTTAAAAACATCAGGCGAGGCCTCAACTACTAATTCATAAGATTTATCTTTTCTAAGAAAATCTGGTGTCAAAACTTCTATGGTTGTTTTAGGCGATAGTAATTTAATCTTATTAATAACTTCAGCAAAATGCATGGCGCCACCATCTGGCAAATCATCTCTATCCACGGATGTTATTACAACATGTTTTAATTGAAGTTCTTTTACTGCTATTGCTATATTATCAGGTTCCGTTTTATTTAAACTCGCAGGTATACCAGTCTTTACGTTGCAAAATGAGCAAGCTCTAGTACAAGTGTCTCCCATTATCATCATAGTTGCATGTTTCTTTTCCCAGCATTCACTAATATTTGGGCATGCAGCCTCTTCACAAACAGTAACTAATTTTAGCCTGTCAAGGGTATCTTTTGTAAAATTATAACCTTCAGATAACCGAGATCTAACCTTTATCCAGTCAGGTCTTTTTAGTTGCTCTAAATCTGGTTTTCCAACATGTTGCGGTTGTCTTAAAGTTTTATCTTTTGAAGATATATTGTTTATAATATTGACCATTTATTATACCGCATTAGTTACTTAGAAATGAATTGATATTCCGTATGCATTTAAAACAGCTTCGTGCAGTGATTCGGAAAGAGTTGGATGAGGAAAAACAGTTGTTTTGATATCTTCTTCAGTTCCTTCCATATTTTTAGCTATAGTGTAACCATGTATAAGCTCTGTTACACCATCTCCTATCATATGAGCACCAAGTAATTCTCCAGTATTTTCTTCGTAAATAACTTTAATAAATCCACTTGTTGACCCAATAGCTTGTGCTTTACCATTGGCCATCAATGGAAATTTTCCTACTTTAATTTTATATTTTTCTAGCGCTACTTTTTCACTAAGACCAACTGAGGCAATCTGGGGACTAGAATAAACACAACCTGGAATATTGTTTTTATTCAGAGGATGTAGGTTAGGTAGTCCAGCGATATTTTCAACGCATATTACCGCTTCATGTGAAGCTTTATGGGCTAGCCATGGGGCTCCAGCAACGTCTCCTATAGCGTATATATTTTTGATATTTGTTTTTGACCATTCATCTGTAACTATATGCCCTTTATCCGTCTTAATGTCGATTTCTTCTAAACCTAAATTATCAATATTACCTGTTATGCCAATAGCAACTATAACTTTATCAACTTCAATATTGTGAATTTTGGTATCTTTGCCTTTAAGTTTTAATATTTCTTTTTTATTTTTACTAACAATTTCTTGTACAATAGTTTCTGTATAAAATTTTATACCTAAGTCAGTAAATTCTTTTTTGGCATGTTCAGATATTTCTGAATCTTCATTTGGAAGTATTGTGTTTGCAATCTCAATAACACTAACATTCGATCCAAGGGCATTGTAAAAGCTTGCAAACTCCATACCAATTGCACCAGAACCAATAATAGCAATCTTATTAGGAAGTTCCTCTGGAACCATTGCTTCCCTATAAGTCCAGATATTTTTACCTACATTAATATTTGGCAAACTTCTTGCACGCGCTCCAGTTGCAATTATAATATTATCTGACGTAATATCTTGAATATCACCGTTATTGTTAACTTTGATATTATTTTTAGTTTCAAATATTGCTGTTCCAATTAATAGATCTATTTTATTTTTTTTTAACAAAAAACTTATTCCATCTGAAAGTGTCTTTGCAACACTCCTTGATCTTTTGATAATTTTTTTAAAATCAATATCAACATTGTCTGCTTTTATACCATAAGAATCTGCATGCTTTATCATCTGATAAACTTCAGCAGATTTTAAAAGTGACTTAGTAGGAATACAACCCCAGTTTAGACAAACCCCACCAAGGCTCTCTTTTTCAATTATTGCAGTCTTAAGACCTAATTGCGCAGATCTAATTGCAGCAACATATCCGCCAGGCCCAGAACCGATTATAATGATATCGTAATTATTCTTCATAAAAAACTCCAAAATTTAAAAAATTTATAATAGCAATAGTGATGGATCTTCAATTAATTTTTTAAAGTAACTAATAAATTTAGCTGCAACAGCTCCATCAATAACCCTGTGATCTGAAGTCATTGTAACGGTCATAATCATATCAATCGCAAGTGCACCGTCTATAACAACTGGTCTATCTTCAGCTATACCTATAGATAATATTGAACTTTGCGGTTGATTGATAATTGAGTTAAAAGACTTAATTCCATACGACCCCAAATTTGAAATAGAAAAATTTCCACCCTCATATTCCGTTGGAGATAACTTTCTTTCTTTAGCTTTTATTATCAACTCTTTCGATTCTAGTGAAATTTCTTTTAATCCTTTTATATTAACATTTCTGATGATAGGAGTTATCAAGCCACCTTCTACAGCTACTGCAAAACCAATGTCACTGCTATGATGTTTTAATATACAATCACCAGCCCAAGAAGAATTTACTTCAGGAACCTCTAACAAACATTTTGATGAAGCTTTTATAATAAAGTCGTTAATAGAGAGCTTAACTCCATCTTGGATTTTTTCTCTATTGATACGTTTTCTAGTTTCATTTAAGTTACTTACACTACAATCAATATTTAAACTATATTGCGGTATTTCAGATATTGTTTTTGTAAGTCTATTAGAAATAATTTCTCTCATTTTTGTTAATTGCACAACATCATATTTACCTGTAATATAATAATCTTTTGTATTATTTGGAATAAATTCATTAGATTTAGTTCTGTCGATGTGATTGTTCAATACAATACTTGAGCTCTCAATATCTCTTTTAACAATTCTACCATTTGGACCTGAACCAATTATATTTGAATAATCAATATTTCCCTCGGCAGCTAGGCGTTTTGCCAAAGGGCTAATTATTACTTTTCCTTGATGAGTTTTCTTAATATTAGCAGTTTCTATTTGAAGGTTTTTGCTCTCCTTAACATCCGTTAAATTAGAAGCCTTATTTTCTTCATCAAAATCAATTGGAGAAATAGAATCATTTATAATATCTTCATCAACAGATTTGGTTTCCAGGGTATCTTTATCTAAATCATTGTTGTGATCAATAAGATCTTCTTCTGTTTCGCCATCAATCAATACAATTGCTATAACTGTATTTACACGGACATTTTCAGTTCCGGATGGAATTAATATTTTTCCTAATACACCGTCATCTATGGATTCAAATTCCATAGTAGCTTTATCTGTTTCAATCTCAGCAATAACATCACCAGATTTTATGACATCACCTTCCTTTATCAACCATTTAGTTAAATTACCCTCTTCCATTGTGGGCGATAGAGCTGGCATAAATAATTTTAATGGCATTTTAAACCTTCGTTTGTTAAATATATAATATATTAAATAATTTTTTTTACAGCGTTAAGAATATCTTCAACTGTTGGCAATGCAAGTTTTTCTAGATTTTCAGCATATGGCATTGGTACATCTTTACCTGAAACACGACATACAGGCCCATCTAAATAATCAAATGCCTCTTCCATTAAAATAGCAGATATCTCTGAAGCGACACCAGATTGAGACCAACCCTGTTCAACTACAATGCATTTATTTGTTTTCTTAACTGAGTTTATAATTGTATCTTTATCTAGTGGTTTGAGTGTACGTAAATCAATTATTTCAACATCAATACCTTCATTTGATAAAATCTCTGAAGCTTCAATTGCTAATTTCATACAAATGCTAAAAGAAATAATTGTAATATCATCTCCAGTTTTAACGATATTAGCTTTTCCAATTTCAATGATGTCTTGGTCTGTTATATCAACCACACCTTTATCGTTATATAAAATTTCATTTTCTAGAAAAATTACAGGGTTAGGATTCCGTATGGCAGCTTTTAACAAACCCTTTGAATCATTTGCCGTATAAGGGGCTATAACTATTAGTCCAGGGATATGTGAGAACCAAGCTGAAAAGTCTTGACTATGTTGTGCACCTACCCTTGCCGCAGCACCATTCGGTCCCCTGAAGACTATCTGACTATTAATTTGTCCACCTCCCATGTATAGCGTTTTAGCAGCTGAATTAATAATATGATCCATAGCTTGAAGAGCAAAATTGAACGTCATAAACTCTACTATAGGTTTTAGTCCAGCAAAAGAAGCACCTATGCTTATACCAGCAAAACCATTTTCAGTTATTGGTGTGTCAATAACTCTGTCTTTACCAAATTCATCTAACAGACCTTGTGTAACCTTGTATGCACCTTGATATTCAGCAACCTCTTCTCCAATTACAAAAACATCTTTATCGAGTCGCATTTCTTCTGCCATCGCATCCCTGAGAGCTTCTCTTACACTAAACTGGTTATCATCAGGGAGTGATTTTTTTATTACTTTTTTGTTAGCTGCAACTTTTTTAACCGGTTTAACTTTATTGGTAAAAAGCTTACCTTTAAGTTCCTCTGTATCTAATACAGCGATTGGCTCAGAAACTGTTTCAGAATCTAATTCTATAATTGCTATTGGTGTCTTTATTTCTACGTCTTCTGTGCCTTCAGATACTAAAATTTGAGATAGAACGCCATCGTACATAGACTCAACCTCCATACCAGCTTTATCGGTCTCTATTTCAGCTATAATATCACCAGAATTTACAGTATCACCAACTTTCACTAACCATTTTGTTAGAGACCCTGTTTTCATACTTGGCGACATTGCGGGCATTAATATTTTTGTAGACACTTATTTATATCCTAACTTTATTTAACATAAACATCATTCCATAATTCAACTTCTTCTGGAAGTGGGCTATTTTCAGCAAAAACCGCTGCATCTAATATTTGTTTTTTTATAACACTATCAATATCTTTTAACGCTACCTCAGATAAAATCTTCTTTTTAAGAATTCTGTTTTTTACACTTTCTATTGGATCAGAATGATCTCTAACTTCATTGACCTCATCTCTAGTTCTATACTGTGCTGGATCTGACATTGAATGCCCCCTATACCTATAAGTTAGCATTTCTAGAATATAGGGACCACCACCGTTTCTTGTTCTATCTACTATTCTCTTTCCAGCTTCAACAACTGCACTAATATCCATTCCATCAACTTGTTCACCTTCAATTCCAAAGCTGATTCCCCTTTGTGATAAATCAGATTGCGCTGACGATCTCTGAATACTAGTCCCCATAGCATATCTATTATTTTCAATAATATATATGCAAGGGAGATTCCATAATTTAGCCATATTAAAGCTTTCGTAAACCTGACCTTGATTTGCAGCACCATCTCCAAAATACGTGAGAGCTACTCGATCGTTTTTTCTGTATTTATTAGCAAAAGCTAAGCCGGTACCCAATGGAACTGAAGCACCAACAATACCGTGCCCTCCATAAAAATTCATTTCTTTTGAAAACATATGCATAGATCCACCCTTACCTTTGGAATATCCATCGCTTTTTCCAAAAAGCTCGGCCATTACACCCTTTGGATCCATACCGCATGCAATCATATGACCATGATCTCTATATGTTGTAATAAGTTGATCGCCTTTTTCTATAGACATTTGCAAACCAACTACAACCGCCTCTTGACCAATATACAAATGACAAAATCCACCAATTTTTCCCATTCCATAGAGTTGTCCGGCTTTTTCTTCAAAACGCCTAATCTTTAACATCTCTGTATATGCAGAAACCTCATCAGAGTTCGTTAGATGTATTTTATTTATCTTTTTTGATTTTTTTTTACTATTTAACATATTTCACTTTTATATTATTTAACAAATGTATATATACCAGATATAATTCTTATTTAATAAATAAAAACAGAATGATCGTTCTAAAATACATAGATATAAACAATATTTTCAATTTTTATGAATAACAATTTCATCTGGATGCGCATAATAGAGTATTTTTTTTGCTTGTTCTTCCAACATATCCGAATCAATTGGATCAAGTAGCCTTATATGTTGTCTTAATTTATTTTTTTCTTGCTCGAGATCATGCAAAACATCTAGTAAT
This sequence comes from uncultured Hyphomicrobiales bacterium, assembly GCA_905181735.1. GTDB lineage: Bacteria > Pseudomonadota > Alphaproteobacteria > Rhizobiales > TMED25 > CAJIYR01. The sequence continues at coordinate 36,833 of CAJIYR010000010.1, forward strand.
TCAGACATTTGTGAGTGTAATTTAGTATTCTTTGCATAACCCCTGTCACTAACATAACTGTGGTAGAAGATATATATAAAGAAAATTATAACCCCTGTTGGCAAAAGAGATAATATTAGATATTTTTTAAAATTAACGTAGAACATAGTTTTATACATTAAAGTTAAAATAATTAAAAAATTATTAAATAAATTCCTTAAACACATCAATTCCAGGAAATTTTGCAGAATCTCCAAGTTCTTCTTCAATTCTCAAGAGTTGGTTATATTTAGCTGTCCGATCAGATCTCGACAACGATCCTGTCTTAATTTGACCGCAATTAGTAGCTACAGCAATATCAGCAATTGTTGTATCTTCTGTTTCTCCAGAACGATGAGATAATATACAATTATAGCCTTCTTTGTGAGCTAAACTTATAGTTTCTAATGTTTCTGTTAGTGTACCAATTTGATTAACTTTAATAAGTATGGAATTTGCAATTTTTCTCTCAATACCTCTCTTAAGCCTTTCTTTATTTGTAACAAAAAGATCATCTCCAACGAGTTGACATTTGGATCCAATCTCTGAAGTTAAACTTTTCCAACCTTCCCAATCATCTTCGTCCATTCCGTCTTCAATAGATATAATTGGGTACTTAGCTATTAAATCATTGTAAAAAGAAACCATCTCAGAAGAAGAGTAAGGTTTGTTATCATTGTTTAGGTTGTATGATTTGTCTTTATAAAATTCACTTGATGCAGCGTCTATTGCCAACATAACATCTTTTCCTGGCTGATAACCAGCAGCAGATATAGAAATCATGATAATATCTAATACTTCTTCAGTTGTTTGAATATCAGGTGCAAAACCACCTTCGTCTCCAACAGATGTATTATAGTTAGATTTTTTTAAATTATCTTTTAAAACTTTAAAAATTTCAGCACCAATTCTCAAGCTTTCTCGGAAAGATGATACGTTGAATGGTATTATCATAAACTCTTGTATGTTTATCGGGTTATCTGCATGTGCTCCACCATTTAAAATATTCATCATAGGAACTGGCATTATTGATTCTGAGGAAGTTGATAAATATTTATACAAAGGTATTTTATTGGCAGCAGCTGCTGACTTTGCAATAGCAAGAGAAACACCAAGTATGGCATTTGCACCTAACTTGCTTTTATTTTTTGTTCCATCTAATTCTATTAAAATCTTATCTACATTACTTTGATCAGTAGAATCCTTTCCAATAATAGATTTTTTGATAACTGAATTAACAGATTGAACGGCATTTTGAACACCCATACCTTTATATCTTTTGCCTCCGTCCCTTAGTTCAACAGCTTCGTGAACACCAGTTGAAGCACCAGATGGAACTGAAGCTCTACCTATCGAGCCGTCTTCTAAAGTAACATCAACTTCAACAGTTGGGTTTCCCCTGCTATCAAGTATCTCTCTACCCTTAACATCAATGATTTTAAACATTAAATACCTCTTTATTTGTTTCTATAAGAATATATTATTTTTTTGCGAGACTATCGAACATTTTTAACTTTTCAAGAAAATTAGGCATGTCAGTTAAATCAACCATATTATCTCCATCTGATATAGCCTTTTTAGGGTTATCATGCGTTTCAATAAATATTGATGAAATTCCAATTGAAACTGCAGCAATTGAGAGTGTTTCGATAAAGTCTTTTTCCCCAGTACTTTTTTGACCAGATCCTCCGGGAAGTTGTATCGAATGGGTTGCATCGAAGACAACAGGAATATCATAATCTTTCATAATTTTTAGAGATCTGTAATCAACAATAAGATTATTGTAACCGAACATTGTCCCTCTTTCGGTTAGTAAAATATTTTTATTGCCACTAAATGTAACTTTTTCAATAACATTTCTTATATCAAAAGCTGACATAAATTGCGCTTTTTTTAAATTAACAATTAAGCCAGTATTTGCCGCTGCAATTAGCAAATCAGTTTGTCGTAATAAAAATGCAGGGATCTGTACTATATCAACGACATCAGTAATCAGATTGCATTGCTCCGGTAAGTGCACATCTGTAAGAATTGGAATATTATGGATATTTTTAATTTCGTCAAAAACACATAGCGCTCTATCGAGGCCGATACCTCTTTTACTATGTATACTTGTTCTATTAGCTTTATCAAAAGATGTTTTGAAAATAAAATTCAAATCAAGATTCCTACATATCTCATCTAATTTACAAGCCATATCAATTGCATGTTGTTTGCTTTCCAAAGCACATGGGCCAGCAATTAGTGTCAGAGGATCTTTATTAGAAATATTGTAATTATTTAAATTAATAGTATTATTTGAAATGGCCATTTTATCAATCGCTTAATAGGTTAAAGTATCTGTATATAATAGATAACTAGAATAAGTAAACAAATCTTTCATCGACTTCCAATCCAACAATATCATTAATTTTATTTGTTACAATACCAGGAACTGTCATTCGTACCATTGACTCATCAATTACATTTATTAACGTAAGTCTAGTTGTTTGACCCATAAAATTAACATATTTAATTTTAAACATATTATTAGTTTTTGGTTTTGATATTTTGAATGCATGGTCTCTGATCAAGATATCGACTTTATCTCCATCTATAAGTTTTGAATCTTTAAAACTTCCAATATTACTTTTAGCATAACCATCGGCAGCAATTCCTGTAAATTCATTAACTCCAGAAAATAATTTAACAGTATTTTTATCTATTGGATCCAAAAAGAGCTCTTCACTTGTTCCAACTTGAATCACTTCCCCTTCTCTCATTAACACAATCCTATCACCCATTAACATTGCCTCTTCGGGATCATGTGTAACTAAAATTATTGAGACATCGCTTTTTTTTAGAATAGAAATAGTTTCTTCCCTAAGAGATTCTCTAAGAGATCTATCAAGACCTGAAAACGGTTCGTCCATTAACAATATCATCGGCTCAGGTGCAATTGCTCTAGCTAATGCAACCCTCTGCTGCTCTCCTCCAGATAACATGTGTGGATAAGAGTTACGGTATTTATCTAATCCAACATTTTTAATAGTTTTGTTTATTTTATTGATACGATCATTTGGTTTAAGGTTATCAAGCCCATAAGCAATGTTCTCTTCAACAGTTAAATGTGGGAATAAAGCGTATTCTTGAAACATTAACCCAATTGATCGTGAATTTGCTGGAATATTAACATTTTCACCAGATATTTCTTCTTCGTTAATAAATATAGTTCCAAATGACTGGTCTTCTAGCCCAGCTACTACCCTCAAAAGAGTAGTCTTTCCACAACCTGAATTACCCAATAAACATAAAACTTCTCCAGGATATACGCTTATATTTATGTTTGTTAAAATATGTTTATCTTCTTTTTTTTTACACAATGAATCTATTCGAAGTCTTGGTATGCAGAGATAATTTGTTATTTTTTCCATAAGCCTTTTTCTATACAGTTATTTACAAATTATTGATAATATTCACGGTTTCATTGCCATCAAAATCCTTGTCTAAGGTATCTAGCAGACCGTCTCGTTTTAGATCATCTAGATTTGGCAGATGTTTAATTTCATCTAAACCAAAATCAATTAAAAACTTATCCGTAGTTTTATATAAGATCGGTCTTCCTGGACTTTGTTTCTTTCCAGCAATTTTAATCCAATTTAATTCTAAAAGTGCATCTAGCGATCCCTTGCTAATACTAACACCTCTAATCTCTTCAATTTCAGCTCTTGTAGAAGGTTGGTGATAAGCAATAATCGCCAATGTTTCTTTTGCTGCGTTAGATAATTCTTTGCTTTCGTTAATTTTAAATTCCATTAAATAACTTAGATCACTTGCGGTAACAAATAAGCAATAATTATTATTATATATAAAATTAATACCTTTATTATTATAATCTAATTTTATTTTTTCAAAGACTTTAAAGAGATAATCATAATCATTACCAGATATCATTGACAACAAATATTCATGACTTAATGGTTCGTTGCAGGAAAAAACAAGGGCTTCTATGATACGAATATCATTATCAATTTGATCATAATTTTTATTTTTATTTAAATTATCATTAAAATCATGTTTATTGATTTTATTAAATTTAACCTTAGATAGTAATTTTTTTTTCAACATCATTTTATTGTTTTTATTCCAATTAATCAGATTTTATAAATATATCATCAAAATTTTTATTTTGCCTTAAATTTATCTTGCCTTCTTTAGCTAGCTGAAGCAATGCAATAAATGAACTGGCTTTTTTACTAATATTGTTAACACTATTAGTATTCGAATGTTGCAAAATATTATCAAAAGTTATCCATTTACTTAGCAACGAAAATAATGAAATTATATTTTTTCTAGCTGCATCAATTGAAATTATATTTAATTTTATAAAAGATAACTGCTTTGGTTTATCTATTTTATTTATAGAAATATACGTTTTAATTAGATTAAAAAGAGAATTTTGATAAACGGTATCAGTAATTTCATTGGCATATTCAGGCATTCCCCTTAAGAAAATATCCCTGCCTATTATCTTTTTTTGAAAGAGTATTTTTGAAGAATTTCTCATTGCATCTAATCTCTTCAATCTATGAGATAATAATTCTCCTAAAAAATCTGCATCGACTTCCTCTTCATTATCATTTGGTATTAATAATTTACTTTTAAGAAAGGCAAGCCAGGTTGCCATCACAAGATAGTCAGCAGCAATTTCAATTTCTAAATTTACCATATTAGATATATAATCTATGTATTGCTGGGATAATTCTGAGATTGAAATTTGAGTTAAGTCAACCTTTTGAGATCGAGCTAACATCAAAAGTAAATCAATCGGTCCTTCAAATCCATTTATATCTATTGTGAAATTCTTGTTATCATTACTAGATACTAATGTATTATTTTTATTTAATTTATTCATTTTTATAAATTGAACCAATAAATGATATATTAAAATTTATTTCGTTAAAATGTTTAACTCTTTTTGATACGAAATACGATCGACCTTATTATCTTTTTTCTGACATAAATTCATATAATACTCTAGCTTATTAGTATTTAGTTTTGGTATTAGATCTAAATTTTCATATACCTCTTCATTTCTTGCACCACAATGCAATAAGATATCACAACCAGCTGCAAATGCTTTAGAGATCTTGCTTCTCATATTGCCACCTAAAGCACCCATTGTAATGTCATCAGTAATTATTATCCCACAAAAATTTATTGATTCGCGAATTAGTTTAATAATAGCGCTTGAAAAGGTTGCTGGATTTACTGGGTCTATATCCTCGTAGAGTACGTGAGCTGTCATGCATAATGGAAAATTATTCAACCGTACAAATGGCATAAAGTCAGTTTTACTCAGAATCTCTAATGAATCTTTTACGATTGGGAGATCAATATGACTATCTTTATTTGCTCGACCGTGACCTGGAATATGTTTTATTAACGGTATGCATCCACCGTTAATAATGCCATTTGCCATTTCTATTCCAAGTTGAGATACTTTCTCAAAAGATTCTCCAAATGACCTGTTACCTATTACCTTGTGTGTTTCTGGTTGCGTTATATCTAACACTGGAGAACAGTTAATGTTAATACCAACTTCGTTAAGTTCATCTGAGATTAAACTTCCAGTCAAAAAAGAAACCCTTTTGCCAGCACTCGGAGAATAATCATAAATAGACCCAATATCTTGAAAACTAAGATATTGTTTCCAAATTGGACCCTTAAGTCTCTGAATTCTCCCTCCTTCTTGATCTATTAAAAAAGATACATTTCTATTTAGAAGTACTCTAATACTATTTATAAGACAAGTTAGTTGATATTTGTCTTCTATATTTCTATTAAAAAGTATTATCCCAAATGGATTAATTTTTTTTAAATAGATTTCATCTTTTAGAGTGAGGAATAAACCAGGTATACCAACAACTGAACAGGATACATTCATATCTATTCTAATTCATTTACTATGCATCCAGCTAGACCTGAATCACGTAAAGATGAGCATAATTTTACAGCTTTAGATCTATCTAGAAATGGCCCAAGCCGAACTTTATACCAAGTACCTAAATTACCTAAATTATCGACTTTAACTAAGTTAATATGTTCAGGATTATTTGCATTTAATAGTGTTGGGTATCTAAGTAATAAATTCTTATAATAATTGTCAGCTTCAAGCAAAGATTTTAATGAGGCAACCTGAACGCCGTAAAAATCCTTTTTGAATTCAAATATCTCATTATTAGCAGTATTCGTAGCAAGGGTTTCAAATAAATTATTATTTAACATCCTACCTTTTATATCCAAGGGCTTTAACGTAGGTAATTTTTCTGGCCGATTTTCAATGTTGAATTCAGTATTGGTATCAAATTCAGCAACCGAAGATATAACGTCGTCATTTTTATTAATTATATCTTCTTCATTGATATCTATGAACGTTTCGGTTAACTTTATTGAAGTTTCAGTGTTGTTTGTTAAAATTGTTGCCCCCATGTTTAAATCAAATTCAGATTGAATCAAATTATTTTTATCTAATATTAATTCTTCTTTTTGATTAACCAAAACATTAAAATCTCTATTTTCTAAGGATTTGTTTTGATCGGCATTTAACATCTTGTTATCCATACTGAAAGTTTCTAAATTTACAGTCATTTGGTCTAGTATATTTAAATCCTTATCTACATCAACGGTAGAAACAAGTGTTGGAGTTTTTATAAACACACCAGAATTATTATTACTCGGCTCAATTGGTTCCGGTAGATCAATTTCTTTAAATTTAATGTCCTTTTCGCTTACTCTATCTAAATTATTATTAACCTCAAAGCCATCGATTGCTAAAATAGATTTTTCAGCCTCATCTAGAAGAGATCCGTCTGTATAAGAGGTGTTTATAATATTTTCGCCTACTAATTCTATATAATCGGGATCTACGATCGCATTATAAACTTTCGTAGTTTGAAATAATGCATCATTATCATTATTAGCATTACTTGTAGGAATTGTTTTGAACGGATACATTGAATCTCTACTTACAATATCTACGTCATCAGACCTAGCATTATAATAAATGTAGATCAAAACTAAAGATATAAGCATAACAAGAACACCAAAAAGTAAAATAATATTCAATCTACTGAAAATAAAGCTATCTTCTTTTGCAAATATATTAATTTCTTTATTCTGGTTTAATGTGTTTTTATCCAATATAGACCTCAATATTTGACTAATTTAGTTCATTTCTTTTGGAGCGTTGACACCAATTATATCTAAACCTGATTTCAAGACATTACTTATTGCAAATAAAAGTGAGAGTCTTGATTTTGTTAAATCTTTATTACCAGAAATAATAAATCTTAAATTTTCATTATCATTACCTTTGTTCCACAGGGAATGAAACTCCGAAGATAATTCATATAGATAATAGGCAATTCTATGTGGTTCATAAGTCTGCAATGTCAATTTTAAAATTTTTGGAAAATAGGATAATTTCTTTATTAATTTAATTTCTTGAATATCGTTTAATAAAGTATAATTTGAATTTTTTAAATCTTCATAATTAAACTTTATATTAAGATTAAATTCTTCTAATTTTCTCGATACAGAAAAAATCCTAGCGTATGCATATTGCACATAAAAAACTGGATTATCTCGTGATTTCTCTGTAACTTTTGAAAAATCAAAATCTAGTGGCGCGTCATTCTTTCTAAATAACATCATAAATCTAAGTGCATCACAACCAACCTCATCAACAACTTCGTTAATTGTAATAAATTTATTTGCTCTTTTAGACATTGTAACAGGTTTACCATCTCTAAAAAGTTTAACTAGTTGACAGAGAACGATAGTTAAGTCCGCTTTCCCGTCAGTTATTGCATGTAACGATCCTTTTACTCTCTTCAGGTAACCCGCGTGATCAGCGCCCCAAATATTAACCATTTTTGAAAAACCACGATTATACTTATTGAAGTGATAAGCTATATCACTAGCAAAGTATGTATGAGAACCATCATTTTTTGTAACGGGTCTATCAACATCATCTCCATAATTCATTGATTTGAATAACTCTTGTTCGCGTTCATCGTATTCAACGTCGATAATCTTTTTAGGTTTTGGCAAGACGCCATAGTAGAGTAAATCTTTACTTCTAAGGGTATCTAAACAATCGACTAATTCGTTATTCTTAATTAACGACATTTCAGAAAAAAATACATCATGTTCAATGTTAATTTTTTTAAGATCTTCTTTTATAATCTTAAGAATAAAGTCAATAGTGCAATCTCTTAATATGCTTGAGTATTCAATCTGGTTCATATCAAGTAAAGCTGTACCATATTGATTGTAAATATATTCAGTCACAGGTTGCAGATATTCACCTTTATATTCAATGTCAGCATCATTTGAATTTTCAACTGTACCGCTAAGTAATTTATATCGATGTAATACAGATTTTATTAATTCATTTATTTGACCGCCAGCATCATTAACATAATATTCCTTCGAGACATTGAAACCCATTTTATTGCAAAGGTTTGCAATTGTATCTCCAATTACAGCGCCCCTGCAATGACCTATGTGAAGAGGACCGGTTGGATTTGCAGATACATATTCAACATTGATATTTTGATTATTACCCACATTTTCAAAACCAAATGTTTTTCCCTCATTGTTAATGTTTTCAATGCAGGAATACCAAATTGTATTTTTTAAATACAAATTTATAAAACCAGGACCGGCTAACTCAACACTATCAACCTCTTCAATTGTATTAAGTTCATTTATTAAATATTCAGAGAATTCCTTAAAAGATAAACTAGAAACATTTGACAAAACTAACAAGGCATTCGTAGAAAGATCTCCATTATTTTCATCTTTTGGTATTTCAAACTTTATATTTTGAAGTTTAATATCATTTTTAATGATTTTGTTATTAATTAACTTCTTACATAAATCATGCAAGAAGTTATCAAATTTATTAAATATATCAGTGCTCATATTCTATAATTATCATATATTAATTAAATAAATGTTTAATTTATAAATAGCAGATTTTATAAATTATTAAATTGTTTAATTGCAAAACTATCACTCATACATGCAATAAAATCACAGATTAATCTATTGTTTGATTTATTGTTAACACCATAACTATTAAACCAATTATCTGGTAGAAAATTTGGATTTTTAGAATAAAATTCAAACAATCTTTCTAGGGCTATTTTACCATATTCTGAATTATCTAGAACGTTTTTATTTTTATACATGTTTTTATATAAAAAATTTTTTATTTTTATAATTTCTACATTTAGTTTTTCTGAAAAATTAACAATTGTATCTTTGGACCGTCCGATGTCTGTGTATTTCGTGATATTAGATTTTTCTATCCTTCGAGCAGACTCGTCAACAACATCGTGGATTAAATGATTAATCAAGCTTCTGATCATTTCGTATACTTTTATATTATTATCCATGGTACCAAACTTTATGGTATTTTTATCTAGTATTTGATTAATAATAGAAATATCTTTTAAATCATTTATTGTAAAAAAACCTGCTCTTATACCATCATCTAAATCATGACAATTATATGCAATATCATCAGATATTGATGCTATTTGCGCCTCAAGAGAAGGCTGAGAAGTCAGATCAAGTTTTTCTTCTTCGTTTAATCTTGAGTAAAATAATTTGCTTTTAATTACCTCGATATCAATTGGCCCATTATGCTTCAATACTCCTTCTAATGTATCTGTTGTGAGGTTAAGACCGTTAAAATTAGCGTATCTTTTTTCAATTTTAGTAATAATTCTATATGTTTGTATATTATGGTCAAAACCCTGGTCATCAGACATTATATTATCTAAAACATCCTCTCCAGCATGGCCAAATGGAGGGTGACCTAGGTCATGTGATAAGGAAATTGCTTCAGTTAGAGGTTCGTTTCCTCCAATAAATAAATTAAGAGATCTGGCTATTTGTGATACTTCAAGGGTATGTGTGAGTCTATTGCGATAATGATCGCCTTTATCAGATGTAAAAACTTGCGTCTTATTTGCTAATCTTCTAAATGCAACGGAATGCATAATTCTATCCCTATCCCTATGATAGTCAGATCTATGTAAAAGAGGATCCTCTTTATAAAGTCGCCTAATAGCTTGATGGGGAATATCATTATTAATTTTATTGTATACATTCATATATGTTATTATAATCAAAATTATAGTTAAAGGTATATATTAGATATAATTATTTAAGATATACGACTTATAGGAGAATTATACAATTACTGTTAATCCAATAAAAATATCAGATAATGCAGCAAATAAAATTTGTGAATTATTGAAAGAAGAAAATATTGATAGTTATTTCAGGATCTCTGTAACAGGCGGTGGCTGTTCTGGTTTTCAATATGAGTTTTCTACAGATCATCAAGTTACAAATAATGATGAAATATATGAGCATAACGAAGCTAGAATACTAATAGATAAGATTTCTATTAAATTTTTACTTGGTTCAGTAATTGATTATAAGGAAGATTTAATCGAATCATCATTTAAAATAAACAACCCAAACGCAGCATCTTCGTGTGGTTGTGGAACAAGTTTTTCAATTTAGATGGAATTTACACTAACAACTTGGAATGTAAATGGAATAAGAGCAAGAATAGAGAATGTTACTGAATGGCTAAATATTAACAATCCAGATATTCTCTGCCTTCAGGAAATAAAATGTCTTGAAGAAGATTTTCCAAAAGAAATATTTACTTCAAAAGGTTATAATGTTTATTTAGTAGGACAAAAATCTTTTAACGGTGTTGCTATAATTTCAAAATTTTCGTCAATTGAAACCAAAAAAAATATAATTTGCGTCTCTAATGATATGCAATCAAGATCGATCGAATGTACTTTTGAAATTAACTCATTCAAGTTTATAGTGTGTTGTATCTATTTGCCAAATGGAAATCCTATCGATACAGATAAATTTACCTATAAAATTGAGTGGATGGATAACTTAAAAAATTATATTAAAAAAGAATTAACAAAAGAAATTCCTTACGTTGTACTAGGAGATTTTAATGTCATACCAACAAGAAATGATGTCAAAAATTATGAAGAGTGGATTGATGATGCGCTCTTCAACAAACTTAGTATAAAAAAATACAGAGAATTAGTTAACATAGGACTATACGATTGTCATAGACTTAAACAAATCCCATTTAAGCAATACACACAATGGGATTACCAAAGAGGTGCTTGGCAAAATAATAATGGGGTTAGAATAGACCATATACTCTTATCTTCATATGCAACAAGATATCTAACTGGCTATAAGATAGATAGAAACGAAAGATCTAAAAATAAGCCCTCAGATCATGTCCCTGTAACTGCAATGCTAAATATTGCTTAATCACACATTCATTAACGTGAATTTTTTTAGCGATACCTCAGTCTTTGATAGCAAATCTATCAATTCTGAATGCTTAATTTTTTGTTTTGCAATGATATCTTCAGGTGCATTTTCAGTAAATTTTTTGTTTAAAAGTTTACCTTCAATGAATAATATATCTTTTTTTATTATATTTATTTCTTTATTTAATCTAGAAATTTCATCAGGTATATTAATGGTATCATTAATATGAAATGCAAAAATTGCTTCATTATAATTTAGCTCAATTGTTCCATCTGGAGTATCTTCTACTCTAATAATCTCAGATATTCTAGCAATTTTTTTTATTATTATTGAATTAGCCTTAATATAACTATCTGATAAAGCTGACAATCCCTTAACAGACATCTTAATTTGTAAAGAAGGTGAAATATTTAATTCAGACCTCAAAGATCTTATTTCGGTAATAAGATTCACAATCCAATTCATTTCAAAGATACTACCTTCATCTTTAATTTCAGTAAGTTTTGGCCAAGAATTTGCAATTAACATTTTTTTAGCAGTTTCATTGTTTGCAAATTGCCATAATTCCTCTGTAACAAATGGAATAAAAGGATGAAGCACCTTTAATAATTCAGAAAACAACCATATTATAGTGTTTGAGGTTTCTTGATACTTAGTGTTATCTTTATCTGATAACGTTATTTTTATAATTTCTACATACCAATCACAAAATAAATGCCAGGTAAATCTGTAGCAATCATTTGCTCCTTCATTAAACTTATAATTTTCAATATTATAAGATACACTTTTTACTAATTTATCAAATTCCTGAACAATCCATTTATTTTCAACATATTTGATATCATTAATATTAAAATTTTTTGTTTTTTCTATATTATTGAAATCTATAAATCTTGCTAAATTCCATAATTTTGTAATAAAGTTTCTATAACCCTCAACTCTAGAAGTAGATAGCTTCACATCTCTACCTTGAGCAGCCATCGATGCTAGAGTAAATCTCAATGAATCAGCACCGTATTCTCCTATTAAATTTAATGGGTCAATAACGTTACCTTTAGATTTTGACATTTTTTGCCCTTTTTCATCACGAACAAGAGCATGTATATAAACTGTTTTAAAAGGCACCTCTTTAGTAAAATAAAGACCCATCATCATCATTCTGGCAACCCAGAAGAATATTATATCAAAAGCAGTTACTAAAACATCAGTATTATAATATTTTTTAAATTCAATAGTTTTCTCAGGCCATCCTAAGGTGCTAAATGGCCATAAACCCGATGAAAACCATGTATCCAATACATCACTGTCTCTAGTTAATTCAACCGAATTACCATAATGATTCAATGCCATTTTCTTTGCATTGATTTCATCTAAAGCAACAAATACTTTATTATCAGGACCATACCAAACAGGAATCTGGTGTCCCCACCAAAGTTGCCTGGAAATACACCATGGTTGAATATTATTCATCCATTCAAAATAAGTTTTTTCCCATTGTTTTGGTACAAATTTTGTTTCACCTTTTTTTACAGCATCTACAGCCTTTGCAGATAATTCCTTAGCGTTAACATACCACTGGTCAGTTAAAAATGGCTCTATCACGGTACCAGACCTGTCACCATATGGTAGTGTATGAGAATGTTTTTCTATTTTATTTAAAAATTTTTCAGTTTCGAGTTGTTGAACGATCAATACTCTTGCTTTGAATCTATCAAGCGAACGATATTTTTCAGGTACCCATGCATCAGATACAATATTACCTTTTTTATCAAATATATTAATTACATCTAAATTATTTCTTTTACCGACTTCAAAGTCATTAAAATCATGAGCGGGGGTTATTTTAACGGCGCCAGTGCCCTCACCAAGCTTAGCGTAGTTATCTGATATAATTTTAATTTCTCTCTTTATTATCGGAACAATTAACGTTTTTCCAATTAGATCTGAATATCTCTCATCCTCAGGATTAACTGCCACAGCTACATCCCCAAGTAAGGTTTCAGGACGTGTTGTTGCAACTGTTATATACTTATCTGGGAAATCCTTGAGATAATAATCAATATACCAAAGATTGCCTTCTGTTTCTACTTGCTGAACCTCTAAATCAGATATTGCAGTTTGAAATTTTGTATCCCAATTAACTAATCTTTTATCTTTATAAATCAAACCAGCATTATACAGATCATTAAAAACTTTAATAACAGCTTTGTTTAGTCCACCGTCCATGGTGAATCTTTCTCTTTTCCAATCGCAAGATGCACCTAGTCTCTTTAATTGGTTAGTTATGGTGCTACCAGAATCTTCTTTCCAGTCCCAAATTTTTTTAATAAATGCATCCCTACCAATATCGTCTTTAGTTAACCCCTCTTCTGTCATAAGTTTTCTTTCAACGACCATTTGGGTTGCAATACCAGCATGGTCTGTGCCAGGTTGCCACAGAACATCCTTTCCAAGCATACGTTGATAGCGAACAATGATATCTTGCAATGTATTGTTTAAAGCGTGACCCATATGAAGACTGCCAGTAACATTAGGAGGGGGAATCATAATTGAAAAAGATTCAGTTTCACCACCTTCCTTTAATGGGCAGGAAAAATAGTCACCATCTTCCCAAAGATCATAAATTTTTTTTTCTATATTTTGATGAATATATTTCTTTTCTAACATGTAATAAACCTGATTTTAATATCAAATAATAATTAGTCTATATGCCAATAAATTGAAAGAGAAAGTTAGTTCAACAAAAAGTTCAAATTTAATCGTCCAATAGAACTTAAAAGCTTATAACTGTAATATAACTTGTCAAATTGATGTTTGCTTAATCTTATTTTTGTGTCAATAACCGAACTTTGAGCGTTCAAAAAATCTAAATTACTACTTATTCCATTATTACGCTCTTCCTTAACAGCTTCTAATATATCCATATTAACTAATAGAAAGTTATTCTCAGATAGTATTGCATCGTTAAGGGATTTAATTGAATTCCAGTTAATTGTAACATCTTCAATAACTTTATTCTTTACTTGTATTGCATCGTAATTATACTTATTTTCTAGAAATGATGACTTTCTTATTTTTGAATCAATTAAACCAGAATCATACAATGGAATGGTAACGGTTCCAGCAACAGATAGCGTGTCACTTTGTTTAACATTTGACAAAGGATTCCAGCTCTTTGAATAATTTGCATTTAAATTTACCTGAGGATACTTTTCTGATTCTATTATCTTTGTGTTTAAATTACCTGAATTTATTATATGTTGATTCAATAATATCCTTGGGTGCTCCAACTTTGCTATCAAGATAGCTTCATCAATTGAGTTAGGTATGTAGTTGAAATTGATAATTGGTACAGATAAATCAACAGCTTCCATTTGAATTTCATTTTTAAACGTGGTCTTTAAATTAATTATATTTTTATTTATATCAGAGATATCAATTATAGCTTTTTTATATATTGCTTCTGCCAATAGAAGATCTGATTTTTTAATATCACCCAATTGAAATTGAATCCTAGCAGACTTTAATTCTTCTTCTATTATGTTCTCATTTTTAGTTTTTAACTCTAATAGATCAATATTATAAAGAAGATCAATGTAAACTTTTATTGCGTCTAAGAATATCAATTGCTCAAGTGATATTTGTTCAAATTCAGCCTTGTAAAAATCTTCTTTCGACTTTTGTATTTCGTATTTACCTTTGTAACCATCGAATATTGTCTGATTTAAATTAATTCCAATGCTGCTAGGTGAGTATTTAGAGTAAACGGTAGTTCTAGACTGATTATGCCCAACACTACCGACTAAGGACATACGTGGCCTGTAAACAACACCAGATAAATTAGAATCTTCAAATATGGATTGAGTATACTTTTGGCCAGATAATATTTTAGGATTAGTTTCTAAAACGTTAATTAAAGCTTTATCTAATGTATCTGCTTGAACTTTAATATTTATTATTAATAAAGCCAAAAGTGAGTAAATAAAAATTTTATTCAAAAGATATTCCTATATTTAATATAAATATAACTAATTCACATATAATAATTTGTAGCAAAATAACAAGTTTATCGTTTTAAAATAAAAATTCATTTTCTTTTTTAAATGCAGTCAAATATGGGACCGTAGCTTCTAAAAAAAACTTAGAAGAAAATATTTCGTTATCTTTTATATATAAAGTTACTTTTCCTATTGTATCATCTGCATTGATTGCGATTATTCTACCATTTGTATTTAGTTGCAAGTATATATCATTGGGTATGCTATCAACTGAACCTTCTATAACAATAACGTCGTACGGAGCCTCTTTGGCGTAACCAGTTTTAATATCTGTATTAACTACAACAACATTATTGATTCCTGCTTTATAAAGATTTTCTTCAGCTAAATTAGTTAAATTTTCACCCTGATCAATAGCAACGACCGTATCAGCTAAATGAGAAATAATTGCACTTGAATATCCATTTGCACAACCAATATCCAGCACAACTTCATTTTTCTGTATATCAACGATTTCAATCATTTTAGAGAAAATAACAGGTGAAATTACAAACCTATCTTCGCTTCCTTCATCAAGTGACTTTAGAATAATATGTTGATCAGAATATGATCTATCCACATCAGAGTTTTCAAAAAATAATTCCCTTGGAATTGATTCAAGCGCCCTTAGTAACTCTAAATTTTTTATGCCGTACGGTTTAATCTGGTTTTCAACCATGTTGATTCGAGATAAATTCCAATCATTCATAAGACGCTCCTCATTTATAACTTGCATAATAGGCAATTAAATTGATAAAAGAACTAACAATCTAATAATTTATAATATTTATACAAATATATTATTTATTTATAGTTATAATTGTATTATTTATCTTATAAAACACTATTATAAATTTTTATTTTGTTTTATTAAGTTGTAATTTATATATGTAATATTAAGAATTTAAGGCCACGTGGCGGAGTGGTTACGCATGGCTCTGCAAAAGCCCTTATTCCGGTTCGATTCCGGACGTGGCCTCCATTTTTATTATTGCTTTTTGTTAAATAAAAACATATATATTAAATTATTATTTTTCCCCGGTAGCTCAGTTGGTAGAGCAATTGACTGTTAATCAATTTGTCGGCGGTTCGAGCCCGTCCCGGGGAGCCACTTTATTGAATTTAGAAAATCATAAATTAGAATATATTCTATAAAAATCTAGGTTTTTAAATTTGGAAAGACCTCGTACTCTTCATTATTGATTTGCTCAGTTGAAAAACCATCCGTTACTTTTTCTAAGGCATTTATTTCTATAACATTGCGGTCAGGATCATGAAAATAGAATTGCTTTCCATGGAATATACCTTCGTACCTATGTTCTTCATGGATAATTTTCATACCAAGATCTATGATAAACTGCTTTGCCTCATCATATTTATCAACCTCTATCTTAAACGCGTGATGGATAAGGAAGTCATCGTTATTGTTTGGATTGATAGGCGTCTTGCTCTTAGTTAAGTTCACAAAATCTTCGCCACAACGCATAAAAACCATATTTATCTGCGGAACATATTGTATTGTCGTAAAGCCAAGAACTTCTTGGTAAAATTTCTCACTAACAAGAGGATCGCTAACGGGTATGGTAAAGTGAAGTACACCTATTGTTTTGATCATTTTTCTACTCCTCTGTTTTCATTTATTTAACAAATAAAATACATTTTAATAAATAATAATGCCACGAGATGGATAATTATTTTCAATAGCAAATTTTGCCTTTGGCATTAATAATTCTAAATCAGGACGAGACCAAGGCATGTTGCTAATATCAATTAAATAAAGCTTACCGTCTGGTCGTATCCATATTAATCCAGGTTCACAAAAAATCGGATATTCAGCTTCTTTAATAGAACTTGAAATATAGAGGCCCCATTGCTTTGCAGTATCGAGATCAAGGCCATAAGCAACGTCGACTTTATCGAGACACCATTCTGATTTAGATTGCTGAGCCCTATTAAGTGAATCCATTGATACCGCTACTACTTTAAATCCAAGTTTAGTAATTTCATCCATCATAGAATTTAATTTTTTAAGGTACATTTTACAAATGGGGCAATGCAATCCACGATAAAATATAACCATGGTAAAACTTTTTGGTGATATTTCTGATAATTTCCATGTGTCACCGTTAACTAAAGAGACATCAAGATTGGGAGCCTGCATGTTAGGTACAAGTGCATGTGTCATTTAAAATTCCTTAAAATGATTCGTGTTATTTATTCTATATCAATTAATTATTTACTGCCAAATATTAGTTACTAATATAACTTTTCCTTGATGCTTTTGTTTGAGAGATATATGGTATACCAATGGTTAAACACAGAACAATTATATCAGAAATCGGTAATACTCCGCTTATGAAGCTTAAAAAAATATCTGAATTAACAGGTTGTAATATTTATGGTAAAGCAGAATTTTTAAATCCCGGCCAATCAATAAAAGATCGAACCGCGTTAAAAATTATTGAAGAAGCTGAAGCTAGGAAGTCTATATCAAAAGGAGGCCTTATTGTCGAAGGTACCGCTGGTAATACGGGAATTGGATTATCGATAGTCGCAAATGCAAAGGGGTATAAAACAAAAATTATTATCCCTAATACACAAAGTGAAGAAAAAAAGAGTACATTAAGATCCTATGGAGCGGAACTAATCGAAGTTCCAGCTGTTCCTTATAGTGATGAAAAAAATTACCAGCATATCGCACGGAAAATTGCGGAAGAAGAAACAATCAAATCACCTAACGGAGTTTTATTCGCTGATCAGTGGAATAATTTAGATAATATCAAAGCCCATTATGAAGGAACCGGTCCTGAAATATGGAACGACACAGATGGTAAGATCGATGGTTTTGTTTGCTCTATTGGTACAGGAGGAACGATTACAGGTATTTCAAATTACCTAAAAGAAAAAAATAAAAATATTAAAATAGCTGTTGCAGATCCTCATGGCGCTGCTATG
Source organism: uncultured Hyphomicrobiales bacterium (assembly GCA_905181735.1). Lineage (GTDB taxonomy): Bacteria > Pseudomonadota > Alphaproteobacteria > Rhizobiales > TMED25 > CAJIYR01. Next base: position 55,225 of record CAJIYR010000010.1, read on the forward strand.
TATAGCTATTTTAAAAGTAATGAAGTTATTGCAAGTCAGGGAAATTCAATTTCTGAAGGAATTGGACTTGGCAGAATAACTCCAATTATAAAAGAGGCAAAAAATATAGATTTTTCATACCTCATTGATGATCATACTGCCCTTCCCTATATATATGACTTGGTAATAAATGAGGGTATAATGTTAGGCGGATCAAGTGCAATCAATATAGCTGGTGCAGTAGAACTAGCAAAAGAACTTGGCCCTGGAAGCACTATAGTTACCATATTATGTGACAATGGCAACAGGTACCAAAGCAAGCTCTTTAATCCCAGTTATTTGATTGAAAAAGGTATTGCAGTTCCAGAATGGCTTTCAGTGTATTGAATTTCAATATATAGAACCGTTATCCAAAATTATTTTACGATCCAAGCTATCTGCTAACGCCATGTTGTGTGTTGCAATTATTGCCGATAGACCTTCTTCTTTAGCTAATTTTATAAATTCATTAAACACTATCGCTGCTGTAGATGGGTCTAAGTTTCCTGTTGGTTCATCTGCAATTAAAATACTTGGATTATTTGCTAAAGCTCTTGCAATAGAAACCCTTTGTTGCTCTCCTCCGGACATTTCGCCAGGAAGATGGTTTTTTCTATCGATAATGTTAAGTTTAACAAGAAGCTCTTCGGATCTAATGTTTGCTTCTTCTTTTGTGCTGCCGTTAAGTAATTGTGGAATTGTTATATTTTCTAAAGCCGTAAAATCTTGCAATAAATAATGAAATTGATATATAAAGCCAATGCTTTGTCTTCTGATTAAAGTTCTTTCACTATCGGACATGTTGCTACTTTTATTACCACTCACCAAAACATCTCCATTGTCAGGCAACTCTAACAATCCAGCAATATGTAATAATGATGACTTTCCGGCACCAGAAGGACCAACCAATGAAGCAAGTTCACCGCTAGCTATGTTTAGGTTTATATTTTTAAACACTATAAGCTCTTTCCCCCCTTGTTTATAAATTCTTGATATATTATTCAAGGAAAGCGTTGTGGAGGTTGAATTAGAGAGATCATTCATTATTCGTACCTCAATGCCACAACAGGATCTACCTTAGAAGCCCTGTAAGATGGGTATAAAGTTGCTATAACAGAAAAACTTAAAGACATTATTATAACAGAAATTAGTTCTGAAATATTTATTTCAGCCGGCAGTTTTGTTAGATAATACATTTCAGGAGAAAATAAGTCTGTGCCGGTTATACTTGAAATTAGTAACCTTATAAAGTCTATATTATTACAAAATAATATCCCCACAACTACACCGATAAACGTTCCAGTAATACCAATAAATGCACCTGTTATGAAAAAAATTCTCATAATTGACTTTCTAGAAGCCCCCATTGTTCTTAATATAGCAATGTCACTTGTCTTGTCTTTAACCAGCATAATTAAACCTGAAATAATGTTTAAACCTGCAACAAGAACAATTAGACTTACAATAATGAACATAAGGTCTCTTTCAACCTCAAGTGCAGTAAAAAAAGCACTATTCTTTTGCTTCCATGAACTAACATAATAGTTATTATTGGTAATATTTTCTATTGTTTGTTGATAATTTTCGGCTTCGTCAGGATTGTCTAAAAATATTTCAATTCCACTAACTGCATCTTTTTTATTAAAATATCTTTGGGCTTCAAACATAGGCATATAAATAATATTTCCGTCATATTCAGACATACCTATTTCAAATAAAGCAATTATTTCATAAGACTTTACCCTTGGCGTAGTTCCAAACGGTGTTTGAGCTCCCTTTGGCGATATTAGCGTTAATAAATCACCGACATTAACACCCATATTAATGGCCATTCTTGTGCCGATTATAATAACTTCATTATTATTAAAATTATCAAGAGAACCAAGTTTGATATTTTGCGAAATCTTTTTAATACTAAGTATGCCTTCTCTAGTAACACCTTTAATTAATGCCCCGTTAGTAATGTCACCAGAAGATATCATAACTTGAGAATCTATTATGGGGATAGAATTACTTATACCAGGTAAGGATGCAATTGAATTTGAATAATCATGATAATCGTAGAGCTTTCCATTATAAGCTTGGACGGTAATATGACCATTGATACCAAGTATCTTATCTAATAATTCGGATCTAAAGCCATTCATGACTGCCAGCACGATTATCAAAGTTGCAACACCTAAAATAATGCCAATAAGTGAAAAAATAGCAATTATAGATATAACTCCATCTTTTTTCTTTGACTTCAAATATCTACCAGCAATTTTCCATTCAAAATAAGAGAAAGGCATTGGATTTTGATTTTTTCTCATACTAATATTAGTCTTTTAATTGAAATTCATTTAAAATTTCTGACAGATTTACTAATTTTCGTGCATCTGTTTTTCGGTCTTTTATTTCTACTTTACCCTCTTTAATTGAATTAGGGCCTACTATAATTTGTATAGGAATCCCAATTAAATCCATTCTTGAAAACTTCTCTCCTATAGAAGAATCTGTATCATCGTAGATAATTTGATATCTTTTTTTCTCTAAGCTTTCGTATATTTCATCGCAAATTTTATTAACATCTTCATTAGAAGGCTTTAAATTTATAAGGCTAATGTCAAAAGGAGATACGCTTTTTGGCCATACAATACCTTTATCATCATGATGCGCCTCAATAATAGCAGCTACTAGTCGTGAAACACCGATACCATAAGAGCCAGATTGAAGAGGTATAACTTTACCATCCTTATTTTGAATAGATGCGCCCATAGGCTTGTTATACTTATCTCCAAAGAAGAAGACATGGCCAACCTCTATACCTTTTTCTTCAATACGGTCTTCTAATAAAACGTTATTATAAAATTTATCTTTATTATACATGTCCTCAGTAACAGCAAAAGGAGTAGTCCAAGTTTTCACTATTTCAGTTAAGTCATCATTATAGTTGATATCATCATCAGGTGCCTCTAATTCTAAAAGTTTTTTGTCAATAAAAACTTTACTTTCTCCTGTTTCGGCTAATATAATAAATTCATGGCTCATATTTCCACCAATAGGGCCGGATTCTGCTTTCATTGGTATTGCATTTAATTCCATTTTTTTGAAGATTCGCAGATACGAAACGAACATTTTATTATAAGAATGCTTTCCTGAGTCTTCTGATAAATCGAAGGAGTAAGCATCTTTCATTAGAAATTCTCTGCATCTCATAACACCAAAACGCGGTCTAATTTCATCTCTAAACTTCCACTGTATATGAAAAAATATTTTTGGAATGTTTTTGTATGACTTTATAAAAGTACTAACCAGATCTGTTATATGCTCTTCGTTAGTAGGTCCGTACAACATTTCACGATCATGGCGATCTACTATTCTTAACATTTCTTTACCATAATCTTCATATCTACCGCTTTTTTTCCAAATATCTGCAGTTTGTATGGTAGGCATTAACATTTCTAATGCGCCCGCCTTAGTTTGCTCATCTCTAATTATTTTTTCAATTTTTTTTAAAACAGCTAATCCCATTGGAAGCCAAGTATATATACCACTGCTTGATTGCTTTATCATGCCAGCTCTTAACATTAATTGATGAGAAATTATGTCAGCATCTTTTGGTGCTTCTTTTAATAATGGTAAAAAATAATTTGTTAGACGCATATATGTGACCTTAGATTAGATAATTGATCTTTTAATAATTATTTTATCAGATATCAAAAATACTATAAATAAAATTAAAAAAAATATAAAATACTTTAATATCAGTCGGCAATAAATAATATATCGTAAATATTTAAATCAAATAATCTTATAAAAAAATTAACTAAAAAAACAATAATAAAAGAAACAATAGATGTAATAATTATTTTTGTTAGAAGTCTAGGTTTTACTGGAGCACTAGGCGACTGACCAGCCAAGTTAACACCCTCTTCTTGAATAGTTGATATCTTAAAAGGTAGAGTTAAATAAAAAACAATCCACCAAACCAGAAAATAAATACCAAAATATGTTACCAAACTCATACCATTATACCATTGTGGATGCTACTTTACACTCAGGTTTCTTACCCCATATTGTGTAAATTTTATTTCTAATACTTTTTCTAACATATTCATTTAAATTATTTAAATCCAATTTTCTTGCTTTTGGAAGACCATCAATACAGTCATCAATCAAATCTTCAATTGTGTTATAAATACTCACACCATCCGATCCATATTCTGGAATACCAATGATTTCGATAACAGGATCACTATATAGTACACCATTTTTATCAATAACTAGAGCTGCTATAATCACTCCATTTTCTGCAAGTCTTCTTCTTTCTTTGATAGATACATCGTCCTTATTAAGCTGAATGTTTCCATCTCTTAAAATGAAGTTATTTTTTATTTTTTCAATTACCTTACCTGAATTAGGCGTTAATTCGACTAAATTACCGTTTGTAACCAATAATGGATTTGGAATACCGTATTCTTTTGCAAAATTAAGATGTTCTTTTAAATGCCTTAATTCACCATGCATAGGAATGACAATATTTGGTTTAAGAGCATCATAAAATAATTTGACCTCATTTCTTCGAGGGTGACCACTCGTATGTATCGGTTGGCTATCGTCGTCAATAACATTAATATTCTGTTCTAATAAATTATTCTTTATATAAGAAACCGACTTATCGTTACCCGGTATAGTCTTGGATGAGAATAGCACTACATCATTTGCAGCTAACTTTAGGTGTGGATGAGTTTTATTTGCAACCCTTGTAAGGGCTGCTCGTGATTCACCTTGGCTACCGGTTAATATTATCAATGCTTTATTTGCCTTAATCTTTTTAAAATCAATATGATCATAAAAATGTTCTGTAGAATCAATGTAACCCGTCTTCTTTGCGACCTTAATAAATCTATGTATCGCTCTTCCTGATAAAATTATCTCTCTATTTGAGCTTCTTGCCGCAGCAATAATGGACTTTATTCTAGCAATGTTAGAAGAGAATGTAGTTACAACGACTCTGCTTTTAATTTTTTTAATTATTTTAGTTAAATTAGAACCAACCTCTCTTTCAGAAATAGAAATGCCATCTCTAAATATATTAGTTGAATCGCAAACCAATACATCGCATCCTTCTTTTGAAATTTTTTTTAATTTATCTAAATCAGTTTTTTTGCCTAAAATTGGATCGTCATCAATTTTCCAGTCACCTGAATGAAGAATATTAAATCCATTAATTGTTATCAATAGTGCGTTGGGTTCAGGTATAGAATGCGTAACATTTATTAATTCAATTGAAAATTCATCAAGGCTAAATTTAGAGTTTTGTTTTATTGTGTTAATAGGAATCTTTTGTTCTTCACCAAATTCATTTAACTTTTCTTTTAATAATTCAGATGTAAAAGCCGTCGCATATATAGGGACATCTAACTCCTTCCAAAGACTCGCAACTGCACCAAAGTGATCTTCATGAGCATGTGTTAATATAAGTCCTAATAAGTTTTCTTTTCTTTTCTTTATAAAACTTATGTCTGGAAGAATAATATCAACACCAGGGTAATGATCATCAGCGAATCCGATTCCGCAATCTATCATTATCCATTTTGTATCAGGAGCTTTTCCGTATCCGTAGAGATACATATTCATACCAATTTCACCCGCACCACCCAGTGGAAGATAATAGATTGGTTTTGAACTTTTCTTCTTTTTTATATCATTTTTCATTGTTTAAAATTATCTCTCCAGAATTTATGATTCTCTTAATATTATTTTGTTTAATTATAAGCGATCCATCATCATTTAGCCCTATAAAATTACCAAATATAGTCTCATTAGATGTTTTTACCTGTATAGCTTCTCCTATAGAATAGGATTTAGATAGCCATGATTCTAGTATATAACTAAAGTTAGTACCATAATCCCATTTACAAAACCAATTATTAAAAGAATTTATAAGACAAATGTATAAATCTGAAAGATCTAATAACTTAGAGTAGCTGTCTAAATATGCTTTCTTAATATCTGAATCTAACGTGTTTTCATTAAAGACATTCAATCCAAATCCTATAACAATAATTTTTTTAGATTTTATAATCTGACTTTCTATTAATATACCAGCTAACTTAATCTGATCTACCAATAAATCATTAGGCCATTTTAACTTAAATTTACCATTTAAGGAAAAAGATTTAGCTGTGTCATATAATGACAAAGAAGCCACAAATCCAAGATTTGATGTCGCTTTATAATCTATTTCTTCATGGATTATTCTTGTCATATATAGTCCACCATTAGGAGATTCCCAAAACCTTCCATGGCGTCCTCTGCCTTGAGTCTGTTCGCATGCAATAATCCACTCTGTGTCAAGATTGGTTTTTTCAATAAGATCGAAAGCAACCTTATTGGTTGAATCTACAGTATGATATTTTTTAATATTACTATTATTAATATCTGTAATCATAAGACTAAAACAATGAAAGTGCTGCTTTTTCGGCAATATCTGTTATTAAAGAAGGTCTAATAAAAAATAAAATAACCGGTATGGCAGTAATGTAAATTATTAATTTCATTCTTTTAGTAATAGGTTCAAATACATTGATATTTTCATCAAAATATATTATTTTTATAATTCTTAAATAATAAAAAGCACCAATTACACTAGCTAAAACACCAATTATCGCAAGAGCATAAAGACCAGATTCTATTGCAGATAAAAATATATAAAATTTAGCAAAGAAGCCAGCTAGTGGCGGTATACCTGCAAGAGAAAATAAAAACATACTCAGAACAAATGCAATCATAGGGTTTACCTTCGAAAGACCCGACAGATCTGAAATGCTTTCAATATTAGTACCATTAACCTTAAGAGACAATATGCATGCAAAGGTACCAATAACCATGAATACATAAATCGTAAGATAAATAAGCAAACCGGTAACACCTGAAATAGTACCTGTAGCAAGTCCAATAAGAACAAAACCCATGTGCCCAATTGATGAATAGGCAAGTAGTCTTTTAACATTATTTTGCCCAATAGCTGCAAATGATCCCAATAACATTGAAGCTATTGAAATAAATATTATCATTAATTGCCATTGGTCTATTAAAGAAGGAAAGCAATTAACCATAATTTTTGTAAACAACGCAACTGCAGCTACTTTTGGAGCGCTAGCAAGAAATGCAGTAATTGTTGTTGGAGAACCTTCATAGACATCGGGAGCCCACATATGAAACGGTACAACAGATATTTTAAACGCTAAACCTGCAGTTAAAAAAGCTAACCCAAATAAGATACCTTGATTAGAATTGTTTTCTGATAAAAAACTAGCGATATCAGAATATAGAATAGAACCAGAAAAACCATATATTAGTGATAGCCCATACAGAAGCATGCAAGAAGATAAAGCGCCAAGTACAAAATATTTTAAACCAGCTTCGGTTGATTTTTTTGATTCTCTTCTCATTGATGCTAATACGTAGAGTGGAAGACTTTGTAGCTCAAGACCAAGGTATAGCGATATTATATCATTAGAAGAAACCATAACCATCATTCCAATAACTGATAGCAGTATTAGAACAGGGTATTCAAACTTCATAATTCCAATAGTTTTCAAATAACCGCTTGATATAATTATAATTCCTATTGATGAAAGAAGAATGAGTGATTTTGTATAATTAGAAAAATCATCAGACAGAAACGAAGAATTAAAAGCATAACCGAGAGGTATATATTCCAAATTAATAATAACTAGAACACTGGTTAATAACAAGACTGAAAGAAAAGACACTGTCTCATAAGATTTTTCTTTTTTAAAAACTCCAACCATTAGAAGAACCATTGCACCTAATGCTATAAATAGTTCAGGTAATGCAGGTAAATAAAATAATCCGGTCACGTTAAATTCCTAACTTATTAAATTGCAATAACATAATATTTTTAACCTTTAATCAAAAGCGCGTTATTATAATTATTTATTAAATTTTCTACTGATACCGCAGACACGTCAATTAAAACTGCCGGGTAGATACCAAAAAATATAATCAAGATTACTAACGGTAATAGTAAGTAAAATTCTCTATAACTAAGGTCATTCATAGTTTTCGTTTCAGCGCCTTGAAGCGTACCAAAGAATACTCTTTTGTATAAAAATAAAGCATATACAGCAGATAGTACAACGCCTGTTGTTGCAAAGAATGCTATGTAAGTATTAACTTTAAACACACCTAGTAATGTTAAAAACTCTCCTACAAAACCACTTGTACCTGGTAATCCTATATTTGCCATTGTAAGAATTAGGAAAAAAACTGCATATTTAGGCATGTTTTTTACTATACCTCCATATGCATTAATGGATCTTGTATGCATTCTATCATAAACAACACCTACACATAGAAATAAGGCAGCAGATATCAAGCCATGACTAAGCATTTGAAATATACCACCCTGAATACCTTGTTGTGTAAATGTAAAGATACCCATAGTTACAAATCCCATATGAGCAATAGAAGAATATGCTATTAATTTTTTCATATCCTCTTGAGCAAGAGCAATGAGTGAAGTATAAATAATTGCGATAACAGATAATATTAAGACAAAGTCGCTAAACATATCCGAAGCTATTGGAAAAATTGGGATTGAAAATCTTAACAAACCATAACCACCCATTTTAAGAAGAACGCCAGCAAGAATTACTGAACCAGCAGTGGGTGCTTCAACATGTGCATCAGGTAGCCACGTATGAACTGGAAACATTGGAATCTTGACAGCAAACGATGCAAAAAAAGCTAACCAAAGCCAAGTTTGCGATGCAGTTGAAAAATCAAAATTAAATAATTCTACAATATTAGTAGTACCTGACTGCCAGTACATATAAATTATAGCTAATAACATTAACACTGAACCAGTCAGTGTATATAAAAAGAATTTAAAGCTTGCATAAACACGCTTAGCGCCACCCCAAATTCCAATTATTAAAAACATTGGTATTAGACCTGCTTCAAAAAATAAATAAAATAATACCAAATCAAGTGAACAAAAAACACCAATCATTAATGTTTCTAATACCAAAAAAGCTATCATATACTCTTTAATTCTAAATTTTATTGAATGCCATGATGCCAATATACAAAAAGGCATTAATAATGTAGTTAGGATAACAAATAAAACAGATATTCCATCAACACCCATATGGTAAGTAATGGATCCACTTAACCATCTATATTGCTCAATAAACTGAAAACTTGATGTAGTAAGGTCAAAATTTATCCATATTAATAAAGATACAATGAAGGTAACTAATGTTGTATAAGCAGCAACTAATTTAATATTTCTTCGCCCTATTTCATCCTCAGCATTTATTAATAATATAAATAATACACCAATTAATGGAGTGAACGTTATTATGCTTAGTATTGGCCAATTTTCCATATTAATTCCCGCTTAAAAACATATAAAAAGTTATCATGATAGAAACACCTATGATCATAGAAAAAGCATAATGGTATATAAAGCCTGTTTGTATTTTTACTATGCGTTTTGTGATTTGGTTAATACGCCTAACTATACCATCAGGACCGTACTTATTTATTATATTCTCATCACCATTAATCCAGAATATTTTAGCAATTTTCATCGTAGGTTTGACAAAAATAAAATTATACAGTTCATCGAAATACCATTTATTATATAAAAAATTATACAATAAATCGTGCTCTTTCGATAAATTGAATGGGATATCTTTGTTTTTGATATAAAATTTATAAGAGATTATAAAACCAACGATCATTGCTATTGTTGGAGCCCATTTTACTAGATAGGGCGCATGATGTATCTCTTCTAATATATGGTTTGATTTTAATACAAATATAGAATTACCCCAGAACTCTTTCCAAGAATGGTCAATAAATGAATCATAGAAATAAATACCAGCAAATATTGAACCTAGTGCTAATAAAACTAGGGGCAACAACATAACATATGGACTCTCATGTGCATGCTTAATTACATCTTCGCTCGCATTTGATTTTCCATGAAAAGTTAAAAATATCAATCTCCAAGAATAAAATGAAGTCATTAGTGCAGCTGCTATTAAGAGCCAGAAAGCATATGAAGCAACACTAGAATGTGCCATAAATGCTGATTCTATAATAGCATCTTTAGAATAAAATCCAGCCATACCAAAAATACCAGGAATCCCAAATCCAGTTAGAGACAAAGTACCTATTATCATTAATGTATAAGTTTTTGGAATCACAGATCTTAATCCACCCATTTTTGTCATATCTTGTTCGTTTGACATAGCATGAATTACAGAACCTGCTCCTAAAAATAGTAAAGCCTTAAAGAAGGCGTGGGTGAACAAATGGAACATTCCAATTTGATATGCACCAACACCCATTGCAACGAACATATATCCTAATTGAGAACATGTAGAATAAGCGATAACTTTCTTTATGTCATTTTGAACCAAAGCAACTGATGCAGCAAAAAAAGCAGTAGTAGCGCCAACAAATATGATCATAGATGACATTGATTGAGATAGCTCAAATAACGGTGAACATCTTGCAACAAGAAATACCCCTGCTGTAACCATTGTTGCGGCATGTATAAGAGCTGATACTGGAGTTGGTCCCTCCATAGCATCAGGAAGCCAAGTATGCAATAAAAATTGAGCAGATTTACCCATAGCACCAATGAACAGAAGAAAGCATATTAAAGATATTGAATTAATTTCAAAGGAGAGAAAATTTATATTGGTATCAACGAAAGAGGATGCATTGTTAAAGACATAGTCAAAATCTAACGAACCGAATATATAAAAAATTGCAAATATTCCTAAAGCAAAACCAAAATCACCAATGCGATTAACAATAAAAGCTTTCATTGCAGCATTATTAGCTGACTCTTTATGATGCCAAAAACCAATCAATAAATACGAAGCTAAACCAACGCCTTCCCACCCGAAAAACAATTGCATGAAGTTATCGGACGTCACTAGCATTAACATTGCAAATGTGAATAAAGACAGGTACGAAAAGAATCTTTGACGCGAAGGATCGTGACTCATATACCCAATTGAATAGACGTGTACAACCGAGGATATAGTGTTAACAACAACAAGCATAACTGCAGTTAAGGTATCTATACGTAATACCCAAGAAATATCCAAATTACCCGACTGTAACCATGTAAATAATATTATCTTGATGTAATCAACATCGTTATTGAAACCAATATTATAGAGAGCAATCCACGATAATATTGCTGATATGATCAAGAAACCAGACGTGATGACCTCAGAGTTTCTAGCTCCTAAATTTTTTCCAAAAAAACCTGATATAAAGGCACCTAAAAGCGGTAAAAATATAATTGCATAATACATAATTGATAAAATATCTTTCGTTTATAATTTTTTTACTTCTTAACCATTCATAGTGCTAACGTCTTCAACCGCTATAGATTTATGATTTCTATTATAAATCACAAGAATAGCAAGTCCAATAGCCGCTTCAGCGGCAGCAACGGTTAAAATTAATAGTGAAAACAATTGCCCTACCATATCATTTGTATAAATAGAAAAAGCTACAAAGTTAATGTTGACAGCTAGTAGCATTAATTCAATTGACATTAAAATTATAATAATATTTTTTTTGTTTAAAAAAACGCCAAATATACCGACAGTAAATAAAATTGCTGAAAGTATTAAATATTGTGAAATATCCATATTATTATATTCCCTGACCAGGTTTTACATTAACATTTTTAACAGATTCTTTAGGATCTCTAGTTACTTGATTAAAAATATTTTGCCTTTTAGCTGTCTGTTTATGATTTATTGTTAAAACAATAGCACCTATCATTGCAACCAATAAAATTAAACCTGATAATTGAAAGAAATAAATATATTCAGTATAAATAATATTACCAAGAGCTCTAGTATTTGATATATCACTTGTCAAACCATTACTTAAAGGTAGATTAAGATCAAGATTCCATGTTCCAAGAACCAACACAAGTTCAATAAACATAATAAATCCTATTAACCCACCGATTGGCAGGTATGCTAAAAAACCAGCCCTAAGACGCGTAAAATCAACATCAAGCATCATAACAACGAATAGAAACAATACAGCAACTGCACCAACATAAACGATAATTAAAATTAAAGCTAAAAATTCAGCGCCAAGTATTAAAAAAATACCAGCAGCATTAAAAAAACAAAGTATAAGGAACAGAACAGAATGAACAGGATTTTTTCCAGCAATTACCATGCACGCCGAAGCGATCGTAATTATTGAAAATATATAAAAAAATAAATTAGTTATAAGCATTTAATCTTTAATCCGTTTTTTATTAATTATAAATTCATCTGTATGATGAATCTTTCTCTATATTTTTAGAAATAGCATGTTCCCATCTATCACCATTAGACAATAATTTAGCTTTATCATAAAATAATTCTTCTCTAGTTTCAGTTGCAAATTCGAAATTTGGACCTTCTACTATAGCATCTACAGGACAAGCTTCTTGGCAATACCCGCAATATATACATTTAACCATATCAATATCATAACGTGTTGTTCTTCTTGTTCCGTCATCATGCCTCGGCCCAACTTCGATTGTAATAGCTTGCGCTGGACAAACTGCTTCACATAATTTACAACCAATGCATCGCTCCTCTCCATTTGGATAACGTCTTAATGCGTGCTCTCCTCTAAACCTTGGAGAGAGAGCTCCTTTTTCAAAAGGATAATTGATTGTTGCCTTAGGTCTAAAAAAATATTTCATCGCAAGAATAAAAGCAGCGACAAATTCAATTAAGAAAAAACCTTTAAAAAAATAATTAATTTTCTTCATTATCCGATATTTCCTATAGATTATTTGAGAAATGATTAATTAAAACCAAGTATGATGATGTTAAAACAACCATCAGAAGAGAAAGAGGCAAGAATACTTTCCAACCCAATCTCATTAATTGATCGTACCTATATCTTGGAACAATAGCTTTTACCATTGCAAACATAAAAAATAATAAACATGTTTTTAAAGCAAACCATATAAATCCAGGAATAAAATCTAAAAAAGGAAATGGAGCCAACCAGCCACCTAAAAACAATATTGAACCAAACGAGCACATTAAAACTATGGAGACATATTCCCCAAGCATAAACATTAAATATGGAGTAGCTGAGTATTCGACCATAAAACCAGCCACTAGTTCAGACTCCGCTTCAGGAAGATCGAATGGTGGTCTATTTGTTTCTGCTAATGCCGAAATAAAGAAAATAACAAACATTGGAAACAAACCAAAACAATACCAATTAAGCATTCCTAGGTCGCCACTCTGAGAATTAACAATATCTGTTAAATTCAGTGAGCCAGCAAGTAAAACAACTGTTATTATAACAAAACCAATAGACACTTCATAAGAAACCATTTGTGCAGCTGATCTCAATGCCCCAAGGAAAGGGTATTTAGAATTTGACGCCCATCCACCCATGATAATGCCGTAAACTCCTAGAGAAGAAATAGCAAGAATATACAATACGCCAATATTAATATCTGCAAGGACTAAATTGTTATCAAAAGGTATTACAACCCATGCAGATATTGCGAGTACAGTCGTTACGAGAGGAGCAAGAAGAAATACAACTTTATCAGCACCTGATGGTATTATAGTTTCTTTTAAAACAAATTTTAATAAATCTGCAAAAGACTGTAACAATCCAAAGGCGCCAACAACATTAGGTCCCTTTCTCATCTGAACGGCTGCCCATATTTTTCTATCCGCTAAAAGAAGAAAGGCTACAGATACAAGAAGTAAAACTATTAAAAATAAACTCTTCCCTGCAATTATAGCTGTAGGTAATAAATATGTATAAAATATATCAGTCATGAATCTCTACTGTTTTTTACTTTTTTGAATACTACAATTAGCCATTACTTTACTTGCTCGTGCTATTGGATTTGTCATATAAAAATCCTTTATTTTAATATCCAACGAATTATCTAGGATAACACCTTTAGTAGATGCTAATTTTTTAAGATTTACATGATATTGATCGTCAACAAGTTGAAATGATAATAAATTAGGACAATCATGGAACATTATTTTTCTTAAGCTATGAATATCAATAAAATCTAAAGGTTTATTTAATTTATCAGATATTAATTTCAATATGCTCCAATCATCTTTTGCTTTACCTGGTGGAAATACAGCTCTATTTATTTCCTGTAACCTGCCCTCAGTATTAACATAAAAACCATTTTTTTCTGTGTAACAAGAACCTGGCAAAATTATATCAGCTCTATTAGCTCCAATATCACCGTGACTCCCTACATACACTACATATGTCCCTTTTGATATTTCAATTTCATCTGCGCCTAATAAAAAAAGAAGATCAGTTTCACCTCCATTACTCATATCGCCAGCTGACAGAGAATCAACACTAGGAACAAAACCAATATCAAGACCTGCAACTCTGGAAGCGGCAGTATGTAATATAGATAAACCATTCCAATCATCTGATATTGACCCACTATTTAAAGCATGCTCAACAACCTTTGATAATATTGGCAAACCATCATCTCTAGATATAACGCTTTCTCCAACTAACCATATAATTTTTTTACAGCCATCTAAGCCAATTTTTTTTGCATCGTTTATTAAATTCGGATTGTTTCCAATAAAATTATAAGGATAAGTTAAGTCAGATTCTTCACCAATTAAGCTAACTTTAAGGTTTCCAGTTAACCATCTTTTTCTTATTCTTGCATTCAATACAGGTGATTCAATTCTAGGATTAGAACCAATTATAACAATACCATCTGCCTCTTCAATGCCATTAACAGTAGGGTTAAAGATATAACTAGCCCTGCCATAATCGATTGATAACTTTGAACTATCTTGCCTGCAATCATAATTACCAGAACCAATATTATCCATTAATTTCTTCATGGAATACATCTCTTCTGCAGTCGACATATCACCTGATATGCAGCCTATTTTTTGAGGTGCAGTTTCATTGACCTTCTCTATAACAGCATCAATAGCTTCAGACCACGAAACTTCCCTTAATTTATTGTTAATTCTTATGTAAGGTCTATCTAAACGCTGAGCTTTAAGACCATCCCAAATAAAACGCGCCTTATCTGATATCCACTCTTCATTGATATCATCATTAAATCTTGGAAGTATTCGCATTACTTCACTACCCTTAGAATCGATACGTATATTTGCCCCCAAACCATCCATTACATCAATCGATTCAGTTTTAGTTAACTCCCATGATCGAGCTTTAAATTCATAAGGCTTTGATGTTAACGCTCCTACAGGACATAAATCTATGACATTACCTTGTAACTCAGAATCCATTGCTTTCTCTAAATATGTTGTTATTTCCATATCTTCGCCTCTGCCAGTTGCGCCTAATTCTGAAACGCCGGCTACTTCAGTCGAGAAACGAACGCATCTAGTGCAGTGAATACAACGAGTCATAACAGTTTTAACTAACGGTCCAATATCTTTATTCTCAACAGCTCGTTTATTTTCAGAAAACCTTGTTTTATCTGTGCCGTATTTCATTGCTTGATCTTGCAAATCACATTCACCACCTTGATCGCAAATAGGGCAATCTAGCGGATGGTTTGCTAATAAGAATTCCATTGCTCCTTTTTGAGCTTTTTTAGCAACTTGAGATTTAGTATTAATCTTTGGGGGCTCCCCATTCGGTCCGGGACGCAAATCCCTAACACCTAAATGGCATGACGCGGCTGGCTTCGGTGCCCCAACTACTTCTATTAGACACATTCTGCAATTACCTGCAATTGATAGCTTTTCATGAAAACAAAATCTTGGAATCTCTATACCAATATCTTCTAGTGCCTGTATAACAGTTAATTCAGAATTAACCATATACTCTTTTTCGTCTATTATTAACTTTGTATCTTGCATACCAATAACCTAACTAACTTTTTAAATAATCTTTTTATGAAACTTGATTATCAATTCTTTCTTCTATTACATGTCTAAAATGTCGTATTAAACCTTGTATCGGCCAAGCAGCAGCATCTCCAAGAGCACATATTGTATGGCCTTCAACCTGTGTGCTGACTTCTAGCAACAGATCAATTTCTGATTTTTCAGCTTTACCGCTAACAAAACGTTCCATAACTCTCCACATCCAACCAGTCCCTTCACGGCAAGGTGTGCATTGGCCACAACTTTCATGTTTGTAAAAATAACTCAACCTAGCTATAGCAGCAATGATATCCGTTGATTTATCCATCACAATTACTGCCGCAGTGCCTAATCCTGATTTTAATTCTTTTAAAGAATCAAAATCCATTGATAAGTCTTGACATTGAGATGCAGGTAGACATGGAACTGAAGATCCACCTGGAATTACAGCTAACAAATTATCCCAACCACCCCTTACACCACCTGCATGTTTTTCAATTAATTCCTTTAACGGAACACCCATTTCCTCTTCAATATTACATGGATTATTTACGTGCCCAGAAATACAGAAAAGTTTAGTTCCTGTATTGTTAGTCTTACCTAAAGATGAAAACCATGAAGCGCCTCTTCTGAGAATCTCAGGCGCAACAGATATTGATTCAACATTGTTCACTGTAGTCGGACAACCATACAAACCACAGTTAGCCGGAAAAGGAGGTTTTAATCGCGGCATACCTTTCTTACCTTCGAGGCTTTCAAGTAACGCGGTTTCTTCTCCACAGATATAAGCTCCAGCTCCATGATGAACATAGATATCAAAGTCCCAACCAGAGTTAGATGCGTTTTTTCCCAATAACCCAGCTTCGTAAGCTTCGTTTATAGCATTCTGCAATACAATTCGTTCGTGAATATATTCACCTCTTACATAAACGTAACAAGCATGAGCATTCATCGCAAAAGATGCCAATAAACATCCTTCTAGAAATTGATGCGGCTCATTTCTAAGTATCTCCCTATCTTTGCAAGTACCTGGTTCTGATTCATCTGCATTTACAACTAAATAATGCGGTCTATCACTAACTTCTTTTGGCATAAAAGACCATTTAAGGCCTGTTGGAAAACCAGCTCCTCCCCTACCTCTGAGGCCTGACGCTTTCATCTCATTAATAATCCAATCTCTACCTTTTTTTAGAAGAATATCTGTAGAATCCCAATTCCCCCTTCTTCTTGCTGAGGTCAAATTCCAACTATTGTTTCCATATATATTTGTAAAAATACGATCTTCGTTTTTAAGCATTTAGATTTCCAAATTATTAATTATTTCAGTCCGGGTTTTATTCTTTTAATGTTAATTTTTTCTATTTCGTCGTCCAATAAGATAATCGGATCTTTGGATGGCTCAGAAGTCAATCTACCTTTATACGATCCAGTTTTTATTTCTTTACCAGATTTCAAATCTTTAATTATCTTTTTAAAGGAAGTTTCGTCTAGGTCTTCATAATAATAATCATTTATTTGTACCATAGGAGCATTGCAACAAGCACCTAAGCACTCCACCTCAACCCAAGACAATAAATTATCTTTCGTTAAGCTACCGACCTCTCCAATTTCATTATTTAATACTTTTTTCAAAGACTCCGCGCCACATAACATGCAAGGTGTAGTTCCGCATAATTGTATATGATATTTACCGACAGGTGAAAGATTAAACATCGTATAAAATGTTGCAATTTCTAATGTTCTTATCTTTTGCATATTTAAGAAATTAGAAACATGAGAAATTGCAGATTCTGATAGCCAGCCGTTATTTTGTTTTTGAGCAATCCATAATACAGCAATTATAGCAGATGCTTGCCTTCCTTCTGGATACTTAGCAACTTCTCTACTTGCAAGATCTTTGTTTTCATCTGTAAACAAAAATTCTTCATTGCTTGATAAGTCTATTCTTCTTACGTTCATTTTTTACCTACAATTATCATCGATCAACCTCACCAAAAACTATATCCAGCGATCCCAATATAGCAGAAACATCTGCTAACATATGACCTTTACACATAAAATCCATCGCTTGTAAATGAGCAAAACCGGGTGCTCTAATTTTACATCTATACGGTTTGTTAGACCCATCTGAAACCAAATAAACACCAAACTCACCTTTTGGTGCTTCAACAGCCTTATATATTTCCCCTGCCGGCACATGGTACCCTTCTGTATAAAGCTTAAAGTGATGAATTAGCGCCTCCATTGATGCTTTCATTTCAGCTCGTTTAGGTGGAACAATTTTACCATCACTTGAAGACACAGGGCCGGTCTCAACCCTAAGTAATTGACAGCATTGTTTCATTATCTTTATTGATTGCCTCAATTCTTCGACTCTAACAAGATACCTATCATAATTATCACTATTTTTACCAACTGGAATCTCAAAATCTAGCTCAGAATAAATTTCATAAGGCTGCGATCTTCTGAGGTCCCAAGCAATACCGGAACCACGTATCATAACACCAGAAAATCCATACGACACGGCATCTTCATAAGAAATATACCCTATATCAACGTTTCTTTGCTTAAATATACGGTTGTTAGTAAGTAAAGTTTCGATATCATCTATAACTATTGGATGGGTTTCACAAAATTTTTCAATATCATCTACTAAATTAGGTGGCAAATCCTGATGAACACCACCAGGCCTAAAGTAAGCAGCATGCATACGACTACCAGATGCACGCTCATAAAATCCCATAAGCTTCTCCCTTTCCTCAAATCCCCATAAAGGTGGAGTTAAGGCACCGACATCCATTGCTTGTGTTGTTACATTTAACAAATGAGATAAAACTCTTCCTATTTCTGAATATAAAACTCTTATTATTTGACCACGCCTAGGCACGTTAATCTTTAGCAGTCCTTCAACAGCCATTGAAAATGCATGTTCTTGATTCATGGGAGCAACATAATCAAGTCGATCAAAATAAGGTATGGCTTGGGTATATGTTTTGTGTTCAATAAGTTTCTCAGTTCCTCTGTGCAAAAGACCTATATGAGGGTCCACTCTTTCAACAATTTCGCCATCAAGATCAAGAACAAGACGCAAAACTCCATGAGCCGCAGGATGCTGAGGACCAAAATTGATTGTAAAATTCTTTTCTTTATTAACCGGTTCCAATTTATTCTTCCTTGGTTTGGTTGTTATTTAATAGATTATTGTCTACAGCAACGTCATCAAGACCTTCCCACGGGCTTTCAAAATCGAAATCTCTAAACTCTTGACTTAGCTGAACAGGCTGTCGAACAACTCTTTTTTCTTGATCGTCATATCTAACTTCTGTAAAACCTGAAAGTGGAAAATCTTTTCTCAAAGGATGGCCTTCAAAATTATAATCTGTTAACATTCTCCTAAGATCCGGATGATCTGAAAATGTAACACCATATAAATCAAACGCCTCCCTCTCAAACCAGTTGGCAGCAGGGAAGATATCCATAATACTTGGTACAGGTGAATTGTCAGCAACATTAACTTTAAGCCTTATACGAGTGTTGTTAATAAGTGACAACAGGTGATAAACCACTTCAAAACGTAATGGTCTGTCTGGAAAATCGACACCACAAAGATCTACAAAACAATGAAAATTACATCTTGGATCATCTTTAAGGAAGCTTATAATATTTTTTAATTCCGCAATTTCTATAGTTAACGTTAATTGACCAAAGGTAAAAGATTTTTCTATAATACCATTTGGATAATTGTCATTAATTATATCAATTATTTTTGGCAAATAATTGTCTATATCTGTTTCATTGTTGACCATAAAAATTTAACCTGAATTAACGTTGTATATTACCAGTGCGACGAATTTTTCTTTGTAATTGTAAAATACCATAAAGCAAAGCTTCTGCTGTAGGGGGGCAACCGGGTACATAAATATCAACCGGCACTATACGATCACATCCTCGTACAACTGAATAAGAATAATGGTAATAACCACCACCATTAGCGCAGCTACCCATGGAAATAACATAACGTGGTTCAGGCATTTGATCATAAACTTTTCTTAAAGCTGGGGCCATTTTATTAGTAAGTGTTCCTGCAACAATCATTAGATCTGATTGCCTTGGAGAGGCTCTCGGTGCTACGCCAAATCTTTCAAGATCGTATCTTGGCATTGATGCTTGCATCATCTCTACGGCACAACATGCTAAACCAAAGGTCATCCACATTAACGAACCAGTTCTAGCCCAATTAATTATATCTTCCGTTGATGTTACTAAGAAACCTTTATCTGACAGTTCATCCGACATGTCATTAAAATAAGAATCATCTTCTAGAGCAATATCTGAATTTTCAATCAATCCCATTCGAGAGCACCTTTTTTCCATTCATACACAAATCCAATAGTTAGAACAAATAAAAATATCATCATTGAAAAATATCCGTATAGCCCAATATCATTGAAACTAATAGCCCATGGAAATAAAAAAGCAACTTCAAGGTCAAAGATAATAAAGAGAATCGCAACTAAATAAAATCGAACATCAAATTTCATACGTGCGTCATCGAAAGGTTCAAAACCACATTCATAGGTTGACAACTTCTCACTATCAGGATTGTTTACAGCTAAAACAAAGGATGAACCCATCAAAGCAAGCGATACCACTAAGGCAACACCTATAAATACTATGACTGGTAAATAATCTAAAAGTAATTCACTCACTACTTAATTTTTCCTACACTAAATATGATAAATTTAGAATTATTATTATTATAATTTGTAACACATAACAAGTAATTTATAGAATATATTTGTCTGTTATATAATTTTTTATAGTATAAATTCTATTTGTGTTCAAATCGAAAGAAAAAAAATAAAAAAAACTTTGCTGTATCAATTTAAAAGTTAATTTCTTAGTATAATTTCATAATTTTTAATAAATATTTTTTCTGAAGAAAACTATGTCTTACACCTCAAAAAAACTTCAAAGCTACACTGATATATATGGTGGCAATACTATTGGGGCAATATTAATTATAATATCAAGCTTTACAATGGCTGCAATGATGGCTGCAATTAAAGAACTTGCATTAACATACCCTTCTTGGCAGATACTATTAGCTAGATCTGCAGGCCAATTATTAATACTAGTTCCAATAATAATATCAACTAAGCTCAGCGTTTTTAAAACAAAAGAACCACTAAAGCATTTTCTGCGAATTGTTTTGGCCTACTTAGGGCTGATTGCATGGTTCTATGCAATTGGAGAAATACCTTTAGCAGATGCAAGTGCAATATGGTTTTCTAGAGCTATATTTTTAGTAATATTAGGTGGAATTATCTTCAAAGAACGAGTTGGATTCATTGGTTGGTTTGCGGCGATATTTGGCTTATTTGGCGTTATACTTATGTTAAATCCTAATAGCAATGGAATTAATATAGCTGCATTGGCTGCGGTATTTGGAGCATTGTGTACAGGATTCGTTGCTGTAATAATAAAAAAACTAACTGTAGATGAATCAACAGCAACAATAATGAGTTATTCAGCCTTAGGTCTTACCTTGTTGTGTATTATTCCTTCATTGTTTATTTGGGTTCCTATTACATTTGCAAGCATTCCATTGTTCCTTATAACAATCTCATGTGGAGCCGCTAGTCAATGGTTTTTCATAAATGCCTACAGACACGGAGAAGCATCAGTAATGTCAACAGTAGAGTACTCTAGATTAGTAGCAGCAGCGCTTTTAGGGTATTTAATATTCTCAGAAACACCAACGTTTCTCTCTATAGTTGGTATATCAATGATAATCCTCGCCTCATTTATTGCCGTACAGAGGGACATGATTAGAAGTAGATTCTAGTTCTATGTTTTCATAATATTTAAAATTCTATTTATATAAAAATATACTTGTTGTATAACTATAACATGATCACATTATATGAATTATCTGGTAAAAATGATGTTAGGTTTAGCCCCTATTGCTGGAGAGCGAGGATGGCTTTAAATTACAAAAATTTAGACTTTAAAACCGTACCCATTAAATTTACAGAAAAAAATCTAATAGAATTTTCAGGTCAAAAATTATTACCTATAATGGTTGACAACGATATTGTAGTTACAGATTCTTGGAATATCGCTTGTTATCTAGATAAAAAGTATCTAGGAAATAAAAATTTATTCATGGATGCAGAACTTAATTTCGATCATTTTGTTAACCAATGGGCAGACAAAATGCTTAATGGCGCAATAATTAAAATTGTAATAAATGACATTACAAAACATTTAGACACAAAAGATAAAGATTACTTTATAAAATCACGATCACAAAGATTTGGAATATCACCCAAGGATATGGCCGATAAATCAATTGATAGCTTAAATCAATTGTATAAATATATATCCTTCTTAAATTCAATTCTAGAAAAACAGGAATTTATCTCTGGTGATAGTATTGGTTACAGTGATTTTGTAATTGCCGGATCATTAAAGTGGGGGAAACAAGTTACTGATGTAGACCTGATAGATAAAAATAATACAAATATGTTAATTTGGTATAATAAAATAGAAAATCTGTTCATGAGATAAAATTTTATCAACAGCACCCATTAAAAAATTAATAAGTGCTGTTGATTTTAACTTTTAATAACCGCAGTTTTGAAAGTCGTTTTCCATACATTCTTCAGCTAAACTAGTTGCTTTTGCAATTTGATCAGCTGTCATTTCTTTTTCATATAATTTAATATAAGTATCATACTTTCTTGATTTCTTTGTTTTTTGCATAACGGCAACTTTTACCCACATATCAGCTAAGATCATATCTTTTTCATAAAAAGATATTCTTTTTTTACCCTGAGGGTCAGCAGATATTCTGTTGCTATATTCTTGAGCTAATGTAAATTGCGCAATTTCATCGCCGCCCGATGCTGCAAGATTGAAATATTTAATAGCTTCATCAACATTTGTATTTCCATCATCTCTATACATATGCGCAGATCCAACTTTTTGTTGTGCTCTTGTTTCATAGTTAAATAAACCAAAAACTGTTGTAATGATTGGTAGCTTATTTTCACCATTCGCAAGCGGTGTCCATTGAGCTATTGCTTTATCGTAAAACTTTGCATCAAGATACTTTTGTCCTTGTCTAAATTCTCCTGTTGCCAAGAACCCCAACCAAATAAGTAACCCAAATATTGCTACTGCAATTAATCTCTTTAACATAATTTAAATCCCATCAATTATTAAATATTAGCTTATTGTAAAACAAAATATAAACAACGGTTTTAGCGTATATTATATTTTGAAATAATTTTCTGTGCCTCGATGTCACCTTTACTTGCCATCAGCATAATGTATTTTTCAATAGAATGCATTCCATTTTCTCGAATATAACCAATTATTTCTAACAATCCTTCAAAACCAATAGCTCCACTAACAATGGCGTCACCAATTACATAACCCGGAGTACCGTTTATACCCAAGGTAAATGCAAGTAATTTAGTTGAATTTATTGTATCCCTAATGACTTTATCGTTTGAATCTATTTCAAGTTTACCAACATCCATGCCTAATTTTTTTGCCACATTAAGTGCTGTATCATAGTTTGCTGCACCTTTTATATTAAGCAATTCTCTATGGTAGTTAAGATAATAACCTTGTTTTGCAGAAGCCAACGATAACCTTGCCATGTCGTCTGAGGAATCATTTAGAATTGGATACTCTTTCAATATTACTCTTAGATCGGGATCATGATCTATAAGTTTAATCATATCGGAGAGAGCTCTTTTGCAATAACCACAATTATAATCAAAAAACTCTACTAAAGTAACGTCACCATTTGGGTTTCCAAGAACAACATCATTAGGATCGCTATATATTGCATCATAATTATTATTTATGCTTAAGCTAGCAAAATATAATTGCTCAAGTTGACTTGCAGCAAAAGATTTACAAGAAAAGAAAATAGTTAAAAAGAGGCAAAAAGTAAAAAAACCAAATTTCTTCATAAGCTTTTCCTAAACCATTATTTAGTTTGAATGTATCATATACAATGAAATGTAAAATAAGACAAATAAATATCTAGATATAAAGACTAGAGAAACTATCAATTAATCTAATCATCTAAACATGGAGCGCCACAAGGTGCGCAACTTTTACCTATTTCACTTGGTGATGAGACAGATGTCATAACAGGGCTAGTTAGGTGATCGTATAATACCAATATTAGAATTAATACTAATAATAACATGTATATATATTTGGTTGATCTCATTTAAATCCTATAACTTTCCTGTAATATATACCTACCATGCTTCCTGACATTGCCATAAAAAACCATATCCAACCATGCAAACTACCAGAAGCTGTGCCCGCTAGAAACGCACCTATATTACATCCGAAACTAAGTCTGGCACCAATGCCCATTAATAGTCCACCAATAGCGGCAGCAATTAATTCGCGCGTTGGAGGCCAGCTATTTTTTGCAAAAGCTCCCGATAATGATGCAGCAAGACCTGCTCCAATAATTAAGGAAAAATCCATTAAGCTACTAACATCTGACAAAACAGAATTTTCAAGTGATCTTTTAGGGCCCGCCCAATTCCAAAAAGTAAAAGTATCAATTGGAATTCCTGCTGCTAAACTTAATTTAGCACCCCATAAAGTGAATCCATAAGTCACACCCCAAGGGCTTCCAGAAACAAACAGAACACAGCAGCAAAGACAAGCAATAATAACTGTTCCATAGAACATTTTTAGTTTAAATTTTTGGTTATTTTTTCGACCATATGAATAACATAAATAAGCCAGACCAAACAAAAGAAATACATTTACTGCAGTTCTTACAAAAACATTAAAATTTGAAGCAATCTCTATTTGGCCATAGTTTAGAATATTTAAAACAAATGGCAATATAATCGTTCCTAAAACAGAACCAACTATAAAGAATGGAAGAGCTATTATCATTCGACCAGATCCAGAGCCAAAATTAAATAAAACACCAGAGCCACATCCATTTGCAAGCTGCATGCCTATACCAAATATAAATGCACCAATAAATAATGAGAGGTTAACCGGGGCAATACTACCAATAATATTATTATTGGTAGAAATGACGGGAATAAAAATAATTGCACAGAGACCGGCTAATACAAAATGCTGAGTTAGTGAAGACGTATCTTTAGAAACTAGAAAATTTCTCCATCCAGAAGCAAATCCATATTGAAAGAAGACAAAGCTGATACCGAGGACAATACCTAAAATGACCAGACCGATACCCTTTAGACCCGTATCAACAAAAGCTAGCAGGCCAATAATAAGACCTGCTAAAATTAAAATGAAAAATAAACTATATTCTTTTTTGCTCTCTCTTACAAAATCAATCATGATATTCTCTAGTGCTAACCTAAAAAGATACTAATTTTTTATTAAAAATAGGTTTTTAATTTATCAAGATTTGAAGGTCCTGATGTTTCTAATGGTAAAGATGTATTATTTGACCATTCAACCATAGAACCATCATAAAGACGAGTATTCTTCTTTCCTAATACTTCTGAGACAACAAACCAATTTGTTGCAGCCCAATGACCTGTGTTGCAATAACTAACAGTATCTTTGCCACCTAAAGCAGAAGAATAAATTTCGCTTAGTTCTTCAACCGATTTTAACTTATTATCTCCATCTAAATATGAATTTGCTTGTGAAATTAATATAGCACCAGGTAACCTACCTGCTGCAAGAGCTTTGCCATGCTTAGCTTTGGCGTAGAACTGTTCTTCATTCCTTCCATCCAGAAGAATCGTATCACTGTTGGCTTCAATTAACTCAGCAACCTCTTCGGTGCTAATATATAATTCTGGATTATATTTTGATTTAAAATTACCAATTTTTCTTTTTTCAAAACCACCGGTTTCAACATTACCGGGATAAGAACTAACCCAACCAGCAAAACCACCATCAAGTATCGATACATTTTCATGACCAAAAACTTTAAATGTCCAATATACTCTTGCAGAGCTTCCAAAATCTGAAGATGAAACTCCAGCAGGAACTATTACAACATGAGTACTATTATTAATACCAAGATTTTGAACTAAAGTTTCAAATTGATCGCCTGTAGGAACCAATCCAACTATACCATTTCTTGCTACACGCCATCCATCTTTGCTATAATCAGAATGAATTGATGTTGGTATATGTCCTTCTGCATAAACTTCATAACTACCGTTACCGATGCTATTTCTTAGATCTATGATTAAAGTGTTATCAATAGTATCTCCAGCATTAATCTTCTCATACAACCAGTCGCTACTAACTAATGGTGTTGATGCCAATAAATTTGAAATACCTAATAAAGAAATTGCAAATAATGTGTATATAAATTTCATTTTTAACCTCTATTTTATGAATAAACTTATTAATATAACAATAACATAATTATTACACATATTCACAACAACAAAATAATTACCAAAAAAATATTTTTACTAAATTTAGTATAAAAAAAGATATGAAATTTCTAAAAAAAATATAAAAAATAGAAATTGATACTATTTAGTAAAAATATAAATCCATCATTCTATAATAGAATTACAAATTTCATCAATTATGCTAAAAGCTTGCGAATCGTTCTTAGGGTAAAACCACTGTGGTTTATCGAGAGCAAAAATGTGTCTTGGTTTACCTTCTGCCATATGCGTTTTGTATTTGGAAAAGAGAATAATTTTTTGACCCTGCTTAGAGCAGTCGTACTTAACCAAGGACTTTGAAGAAGTGTCACCATAGCTATCTTCAACGTAAAGATCTTGAATTATCCAAAATTCATTGCCGTTAGAGTCAATTGGTGTACTATTTTTCTGAAAAAATATAAGACCTGAATTATTCGGCAAAGTTGTATTTAATTTAGTCCACCCAATTAAAAAAACACAAGTAATTAAAATTATAAAAAATTTAAATTTTGAATTAATGGTCATACAAGAAATACAATCACCACGATGCAGAAATATATTGGGTTTCCATGAACTCTAACATACCTTCATGCCCACCTTCACGACCTAAACCAGATTGTTTTGTACCGCCAAATGGTGCAGCTGGATCTGAAACAAGACCTCTATTAAGACCTACCATTCCATAATCAAGTCTTTCACATACTTGCATACCTTTTTTCATATCTTCGGTGAAAACATATGCAACTAGACCGTATTCTGTTTCATTCGCACGCTTAATAACATCTTCAGTGTTGTTAAATGTTTGTATTGCTGCGACTGGTCCGAATATTTCATCGTTTAAACATTCTGCGCTATCAGAAACATTAAATAATACAGTTGGTGGATAGAAATAACCAGGACCTTCTATTTTCTTGCCACCTAAGCATAGTTCGGCACCTTTTTTAACAGCATCTTCTACGAAAAAAGCCACTTTATCTCTTGTTTGTGCGTTTACAAGTGGTCCAACATCAATACCTTTTTCAAGGCCATTCCCAACTTTCAGTGCGGCCATTTTTTTTACAAAACCTTCTTTAAATGATTGCGCGATATTTTCATGAACATAAATTCTATTTGCAGCTGTACACGCTTCACCTAGATTTCTCATTTTTGCAACCATTGCACCTTCAACAGCAACGTCAATATCAGCATCATCAAAAACTATTAAAGGTGCATTGCCACCTAATTCCATTGATGGTTTAAGGACTTGATCAGAGGCTCCTTTTAATAATTTTCTTCCAACCTCAGTTGATCCTGTGAATGATACCAATCTAACTCTCGGGTCATGAAGAATATGATCAACGAGCGAGCCAGTCTTTTTCGAAGGCAAAACAGATACCAACCCTTTTGGTACACCTGCCTCCTCTAAAAGAGGCATTAATGCAAGCATCGTCAGAGGTGTTTCTGAAGCAGGTTTAATTATCACAGGGCAACCTGCAGCTAATGCAGGAGCAATTTTTCGTGTTCCCATTGCAGCCGGGTAGTTCCATGGTGTAACTAATAATGATATACCAATTGGCTTATGTTGGACAATAATGCGAGCGCCAGTTGATGGAGCGTGTGAGATAAGACCGTTAGCTCTAACGGCTTCTTCCGAAAACCACCTAAAGAATTCAGCTGAATAAGTAGCTTCACCGATTGCATCACCATGCGCTTTGCCATTTTCCAATGTAATGATTTTTGCAAAATCTTCTAACCTTGCACTCATAAGTTCGTATGCTTTTCGTAATATTACAGATCTTTCTCTAGGGGTTTTTCTTGCCCATTTTGGAAATGCTTCTTCCGCAGCGTCCAAAGCTTTATTCGCATCGTCAATTTCCGCTGATGCAACGCTTGCTAAAACCTCTTCTGTAGCAGGATTTATAACATCAAAACGTTCCTTACTTGAACCATCTAGCCATTCTCCGTTAATGTATAAATTTGTATATTCCATTTCACATTTCCTTAGTAAGATTTATTGATTAATTTAATATATATGCATAATTATAAAAATAACAAAATAAATTATTTTAATTATAAAATAACTACTAGTAAACCAGTAGTTTAAACACTATATCTTAATAGTATCATATTGGAGATTATTTTGAATAATATTATTGAAATAGAAGATGTAGAAAAAATATATGCATCGGGCAATAAGGCTTTAAATAAAATTAATCTTAGCGTTAAAGAAGGAGAAATTTTAGCTCTTTTAGGTCCAAATGGAGCTGGTAAGACAACACTTATTTCTGCTGTTTGCGGTATAACGGTACCCACATCAGGATCCATCAGTGTTGGTGGATTTGATGTTGTTAAAGAATATAAAAGAAGCAGAAAGCTAATTGGTTTAGTACCTCAAGAAATTGCCCTAGAACCATTTGAAAAAGTTATCAATACAGTAAATTATTCAAGAAATCTTTTTGGTTATTCACCCGATGCTAACTACATAGAAGGATTGCTTAAAAAATTATCCCTATGGGATAAGCGTAATTCTAAAATCATTGAATTATCAGGTGGGATGAAAAGAAGGGTTTTGATAGCAAAAGCACTCTCTCATAATCCAAAGATTTTATTTTTAGATGAACCCACCGCTGGTGTTGACGTTGAATTAAGAAAAGATATGTGGAGGGTAATCAAAGAATTGAAAAGTCAAGGTGTTACTATAATTCTAACAACGCATTACATAGAAGAAGCAGAAGAGATTGCAGAAAGAATAGCTATAATTAACGATGGCCAGATCCTTCTTACCGAAGAAAAAGAAACCCTAATGGAACGAATGGGTACAAAAAGGATAGAAGTAATAATAAGAGACAAAATAGAAAAAATACCTGACGAACTTCATAACCTCAATCTATTCATCTCAGATAATAAAAAGAAAATAATATTCACATACGACCAAAAAAGATCGGATTTAGATATATTAAAAATATTAAATTCTATTAAAAAATCAGGTTTAGATATTATTGATATAGAAACATCAGAAACGTCTTTAGAAGATATTTTTGTAAATTTGGTAAAGGATTAATTGAATGAATTTTTATGCCATTAAAGCGATTTACATATTTGAAATGTCAAGAACATTTCGAACTCTTCTTCAAAGTATTATATCACCTGTAATTTCAACAGCATTATATTTTATCGTCTTCGGATCTGCGATTGGTTCCAGAATGGAAGCAATTGGTAATATAGATTACGGAACGTTTATCGTTCCAGGATTAATTATGTTAACGGTTTTAATGCAAAGTGTATCAAATGCATCATTTGGTATATATTTTCCAAAATTTTTAGGCACAATAAACGAGCTTTATACTGCTCCTGTATCGTATTTAGAGATTGTTATCGCATACGTCGGAGCCGCAGCAACAAAATCTATAGCTATAGGCTTAATTATACTAATTACAGCATTTGCCTTTGTTCCATTAAGCATATTACATCCTATCTGGATGCTTGTATTTCTGATAATTACAAGTGTTTCATTTAGTCTTCTGGGATTTATACTGGGCATATGGGCAAAGAGTTTTGAACAACTGAATATAGTTCCTATGCTAATAATTACTCCTTTAGTTTTTCTTGGCGGAAGCTTCTATTCAATAACGCTTTTACCGCCCTTCTGGCAAAATGTTACATTACTTAATCCTATAGTTTATCTAATATCAGGATTTCGATGGGCTTTTTTTGGAACTTCTGATGTGTCAATATTTTTTAGTCTAGTTGCAATTGGATGTTTTACAGGGGTATGTCTAATAATTATATGGTTAATATTCAAAACTGGGTATAGAATGAAAATGTAATATGGTTGTAACATTTTAAGAATACATAAGTTATAACAATTTAATTTATAACTTAATAATGAAATGCTTAAATGATCATGGATAGAAAAACAAAAAAAAATATACTTGCTTTTTTATATTTTACTATATTAAGTTTTTTTATTTTTTTTATTTTTACCCACTACTCAATTGAAGAATTAAAAAATTTTGAATTCGTTAATTACACAAAAGAATGGCTAACATCCTTTTCGCATGATAATATTTTCATATCATCGCTTGTATTTATTTTATTTTGTATAATTTGGGTTTTTTTTCTTGGCTTCGGTTCTCCTCTAGCAATATTTGCAGGAATATATTTTGGCTCACTATATGGTACATTATTAACAGTAACATCCCTAACAGTTGGATCTACACTTTTATATATAAGTGCTAAATATTTTCTACCAAATAGAATTAAAAATATATTTTTAAAAAAATACCTTAACCAAAAACTTGTAAATAGATTTCATAATAATGAACTTAAATTTTTTATAATTTATAGATTTATCGCAGAAATACCATTTGGAATAGCCAATCTTATTGCCGTCTTTTTTAACATGAAAACTAAAAATTTTATATTAGGAACTTTTATTGGCCTTTTCCCATCAATATTTATACTATCATCAATCGGCGCAGGTTTAGAGACTGTTATTTTCAACCACGAAGTATTCAATAAAGAAAATTTTCCATCTATCCTAGAAATGCTAAAATCTAGTGAAATATATATTCCTTTATTATTTTTTATAATTTTTTTAGTTGCAATCTATGTCTTTAAAAAACTTCTATTTAAAGAGAATAAAAAATAAATATTTTATAAATTATCTGCAATATCCTGGCAAAGGTAATAATTTAGATTCATCTGTTTCAAAATCAAGGTATTTCCCTTTTGAATATCTCTTGCAGTCTCTAGCGCAACCGTACCCAACTATTAGCTCTTGTAGGTTGATTTTTTGATCTTGTGATTTAACATAACAGGTACCAACATCTCTGTTATACGTCTTTTCCCCTGATAATGAACATAAAATTATCGGATGTTTCTTGATGATATTTTTTACTATCTTTTTACAGATATCAAAAGTTACATGTCCTTTTTCTGCAGCGGAAATACCATTCAATCTAACGCGAATATTGCAAATATCAATCGTATCTGAATCAATTACCTGAACATCATCGTTAGCACATTCAATGTCATCAGCAATAGAAAATGAAGTAATCATAAGAAACAATATCACTGTAAATATAATTTTCATTTGAATATATTACAGCCTAGCAATCGATTGTCAAAAAACATATTCAATTCATAATTTCGTAATGATAAAATTTAATTTAATGGCAATAAAATATTTAATACGTCTTGTTCATACATGTAAACTTATACAACTCTTGTGAAGCTAATGATTTATTGCAATAATACATTGCTTAATGAAATACACATTTAAGTAGAAAGGTTGGCTTAAATGAAAAAACAAATCACCTTCATTGTAGCTGGGGCGTTAGTAGTTCTCTATATATTTAGAAACGAATACACTCAACAATCAGTCCTTGTTAACGATCAAGTAAAAATTGGAATAAAGTCTGACATTACAATTCGTAAAAACCGCTACACTAGAAATCAATGTATTTCTGCTGGTGGAGAACAATTAGTAGAAGTATTCCATGTTAAGGACAATACCGTAAAAAAAGAACCTTTGGTTGATAATTATCATTTAAAAGAATGCTAATTAAACAAAACTAAGGCAATCCGATAAAAAGATTGCCCTAGCTTTAATAATAGTTAGCTAGTTTATTTTTCTTTTTTAGATTTTTTATCTGAATCCTTCTTATCAGTTTTAGATTTTTTATCTGAATCCTTCTTGCTTTCCTTAGATTCCTTATTTAACGATTTTGTAATTTCTTTTTCTGCTTTTTTTATTTTTTTATCCTGCTCTTTATTTATTTTTTCTAAGAATTTATTTTTTTGCTTTTCTGCATTATCCATTGCACGAGCAGCCGACAAAAGGAGCTTGTCATTCTTAGTTTCTTCTGCTTTTAATAACAAGGATTGCGCTTTCTCGTAAAACTTTGATTCTGTTTCATAGGCTTTCACAAGAGAGTTTATTTGTTTTTTATTATAATCATTATCAATGATATCACTTAAATCAGAGGAGCTTAACGCTAACAAGTTTCCTTTCTTGTAAACATTCTTTAAATTACTATCCAGTTCAAAAACCTGATCCTCCGTCAATAAATTGAATTGACTTTTTAACAAGCTAAGCTCTTCATTGTATGCATTATTTAATTCACTAACTTGATTATTAAGAAATTCTAACGCAGACAGACTCTCGCTATAGTTTTCATTAATGTTAAGTAAAGTATCTTCTGCGGTAGCAAGTTGTATGTTAGCTTCTATAATCCTGGCTTCAAGCTCGATTATAGCTGGATCTTCTTCTGATGACATAATATCAACTAGAGTTGCAATATTAATTTCAAACTCTAAGTATTCATCGCTATCTATTGGCAGTTCATTTAAAGCGGTAACAAGATCATTAAGTTCGTTGTCTAGGTTATCTTTATAAGCTATCAATCTTTGTTCAGATATTAGCAATTCCTGCGTAGCATTATTCACTTCATTTACTATAATATCAATCTCGTTAGATACGTTAATTAAACTTTCTTCAGCCTCAAATAAAGGCACTTCATATTGTACGAGCTTTTGTTCAAGGTTTATTGTATCAT
The DNA here is from genome assembly GCA_905181735.1 of uncultured Hyphomicrobiales bacterium. GTDB lineage: Bacteria > Pseudomonadota > Alphaproteobacteria > Rhizobiales > TMED25 > CAJIYR01. Next base: position 88,147 of record CAJIYR010000010.1, read on the forward strand.
CTGCAATGAAAACTTGAGTAATGTCATCATAAATGTCAGCTTTTGATTCTGATGGCAATACAATCCCTATAAAAGCAAACCCAAATAGAATTAAACAAGGTAATGATAATATTTTATTTTTATACAACATAGTAAACCTCAATTTTTAATATATTAATTTATATTTTTATGATATGATAATATCATTATATGAATATTACAATATGTAAAGAGAAACTTTAAAAAGAAAGATTTTAAATGAAAGAGATGGAAGAAAATGCGTTAAAGGCGGCAAACTTCTTAAAAGGTATAGCAAGCCAACATCGATTAGTTATTCTCTGCCAATTAG
>CAJIYR010000011.1 GCA_905181735.1 uncultured Hyphomicrobiales bacterium
TAACCCGCCTGGTGGTGATGAAAAGAGAGCAGTCACTTTATCCCACTTTGCAATCTTTGTTAAATACTTGTAGCCAACAAATGTTGTAAAAACTGTGTAGAATAAAACTAAGCATATACCTATAGGCCAATTATGTATCTCTTGAATAATTTCAGGTTTAAATGAACATCCTATGAGAACCCCTAATACTGGCATTGCTAGTTTACGTAATTTCCTATCAACATCAATATAACCAAAAGGAATTGCAATTATTAATGTTAACGCAAATGATCCTAGCATCCAAGGTAAGGGTAAATTCAAATAATAAAATATAGCACCACCTGCTAAACCAATAGTCAGTGCAGCTAGAGTTCTTGATATTTCGTTTTGCATATTTTTTTATACTTCCAAATTATATTAGTAAGCAAGTTAATAAAAGATGTTATAGTTATGTTATTTATTAACCGTATCTAATTAAAATACTAATACATTGGTTTAATTGTATTTTGATGAGTTGAGATTTATTAAAATTTAAATTATAGCAATTACTTAAATATTGTTAAGTACTTATAATCTACTTTAATATTAATAACTTTTGCATTATAAATGGATTATTATTGTATATTTTTAAATTCAAATAGGTGTGTTATGGTTCGTTTCTTATTTTTGTTTGTATTTATTTTTACCTTTAATTCAATTAGTTCAAACGCAGATAATCATGATGAACCGTTTTCTCCTAATCTTGTTTCAGATTTTTATTATCAATATATTAATGAAAAAGATCCCTATTCAAACGAAACTTTCGAAACAAGTGTAACAGTTGATTGGGCTTTTGCGGTAAATGCATATGGCGGTAATGTTACATCGTACACTGACGGAACTTATGAATTCAGTGGTGATAAGGTAACGGTTGGTGTAGTACTCCCTGAACATATTAAAGCTTATAACCCAGATCGTTGGATATATTCGAATGATTTAATAGATTCTTTATATGACGAAAAAATTAATAGTAAGATAAACGAATTATTGCTTTTAGAGGTTGGGCAACTAAATACAAAAGGTTTTTTTAATGATAAGCCATTTGAATTAACGGTAATAACACCTGTAATGCGCTACGATCGAAATGATGATTCCATCTCACTCTCATCATTTAAACCAGGTAGCTGTTTTAAAGAAGTAGCAGGTTATACAGCCGATTACGATATAGTTATAGGTCCTATGTCATGTTTTCATAACGACAAAGGTCAACATATAAATGGAGATATAATTATTGCAGGATATTATCAAAGAGGTGATTTATATATGACTGCTATTGATAAATTACAAAAAGAAGAAGAAGAAACTAATACCGCAAAACAAAATGATTATACAGAAAGTAAAGAAAAAGCTTTAGCTGCAAAAGAACTTTTGGTAAATAGTCTAGACTGGGAAAAGGAAAAAATAGATAAATATACAAGCAGGTTCAATTTTGATTATTGGAATTCCAACAGTCTAGAAACTCAATTAAAACACGCATCCTTAGCAAATAATAAAACTGATAGTAAATTCGATGCAAATATTTCTTCAGATCTAAATGTTTATTCTGTCATTCCAAAGGACCTTAACGATGGTTACACTGAGAATACTAGAATAATAGTTGATTTTGCTGTTATGCTAAATAAGGATAATGACTCTAAATTTATCGAAGATATTGATGGAAATTTATCCTTCAATGCCGATACTGTAAAAGTTGGTGTGGTACTTCCAGATATTATCAACAGTCAAAATAGAGATCGTTGGACCATTGAAAATGATCTATTAGAATCTTTGTTTAATGAAAAACTCTATGCTCAGCATTCTGAAGTATTATATTCTAAACTAGAAAACCTTGGCACAATAGAATACTTTAATAATAGTCCTTATGAGGTTGAATATGTTGCGTCAGATAACAGCAGTTCAATGACACAATTTGAACTTGGAAACAACCAGTGTTATGAGGAAATAACTACTTTATCACTTACTTACGATATTGTTATTGCGCCAGCATGTATTTTTAATGCTAACGGAAGCTTTAGAACGAACAATTCATTAATTGTTTTGGGCTATTATAATAAAGATGACATTTATCTAATTGCGCTCGAAGAAGAACAAAAAGTAGAAAAAGCAGCATTGGCTGCTATAAAGGAAGCTGAAAAGGCAGAAGAAAACAAGAGAATGGCGTATTTAAATGCTCTTGAATCAAATCCAGAATACCTTACCTACTTGGATATCGATGAAGGTAGATTTATATGCACGTTAAAAACTATTCCTCTTATAAAAATTGATGCGGCTATAATTGATAGATGGGGGCAACATTATAAACCTAATGAATATGACGATGTTAATAGTCTCTTTGTTGAAATAACCCAATTAAAACAGGATGAATGTGGATTTCTACTTCTATCTTTAGCTGACAAAGAAAAGCTAAAAAAAGCTTTAGAAAGAAAATCCGTTTTATTTACCGATGATTTATTATTAATCGACGAGAATAAATTATCATTAGAATTTCTTAATGATCATTATGTGTCTATTGTTATTGAAGATGCAGATTTTTATGAATTTTTTGTAGAAATGTCACGTGATGAAGTTCTGTTTCCTGAATTATTAAAATATAATATTAGCAACCAAATTCAATTAGATGAATTCGTAAATAAAATCAAATTAGAAGCCCCAAATTTACCTAGCGATACAAACCAAGGAATATATGATTTTATATTACTTGATCAAGAGGCGAAGTTAGAAGGTCTTGATGTCTCTGGTTTGCTGGCAAAAAGAAAAGATGAGAAGCTTGCAAAAGAAGCTGAGTATGCAAGAAATAATCCTTACTACGCAGTAGTAACTTGCAGTTTTCAAGGAGAGCTTTATTATATGGCTGCTTGTCTTACTGATACCACAATTACACTAACTTCAGATAATATAACAACAGAAAAGAAACATTATAACTTTGCTGATTTAGGTTATTTAGATGGCAATGCTCTTTATATTGACTTAGGTTATGACTATGGGTTGAAAGCTCAGAATTCAAGCGAGGCTTTAGGTATAAGTATTCGTATATACGATAGATTAACAGATAGGTTATTGAAAAGTGATGAAGCTTATTCTAAATGGGGAGTTGCATCAGTTTATAGCTGGCAATAATGTTTCAAATTTCTTGTCATCATAATCCTAACCTATTTAATAAAAAATGAACTTATAGTAAATAACATATAGACAATTTAAACTACAGAGTATTAAAGCTTCTTAATTTTGTTATCGCTACATTTTTTGGAACAGTATTTAACCTGAGTCCAATTTTTCGACCATTTTTTTCTCCATGAAAAAGGTCTTTGGCATACAGGGCATATTTTACTGGGTAAATCGGATTTCTTTTTCATTCAAGGCTAACTAAAAATATTTCGCTATCTTCACGAATAGTTGCTTGTTTTTCTGTATCCATGCGATCAAAAACTTTATACATCATGCTAATGCGCGGATTGCCTGCTAACTTTGCTCTGTTGTGATCTAAGAAGTTCCAATAAAGATAGTTAAAAGGACATGCATCAAGGCCATTTTTTTTTGTCACTTTATAACTACAGTTCTTACAGTAATTTGACATTTTGTTGATGTAGCTTCCGCCAGCGGCATAGGGCTTACTGGCAAGATATCCACCGTCAGCAAATAAAATCATTCCTGATACATTAGGTAGCTCTACCCATTCATAGGCATCTGCATAGACAACCAAAAACCATTCATTAACTTCCTTTGGATTTATACCAGCTAGCAATGCAAAATTTCCTAGTACCATAAGGCGTTGAATGTGATGAGCGTAAGAATTTTGTTTTGTCTCGAGAATAGTTTGGCTCAGACAGTTCATTTTTGTGTTTCCTGTCCAATAAAAATCTGGCAGAGATCGTTTTGCATCGAAGAAGTTCTCATCAGCATATTCCGGCATTTTTAGCCAATATATTCCCCTTATATATTCACGCCAACCAATGATTTGACGAATAAATCCTTCTACTGAATTAATTGGTGCCGTTCCATTTCTATAAGCTTTCTCAGCTATATGTATGCATTCTAGGGGAAGAAGTAGGCCGCAATTCAGATAAAAACTAATGTGGGAATGATACATCCAAGCTTCGCCTTGAACCATTGCATCCTGGTAATCTCCAAAATAATTTAACCTGCGTTCAATAAATTGATTTAGAACTTGTAAAGCATCCGCTCGTGTAACAGCAAAATAAAATGGTTCTAAATCACCAAAATGATCATCAAATCTTTGTGATACTAGAGATATGACTTCTTGTGTTATACTATCGGTCTTGCTTATATAGGGTAATGGTATGTTTAATCCATCTTTCGGTGGTTTACGATTTTCCATATCATAATTCCACTGTCCACCAATTGGATTGTTATCTTTCATCAAGATGTCATATTTTTTGCGCATTTCTCGATAGAAAAATTCCATACGAAGTTGTTTACGGTCTTTTGCCCACGAAGAAAATTCACTGGTAGTGCATAAAAATCGATCATCCTGTCTAATTTCAACATGAATAGCTAATTCATTTTCCCAACTTCGCATATCTTCAAATATATGATATTCAGATGGTTGTGTAACAATGATACTTTTAAAGGTTTGTTTTTTTAGTAATCTTACTACTTCACCTTTGATTGATTTTGTGTTTTTGGTGTCATCTAGCTTTATATATTTAACTTTATAATTTTTGTGTTTGAGTGTTTCTGAGAAATGCCTCATAGCTGACAGTATAAAAGCAATTTTCTTTTTGTGATGTTTGACATAAGTCATTTCTTCCCATGATTCACACATCAATATAACATCAGTATCAGGATTGTATCCTTTAAGGCTTGTGATAGATTCTGACAACTGGTCGCCAAGTATGAGTATAAGGTTAGGCATATATAATAATCCTAAAATATTATAAAAAATTGCAGATAAACAAAAAAGATCCATAAAAAAATTAGGCTTTTTCGTTATTATACCGTTAATGCTAAATGAAAGTTTTTTAATTTATTGGCGGAGAGGGAGGGATTCGAACCCCCGGAGGAGTTCCCCCCTCGCTGGTTTTCAAGACCAGTGCTTTCAACCACTCAGCCACCTCTCCGTGTCATGTAGTAATAAAATATAAATGTTAGAAAACATTAGTTTTGTCAATGGATTTATTAAAAATACTATTTAAATACAAAAAATAGACCTAGATAAAAACATTTATTTATAGTCAGCAAGTTTTTGGGTTAATTCATCAAGATTTAAAATAGCTGTATAATCTTCACTTAACCCACCTGACCCTGCTGGACTTTTGCATGTAAAGAACTTACATAGTTCTCCCAATACCTTAATACCATGTGTGATATTTCTCGGTATATATATAAGGTCTCCTGGGTTTGCAATATCAATATCATTCTCTAAGAGGACAGCTAACTGCCCTTCTAATAGATATATCCATTGTTCATCATTTGGGTGAACATGGGGTGGAGGAACGTCACCTTTTTTATATGTAACCAAACCAGCTTTAATTAATTCACCACCAAATTGTATCATTTTAATATTTGGTCGCACAACGTCTGGTGTTTCTTTCATTTCTGTTGCTTTATATATTGGCATATTATCCTCTTATAAATCTAACTTTGTTTATAGGTATAGTTCTTTAAAATATTTATATATTAACTTTTAATTTAATGACAATCAAGATATCAAAAATAATCATGCATGGATTTTGTATGAGTATAATATTACTTCTTAGTTAAATACATATACTAAAATAAATTAACTGTAAGTGTAACAAATTAATCGAACATAAAAGAGTAATTTATACATGAGTATGCAAGAAATAAAAAATGTTAATTATTTATGGTTGTTATAATCAAATTATTACATTACGATTTATAACTGAATATTTTAATTATAAATAATATGGGAGTTATTTTATGAATTTTTCAATTAATACAATAATGAAAGGAATTACAGCTTCAGTATTTGGCGCTACTTTTCTTTTATCAGGAGGAACAGCGTTCGCTGATTACTCTTGTAAGTCAGCTACATTTATAGTGCCATATTCACCTGGTGGTGGATCCGACCAAATGGCAAGACGTCTTGTTCCAGGTCTGGAAGAAGCTCTAGGTGTTAAAGTTAATATTGTCTACAAAACTGGTGGTGGCGGAGCTGTTGGATTCAGTGAATTACATCGCTCTGATCCAGATGGTTGCACATTCTCAAACACAGTTGTGCCTAATGTTATTATAAGTTCAAAAGGTGACGGTGTTGGTTATGAAGCTGGTGATTTTGAATATATTGGTATGACAGAGTCTTCAGCTGGAACTTTAATGGTTCCGAAAGATAGTAAGTATCAATCAATTGACTCATTTGTTGCGGCCGCTTTAGAAAATCCTGGCATGCTGACTGTAGCCGGTACTGGTGGTAGTGGTCTATCAAGATGGAAACAACTAGAAGAAGTTCTAGGTATTGAAACAACATATGTACCTGTCGGTGGTGGTGTTGGTAAAATGATACCAATGCTAGCAGGTTCTCATATTGATGGTGCAGCTACTGGTGCAAACCATGCAACGAAACATAAAGCAATTGTTAATTCAATACTTGTTGCTGGTTCAAATGAAGTTCCAACACTTCCTGGTATTCCAAATGAACCAGACTGGAACTATGTTATCACATGGGGTCTAATGGCTCCTCCGGGAACACCAGCTGATGTAGTTGAAACATTAAATGCAGCTATGAATAGTGCAGCTCAAAGCTCATCTGTTCAAGAAGCACTGATAAAGGGTGGTTACGTGCCACATAATATGTCGGTAGCTGAAACTAATGCATTTATGGATGCTGAAATTGCAAAATATGCTGACTAAATAGTTGTTGTATTATTTAAATAAATCACCTCAACATGATCAATATAATGTTGAGGTGATGTTTGAATATATAATTACTGTCCACATCAATTTAGTATGAATAAGAATTTAAATTTTTTCCATTCGTATGGAGTATATTAAATGATTGAAGCCTTTTATATGGCTATAAGCCCTTCGTACCTTATGTATATGACAATCGGTGTCATGTTAGGATTAGTTGTTGGTACCTTACCTGGTTTAACAGCAACAATGGGAACGGCTTTATTAGTTCCTTTTACTTTTGCTCTGCCAACAGGTGAAGGTATTGCAATGTTGGGTGGTTTATATGTATGCGCAATGTTTTCAGATGCAATCCCAGCTTGTCTTGTAAATACTCCGGGAACTCCAGCGGCAATGGCAACGGGGTTTGACGGCTACCCCATGGTCAAACAGGGAAGGGGTCAGGAAGCTATTGTTGCGGCATGCTTTAGTTCAGCGCTTGGAACAATATTTGGAGCTGCATGTTATCTTCTGCTTGCATGGCCCATGGTTTCAATAGCACTAAAATTTGGCCCAGCACAATTTTTTTGGCTTGGTGTTTTTGCTCTTACAATTATTGGTAGCCTTGCGGGAAATTCTATACTCAAAGGGATAGCAGGAGCTTCTATAGGGATAATAATCAGTTGCATTGGCATTAGTCATGCTGGCGAGATTAATAGATTTACATTAAATATACCTGAATTAAGAGGTGGCGTATCGTTAGTTGCAGCATTAATAGGTGTTTTCGCCGTACCTCAAGTATTTAGTATGATTCTAAATCTTAAAAAACAAGAATTTGTAGCGGAATATAAACCTGAAAAGGGCGTAATACTTAAAACAATCAAAAAAGTATTATCTGCTCCAGTTCATTTTTTACGATCTGCTGTGATAGGCAGCTTTATTGGAATCCTTCCGGGTGCTGGTAGTCCAATAGCCGCTATCGTTTCCTACAATGAAGCAGTACGCTGGAGTAAAGATAAAAGTCAATACGGAAAAGGCGATATTCGCGGTGTGACAGCATCAGAAATAGCAAATAATGCAGCAGCTCCAGCTGCAATGATACCACTAGTTACCCTTGGCGTTCCAGGTTCGGCACCTGCAGCAGTTATAGCGGGCGCCCTTATGTTAAGAGGATTAAATCCGGGTCCGGAGCTATTCGCAAGCAATTCAGCTCTAGTATATTCGTTTGGTTGGTCATTACTTATAGCCGGTATAGTAGTATTTTTTGTAGGTATGCTAGCAACACCACTTTTAGTTAGAGTTATTAAAATTCCACTTCGACTTCTTGCTCCTATGATTATGTTTTTAGCAATTATTGGTGCTTATGCTATTCGGAATAATGTATTTGATGTGTATTTAATGTTGATAATAGGAGTTTTTGTATTTCTTATACGCAAACTTGGTTTTCATCCTGGACCTATAGGTCTTGGGTTTATACTTGGTCCAATTATTGAACCTTCGTTAGTGCAAGCATTATATATTTCCCATGCTGTAGGAGTCCAAAAAGTTTTCTTTACAGGATCTGTTAATATAATACTAATTACTATATCAATTGTGTCTGTTAGTGCAGTGGCAATATCACGTTTTAGGGCAAGAAGAAAATCTGTTTTAACATAATAAAAAGTAGTTTTTAAATATAATCTTTAAAAGAGCAAGTTATGATACGATTTATAAAATTAATTCAAGATAGTGATTTGGCAACAGGCCTTTTGCTATTATTTGTTGCGTCTTTTTCTTATGCTGGTGTCGCGGATAATATATGGGAAGATTATGGTTATATAGATTGGGTGTTTCCATTAATGTCGTGCTTTCTATTGTTTAGTATATCTGCTGTGTATTTAGTAAAATCTTCAATCAAGATAGTAAAGGGTACAACAATTTCAGATTTGAAAATTGATAAATCTGAAATTCCATCTATCATTAATGTTGTAGTCTATACATTATTATTATTTTGTTATCTTGTGTTACTTTTTGTCTTCGGGTTTTGGGCAGCTAGTATTCTTCTTCTATGGTCTGGTATTACTTATTTTAGACCTGAAATAAATCGTTCCTCTATTATTAAATCTTTAATTATATCGATAATTACATGTGTTGTTGCTTATATCGTTTTTACACATATTTTTTATGTTCCATTTCCACAATCTCGTATTTTCTGATAAAAAATTTAAATAGCTCTATATACTTCGAACCCATACAAGCCATCAAGCTCATAGCGCCCAAGTAGTGCTTGCATCGGAAAAAACGATGTAAGAGTGTGGTGCAGTGGTGGTGTAGATCACGTGTGTGCTTGCTGTGTGGGTTGAGTTTGAGGGTAGGCTGACCATTGGGTTATACACAACGACAGGGGCTGTGTGTGCGTTTTTTGCTGGAAAACTGCAGATTTAACGTGTTTAAATAGGTTAAACGTTGCTATGGATGAGTGGTATAGTGATACTTGAATTAGATAGGTTAAGAACAATGAAAATAATTAGAAATTTTTTGGTTCTTACCATGTGCGGATTTGTATCCTCCTGTCAAAATACAAGCGCTCAGATACAGAATGAATACTCTGTAGACGATAACAGTATGGCGACAAATATTTCTTATCGTATGAATTGTGCTGCACCGAATAGTGATTCTTTTGTAAGTAAAGAAAACTTGTATCGCTTCAAATTAACAGACGGAGATATTGGTAGATGTCCAACTGATACCAAACCATATGTTGGTAACTCTGGTTATTATAAGGCTTATTCAGAGCGTTCAGAAATAGTGATAACGCAACCAAGCCTTCGGAAAAACAAAGAGTATGCCATTTCATTTAAGCATCGTATTTTAAGTGGTTATGATAACGGAGATAGAAATGAGACGTTTTTCCAAATAAAAAACTGTCCAGACTCACGCGTGCCGGTTATGGCTTTTTTGCGACGGGACGCGTCAGCTAACAAAAGGTTTGCATTTAGTTTGGCGCCTGGTGGTGATGATACAAAAGTTGTGCGCTACGGAGCCGACAAAGTGGGTTTGGCTGGAACTGATTGGCATTCTTATGAATTTATTTATTCAAACAAACAACCCAGCACGCTTCAAGTAATAGTAGATGGTGTTGAGATTTTACCAAAAACTGAATTTGCCAATATTGGTTTTTGTGAGAGTTACGATACTATTCGAATAGGGAATTATCGTTCTGGTGCAGATAAAAAACTGGGTAGAGTAAACTCCACCTCCATTAGTGAGTATAAAGATATTGAGGTGAGGGAACTTAATACTAGCATTTTGCCATAAGTCAAAATCAAAATGTTGCTATTATATTTTTTTGATGATATTTTTTATAAGAGATAATATAAATTTATTGATTTAAAATTATGATCTAAAGATCGTTAAATAGATAATTAAATATGCCGACATTTTTTAAAGGAGACCTTTATGTCAAGACCTTATTATAAACCAGATCCTATAACAGGTGGCGGAGGAGCCCAATATATTGGAGCAGAATTCAAACTAAATGAACCTTGGGAAGAACAAGCTCATAATGTTAAATTGGTAGGGCATTCTGAACTTAACGGTTGGGGTGATGCATTCCAAATACAAGTTTCTAAAGGAATTGCTTATGTTGCTGCTTCGGGAATTAATGGTCATGATGGACTAACTATATTGGATGTCAGTGATCCCTCAAAACCAAAAATTTTAAACCAAATATCTGACTCACCTGGTGCAAGAACACATAAAGTTTTGAGGATCAGCGATGATATAATGATAACTAATTCAGAATTGAGACCAAATCTTATTGGCAAATATCCTGACTTAAAGGGCGGTTTAAAGGTTTTTGATATCTCAGACCCAATAAACCCAAAATTTTTGAAATATGTACAAACAGATGGTGTTGGTGTCCATCGTCCTATTTATGATAGAGATCGTAAATTACTATATAGTTCAGGTTACAGAGATGGCTTTGATAAAAAAATCCTTCTTATTCATGACATGAAAGATCCTGCTAACCCAGAGTTCATAGGACAAGGTTGGGTTGAAGGCCAAAAAGATGGTGAAAAGCATTCTTGGGATAATTCAATAGTTCAGAATGAAGCCTGGTGCCACGAAGGAAACCCATGGGGTAATTACGTAACAGCAGGTTGGTGGGATGGAGGCATCGTTCTATTTGATTGCACTGACCCAACGAACCCAAAGTTCAAATGGAGGCATAATCCACACGAGACGCATGGCTGGCCTGGATGCTTTCATAGTTTTCTTGTTCCAAAAGGATCTGAATTCGGTATTGTTACGCAAGAAACAGTGACTATTAACTGTGAACATCCTCCGGCACATGTAACATTTTATGATCTAAGAAATAAAGATATACCACTACCTATTAGCACCTACATGCCTTTTGACATAGATCCTATTCAGATGAGACCTATCGATCAAAAGTGGGGTCAAACAGGCTCTAGACATGGAGCACATAATATTTGGTTAGATATGGAAAAGAATGATTTGATCTATATCGCTTGGTTTAACGCTGGATTAAGAATAATTGATTGGAGTAATCCATTTAATCCAAAAGAAGTTGGCTCATATATACCGGCTGGTAATAAAGAAAGATGTTGTCCGCAAAGTAATGATGTGTATGTCGATAAGGAAACTGGTTTGATTTATATGTCTGATAGATGGGGTCTTGGTTTACATATTCTTGAATATACAGGTTAGTATTTATTTTAGGTGCAAAAAATGGAAAAGTATAATTTTAGCGAAGAGCAAAGATTTGATCCAATAAAACATGTTGAAAAGAAGCTAGGTTTTTTTGGAGGTGGTGATGTATCAATTGCTTGCTGGGAACCTGGTCAAGTAAGCCCAAACCATTGTCACCCTGACGCAACAGAAATTTATTTTTGTTTCGAAGGAGGGGGTGTTATGAAAACTATAACTGAAGAAGTTGAAGTTAAAAAAGGTGGTTTAGTTGTTCATCCCAAGGGAGAGCTGCACGAATATATCAATGGATCAGAAAGAACAATCTTATTTAGAGTGAGATATGGAGAATCAATGATATCACGTACTAAGAATTGGCCTACGAATTTATCTTGGAGTCCAAGTCAGGAAGATATTGATTACTTTGTTGAATAATTGCTTTTACGTATACGTTTATTTATTTAACTTTAGATACAATAATCACAGTTTTATATTAAATTTCTAGAATTAAATAGACAAAATACCAAGAGGAGAAGAAATGGCCAATAATTTGATACCATTGTTAACAAATAATGGCGCATCTATTCCATCATTGGGTTATGGAACGATGGAATACCCAGAGCCTGATAGGGCATCTGACCTAATTGCTCATTCATTGAAATCAGGCTATAGACATATAGACACTGCTCGTAAATATGGATCAGAAGAATGGGTTGGACAAGGTATTCGTTTAAGTGGTGTTTTACGTGATGACATTTGGGTAACGACAAAAGTTACCGAAGATAATGCAAGCGCAGATGATTTTGCGCGTTCTGTTGAATTGAGTTTAAATACAATGAAACTCGATTACGTAAACTTACTTTTAATTCATTGGCCCTCTAGGACTGTTCCATTAGAGGAAACTCTTGGTGCACTTGTAAAAGCAAAACGCGATGGTTATGCAAAAAATATCGGCGTTTCAAATTTCACTGTAGACCTAATAGAGAAGGCGGTTAACATCTGTTCGGAACCACTGTTTACCAATCAAATAGAGTACCATGCTTATATAAACCAAGATAAAGTTATAAATGCATGCCATAAACATAATATTATAATATCTTGCCACGTGCCCCTTTGTAGGGGGAAGGTATTAGATGACCCTATGTTAAATAAAATTGGTAAATTGCATGGAAAATCAGCTGCACAGGTTGCTCTACGTTGGCTAGT
>CAJIYR010000012.1 GCA_905181735.1 uncultured Hyphomicrobiales bacterium
GGAATTGCTACCATATTATTTATATTCTTATCTCTCATCATTGTAAAATTTGAGAGAGAAAATTCTGAAACTTCAAATGATTCAAAGTTTAGTATTTTTGCATATACCATAAGAAGATCGGAAGGTATGTAAGTACAATCTATCCCTTGCCATGTTCCTGAAACTTGTAAGGTAAATTCATAATCTCCACCTAATATGCTTAATTTTGGGTTATTTTGCACACATTAATCCTTTTAATTGATATGTTATTCTAACATATATTTATTAAAATTAAACAGGTATTAGTTTATGTATTAATTCTATCTTTTCATTTATTTACATAATTTTAGATAGCTAAAATTAATTAATAAAATATTTATTATGCACGAATCAACATAAATCAAAAGAATCTCTTCATTACATAGATTCTTATCTATGCCCTTTAATCTTAGTGAATGAATCACTTTATTTTTTTATCCACAAAGCTATTTTCCAATTTAACTTTTGTTAATACTTTTACTTGACTATAGATCTTGGGAGACTCTGCGTTTTGATTTGCCCATCATATTTTGGCTAGGGATTAGAGGTTTATATTGCCTAAATATTTTTGATAATTTTATAATTTATTTTTCTTGTAATTAGTTAGAATTGGATAAATTTTTTGTGATTTTTTTTAATAAATTTTTTTATTTAATTATAAGTTTTTTCGTAACTTATATATTAGTACCATCCGATGCTAATGCTTCTAATGGTGTTGCTAGTACAAATAGTTATGCAGAAGAAATTCACGGTGCTACCGACTTTAGATCAAGAACGCAACATTCATCAGGACAAAGATCTTCGGACGGTGTTGACTTTGTGGTCACACTCGAAAGAGAAAATATCAGTAATGCTGGTACTTTAACTCTAGATTATAATGATGATGGAGCTACAAATGTTTCTTTAAATACATCAACCTATCCTGTTAATTCATATTTAATTTATTTAAATGATGACCATAATAGCAAGTCAGACAGAACTAATAAAATAGGTCAAATAGTATTTGATAATGAAATTTATGGTATCTACGATGACGTTTCGGATACAATTTATAAAGCAAATATATCGAAGTCTGGAGCCACTTACCCAACTTCCTCTAATAGTGGTTATAGCGCTAGGGCAATGGAAAGTTTTAATTTTTATGCAAACACCACAACCACTTCAACGACAGGAGGAGATTGGGTTTCAATTGGATCTGATAAGAAAACATTAAGAATTGGCGCAAAGAATGGTAGTCACGGAGATTATATTAGGGTTATAACTGCTGCTGAAACAATACCAGTAGTCGATTTTAACACCACGTCATCAAATGGCGCTGAATCTGTCTCATCAAAAGCTATCACAGTTGATTTATCGGGGACATCTTCGCAGGCAGTCACAGTTAACTATGCCATTACAGGAACAGCAACAGCATCAGGCACAGATTTTACTTTAGCAAACGGAACACTAACAATTGCTGCCGGACAAACATCCGGCACAATAACAATCGCAAGTATTGTTAACGATTCTTTAGACGAAGCAAACGAGACTGTGATCTTAACATTATCCAGCCCAGGCAACGCAACGCTTGGAAGTGATGATGTTCACACATATACGATTACGGATAACGATAACCCTCCGGTTGTCGACTTTAATACAACGTCATCAAACGGCGCTGAATCTGTCTCATCAAAAGCTATCACTGTTGATTTGTCAGCAGCTTCTGGTCAGGCAGTCACAGTTAACTATGTAATCACAGGAACAGCAACAGCATCAGGCACAGATTTTACTTTAGCTAACGGAACACTAACAATTCCTGCCGGCCAAACATCCGGTACCATTACTATTGCTAATATTATAAATGATACACTTGATGAAGCAGATGAAACGGTCATCCTTACCCTTTCAAGTCCAGGAAACGCAACACTCGGAAGTGATCAAGTTCATACATATACAATCTCAAATAACGATAACCCTCCGGTTGTCGACTTTAACACCACAACATCGAACGGCGCTGAATCTGTCTCATCAAAAGCTATCACTGTTGATTTGTCAGCAGCTTCTGGTCAGGCAGTCACAGTTAACTA
>CAJIYR010000013.1 GCA_905181735.1 uncultured Hyphomicrobiales bacterium
TTTCACCAGTAAATATAGACAGTTATAATAATTGTGATAACATTCTCATTATGGGAAAACTATTAGCTATCATCACGCTCATTCTACCACTACTACTATCACAGAATAGTTGGGCTTCGAGTTTGCCTGAGTGTCAGGGGAGTCCTCTAAATGAGTCAAATTGGCAAGAATCGTCCGAGTGGAATAACTGCCAAGGAGCTGTCACATTCTTTGAAGGTCTATCAGAAGAAGGAGAATGGATTTACGGTAAATTAAAATGGCAATCTGAGTATAATCGTAACGAACATTTAAGTGGAATTTGGGAGATAAAAACGAATTCAATAAATGAAAAAATCTATTTTTACGATCAATGGATTGGTTTTTTAAACTCAGATCTTGTTTGTCAAATTTTATTTACAGAAAAACCTTTTATAAGAAATAAAAATGCCAAAGACTATGGAGTAAAGAACCTTACATTCATAGTTTTGGGAACTAATTGTAAAACTCACAAGTTCCAAGAAGAATTCCAAACAAGCTTTGATAATGTATTTATCGCAAATGAAGGTGAGTTAGTTTTATTTCAAACTAAAATTTTAAAAGAAAATGAGGAAACTGGTTATTTAAACAGAACTTTTCCTAATGGAGCATTGTATAACAGTTTTGAAAAAAAGGATGTCGGGTTTTTAATGCTAAAACGAATTACAAAAAATATATCAAAAGAAGATTTCCTCTCTAAATTTAAACATAAGTTTAAGAGCTTCACATCCAACTAAACGCTCCAGTAAATATAGACAGCTAGAATAATTATGGTAACATTCTCATTATGAAAAAACTATTAGCTATCATCACACTCATTTTACCACTTCTAATCTCTAGTGAGAGTTGGGGTTCAAGTTTGCCTGAGTGCGAAGGAAGTCCGTCAGATAAGTCAAATATTCTAGTAACTTTCATTTGGGATAATTGTCAAGGAACAGCTGTATTCGAAAACAAAGAAAAATACGTCGGTGAATATAAAGACGGAAGATTTCATGGTCAAGGAACTTATGCATTCTCGGACGGTGAGGAATACGCGGGTGAATATAAAGAGGGCAATAGGCATGGCAAAGGAACGTACATATTCTTATCTGGTCAAATATATACAGGTGAATGGAAAGAGGGTTTAAGCCATGGTCAAGGAATTGATACCTGGCCAGATGGAAGAAAATACGTCGGTGAATATGTAAATAACTCATACCATGGTCAAGGAACATACACATATGTAGATGGTAGAAAAGATGAAGGTGTATGGGTGAACGGTCATTTTCTTTACGGAAAAATCACGCCAAAAAACAAGGATGAAGAGCTTTGTCTAGAGGTTCATGGTTTAATATACGATTCCTCTGAATTTGATAAATGCATTCAAGGGAGTTCTGAGGCATATAGTAATAAACATGTCAGTAAATATAAAAAAAATAGAGAGGAAATTTATACTTCTGATTTAGTGTACCGGGATAAACTTTACTATGAAAGCTCCTCCGATATTCCCTTTACAGGCAAAACAATTGGACAGATTCAACGTTTGTATAAAGATGGTAAGATGCATGGTGAATCGCTTGAGTATCATGAAAATGAAAAGTTGGCTTCCAAACGTAACTATGTAGACGGCAAAGAACAAGGTGAGGCGGTTTGGTACTATGACAACGGAAAATTGGAAGCCAAATATAACTATTTAAACGGCAAAAAGCATGGTGAGGCGGTTTGGTACTATAATAACGAAAAGTTGATGTCTAAACGGAAATATATGAAGGGGAAAATATACGGAGAATCGCTTGCATATCATGATAATGGACAATTAAAATCTAAACGTAAATATGTAAATGAGAAAGAACATGGAGAATCTCTTGCGTATCATGACAATGGACAATTAAAATCTAAACATAAATATGTAAACGGAAAAAAGCATGGTAAATCGCTTACTTATAATGAGAATGGAGAGCTAGAGAGTAATGTTAATTATGAATGGTGGGGAATAAAATAGACAAAATACATTAGATTATTAGCCTATTATAACAATAGACAGGCAATGTAATTATGGTAATATTTAATATGAAAAGAATACTATTCATCGTTGCGCTCATTCTACCAGTCATACTTTCACAGCACAGTTGGGCTAGTTTGTTTGATGAACTGGAATACCGTGATGAACTTAGCTATGAATATAGTTGGATTTATAATCACGATCTATTGATAGAACGCGATGGACTTGTTTACGTGCCTTTGGCCGATGTTCCTTTTACAGGAAAAACCACAGGGAAAATACAGACTTCGTATAAAGACGGTAAGTTACACGGTGAATATCTTAATTACTACGATAATGGACAGTTATACAAAGTAGCCAGCTATGTGAATGGCAAGGAACACGGTGAATATCTTAGTTACTACGATAATGGACAGCTATGGTACAAAACCAATTATTTAAATGGTAAGCGAGAGGGAGAAACTGTTACTTACGGAGAAATTGGTGAGTTATTGGGCAGAGAAAACTTTGTAGATGGCAAGAGGTATGGTGAACGTCTTACCTACTATAAGGGTTATTTAAATGAACGATTAAAATACAAAAGTAACTGGGTGAATGGTAAGGGGCACGGTGAATTTTTTTCTTACAGAGGCAATGGAGAGTTAGAGTCTAAATCTAACTATTTAAACGATAAATTACACGGTGAACTGATTAATTACGATGAGAATGGAAAAGTATGGGAGACAAATACCTATGTGAATGGTGTGTTAAAATCTAGTATATCGATTTGTAATGATAGCTTAAGCCAAGAAACCTACCTGAGAATATATGATGAAATGGGTCTAGATGTGAATCTTGACCGCTACGAGCTAACTCAGGTTAATAGCAATATTTGTCACTTTAAACTTTACCTATCGACTCATCGTAGAAATTATATCTATAAAATAAAAGAAGATAAATTGGTTAACTTAACAGACGGTGATTTGCTATTTGAATATCGTCGCGATAAGGGTATTACGGTGAAAGTTAAGGGTCAGAAATCCTACCTTAACGATTTAGGTGGAGCAATCTGGTATAATTCTGAAAGAGATCTCGAAGGTAAATTGCTTGCATTGTTAGATATAGAGGAAGGCACATGGATCTCAAAAGATCAATTTGACGATGAATTTCAAGCGCAATTAACGGCCCAAGGACAAGACGGACTCGTTGTCTTTCAAAAATAAGCCAACGAACAGCTTATGTTTTTTACAAAAATACGCATAAAAATATGACTTGTCACGCCAGAGGTCTTGGGTTTGAGTCTCGTCATTCCCGCCACTTAAAAAGTTGTAGATTCCTAGATTCCAATAGTAAAATTCTTAACCTTACCTAAGAAGAGGTAATAGCAAGGAAGTTATAGATAAAATTTCTATGTTTGATTGTCATGTTGATGTAATCTTTAAATACACATAAAAATATAAATAATAATTATTTAATTAATGATTTAATGGAGAATATTATGAACAAAACAAACAAGATGCTGATCATTCCGGAGCCGGTACCTGCAAATGGTAATTATGCTCCGTTTCACATAGAAGGCAATTTAATTTATGTCTCTGGCCAATTGCCAATTAAAGATGGAAAGCTTGTAAAATCAGCGGGTAATAATAGTTTCTTAGATGTTGCATCTCTCCAAATGGAGCTAGTGACCTTAAATATCTTATCGCATGTTATGTCCGCTGTGAATAATGATCAGAGCAAGATAGAGTCTTGTGTAAAATTAACTGCCTATTTGGTGCCTCCAGACGATTTTTTTGAACACGCACTTATCTCAAATATTGCATCAGATATGATAAACGATTTCCTTAAACCGATAAAAAATCATACTAGAACAACTATTGGTATAAAAAGTCTACCACTTGGATCGTTGGTTGAGGCCGATGCAATATTCAAAATTACTTGATCAACTGCTAGTAATATAAATAGTTTTTACCTTTATGATAATCGATGGATTATATTTATTATGTTTTTTAAAAAAAGAACATAAGACACAGGCCTGTCCGGAGGTCGCGGGTTCGAGTCCCGTCATTCCCGCCACTTAAAAAGTGATAGATTCCTCTCATAATTCAACCTTGATTTAGTTTTTCAAACCTTATAATTATAAAGCCAATCGTATTTCGATAAGTGAAAATCTCCCGATAAATTTTTTAGATACATATTTCTTATATGCTCTAACACACCATTAAGGTGAAAGATTTCCCCGTTCATGTTTGCGTTTCTAATCACTTTATTCACTCTAGAAAATCTTTTTTTATAGTACTCCTGATGCATTTCTTCTGTTGTTCTTTTTGATGCAAGTATTTCTGCTAAAACATACCCATCCTCTAGGGCCATTCCGGCACCTTGCGCTAAATGCGGTGGCATAGGATGAGCAGAATCTCCAATTGAAAAAATAGGTAAGTTGAAATTATTTTTTTGAATTGTGCAACTCTCGTTTAAAGACCATGATTCCCATTTAATGGATGAAATTAGCTCATTAATTTTTTTAGAAATATTTCCAGGAAGGTTTTCCCCATCTATAGTTTTATTAACCTTATTGTAGTATTTCTCTTTGGCTATTAGAACAAAATTGAAGACATTAACATCAATAGGATAGACCACTAAGTGCATTGTATCTCCAAGCCAAACGTTCACTTTATTCATTTCTAAATTTAAAGGAATCTCGTTTTTATTTAACGTTGCTCTAAAGGCTCTAAATTTTAATTTTTTTCTGAGAATTTTTTGTGTGGCAGGATATAGACTCTCTGAATTTATTCCGCTGGATAAAATAACTGTATTTGTATGGTGGGTGGTATTTTTATTGATAGAGATACTTGTGTTTTCTTCTGTAACGCAAGTTGACGTTATCTCAGAATTATAGTTAATAACTGTCTTGTTTTCTTCGGCTAAATTTCTCAGAGATTCGTGTAAGGTATTCCTGTTTATCGTGTAGTAATCAGAATGATACCGCTCTCTTGCAAATTTTCCAATTGGTAGGCATGTTAATGTTTTTTCATCTCTGGCTGAGATTAACTCTATCGTTTCTATCTTATGCATTTGAGGGATTATTTTTTCTAAAACCCCTAATTTTCTTAGTATGTTTGAAGCATTTGGTGAGATTTGAATTCCATAAGCTTTTGGTGAATTTTTTGAATATTTATCAAAAATCTCATGGTCAATGTTTTTTTCTGTCAGTGAAATACTGCAACTAAGACCAGCAATCCCTGCTCCAATAATACTATGCATAATATTTACTTAAATTTATTAATCTCCAACATTACAATTTGGTGGATTTGTTTCTTTAAGCCCTAGGCTTTTTTTAAATTTATATAATGTCGAACAATAAGGGCATACAACCTTATTTTCTTTCCCTAGATCCAGGTATATATGAGGATGATCATGCGGTTGAGTAGCCCCAATGCACTTGAACTTTTTTACCCCTAGCTCTATTACCTTTGCCCCAACATCATTTGTAAAATGTGGGATTATCGTTTCAGACATTTAATGCTCCAATATATAGAAATGTTATACTTATACTTATATGTATATTTATATTATATTATAAAGTTAATTTATACATATAAATGCCTTGATACGCTTATTTAACAATTATTTTTTAAAATTATTAATTTAATTTAATGATCAATTAGTATATTCTGAATAAAGTTTAAAAAAAAAGATAAAATATAAGTCTTGTTTACTTTTTGAGTATAAAATTTATTTTATTAAATAAAAAATAATGCCAATAACATATTCACACTTAGTGAATACTTCGATGTAAGGTTAACGATAATGTCGGTAAAATACAGAATTGATGGTGAAGAAGACAAGATATCAGATTGTGATCCTGTGTGGAATTCAATCATTAAAGAAGCTGAACTCGCTATAAAGAATGATCCTGCTGTTGGTAATTATATGAATTCCTTAATCCTCGGACAAGATTCATTGGAAAAATGCATTTCATTAAAACTGGCTCAGACTCTTGATAGTTGTTATATCGACATAACAACTGTTAAGGAGATATTTGATGAATTTTACAACAGCGATCCTGTGATTTCTCAAATAATAAGAGCTGATATAGCTGCTGTGTATGATAGAGATCCTGCCTGCAATAGATATATGGAGCCTGTTTTGTATTTTAAAGGCTTTCATGCAATACAAATCCATAGAGCTGCACACTGGTTGTGGAAGAATAACCGTAAAGATATAGCATATCATTTCCAAAGCATGAGTTCAAAGCTGTTCTCGGTAGATATTCATCCTGCCGCTATATTTGGCAGGGGAATTTTTATAGATCATGCTACCGGTATCGTTATAGGTGAGACTGCCATTATAGAGGATGATGTATCGATGTTGCATGGGGTTACATTGGGTGGAACCGGTAAAAAAGGTGGCGACAGGCATCCTAAAGTTAAAAGCGGAGTACTTATCGGAGCAGGCGCAAAGATTTTAGGAAACATAACAATCGGCAAAAGATCAAGAGTTGCATCAGGAAGTGTTGTTTTAAATTCTGTTCCAGAAAATACTACTGTAGCTGGAATACCGGCTAAAGTAGTAGGTGAAGTTGGTGAAGAAAACCCTTCTACTCTTATGGATCATCAGTTCCCTTCAAGAAAGATGCCACGCTAAAAAAATATTTAATACGAGGATAAAATGACCAAAGAAGAATGCAATAAAGTTGAAATTTTTTTAAGAAAAACCTTCAGGTTGGACGCTATAAAATTAAAGCCATTGCCTAAAAAAGACGATACATTAGAAGTGTATATTGACAATGAGTTTACAGGTCTTATTTACCGAGATGACGAAGAGGGTGAGGTATCTTATTCTTTTCAGATGGCTATACTGGATTATGATTTAGACTAATATTGGTAATCATAATTTTGTAGGGTTTTCTTTTCCCTTATAGACAATTTCAGGATCAAATATCTTTTCTTTCTCTTCAAATTTAAGTAACGCTTCACCATTCTTTAAGTCTATTGATCTGTAAAAGCATGATCTGTAACCAACGTGACAACTGGCACCAGACCCTTGCACGTCAACGGATATCCATATTGAATCTTGATCATCATCAACTCTTATTTGAATAATACGTTGTGTTAGACCTGATGTTGCACCTTTGTGCCAAATACTTTTTCTTGAACGACTCCAATAATGAGCCTCACCAGTTAATATGCTTTGAGATAAGGCTTCTTTATTCATATAACCAACCATTAATACTTCGCCAGTTTTTGAGCAAGTTGTGACAGAAGGCAACAAGCCATCCTCGTTAAATTTTGGAGCCAACTCTAATTGCTCTTCAACCTGGTGGATGCTTTTTCTTTCGGAATATTTTATGGTATTATTTGAACTCATAAAGCTATCCTTTTTCGATTAACCTTAAAAAACGGTCTCTTAAATTTTCGTTGGTTTCGAATTCGCCTATAAATCTAGTTGTAATTGTTGATACGCCTTCTTTTTTTACCCCCCTTAACGACATACACGTATGTTCTGCATCTATTACTATTGCAATCCCTTTGGGTTTAAGAGATTTTTGCATAGCGTTTGCGATTTGAGCAGTCATCGTTTCTTGGGTTTGTAATCGGTGGCCATAGATATCAATAAGCCTTGCCAACTTAGAAATACCAACAATTTTTTCTGATGGAAGGTAAGCTATATGAGCTTTTCCTACAAAAGGGCAGATGTGGTGTTCACAAAAAGAATTGAATGAAATATTTTTTAGCAATACAATGTCGTCATAGCCACCTACATCAGAAAATGTTTTTGACAAAACATCCTCACCATTTTCATTGTAACCTTTGAAAAACTCTCCATAAGCTTTTATAAATCTTTTAGGAGTTTCAAGAAGACCTTCTCTGTTGGGATTTTCTCCTATCCACGATAATATTGTTCTAACAGCTTCCTCAGCTTCTTCTTTTGAGGGTCTTGTCTCTAAATTTTCTATTTTTGATATTTTGTTCATATTTAGGAGGCCTTATTGTATGTATAAATTGGTAATTTTTCTAATTTAATATTTTTATAATCTATTAATATTGATAAATAATAATAACGTATATATATGATAATTAAGTAAACTAAATATTTATTTATAATAACAAATATTTATTTATAATAACAAATATTTAGATATAGTATACGATATATGTATATATTTGTTTTAGTACAAGTATAAAAGATAATTTTAATTTATTTATTGTAAATAAAAATACATGAGTTCTAAGATGCTAGATGATATTTATAGTAATAAGATTGTGGAGCTAGCTGCAGACATCCCTTTAATAGGGAAGCTTCAGAATGCTGATTCTAGCGCTACTGCTGTTAGCAGGTTATGTGGGTCAAAGGTTACTGTATTCATAAAAGTTGAAGGCAATAAAGTTATTGATTTTTCCCATGATGTTAAGGCTTGTGCTCTTGGTCAGGCTTCATCTTCTGTTATGGCAAGAAATGTTATTGGTTCATCTTTTGATGAGTTAAAAGAATTAGCCAATGTGATGAGAAAAATGTTAAAAGAGAATGGGGCCCCTCCTAGCGGAAAATGGTCTGAGTTATCAATTTTAGAGCCTGTTAAGGATTTTAAATCAAGACATGCCTCCACGCTATTAACATTTGATGCAGTTAATGATGCAATTGAAAAAATAAAATAATCAACTAAAATTTTATTATAAGCGTGTGCAGAATAGAAATGATTAGAAAAGTATTTATAGCTCCATTTGTGTTTTTAATTAGACTGTATCAATTTACCTTTTCATTTTTCTTAGGTCATCATTGTCGATATTTGCCAACATGTTCTCATTATACCATAGAATCCCTTAAATTACATGGTTTGTGGGTAGGTTCGTGGGTCTCTCTCTCAAGGTTACTTAGGTGTGGTCCATGGGGAGGGTCTGGTTACGATCCTGTTCCGTTAGATTTTGGTAAAAATGCCGTATGGTACAAGCCTTGGATATATTGTAATTGGAAAAAAATAAAAGATTTAAAAAATTAATTGATTTAATTGAAAAGTTAAATATTAATGTTACTAGAATGGTGATAATAAATACTTACCTGTATTGTGAACAGTGACTGAGTGGAGATAAATATGTATAATTATATTTTACCTGATGGTAATAAAAAACAGTATCCTAAATTAATTGATGGACTTACTTTTGCTAAGGATATATCGAATTCTTTGGCAAAAAAAGCTGTTGCCATAAAGGTTAATGGTAATTTACATGATTTGAGTGATATAATTGAAGATCAATCTGAAGTGGAAATAATTACCCGGGACCATCCGGATTCTTTAGAACTTATTAGACATGATTGCGCTCATATTTTAGCAGAAGCTGTTCAGGAGTTGTTTCCCGATACCCAAGTAACTATAGGCCCTGTAATTGAAAATGGGTTTTATTATGATTTCGCAAGAGAAGAATCATTCAAATTAGATGATTTTGATCGGATAGAGAAAAAAATGCACGAAATCATCTCACGGAACATGCCATTTGAGAAGAAGGAAGTCTCATATGAAGAGGCTTATGATATGTTCAGTAAAAAAAATGAGGGGTACAAATTAGAACTTCTAGAAGCAATTCCAAAAAATGAAAAAATTAAACTCTATTCACAAGGGGAATGGTTAGATTTATGCAGAGGACCTCATATGGCCTCGACCGGGTTTGTCGGAAAAGCATTTAAATTAATGAAAATCGCAGGCGCTTATTGGAGAGGCGACTCAAATAATGTTATGTTGCAAAGAATATACGGAACAGCTTTTGCTTCGGAAAAAGATTTAAATAATCATCTTAATATGTTGGAAGAAGCAGAGAAACGTGATCATCGGAAATTAGGTAGAGAAATGGACTTGTTTCATTTCCAAGAAGAGGGGCCTGGATCTGTTTTTTGGCATAAAAAAGGTTGGGCATTATTCTCAGAATTAGTTGGTTATATGAGAAGAAGGAGTCATCGAGCGGGTTATATGGAAGTAAATACACCTGATATGCTAGATAGGTCATTGTGGGAAGCTTCTGGTCATTGGGAAAAATTTGGTGAAAACATGTTCACAAGTGAAACGCCTGATGCAAAAATTTATGCTTTAAAGCCAATGAATTGTCCTGGCCATGTTCAAATATTCAAAAATGGCCTTAAAAGTTACAAGGAGCTACCTATTAAATATGGTGAATTTGGGAAGGTGCATCGTTATGAGCCATCAGGAGCTCTCCATGGATTAATGAGAGTTAGACATTTTACTCAAGATGACGGGCATGTATTTATAACAGAAGACCAGATAACTGAAGAGTGCGTTAAAATTCATGAACTTATTTTATCAATCTATAAAGATTTTGGTTTTAGTAATATAGTTGTTAAATTCTCAGATAGACCAGAAAAGAGGGTTGGTGAAGACGCAGTGTGGGATAAGGCTGAGGAAGCACTTAAAAATGCAGTTATATCTACGAACCAAGAATTTGAGCTTAATCCAGGAGAGGGTGCGTTCTACGGCCCGAAACTTGAATATGTTCTTAGAGATGCAATAGGAAGAGATTGGCAATGCGGAACCTTGCAGGTTGATTTAAATTTACCTGGTAGATTAGGTTCTTTTTACATTGGCAAAGACGGTGAAAAACATGTTCCTGTAATGTTGCATAGAGCTATCTTTGGTTCACTGGAAAGGTTTACAGGAATTCTAATAGAGCATTATTCAGGAAAACTTCCTTTATGGTTAGCTCCTTTGCAGGTTGTTATTGCTACAATAAGTTCGAATGCAGATGATTACGCAGAAGATGTAAAAAAATACTGTGATAACAATGGTATAAGAGTAACTTTTGATAATAGAAATGAAAAGATAAATTACAAAATACGCGAACATAGCCATGCAAAAGTACCAATTATGTTTATAATTGGCGATAATGAAGTTGCTAATAATACAGTTACAATTCGTAGGTTAGGTGATAATGAGCAGAAAGAGTTGCCGTTTGAATTGGCTGTAAATTATCTTAAAAAAGAATGCCAGCCTCCGGACATTGATAATTTAAGTTAGGAATTGCTCCCTTATTATTCTCTCATCCAAGCTATAATCGGGATCAAACATCAATCTTATTTCTTTGTCTTTTTCAATCGTAATCTTTATTCTTTTAGCTTGCTTGATTTCTCTGCTGTCAGCAGTAGCACTCACATACCTGTGTTTGTGGTCTATTACTTCAATATCAATTTCAGAGTTTATATTCAATAAAGCACCCTTCCACCGTCTTGGTCTAAAAGCATTTATTGGCATTAATGATAATAATTTCGCATTTATTGGTAGTATCGGTCCATTGGCTGACAAGTTATAAGCAGTACTCCCAGCCGGAGTGGCGACCATAATACCATCACAAATTAGTTCTTTTAATCTCAATTTTCCGTCAACAGAAATTTTTAATTTTGCTGCTTGATAGGATGTTCTAAAAAGTGATACTTCATTAATTGCTAATTCCTCGTAGGTATTGTTTTTGCTATCGGTAACTTTCATTTTTAAGAGGTTAACCTTTACTATTTCAGCTTTTGATATTCTCTCGTTTAGATTTTTTTTGTTAAATTCATTCATTAAGAATCCAATTGATCCTAGGTTCATTCCATAAATTGGTTTGTTGGAATCGATGTATTGATGAAGCGTTTGTAGCATTAAGCCGTCTCCACCAAGTGCAATAATAATATCCGCATCTTCAGGTAATTCTGACCCATAGATACTTTCAAGCTCTTTTTTTGCTTTTAGAGCTTGCTTTGTTGCGCCTGCTACAAATGATATTTTTTTATATTTCATTTTCTTTTCTTTTTAGAAATATGCAGTTAACTATATAATTAACGTATTATATTTATTATATAGTTATTATTTATATAACATATATATTTGAAAATATTGATAATTTTAATCGTTTTTTTAGAAAAAAAATATAAATGACAATAAAAGTTGGAATTATTGGCTGTGGCAGGCAGGCGCCAAAACATATCTCTGGATACCAAGCTTATGGGAATGTTGAGCTTATTGTATCTGATATTGCGAATGATAGCGCTTTGGCATTATCCAGAAAATTTTCAACACGAGTTATGTCTTTAGATGAAATTATAAATGATCCTGAGATAAAGGTAGTTTCTGTATGTACTCCTGTTAAGACGCACGATGAGATAATCAGCAGATTAGTTGAAAATAAAAAACATTTTATTTGTGAAAAGCCCCTATCTACATCTAAATCCAATCTAAATGCAATAAATGCAAAAATAGAAATAAATAATTTAGTCGGAATGGCTGGTTATATATATAGGTTTGCTTCAGCATTTACGCTTGGTAAAAATTTTATTGATAAAGTTAAATCTTCTGAAAATTCTGAAAATAATATTTCTGAATCAATAGACAGAGCCTATTTTAGGATAGGTGGACCTGGTTCTCATGCTGTATGGCAACATAAAAAAGATGACCAGGGTGGCGCTATTAATGAGATGTTAGTGCATATGTTAGATTTGATGATCTGGTATTTTGGAAATATCACCGACATCTATGAAGTAAAAAAACGAATCCATTACCCAACTAGAATAGTTAATGGGCAAACTATAAATGCTGATGTGGAAGATTATGTTTTAATAAGAGTTAAAACGGAGAAATCGGTAGATGTTACGATAGAAGCTGATCTTATGTCTTCATCCTTTACTCAATATGCTCATTTTTCAGGAAAAAAAGCATCATACACTGGTTCTATTCAACCAACCATCCCAACATGTTTGCATCTTAAGGGTGATAAACTAGATAGCCCTTCGGTCCATATGCACGGGTATAAAAATCTCTACGTTGACCAAATAAAATATTTCTTGGACTGCGTTTTAAAATCTAACAAACATGATAAATGCACGTTAGAAGATTCGATTAATATATTAAATTCAATACAACGAATACAAAACTTTAATTGATTAATATCTTGGATGCTGTATTTCCTGCAATCATATCAATCTGGTCTTGCCCTAAGCCTTCTATAGAATTTAGCCACTTTATTGGATTTTTTACCGCCATATCAGCTGGGAAATCAGTGCCAAGTAGCAATCTTTCTATGCCAACAATATCAATAACTTGTTTTAGACCGGAATCTGAATGTGTTATGGTGTCGTAATAGAAAGATTTTAAGTAGTCGGAAGGAGGTCTTTTTAGGTTTTCCCTAGCTTCAGATCTTTCATTGTACCCATGATCAAATCTTCCGATAGCAAAAGGAAGGTATCCACCAGCATGGCTTAAGCAAATTTTAAGTTTAGGTAATCTTTCCATTGCACCTGAGAATATTAGAGATGCTGCGGCAACAGTTGTTTCCATCGGGTTGGCAATAAGATTAGTAAGATGGAAATTTGGCATTATATTATTTGCACGTGTAGAAAATGGATGCAAAAGTATAAACGCACCAAGCTCTTCTGCTTTTTGTAAAATGGAAAATAGATATGGAGTATTCCAGTTTTGCCCATCAACATGTGACCCAACAATAAATCCTGATAATTTTAATTCTTTCACAGACCTTTCAAGTTCATTAATAGAGGCTTCTGCATCCTGCAAGGGAAGCGTTGCGAGACCTTTGAAACGATCTGGTCTTTTCGCTATAGCATTAGCTATTTCATCGTTTACAGATTGTGTAGCTTTGATGGCGACATCAAGAGGTTCGCAATCTCTGAACAATTGAGGGTTAAGAGAAAGTACCTGGACATCAATTTCTGCATCATCCATTAGAGGAATTCTCTCTTTATAATCCAACCAATATTCAGGGGTGCTCATGGCATTTTTTCTTTTTCCAGTTAGCAGGAGTGTTCTACCTTCAGTTGTCCTTTCAATGCTTGTTCCAAACCATTTTTCATTATTATTATAAGCATCTGATACAGATCTTGGAAGTATGTGTGCGTGTATATCAATTTTTTTCAATTTCTAACTCCATATTTATTTGATTAAGTTTATTATTTTTTTTGTTTTCGCAGCTTCCTCAATCGCAAGTGTTACTTCAAGGTTTTTTCTAGCCTGGATGGCTGTTGTGTTTGGGCAATCAATGCCGGTTGATAGAAAGTCTAACCAAGACCTTGTTTCCTCTCCGAATGGCCCCCAATATTTTCCTAATGCCCAGTTTCCAGATGCATTGCTTGTTAAAAAAGCCATTTCTGTATCCTGCCCTACATAAGCGTGGTGCATTCCATCCTCAGAAAAACCTATATGTTCTTTTCTGTCATCATCAAAAAAAAGAACTCCTTTTTCACCGATTAATTCAGCTCTTATTAATCTACCGTGTGAAGGATAATTAGATGGCAAGCAATATCCAAGACTAAGGTTTACAATAGTTCCATCTGAATAAGTTATAATTGCTGATGTAATTTCATCCGCATCGTGGCCAAGTTTTCTGTATATAGTCCCATGGCTTCTTGCTATGACTTCAATAGGATAATTTCCTTCTAGATACCAGCCAAATAAATCTACCAAATATGTTAGTGCATCTTGTATAAAAGAGGCTTCTTTTGATCTTTTTATAATTTCAAGACCAGTAGCTTTGCTATTGTAAAATCTTCCGGTACAGGAAATAATATTCCCAATTTTATCTTCTAATATTTGCTGTTTTCCAATTAAATAATGTCTATTAAATCTTAATGTATAGCCAACATGTAAGGTAGTGCCACCTTTTATAGCGGCATTTATCATTCTGTCTGCATCTTTTAAGGTTAAAGCTATTGGTTTTTCTACTAATACCGGTTTTCCTAACTCTAAAGCTCTAACAGCAGGTTCGCAATGTTCCGGTTCACTTGTTGACACGATAACAGCATGAACATTATCGTTTTCAACTATATCCATATTATTTGTTGAAATTTTATCTGCTTTTATATCTAAACCTAAATTTTCTGCGTTCTTCGATACTCTGTCGGATATTGCAATATAATCAACTGCTGGATGGCTTGTAGATATAGAAGATCTCAATCTTCCCATTCTGCCACAGCCAACTACACCAATACCTATATTTTTATGGTTTATATTTTTCATTATACGCAATCTCAATAATTAATGGATTAACTATATTATGCTATTAATAAAAATTAAAGAAAAATGTGAAACTCTAGTATTCTGATGTTTAAGAAAAACTATTAATTATAAATTAGGGAGAAAAAAATGATTTCAGATGAAAGCTATAAAAAGGGTTTAAAAAAAATGAAAGAAATGGGCAGAGAAGATACGATGCTCAATCAACGCAAAATCTCTGAAGATATGTATAGAATGTCTGTGGGTGCCTTGTTTGGAGATGTTTGGGATAGACCTCACTTAACGTTACGTGAAAGACAATTAATAACACTTGCAGCTAATATAGCTTTGTCAAGGCCGCATGGCTCACATACTCACTATAGAAGTTCTCATCATATCGGGATAACACACGAAGAGATTTGTGAAGTAATGATGCATGTTGGCATGTATGGTGGTTGGCCTTGTATTGCCCATGCAACCGAACAATATTTAGAAGTTTTAAAAGAGCGAGGTGATCCTATGGCTGATGCAAAACCTAAAAGAGATCCGATAGAGGAGTAATTAAACTTTTAAAATTTTAAAAGTTATCTGGTGGGGTTATGTCTGCTTCTCTTAGAACTATATCTATATTACCTCTTGAGGGAACGGCTTCACCAGAATCGATTTTTAAAATCATGTTAACTGTTGCTTTAGTTGCTGGGACATCTAGGCCAACTTCTTTTGCTTTTTGAAGCACATGTCCGTTCATAAATCTAATTTCTGTTGCTCTTCCTTTGATAACATCCTGTGCCATTGAAGGTCGCCTGTTCGGTCCTTGACTTCTTCTTGCTATCATTTCATCTAACTCAAAGTATACATCTTTATCTTTCGCATTACTCCATTTTCTTGCATCTGCCCCACCGAAATTATCGATATTATAGCCTAGCTTGATTCCTGTTATTGAAGCTTCTTTGGCTAAGTTAATTTGTAAGCATCTGCAAATAGGGTCGGAGGCTAATTCCGCTGTTCCCATATTTGACATTGCAACCACTGGATTTCCCATGCAATTTTGACCTAACTTCGCCCACCTCTCACCCCATAGGTTATTAGTAACCAGACCGGAATCTATTGGATCTAAAATTTTTATTAATTCCTCTGCCCTACTTGTTATCTCTCCATTATGTTCGCCGGCTCTAAATACATCGTGACCTTGGTCTCTCATTCTTGATATCCCTGGTCTACTGACTTTACCTGGTTCGTACATTTCGGCAGATATGTTCGACATAACGAGTCCAATTGTTCTTTTTTCTCCAACAGCCTCTGCGATTATTAGATCTGGCCAACAATTTTGAGCTGATACGATAAAACCATCATCTGAAATATAACTGTCTATAAACTTTGCAGCCCATGACGTGTCGTAAGCTTTCATAGCAATGAAGCCGATATCAAATTTCTTTTCGCGAGAGAGCTTTTCCGATTCATGGAAATGGATCATTCTAGGAAATGAGGTAATAGTTTCATGTGGGCCAGAGATTTCTAGGCCATCCTTATTAACCTTATTAACTTGATCGGCCCAAGGATCAATAATTGTTACATCGTTACCGGTATGCTTGAGCCATCCTCCTAAGTAAGATCCAACAGCGCCCGCACCAAGAAACAATATTCTTTGCATTAATTACTTACCTATATTCTTCATAGCAACTTGGAGGTCGTATTCGCTATCTGGTACAATTCTTGGAATATGGTCACCTTTTAAATAAGCTAGTAAGCATTCTGCTGCTTGAATTTCCATTCGCGCTCTAGAAATTTTTGTATTTGCGCCCATATGGCATGTCATTATTACATTTGGAAGCTTTGATAAAGGACCTCCTTCATAAGGCTCAATGCCATATACATCTAATCCTGCACCGGCTATCTCATTGTTTTTTAGCGCTTGTAATAAAGCATCTTCGTTAACAAGCCCACCCCTTGCACAATTTATTAAAAAGGCATCGTTTTTCATTTTTTTTAATTCTTCGTAGCTAATTAGATCTAGCGTATCAGGTGTTTTTGGAACGTGTATTGAAACAATATCCGATTCTTTTAAAAGTCTATCCTTGCTAACCCATTCAATTTTTATATGATCATGTATGCTCTCATCTGGATTAATATCATTTGCAATAATTCTTGCTCCAAACATTGATAAATATTTTGCAACTCTTCTACCAATGCGTCCTACACCAATAATTCCAATTGTTAGCTCTTCTAAACTTCTTCCTAACACTCTTAGCCATTTTCCTTCTCTCATGAGACTGTCGCCTTGCTGCACTCCTCTAATTAATGTAAGTATATGACTAACGGTTAATTCTGCAACGGCTTCTGCATTAGCTCCAGGAACATAAGAAACGCCAATATTTCTTTCTCTTGCCGCCATTAAATCTATGCTATCAAGTCCAACTGCACATCTTGCAATAAATCTAAGATCTGGAGCTTGATCCATAACATTAGCCGACATTGGTTCCGCTCCACATATTGCAACATTGCAACCTTTTATCAGCTCTTTCATTTCTGGTTCAATTAACAATCTTTTCTTTTCATTCCTTATGAGTTTTATTCCAGCTTCTTCTAGCATTGTTCTTGACATAGGATCACAAGCTCCCCACTGTTCTGGTGAAACCATGGCTATTGTATTTTTTTTCATATTGTATTCTTTCTATGTTTTAAGATTATGTTATATAAAATTAATACGGAGATTCTTCGCCCATAATTGTAATTCTATGCATCCTTCTTCGATGTCCAGCATAATCGTCTATCGCATAATGTTGAGTGCATCTATTGTCCCATATTGCAATAGAACCTTCTCGCCATGTAAAACGGCAAGTAAACTCTGGAATTATTGCGTGATTTTTTAGATAATTTAATATTGGAGTACTTTCGTTTTTTGTAAAGGACTCGAGTTCTATAGTGTGTCCACCAACATATAATGATTTTTTTTTGCTATCGGGATGAGTTCTAACGGCTGGATGGTAGGTTCTAACCTGTGTCTTTCCAGGATCTTTTTGATTCATGCTCTTTGCGCCAGAAAAACTAGCTAAAGGCTGGTCTCCAACATTTAAACCTCTTGTTGAGAGTAGTGTTTTTTTCATTCCGTCGGACAGCGTATTATAAGCTTCGTACATGTTTGAAAATAAAGTATCTCCACCTGCTGGAGGAATTTCTAAAGAATAAAGCATGGTTGCTTTTGGAGGAATTTCTGTAAAACTTCCATCGGAATGCCAAACGTTACCAAAAGCATATGTATCGTTCTCTGTTTTTAAAATTTCAAGAATTTCTGGATGGCTATCAAGTCCTTTCATATAAGGATAATGATGTATTTCTCCCCAACGTTTTCCAAAGGCTAAATATTCATCTGATGTAAGAGATTGCTCTCTAAAAAAGATAACTTGGTAATCAACGAATGCAGAATATATCTCACTAAATGTCTCTTCATTAAGTTTTTTTAAATCAACATCTAATATTTCTGCGCCTAATGACCCTGCAATTGGTTTGACTGTGATGTTTTTGTATGTTTTTTTCCCCATTGTATTTCCCTATAATAATTTATTTTTAAATTTTTAATATGTCCCTAGCGTCATTCGAGGTTGCTACTTCATAACCCATATTTGTAATTATATTTACAGCCCTCTCTACTAACGAAGCGTTTCCAGGAGCTAAAACTCCTTTTGATAAGAAGATGTTATCTTCTAACCCAACCCTAACATGTCCGCCTAATAACACAGATTGTGCAACCATTGGTAATTGGTTTCTTGATATTCCAAATGACGACCATAGCGCATCCGAGGGAAGTGCATTTCTCATTGTCATCATAATTTCAGGGGTTGCTTCTGCCGCCCAAGGAATACCAAGGCAAATTTGAAATAAATACGGTTTCTTTACATAACCATTTTTAATTAACTCTTTTGCTTGTCTTAGTCCACCAAGATCAAACACTTCTAATTCTGGTTTTACCCCAATATCCAATATTCTTTTTGCCATTTTATTTACATTTTCAGGGCTATTGACAAAAATATGCGGACCAAAATTAAAGCTTCCAATATCAAGACTGCATATATCTGGCTTGATGTTTTCTATATGTAAAACTCTTTTGGATGGTGTTGTAAGAGTGGTTCCTTCTCCAAAATCTGTTGGCTCGTCCTTGCCCAATACAATTCTTGCTCCTGGCCCCGTTGTTAAGTTTACAAGAACATCTTGATTTTTCTCTTTAATGCGATCAACAGCCTCTACATACAGCGACTCGTCCATACTAGGTTTTCCTGTATTTGGATCCCTGACATGAATATGAACAATTGCAGCGCCAGCATCATAAGCCTCTAGGCACTCGTTAGCTATTTGTTTTGGTGTTATTGGGATTGCAGGATTTAAATGTGTGTGATCTGCTGCGCCTGTAACCGCACAACTTATGATGATTTTTCTTGACAATTTTACCTCCCAGTAAATTATATTGAAAATATAATACTAATTAAAAATATAATATGTTGGTTTGTCAATATTATTCATTATAATAATTTACAAATCTTAATGAAAAAACTTTTTTATCTTATTTATTGATGTATTTTTTGTTAATTACGAATTATTAAAATATTAATTCCCATGGAGTTATTAATTATGCGACTTGGCTTCTTTACAATGCCTGTGCATCCAGAAAATAAGAACTGGGGTGTTTCTCTGCAGGAAGATAGACAGGCGGTAATACTGGCAGATAAATTAGGTTATTACGATGCTTTTATAGGAGAGCATCTAACGGATAAATCTGAAAATATCACAAATAGTATGATATTTTTATCTTCATTGATATCTGATACTAAAAATATCAAACTTGGAACCGGTACTACGAATCTATCGCATATGCATCCTGTTTTAATTGCATCACAAGCTGCGATGTTTGATCATTTATCCAATGGTAGGTTTATTTTTGGAATTAGCCCTGGAGCCTTAAAGTGTGACGCTGAGGTTTTAGGTATTATAAATGAAGACAGAAATAAAATTTTTGCAGAGTCAATTGATGTTATTCTAGAAATATGGAAAAGCGATCCTCCTTATAATATAAATTTTCCTGACAATAGGTTTCCTGTATCAACGCTAGAAACAAGTTATTTAGAAGTTGGGGTTGGTTATTTACAAAAGCCACTGCAGAAACCTAGACCAGAGATCATCGGAACAGTTGTAGCTCCTTACTCAAAGGGTGTTATAGCAATGGGTGAAAAAGATTTTCATCCTATCTCAGCGCACTTCCTTCTCCCTAAGTGGGTAAAAACTCATTGGCCAAACTATATAGAAGGCAAGAAAAATGTAGGAGAGGTCGCCGATAAGAACGATTGGAGGATTGCGAGAACAATCTTTGTTTCCGATGACGATAAAGTTGCAAAAGAATATGCTAGAGATAGCATAAAAAGCCCCTATACTTTTTTTTATCATCACCTCTTTAAAAAGCTAGAAAAAAGTGGAAGACTCGGTGTTTTCAAAGAATCTTTTGATCAACCTGATAGTGAAATTAATATTGAAAAAATTATGGATAAGCTAGTCATTCATGGTTCAGTTAATAATGTTGTTGATCAGATACTATCATTTAGAGAAGAGGTTGGCGATTTTGGTGAGATAGTATATGGTGGCGTTGATTGGGCTGATAAAGGTTTAGCAGAAAAATCTATGGAACTTATGGCTACAAAAGTTATGCCATTGGTTAATGAGGGTATTGGTTCCTAATATTTATTTACGTATTCTTCAATTAATTTAAAGAAAGTTTTTACCTTCATGCGTCCTATTTTTCTAATATTATCAATTTTTTTAATCATATCTTTTTTGAGCAGCCTTTTCGGTGAAAAAGTTCCTGGTCAAAAAGAGAATCCTGGTGTTGCAAAAATAAGGCTATGCGATTCTGCTACATTTTTTCATGATAACTTTCTAAGCAAATATCTTGAAAGTGGTATATTAAAATCTCATAAAAAATCTTCTGTTAATAATACTTATAATTTCTATGTAGATGTTGAGAAATGGGACAATGAAATGCTTGCCTCACAAGAAGTTTTAGGAATTATTGGTTATTGCAGATCTGCAACAAAAGATGGAATTGGAGAAGTTTATATATACGACCATGAAAATGAGAATATTTTAGCAAAAGTAGTTGATGGTAATTATACAATAGAATAGGTGGTTTACTTTTTTTTAATATACCGCACGATCAAAATACCAACAAAAACTCCAATCAATACCCAAATATATGTATCTATTTGTCCAATCATTTTAAGGTCCTCTTATTATTGCGATTTTATAAATTTTTATAATTATATATTGTTATGGTCAATAAAAAATATAATATACACATATGTCAGATAAATATAAATATGATTTTCTTATAGTTGGGGCAGGGAGTGCTGGATGTGTTCTGGCAAACAGGCTTTCTGAATCTGGTAAATATAATATTTTACTATTGGAGGCTGGTGGGAAAGATACAAATCCATGGATTCATATTCCACTTGGTTACGGTAAGCATTTTAGCAATCCAAAGGTTAATTGGCTTTATACTTCCGAACAAAGTGATAGTAGTGGTAA
The DNA here is from genome assembly GCA_905181735.1 of uncultured Hyphomicrobiales bacterium. Classification (GTDB taxonomy): domain Bacteria; phylum Pseudomonadota; class Alphaproteobacteria; order Rhizobiales; family TMED25; genus CAJIYR01. Next base: position 21,525 of record CAJIYR010000013.1, read on the forward strand.
TAGGAAGATAGCTCAGCCTAGAGGTAAGGTCATGGGTGGGTCATCTTCTATTAATGGTCTTGTTTATATAAGAGGTCAAAGAGAAGATTACGATGAATGGGATGTTAAAAAAAATAAAGGCTGGTCATACGAGGATGTTCTTCCTTTTTTTTGTAAAAGTGAATCAAATCAAAATAAAGTTTCAATGTACCACGGAAAATCTGGAGAATTATGTGTCTCTGACCCACCGGAAAAACATGTTTTAGCTGATGCTTTTATAGATGCAGGGGTAGATAGCGGATATCCATTGAATGATGACTTTAATGGAGAAAGGCAAGAAGGATTTGGATATCTTCAAATGACCGTTAAGAACGGCCTTAGGTCGAGCGCTGCAACAAGCTTCATAAGGCCAATAAAAAAACGGAAGAATTTAACTATTATAACAAATATTCACGCTACAAAAATTATATTTGATGGACTTAGAGCTGTTGGTGTTAGTTGTTTGAAAAATGGAATAAAGAAAGATTTCTTTTCGAATAAAGAAATAATTTTGGCATGTGGTGCAATTAATACCCCACAATTATTACAGTTATCAGGTGTAGGTGAACCCCAGCTTCTTGAAAGTCATGGTATTGATGTCGTCCATGAATTACCTGGTGTTGGAGAAAATTTACAAGACCATTATAATGGTAGGATAATATATAAAACAAGTATAAAAAATACTTTAAATGACTCTTTAAGAAATCCGTTAAAAGGTTTGAGGGAAGTTATTAGGTATGCTTTTCTTAGAAAAGGATTTCTTAATATGGGGTCATCTGTTGTTGCTGGATTTATTAAAACTAGCAATAAAATAACAAGACCGGATCTGCATATTAGTTTAATTCTGTTTAGCACCGATAAAGCGGGTGATGCTTTACATAAATGGTCGGGATTTTCAATTATTGTAAGATTACTAAGACCGAAGAGCAGAGGGTACGTTCGAATAAAAAGTAAAAATCCTATCGAAGCGCCTGCAATTCAACCTAATTATTTTATGGACAAAGATGATAGAAAAGATCTTGTGAAGGGCTTTCAAATTACCCGTAAAATTATGAATTCTAACCTTATAAAGAAATATATTTTATCAGAATATGCACCTGGAAACGAATGTCAATCTGATAGCCAAATTGAAGATTTTTTAACAAAAAAAGGTGGTATTAGCTACCATCCTGTTGGTACATGTAAAATGGGAGACGATAAGATGGCGGTAGTTGATTATTCTCTAAAAGTTCATGGTATTGATAATCTTCGTGTTGCAGATGCGTCTATAATGCCTAACATTGTATCTGGTAACACCAATGCACCTGTAATCATGATCGGAGAAAAGGCAGCTGATATTATATTAAAGGATATCTAAACTTCTAGAAGCCATATAAATATGCAGGATTATCTACTAATACTTTTTTTTGGATTAATTTATCGGGAATCCAATCATCGAGCAGATCTAGTAGATCTGCATCATTAGGCATTTTATTTTTTTGCATTACATGAGGCCAATCAGATCCCCATAATAATCTGTCTGGAGCATTTTCAACTAATTTTGAGGCAAAAGGAAAGACATCAGAATAGGGTAAGTTTTTCTCCTGGGAAATACGGTAAGGACCAGTTAATTTTATCCAGCATTTTCCATCTTTTATAAAGGATAAGAAGTTTTTGTAACCATCGTCCTCTAGACCCTTTAGTGTTTTTGTATAACCAAAGTGACCAACAACAGAGGGAACATGAAGGTTGTCCAATAATTTAATTATGTTGATACTTTTGTCTTCAACGTGGACTAGAAACTCAATATGCCATCCAAGTTCTGAAATTCTTTGTGATATTTTGATTATTTCATTCATAGAATCAAACGGCATTCCACCTTTATCAACCAAGTTAACTCTAATACCCCTAACGCCCTGTAAGTGAAGATCTTCAATCTCTTTGTCTGTAATATTTTGGTTTACAGAAGCAACAGCCCTTAATTTTTTTGGAGATAACTTAACCATATCTAGAATTGCTCTATTATCAGTTCCATGTACGCTTGCTTGGACTATTACTGCTCTTTCTACATTAAGTTTATCATGGAGTCTAAAAATTTTCTCAGGACCACAATCTCTCGGTGTATAAGATCTGTCATCTTGATAAGGATAATGTTTTTCTGGTCCAAATACATGAATATGAGTATCACATGAATTATTTGGTAATTTCAATTTTGGTATTTTTTTAGTGGTAATTGGTGCCGCGCAGTATGGAGCGAATACATTCATATCTAATCCATTGAATTAAAAATTGATGTTAACCAATCTGCAGCATAATTTATACCAACTTGCCTATCATCAACATGAGCGTGTTCGCATCCTCCATCTATTGCGGAGAATATTTTAAGTTTTTTTATTGTTGATTCTGGTATGGCGTCATAAAGTTTCTTTGCGTTAATGACTGGAATTATTTTATCATTTTCACCATGTGTCACAAGAAAAGGTATCTTTATTTTATTTGCGATGACTTTTGTGCTAAATTTTTTTGATTTTTCTAGGGCATCTTCGCTTGTTTTTGATCCAACGACCCACTGAAACTGAAAGTTTGATTGAGCTATAGATTTCCCATTCTTTATGGCTTTCGCAAGCGTTTCTCTTTGGAATTCATGCAAATCCCAATGACCTGCTGTAAGGGAAATTCCGGCTGCAAATCTTTTTTCAAAAGCTGCAATCCTTGATGCATAATAGCCTCCAAAACTATAACCGATAATAGCAATTTTTCTTTCATCAACATCGCTTCGATCCCTAGCCCAATCGTAAGCTAAAGTTCCGACAACTTCGTAATCATATCGAGCATTAATTCCTCGTAATCTTAGAGACTCGCCTTGACCAGGTCCGTCGATAGCCAATACATTGTATCCTCTATTTGAAAATTCTAGCCCTGCAAAGAGAATACTCATTTCTTTGCAATTATCCATTCCATTAAAGATTATAATGGTAGGAGCTGGTTTTGAATTATTTTTCGCAGGATAGAATAACCCTGGTAATGAGGTGTCTTCGTAAGGCAATTCGATAAATTCTATTTCAGGATATTTTTTTTTGAGGCCCGAGTGGTAGCAATTAAAAGCTTTTTTACTTAATTCTAACTTTTCTTCTCCTGGGGGGATGAATCTCTCTCCTGTGTAGAAGTAATTACCTGCTCTAAGATAATACAAACCAGAGGTTTGAAACTTTTTTTCTTTTTCTGCTAATTTAGCTTTCTTAAAATTTATATTAGCTTCATTGCACCAGATATCTTTCCAATTCTCGCTTGTAACTTCCACTTTTCTTAATTCAATAGAAATTCTTGTTAGATCATTCATGGACACACAGCCGAATGGTGACATACCCTTGCAAACAAGCATTGCGTTTGACCATTGGAAGTTATCTGAAAACTGCTCAACCCAACTGTTAATTACGCTACCAATCATTTTATTTATTTAAGTGGTGAAAAATTAGAACCATTCATAATTTTATCTTCTTGGCTTGCAATCATTCCAGCTGTCTTCTCTCGAAAGTCCGACCAACCAGCGTCTGCGGCTCTTTTTTTTCTCATTTCATTGAATTCATTTAGATCTTTGTACTCCCATATGTGTACAATTTGGTTCTGCGGTCCAATATCACTAACGAAATATCCTATTAACTTAAATCCATATTTATTGTTTACTGGCATTGCGTATTTTTCAAATATGTCGACGTATTTATTTAACATTCTTGGAATACAATTATATGTTCTAACGTTATATATCATCTTTAAATCCTCTTTTTTCTAATCAAATTATAAAAATATATTATTTAACAGGTGGCCATATTCTATAACCAATACTCGGAGACCCTGGTGCATGTACTGTCTCGTCAACAGTTTTTCTACTGAAAGGGTCAAAGGGCTTTACGATATCTTTTCTTCTGTCCTCATGTGATGTAAATTCGTATAAAACAGAATGCTTTGCCCAACCTACAGTTGAAAGCATTTTTCTTGCTCTAATCGCTCCGTTAACACCCGCAACAAAAGGAAAACGAACTTGGGCATACCATTTGCCAATTTCAATCTCATTTTCAACGCTTGTCATGTTGTAGCTACCCATTTGTATTGCTTCTGCAGGAACGCCGCCTGGTGTGACTTTATCAAAGTTAGGGCCATTTACCCTTGCTTCTTCAACTAAAATAGCTGTTCTTGCTTCTTTTCTTTCTGCAAAACGATTTATAGTTTCATTGGATTGATTTTCTTTGAATAAAGGGGAATTTGGTTTATAGAAGACATGTGGTGAAGTGGCTGCTATTAGGCAAATAAATTGCGTGCCCTGAGGAATAGATTCAGTTGTATGGGGAAGTGTATCCCTTCTTTCTTTGTAATCTTCTTCATCAACTCTATAGTGAGCGACCCAAGCTATACCGTCATGGCTTCTGATTTTTGGCAAATAGTTATTATGCAACCAGTCTATATGATCGTTTTTATTATCGTTATCTAGATTATACCATGTTGCCCATATTCCGTTGTCCATATTACCCCCATTTAAGTCTACAATTCCTATGTTTTAATAGTGTATATGATAAATTATGGATTTTAAATATATTTTATTAGAATTATTGATATTACATATTTACAATATGTTGTAGACTATATAATTATAGTATTGTAAAAATTATTTAGTTTAATACTAATTTCAAAAAAATATTATATTAAGGGAGAATCGTATGTCAGATATTGGAATGTTACCGGTTGATTGGGAAGCTCGTTTTGATCCTCAAAGAATGTTGAGAGAACGTCTTGATAGAGCAAAAGAAGCATTAGATAACTCAAACTGTGATGTATTGTTTGTCTTTAGAACCGAGGATGCACGATATCTGATGGGTTATAGGCATCATTTAGGGCCTGCTTTTATTATGGGTAACGCAGTGGTGGTTTTGGCTAGAGGTCATCAACCAATTTTGTGGACTATGGATTACGAGCATTGCAAATTAAGAATGCCTTGGCTTGAACCTCAACAGATTCAACCCCGAGCTAATTTCAGAGAAAAAGTTGGTATGAAGCGTTGGGCTGACCAAGTTGAAGGTTTTATCGGGTCGTTAAAAGGTAAGACGATTGGAATTGATATTTGGGACATAAATATGGAGACCGCTATTAAAGAGACATTCCCAAAATCAGAATTTGTAGATGGATATCAAAGTGTCTTAATGAGAGCTAAAGAAATTAAAACGCAAGATGAAATACATTGTTTAAAAATTGCAAACGCTATGACAGAGGCGGCTTTAGATAATGCATTAGATTTTCTAAAACCTGGTGTTAAAGAATGCGAAGTTCTTGCCGTAGCATGGGAAACGATGACTGCAATGGGTTCGGAATGGACTCAATGCTCAAATATTGTTGCATCAGGACCATATACAGCTCCATATAGAAGGTTTACATCTGATAGGATTATACGTAATGGTGATCCTGTAATTATTGATATAGGTGCGTGCTTTAATGGTTATTATGGAGATTTAACAAGAACCTGGATTTGTGGAAATGTTAAACCAACAGAAGAGATGAAAAAAGTTCATCAACATTGTTACGATGCATTATTTAATGCTGGAGGAGCCGTTAAACCTGGAGCAACAAATGCTGATGTTTTTGCGCAAGCTGATCCTTATGTTCTCGATAGCCTTGGACATGGAGCAGGAGTAAATCCTTGGGAAGCTCCTTATTTCTCTCCAGCTTCTAAAGACCAGCCTGTAGTATTAAAAGAAGGTATGGTTTTTAATCTTGAGCCTTACGCTGGTGTTGTTGGTGTCGGTGGTTTTAGATTGGAAAACGATCATATTGTCACAGCAGATGGTGTTGACATTTACACTACATACCCTTTTGATGAAAGACTTGTATTGGATCTTCATCCATTAGACCCTACAACTGGAAGAACAAGGTAATATGTCAGAAAGTAAATTATCCCCAGTTTCGTTTGATCTTAATGGTAAAATTGCGATTGTAACAGGGTCCGGAACTGGTATTGGTAGAGCAATAGCTGAAACTTATGCCAGTGCCGGTGCTTATGTTATACTAGCTGCACGCAATGAAAGCAATTTAATTAAAGTTAAAGAAAGTATATTAAAATCAGGAGGTTATGCTGATTACTTAGTAACAGATATTACAAAAATAGATCAGATAAAAAATCTTTCTAGCCTTGCAAGGAAAGTTAGCATTGAAAGAGATGCTGATCTTATACTTGTTAATAATGCTGGTTTTGGTTTTACTAAATCTGCCGTTGAAGTTACCGAGGATGATTTTGATAAAATTACATCCACCCATTTAAAAGGCACTTTCTTCTGTTGTCAAAAAATCGCAGAGATTATGCTTGAACGTGGCTATGGAAAGATAATTAATATGGGCTCGACATGGGGCGAGGCAACTGATGCAAAAAAAGCTCCATACTGTATGGCAAAAGCCGGAGTTGCTCACATGACACGTGCGCTTTCAACAGAATGGGCTCCTCATGGTATAAGAGTTAACACTTTAGCGCCAACGGCAACTTTAACTGAGTTTACATCCGAAGCAATGCAAAATAACCCAGACAGAGCAAAAGGCATAGTTTCCAGAATAAAACTTGGAAGATTTGCTGTTCCTAGTGATCACATGGGTGCTGCTATTTTTTTGGCTTCAACAGCTTCTGATTTTATAACAGGCCACACTCTTTATGTTGACGGTGGATTAGTTGCAGCAGGATAATCTATTCATTTAACGCGGCAACTATATCATCACGTGTTATTGGTATGCTCTTAATTCTAATTCCGAGTGCTTTTCTAAGCGCATTGCTTATGGCTGCGGCCGTTGGTCCATGTGCAGCTTCTCCAACGCCAAGGAAAGGCAGATCAGGGTGGCTTACGATGTTTACAAAAGTTCTCGGTACTTGGTTAAATTTAATAATGGGATAAGTTTCCCAATCTTTTGATTGGATTTCTTCATTTTCAAAATTTACTTTTTCTATTAACGTGCAACTAGCAGATTGAATTATTCCACCTTCTATTTGATTAATAATACCATCAGGGTTTATGCATTCTCCTGCATCTACACTTGCCCATACATTTATCAACTCTATGTCTTCGTCAACTTTAATTTCAACTACAACTGCACAGTATGCTCCTGAATTCTTGTACCGAGAGAAAGCTATCCCTTTAAATGTATTGCCATCGTCCTTTTTGTTCCAATCAGATAGTTTTGCTACATTTTCTATAACGCCTTGTATCCTTGTATCCGAAGAATGGCTCAGTCTAAATTGAACAGGATCAAGATTCAACTCGGAAGCTATATCATCCATTAATGTTTCTATAGCATATACATTAACAAAAGCACCCAATCCGCGCATAGCAGATGTTCTCCACGGAAGATCATAAATAATTTGTTTTTGTGAAGTAAGGTTAGGGATATCATATAAAGGTACTGAATTCCTATCTGCTGCACCACCTTTGTCTAAAGCTGTGTCAATTGGATTAGGAGAGAGTATTGGTTCTAATAAATAGTCCGCTGATAATAAATTAACAGCAGCTGCACCAACCGGTCTTTTTACATGTGGAGGACTTTTTATCATGAGACTCATGTTCTCAATTTTACCATCGTTGTTCACATAAGCGCTGGCTTGGGTGACCATTGCTGGAGCTAGCGGAGACCAAGATAACTCATCTTCTCTTGACCATTGAACTCTTACTGGAATTTCTGGGATAGCTTTTGCGACTAAAGCTGCATCAAGAGCGACGTCATCAGAGCCGTTGTGCCCATAACAACCCGAACCTTGGTGATGTATGACATCTATGGTATTTTCATCGACCTTAAACACAGCTGCCAAAGATCTTTGAAGAGGAAATACACTTTGGCTGTGGGTGTGAACCTCTAAATTATTCTTGTTCCAGCAGGCTATTGCACAACAAGGTCCTATTGATGCGTGGCACAAATATTGTCTTGATACTTCTGTTGAGAAGTTAATCTTATCATTGTTTAGAGCTTCACCTTTTAAGAGTCCTGTTTGAATTTCACCGTTAAAATTTTTTATATATACAATTGGATCTGCAACAGCTTTTGGAGCTTTAGACCACTTACATAATTTCTTAACCTGTTCAGCGACTTTAACTGACACTTCTTCTCTTTTGCAAATAACTGCAATGAATGAGCCGTCTTGCACAAGTTTAATTAATCCTTTTATTTTTAAGGTTGAATCCTTATCAATACTAATAAGTCTAGATGATTGTGACGGAGGCCTTACTATCCTTGCATGTAGCATGTTGTCTAATTCAAGGTCGTGAATAAATATTGGTTTTCCAGTAACTTTAAAAGGTAAGTCAATTCTATTTAATTTTTTCCCGACCAGTTTTCTTTCATTTGGCTTCTTTGGATTCATATAACTCTCAACCTTTTTATTGAGATCCAAAGCATCACTTAAAGACCAATAACTAATATTGGTTGTATTTCCATTTAGAAAAACTTCTCCATCTTTTATACTTAATTCACCAGCGTTTGATTGAAGTAGTTCAGAAGCTTTTTCTAGCATAACAACTCTCGCGGCCGATGCAGCTTTTCTTAACGACAACCCTTCGGTTTGCATTGATAGAGATCCGGATGTGCATCCACCATCAAGTTTTGTACGAGTATCACCGGCTGTTAAATCTATTCTTGATGGATCTATGTCTAATTCTTCTGCTGCAATTTGAACGAACGCAGTATTAATACCTTGTCCGATCTCAACTTTTCCAGAAATCATCTCGACTTTTCCGTTATCTGTAAATTTAAACCAATCTGCTATGTTGGGTGCTGAGATAAATGAGTTAGGAAACATATTCATTTACTTGCCTCTATAATTCCAACTTTTTCTAAAGCTCTTAGTATTCTTGATTGAGAACCACAACGACATAAGTTTCTATCCAAATCATTTGCAATATCAGAAATGCTGGAGTTAGGATTATTCTCAATAAAAGCTTTAGCTCTCATTATAATACCGCTTAAACAATAACCGCATTGGCCACCTTGTTCATCTATCAAAGATTCTTGTATAGGGTGTAATTTAGAGCTAGTTGATATCCCTTCAATGGTTTGTATTTTTTTGTCTTTTATTGACCATACAGGAGTATCGCATGAAAAAATTGCTTTTCCATCTGAAATTACTGTGCATGCGCCGCATAAACCATCGCCGCAACCAAACTTTGTGCCTTTAAGTTTTAAGTCGTTTCTTAGTACGTAGACAAGAGGTGTATCTGGGTCGCATTCAACATCTTGGTTGGTACCATTTATGTTTAAATTAAATATCTCTGTCAAATTCTTTGCCTCTAATTGATTAATTAATAATTTAAACTATTATATTATTAGTGTGCAAGTTAATTTCTGATTATATATTTCAATTTAAAGTTAACAATACACATAATAAAGTTTTTATTTAAAAAAATAATGTATAAATATAACCACTTCTAAATAAGTGATTAATGGGTTTTATTATGAATATAGCATATGTAAATGGTGAATATGTTCCAATTGAAGATGCAAAGGTATCTGTGAGGGACAGAGGATTAATGTTTTCTGACGGAGTTTATGAAGTTGCTGCTATAATTAACGGAAAGCTTATAGATAACTTTGAACATTTAAAAAGACTTGAAAGGTCTTTAAGTGCAATCAAATTACTTTCTCCTGTTCCAGTTTCAGAAATACCAGATTTAGAAAAAGAATTATTAACCAAGAACAACATCAAAGAAGGGACTTTATACCTGCATGTAACAAGAGGTGAAAGCGATAGAGAATTTGCGTTCCCTGATATTGTTAAGCCTAGCTTAGTGATGTTTGTTCAAAGTAAAAATTTAATACACTTAAAACCCGACGATTTGAGTGCGATTGTTATTACAGTCCCTGATATCAGATGGAAAAGAAGAGATATTAAATCAATAGCTCTTATCGCTCAAGTGATGGCTAAGCAAATAGCAAAAGAAGAGGGCGCTGACGAAGTTTGGATGGTAGAAGACGGATGCATCACAGAAGGAGGGTCAAGCAATGCCTTTATTATTAAAGGGGATAAGTTAATAACAAGAAATACTGATAATATGATTCTATCTGGCATTACACGTAAGGCTATTATGACTTTAGCAGAAGATTTTGGTATATCGATTGAAGAAAGAGCGTTTACTGTAGATGAGGCTTACAATGCAACAGAAGCTTTTTTTACTAGCGCTTCTGCATTTATCATGCCAGTGGTTAGAATTGACGGTAAACTAATATCGGGTGGTAAACCTGGTCCTATTAGTTTAAAGTTACGTGAGCTTTATATCAATTTTGCAATTGAGACAGCTATTTAATAATCTGATAATTAGGAGTTTTTATGAAATTTAATACTGTAGAAGAGGCCGTTAAGGCAATTGCAAATGGAGAAATGATAGTTGTAGTTGACGATGATGATCGTGAGAATGAAGGTGATCTAATAATGGCTGCATCTAAAGCCACGCCTGAAAAAACAGGTTTCATAATTAGACACACTAGTGGTATTGTTTGTGCTCCTGTTACACAAGAAATCGCTGAAAAATTACATCTTGAGCCGATGGTATCGTCAAATGATGCTCCTTTAGGTACTGCATTTACAATATCCGTTGATTGTAAAGATGGATTAACTACAGGTATTTCTGCTGCAGAGCGCTGTAATACAATCAGAGCGCTTGCTAATGGCAATATTGGTTCGAGAGATTTTGTTAGACCAGGTCATGTTTTTCCATTAATTGCACGTGAAGGTGGAGTTTTAATGCGTTCTGGTCACACAGAAGCATCTGTTGATCTTGCGAGACTAGCGGGCGAACCTCCTGTTGGACTTTTGGCTGAATTAATGAATGATGACGGCACTGTAAAAAGGGGTGAGCAGGTATCAAATTTTGCATTAGAACATGACCTTAAAATTATATCAGTTGCTGATATAATAACCTATAGAGAACAAAGGGAACAATTAATACAGAGAATTCAAAAAGTTAGCATTAACACTAACTTTGGACCAGCAGAAGCTTACACTTACACCACACCTTTTGATGAATTACATCATATTGCGATAGTATATGGAGATATAGGGGACGGCTTAAATGTTAACACACGAATTCATCGTGAAAATATAATTTCAGATGTATTTGGAGACCATTCTGTTTTAGGGAAGGCAATGGAAAAAATAAGTAACGATGGAAGAGGTGTTGTTATATATCTAAGAGAAGGCGCTATCGGGGTACAGTCCCGTTCAGCAAAGAATACAAGAGGAGTTGATGAAATGACTGAAAGTGAAAATCAACGCGTAGAGGAGTGGAGAGATATCGGACTGGGTGCGCAAATATTGCGCGATTTGGATATAAATTCTATTTGCCTAATAACCACAACACAAAGTCATTTTGTTGGATTGTCAGGTTTTGGTATAGAAATTACCTCTAGAAATCCTTTGGAGTAATATTTGTAATTTTTTTAATTTAGGCGCAAATTATGACAAATACACCTAATCTAAAGGTTAGAGTTAAAACGGCAAGAGGTAGGACTTTATCATCTACTCGCTGGCTACAAAGGCATTTAAATGACCCCTTTGTTCACGAAGCTAAGAAAAAAGGCTACAGATCTAGGGCTGCTTTTAAGATAGTAGAAATAGATGATAAGCATAAGCTTTTTAAAGTTGGACAGAAAGTGTTGGATTTGGGTGCGGCTCCTGGAGGCTGGAGTCAGATTGCAGCTGAAAGAATAGGGGCTATAGAGGGGAAGGGTAAGGTTATTGCCGTTGACTTACTTGAGATGGATCCATTGCCAGGTGTCGAAACCTTGTTGCTAGATTTTTATGATGATGATGCCGAATCTATTATCAAGTCTTATTTAGGTGATTCTCTAATAGATTTGGTTTTATGTGATATGGCAGCATCCGCTACAGGTCATAAATATACCGATCACTTAAAGATAATTGGCCTTTTAGAGGCAGCGCTTGATTTTACAGAAAAGGTTTTAAAACCGGACGGTGCTTTTTTAGGAAAAGTGTTTCGAGGAGGAACAGAAAACACAATATTAACCAGAATGAAAAAAGAATTTAAAAGCGTTAAGCATATAAAACCTAAATCAAGTCGATCCGATTCAACAGAATTATATGTATTGGGCAATGGTTTTAAGGGATAGGATTGTTATTTTGCAAAAAATAAAATATTAGCTTTTATTCACGGCATTAGAATGCTATGAATTATAGGTAATATAAATTACTTATAATAATTAGTTAAGAATATATGATTACGGAAGCCCTTACTTTTGACGATGTTTTAATTAGACCTAATGCATCGAGTGTTATGCCTAACGAAACAAACACGTCTGTCAATATCACCAAAAATATATCTTTAAATATTCCAATAATATCCAGCGCTATGGATACTGTAACCGAAGCAAATTTGGCCATTGCAATGGCGCAAGCTGGTGGATTAGGCGTAATTCATAGAAATTTAGACCCCGACACCCAAGCTTCTCATGTAAGGCAAGTAAAAAAGTTTGAATCTGGTATGGTGGTTAATCCAGTTACTATAGATTCTGGTAAGAGTTTAAAAGAAGCAATTTCATTGATGAAAGAGCACTCAATATCAGGGATTCCTGTTATTGGAAAGTTAGATAAATTAGTTGGAATATTAACTAACCGCGATGTTAGATTTGCAACAGACGACACTCAATCAATTGACTCTCTTATGACAAAAGAAAATATAATTACAGTTACCGAAGGCGTTAATATGGAGGAAGCTAAAGCTCTTCTTCATAAAAATAGAATTGAGAAACTAATTGTTGTTGACGGTGAGTATCGATGTGTTGGTTTAATTACAGTAAAAGATATTGAAAAAGCTAAACTTCATCCTAACGCTACAAAAGACGAAAAAGGCAGATTAAGAGTTGCTGCGGCAACAACTGTTGGTAGCGAGGGAGAAGAAAGAACAGAAAAATTGATTGAAGCTGAAGTAGATATCATAGTTGTTGATACTGCGCATGGACATTCTTTAAAAGTCCTAAAAGCTGTTGAAAGTATTAAGAAAAAGTACCCAAACCTGCAAGTAATAGCAGGAAATATCGCAACAAAAGAAGGTGCTAAAGCTCTCGTTGATGCTGGTGCAGATTGCGTAAAGGTGGGTATAGGACCTGGTTCTATTTGCACAACAAGAATTGTTGCAGGAATTGGAGTCCCTCAGTTCAGCGCAATATTGGAAGTATCAGAATATTTGCAAACAATTGGGATTCCTATGATTGCAGATGGAGGTATTAAATACTCTGGTGATTTAGCAAAAGCGTTAGCTGCCGGTGCTAATTGTGCGATGATAGGATCATTGCTTGCTGGAACAGATGAAAGTCCTGGTGAGATATTTTTATTTCAGGGAAGAAGTTATAAGTATTATCGTGGAATGGGGTCTATAGGCGCAATGGCAAGAGGGTCCGCTGATAGATATTTTCAAGAAGAGGTTAAAAATATTCATAAATTAGTTCCAGAAGGTATTGAAGGGCAGGTTCCTTATAAAGGTCCTGTATCCGCTGTTATTCATCAATTAATGGGGGGTCTTAGGGCTTCTATGGGTTATACTGGCGCTAAAGATTTGAAAGATTTTCAAAAGAAAGCTATTTTTCAAAAAATTACAAATGCAGGATTACGAGAAAGTCACGCTCATGACGTAACTATCACCCGTGAATCACCTAACTATCCTACTGTCCGTTGAGAATATCTGCACAAGTCAGCTCTTCAATAGAAATTCTACACCAAGTGATTGATAGGTATCAACCTGTGCCAATCGCTATAAGGGAATGGGCTAGAAACAATAGGTATGCTGGGTCTAGCGATAGAAATGCAATAAACAATATTGTGAATGCTACTTTGAGGAAGAAAAATTCTTCTGCCACGCTAATGAAAGACGATAGCCCAAGATCACTGTGCATAGGTATGTTTCGATTATTGTGGGAGAAAAGTGTTGAAGAAATAAGTGATATTTTTAACGGAGAAATTCATTCTCCTGATATTTTAACAGAAGATGAACTTTTGCTAATCAAGGATGTTGCTGCTCTTGAAGATGCTCCTATTTGGGTAAGGGGCGATTACCCAGAATGGCTTGATGGCGAATTTCAAAAAACTTTTGGTGAAGATACTTTGGAGCAAGCGGTTGCGTTATCTTCTAGGCCATCTTTAGATATAAGGGTAAATACACTTAAAACAAAGCGAGATAGAGTTCTAAAAGAATTGAATAAATTTAATCCAGAAATCACTAAATATTCTGTAAAAGGAATTAGAATTAAGCAGAAAGAAGGATTAGACAGGTCGGTAAAAGTTGAAAATTCTAAATTTTTTATTAAAGGTTATTTTGAGGTTCAAAATGAAGGGTCTCAGATTGTCTCTTTATTATCTGGTGCCAAACCAGGAATGCAAGTTCTTGATTATTGTTGTGGTGCAGGCGGAAAGACGGCAGTTTTTTCTACGTTAATGGAAAATAAAGGGCAAGTATATTCTCATGATATAAGTGAGGCGAGAGTAAAACCTATATATGAGAGGCTTAAGAGATTAGGAATTAGAAATAGCCAGATACGAATTGGCAAAGATAGTTTGGAAGACCTGAC